>NZ_JAVAIL010000009.1:0-17606 GCF_030717865.1 Qipengyuania benthica | reverse complement strand
AAATCATGACGAACCGACGCAATCCCGCGCCTCCGGCTGCGACGCTCGACATAAACTGCGACTGCAAAGAATATGTCTAATGCTGAGCTCAACATTAGACATACTCGCGAGGACTGAGGTCCAGATCAAGCTCGGCGCGTTCCTCGGGAGATAGACTGTCGAGACGCCTGTCCAGAATGCTCTCGGCCGTGGAGACGAGCTGGACGACGATCGCCTTGTCGTCGTCGATATGGCCATTGATTGCGGCGATCAGGGTCGGCAGCTTCATGGAGAGAAGGACCTGGTTGAAGAAGCGTTGCTTGGCGCCTTCGAAGCGAGAGCGGGCCGCGGCCTTTGCGCCGCTGTTGAGCGTGTCGCCGTCGAGATCGTCGACGACGTTTGTAAGCGCCAGTGCCTCCTCCATGTTCTGATGGATGATCGCCCAGGCGTCCGCATAGGTGTCGTAGATGCCGATCTGATCGTTTGTCAGATCGTGCTTGAGCACCTCGTATTCGACACCGGCAAAGCTCAGTGCCCTCGCCTGATAGAGGCCCAGCGCCTTCAGGTCACGGGACACCAGTTCCATCGCGGCGATCCCGCCCGACCGGATCTGGCTGATGAAGTCCTCGCGGTTCGAGAATGCGGTTCCCGGTCCCCAGAGGCCGAGGCGAACGGCATAGGCGAGGTTGTTGACGTCGGATGCGCCCGTGGCAGACGCGTATAGAACGCGGGCATCGGGGAGGTGGTTCTGGAGCAGGACACCGGCGATCCCTTGCAGGGAACCCGGCTTCGCGCCGCGCGCGCCCTCGCCTCCTGCCACGCCGCCCATCTCGTGGCTTTCGTCGAAGGCGATGACGCCGTCGAAGTCGGTGTCAGCCCAGTCGAGCAGCTGCTTCAGGCGTGTCGCATCCTGGCGTTGGCTGCGCAGCGTTGGATAGGTCACAAAGACGATGCCGTCGCGGAAGGGAAGTTCTTGGTCGATCTTCCAGCTGGAGAGCGGTTGGATGTCGGCGGGGAGCCCGCCGATCGCGGCCCAGTCGCGGCGGGCATCTTCGAGGAGGCTTTCGTTCTTGGATATCCAGATCGCTTGCCTGCGGCCCGCCAACCAGTTGTCGAGGATGCAGGCTGCAATTTGGCGCCCCTTCCCCGCTCCGGTCCCATCGCCCAAGAAATAGCCCTTCCGATAGGCCTTGCCGTTCTCGGACAGCGAAAGACCCACCCCCTCCTCTGACGGCACGAACTTGCCCGGAAGAAACTGCGTCCAGGCGTTGCCGGCGTAAATGATCGTTTCGAGCTGCGCTTCGGAGAGATGCGCCTCGTTCAGAATGCAATCGTGAAGCCGCGGTATGTAATCGGGCACCGGCGCCGGGATCGATCCCATGGCGACGCTCTCGACGAGGGGTGTCGGGTGTTTCCGGGAGCCCTGGATGTTGATCCGGCTCGGCCGATAGGGAACGTAGACGCCCGATTGCGCCCCGAGCGCGCGGGGCGCTTCCAGCTTGGCATAGTCCACCGTGACGATCTCGCGCGCCGCAAGCTTGCGCTCGATCTTAGGCGTGGTGCGCGGCTTGGCGCGCATCGACTTGAACAGGCTTGTCGCCTTCGGCTTGATCCGGGTGGGTCGTGCCGGCGGCGCTGTCGCGGGGTCGATCCGCTTCACGATCAAAAAGCATTCGGCAAGCTCGGAGACGGTGTCGCGTGCAATCAAGGACGGTTTCGAATTGCCCGGAACCTTGTCGATGACCAGCAACCGGACCGCCACGCTCGTGCCCTGCTTGTGATAGCATTTGGCGAGCCTGCAGGATGTCTGCACCGTGCAGTTTGCGAAGGTTTCCTCGTAGATCCGCAGCATCTTGGCGCTGGGGGTGAACCAGTCAGGCATGATGGCAACGACGCGGCCGCCCGGAAGCAACTTCGCCAAGGCCGCGCGCAGGTGACGGACCGCTGCGAATTGGTCGACCCCCCTGCCCTGCGAACGCGAAAACGGCGGGTTCATCAAGATCACCGTTGGCCGGAGGTCGTGCGCCGAAAGGGACGTCAGCATCGCACCGTCGAAGCCGGTGATCGTGGCTCTTTCGAAAAGAAGCGACAGCTTCGCACGGCGACGAGGATCGATTTCGTTGAGGTGGAGCTGCGCGACAGCCGGCAACATGCTCACGAGAGAGCCATGCCCGGCACTCGGTTCCAGGACGATGTCAGTGCTGCGGGGTTGCGCGGCGATCACGGCGAGCGCCGCCAGATCGGCCGGCGTCGAGAATTGCTGGAAGCGGATCTGATCTTCGCTTCGAACGGTGTGGGTGGGCAGCGAGTCGACCAGTTCCGACAGCGCAGGCACATCTTCGAGCAAGGGTGTCGAACGCGCCGAAAGATGAAGCGCCAGCCCCGCCTCAAGCAAATCGTAGGCATCGCGCTGCGTCCAGGATCCATTCGCCGATGTGCAGCCGTGCAGCTGCTCCATGATCGCAAAGAGGCTCTTCTTCGAAAGGATCGAGCCTGCGATGTTCTGGGCGACTTCCTCGATCGCCCCCTTGAGGCGGTGGTCGGATTGTTCGAATAGGTCGGTCACGGTCTGCTCCTGATGTTGATCCGCAACCAAGCTTCCCTCTCCCCTCCCCCTCGAACCGCAGTCCTATCCTCCAGTGTTCTCGTTCACCTCGGCCCAGTCGCCCGCCTTTCGTGGCGGAGGATCGCGGAGAACCGTCCGGTCTTTAGTCGCGTACGCCTCAATTGCCGCCAGTGCGCCAAGCCGCCCTGCCCTGTTGTTGTCCTCGGCGATCACGACCGTCTTTACGCCGTCCGGTATTCGGACAAGAGCCAGGCGTTCGGCTCCGAGCGTACTCCAGCACGGAATTCCTTTGATCCTGGTGTAGGCGACTGCATCTTCCATGCTCTCCGCAAGGCCGAGCGTGGCGCCTTTGAACGACGGTGACCAGGCGCCCATCCCCGGCCGCCCAAGCATGTATTTGCCTTTGTGGCACAGCCCTTTCGATCCGAGCGCGATACGCTGGATTGCCATGATCTCCAGGCGATCCCTCACCGCAACGAGAAGCGCGGGTCTGAAGACGGCATTGGGTTTGCGTCCGAACGGACATTTATGGTGGTAACGGATATCGCGGAGATCCAACGGAAGATTGCGCGATTTCAGGTATGCCTCAGCGAGCGTTTCGCAGATCTCCCGGCCCTGGTCCCATATTCGCCGCGCATTCGCTGACGATGGACTTGGCTGAAATTTGGGTGCTGGCGAATTGAATACGGGCCGCGTTCGCGAGATTGCTCGCAGTACGTCTTCATTTTGGCATCCGGCAAAGCAGTGTACCAGTATTCCGTGCTGGCCCTGCCTGATCGAGAGGGACGGCGTGCTGTCGCGGTGTGCTGGACATCGGCACATGGCGTAGCTGCCATGCCACTTGCCGCGAAGTCCTGCTACCGTGTCGATTGTTTCCTGAGTTGGGCTCAGACAGGTCAGCATAGTTGCTCCTCCTTTACCCCGAACCTCTTCCTCCACTTTTAAGAATGAAACCGAGACGAGTGTTGATACTTGCACCATGCTTGCCGGTCTCAGGGGGTCTGGCGATATTCAAATCACGCCAAAGGTGTGGTTGTGAAAAATCTTTTTCTGATTCCAGGGTCAATGTTCCTTTCTCAGCCAACACAAGAGGCCAAGGTCGAGAGGTTCGTCAGTGCTTTATCCCGAATTTCGTGGTTCTGGTTTTTGGAGTTAACGCACAAGCGGATCGACCGGAGGGCAATCAAGCCTTCCCAGGAATTGCCTCTGCTCAATAGTAGCGGAAATCCCGTTTCGCCGGGAATGTGGCAAGATTCATTGTGTTCTCGGTGTCCCCGTGAAACCAAGAAGCCGACGATGCGCGTATCGTAGGACTATATGGCAACGGTGGCGGGACACCACACGAGAAGGTTGGTGCCTCTGCGCGATCGTCCGTATGGGCGTAAGTGCACCGCTCCTATTGGTGCGCGGCTCTCCGCTTGGCATAGGAGATGACGAAACTTTCCCAGATGCGAAGCCATTCTTTCTCGGTTCGAGGGCGTTCGAAGTCCGGGCAGCCACTGCGGAATTGGCTCGCCATCAGATCGACATCCCAGGGAGCACCCTTTTCGCGGCCAATCCGCAAAAAAGCTTCTTCGCGCTTTCCATACTGAAGCGACCCTGACGGAAACGCCAAGGTTTCGACTTCCGGCAACGTCTTCGCCCTGCCCTCTGCTTCGCCTGTCCTTTTGGACAGGGCTTTCCGCTTGCTGCGCGGTTCGATTCCAACGAGCCGTAGATGGGCTCCAACGAGCTTCTTCTCGAGCGGCGCTGGTGAAGGATAAAGGACGACCTTCCTCCCCGAAACATCGACATTGGCGTTCGGATAGACTGATGTAACAAGTTGCATTGTTTCACGGACGGTCTGGCGAAATCGTTTGCTGTCCGCGGCGTTGCCCAAATGCTTGGCCAACTGGTCCCACGAGAGTGCCTGGCCGCGCTCGGCGGTAACACGGGGGAGCCGGTAGGCAAGATAGGTGTAGAGATCGAGCGCGGTCGGCGCTCCCTTCAGTTCTCGGATCGCCACTTCATTGAGTGGAACCGCATGTTCAACGAGATGCTGATAGAAGACCTCCGACATTCTGATTTCGCGAGCGAAGGCACCGTCCTTGTCCAGCGAGCCGGCATATTCGCTGGAAATCTTTACATCCCTGACGGCAAAGGCGTTCTGGTCCGTATCGGCGCCGTCCCATCTGATCTGCCATTCACAGGCAAGCAACCGATCGACCTGCTGCTTCATCAGATTGGCAGTACCGCGTGGCCCGTATGAAATCGTCTGATATCCGAGACGCCGCATCCAATCAGTGAAATTGCGGCCGAGATAAACATCGCGCGACCGTTGCTGAACCGCTTGCGAGAGCATGTAGATTAGCGCCACGCGGGGATAGGATCCGAAAGGAACACCCAGACTCTTCATCACTCGCTTGCCATCGATCTCCTGCAGCACCGGCCGGGGATTGATTGCCAGCGCATAGCGACCGTCCTCGCGAATGATCGGTTCGAACTCGTCCTTGGGGCGCTTTGTTGGGAGCGACATGGCGCATAACGCCGAATGCAGAAACGCCGGCACCGGGTTTTCGTCCTGAACTCTCAGGAATGCGTCGAGCGTCAGTTGCGAGCCAGCATGCTCGGCAAGTGTACGGACCTGTTTCTCGCCGCCAGCCAGCATTGCCAGAGCGTATTGGTGGCCAACCGGTTTCTTGTCATCCTGCGTCATAGTCCCCTCCCCCGATTCGGCGGGCCTCGGTGGCTGGATCAACAACAGGGTTGGGGGGCTAAATCAAGCCCTTTGGCGATTTACGGACGATTTGTGGCCGAAAACCTGCAAAATCACCGATGATGTCGGGTCCGTTGAGCAAAACATGCCAATATCAAACTTTCAAACTCAAAATTTAACCGATTGCGAATCGGATTCGAAGGAGGAGATTCTCTATAAGTAGGTATGCGCTCTGAGATCATCGGTTCTTAGGCACCGAGATCATTGCATTTCTGCACTGAGTTCATCGGCCTGGCTCTGAGATCATCGGTTTTCGTCCACAGCTCGGTTTTGCGAGTCCGATGGTTGGATCAAGCAGTTCAAAAGGGCTCGAAGATCATCGGCGAACGCGTTTACTCGCCCGCGACTGCCCGCAAGTGGCTCGGAGATCATCGGTGTAGCTGTAAGTTTTTTGGCCAAGTCGTTGCTGAAAGCGTCAACTCGGGCTAAATTGATGTCCAGACTTCCAAGAAGGATAGTAGATGGCCACCAAGATTTCAGCCGATGGGCTTCCAGGCAGCTCAGCAACCGATGATCTCCGTTCCCTTCATCGCAAGTCACTGGCAATTCTCAAGCGGCTCCAGACACACGCGCTCGATCCCGAAACCGGAGAGAAGGCGGGCCCAACCTTCCCCATCTCGAAGGCCGCAGAACTCGTCGATCGAACGGCATCGGCAATCCGAGAGGCCGAACGCGATGGCCGTTTGCCCGAGCGCAGTCGCACCCCTTCGGGTCACCGCTTGCCGTACAATCTCACCGAGCTTGATAAGATGCGCAAGGTTTTCGGAACAAGGCCTTGGCGCGATCCGGAAGACACGCCGGCGATTATCTCGGTGTCGAACTTCAAGGGCGGCGTCGGCAAGTCGACGATCGCGGTGCACCTTGCGCAGCACTTTGCGATTAAGGGGTACAGGACCTTGCTCGTCGACTGCGACAGCCAGGCCAGCTCGACCATGATGTTCGGATATCGTCCCGATATCGATCTCGGTGAGAACGATACGCTTTACGGGCATTTTCACGACCCCGAGTTGCTCGGGGTCCGCTCGATCATCCGGGACACGCACTTTCACGGCCTCAGCCTTATCCCTTCAAATCTCAAGCTCTATAATCTGGAGTATGAGATAGCTGCGCACCTGGCTCAGACGCGAAGCTTCGATGTGATTGATCTGATTTCGAATGCGATCGGCGAGGTCGTTCACGACTATGATGTCGTTATCATGGATCCGCCGCCGGCTCTCGGAATGGTGTCGATGGCGGTTCTCCAGGCAGCGAATGCCATGGTGATCCCGATGCCGCCAAGCGTGATCGACTTCTCTTCGACTGTATCCTTCGTCGATATGGCGAGAACCACTATGGAACAGCTCGAGCAGTTGGGGGGCAGGGCGCGACCGGCCTACAATTTCATCCGCGTGGTCGCGAGCCGCGTCGACGAGAACAAGTCGATGCATCGCGAGCTTCTGGCCATGATGCGCGATGTGTTCGGCGGGTCTTTGCTTACATCGATAATGCCGACGAGCGCCGAAATCGACAATGCGAGTTCACGCCTCAAGACCGTTTTCGAGCTCGATCGGCCGGTAACGTCACGCGAGGTGCACATGCGGTGCGTGAAGTACCTCAATGCGGTTTGTGAGGAGATCGAGCAGGAAGTTATCGGCAGCTGGGCGAGCCGGGCAGGGGAGGTGATGGCATGATGTTGCCACGTGGCAACGATCTGGAAGGTCGTTCTGAATCAATGAGATATAGCTATCAGGCGAGTCCCGTGCCGGTGCCGGCGCATTGCCATGGTCAGCTGGTGTACGAGACCATTCAGAGTGCCGTTGCCACGTGGCAACAAACTGCCGCCACGGCAACACACGAAAGGAGATTGAGTCTTGGCCAAGGGTAATAAGGGCTTCGGTTCGCTGCTTACCGAATCGATCGATGATGACATCGAGGAGGGGGAGGCGGCGCCGGCAAGGAGCATAATGGCCAGTCGCAGCGAGGCGCTCAATCGCCTGGCATCGGGTAAGGTTGTAACGGATCGCACGGAGTTCGTGGATCCAGCCCGCTGCCGGCCATGGCGTCTCCACAATCGCGATCTCGATCATCTATCGGAGGAGAGTTGCCGCGATCTCATCGACGCCTTCCTTTCGGCGAAAAAGCAGCGCATCCCGGCAATCGTCAGGCGACTGCGCGACGACCCAGAGCATGATTACGAGATCATTGCCGGCGTCAGGCGCTGGTGGACGGTGCAGTGGCTGCGCGAGCACAACCATCCAGAGTTCGATTATCTGGTGACCGTCCAGCAACTTACCGACGAGGAGGCGTTCCGGGTATCGGATGTCGAGAATCGGTCGCGCAAGGACATCACCGACTGGGAGCGCGCTCATGAGTACGAAGCGGCGCTGTCCGAATTCTACGAGGGCTCGCTTACCCAGATGGCCGAGCACCTCAACATATCGAAGTCCTGGCTCAGCCGGATGCTCAACGTCGCGCGGCTACCCGAGGAACTCATCGTAGCTTTTGCCGATCGTCACGACATCACCGTGCGCATCGCGCGAGACCTTAAGCCGCTTGCCAACGAAATGCGCTCGCTTTCGGCGATGCGCAAGGAGACGGAGGCGATCCTTGCTGAACGCAGCTCGGGGAGCGAACCGCTTTCCGGGCCTGAGACGGCTAAACGCCTGATCAGGGCGACCACCGCGCCTGGCAAGCCGAGGACGAAGGTCCAGACCGAAACCGTGCCGACCAAATCCGGTGTTCCGATGCTCTCGGTGACCAGGCCGACCAATGGGGCAGGGCTCACCATCAAGATCCTCCCGAATTCAGGAGCTAATAAGACGACGATCATGGCGGCGATCGAAAAGCTTCTCTAAGTTTCGGTGTGCTTTCGCGAATGATCCGACAGCATCTGATCGATCTCCGCCATTTCTCTGTCAAACTCGGCAAGAACAGTGTCGAGGGCCGGTGACGAGCGCGACGGGGAGGGCGGACGCCCGCGCGGGGGTGCAACAATCCCCAAGGCAATCCCGACATCGGGAGTAACATAGAGACGCCAGCTCGTCCGACCGCTTGTTTCTACCAGCAGACCCTTTTCAGCCGCTCTTGAGAGGAGCTTCCCGGCTCCCGAGAGTGTGATGTCAAATCGGTCAACAAGTGTTCGCGCGGCCAGGAAGGGCGTCTCGAGTGCCAAGGTTCCTAACCGGGGAAGATGGCCCGGACGATGCTCGGCACCGACAGCAGCGCCGTAGCGCATACGATAGCCCTCGAGGCGGCCGAGACGCCGCAACCCTTCGTCGGCTAGTTCTCGCAAGGATTTGAGCAAACGCTTAAGCTGGGCTTCCCGCGTGCCGTGAAGAAAGCGAAGGCCCGGGTCGCCGGTCACCAGGCAAGGGAGTGGGTTCCTGGTCAAATTCATTCGCCGCAGCAACTTGGGAAACGCCAGCCAGGGAGCGGGCGTGTTATCCTGCCGCGACCAGGAATCGAGAACGGCGAGGGCGCGGGCGAGGGGAGGGGCGTCGCGCCAGCCATCGGGAATGTCGAAGGTAAAGGGTATGTCCTCGCGCCAATGACGGTCGTGACCGGCTGCCAGCTCTGCGGCCCAATCGGCGTAAGCGCCGAACGGATCGCCCGCGGTGACAACGGGGGGGCGGCCCGGGATCGAAACGCCGGTGAAATGTGAAATTACGTCGATTTCGTCGATTTCGTGCCGCTGCAGCCTCAGAGCTGTGGCGTAGCCGGTCCAGCTGGCTCGCAGCATCCACGCGGGGGCAACCGAACTGGCGGATATCCGGGCGTCAAGGCGACCGATCGATGCCATCGTTCGGCCGAACTCATCGACCAGATCGGGCGACCAGAGTATCGCACAAAGAGGACGAGCCGGACGTGACATGTATCAATAGTAGCTTAAAACGAGCGGTTCAGTCCACTGAGGAAGGCACGTAATGTTGATAATGCCTGCTTATCACTACTAGACAAGCTGACAGGATTGGCACAAAACCACCAAATGGCCTCCGAAATCGCTCCGAACGGCGTTTCAGCGCTCGCGTCGAACGGGTTTGCCGATCGCGAGAGCGAGCCCGTGATCGCGACCGTCGCCGCGCTCGCCGACGCTAAAACGGCAATCGATCCGGCCATGATCGACGCGGCGGCGCGCGCGTGGTCGGCCAATACCAAACGCGCGTTTCTTTCCGATCTTGGCCTCTGGGGCGATTGGTGTCGCGCGAACAGGGTGAGGGCCTCCGACGCTGACGGGAAGCTGGTCGCGAAATGGGTGAGGGCGCTTGGCGGCCTGGAAACCGAGCGTCGGCTGCGCACCCCGATCAAGAGACGCGCGCCCGCGACAATCGCGCGCTATCTCGTCCATGTCGGAATGGCCTATAGGATGGCGGGGCTGACCGATCCGACCGCGGCACCGCTGGTGAAGCTCGAATTGAAGGCCATGCGCCGTGCGCGTGGCACCCGCCAGCGCCAAGCTAAGGGGATACGCTACAAGGGCGATATCGCCGACCTCGACGGACCACCTACGGGCGTGTGTCTCTCGCATCTTCTGAAGGCCTGTCGGCGCGACTGGCTAGGCCTGCGCGATGCCGCGCTGCTGCGGGTCGCCTACGACACCGCCTGTCGGCGTTCCGAGCTGGTGGCGATCGAGATCGATCATATCGAGGCGGGCGAGGGCGGGGCAGGGGTGCTGTTCATCCCCTCGAGCAAGACCGATGCCGAAGGGGAGGGGGCCTATGCCTATCTGTCCCCGGCGACGATGCAAGCGATCCGCGTCTGGAAAAAGGCGACAGATATCCGCTCGGGACCGCTGCTGCGACGGGTCGAGGTGCATTTCGACGGCTCGGTGAGCCGGGTCGGCAATCGTCCGCTGCACCCCAACAGCATCACGCTGATCTATCGCAGGCTTGTCCGCGCCGCGCACGCCAAGGGCTTGCTCGGTGAAACGAGCGAGCAACGGCTCGAGCAGTGGGTTAGCGACATCTCGAGCCATTCGGTCCGCGTCGGGGTAGCGCAGGACAATTTTGCGGCCGGGGAGGGGCTACCGGCGATTATGCAGGCCTATCGCTGGCGCGATCCAGCAACGGTCATGCGCTACGGGGCGAGGCTTGCCGCACAAAGCGGGGCCAGCGCGCGGCTTGCGAAGCGGTTCTCGTCGGGCTGATTCGGCGCGACTGTTGTAGGTCGTCCAAGAGATTATGGCAGTCGCTTTTTCGGGTTCTCACTCAACAGGAGCGATGTCGGCTTCGCGGCCTCATGCCGGACGTAGAGGCTGTCGCACCGACAGTCCGAAAGCCGTCATTTAACGACGCGGAGCCTTGGGTATAGTCTGCGCCGGCTTTGATCTATTCCTGTCGCTTAGGCGATGTGGTCCCAACAAAGGCTCTATCCTCTTTCGGTCGATGTATCACTCTGAGACTTTCGAAGAGCATGGCGAAAAGCAATCAACAATCGTTCGCGTGAACTTCGAGCACGCTCAAGAGTTGAAGCGCGCGCGTGGAACCAAACCCAAATCGATTGCAACATGACTTCATTTTCGTTTGCCAAAACAACTGGCACCAGCGCCAATTCCGCTTCCCAATTATCGTTGCCACTTTCCTGTTTTAGGTGTGCCTCAATCGTCTTTGCGAGCGGTTGCAATGCGGGGACGCCTTGTTGCTCGCGATCCCGCGCCATGATTTGTACATATCCGCCCGCTACCGAGCGGGTTGAAAGCCGTCTCTCGGGCTTCTTGTCCTCGCCCATATCACAGCCAAGCGAAATGAAATCCGAAGCCGGCGAAGCAAGATCGAGAAGCAGCGACCGCAAGGAATCGCTCCAAACCACTTCCGGGATTTCGTCTATTCGTTCGGGATGGCCGTCGGTATCAACGAAACCATGGTTCTGGCGTATTGCATCGAATAGCGGTGGGTAGGGGACTGTATTGCCCGGCGCAGTGCAATAGGTAACCCTTGCTCCCACTGTGCTACGCTCTATCGATCCTTGGCAGCCCGTCCCAAGTTTCGCCATCGAGGTGTCGACCAGCTATTTTCTTGCCGACCCGGTACATTTTTGTTCCGTCATCTGCCTCGGCCGCTTGGCGCGCCTTAGCGAGATTAATCCCTTGGCCTGGCGACCAGTCTCCCCATTGCTTAAAGTGGAACGGGATATCTGCCGCCATGCAATCATTAAGGAGAGCGCGAAACCAGGACGGGCTTGAAGGCCTGGCCTTTGGTCCGCTCTCGCCGCCGGTAATCACCCAATCAAGCGAGTTCGCCCATTCTCCCAGGGCTACAGGACCAAGCAAAGGCTCCGCCGAGATGAATCGCACCTTCGCAGGCAAAGCAGCTAGCTCAGGCAGGCGCTTGTCCGCCCATTCTTGATTTTCGGCCGTCGTGCCTATCCATACATTGCTGGGCCATTCCTCACCCCAAGGCACAAAAGACGAGACGAGGTCTGGCCGCTTGGTCAGCAGCAGCCAATCGAGCGCCGGTGTCGCTTCAATGAGCTTCCAGAGTTTTGTGCGTTCACCATCGAGATCACGACGATCCTCAAAGACATCTGCCATGGATGCGCAAAAAACACGCGCGCGGACACCTTCGCGCTCGGCTTGACGGTTCCACGCGATTGGTTCTGACCAGTGTCGTTCGCTGAAAAAGCGACGATCTGCGTTAATGCCCCACACTTGCTCGCCAAGACGCTTGGACCAGCTTTCAGCATAGCAGAACTTGCAGGCCGGAGACATCTTGACGCAGCCCCACCAAGGGTTGAAGGTGTGCGTAGTCCATTCAATTTTCGAGTTTTTTGCCACGCCCATCTCCTGCCAAGAATCTCAAAAATGGCAGCTATTCGGCCGTCTGGCCACCCTTTTTAGAGCATCAAGGCAGACAATGTCGGATTGCTTTCGCCAAAGTGGTCCCGAAGCATCACGAGCAGAAGATCGCGAAACTCCTGCGCTTTCGCCCGGAGTGCTTCGAACTCCGGACTGTCTTCGCCCTCTGGAGATTGCACGGAGAGCGCCGCACGTATTTCAGGATCGTCCAAAGCATGCAGAAACGCGGAATAGATCTCGAGTATCGGAGCTGCCTTCTCACCCACGATATGATCGACTCGTTCGAAGGTCGGGATGGCGAGCAATTCGTTCAGGCGCCGGAGTTTCTCGTCACGATCGACACCGAAAGTCTCGCCAACCGCGAGAACGCCCGCGACGAACAGAAGCATTCTTGAAAATCGCAGCTTTATAAGCCGGATTGCCCGGGGCTTCCCTCCAATGAGTACCTTGTGCTCGAGGTCAACGCAAATCGTTCGCCAGTAGCGGATGATATCGTTGAGCAGGAACATGGCGATTTGTTCTGATCGGATTGAGTCTGGAATATACTGAGCGAGGAGACGGTTGCGGGCGTCGTCAAATGTTTGCTCACCGAAGATCCATTCACCTTCGAGGAGCAGAAGCATCCGACGGGTGATCGAGACATTGGAATCGCCTTGCCCGCCTATTGTTTGCGTAAGAGCGCTGATCGCCAGTGGTTCGTCGAAAACTCCTCCGCTTGATGGCATTTCGAAGTCGGCCTCCGATAATGCAGCTCTGACCGCTTCTTGCAGACGGCCCGCCTCGGTAATCGCATCTTTGCGAAACAGGACGAACAAGTCGACGTCTGAACCACTCGTCACTTCTCGTCGCGCATAACTTCCATTGACGCCCACTACGAAACGATCATCACTACCGATCTGGGAAGCTACGATCTCACGCATGCGTGCAAGCCCCTCTTCCGAGCGCTGCTTCGTTAGATCGAATGCGGTCACTGCCGCCGGCGTTTGCCCCATCACGCTATTCGTTCTTCTCTTCTTTATGATCCAATTAGATGCGCGATCGTTACACCGCGACTGCTTTTGCTTTGCGCGTATCTCGCGACCAAGTCCGTGCTCCCTTGCACCCGCACCTTGTCTATCACGTCAAACTTCCGCGTCGGAGCCTTGACCTCAAATTCGAAGAGCTTGGGGCTTAGCTCGCATATGCGTCTGTAGGCTCTTCGCTTAGAACTCCGCGCCCAAGCAAAGATATGAAAAAGGGTGGGCGCTCGGTCTCTCAATCTCTGTTCGGTGAATTGGAACCACTCAGGCCTAAATCGATGAATTTCGTGCGACATGTAGGCTTGTGCCAGGCCGTCGTAGAGTAGACCATCCGGATGATGAATGATGAGATTGTAGACTTCATCCTTGAGTCGCCAAAAATCGTCGGCTGCCTTGGTAGGCCACTCATCGCTGGCAGCGATCATGGCCACTAGGCGCTTGGGATTGAACGGTCGCGTTGCTTTCGCGGCGAACATCCGCGAGCGGCTTATCCCCTCGATCGTATCGAGATTGATTGGGCCGGAAAACAAGAAGGAATGTTCGCCTTCATGCTTTCCTTCGATCATCGCCAGCACTTCATCCAGATCAACGCCATAGGCGGCCATGATCGACGGTATTTCACGGCCGAGCAATGTCTCTCCATACATGATCGAGAGACCCGCCTCATGATGATTGACCCCAAAGGTAGATTTGAAGATCGGCTCTAGCGTATGGGATAGCGGACCATGGCCAATGTCGTGAAGAAGACCCGCCGCTGCCAGCACACGAGTTTCCCTGCGCGTCAGCCCTCGAATATCCGCATAAAGCAGCGCCAGTTCGGTCACTCCTAAGGAATGATCGAATCGATTGTGCCGCCGTCTGTGCGCGTCGCTCCCATTCGATACCTTGATATAGTCAAGCGCTCCGAGAAAGCCGATATCCCTCAATCTTTGCAAAGGCTTCGATAACGCTAGCTCGGTTAGGAAAGGGTCGGCAAAAAAGCTCGCATCGGCGTTCATCAAGACCGAGGGACACGGCGGGAGATTGGGAAAAAGCGGCAACCGCTCCCACTCATCGTCACCTACCCACTCAGCATCCGCATACATCGAAAATGACTCGCATTTTAGTTCGCTTCGATGCTCTATCATCGCATCGGATTTTCGCCAAGCGATGGCATCTGTGGCCTCATACGCCGATCACGTTCCCAGCTTGCTGAACAGCAAGCGCTGCCTCGCTCTCACAAATCTGTCCGTCCATGCAACCGATCTCGCGCGCGGTTTTTCCTTGCCGATTGCATCCTCGATGACGATTTCCTTCTCGTCCCTCAGCATCAGAAGCACTTGCTCGATGATCTCTCGTGTCACCGGCGTATCATTGCAGTGATGACCGAACAGCATTTCCAGCGATGGAGCTAGGTCCGCATCTATCGCGTCGCTGATCTTTCTAGGGATCTGCTCCATAAGAGTTGAAATGGACCTTTCCCTTGCTGCACCATCAAAACCATAGGGCAGGTCGAGCTGGCGTGGATCGGCATCTCGCTCGAATCCGAGGGCCTGCAGACCAGCACGTCCATGATGCAGCGAAACTGTGCTTTCTTCCCAGTGAATCGTACCGATAACATTTCGGGCTTCTCGGTGGCGCGACAAATGAAGGAACCAGTAGCTTCTATGCGCCTCAGTCGAATGAATGAAAAAGGGGGAGTAAAATTCTGCTCCGGTTTTCTCGACGAGATGAGAGTAGAGGCTGTTTTGTATGAGGGTTCGCCAACCATCTCCCTCGCCCTTTTCTGCCAATATTTCACGGATGAACCCCGGGTCGAGCTCAACATCGCGATAGCCGCGCTGTTCGAGGCGTTTCTCGCTCATGTAATCGATCAAGCTGTCCACGCTGAAGGTCAGGAATATCTCGGCTTTCTCCAGCTCGGCCAAGATCTGCCTCATCGAGCGAAAAGCAACATCGCTCCAGCCATATTGGTCAAGTAACCATATCGAGCGACCCTTTGTGGAAAGGCGTTTGACGGTTGCTATCGCGTCGTGCACGCGGTCGTTGAAGTCGTCAGTCCAAATGAAAATCGATTTGTCCAACCGGTCGGCAAACGGCGAGGCTTCGATTTCGCCGCGCAAGAACTCGGTGTTCCTTCGGTCCAGATCGATAAAAACGAAATCAGTACGGATCTCAAAACCTTTCGGCCTCGATCCATTTAACTTGTCTTCCATCTCTGTGATGGCATTGAGAAGGACCAGTGGAGAGCCCGGAACCCGCTGACCCAAGAAGTCGTAAACACCCCCGCCGCAAAAGCCATCGATTACAGCAAGATTGAGCTTCTCCTGCACAGGAGTGGCGGTACAGATTTTGACATACTCACGCAGATACCGATCGATTATGCGGTGTTTCGCGAGACTGTGCTGACCTATAGTCGGCGGGGGTTTACCGATCTCCCAGTTGTAATGGTTCGTGGGCATTCCTCAGTAGGTAGGCAGATTCTTTCCGGTCGTGAAGTGCATCACTCACAGCTTTGACCATTATGTTGGCAATCCGCACTAGGCTGGAAGCTCCGTCGCACTCGTCCAGAACGAATATCCAGTGGCTCTAACACGTTGGAATGATGCAGAGATATATGATGCCCAACTTTGCCCTACCTTTGCCTGCCTTCAACCGTATCCATCAAGTCATCCATGGCACCATCAAAGAGGAAGGTAACCCAGGAAAGGCGTGTACTTTATTCGCCTGCATCGGGGCGCTGATCATGAATAAACACTACAAAATTCCGGCGCGAGCGGTGGCCGGTGGATTCGCCCTCTGTGTCGAACCCGGCAAGAATATGCTTTTTGGACGTGATGGCGGTGGCATCGTCCATTTTGATGAAGACGGCTTTCATATGTGGGTTCAAACTGAGACGCACGTCATCGATTTCATGTCACCTCTATATCAAGAGGCGTTAAAGCCGGCAGGTCGGCCAGGCAGATCTGGCGCGGCAAGCCGAATAAGGCTCACCAGAAGGATGTCGATGCGCGCTGGACGGTGAAGATCGGCGGCAAGATCCGCTATCGCCCCGATGGCACGCCGCTGCCGCAGATCGCAACGCCCGTATTTGGTTACAAGTCGCATATCAGCATCGACCGACGCTATGGCTTCATCCGCAAGGCAGCGGTGACATCGGCGACAGAGAGCGACGGGCGCCAGTTGCGGCGCGTAATCGACACGAGCAACACCGCCGCAGATGTCTGGGCTGACAGCGCCTATCGCAGCCAGAAGAACGAAGCATGGCTGAAGGCCAATATGCTCAAAAGCCGCATCCATCGCCGGAAGCCCAAGGGCCGGCCGATGCCCGAGAACATGGCGCGCGCGAATGCTGCAAAGTCAGCAGTCCGGGCCAGGGTCGAGCATGTCTTCGCCCACCAGAAGAACCGTTATGGCCTCTTCATCCGCACCATCGGCATTGCCCGCGCGCAGGCCAAACTCACGCTCGCCAATCTGGCCTACAACTTCGACCGCCTGATCTTCCACGAGCGGTGCGCAGCCACGGGATAGGTGCACCTGAAATCCGCAGAAAGGGCTGAAAGGCCAAAGAACATCGCCGAAAAGTGGCCAATCCAGACCTTCCAATAGCGTCCCTCGCAGCAATCCCCGCAACCCGCCCAATCACGGCGCAAAAATCATGGTTGTTGCGGGTGTCCAGCTGCGCACCTTGATCGGATCTCTCAGTGACTGACCTCCCTGCTGCCGTTACCGAAGCGGCCGACTTTTACGATGCGCATTACGCAGGTGCAGAACCTGTCTTTCTCGAACCCGGCGTGAAGGTAATCTTGGGCGCCCCGGATCACCCGAGGCACTGCCGGTTTTGCGATCGGGAGGAACCGGCGGTGACGTTCAAGGACGAAGCACACGCTCTCCCCGCCGCGTTCGGCAACACGGGCCTCTTCAGCAACTACGAATGCGACACCTGCAACCACCTTTTCGGCGAAGGTATCGAGAACCACCTCGGCAACTGGACCAAACCCATGCGCACCTTGTCACGCATCAGGGGCCGAAGCGGCGTGCCGACGATCAAAAAGCCTGGCCCGAATAAGGGCTGGCGTGTCGAAAGCGACGGATCAGGCTTCCAACTTAGCGAGTATGAAGACGAGCCGTTCTTCGAGGTGGACGAGTCCGAAAGGCGATTGAAGTTCGAGTTACACCGCGACACCTACGTGCCTGTGGCGGCGCTTAAAGGCTTGGTGAAGATCGGCCTGACGCTCATTCCCGATGTCGAAGTTCCGAACTTCCGCGGAACTTATGGCTGGATCAGGGACAAGGATCACACGCGTAACTTCGTTGCGGAGTTTCCGGTGTTCCGGACCATCATACCGGGCCCAGTCCGGAACGACTTGATCGTGCTCATGCTCATGCGTCGCCGCGCGGGAACCGACAACGTGCCCTATGCCTTCTTCACGATGGCGTACGGCAACGAGGTGCTGCAGGTTGTCCGTCGTCAGAACATTTGGCACAGAACTGGTCGCTCGTTTGATGAGTGTTGGCCTCGTCTGGAGGGTTGATCTT
>NZ_JAVAIL010000008.1:0-22023 GCF_030717865.1 Qipengyuania benthica | reverse complement strand
AGACGAAGCGCACGCCAGCCTCTTTGGACAACCGGATTCGCTGCAGCGAGTTGATTTCTGTCATTGCACCAATCTAGCGACTTTGAAGCCTCTGACAACGACAGGCCATAAAGAGTGATTATGCCGCAAACCCTTTCCTGTTGGTCACAGTCTGATACCCCGTAGACTACGAGCCATTTCATTGATCTTATTGGCTTTTTCTTAACCGGGCATCTGGGTCCACACATGGGCCGTTAGCCGACAGGCTGCTTTTTTCCTATCGGCGGCATAGGCTACCTGTCCGCTTCTGAGAAAGCCAAGGCGGCGCTTTAATAGCGACAATTGGGTGGGAAGCTGACATTTGAGGTCAGCACCCTAGTGGAGAGGCTGAGTATCTCAAGCGGCGTTTAATCAGAACTATTTTGCTGCCTACATTGCAGTCGGTAACATAGGGTGCTTCGGTTAATACCGTTTGGATTGTCCCGTCGGGTAATTCGACAGTGAGCACCGGATCGTCTCCGAACCCATCGGGACTGCTTCCAATTCGGAGGATGCGGCCTTCTACGTTAGACGATGGGCCAGCTTGGAGGGCAACGAGCACAAGCGCCAAACATCCGAAGACAATTAGCAATGCAATCTTTCCTGACCAGTCGTATCGGATGCGATGCCAGATGCTATCCATCTGTCGAGGATGAGCCATATTCGGGACGGCTGCAACTGGGTCGCTTGCGGACCGTCCGCTTTTTAGGGAAGCCCGGCAGTAGCTGCCAGTCTGCTTTTCGACGGTTGGCGAGGCAGCCCATGGACCGAAATCGGGCGGTAGCGAACTCAGCAGGCTTTAGTCAGCGAGACCCTGTCGGGAAGGGTGCCCATCCTGGGTGAGCGGCATCCGAAAGGCAAACGTCGTCTCCCCATCTGCCGAACTGGCTTTCAAGCTGCCGCCGTGAGCCGTGGCGATCTGGGAGCAGATGTAGAGGCCGAGCCCGAGCCCTTGCAGGCTCGATCTCATCTCGCCGCGAGAGAATGGCAGGAAGAGCTTCTCCATGGCATCCCGGGGGATCGGATCGCCCTTGTTGATCGATTGGAAGACCAGCACGCCCTCTTCAATATCGAGCGTGACATCGATGGCTTGGCCGGGATCGCCGTGCATCAAGGCGTTGCCGATGAGATTGGAAAAGATCTGCGCGAGGCGGCCGTGGTCGGCTTCCACCTTTTCCTGGATGCGGATTTCCGCGAGAATCACCCTGTCGGGGTGGCTCGCCCGGAACTCCGAGACCACTTGCCGGAGCGTGTCCGCAATGTTCTTCGAAGAGCGGTCGAGCGTCAGTCCGCCGCCCAGCCGGCCCCGCGCAAAGTCCATCACGTTGTCGATCAGCCCGGCCATTCTCGAAACGCTGCCTTCGATCATGCCGACGACGGATTCGCCGCGCTCGCTCAGCGGTTCCTGCCTGAGAATTCGCATTCCGGCCTCGACACCGGCCACGGGGTTGCGCAGGTCGTGCCCCAGAACGGCGATGAACTGTTCGCGCAGGGCCGCTGTTTCCTGTTCATCGAGCAGCGCCGTGCTTGTCCGTTCCACGGAGCGCGCCGCCTCGACATGGTAACCGATCATATCGGCGAACAGCTCGAACATGCCGAGGATCTTGGCTTGGCTGACCTGTGCAGGCTTGGGCGAGATCGCACAAAGAGTGCCGAAAAAACTGCGATTCGACAGGATGATCGGCACCGAGATATAGCTTTTCAGCCCGTAGGTCTTCGGCGTGTGGTGCGTGCAATAGACAGGGTCATTATCGACATCGTCGATCACCACCGCGGTCCGATGGTCGCGGATCTCGTTGCAGATGGTGGAGCCGACGTCGAGCTCGCCGCCGGGTTCCAGACCGAAATCGATCTCGTCGCGCACACCGCAGGCGATCCAGCGATCTTCGGTTACGCGCGCCACGGCGGCAAAGCCCATCCCCGTGGACTGGCAAACCACCTCCAGGATCGAAGGGACGGCGGCGATGGCGCCGACAAGGTTGACGTCATTGGAAAACCGGGAATCCATCGAACGACCATCTACATCGTACGGAAGGATAAGTCACGGCGCAGTCTTGGACATCCCCGGCACGAAACAAATTGACTTTCCCGCGCAACTTCCCCACATGGCTTTCCATCGAGGTGCGCGCCCGCGTGAAGCGGTAGGCCAGACAGAGCCTTCCCCGGCAGCCCTTCGGTTCTCCCCAAAGACTTCCCTTTTCACGCGGGTCGTTTTGACACCCGCGACGCGCGTGGATTCCGTCTGGACTCCGTCCCGGCTCTGCGCGCGCGCCGCATATTGACGAGTTTACAGACACATTATGACACAGACTTCCGACCAGCCCGTCCAGTTCTCCGATCTGGGGCTTTCGCAGCCCGTTCTCCAGGCGCTCGACCTGCAGGGCTACACCACTCCGACCCCGATCCAGGCGCAGGCGATCCCGCCCGTGCTCGAAGGGCGCGACCTGATGGGCATCGCCCAGACCGGCACCGGCAAGACCGCCGCCTTCATGCTCCCGAGCATCGACCGGCTGCGCGCCGCCGACAACCAGACGCCGTTCAAATCCTGCCGCATGCTGATCCTCGCGCCGACGCGCGAACTGGCCGGGCAGATCGCCCAGTCGGCCAAGGATTACGGCGCGCTGGCCGGGCTCAAGGTCCATTCCATCGTCGGCGGGACCTCGGTCAACAAGGACCGCAACAAGCTCCACCGCGGCACCGACATCCTCGTCGCCACGCCGGGCCGGCTGCTCGACCTGATCGACCAGAAGGCGATTGGCCTCGGCAGCGTCGAGATCCTCATCCTCGACGAGGCCGACCAGATGCTCGACCTCGGCTTCATCCACGCGCTGCGCAAGATCAGCGAGCTGGTCCCCAAGGAGCGCCAGACGCTGTTCTTCTCGGCCACCATGCCCAAGGCGATCAAGGAACTGGTCGGCAAATATTGCCGCAACCCGGTCCAGGTCTCGGTCACCCCCGAAAGCACCACCGCCGAGCGGATCGACCAGTATCTGTTCATGGTCCAGCAGGAAGAGAAGCAGTCGCTGCTCGAGCTGATCCTGTCGGGCCGGCACCAGATCCCCGGCAAGATCGAACGCGTGCTCGTGTTCGCGCGCACCAAGCACGGCTGCGACCGGGTGGTGAAGAAGCTGGCGCAGGTCGGCATCCACGCCAATGCGATCCACGGCAACAAGAGCCAGCCGCAGCGCGAACGCGCGCTCGACGAGTTCAAGCGCGCCAAGACCCCGGTGCTGGTGGCGACCGATGTCGCCGCGCGCGGGATCGACATCCCCGGCGTCAGCCACGTGATCAATTACGAACTGCCCAATGTGCCCGAGCAATATGTCCACCGCATCGGCCGTACCGCACGCGCCGGGGCCGACGGCATCGCCATCGCGATGTGCGCCGAGGACGAGCGCGCCTATCTGAAAGACATCCGCAAGGTCACCGATGCCGAGTTCGAGCGCCTGCCGTTGCCGGACAATTTCCGCGCGGTGGTCGAAGGCGTCGGCCCGACCAAGCGCGAGCACCAGCAGAAGCAGGGCCGTGCGCAGGTCACTCCGGCGCGCGGCAGCCAGCCGGGCAAGAAGCATCCCTCGCGCGCCGGCAAGCCGCGCCGCGACGGTGATGGCGCAAGCCGGGGCGGCAATAGCGGCGGCGGTCAGGGCCGTTCGGGCGGAAGCTCGGGCGGCGGTCAGAACCGCAACCGCAGCCGCGGCGGACGCAGCCAGACTGCCCGCTGACGCCTGAGGCAGCTCCTGCACGGGCCCTCACACGGGGTTGCTCACATACCCGATGAAAGCCATAGCGCGCGCTCCCCCACCAAGGAGCGCGCGCGTGGTCTTTCAATCTTCCGACGACTATGATTACGACCTGTTCACCATCGGCGCGGGCTCGGGCGGCGTGCGCGCCAGCCGCGTCGCCGCGGCGCATGGCGCGAAGGTCGCGATCGCCGAGGAACACCGCGTCGGCGGCACCTGCGTCATCCGCGGCTGCGTCCCCAAGAAGATGCTCGTCTACGGCGCGCATTTCGCCGAGGATCTGGAGGACTGCCAGCGGTTCGGCTGGGAAATCGAGGGCAAGCGCTTCAACTGGAAGACGCTGCGCGACAACGTCCTCGACGACGTCGCCCGGCTCGAAGGCGCCTACACCGATACGCTCGAAAACCACGATGTGACGATCTTCAAGCAGCGCGCCGAGATCACCGGCCCGCACGAGATCACGCTGGCGAGCGGCAGGGTCGTGACCGCGAACCACATCCTGATCGCCACCGGCGCCCGCCCGCGGATGCCCGAATGCCAGGGCGCCGAACACGCGATCAGCTCGAACGAGGCGTTTCACCTCGACGAATTGCCCAAGAAGATCATCATCGCGGGCGGCGGCTATATCGCCAACGAATTCGCGGGCATCTTCAACGAATTCGGCTGCGACGTGCATATCGTCAATCGCGGCGATCGCCTGCTGCGCAGCTACGACGAGGCGGTGCGCGACCGCCTGCTGCAGATCTCGACCACCAAGGGGATCACCTTCCGCTTCAACACCACCTTCGAATACATCAAGCCCTGCGACGAGGGCGGCTTCTACGTGAAGCTGTCCGATGGCGAGGAGGAGAAAGCCGATCTGGTGATGTTCGCCGTCGGGCGCATCCCGAACACCGAAGGCCTCGGGCTCGACAAGGCAGGGGTCGAACTGGGCGAGGGCGGCGAGATCGTGGTCGATCGCTTCAGCAAGACCAATGTCGATCACATCTACGCGGTGGGCGATGTCACCGACCGCGTCCAGCTCACCCCGGTCGCCATCCGCGAGGGGCAGGCGTTCGCCGATACCGTCTTCGGCGGGCACGATCCCGTCGCGGTGGACCATTCCTGCATCCCCAGCGCGGTGTTCAGCCATCCGCCGATCGCCGCGGTGGGCATGACCGAGGGCGAGGCCAAGAACAGGCTCGGCAGCGTCAAGGTCTATCTGTCCGATTTCCGCCCGATGAAGAACGTGCTGGCGGGGCGCAACGAGCGCAGCCTCATCAAGATGGTCTGCGACGGCGACAGCGGCAAGATCGTCGGCATCCACATGATCGCGCCCGATGCGCCCGAGATGATGCAGGCGGCGGCGATCGCGGTGAAGGCGGGGCTGACCAAGGCCGATTTCGACGCCACCACCGCGATCCACCCGACCATGGCCGAGGAACTGGTGCTGATGCGTTGAGCGCGCGCTTCGTTTCGCTTCCCGACCTCCCCCGGCACCGCAGCGCTCGCGCTCGCCGATTGCCATGCGCGCGCGCGCAGGCTTTAACGCCGGGGCAAGACAACGAATCGGTTTATCGGGGATTGATTGCATGAACATGCTGGCTTCGCGCGGACAGTTGCGCGCGAGTTTCATCCGTTGGGCGCTGTTCACCGTCCCGCTGATCGTGCTGCTAGGATTTCTTTCAGGGCAATCGGCGGGTGCGGACAGCGCCTGGTTCGCCGGTCTCGACAAGCCCGCAATCTATCCGCCGCCTGCCGCCTTCGGGATCGTCTGGACGATTCTCTACGTGATCATCGGGCTGGCGGTCGCGGTGGTCTGCGCCGCCTGGGGCGCGCGCGGGCGGACGCTGGCGCTGGTCGTTTTCGCAATCCACTTCGTCTTCAATCTCGCCTGGACCCCGGTATTCTTCGGGATGCAGCAGATCGCCGGCGGGCTGGTGGTGATCGCGCTGATGGCGCTGACGCTGCTGGCGGTGGTGGTGCTGTTCTGGCGGGTGCGCCGGATCGCCGGGCTGCTGATGCTGCCCTATCTGGCTTGGGTGCTGTTCGCTCTCGCGCTCAACTTCCAGTTCCTGCAGCTCAACCCCGACGCCGATGGCGGTACGGGCGGCGGCACAGGCGATGGCGCGATCGAGCGGGTGCGGATCGGCGCCTGACGGACCCTCTGGACAATCGCTTCGCGCGCGCCCATCTCCGCGCCATGCAAAGCCAGAACCCGCTCATCGCCGATTTCGTCAAACTGGCCAATTCGGCCGCCGGGACCTTTGCGGGGATGACCCGCGAGGCGCGCGAGTCCGCGCGCGAACGCGCCAAGGAAGCCTTCGGGGGGATGGATTTCGTCACCCGCGAGGAATTCGATGCGGTCAAGACGATGGCGAGCAAGGCGCGCGAGGAGAACGAGAAGCTCGCCGCGCGGGTGGCTGCGCTCGAAGCCAAGCATAGCTGATCCCGCCTCCTGCGCGCGGCAGCGCAGGATGAGCCGAATCTCGCGCAATATCCGGAACCGGACGCCCGCTGGTGCGTCACGCTTTGCGAAAGGCGTCGCACCATGTTCACACAGCTCGATCCCCCGATTCCGCTCCACGTGCTGGGGAAGGGAGACGGCTTCGCCCTCGGCGTGATCGATTACGGTCAGGAACACAATCTGCTCTGGGTCACCGCGATCAGCGAAACCGGCGAGATCTGGTGCGCACCCAATCCCGAAGTGCGGATGCAGGCCAATTGGAGCATGGGCCGCACCGCCAATCTTGCCTCCAAGGCCTCCAAAGAAGCGTTGGCCTGACGCAGCCGCCGCGCTAGTTGCGTGGGGGATGCAACTTCGCGCCCCCGCCATCCTCGTCGCCGCGCGACCGCATGGCGAGACCGCAGTGATCGCCCGGGTGATGACCCAGGACGCCGGGCTGGTCGCCGCCTATGTCGCCGGCGGGCGCGGGCGCCAGCTGCGCCCCGTGGTGATTCCCGGCAATGCAGTGATGGCCGATATCCGCGCCAAATCCGACAGCCAGTTGCCGTTTGCGCGGATCGAGCTCACCGCCAGCCGCGGTCCGTGGCTGAGCGAGCCGCTGCCCGCAGCGGCGATCGCATGGACCTGCGCGCTGACCGCCACCGCGCTTCCCGAACGCCAGCCCTATCCGCGCGTCTATTCGGCGCTGTCGGCACTGCTCGACGCGATCTGCGCCGCACCCTCGGCGCGTGGCTGGGTCGCGGCGCTGGTGGCCTACGAGACGCTGCTGCTGCGCGAAATGGGTTATGGAGGTCCGGAGAACGAAAGCGGTGAGCGGCCCGAGATAGCCGATCTTGCGGCGGGGCTGGAAATTCTCGATCGGCTCGAACGCCCGGTGGGCCGATACCTGATTGCCGATGCCCGCGCCGACGTTATGGCTGCCCGCAGGCAGTTGCGCGAGCGGCTGGCTCGTATGGATAGCCGGTCTGCTGGCTGACCACCGGTGGGGGAGAGCTGATACCATGAAGATCGCTTTGTTGCCCGGCGACGGGATCGGACCCGAGGTCGTCGCGGCGGCGCGCCGTGTCCTCGACGCGTTGGCGCTGCCCGGGCTGGTGCTGTTCGAGGGCGATGTCGGCATGGCGGCCTATCGCCGCCACGGCCATCCGCTCCCCGCCGAGACGCTGGAGATGGCGCGAGCCGCCGATGCGGTGCTGTTCGGCGCAGTCGGCGATCCCGAAGGCGACAATCTGCCGCGCGAGCATCGGCCCGAAGCGGCGATTCTGGGTCTGCGCGCCGAACTGGGTCTGTTCGCCAATCTGCGCCCTGCCGCCGGCTGGCCCGGCCTCGAACATCTCTCGCCGCTGAGGCCCGAACTGGCGCGCGGGATCGACCTGCTGGTGGTCCGCGAACTGAACGGCGATGTCTATTTCGGCGCCAAGGGCGAGCGCACCAATGCCGCGGGCGAGCGCGAAGGCTGGGACTCGATGTCCTATTGCGAAAGCGAGGTCCGTCGCATCGCGCACACCGCCTTCGCCGCTGCGGGCAAGCGGCGCGGTCGCGTTACCAGCGTCGACAAGGCCAATGTCCTCGAGACCAGCCGGATCTGGCGCGAGACGGTGGTCGAGGTCGCGCGCGATTATCCCGATATCCGTCTCGACCATCTCTATGTCGACAATGCCGCCATGCAGATGGTCCGCGCGCCGGGCCAGTTCGATGTGATCCTGACCGGCAATCTGTTCGGCGATATCCTGTCGGATCAGGCGAGCGCAGTCGTTGGCTCGATTGGGCTGCTCCCAAGCGCCAGCCTCGGCGAACGGACCACCGGGCACGGCACCTTCGGCCTCTACGAACCGATCCACGGCAGCGCGCCCGATATCGCCGGACACGGCAAGGCCAACCCGCTCGCCGCTATCCTCAGCCTCGCCATGCTGCTGCGCCATTCGCTCGGCCGCGAGGCGGATGCGGGGCGAATCGAGCGCGCGGTGGCCAAGACGCTGGGAGACGGCGTGCTGGGCGCCGATCTGGGCGGCACGGCCTCGACCGAGCAGATCGCCGCTGCGGTGGTTAGCAATCTGCTAAGCATATCTTGAGATTTTTCGGCTAACCGGACTGGACGATGGAGATGACACGGCCCGCACAGGTATCGACCCGCTCGACCATCGCGCCGCTCGATCTTGCCATCATCCTGCCCACGCTCAACGAACGCGACAATCTTGCGCCGCTGGTCGAACGGATCGAGCGGGCGCTGGGCCCGGCGGGCTGGGAAGTTCTGATCGTCGACGACAATTCCGCCGATGGCACCGCGGAAGAGGCGCGGCGGCTGGCGCTGGTCGATCCGAGGGTGCGCGTGATCCAGAGGATCGGGCGCCGCGGTCTGTCTTCCGCCGCGATCGAGGGGTTCTGCGCCACCGCCGCGCCCTTCGCGGCGGTGATGGACGCCGATCACCAGCACGACCCCCAATTGCTGGTCGCCATGCTCGAAGCGGTTCGCGCGGGCGAGGCGGATGTGGCGGTGGCGAGCCGCTTTGCCGAAGGGGCGAGCACGCAGGAGTGGGGTCGCCCGGACCGCGAAAAGCTCTCGGGTATGGCCAACACGCTCGCGCGCAAGCTCACCGGGGTCGAACTCAGCGATCCGATGAGCGGCTATTTCCTGCTGCGCACCGAAACCGCGCGCCAACTCGCGCCCCGGCTGTCGGCAATCGGCTTCAAGATCCTGCTCGATCTGCTCGCCACCAGCGAGCGGACTCTCACGGTGAAGGATTTTCCGATGAATTTCTCCGCACGCCGTTCGGGCGAATCCAAACTCGATCGCGCCATCGCCTTCGATTTCCTCGCCGGTCTCTACGACAAGAGTTTCGGGCGGCTGATCCCGACCCGCTTTGCCATGTTCGGCACCGTCGGGGCGCTGGGCGTGCTGGTCCACATGGCGATCCTCTATCTGTTCCTGCTGGTCGCGAGCACGAATTTCTCCTGGAGCCAGGCGATCGCCACCTTCGGGGCGATGACCTTCAATTTCTGGCTCAACAATTTTCTCACCTATCGCGACCGGCGGCTGACCGAGGCCGGGGCGGTGTTCCGCGGCTGGCTCAGCTTCATCGCCGCCTGTTCGGTGGGCGCCTTCGCCAATGTCGCGGTGGCGACCACGCTGTTCGACCGAGGCCTGCACGAAGTGGCCGCCGCGCTGGTCGGGATCGCGATCGGCTCGGTGTGGAACTATGCGCTTTCGAGCCGCTTCGTCTGGGGCCGCTATTGAGGCTAGGGCCGGTCAGCGCCAGCCCGGCAGCCAGGCCCACTGCAGGAAGGCCATCTCGCCCGCCAGCGGCGCGGCGCTGAGGATCGGATAGAAGTAGACGAAGAAACCGAGGCTCCCGGCCAGCGGCGCCAGCGCGAGCCAGCGCCACCCGGCCCGCCACAGCGCATCCAGCGCAAGTGCCAGTGCCGCGAGCAGGAACATGCTCGGCAGCAGGTAATGGTAATAGAACTGCACCGGCTTGTCGGCGACGATCCAGAACCCCAGCGTCAGCGCATAGAGCCCGACCACCGCCAGCGCCGCGCCGTCGCGCCGGGCGATCCCGCGCCAGCCTGCCCAGACCAGCGCGGGCAGCCCCAGCAGCATGGTCAGCGGATTGCCGATCAGCAGAATGCCGCGCTGCGCCCCGTCGACGACCTCGTAGAGATACCAGATCCCGCGCGCGTTGAGCACCCATTGCAGCCACTGGCTCGAATAGGGGTGCGGCTGGACTACGCCGGACTGCATTCCTCTCATCTGCAGATGAAGGTCGACCAGCCCGGCGGGTCCGGTGGTGCTGCCGATCGCCCCGCTCTGGAACCAGAAGGCGGGCAGATAGGTGGCGGCATAGATCGCCAGCGGCACCAGCCCGAGCCACAGCGCCGCCTCGACCAGCGTGATCCCGGGCACCGGCGCGCCGCGGCGGCTGAGCAGCAGGCGGCGGCGCCCGGCCATGGCGCGCATCGCCAGGAACATCAGACCGGGGACCGGCGCCAGTACCAGTGCGTTCCACTTTGCCGCCATCGCCAGCCCCAGCGCCACCCCCGCCAGCGCCAGGCGGCGGCGCCCCGTCTCGGGTTCGCGCATCGCGCCCGCGCCCTGCCAGAAGGCGAGCGCGAGGAAGGCGAGGCAGAACACGTCGAGCATCGGGATGCGCGCGTGGACGAACAGCAGGAAGCCGGTTGCCAGCAGCACGCCATAGGCCAGCGTGGCGAAGCGGCTCAGCGTCGCATGCCACAGCGCGCGCATCGCGGCGTAGAGCGCCAGCGCTCCCATCAGCGTCGGCACCAGCCGCCAGCCCCACGGATTGTCGCCCAGGAGGCCGATCCCCAGCGCCAGCAATTGCTTGCCCAGCAGCGGATGCTCGCGATTGGTGAATTCGCCCAGCGCCAGCAGCTCGCGCGCCGCGGGGACGTAGTGGACCTCGTCGAAATAGGGGGTGCCGGGAATGGCGAGGCGAATCAGGCAGACCAGCCAAAACGCGAGCGTGAGCGCAAGGCACCAGGCGCGCGGATCGTGGTCGGGCCTGGCGGAATCCGTCATCGCGAGCGGGAGTAAATGGCGGGCGGCGAGCATTCAAGTGGTTAAAGAACCACAATTTCGTCCCGCCTGCGGCTCGCTTGGCAGAAACACAGTTTCGCCACGATCCTGTCATGCTATAGCGCTAGCAAGTCGCCAAGGCCAAGGCGGGGGCCGAGTGACGCGAGTCGCGACCGTTGAATTCCGTCAATTCGAATGCAAACGTGGAGTTCCACAATGAAAAAGACTGCAACAGTTCTTGGTGCTGCCGCCGCCGCTGCGATGATCGCTGCGCCGGTTGCCGCTGCCGAGCGTTATTCGGCTCCGGTCGATGGCGAAAGCGAAATTGGCCTCGGCGGTTCCGGTGCCATCATCGGCGTGATCGCGGCTGCAGCCGTGATCCTCGGTATCATCCTCATCACCGATGACGATGACGACGAAGCCGTCAGCCCGTAAGATTTCGCGCTGAAGAAACATGGGGGCGGAGAGGCGACTCTCCGCCCCTTTTTCGTGGCCGGAGCTGCTTGCCGCCACGCGGCGCGCTGCCTAGACAGGCGCGCGATGAAAAAGACCACCGGAACCGACCGCTCGATCACCCGCAACTGGCGCCCCGCGACGCAGGCCGTGCGCGGGGGCACCTGGCGCTCCGAACATGGCGAGACCAGCGAGGCGCTGTTCCTCACCTCGGGCTACACCTACCCCGATGCCGCCACCCCCGCCGCGCGCTTCGCCGGCGACGAGCAGGGGATGACCTATTCGCGGCTGCAGAACCCCACCGTCGCCATGCTGGAAGAGCGCATCGCGCTGATGGAAGGCGCCGAGGCCTGCCGCGCGCAGGCGAGCGGGATGGCGGCGATGACCGCGGCTCTGCTGTGCCAACTCGAGACCGGCGACCACGTCGTCGCCGCGCGCGCCGCCTTCGGTTCCTGCCGCTGGCTGGTGGACAATCTGCTGCCCAAGTTCGGGATCGAGACCACCGTGATCGACAGCGCGGTCGATGCGGAATGGGAAAAGGCGATCCGCCCGAACACCAAGGTGTTTTTCTTCGAGACCCCCGCCAATCCCACGCTCGACGTGGTCGATCTCGCCTATGTCTGCGGGCTCGCGAAAGCGCATGGCATCACCACCGTCGTCGACAACGCCTTCGCCACCAGCGCGCTGCAGCGACCGATGGAATTCGGCGCCGACGTGGTGGCCTACAGCGCCACCAAGCTGATGGACGGGCAGGGCAGGGTGCTCGCGGGCGCGGTCTGCGGCACCAGCGAATGGATCGAGGAAGTGCTGCTCCCGTTCCAGCGCAACACCGGCCCCAATTGCGCGCCGTTCAACGCCTGGGTGGTGCTCAAGGGGCTGGAGACGCTGAGCCTGCGCGCGCATCGCCAGAGCGAGAACGCGCTCGAACTCGGCCGTTTCATCGAGCCCCGCGTCCCCCGCGTGCTCCACCCCGGGCTTGCCAGCCATCCCCGCCACGAATTGGCGGCGCGGCAAATGGACGCCTTCGGCCCGATCTTCGCCTTCGATGTCGGCGACCGCGCAAAGGCCTTCGCGTTGCTCGATGCGCTCGAACTGGTCGATATCTCGAACAATATCGGCGATGCGCGCAGCCTGATGTGCCACCCCGCCAGCACCACCCACGCCGGCATGAGCGCGGAGGCCCGCGCCGAGATGGGGGTCACCGAAGGGCTGCTGCGGATCAATGTCGGGCTGGAGGATATCGCCGACGTGACCGAAGACCTCGATCGCGCGCTGAGCGCCGCAGGGTTCTAGCGTCGCAGCCCCTGCGCCGCGCGCTAGCGCCGCCAGCCGTTGCGCAGGGCGATCCGTTCGAGTTCGCGCCCCAGCGCCCGTGCGGTCGAAAGCGCGGTGGTGCAGGGCGCGTCGTCGGTCAGCGCGGCGTGCAGATCCAGCCCGCCGCCGCCGATCATCTCCATCAGCAGACCCGCGCGTCATCCCGGCGGCGCAGCAGGGCGCCAGCAGGATCCGCCGCCGCGAAGTCCGCGCCAGTTCGAGCACCAGCGCGCGCGCCACCACCAGCAGCTTGGGGAAACCCGGTCCGGCGGCATCCATCGCCAGCATAGCGGCGCGCGAATCATTGAGCCCGTGCCCCGCCATCCGCCGGATCAGCACCAGCCCCAGCGTGGTCGCCCGCCGCGCGGGGAGGGGCAGGTCGAGAGTGGTCGAATCGTGCGAGTGGGCCATGCGATCTCCTTGCGTTCCGTCCCGCCATTTTATGCTACTGCAAATCATTCGCAAGCAATAATGGCGCTCCTTCGGGTTCTCGCGGGTGGATTGGCCCGGCTCGAACGCGCGCAACTGTGCTTTTCGAACGGGTTGCGGGGAGGGCACGCAGCCATTCCGACTCCGTTTCGATCCTCACCACCCCTTGTCGCCCGCGCCACAGACGCTACCTTGGGTGGGTGATGAAAGCGCTCTTCCCCCATGCCGCGATGTCGCACGGAATTACCGTCCGGGTCGCGGCCAGTTTCCTGCCCGAGCAGTCGCAACCCGAAGCCGCGCGCTGGTTCTGGACCTATCACGTCCGGATCGAGAACGGTTCGGACGAGACCGTGCAATTGCGCAGCCGCCACTGGCGGATCACCGACGGTCGCGGCGGGGTGGGCATCGTCGAGGGCGAGGGGGTGGTGGGCGAGCAGCCGGTGCTCGCTCCCGGGCAGTCGCACGATTACGTCTCGGGCTGCCCGCTCGATACGCCGCATGGCTCGATGGAAGGCTTCTACACCTTCGAGACCGCCGATGGCTCGCCGCTCGAGGTGCGGATTCCCTTCTTCCCGCTCGCCGCTCCGGCCACCGCCAACTGAGCCTGCCGACGCAGGTACACGGCGGCCGGCTGCGTAAGGCTCAGTCCTCCGGTTCGACCTTCCCGATTTTCACCTTGGGCTCCAGCTCGAGAAAAGCGGCCAGGATTTCGAGATCCTTGGTCACCGGATAATTGCCCAGCGGCGCGCGGCTCGGATCGAGCCGCAGGATCAGGCGGCGCTTCTTGCGGATCAGTGCGCTGCTGAGCATCGAGACCCGCGAGGCCGCGCCCAGCCGGCGCGCCAGCTTGAACCCGAGCCCCCAGGTCACCGCTTCGCGCAGATCCTCGTCTTCGGCGAGGCTGCGCAGCCGGTCGGGGATGGCGCTGCGTCCCATGCTGCCGATCAGCGCCGCGCAGATCATCGCCCGGTCGCGCGCATCGCAACCGATCCAGCGCTTGTCGAGCGCCCATTCGAGAGCGTGGTTGTAGCGCAGGTTGGGCTCGACCCGGTGCAGCGCGGCCGCGAGCTGGGCGCTCGCCAGCCGCAGCCGCTCATTGCCCTGGCTGCGGCCCCCGCTGCTCCCCCCACTGCGCCCTTGGCCATCGGCCAGCTCGACGCTCCACGCCGCCAGCATCGCGGCATGGGTAATCGAGGCGCCGTGCATCTCAGCGAAATCGGCGACGCCTGCCAGCAGCGGGTCCTTGGTCCGCTGCAGATCGTCGAGCCGTGCAAACAGCAGCCCCTCGCGCAGACCCCATGACGAGAAGATCAGTTCCTCTGGCTGCAATTCCTCGAGCAGCGGGCGCAGCATGGCGGCGGCGTCGGGGAGATAGCCGGCGCGCATCGCGCTGATCCCCGACATTTCCGCCAGCTTCTCGGGCGAGGCGCTCATCGCTTCGGCCGCGAGTTTGTCGGCGGTTGCGATGTCGAGCCGGTAGCCATGCGGATCGGTGAGCGGGAAATCGCGCTTGCGCATCGCATAGGCGGCGAAGGCGCGCCAGGTGCCGCCCACCATGTAGAGCGGGCCGGGATGCGCGGCAGCCCAGCCGGCACCGGCGAGTTCGGTGCGCACCGTCTTGTCGAATTTCTTGTCCGATCCGGCGCGCAGCGCGGGCAGCCGCAGCGTCCCCAGCGGCAGGCTGGTGGCATGGTGGCTCTTGCCCTCGGCGATCGAGACCAGCTCCAGGCTGCCGCCGCCCAGATCGGCGACCACGCCATGTGCGCCGGGGAAGGCGCCGATGCTGCCCTGAGCGGCGGCTTCGGCTTCTTCCTCGCCCGAGAGCAGGCGCGGTGCGAGTCCGAGATCGGCGACCCTGGCGAGGAACTCGGCGCCATTGGAGGCCTCGCGCGCGGCGGCGGTGGCGACGGTCTGGACATCCTCGATGTCGAGATCCTCTATCAGCAGCGCGAAGCGCGCCAGCGCCCCCAGCGCCTCTGCGGCGGCCTCATCGGGGATTTCGCCGCTGGCGGAAAGATCGCGGCCCAGCCGGGCGGCGACCTTCTCGTTCCACACCACCCGCGGCGCACGCGGCGAGCCTTCGTAGATCACCAGCCGCACGGTGTTGGAGCCGATGTCGATCACCGCGCTCGGGGCGTGGACGATGCGCCGTTCGCGGCGGATTTTTCCGTTTTTGCTCACGCTTTGTCCTGATCCTTGAGTTTGAGCCTGGGCACCGCATCGGCTTCCAGCGCGGCACCGCGGCCCGATAGCGAGGGATTGCTCATGAAATACTGATGGCAGTTGAAGCCGGCCGCATCCTCGCCCCCATCGCCGTCGGTTTCGCGCATCCGCTCGTATTGTCCATTGGGGTGCAGCTCCCAGCTTTGCTCGGTGTCGAGCATATTGGCCAGCATGACCTGCCCCAGCACCTGGTCGTGGACGGTCTTGTTGGTGATCGGCACCAGCACCTCGACCCGGCGGTCGAGATTGCGGCTCATCGCGTCGGCGGAGGTGATGAAGACCTCGGCCTGCCGGCTGGGCAGATCCTTGCCATTGGCGAAGCACCAGATCCGGCTGTGCTCGAGGAAGCGCCCGATGATCGACTTGACCTGGATGTTCTCCGACAGGCCCGGCAGCCCGGCGCGCAACGAACAGATCCCGCGCACCACCATGCGGATTTCCACCCCCGCCTGGCTCGCCTCGTAGAGCTTGTCGATCATCGGCATATTGGTGATCGAATTGAGCTTGACCCAGATACCCGCCGGCTTGCCCGCGCGCGCATGGGCGATCTCGCGATCGATCAGAGCGAACAGCCGCGTTTTGAGATCGAGGGGCGAGACCGCGATCTTCTCTACCCCGGTGGGCTCGACATAGCCGGTGACGTAGTTGAACAGCTTGCCGGCGTCGCGCCCGAGCGCCGGATCGGCGGTGAAGAAGCTGAGATCGGTGTAGATCTTGGCGTTGATCGGGTGGTAGTTGCCGGTCCCGAAATGGCAGTAGGTGCGGTAGCCGTCCTCCTCGCGCCGCACCACCAGGCTGACCTTGGCGTGGGTCTTCAACTCCATGAAGCCGTAGATCACCTGGACGCCCGCGCGTTCGAGTTCGCTGGCCCAGCGGATGTTGCGCTCCTCGTCGAAGCGCGCCTTCAATTCGACCACCGCGGTGACCGCCTTGCCGTTGTGTGCGGCATCGATCAGCGCCGCGATCACCGGCGACTGGTCGCCCGCGCGATAGAGCGTCTGCTTGATCGAGACGACGTTGGGATCGGTAGCCGCCTGGCGCAGGAAATCGACCACCACCTCGAAGCTTTCGTAGGGGTGATGGACCACGATGTCCTTGGCCTTGATCGCCGAGAAACAATCGCCGTCGTGCTCGAGGATGCGTTCGGGGAAGCGCGGGCTGAACGGCGGAAACTTGAGATCGGGGCGCGGTTCGCGGCAGATCGCTTTCAGATCGCGCAGGCCCAGCATCCCGCCGGTCTTGACCACCATCGCGCTGTCGACGTTGAACTCCTCGCGCAGCAGCAGTTCGGCCTGCGGGTCGCAATCGTCGTCGAGCTCGAGCAGCACCGCGCGGCCGCGGCGGCGGCGCTGGATCGCGGTGCGGTAATAGCGCACCAGATCCTCGGCCTCTTCCTCGACCTCGATATCGCTGTCGCGCAGCATCCGGAACAGCCCGTCGCCCAGGATCTTGAATCCGGGGAAGATCTCGCGCGCGAAATGGACGATCAGCTTCTCGATCGCGACATAGACCGCCTGCTCGCCGGGTACCCTGACGAAGCGCGGCGCGGCGCCCGGGATCAGCACCATCTCCATCAGATCGAGCTTGGGTTTGGCGCGCTTGAGCCGGAACAGCGCGCCCATCCCCATATTCTGGACGAAGGGGAAGGGGTGCGCGGGATCGATCGCCTGCGGGGTGATCAGCGGCAGGATGTCGGTGGTGAAATAGGTTTCCAGCCAGGCCTGCTGCTCGGCGTCGAGTTCGGCGATGTCGGCGATCAATATGCCTTCGCCGCGCAGCAGATCGCGCAGCGTCTCGAGGCTGGCCTGCTGGCGATCCTCCACCGCGAGCACCTGTTCGCGGATCGCGTCGAGCTGCTGGCGCGGCGAGCGGCCGTCGATCCCGGTGGTCTCGATCCCGCGCTGCATCTGCCCCTCGAGCCCGGCGATGCGGACCATGGTGAACTCGTCGAGATTGCTCGCGGAAATCGACAGGAAGCGTAAGCGCTCGAGCAGCGGATAGCGCGCGTTCTCGCTCTCGGCGAGCACCCGGCGGTTGAAGCTCAGCCAGCTCAGCTCGCGATTGACGTAGCGCTCGGCGGGCGAATCGTAAGTGGGTCCGGATTCGGGTTTAGGCGCGATTGTCTCGGGCGCGTTCATCGCAGCTTGGGGCTCCTCTCGTTGCGGCGGCGCTGGTAACGGCCCGCGCCGCGCCGCGCCAGCATGGCAACACAGCGGTCACGAAGCGGTTACACTAGGCGCGGGCGAGCGGGAACCCACACCCGCTTGTACTCACTGGCACCTCTGCCTAGACGGGGCGCACCATGAAGCGCACCCATCTGCCCCTCAACGCCCTGCGCGTTTACGACGCCGCCGCGCGGCACCTCAGCTTCACCCGCGCCGCGGACGAGCTGGCGGTCACCCCCGCCGCGGTCGGCCAGCAGATCCGCGCGCTCGAGGATCACCTCGGCACCGTCCTGTTCCGCCGCACCAGCAAGGGGCTCGAGCTGACCGAGGAGGGCGGCGCCGGGCTCGACGCGCTGCGCGAAGGTTTCCTCAAATTCGAGGAGAGCGTCCAGGCGATGCAGGCGGGGCAGGCGAGCGACCGCTATACCATCGCCGCGCCGCGCGAATTCTACGCGCAGTGGCTCGCCCCCCGGCTCGCCGCCTTCGCCGCCGAATACCCCGACGTCCGCTTTTCCTTCGTCGCCGACGAGCTGGCCGATTTTACCGAGGCCAATCTCGATTGCGCGGTGCGGCTGGTCGACGGGCCGGGCGAGCTGGAGGGCGTGGAACTCGCCCCCGCCGCGCGCGTCACCGTCGCCAAGCCTGCAACCGGCAAGGGGAAGCCCCCCGAGCGCTGGATCGACTGGGGCGTCGGCCTGCCCGAGGGCGCGGAGCCGCATGTCGCGGTCTCCAACGCCGGGCAGGCGCTGTCGAGCGCGCTCGCCGGGCTGGGCCGCGCGGTGCTGCCCGAACTGCTGGTCAAGGATGCGATCGAGGACGGGCGGCTCGAAGTGCTCGAAGGCCCCGAACCCGGCCGCCGCGCCTATTGGCTGGTCGCGCCGCTCCCGCAGTGGCGGACGCGCAAGGTCAAGAACCTGGTGGATTTTCTCAAGGCGGAGTGATTTTGCGCTGGGGTTGAGCTTGCGGGAGTTTGTTTGTTTTCCGCAAGCGCATCCGCGCTCGCGATATCCTCGGCCCTTGCGGGCCTGCGGGCGGGCGGTCGCCCTTGCGGACCCTGCGGGTCCGTTCTCCGGACCAAGCCAGACGGCTTAGTTAGGCTCCGCCGCTACTCTCCTCCTCCTCCTCCCCAGCGCCCGCATCCCCGCCCCAGTCTCCCTCCGCGAGGATCTTCGCGTTGGCGGCGCGGCGCACGCGCATGTCGTCGATGAAGGCGTCGATGCGGTCGAACACCTCCTGCTCGTCCTCCTGCTCCTCGGCGGCGATCTGGGCGAGCACCTCGGCGCGGATGCTTTCGTAGATCGGATGGCCGGGCTTGAGATTGTGCACCCCGTAGCGATTGGGCAGCCGGTGCTGGAGCAGGAAGCGCAGCAGCGCGTTGTCGGGCTTGTCCCAATGGCCGAGGATTTCGCCGCCCGAGACGATCGGGGTGCGCGTGCCGCTCATCGCGCGTTCGAGCGCGACATCCTCCAGCCGCTGCACCCCGCGCTCCAGCGCCGCGTCCCAGGCTGCGGAAAACCCTTCCGCGCCGCGGCGGTGGCGCAGCTTGTAGAGCGCCTCGAGACTGCGCCCGACATGCCGCGCCGCCTGCTTGACCACCCCGGTGGCGGCGAGATGCGCGATAAAGCCCCGCTGCACCTCCGGCGTAATCGACCGCGCCCGCGGCACCGCGTGGATATAGGGGGTGAAGGAGAGCAGCGGATCGTCATCCCCCGGCAACGGCCCGACGAAAGCGACCGCGGAGGTAGCCTGCCGCGGCACCCGCCGCAGGTTCACCGTCCCCGCCGCACTCTGCCGCGCCCGGTCGGATTCGGGACCGGAAGGCGAGGGCGCCCCATCACCATCGTCCCACCCGAAATCCTCCCCGTCCAAAGGAGGGGGAGGGGGACCACCGAAGGTGGTGGAGGGGTCATGCGTCATGGGTAAGCCTCCCCGGCAAGGGAGAAGTAAGACCACCAGCGGCGGTCGAGGAAAGTCGCGTCATAGAACGTCCTCCGAGGCGAGCGCAGGCACGACGCCGCAGGCGTCGCAAGGCCGACCGGCCGCCGGCCGGTCAGGCCGTAGCCAAGGAGCGCGGATGCGCTCCGCCCGGCGCTTGAGGGACGAAAGCAAAAACTAATGATGTAGGAAAACGGTTTTTCGCCGCGCCCTACCTCAACCCAACACCCCCCAGATCAGCGCCAGCAGGACGAAGCCGACCAGCCCTGCGATAAAGATCGCCCGGTTGCGCCGCTTGGTAAGGATGATCTCCGCCCCGCGCGCCTTGTCGGCATCGATGCGGATGGGCTGTTCGGGGCTGCGGTCGGGTCGGGTCATGGTGGCTCTCCTTACGCGGGCAACGGATGGAGGGCGGGGGAGGGTTCCCGATTGGGGGAGGGGGGCGGCACGGGCGGGCTATGGAGGTTTAGCGCAGGCACTTATTCGTCAGAAGGCGGATGAGCTTGCGGTGACAGATGTCAGAAACGCCTTTACGGAGGCTTGTTCGTCCTCCAAAACATACGAAGCAGGGGAATATCACTTATGAGAACGCCGAAAGAATTTCATGTACTTGGCCTCTTTGGAATAAGTGATGTTCGTATAAAAATTCCAGGCTCTAGCTTGGTCCTTGTTGGACCAAACGGAATCGGTAAAAGTACCGTTTCGAATATATTCTATTTTTTCATTTCGCGTCAATGGAACCGGCTAGCAGAATATAAATTTTCATCTGTAGCCTTAATCTTTGACGACGGACAGGAAATTACTGCCGCGAGAGAAGATATAACCGGTCTCTCGCAGATCGACAATGCGCTGAATAGGCTGCACCCAGACTCACGGTTTTTCGGATATATAGACAAGCTACGATCCGAGGGATTGCTTGAAGAGTTCGTTGCTAAAGGGCGAAACTCATTGGCTTTGCGGCGGAGGGTTGCTGAAGTTTTAGAGGTTTCTCCGGACGAGGCACGAAATGTGGTTATGCTGCTTCGGCGAAGGATATTTGTTGAGGAAGATGATGTAAGTCTATTTAGCAAACCTAGGATCGAAGTTGAAAAGAAGCTTTCCGCTATTTTTAACGGCCGGACTCTATATCTCCCAACTTTTCGTAGAATCGAAAAAGACATAAAAGATATCTTTCCTGACTATGAGCAGAGGATAAGGTCGTCCGAGTCATCTTTGACATCGCCTAGATCAGCCCCCCACTATATCGATCTAGTTAGCTTTGGAATGGAAGATGTTCGGAAGAGTATAAACAAGAAGCTTAGGTTTCTACGTGATTATTCCCTCACTCAATTTAACGAACTGTCCGGACTCTACCTGAGGGATGTCATTCGAGGGAAGGCGCATGAGTATTCGCATAAGGAAATATCCTCGCTTGACGATGATAGGCTTTCAGTAATTCTTGGCCGCGTTAGCGAACAGGTTCTTTCGCAACGAGACAAAGATCTTTTGCGAGATAAGATCGTAGGACTTAAGTCGAGGAAGGCGGGGCCAACGGAATTGAATGAGTCTTACCTTGCTCATTATTTTACCCGGCTGATGGGTGTAAGCTCTGATATTTCTAAGCAGGAAGCAGATATAGTTAGCTTCTGTGATGTCTGTAATGAATACCTACGGCCGAGCAAGGAAATGGTTTACAACGACTCACGGTTCACCGTAGAAATCGTTGACGCCGGTGGTCGTCCGATAGATCTGAGCGTACTCTCGTCGGGTGAGAAACAAGTCGTTTCATTGTTTGCGCATCTGTATCTTGATGAAAGTTCTGACCAGATCGTCGTGATCGACGAGCCGGAGCTCTCCTTATCGGTTCCGTGGCAAAAACGGTTCATCGCTGACATTGCGGAGAGTCCCCACTGCCGCTTTGTTTTCGCGGTGACCCACAGCCCGTTTATTTATGAAAAGCTCCCCAAAAATTCAGCCGTTGATCTTCGGCGCTACATATCGAGCGTTGCCGCATGAAGTCGCTCGAGTTTGGAGACTATGCAGCGTACTTACTCGAGCAGGGTGCCAGTGAGAACGCGACTTTGCACGAATTCGGTATTCTATGGGAGCCTGGTGGTAGTAGTCTGCACGTTTTTGTAGAGGGAGATGATGACGCGGTCTTCTACCTCCCAGAGGTGCGGCGCCGCGCTCATGCACGATCCATCCAGTTGCACGTCTGCAACGGCAAGCCCAAACTTCGTATCATTAGAGAAGAAGTTCTAACCCTGACCGGGAATTCTGAACGTTGCTTGTTTTTTACAGACCGGGATTTTGACGATTATCTGGGGACGCAAATCACCCCTGATCTATCAACTTATGTGACGGACTATTACGCTATAGAGAATCATGTCTGCTCATCTGGATCATTAGAGATATTGTTGAGTGATTTTTTTCGGATTTCCAGGGCGGACCCCTTATTCGATCACATTCTCCAAGGTTACTCAAGATTAGAGGAGGTATTCGCCTCGAAAATGTTGGCGCTTATGTCGTGGGTGGTCGCATTCCGTGAGGCTAGCGGCCGTCCGAACTTGTCCAACTGTAACAAACTTGATAAGGTTATTCGCCTCACAATTCCGGATCAAGTAGATTTTTGCGAGCGCGGATTTTCTAGATTTAAAATCCAAATTGGGGCCGTTGAAAATCCCGTGCCTCTTGCTCGTTTGCTCTATTGGCGGCGCAGATTCTCGAATGATGAGATCGATCTCTGGATACGTGGAAAGTACAAGAAGTGGTTTTTCCGGAAGGCTGTTC
>NZ_JAVAIL010000007.1:0-87760 GCF_030717865.1 Qipengyuania benthica | reverse complement strand
GACCTCCTACTCAGTGGAGAACCCTTGAATCAATGTGTCCGCCGCTTTTCAAGAGGCTGATTGGGTTTGGACCCTAGCGACCACCTTCAGATTTGGAACGTTCACGGAGGGGCGATGGCACGCCCCTTCGGAAAACTCCTCGCGGGACTTCCGCCCCTCAAAGCTGGCAACCGACGGATTGGCGATCGCCAGAAAGTCGACGAAAGCCGAAGCGGCGTGACTTGTACTCCAGCTGAGCCTAATGACCGCGGCAATGGCACGCCCCTCGGGTTCTCGAAGTACCGCAAGATCATTATTTGGATTCATAAATTTCGGCATCGCATTTCAGATATAACTTCAATCAATTCCGCCAACATTTGACAGGTCCCGATCTTGGAATTTGGTTCAACAATTGGTAGCGAAGTTCTGGCTGTGGAGTCAGGAATGAGTTCGCTAACACCTTTTAATGGCACTAAGATAGGCAGCGCGCCTGAGGCGCTAGTGCGACATATAAAAGATGTTGGACGCCCGCTCACCATTCGCGCAGGACAGATGGTCGTGCTGCATGGCGCGCGCGATAGAGATATCTATTATATTGAAAGAGGGAGCTTCGAAGTCGCGCTTACTGCACGCGACGGTCAGGTGATCATAGTCTGTGATCTGGGCCCCGGTGAAATATTTGGTGACCTTGCGGCGATTGTCGAAGGCCCGAGGTCCGCAAGTGTGGTCGCGACAGATGTTGGCAAAATCTTTGCAATTTCCGAGAGTGAATTTTTCGAAGCGGTCGCACCGCGGTCTGAATTAAGTTTCTGGTTTATGCGACGGCTGGCCCATGAGATAACTCGCCTCACCGAGAAAGTTTTTGAATTAGCCGCGCTCTCTGCGCGGAACAGACTGCATTGCGAGTTGCATCGCCTGTGCGTCGGGCTGCCTGTTGCGGATGGCAAAGTGATAGTAGCAAAGCCGCCGACTCATGAGACTATTGCGATGCGCATCGGCAGCCAGCGCGAGACGGTTTCACGTGAAATGTCGAAGCTTTCGACCCAAGGCATCGTCCAGAAGCAGCGGCAGGGCTTGGTCGTCGACCTCGATCGTCTGTCAGCGCAGGTGGCCGCCGAACTGGGGCGCCCACTAGACGTCTGATTGTGCTAGGCTATTGCATTTCTTCCGATAGCCGCCCGAGAAATCCCCCCAACAACTTGTCTGCGATTTCAGCAGGGATGTGCAAGTACACACCGTGGATTGATGCCAGCACTTCATGCTTCATCACGTGCAGCGCCGCCAGTTGTTCCGGCGTAAGTTCCTCCACCACCGGATCCATGCATAGGATCCGTTCGGCGCTGCGCGAAAGCTTCGCCCGGAATAGGTGTTCTTTCATTTCGCCCTCCTCAAAAATTTCAGATAGATGTTTATCGATGGTCGAAGGAGTCGGGAAGGCTCAATCGTGGGAGGCAGTGAACGATGAGGGACGGCCGCTACAGCTACCGGTTCGAAGGCTACGCGATGGAAAAGGGCCAAACGCACACGATCGTCGGGGTCGGCAGCATCAAGATTGCAAACATGAAGGTTATCCGGGGCGATCATCGCGCATCTCTGGCGAGGATGACGGGCTCCGGCAGTACCCTAATACACTCCCATTTCAGCCTTGCAGGCAGTGCGCGGTTCGTGGCCGAGGAACAGAGTTGGGATGTCGAGCTGGTTTTCGAAGAACTGACAGCGCCCGCCAATCGCGGGGCCCAGACCGTCAACGGAAGCTTCCGCGCGGTGGAAGCGGGTCCGGACCGCTACTGGATCATTTCAACCGGCGCTATCAGCACCATGGACGGTGTGCAGGACGAAGCGAACGAGGTCGTCAGCGGCGAACTCGTCTGGCTGGGCTAGCGAGCCGCCATCGGTTGGGCACCGCCGTCATCCAAAGCAATACGCCGAAGGAACCACTGCCCTCCGACTTCCGTGGCCAGCGATCGTGCCTCGGCCAGAAGGGCATCAGCACTCTCGCTTTCGTTCGCAGCCGACAGGATCCGTGCCTTGAGCCGCAAGGTCTCGGGTAGATAGAAGCGCTCTTCGGGGTTCGCCGACAGCGCCTGGTCGAGCGTGAGCGTGGCGGCGTCGGCAAGGTCTCCGAAATATTCGGCTTCGGCGAGCCAGCTCAGGTAAAGCGTCAGGCCGACCCGCGATCCCGTGGTGTCCATTGCCGCTATGCCGCTGCGGATCGTATCGATGCCGGTCTTAACCTCACCCTGGCCAGCCATCGCCCGTCCGAGGACAACCTGCGCGATAGCGGAGAATTGCGGAAAACCGATCCGAGTCGCGAGGCCCGACGACCGCGTGCTCCAGCGCTGCGCCATCCGGTCCGCGCCCAGCATGAGGCACAGCATGCCCGCCATATAGGCGGCGAAGCAGATATCGTAGTTGCTCCGCATCCGGCGCCCGTTGCGCAAGGCGAACGCCGCCCGCGCCCGCGCGCCGGCGGGATCGCCGCGCAGCACGGCGATCAGCGCGGCGTTGCCATAGGTCTGAGCGATGCCGCCGGGACGGGAGGCAAAGGCGGGAGCGGCGAAGAAGCGTTCGCCCTGCTGGAATGCCTCCTCGGCGCCCGTGATGTCGCCCATCCGGAAGCGCGAGGTCAGCTGCGCCATCCACGCCGCGGCGAGCAGTTCGTGTCCGCCGACGGAATTCGCAAGGAGGAGCATCTGCCGCGCCGCGCTCGCACCCGTAGCATAGTCTCCCGCGCTCGAGGCGGCCATCCATTGCCCGGCCAATCCCTGAAACCGTCGGGTCACCTCGCCGTGGCGCTCGGCCAGCGCCTTGGCCCGGTTGGCCGCCGCGGTCGCTCGCGCGTTAGAATAACCAAGGTTGATCTGGAGGACGCTTGCGAGCGTGGATTGGAGATCGAGTTCGATCCGGTCGCGCTGCGGTGACGGCGCCAGCCGCTTCAGTGCGTCGAGGCCGTGCTCAACAGCGTGTTCGGATTCCGCATAGCCGAAATGGAGCCGATGCGCCTCGGCGGCCGCGGCATAGACCGAGGCGGCGTGACCGAATTCATCGCATGCGTTCCAGTGACGCGCCAGATCGTCGAGCACGTCCCGACCGGCGCCGCTCACCTCGATTGCCACCGCTGCGCGGCGATGCAGGGTCTTGCGATCCCGCTCGAGCAGGAGGCGGTAGATCGCTTCCTGGATGAGCGCATGCGAGAAGATCGCCCGGTCGGTTACGCCATGCCGGTAAATACGCACTGCCTTCGTGGCCTCAAGCGTTTGGATCACCGTCGCGAATTCATCCGCAGCGAGGTCGGAAACCTTCGCGAGCAAGGGCATCTCTGCCGACGGACCGAGCACCGCGAGGCATTGCGCAAGGCGAAGCGAGCCGCCCAAATCGGTCAAGCGGGATGTCAGGAGCTCGGACAGAGACCAGGGCAATCGGTCACCGCCATCGGCGTTCAGTCGCGCAAGTTCGACCCCGAACAGCGGTACGCCGCCGGCCCGTTTGACAATGTCGAGGACTGCTGCGGAGGCGAGTGCCGTAGGTGCGATCTGCTGGATCAGCGCAGCCATGTCCACATCGTTCAACGGCGAGAGGTGCAATGCCTCATCGATATCCGCGAGCACCGGAGGCAGCGCGGCGCGACTGGTGAATATGAGCAGGAAGCCAGCAGCAGCACGCTCGGTCAGGGCGGCGAGAAAGGAGAGCGATGAGGGATCGCTCCAATGAAGGTCTTCCGCCACCACGACCAGTGGCCCCGATCCGGGCTCGGCCAGCAATCGGTCCGCGGCGCGGTTGATGAACGCTTCCGCACTGCCGGCGCTGTCATATTCGGCAGCGAAGACATCGTCGGTGAAGAATTGTCCCGCAAGGAAGAACGGCAGGTTAGCGTAGCCCGGATTGGCTGCGCCGTGGACGACGCGGCAGGCGGATCGATCCAGCCCGCTCACGAAAGCGCCGACAAGCGTCGATTTCCCAATCCCTGGCTCGCCTTGGATCGCGATCCGACGGATGGCTCCGCTCGCCGCTTCCGCGAAATGGGCTTGGAGGGTATGGAGTTCTGCGACACGTCCTACGAGCCGGTTGGCTTCGGATTGTCCGATCCAAGGCCGATGGTCCCAACCCGCAGCGCCCGAGACCGCGAACGCTCGAGTGCAGCCATCGATGCCCTTGAGTGACAAGCTAAGGCATTCCTCGAACTGGAACGCCGACCGGGCCAGCGCGTGGGTCGATTCCGCCACCAGGATGCCGTTCGGCTGCGCCGCCGACTGCAGGCGCGCAGCAAGATTAGCGGCATCGCCAGTGACCGGTCGTTCGCGCGCCGCGCCGCTTCCCAGCCACGTTCCCAGCATGACGGTTCCCGTGGCCACACCGGCGCGCATGGCTAGCGGGATTTCTGCGGCGGCCCCGATCTCGGAGACGAGTTCTCGCACCGCCAGCGCCGCCCGGACCGCGCGAACGCTGTCGTCTTCCCCGGCGGCGGGATAGCCGAAATACGCGAGCAGACCGTCACCCATGAAGCGCGCGACATAGCCACCGCTGGCTTCGACGAGCTTCGCCGCGCCCCCGAGAAAGTCGAGCGTCAGCGCGTGGAACCGCTCGTCGCCAATCACGCTGCACAGGGCGGTGGAATCCGCCAGATCGGCGAACAGCACGGCCAGCTGGCGCTTCTCGCTACGGCCCTCCGCCGGCTCGGATGCCTGTTCGATCGTCGATCCCATCGGCCCCCATCATGTCCTTGGCCGCGCTTTCGTCAACCCCGATCGCGCGCCCCGCCAAGCGGCCGAGTTGTGAGAAAAATCACGCTCCGCGCGTGACGCGCCGCACCGACTGCCACCGGTTCCTGCTGTCATACCACTCGTTGAGATCGGGGGTGGCGATGGGCGTCTCACCTCGATCCGAAGGAGATACGAAGATGGACAGGGCCCTTCTCGTCGGGATCGGTAATTATGGCCGCCTCGGCCAACCGCTGCCTGGATGCGCCAACGATCTGGCAGGTTGGGGCAGCTGCGTGGCCGCGAACATCGCTGCGGGTAGCGGAAATCTGCGCGCACGCGCCGACACACAAGCGACCAGAGACACGCTGATCGACGACTTCGGCTGGCTGCTCTCCGACGCGAAGCCCGGGGACCAGCGCGTTTTCTTCTTCGCCGGGCACGGCGCCCGTGTGCGTCGCCGCGATCCCGACACCGGTGCGACCGAGGCGATCCTCAGCGAAACGCTCGTCACCTATCCGGTCGCGTCCGAAGGCCGCGAGACGCACATGATCTTCGACCGCGATCTGGCGGAACTGATCGATGCAGTGGAGTTCCCAGCGAGCGCCCGCCTGACGATGGTCATCGACGCCTGTCACTCGGGCGGCATGGCACGGAGGTTGGGTGACGAAGAGGATGGGCCGCTCGTCCGCTGCATGTCGTTCCCGGACGAGGAGGAAGACGAGGCGCGCGCCCGCGAGTTTAACGTGGCTGAGGTTCGACCGTTCGGAAGTGCGATCGTCGAGGCGGTGCCGCGCGACTTTAGTGTCGAGGCGGCTCCCGCGTCGCGCGTGCTCGTTGCCGCGGCAAGTGCAGAGCAACGCGCATGGGACGACCGCATGCCGAACGGCAAACGCCACGGCATCTTTTCATATTATGCTCTGCAAGCCATCGCCACGCAGCCGCAGATGAGCTTCGATGCGCTGATTGCGGCCATCACGCCCCCGATCTCCCAGAGATTTCCGCAGCGACCAATGTTGCTCGGCGATACCGGCCGCTTTTCCGGCCACATCTTCAACTGAAAGGACAATGGAATGGCCAACGATCTCTATTGCACGCTCGTCTTCGACGACCTCGACCTGACCTCACCCGACAACTGGCGCTCGCGGATGACCAAAACCTTCAACGATCCCACCTTCGGCACCTTGCTGGAAGACCTGCTGGTGACCGGTGACGCGATCCGGTCAGGCCCGGTTGCCCGCGACTTCGGCGGCGGCTGCGACGTGCGAGCGGACGTCAATTCCGGTGGCGGCTGGAGCGCCGGCGTTAGCTGCGGAATCCGCTTCTAGTTAACACATTCAAGGAGAACTTTCATGGCGACGACCACCTTCGATTTCCGTATCCCCGACTGCGATCTCGGCAATGTCGAGGACTGCCGTTCCCGCGCCCTCGGCGTGATCAACGACCCCGAATTCGACGATTTCGTGCGTGCGCTCGAACTCAATCGCGTCGCTGCAACCGGCGCTCCTGCGCCGCGAGGAGGCGAAGGGTCGGTCGATTGCCGCGCCGACAGCAGCGGCGGCTGGAGCTGCGGAGGAACCGCGAGCTTCCGGTGGTAGACGAAAGGAGACGCACGATGGACGATACATCCAACACACCGTTCGAATTCACTGTCACGATCGACGACAGCCTTCTCGACATGGCGACGGTCGAACGGATCGAGAAGAAGCTGTCAGACCTTGTACTGGGCGAACTGGCGCATATCGACCTCGCGGGGCGACTGGTGACCGAGCCTCTGCCGACCGCCCGCAGCTACGGCGACGGGGCCGGCGGCGGCTTCGGCGGCGGCGTTGCGGGGTTCCACGTGAGCCGCGCATGAAGCCTGCCGATCGCCCGCTTTGCCCCAGTGCCCCGCTCACACCAAAGGCACAGCTCTTCGGTGTGGTGACGGGGGGTGGGCAGATCGCCTATCTCGAGGTGGCCGTCGCGGTCGATGCGCGGTTCATCGAGGAAGCGAACAAGGGCCGCGAACCGGAACGGCGTTTCCGGTTCGCGGCTCCCTGTGCTTCCGCCGGCTGTTCCAATTGGAACGGCGGCTGCACCTTACCCGAGCGGGTCGCGAGCGATCTCGAGGCGATCGGCAAGGACCGCGAAGTCCCAGAATGCTGCATCCGTGCCCGCTGCGTGTGGCACCAGCAATCCGGCGCATCGGCCTGCCGCGGATGCCGCTTCGTCGTTACCATATCCGATGACTTTTGAATGGCTGCGTTGCCTGCCGCCAACCTCCGGCTTTCGCATCGAGGTTTGGTGTTCTGTCGGCGAGGCGCTTGAACTGACGACATGAATGCCCCCAGATGTCGAAATTACCTATGCGCCATGGGAGAAGTCCAAAGGTCGACTTTCAGATGGAGGGGGAGTCGAGGCTGGTAACCGCGTCGTCGGCGGTGATCTCTGAGGCGCCCTCGATGCCGACGACGATCCGCGGAGTGATCGCCTTGTCGCAACCGTAGTTTCTCTCGTAGGCGACTTGAAGGAAGGACATCTGTCTAGAAATGGGAAAATGGCATCGATCTTCTCGATCAATCTTAGAGGATCGTGGGCCTCTACTGCACGCTGAATGGCTGTTCGAAACTCTCGCTCATCTGCCCGAAAAATATCATCCATCGGATGCTGTTGCTCGATTTCAACCGCTGAAGCTACTGGAGAGAGACTCTTCTCTCGTTCCGGCAAATTGTCGCGCGCCGTAGCTGAGGCAAATAGGCTTCCAGCTAGGAACATAGCGGAAATCTTGTTTCATGCGCCCCAATCCTTGGCCGATTGCGGCTTGGGCCACAGTGACCAAGAAGCATGTGTTCCGCCAGGTTGGAACGCCGGATAAACACCCGGCTGTAGCTTTAATGGCAACCTGCTGCGAACCCGAACCCGGATCGGCAGCGCTGCATCAAATCCGACATCAATTACGATGTTGTCCCAGATGCCGCGGAACTGTCGGCTTTTGTGGAAACCAGATCGCGCAGCCTAACGACAGCTATTAGGGCGCGTAGCTTCCGATCCTCCGCACCTGAACGAACGACCGCTGTCAGGTACTTGCCGCGACAGCGCCGGAATGACTGGAATGAGGGCGCGAAGCCGGCACGTTGGGTAACTGTCGTCTGCTATCGCAATCTCGAGCTGCCTCTTGGGCACACTGGAGAGGTGCACACAAACGCTACAGATAGACGATGCAATCCGGCGAAACCCTCGGAAATTCGTCATTTTGATCGAGAGCTGTACTGGTCTCGATTCCTCTCTCCCCGACCAGCCTTTTCTGAATTGCCGGCATCTTGGGGTGCGGATCTCGTCAGCGCGGCTGGATCTGTCTGGCGGGCTATCGCCTGCACCGTCCCTGCCCTAATCTGCGCGCATGGATGCAGAAACTCTCTATCGCTCGCGACTGACCACTCCGGATGCCGCCGTGGCCGAGATCCGGTCCGGCGACAACGTCGCCATGGCCATGGCCGTGGGGCAACCGCCGGCGCTGCTCACCGCATTGGCGCAAAGGGTCGAAAGCGGCGGTCTCGAGCGGCTGAACCTGTGGTATTTCCATTCGATGGAGCACGCGGCGCGCACCATTTTGCGCGACGATCTGCTCGATCGGGTGCGGCCGCATTGCATGTTCCTGACCCGGATCGAGCGCGACATCATCAAGCGTGCCGCCGAGGCCGGGCGAAGCGCGATCGATTTCGTCCCGGTCGCCTTCAGCGAATCGTCGAAACTGCTGTCCGAGGATGTCGCGGTCGATACATTCGTAACGGCGGTCTCGCCCATGGACCGGCACGGCTGGTTCACATTCGGGACCGGCAACGACTATGCCAGCACGGTGGCGCGATCGGCCCGGCGGCTGGTGGTCGAGGTAAACCCCAACATGCCGCGGGTGTTCGGGGATTCGCTGCTTCATATCTCCGAAGTCGACGCGATCGTCGAACATGAGACGCCGCTGGCCGAACTTGCCTTCCCCGCCAGCAGCCCCGAGGACCAGACGATCGCCCGGACAGTGGCGGGTCTGATCGAGGATGGTTCCTGTCTTCAGATGGGGATCGGCACGCTGCCCAACGCGGTCTGCGCGATGCTCCGCGATCACAAGGATCTCGGCATCCACACCGAATTGCTGACCCCTGGGCTGGCCGATCTGATCCGCTGCGGCGCGGTGACCAACCGCTGCAAGGCTACCTATCCGGGCCGTAGCGTCTTCACCTTCGCGATGGGCGACCGCGCATTCTACGATTTTCTCGACGACAATCCCGCCATCCACAGCGCTCCGGTCCAGACGGTCAACGATCCGCGTCACATCGCCAAGAACGACCGGATGGTCTCGGTCAATGCCACGCTGCAGATCGATCTGGGCGGCGCCTGCAATTCCGAACACCTGCTCGGCCGGCAGTACAGCGGCTCGGGCGGCCAGCTGGATTTCGTCCGCGGCGCGGCGGCGTCGCGGGGCGGAAAGTCGATCATCGTGTGTCATTCGACCGCCAGGGACGGAACGGTCTCGCGGATCGTACCCAAGCTCGATGGCCCCGTTACGGTGCCGCGCAACGACACCCAACTCGTCGCGACCGAGTACGGCGTCGTGGATCTGAAGGGAAAATCGCTCCGCGAACGGGCGCAGGCGCTGATCGCGATCGCGCACCCCAGATTTCGGCCCGGCCTGACCGAGGCGCTGGCGGATGACAGGCTGACCTGAGCAACCTGCGGACCGGCCTTCCTGCCCGAGACGCTCTGCTCCCCTGTCCAATCGCTTGTCATTTCGGGGTTAGGCTGCAATGTTCGGCGTTATGAAAGCAGCCGCCATCCTCGCCCTCGCTATGCTTCTCAGCGCCTGCGAGATGACCCCTGCCGATGATGCACTTGTCGCCTCTCCCGCGCAGACTGCCACGGCATCCGATTCACCGGCGCTGCGCGGAGAAAGCTTCGCACAGAACCGTTGCGCCGACTGCCACGCGGTGGGAAGGCTGCAAACCTCCCCTCTGCCCGCCGCACCGAGCTTCGAAGCCGTCGCGAACGCCCCTGGCGTGACCCGGGAATCGCTGGCGCGGTGGCTGAAGGCCTCGCATGACTATCCGCGCGAGATGTATTTCGAAATCCCTGAGGAGAGGATCGAAGATCTCGTCGCCTATATGCTCACGCTGCGAAGCGAGGATTACGAGCCCGCGATCGGTCTGGCTCCGAGCGTGTCAACTCCGCCCGCTGGCGGATCGCTGCGTGGCGGAACCACGGCGACCCGGTGACCGGCACTGCGCCAGGGCCGCGGCGATGAAGCCGCGCCCGGAACCCGCTGGCCCCGGGCAGGAAAGCGTCTGGAATTATCCGCGCCCGGCGATCGCCGAACCCACGGACGCAAATATCCTAATCGAACACGAAGGCAGGATCGTCGCCAGCACCAGTTCGGCCATCCGCACGCTCGAGACCAGCCACCCACCCAGCTATTACATCCCTCCCGCAGATATCGCACCCGGCGTGCTGCGCCGCGCTGCGGGCAGTTCCTTTTGCGAGTGGAAGGGCGCCGCAGTGTATTGGGACGTCGTCATCGGCGATGCGGTGATCCCCAGAGTAGGCTGGAGCTATCCCGACCCGACTGCGCCCTTCGCCGTGCTGCGCGATCATGTCGCCTTCTATGCCGCGCCGTTCGATCGCTGCAGCGTCGACGGCGAGACGGTCACCCCTCAACCCGGCGAATTCTATGGCGGCTGGATCACCGGCAAGCTCGCCGGGCCGTTCAAGGGTATCCCCGGAAGCCGGTTCTGGTGATCGCATGAGCGAGGATCGGTACCGGGGAAGCGGGCGTCGGATACCGCGCGGCAGGCTGTCGCGGCTGGGCCAGTTCGGGCGCCTGGCCGGCGGCGTCGCGGGCGGGATGCTCGCCGAGGGTGCGCGACGGCTCGCCGATGGCGAACGCCCGCGGATGCGCGACATGCTGCTGACGCCGGGCAACATCGGCAGCGCGGTGGATCGCCTTTCGCATCTGCGGGGTGCGGCGATGAAGCTGGGGCAGATGATCTCGCTCGACGCGGGCGATCTGCTGCCCGCCGAACTGTCGCAGATCATGGCGCGGCTGCGCGACAACGCCCATCACATGCCGCCCGCCAAGCTCAACCGCGTGCTCGCGCAGCATTGGGGAAAGGACTGGCGGGCGCGCTTCGCGCGTTTCGAGCCCCGCCCGATTGCTGCGGCGTCTATCGGTCAGGTCCACCGCGCGGTCACCCACGACGGGCGCGAGCTGGCGATCAAGGTGCAATATCCCGGCGTGCGCGAAAGCATCGATGCCGATGTCGACAATGTCGCGACGCTGTTGCGTCTGTCGGGCCTGCTGCCGCGCGAACTCGATATCGGGCCGCTGCTCGCCGAGGCCAAGCGTCAGCTCGCCGAGGAAGCGGATTACGAGCGCGAGGGCGCGCAGATGGCGTTGTTCGGCGAGTTGCTTGCCGATTCACCGGACGTCGCGGTGCCCGAGCTCGACCGCGAATTCACCACCGATCGCGTGCTGGCGATGAGCTTCGTGCCCGGCCAGCCGATCGAATCGCTTGAGAGTGCGCCGCAGGAAACGCGCGACGAAACGATGCGCAGGCTGATTGCGCTGGTACTGCGCGAGCTGTTCGAATTCGGAGTGATGCAGACCGACCCCAATTTCGCCAATTACCGCTACCAGCCCGATTCCGGACGGTTGGTGCTGCTCGATTTCGGCGCCGCTCGTGCCATCGCTCCGGCAACCGTGCAGGGCTATCGCGGGTTGCTGCAGGCCGGCCTCTGCGACGACCGTAGCGCTATCCGCGACGCGGCGGTCTCGGCGGGTTTTGTGGGCCAAGCCGCCGTCGTTCGCCACCGCGCACGGGTCGATCGAATGATCGCGGTAATCGCGGATGAGCTCAACCGGCCGGGTCCGTTCGATTTCGGCGATCGAAGCTTCGTCGGCGCGCTGCGCGAGGAAGGTATGGAAATCGCCGCCGACAAAGGCAGCTGGCATCTCCCGCCGCCCGATATCCTGTTCGTCCAGCGCAAGATCAGCGGGACCGCGCTGCTCGCCGCTCGGCTCAAGGCGCGGGTGGATGTCCGCGCTCTGGCCGAGCCGTTTCTCGCGTGAGACCTTGCGCCGGCCTGCACGCCCGGTGAGAGCGAGTCCGGCGTTGACGCGAGCGGGAGGACATTTCTGAATGACCGACGCTGCCGCACACCGAACTCCGCTCGACACCCGCGCCATCTGGGCGATCGCGCTGCCCGCGATGGTGACCAATGTCGCCACGGCGATGATCGGGGTGGGCGATATGTGGATCGTCGGACGGCTCGGCGATGCACCGACGCAGGGTGCGGTCGAGATCGGCGCGCGGCTGTTCGCGATGCTGTTCGTGGTCATGAACTTCCTCAAGACCGGGACCACCGGGCTCGTGGCGCAGGCGGGAACGCGGCGCGGCGAGGCGGAGCAGGCGGCGGTGCTGATGCGCGGGCTGGCTGTGGGGTTGGCGATCGCGTTCACCCTGCTTGCCGCTAAGCCGCTGCTGCTGCCCGCGCTGCTTGGCGCGCTCGGGGCGGATGGCGAGGTGCTTGGCGCGGCGCGGGTCTATGCCGAGATCCGCTACTGGAGCGCGCCTGCGGTTATGGCCAATTTCGCGCTCGTCGGTTTTCTCGTCGGGCGGCGCCAGATGCGCGCGGTACTGGCCTTCGAGGTCGGCTACAATCTGCTCAACCTGGCGCTGGGGGCGTGGCTGGCGCTGGGCCTCGACTGGGGGATCGCCGGGATCGGCTGGTCGAGCCTTATCGCCGAAGTGGCCAAGCTGGCGGCGGTCGCGGGATTCATCCTGATGGGAACCTCCGGGAAGGCTCTGCGCGCTGCGCTGTCGCAGCGAGCCAATTTGCGCTGGTCGGAGCTGCGCCCCTTTCTCTCGGTCAATCGCGACCTGTTCCTGCGCACGCTGGTGCTGATGGTGGCGATGGCGGCGCTGACGCGGTTGAGCGCCGAGCGCGGCGTGGTTTCGCTCGCGGCCAACGGCATATTCTATCAACTGTTCGTGGTCACTGCGTTGCTGCTCGACGGGTTCGAGAACGCGGCGCAGGTGCTCAACGGCGAAAGGCTGGGCGCGCGCGATCGCGAGGGTTTCGTGCGCTATATCCGAGCGCTGCTGTGGCGCGGGCTCGGAGTGGCGCTGGTGCTGTCGGCACTGTTCGCGCTGGTGGCGGGCCCGGTGATCGACAGCTTCGCTGCCACCGCCGAAGTCGCGCAGATGGGGCGACAGCACGCGGTCTGGCTGGCGGTGATCCCGATCGCCGGGTTTGCCGCCTTCGTCTACGATGGCGTGTTCGTCGGCGCCAGCTGGACCCGGGCGTTGCTTGGTTCGATGCTCGGCGCAGCGGTGCTTTATGCCGCGCTGCTGTGGTTGACCTGGCCTCTGGGCAACGACGGGTTGTGGCTGTCCTTCGCGGTGTTCCTGGCGGCGCGAGCGGCGCTCCAGGCGGTGCAGGTCAGGCGGCTGACCGCGCGCAGCTTCGCCGCCTGACCCGCCGGGTTACTCGCCGCGTTCGATTTCCGGGCGGTGATTGGCGAGCAGCCCGACCACAGCGGTCCACGCCGCGACGTTCTGGCGCAACTGCGCCGGATCGATCTTGTCGAGGGTATCGTTCTCGGTGTGGTGGAGATCGAAATAGCGGGTGCCGTCCTGCTGCAGATCGATCAGCGCCCCGCCCTGCTCGCGAACCAGATTGAGATCCGCGCCCCCGGTCGCGACATTGGTCGAGGGCGCGACGCCGAAGCGCGCCACGGCCTGCGCCAGCTGACGATAGAGGTCGGGGTCGCTGGCGGTGAAATTGCTCTCCAGCCGCCAGATTCTGTCGGCGCCGAAATCGCTCTCGAGCCCGACATAGACCGGCTCGTCCGCATGCGCCGCGGCATAGGCGCGGCTGCCCCATAGCCCGGTTTCCTCGGCCCCGGCGAACAGTACCCGGATGGTGCGCAGCGGCTGGCCATGCGCGGCGACATGCTTCGCCGCAGCAGCGATGATCCCGCAGCCGGCACCGTCGTCGAACGCGCCGGTGCCATTGTCCCAGCTGTCGAGATGACAGGCGAGCAGCACCGGCGGCAGCGACGCGTCGGACCCGGTGATCTCGCCCACGACATTGCCGCTCTCGGTCTCGCCGATGAAGCGCGGGGTCATCAGCAGGTCCATCGTCACCGGACGCCCCTCGGCGCGCTCGAACACGCGTTCGAGATTGTCGGCATCGGGATTGGACAGCGCGCCGGCGGGGATCGGATCGACGCCTTCGGGAAAAGTCGTGTTCCCGGTGTGGCTGACGCGGTCGTTGTCTGTGCCGATCGAGCGGATGACCACGGCTACTGCGCCCTTGCTGGCGGCGAGAGCCGGGCCGGTCCAGCGCGCGGGGCCCGCGAAACCGTAGCCCGAGCCGTCCTGCGTGGGCCGCATGTCGTGGCTGATAAAGGCGATCTTGCCCGCCAGGCTATCGGCGGGAGCGGCAACCAGGTCGGCATAGCTGGGGAAATAGACCACTTCGGCCGTCAGCCCGCCGGGACCGGTCGACCCGCTGTTGCCGAGCGCGGCGATGTGCATCGGCTGGACGAAGGGCGCGGTCACCGTCGCGGCTTCCTCGCCGCGGACCCAAGTCTGCATCATGAAGGGTTCGTTGGCGACATTGGCGAAGCCTTCGGCGCGCAGCCAGGTCATCGCCCACTCGCGCGCGCGCGCCTCGGCATCGGTGCCGGGCATCCGCGGGCCGACTTCGGTGGTGATCCCCTCGACGAAATCCCAGGCGATGGTGTCGTTCTCGAGCGCGGCTTCCGCTTCCGCCAGCGCGGGCGATTCGGCGGTTCCCGTGGTGGGGGCCATGCTCTGGGCCATGGCGATGGTCGGGAGGGCGGCGGAGGCGGCGAGCGCGATCAGGAGAGTTCTCATGGGCGCGACTGCTAGCATTCCTCCACCCGATGCCAAGGCCTATTGTCTCCGCCGCCCCTGCCCTGCTTCCGCTGCCCCGCCACCCCGGCTTGCCCGCAGGCCCGTCAGCGCCTATCTGGCCTGCTGAAATTCCCCCATTCTTGTTACCCGAAGGATTCCGCCAGATGGCCGCGCAATATGCATTCGTCATGAAGGACATGACCAAGACCTTCCCCGGTGCGCCCAAGCCGGTGCTGAGCAACATCAATCTGCAATTCTATCGCGGCGCCAAGATCGGCATCGTAGGCCCCAATGGCGCGGGCAAGTCGACGCTGATCAAGATCATGGCGGGGATCGACAAGGATTACAGCGGCGAAGCCTGGCCGGGTGAGAACGTCAGCGTCGGCTATCTCGAGCAGGAGCCCGAGCTCGATCCGACCAAGACCGTGCTCGAAAACGTCAAGGAAGGCGCGCGCGAAACCGCCGATCTGGTCGAACGGTTCAACGCCATCTCCGCCGAGATGGCCGAGCCCGACGCCGATTTCGAGAAGCTCGGCGACGAGATGAGCGAATTGCAGACCAAGATCGATGCGGTCGATGGGTGGACGCTCGACAACCAGCTCGAGATCGCGATGGAAGCGCTGCGCTGCCCGCCCGGCGACATGGGCGTCGAAACCCTGTCGGGCGGCGAGAAGCGCCGCGTGGCGCTCACCCGCCTGCTGATCCAGAAGCCCGACATCCTGCTGCTCGACGAACCGACCAACCACCTCGACGCCGAGTCGGTCGAATGGCTGGAAAACCACCTCAAGGAATATGCCGGCGCGGTGCTGATGATCACCCATGACCGCTACTTCCTCGACAATGTGGTGGAGTGGATCCTCGAACTCGATCGCGGCTCCTACTTCCCCTACGAAGGCAATTACTCCACCTACCTCGAAAAGAAGGCCAAGCGGCTCGAACAGGAAGATCGCGAGGAGAGCGGCCGCTCCAAGGCGCTCAAGGAAGAGCTGGAGTGGATCCGCCAGACCCCCGCCGCGCGCCAGACCAAGTCCAAAGCGCGTATCCGCAAATTCGAACAGCTCCAGGAAGCGCAAAGCCAGCGCAAGCCGGGCAAGGCGCAGATCGTGATCCAGGTGCCCGAGCGGCTGGGCAGCAAGGTGATCGAGGCCAAGGGCATCACCAAGTCCTATGGCGACAAGCTGTTGTTCGAAGACCTGTCCTTCATGCTGCCGCCGGGCGGCATCGTCGGCGTGATCGGCCCCAATGGCGCGGGCAAATCGACGCTGTTCAAGATCCTGACCGGCAAGGAAGAGCCCGATAGCGGCACCGTCGAGATCGGCGATACGGTGCACCTTGGCTTCGTCGATCAGAGCCGCGGCGATCTGAACCCGAAGAACAACGTCTGGGAGGAAATCTCCGACGGGCTCGATTACATGAAGGTCAACGGGCACGACGCTTCCACCCGGGCCTATGTCGGCGCGTTCAACTTCAAGGGCGCGGACCAGCAGAAGAACGTCGGCAAGCTGTCGGGCGGCGAACGCAACCGCGTCCATATGGCCAAGATGCTGAAAGAAGGCGGCAATGTGCTGCTGCTCGACGAACCGACCAACGATCTCGACGTCGAGACGCTGGGCGCGTTGGAAGACGCGATCGAGAATTTCGCCGGCTGCGCGGTGGTGATCTCGCATGATCGCTTCTTCCTCGACCGGCTGGCGACGCACATCCTCGCCTTCGAGGGCAACAGCCATGTCGAATGGTTCGAAGGCAATTTCGAAGCCTACGAGGAAGACAAGCGCCGCCGCCTGGGCGATGCGGCGGATCGTCCGACCAGACTGGCTTATAAGAAGCTGACCCGCTGAGAGCGGATTTTTGCGTGCCCGCCGCCTTGCGACTGCGATGCGGCGGGCCCTATCAATCATGGTTGGCCTGCTCGCCGCGACAGTGATGGGCACCTATCTGGCCGTGCGCCGCGTCGTCGGCCGGATCACGCCTGGCGAAGACGTTTAGGCGAAGCGAAAGCGGTATCATGCGCCCGCCCATTCATGGATTCGGCCTCGAACATGAACGATAGGCATGCAATGCGGTTCAGTCGCCGGTCAGTCCCAATTGCTATGACCGTGCCATCGACATCTGAATTCAACACGCCGCGGCTGGTGGAGCGGCAACAGGGACGGAGACACGCTCCATGACATTGACCGACCTTCTCAAGAGCTCCGCGATCGGTGCGCTTTCGGTGGCGCTGCTGTTTACGGCAGCGCCCGAGCGAGCGGAAGCGGCTTCAGGCACCGCGCTTGCGGTGGCGCAGGACCGCGACCAACCTCGTCGCGAACGACCGCAGCGCGGCGAACGGCGCGAGATGCGCCAGCAAATCCGCGAGGCGCGCCCGGCCGCCCAGCCCGAGCGCCAGCGCGAGATCGCGCCCCAACAGCGGCGCGACGAACGCGCCGATCGCCGCCAGAGCCGCGATGCCGCGCGAGCGGAGGCACAGGCTCAGCTCGAAAACCGCCGTGACCAGTTCCATCGCAGCACCAACGGCCGCAATGACACCGCGCTCGCCGCTCAGCGAGAGGCGGTCCGTCAGGCGGCGCGCAGTCGCCAGGAGCGAGCCAACCAGGAGCAGGCCCGCCGAGCGGATGCACAGCAAGATCGCGACGCCGCTCGTCGAAACTACCGGGACGGTCGCCGGGACGACGCCCGGCAGGATCGGCGGGAAAACCGCCGAGACTACCGCACCGATGGCCGCCGGGCGGACCGGGACGAGAACCGCCGCGACGCACGCAGGGACTATCGCGAGGGCGGCCGCGAGGGCTCTCGCGACGGTCGCCGCTACGACCGGCGCGAGGACCGCCGCGACGCGCGCCAGGACTATCGCTCGGGGCAGCGCGACGCCACCTGGGGCAGCCGGCAGGGGCGCTATCACGACGGGCGCCGTTGGCACGACTACCGCCGATGGGATCGCCAGGACTGGCGCCGCAGTCAGCGCTACAATTGGCAGCACTACCGCGCGTCGAACCGCAGCCTCTATCGGCCGGGACGCTATTACTCGCCCTATCGCAATCACCGTTACAGCCGGCTGAGCATCGGGATCAGCCTGGGAAGCGTGTTCTTCGGCTCGCGCTACCAGATCAACGATCCCTGGCGCTACCGCCTGCCCGCGGTCTACGGCCCCTATCGCTGGGTCCGCTATTACGACGACGTGCTGCTGGTCGATATCTATTCGGGCGAGGTCGTCGACGTTATTTACGATTTCTTCTGGTAAATCCGCTATCGAGCAAGCCTGCCTGCGCAAGAGCGCGGCCGCAGACCACCGAGACACCCCCGCCGAGCGATCGGCGGGGGTTTTTCTCGCCTCAGCCGGGCACCCGGCCGAAGGGCAGCATCCGGAAGATGCCGCCGTTGCGATCGAAGAGGGTGTGTTTGAGCGCCCCCAGAATGTGCAGCCCGATCAGATAGACCATGATCGAGCCGCCCAGCGAATGGGCGTCGAAAATGGTCTCGCCCAGATCCTCGTTCAAACCGACCGGCAGCGCCGGGATGGCGAAGGCACCGAACATGTCGATCGCCCCGCCGTTGAGCGAAGTGGCGAGCCAACCGCCCAGCGGCAGCGCGATCAGCAGGACATAGAAAACGATATGCACGCTGCGCGCCAGCACCTTCTCCCAGCGCGCCAGATCGCCGGGTAGCGGCGGCACCGGGTGAATCCAGCGCCAGATCAGCCGGCCCAGCGTGAGCAGCAGGATCACCATTCCGAGTGCCTTGTGATTGGCGAAATACCAAATCGCGTCGGCGCGGCCGGCGTGTTCCGCCGCTTCGGCGAGCCGCCAGTTGACGATCACCGCGAGCGCGATCAGCCAGTGGAAGAGCATCGCCACAAGCGAATAGCGGCGGGCGGTCGTCCGGGCGGCGGTGGCAGTCGAGTTCATGCTGTCGGTCCTTATCGGATGCACGCCGGGTTTAGTCCGGTTGCGCAAAGGCGCAAGCCGCGGCTCTCTTGCAGCCCCGGCCCCACTTGCTAATTAGCCGGCCATGGCCACCCAAGACATCATTCCCGACCGCGATGCGCTCAAGCGCATGGGCGAGACCGTCCGCAAACGGTTGACCGCCGACCCCGAGATTTATCGAGTCCCCACCGACAGGGCCGAGATTTTCGCCATCGGCAATTTCCTCTCGCCGGCGGAATGTCAGCGTTTCGTGCGGATGATCGATGTCGTCGCGCGGCCCAGCGCGCTGCATGAAGAAGCCTATGCCAGCGGCTTTCGCACCTCCTATTCGGGCAATTTCGATCCGGGCGATCCCTTCGTCAGAGGCATTTCGCGGCGGATCGACGATCTGCTCGGGATCAACCCCAAATGCGGCGAGACGATTCAGGGCCAGCGCTATCTGCCCGGGCAGGAGTTCAAGCCGCACAACGACTGGTTCTACACCAGCGAGAAATACTGGAACGCGGAGCGCAAGCGCGGCGGTCAGCGCAGTTGGACCGCGATGGCCTTTCTCAACAAAGTGGCCGAGGGCGGGCATACCCATTTCAGCGAGATCGGCGCCTCGATCGAACCCAAGCCCGGCGTGCTGCTGGTTTGGAACAATGCGCTACCCGACGGCACGCCCAACGAAGCTACGCTCCACGCCGGCACCCCGGTCATCAGCGGCGAAAAATACGTCCTGACCAAATGGTACCGGACGCGCAAATGGACCTGATGGTCTAGGCCTTGCGCGCCAGCGCCTCGGCGATCAGTGCGCGGCTGTTGGCGATGCCGTAGAGCGCGATGAAGCTGCCCATGCGCGGCCCCTGCGCGGAGCCGAGCAGCGTTTCGTAAAGCGCCTTGAACCAGTCGCGCAGATTGTCGAAGCCGTAGCGTTCGTCCTTGCCGATCTCGTAGACCAGTGTCTGGATGTCCTCTGCGGAGTTCGTCGCATCGAGACCCGCGAGTTGTGCGTCGAGCGCCTCCAGCGCGGCAGCTTCGTTGGGCGCGGGTGCCCGCTTCTCCAGCGTCGGGGCGATGAAGTCGCGATTGTAGGCGAGCGCCGTCGCGACCAGCGCATCGAGTTCGGGATGCTTCGCCGGATCGGGGTCTACGATGTAGTTCCCCAGATAGGACCACACCTGCTCGCTATCCGCCTGCGCGCCCAGCACTCCGACCAGATTGAGCAACAGGCCGTAGGTGACGGGCAGCGTGTCTCCGGCGCCCGGCGCTTCGGCACCCCGCCACCCGCCATTGGCGCGTTGCAAATGCCAGACCGGATTGCCCAGCTGCTTGTCGAGCGGCTGCTGCGCAAGCCGTTCGCGGAACTGCCAGTAATCGTCCACCGCGCGCGGGATCACTCCGACGTGCAATTGCTTGGCGCTCTTGGGGTTGGGGAAGATGTAGAAGCCCAGGCTGTCTTCGCTGCCATAGCGCAGCCATTCCTCGATCGTCAGGCCGTTGCCCTTGGACTTGGAGATTTTCTCGCCATTGGCGTCGAGGAACAGCTCGTAGATCAGCCCCTCGGGCTTGCGCCCGCCGAGCACCTCGACGATCTTGCCCGACTGGACCCCGCTGTCGGTCAGATCCTTGCCGTACATCTCGTAATCGACCCCGAGCGCATACCAGCGCATCGCCCAGTCGACCTTCCACTGCAGCTTGGCCTGCCCGCCGAGCGCGGATTGCTCGACCGTGCCGCCATCCTCGTCGGTGAAGCGGATCGTGCCTGCCTCGGCGTCCACCACCTCGACCGGGACCTGCAGCACCTTGCCGCTGGTCGGGCTGATCGGCAGGATCGGCGAATAGGTCTGCCGCCGTTCCTCGCGCAATGTCGGGAGCATGATGTCGAGGATCGCCTGATTGCGACGCAGCACCTGTCGCAGGGCATCGTCGAATGCGCCGGCATTGTAGCGGTCGCTGGCGGCGATGAACTCGTAATCGAAGCCGAAGCGATCGAGGAATTCGCGCAGCCGCGTGTTGTTGTGGTGGGCAAAGCTGGCATGGCCGCCGCCTTCGTCCGCCCCGAAGGGGTCCGGAATTCGGCTCAGCGGCTTGTGCAGATTGGCTTCGAGAAGCTCGCGATTGGGGACATTGTCGGGCACCTTGCGCAACCCGTCCATATCGTCGGAAAAGGCCACCAGCCGCGTCTTGCCGTCTTCCGGCCTGGCGCCGATCAGCGCCTCGAAAGCGCGGCGCACCAGCGTGGTCCGCAGCACTTCCTGGAAAGTGCCGATATGCGGCAGGCCCGAGGGGCCGTAACCGGTCTCGAACAGCACTGGCGAACCGTCGGGCTTGGTGCCATCGGGATAGCGCTTGAGCAGCCGCTGCGCCTCCTGGAACGGCCAGGCCTTGGAGGTGCGGGCGGCGGTGATCAGTTCGGTCATGGTCATGCGTGCTGCCTCTCGCGAAATGGACCCGAGGGTGCAAGCGCCAACTCTGCCCGGAAGGATCGAATTGTCACTTTCCCGGAGGCTGAGGCAGTGCAATTGGTCGCGCATGAAAGTGTCAGTGCGCTTGATCGGCGTTCCACCTCCGTTCTAACGAGTACCCAGTGACCGCCACCCTCCCCCTCCCCGCGCTTCACGCCAGCCATGCCGGGACCTGGCTGCGCGATGCTCCGCAGGTCGCGGGCGGTTCCACGCGCGGCTGCTCGAAGGGCGAGGCGGTGATGGCGGCGGCGGATACGCCGCTGCTGCTGCTCAACGCGCCGCTGGTTGCGAGCCGGCTGGGTTATCCCGATCTCTCGGGGCTCGACCTGCTCGAGCTGTTCGCCTTCGTCCACCCCGCGAAATTCTGCGTGCCGACGCCCAAGGGTCTGGCGCATGCGCTGGGGCTCGAGGAACCGGCGAGCGACGACGCGGTCCCGCTGTTGTTGCAACGCGCCGGTGCGGCGCTGATCGCCCGGTGCGAATCCGCCGAGTGGACCGAGCGCGAGGGGGCCTGGTCCTCGCTCCAGTCGCTCGCGCGGCTGCGATGGCCCTGGGTGCAGGTGCTCAGCCCCCACATCCGCCAGCCCGAACGCGCGGAGAAATGGCTGTTCGCACGGCTGCCCGAATGGGAAGAAGCGCCCGAGCGCGCGCAGCCGCAGCAGGTGCTGCTCGACGAGCTCGAGGTCGAGGGCCAACTCGAGCGGCTGACCGGCGAAGGCGCCGAACGGCGCGAGGGGCAGCGCCAGTTCTCGCGCGGGGCCGGCAGCGTGTTCGCCCCGCGCGACAGGAACAAGCGCCCGCATGTCCTGCTCGCGCAGGCGGGGACCGGGATCGGCAAGACGCTGGGCTATCTCGCCCCCGCCTCGCTATGGGCCGAGCGTTCGGGCGGCACCGTCTGGGTCTCGACCTACACCAAGAACCTCCAGCGGCAATTGCGCCAGGAAAGCACCCGCGCCTGGCCCGCCGCGCGGCCCGACGGATCTCCCCCGGTGGTGGTGCGCAAGGGGCGCGAGAACTATCTGTGCCTGCTCAATCTCGAGGATGCGCTGCAGGGCGGCTTCTCGGGACGCCCGGCGGTGCTCGCGCAGCTGGTCGCGCGCTGGGCCGCCTACAGCAGCGATGGCGACATGATCGGCGGCGATCTGCCCGGCTGGCTGGGCACTCTGTTCCGCAAGCGCGGGATCGCGGCGCTGACCGACCAGCGGGGCGAATGCGTCTATGCCGGCTGCCCGCATTACCGCAAATGCTTCATCGAACGCAGCGCGCGTGCCGCGGCGCAGGCCGATCTGGTGATCGCCAACCATGCGCTGGTGATGGTCAACGCCGCGCGCGGGCGCGATCTTGCGAGCCGCCCGACGCGGATCGTGTTCGACGAAGGCCATCATGTCTTCGATGCCGCCGATTCCATCTTCGCCGCGGCTCTCACCGGCAACGAAGCGATCGAGCTCCGGCGCTGGATCGTCGGCCCCGAACGGACCAGCCGCGGGAGGCGGCGCGGGCTCGCGGCGCGGCTGGCGGATGTGGCGAGCTATGACGAGGCCGGCGGCGAGGCGATCGAGGCGGCGGTCGAGGCGGCGCAGGCGCTGCCCTCCGAAGGCTGGCTCGGGCGGCTCGCCGAGGCCATGCCCGCCGGACCGGTCGAGGCGCTGCTCGCCGAGGTCCGCACCACCACCTATGCGCGCGACGAAAGCGGGCAGGAGGCGGGCTACGGCATCGAAACCGAAACCGCGCAATTGCCGGACGAGCTGGTCGAGGCTGCAGGCCTCGCGGCGCAGGCGCTCGCCGCGATCCGCCAGCCGCTGCTCAAGCTGGGCGGGCGGCTCGAGGCGGTGCTCGAGGATGCGCCCGACTGGCTCGACGGCCAGGGCCGCGCGCGGATCGAGGGGGCGCGCCACTCGCTCGCCTGGCGGATCGACCTGCTCGCCGCCTGGGAAGCGCTGCTGGCGCGGCTCGGCGGCCCGGCGGACCCCGATTTCGTCGACTGGCTGGCAGTCGACCGCAACGATTCGCGCGAGTTCGACATGGGCATCCACCGCCACTGGCTCGACCCGATGAAACCCTTCGCGAAGGTGGTGCTCGAACCCGCGCACGGGGTCATGCTGACCAGCGCCACGCTGACCGATCGCGACGAGAGCGGCCCCGACTGGCCCGGCGCGATCGCGCGCAGCGGGGCGCCCCATCTCGATCTGGTGCCGCGCACCGCGCAGTCCGACAGCCCCTTCGACTACGCCAGCCGCGCCGAGGTGCTGATCGTCACCGATATCAAGCGCGGCGACATCGCAGGCCTGGCGGGCGCCTATTCGCGACTGATCGAGGCTTCGGACGGCGGGGTGCTGGGGCTGTTCACCGCGATCCGGCGGATGCGCGCGGTCCATGGTCGGATTGCCGACCGGCTCGCGCGGGCGGGCCTTCCGCTCTACGCGCAGCATGTCGATCCGATCGACACCGGCACGCTGACCGATATCTTCCGCGACGACCCGCGCGCCAGCCTGCTCGGGACCGACGCGCTGCGCGACGGGGTCGACGTTCCGGGCCGGAGCTTGCGCTGCGTGGTGATGGAAAGCACCCCCTGGCCGCGACCGACGATCCTCCACCGCGCGCGCCGTGCGGCCGCAGCGGCTCAGCCGGGCGGTGCCAAGGGTTTCGACGACCGGATCATCCGCTCGCGCCTCGCACAGGCCTTCGGGCGGCTGATCCGCAGCCGCGAGGATTCGGGACATTTTGTCGTGCTCTCCCCCGCCTTCCCGACCCGGCTGCTGTCGGCCTTCCCCCCCGGTGCTCCGGTCATACGGCTGACACTCGAACAGGCTTTACAGCGGGTCGCGCAAGGTGTTGGAGCGCAACCCATGATCGGCGCGGCACAGCTAGAGGCGGACACGCAGTGAAGACACTCGGACTGATCCGGCACGCCAAGTCCGACTGGTCCGATTCGGACAAGCGCGATTTCGATCGCGGGCTCAATGCGCGCGGCAAGCGCGGCGCGCGGCTGATGGGCAAGCATATCCGCGCGCAAGGGACGGCCTGGGACCGGCTGGTCGCCAGCCCGGCCGAGCGCGTGAAGATGACGCTCGCCGAAGCGCTGCCGGATCTCGATCCGCAATGGGACCGCAGGCTCTATCTCGCTTCGACCGAGGCGATCTGCGAGGTGATCCGCGACGCGGGCGGCGATCGCGATGCGCTGCTGCTCGCCGGACACAATCCCGGTCTGGCCGACATGGTCCTGCAGCTCGTCGCGCCGGGCAGCGAGAACGATCTGTTCGACGAGGCCAAAACCAAGTTCCCCACCGCCAGCTTCGCAGTGTTCGAACTGGCGATCGACGACTGGGCGGATATCGCCGAAGGATGCGGGACGCTGGTGCATTTCACCCGGCCGCGCGATCTGGATCCCGAGCTGGGACCGCAGGAGTAGTGTCCGCCTAGCGCAGGATGCGCGGTCCCGCCCCGCCTTTCGCCGCGACATCCTCCGGGTTGTAAAGTTTACAAAACTTTAGGCTCAGGCAACCGCAGCCGATGCAGCCGTCGAGATTGTCCCGCACCGCCTGCAATTGCGCGATCCTCTTGTCGAGGCCGCCGCGGATCGCCTCGCTGATCTTCCACCAGTCGAAGCTGCTCGGCGCCCGTCCCTGTGGTAGCGCGCGCAGATGTTCGCCGATCTCCTCGAGCGAGAGCCCAAGCCGCTGGACGATCAGGATGAAGCTGAGCCGGCGGATATCGCTGCGCAGGAAGCGCCGCTGGTTGCCCTTGGTGCGCAGCGGCGCGATCAGCCCCTTGTCCTCGTAGAAACGGATCGCCGAGACCGAGAGGCCGGTGCGGCGCGCCAGTTCGCCGATCGAGAGGAGGTCGGTTGCGTTCATGATCCCGGCGATAGCGCAAATAAAGCTTGACCTCAAGTTAGCTTGAGGTCGTATCGACATGGGCGTTCCGAAGCGGCCGCGAGGTGCGGTGCGCGATCAGGGAGGACGCCCATGCCCACAGGATATCTCGAACACGCCAATATCTCGGTCACCGATCCCGAGCGCAGCGCCGCGCTGCTCAAGGCCATGCTCGGCTGGGAGGAACGCTGGCGCGGTCCTTCGCAGAACGCGGGGCATTCGATCCATGTCGGCTACGAGGGCTGCTATCTCGCGCTCTACACCGGCGCGCATGTCCGCGGCGAATACGCCAAGGGCCAGCCGCTCAACCATATCGCTTTCATGGTGCACGATCTCGATGCCGCCGAAGCGGTGGTGAAGGCGCATGGGCTCGAGCCCTTCGGCCATGACGATTACGAGCCCGGGCGGCGGTTCTATGTCTTCGACTGGGACGGGATCGAGTTCGAGATCGTGAGCTACGCGGCCGGTGCTTCGACGCGCGGACCCGCCGCCGGCCCCTCATAGCCGGCAAGCGCGCCAAGCGGCACCGTCTCGAACCGGCCCAGCCAGCGCCGCGCCAGCTTGGCCAGCGGCATCGGGTTGAGATAGTGCCGCTTGCACCGCCCGTCGCGGTGGCTGGCGACCAACTCGGCGGCCTCGAGCACCGCGAGATGCTTGGCCACCGCCTGGCGAGTCATCGGCAGACCTTCGCCCAGTTCGCCCAGCGTCAGCCCGCCCGCTTCGCTCAGCCGGTCGAGCAGCTTGCGGCGGGTGGGATCGGAAAGCGCGGTGAAGGTGTCCGTCATGACGTCAGGCTAGGCACGCCGACGCGATTCGCTCAAGCCGCGCGGGTTACAACAGCGCGGTTTGTCCCCGGCCCGACCATGGCTCGCCGCTGCGCTCGATCATCAGATCGCCGCGCCATGCGCTGCACAGCGCCCGCGCCTGCTCGGGAGCGCCCGTGGTCCACATCCCGTGGTCCTCGGGTGCCAGCACCACCGGCATCCGCGAATGGACCGCGGCGGCGGGACCCTCGGCATCGGTCATCACCATCGAATAGACCGCGCCCCATTCGTCGCTCTTTCGCCAGATCCCCGCCACGGCGAAGAGCGATTCGTCCGGCAGGCTCATCCAGCTGCGGGTCTTGCTCCCCGCAGGCCCTTCCGCCTCGGCCCAGGCGGTGAGCGGGATCAGGCAGCGGCGCTGCTCGAAGGATTGTCGCCAGAAAAAGCCTCCGAGCTTGTCGGCGCGCGCGTTGTTGACCGGTCTGGGCTTGAGCGGCTCGCCGGTCTTCTTGCTCTTCTGCGCGAAGGGGAAACCCCAGACCATGCTGCGCAATTGGCCCTCGGCGAAGACCAGCCCCGGATAGCCGGGGAAGACCTCGTCGCCGAAATTGGCGCCGCCGAGCGCATCGACCGCCCCGAACCAGGCCGCGACTTCCGCCTTGTTCTTCGTCATCCGGTAGAGATTGCACATCGCCCCGGCTCAGGCATTGCCGACGACGAAACAGGCCGCGGCGACCAGCGCCCCGGCCCAGCGGTTCGAGCGAAAGCGCTCGAGCGGATTGGCCGGGTCCTGCGGGTCGAGCGTCGCCACCTGCCAGGTCAGATGTCCCGCGGCGGGCAGCAGCGCCAGAAGCGCCAGCGGGTCGGCGCGCAGCAGCCAGACGCCCAGCGCCCACAGCGCCACCGCCCCAGCGTAAAACAGCGCCACGCCCGGCTTGACGCTGGCGCCCAGCCGCAGCGCGCTCGAGCGGATGCCGACCAGCGCATCGTCCTCGCGGTCCTGCAGCGCATAGATCGTGTCGTAGCCCACCACCCACAGCACCGCGCCCGCATAGAACGCCGCCAGCGCATCCCAATTGTCGGCGCGCAATTGGGTCCAGCCGACCAGCAGCCCCCAGCTGAACACCAGACCCAGCCAGGCCTGCGGCCACGACGTAATCCGCTTCATGAAGGGATAGGCGGCGACCATCGCGAGGCTGGCCAGCGCGACGGCTTGCGCGAGCGGGCGCAGTTGCAGCAGCACCAGCAGCCCAACCGCGCACAGGACGAGCAGCCAGACCCAGGCGCGCTTCTTCGACACCCGCCCGCTCGCCACCGGGCGCGCGGCGGTGCGCGCCACCTGGCGGTCGAGATCGGCATCGACGATATCGTTGTAGACGCAGCCCGCCCCGCGCATCGCGACCGCGCCCAGCAGCAGCCAGGCGAGCAACACAAGCTGCCAGCCAGCGCCAGCCAGCCACACACCCCAAGCGCAGGGCCAGAACAGCAGCCACCAGCCGATCGGCCGGTCGAACCGCGCCAATTGCGCCAGATCGCGCAGGCTTTGGGGCAGGCGCGCGACCAGCCCGCGGTGCTCGCTGTCGGGGACGATGTTTTCGCTCATATCGCCATCCCGTAACCAATTTCGTCGCCCCCGCGAAGGCGGGGGTCCCGCTTTCTTCGGCGCGACGGTTGAAAAGCAGCGGGATTCCCGCTTTCGCGGGAACGACGATTAGAGGAAACGAAATGCCCGCCACCCCCGCCTGGCCTCCCAAGAGCGCGCCCCGCCTGTTCGTCGCCGATCCGCTCCGGCCCGGGGTGCATGTCATGATCGAAGGACCGCAGGCGCATTACCTCTCCCGCGTCATGCGTGTGGTCGCGGGCGATCCGGTGGTGCTGTGCGACGACGTCACCGGCGAATGGGCCGCGCGCGTGGTCGAGGCGGGCAAGCGGAGCGTTGCGCTCGAAACGATAGAAATGCTGCGCGAACGCGAAACGGTACCCGAGATCTGGCTTTGCCCGGCGCTGATCAAGAAGGACCGCTTCGACCTCGTGCTGGAGAAGGCGACCGAGCTGGGCGTCGCGCGGATCGCGCCGGTCGTCACCCGCCGCTGCGTAGCGGACAAGCTCAACCCCGAACGCGCGCGCGCCATCGTCACAGAGGCGGCCGAACAATGCGCACGCACCGCGCTGCCCGAACTGGCGGCACCCGTGAAGCTCGACGCGCTGCTGGCGGACTGGCCGATAGATCGCAGGCTCTATTTCGCCGATGAGAACGGCGGAGCGCCGCTGGCCCCGGCGATCGCAGCCGCCGGATCGCAGCGCGCCGGCTTTCTCGTCGGCCCCGAGGGCGGTTTCGACGATCAGGAACGCGCTGCGATCCGCGCGCTGCCGCAAGCGGTCCCCATCTCGCTCGGGCCCCGCATCCTGCGCGCCGAGACCGCCGCGCTTGCCGCGCTGGCGATCTGGATGGCGGAGGCAGGCGACTGGCGCGATCGCGAAGAGGCTGGGGGCCGGGGCAAAGAATAAAGGGCTGGCGCGGCGCAGATGGACTGCCTAACGCGCGAATCATGAGCACCCGCAAGGCTTCCGAGGACGCAGATCCCTTCATCGAGAGCCGCGACCAGCTGCTCGCGCCGCTGATCGGTGGCGAGAAACCCAAGGCCGACTGGCGCATCGGCACCGAGCACGAGAAGCTCGTCTTCCACCGCTCGGATCACCGCGCACCCTCCTACGATGAAGACGGCGGGATCCGCGACATCCTGCTCAGCCTGCAGGAATTCGGCTGGGAGCCGGTCGAGGAAGGCGGCAAGGTCATCGCCCTGCGCGGCGCGGACGGGGCGGTCAGCCTCGAACCCGCCGGCCAGCTCGAGCTCTCCGGCGCGCCGCTGGAGAATCTGCACGAGACCTGCGCCGAAACGGGGCGCCATCTCGAGCAGGTCAAGGCGATCGGCGAGCGCTGCGACGTCAGCTTTCTCGGCCTCGGCATGTGGCCCGACAAGACCCGGGCCGAGCTGCCGGTGATGCCCAAGGGCCGCTACGAGATCATGATGCGCCACATGCCGCGGGTCGGCACCATGGGGCTCGACATGATGCTGCGCACCTGCACCATCCAGGTCAATCTCGACTATTCTTCCGAAGCCGACATGGCGAAGAAGTTCCGCACCGGGCTCGCGCTCCAGCCGCTCGCCACCGCATTGTTCGCCAATTCGCCCTTCACCGAGGGCAAGCCCAACGGCTATCTCTCCTACCGCAGCCACATCTGGTCGGACACCGATCCGCAGCGTACCGGCATGCTCCCCTTCGTGTTCGACGGAGATTTCGGCTACGAGCGCTGGGTCGACTACATGCTCGACGTGCCGATGTATTTCGTCTTCCGCGACGGCAAATACATCGACGCGGCGGGGATGAGCTTTCGCGACTTTCTCAAGGGCGAACTGCCCGCGCTGCCCGGCGAACTGCCGCGCGAGGCGGACTGGTGGGACCACCTCTCGACCGCCTTCCCCGAGGTCCGGCTCAAGAGCTTTCTCGAGATGCGCGGTGCCGATGGCGGTCCGTGGAACCGGATCTGCGCCCTGCCCGCCTTCTGGGTCGGGCTGCTCTACGATCAATCCGCGCTCGATGCCGCCTGGGATCTGGTCAAGGACTGGAGCATGGAAGAGCGCGAGGCCTTGCGCAATGCGGTGCCCAAGCAGGCGCTCGATGCGGCGCTGCCGGGTGGCGGGCGGCTGCAGGATCTCGCGAAGGAAGTCCTGGCGATCGCCCGCAGCGGGCTTTCGGCGCGCGCGCGGCTCAACACTTCGGGCGACAACGAGACCGGCTTCCTCGAGACGCTCGACGAGATCGTTGAAAGCGGCAAGGTCCCGGCGCAGCGGCTGCTCGATCTCTATCATGGCGAGTGGAACGGCGATGTGAGCCAGGTCTACAAGCAGAGCTTCTGACGAGAAAAGGACGGCGCGATGATCCAGATCAACGGCACCCTCAAACTGGCTCCCGACACGCTTTCCAAAGGGCGCGAGGCGATCGTCGCGATGGTCCGTGCCTCGCGCGCCGAGGACGGCTGTCTCGAATACGGCTTCGCGCAGGATCTCACCGATCCCGATGTGCTCTATCTGGTGGAACGCTGGCGCGACCGCGCGGCGCTCGACGCGCATTCCGCATCGCCTCATATGGCGGAGTTCAAGCGCGCCATGGCCGCCAATCCGGCGATGGAGCGCGACCTACGCATCTTCGAGACCGACGACGGCCTGCCGCTCGGCTGATTACTCCGCCGGTTGCGCCCTGGGGGTAAACCGGAGACCCACGATCCAATCGGTCAACCGCGTCAGCGGCGCGGTGATCAACCCGTGCGCGCCCATCCAGGCGTGGTATTCGCGATATTTCGGGTCTTCGGCGAGCAGATGGGCTTCCTCGGTGCGCGCGCGCCAGTAGTAGATCGCGTTGACGCACAGCAGGCAGAAGACGTTGCGGATCGCATCGACCGGCGACCCGGTGGTGACCAGGAACGGCATGACCGAGCACCACCAGAACAGGTTCTTGGACACATAGGCCGGGTGGCGGGTGAAGCGGTAGGGACCGTGGGTGATCACGCCGCGATAAGTCAGGTTGGAAAAGCGTAGTCCGAAGGCGAAGGTCGCCCAGGCGTAGATCGCGGTGAGGAACACCAGCCACGCCGCCCAGACCCACAGCAAAACCTCGTTGCCCGCGAACCAATAGGCCCAGTCGCGGGTGTTGGTCTCGTAATTGAGCACCAGCCCGTTGCCGATGATCCCCCAGACGAAGGGAGGATAGCAGATCAAGGCAGCCAGCCAGCCGGCCAGGAACGGATTGCCGCTACGGATATGGGCGTCGAGCGGCCGCATGGTGACGATATAGCCGATGGTGCCGATCTGGACGTCGATCACGAACATCAACTGCAGCAGCGCGACCCCCAGCTGCACCGGATCGCCGGCTATCGCGCCGAAATCCGCATTGACCACCGCGACGAAACCGGGAGGCAGGATCGAGATCATGAAGGCCGCGAAGAAGCCCTTGATCAGCCAGGTGCGGCCGTGCTTCTTGACCTCTTCCAGGTCCCATTCGCCGCGTCCGCTGAGCAGCGCACCGAAGTGCCAGGCATGGTCGCGCGGCTCGACCAGTACCCTGTCGAGCCACACCACATAGGGGATCGAGAGCACCGCCAGCGGGACGATGCTGACCGTGAGCACCGACATCGCGAATTCATAGCTGCCGGACCAGTACCAGCGCGAGACGCAGTAGAGCCCGGCGATGATCGCCCATGTCGCCCAGAGACCGGCGATCTTGGTGACGCAGCGCGCCGCGTCGGGCTTTCGCGTCCGGGCAAGCGACCAGTCGATCCCGGTCGAGGGGCGAAGGTGGACCTTGTCGACCAGCAGCGACCAGACCACCATCGGCAGGCAGGCCACCACCAGTCCGGTGAGAACGGCATAGACGCCGTCCATCCGCGCGCGGGGCCCCGGCAGGTCGAACGCCGTGCTGATCTCCGGCCATTGGCGGCAGATCGCAAACCAGCCCAGCAGGCTGACCACGCCGAGCACGCCCACGACAGGCGAAACATCGCTGACCGGGCGCGCGGCCGGAATTTCGGGTGGATCTGGCGCGGTCATTGCCCGCTTTTCATAGCGGGACAATGGTTAACGGTGCGCAAAAATCGCAGCCGACTCAGCGAAAGGCGGTTATCCGCCCGCTGTCGTCGATGACGTAGAGCGTGTTGTCGGCCACGATCGGCGGCAGCGCGACCGGCTGCTTCAGATCGTGGAACAGCGTCGCCGAACCTTCGCTCGCGCCGATCCGATAGATCTGGCCTTCGGAATTGACCGTCCACAGATTGCCCCCGGCGAGCACCGGACCCTGCCAGTAGATCGGACCCTTGCGGTCTTCCATGTCGCGAAACTGCGGCAACTCGGTGAGCCAGCGGACCTTGCCGGTCGAGCGGGCGATGGCGAGCAGGCGGGCGTCGTCGGTGAGGGTGAATATCCACTCGCCGGCGATGGCCGGGGTCGAAATCCCGGCGAGGTTGAGTTCCCAGATCCGCTGGCCGGTAACCAGCTCGTAGGCCGCCATCCGGCCGCCCTGGCCAAGCGCATAGACCCGGCCGTTGTCGATGATCGGATCGGCATCGATATCGGTCAGCGAGCCGACCGAGGTCGAGATGCTGGTCCGCGCCAGTGCATCGGCCCACAGCGTGCGTCCGTTCTCGTAGCGATAGGCGACCAGTTCGCCCGAGCTGTAGCCGGCGATGACCGTGCCCTGACCTGCCGCCGGAGCCGCGACGCCGAAAACACCGGCCTGGGTGGCGGAGGCCGATTCCTGCCATTGAAGCTCGCCGGTCCGGGCATCGAGCGCAAAAATCTGGTTGTCCTGCGTCATGACGAATACGCTGTCGAAGGCAAGCGTGGGCGCACCGCGCAGCGGACCTGCAGGGCGCACCTTCCACAATTCACTGCCGGTGGCGGCATCCATCGCGACGACTTCGCCCGCGCCATTGGTGCCGTAGAGGCGGCCATTGAAATAGCTCACTCCGCCACCGAAGGCGACGTCCTGCAGATCGTTGGCAAGCGCCGAGTCGCGTTTCCACACCAGCCCTCCGGTCTGCGCGTCGAAGGCCGAGACATTGCCGGCGGTATCGACGACGTAGAGCCGCCCGCCCCCCACGACCGGTGCGGCGCCAAGCCGGCGGCGGTTGCTCGACCCGGCGACGGTGGCGGTCCAGACCGGGCTCGGTTGCGCGGCCAGCGCGACATGGCCCTGGTTCTTGCTCGCGGTGCCGCCACCCTGCGCCCACTCGCTGTTGGTCTGAGCGGGAGGCAGGACCACCGAGACGCTCGCCAGCGCGGGATCGACTTCGGCACCGGATTCGATCCGCGACAGGATCGGCGTGCGATCGCCGATACTGGGCGTCGTCTTCTCATCCGAGCCCCCGAACAGACCGCCGGCGCATGCCGACAGCCCGGTGACGAGCATCGCGGCGACGCCCGCGCGAAGGGTGGCTTTGGTCAGGTGTTGGATCATCGAATGAATTTCGCTTTCTCAATCATGAGGCGGGCTGCGCGACGGGCGGAGCAGTCGGCGCACCCTGCCCGTCCGCGGCCGGGGCCTGGCCCACGCCCTGCGCTTCGAGCAACGCATCGACATCCTCGATCGCGTCGACCCCGAGCAGGCCCGCCATCTGGCGCGTTCGCGAGCGCAAGCTCTCGGGAACGCCCTCGGTCTTGGCGATCTCGGCGAACAGCGCTCCCGCCTGCTCGCGCTGGCCCTGTTCGAGATAGGCCATTGCCAGCAGTTCGCCCGCGCTGCCGAAGAAAGGTTCGCCCGGCACGGCCAGCGGCTGGAGCGCGGCCACGACCGCAGCCTTGTCCATCGTGTCGAAACCGGTAGCGATCTTGCGGATCAGCGCGAGATTGCGCAACTCCTCGGGTGCGTCGGCATCGGAGGCGAGTTCGTCGAAGATGGCGACCGCTTCCTCGGTCCGGCCCTGCTCGGCGGCGATACCGCCGCGCAGCATCCGGGCATTGGCCGCCACCGCATCGCTGCCGTCGCCGGCCAGGCCCTCGAGCGCATCGAAGGCGGTCTGGAGGTTGCCGGCCTCGACATTGTCGAGCGCGGAAACCAGCGTTTCCGACCGCGCTTCGGCCGCAGCGCGCTGGCTCGGCTGCCACCACAGCAGATAGGCGGCAAGCGCCACGATCAGCAGCACGACCAGCGCCGCCAGCGGTTTGCCGTAACGTTCGCCGAAATTCGCCAGATCGCCCTGCCGCACCGCATCGTCGACCTCGCGCATCATCGCGATTTCCTCGGCGTCTTTGCGGCGCTGAAGCTTTTCCTGGTGCGTTTCGGCAGTCTTTTTCGGTGGTAGGGCCACGAGCGGCTGAGTTCCCGTTCAAGTCAATCGTTCGGCGGCGTCCTTAGGACGCGCGCCCCCGGAGGGCAATGGTTTCGGCCCGCCGCGGCCCTCCTGTCCCCGCCCGCGTGAACATCGGCTGAAAGCGCGTGCGGCAACCAGAGCAGCCGCGCCGGTTCAGAAACCGCCCTTGCCCGCCGCCCGCATTGCGCTGGTATACAGCCGGCGATAGGCGGCCAGCATCTTCTCCGCATCGAATTCGGCTCGCGCCTTCTCACGATTGGCTGCGCCGATCTCCTCGCGCAGCCGCTTGTCGACCGCGAGCGTGACCAGTTCGGCCTCGAGCGCTTCGTCCTCAGAGTTGGCGGCGAGGTAATTGCGATTGGCGGCGGACACCATCTCGGCAATGTCGCCCACCCGCGGCGCGACCACCGGTCGACCGGCGGCCATCGCCTCGACGACCGAGACCGGAAACTGCTCGCTGTCGCTCGACAGCGCGAAAATGTCGAACAGCCCGACGACCCTGGCGGGATCGGCAATTGCGCCGGGAAGATGCACCCTGTGGTTGATCCCGAGCCGGTCGGCCTCGGCCTCTATTGCGGCGCGTTCCGGCCCTTCGCCGCAGATCACCAGATGCCAGTTGTCGGGCAGCGGCGCAAAAGCGCGGACGAGCCGCGGCAGGTTCTTGACCTTGCGCAAGCCCGCGAGCGTTCCCACCCAGTTTTCACCCGGCCGTTTGAGGAGCCGACGGATCGCGTCGTTGCGCGGTTTCTTGGCGAAGGCTTTGGTGTCTATGCCGTTGGCGATGCGCTTTACCCGCCCGAGCGGCTGCTGCCATTCGACCAGTGCGATCTCCTCGAGCTGCTCCGAGGGGACCACCAGCCCAGCCGCCTTGCCCAAGGCGATCCGCCGATACCAGGTACGGCGACGCATGCGCCGGACCAGTTCCTCCTCGTCGAAGCCGTCCTCGTGATGGATCAGCGGCGGCAGGTCGTAGGCCTCGGAAAACAGCGTATGCGCCATCACCGCATCCATCGCCCCCCAATTGTAAGTCAGCACGAGATCGTAACTGCGCATTGCGCGGGCGAGCCTGTGCAGACGACCCGGCGTCGGCAGGCCCTTGAGCGAGGGAAATTCCGGCTGCAATGTCACCGCGATGCCGCGGTGGATGCGCTCGGCGGCGCCGTTTTCCTCGCTTTCTGCCGAGACGATCGTGTGCCGCAGCCCCGGACCGAAGCCGTTGATCAATTGCACCGTGCGCAATTCCTTGCCCCCGGGAGCGAAGGTGGAATGCAGATGGAGGATATGCGGCTTCGCGGTCGCGGCCGTGGCGTTCATGCGACCCGAGCCAGCAGCGCGTCGATCGCCGCGCGGGTTTCAGGCTCGTCGAGCGTCGGGGCGTGTCCGGTGTCGGGGACGGTCACCGATGTCGCTTGTGGAATTCGACGTTTCATCTCGGCAAAGGTGTCGGTCGAAAACAATGTCGAATCGCCGCCGCGCACCACCAGCACCGGGCGCCCCGCCAGCGCTTCGTAGGCGGGCCACAGATCGGGCGGCACAGCACCGGCGTCGCTCTCGGCATCGAGGATCGGGTCGGCGATCTTCATGTCGTAGTCGAAAGCGATCCGGCCGTTGCTGCATAGCGTCATCCCGCGCTTGGCCATCGCCAGCCAGTCCTCGGTTTCGAAAGTGGGGTGCGACTGGCCGTGCACCTCTTCGAGCGCGCGGGCGGCGTGCATCCAGGTGGGGAAGCTGCGCCCCTGGCCGATATAGGTCTTGATCTTGTCGAGCCCGTCGCTCTCGACCACCGGACCGATATCGTTGAGCACCGCCGCGGCGATGCGCTCGGGCGCAAGCGTCGCCAGCATCATCGTTATAAGCCCGCCCATCGAGGTGCCGATCGCGACGAAGCGATCGACCGCTTCCTGCTCGAGCAGCGCCTGCACGTCGGCGACGTAGTTGGGCACCGCGTAGGTCGCGCTGTCGGACGCGTAATCGCTATTGCCGCGTCCGCGCATGTCCGGCGCCAGAACCCGCCAGCCCGCCGCCGACAGATGCAGCGCCAATTGCTCGAAATCGCGGCCGTTGCGCGTCAGCCCGTGCAGACACAGCACCGGCGGGCGCCCTTCCGCGCCGGGTACCTGGCTCGGGTAATCGCGGAAATACAGCGCCAACCCATCGGGGCTCTGCCAGCTCTTCTCGGAATAGGGCTTGTCCATGAGGTGGGAATGTCGTCCGTTTCGCTGCTTCGCCGTAAGTTGCGGCGCCGGCCTTGCGCCCGGTCGCCCGCTAGCCCACTATTGCTGCATGCGCGAAGAACCGCAAGCAGCGAGCTATCGAGCCGACACACCGATCGCCGCGTTGGCCGAGTGGCTGGGGGATCGGGTGGCGCCCGCAGATTTTCCCGAAACCGTGCTGCGTTTCCGCAACGACCGAGCGGCGGCAGAGGTCGGATTGGACGGTCTCGCCGAGCCGCAATGGCTGCAGCATTTCGGACGGTTCGCACCGCTTGCGGGCAACCTCCCGCAACCGCTTGCGCTGCGCTATCACGGCCATCAGTTCCGCGTCTACAATCCCGAGATCGGAGACGGGCGCGGCTTTCTCTTCGCCCAATTGCGCGACGTCTCGGGCCGATTGCTGGACTTGGGGACCAAGGGCTCCGGCCAGACGCCGTGGAGCCGCGCGGGGGACGGACGCCTGACGCTGAAGGGCGCGGTGCGCGAGATCCTCGCGACCGAGATGCTCGAGGCGCTGGGGGTCTACACCTCGCGGACCTTCTCCGTCGTCGAGACCGGCGAAGAGCTGATGCGCGGTGACGAGCCTTCCCCCACCCGCTCGGCGGCAATGGTGCGGCTGAGTCATGGCCACATCCGCATCGGCACCTTCCAGCGTCTGCTCGCGCTGGAGGAAATGGGTCACATGGCAGAGCTGGTCGATTACTGCCTCGAGCAGTTCCCCGGCCCGTCCCCGCCCGCCGATGCGCCGGGCCGCGACGAGCCGGCGGTGCGGTTGATGCATCAGGTGGTCGAACGGCTGGCGGATCTCGCCGCCAGTTGGATGGTCGCCGGTTTCGTCCACGGCGTACTCAACACCGACAATATGAACATAACGGGCGAGAGCTTCGACTACGGTCCGTGGCGGTTCCTCCCGCGCTGGGATCCCTCCTTCACCGCCGCCTATTTCGATCATGCAGGCCTCTATGCCTTTGGCCGCCAACCCGAGGCACTGCACTGGAATTGCGGACAATTGGCGGTCGCCTTGCGCCTGCTTACCACCGCCCCGCCGCTGATCGCCGCTCTGGAGCGCTTCGGCGACCTCTACATGGCGGCCGTCGGGCGGCGGTGGTGCTGGCGGCTGGGCGTGGCGAGCCGGGGAAGCCAGGCGGACACGGCGCTGGTGGGAGTATGTGAAAAGGCCATGGTGGCGAGCGGCGAGTCGCCCGACCTGTTCTTCCACCGCCATCGCGGCGGACGCGAAGCGGCGGGCGATCTCGCGGCTGCACTCGCGTCCTACGAAGCTGCAGACTCGCCGCATCCCTATTGGGACGAACCCGCGCCCCAAAGCATGCTGATCGAGGAGGTCGAAGCGCTATGGGCGGCGATCGATCAGCGCGACGATTGGCAGCCGCTGCAGGAGAAGATCCGTGCGATCCGCAGGATGGGAGATGCGTACGGCCAGCCGCCGACACCCGGCGGGCACTGACGCGGCCACCTTCGGCCGGCAAGACCGGGTACGGTGCCAAGCGAATTGACGCTGGGCGGATCAGGCACCAAATAGCTCCGCCCCGGATCCGGAGAGAAACAGGATCGGGGACTTCGGCGAGCGAGCATGGTAGCGCCGAGGACTGCGAAGAAATTCGACTTGAACGAGGTGCCGATTCCCGTGTCCGACAATCAGATCATCTCCTACCAGCCCGCGACGGGCGAAGAATTGTGGCGCGGCGAGATCGGCAGCGTCGACTCCTGCGTGGAACGGGCGCGCGAGGCCCTGCGCGACTGGGCCAATCAGTCGCTCGGCCAACGTATCGAACTGGTCCGTCGCTTCGCCAATGAAGTGCGCCGCCAGGCCGAGCCCTTCGCCGAACTGATCGCGCGCGAAACCGGCAAGCCATTGTGGGAAGCGCGCACCGAGGTGGAGGCGGTCATCGGCAAGGTGGAGATCTCGATCACCGCCTATGCCGAGCGAACCGGCCAGAAGAAGCTCAACAGCGCGCTGCAGGGCACTGCTGCGGTGCGTCACAAGCCGCATGGCGTGATGGCGGTGCTGGGTCCGTACAACTTCCCCGCGCACCTGCCCAACGGCCATATCGTACCCGCCCTGATCGCCGGCAATTGCATCATCTTCAAGCCCAGCGAGAAGACCCCTGCGGTCGGCGAATTCCTGGTGAAGTGCTTCCACGCGGCGGGCATCCCCGAGAACGTCGTGCAATTGCTGATCGGCGGCCCCGAGGAAGGCAAGGAACTGGTTGCGCATTGGCTGGTCGACGGCGTGCTGTTCACAGGCTCGGCGCGCGCGGGCGTGGCGATCAACCGCAAGCTGGCGACCGAACCGGGCAAGATCGTCGCGCTCGAGATGGGGGGCAACAATGCCATCGTCGTCACCGACACGCCCAAGGTCGACGATGCCGCTGTCACGATCATCCAGTCCGCCTTCACCACCGCCGGGCAGCGCTGCACCGCCGCGCGGCGGCTGATCGTGACCGATTCGATGTATGACGAGATCGTCCCGCGCGTGAAGACGCTGGCCGAACGGCTGATCGTCGGCGAACCCTTCGCCGATCCGCAGCCCTTCATGGGACCGGTGATCGACAACCAGACCGCCGACCTGCTCACCGAAAGCTTCGTCGCGCTGATGAGCCGCGGCGCCAAGCCGATCCTGCACATGAAGCGTCCCGACGAGGACAAGCCGTTTCTGACGCCGGGGATCCTCGACGTCACGGACATGCACGAACGCCCCGATGTCGAGCTGTTCGGACCGCTGCTCCAGGTGGTTCGCGTTCCCGATCTCAACGAGGCCATCACCGAGGCGAACATGACCCGCTATGGGCTATCCGCTTCGCTCGTCGGCGGGTCGCCGCAGGATTTCGAAATGTTCTGGAACGAGATTCGCGCCGGGATCATCAACTGGAACCGGCCGACCAATGGCGCATCCTCGGCCGCACCCTTCGGCGGGGTCGGCCTGTCCGGCAACCATCGCCCGGCGGCCTTCTATGCTGCGGATTATTGCGCCTACCCGGTCACCAGCACCGAGATGCAGCAACCGCGCGCCAGCCTGGGTGTCGGGCTCAAGGAATGAGCCTGCGCGGCCGCGTTACGGGTTGCTGGTGACGAGATCGATCTCGGTCACGCCCGAGGGCAGCCGGCGACCGTAAACCACGAAGGCGTTCTCGCCGCTGGTACCGCTCAGGATGTTGTCGCCGCCGGCCTTCACATGCTCTGCCGAATAGCCATTGGCGAGCGCGCGCGTGTGATAGAAGGCAAGCACATCGTCGAGCGGCACCGGCGTCAGGAAAGACACCACGCGCAGCGCGCAGCCGCCCTCGTCGGTGCCCGCCGCTTCCTGCGTGTTGCCGCGCGGATAGACCGGGAAGGTGCCGGGCAGCTTGGCCGCCCAGGCGGTGGTGTATTCGACCCGCGAGTCGCAATTGGCACCGCCGGGTGCGACCGCCGCCTGCGCTGCTTTCTGCATCGCCGGCGTCACCGTCTGAGCGGCTCCCAGATCGCGCGGTGCGGGTACGGCCCGCAGGGCATCGGCCCCGCCGACCAACTCCGCCGCGCGGGTGCGCGCCGCCGCAATCGCTTCGGGCGTGCGGTTGATATTGGGCAATGAGCGATCGCTCGATCCGGATAGCGCCGCGTTTCCTTCAGCGCTTCCGGCAAGATCGGGATCGGTCATCAGATCGTCGTTGAGCGCCTGTTCGGTCGCCGGATCGAGTTCTGCACCCGCCTCGGCATCCTCGGGTTCATCGCTGCAGGCAGCCAGCAGGGCGAGCGGCAGGGCGAAGGTGGCAAGGGTCAAGCGCATCGGGGCAACTCCGGCTGATAAGTCGAAGCGAGGCATACGCCAATGCGCGGTTGCTTGACCAGACGCCCGGCACCGCTTGCGCCATTGCGGGACGGATGGAACGCAAAGATGAAGACGCCGCAGCTCTCGGGATGAGAGATGCGGCGCCTTCCGCGGCCCGGTGGAACCGCGTCTCGATCCGGGGTGGGCCCGGACGAAACTGGCTGGTGTGTCAGCGGCAGCGGGTGCTGGAGCGGTCGATCTGCCGGCCGAGCAAGGCTCCGCCCGCCGCACCGAGAATGGCGCCCAGCGTCCGGTCGCCGCGACCTGCCACCTCGTTGCCGATCAGCGCGCCAACACCCGCGCCGATCAGCAGGCCGGTCGTGCCATTGTCCTTGCGGCAGTAGTAGCGCCCGTCGTTGCCGCGCCAGACGCGCGTGTCGCGGCGGACCGGCTGACCATAATTGGCAGCGTAGCGATCGTCATAGGAGCGGCCGCGGCCCCGGCCCTGGTAGCGATCGCGCCGGTCGCGACGGTCATAGCGATCGTCGTCATAGCGATCGGAACGATCCCAGCGGTCGCGGCGATCGGGCCGGTGGTCGAAAGTCAGATCGCCAAAGCTGCTGGCTGCCGTGTGATTCTGGCCGAAGGCCGTACTCGCGACCGACGCGTGCGTGGCGGGCGCCGCGGCGGCCGGGGCGGAAAGGGCAAGACCGGTGGCGGCGAGGGCCATTCCGGCGAAGGTGAATGCTTTGGCCATTTTTCAGTCCTTTGCTTCCTGCGATGCGCCATCGCGTCGCTCGATTTGTTCAGTAATATCGGCCTGATTATGAACGGCATGCAACCGGCGATTCAGCTTGTTCACTTTGCGACGAGCCGAGCTTTGGCAGCAGGCAAGTTGATGCTTGCAGCCTCTGATGAGCAGCCCTAGCCGCCGATGATGAACCAGCCAGACGCCGACTCGCGGCCTTCCGGATTGCCCGTGGCGATCGGCGCCTATGTGATCTGGGGGTTCCTCCCGCTCTACCTGCTGCTCGTGCGGGCGGTACCGGCATTCGAATTTGTCGCATGGCGGATCATCTGGACGCTTCCGATCTGCCTGCTGATCGTGGGGTTTAGGCGCCAGGGGCCCCAATTGCGCGCGGCACTCGCGGACTCCAAGAGCCTCCGCTGGCTGTTCCTCAGCGCTACCCTGATAGCGGTGAACTGGGTCGTCTACGTATGGGCGATCCAGAACAACCACGTCTATGCGGCGAGTCTGGGCTATTACATCAATCCGCTGGTCAACGTGCTGCTGGGCACGCTGCTGCTGGGCGAAAGGCTCAACCGGGCGCAATGGATCGCGGTGGCGCTAGCCGCGCTGGGCGTGGCACTGCTGGCGGAAGGCGCGCTGACCACCCTGTGGATCAGCCTGACGCTGGCGTTCAGTTTCGGCGTCTACGGAATGGTCCGCAAACAGGTGCCGGTCGGGTCGCTACCCGGGCTGACGATCGAATCGGGACTGCTGCTGGTCCCCTCGATCGGGGTTGCGGCCTGGTACGCGATGCAGACGGGCTCGTCCTTCGCGGTCAGCACCGAGTTGAGCCTGGCGATCGTGCTGGGCGGCGTGTTGACCGCGATCCCCCTGCTGATGTTCGCGGTCGCGGCCAAGCGGATGCCCTATTCCACGCTCGGCTTCATCCAGTTCCTCGCGCCCAGCATCGTCTTCGTGCTGGGTCTGACCGTGTTCGAAGAACCGCTCAAGCCAGCCCAGGCCGCCTGCTTTGCCTGTATCTGGGCGGCCGCAGCGATCTTCGGCTGGGACATGTGGCGGCAAAGCCGCGCGCCCAAGACCGCCTAATCGACGAGGCGCCAGGCCAGGGTTTCGCCGGCATGGAAGGGCACGATGGCAGTTTCGCCGCCGGAAACTTCATCGGGGACCGTGACCGATACTCGCTCGAGCGTGATGCGATCCTCGTTCGCGGGTAACCCATAGAAGCGGGGGCCGTTCAACGAAGCGAAGGCCTCGAACCGGTCGAGTGCATCCTCCTCGTCGAACACCGCCAGATAGCTTTCGAGAGCGAAGGGAGCGTTGAATATCCCCGCGCAACCGCAAGCCGATTCCTTGTCCCGGCGGTGATGCGGCGCGCTGTCGGTGCCCAGGAAATATTTGGCCGATCCCGAGGTCGCGGCGCGGCGCAGCGCCAGCCGGTGCCGCTCGCGCTTGGCGACGGGCAGGCAGAACATGTGCGGGCGAATGCCGCCCACGAGTATGGCGTTGCGGTTGATGTGAAGATGCTGCGGCGTGATCGTCGCCGCCACCTGCGGGCCCGCCGCCTCGAGGAAATCCACCGCCTGCTCGGTGGTGATGTGCTCCAGGATCACCTTCAGCTGCGGCAGTCGCGCGACGAGCGGAGCGAGCACGCGTTCGATGAATTCCGCTTCGCGGTCGAAAATATCGACTTCGGCATCTGTCACTTCGCCATGGATGCACAGTGGCATGCCAATGGCCGCCATCCGCTCGAGCACCGCGTCGATGCGGCGGATGTCGGTCACGCCGCTGGCCGAATTGGTCGTTGCGCCTGCGGGATAGAGCTTGGCGGCGGTGAGTACGCCGTCGGCAAAGCCGCGTGCCAGATCTTCGGGATCGGTGTCGTCGGTGAGGTAGGCGGTCATCAGCGGGGCGAAGTCCAGCCCTTCGGGCACCGCGGCCATGATCCGCGCGCGATAGTTCGCGGCCATTTGCGCAGTCGTAACCGGCGGCGAGAGGTTGGGCATCACGATCGCGCGGGCGAATTGCCTCGCGGTGTGGGGAACCACCGCGCGCATCGTCGCGCCATCGCGGAAATGCAGGTGCCAGTCGTCGGGCCTGCGGATGGTGAGGGACTCGGGAGCGGGTCGAGAGGTTTGACTCATGGGGTTTGCCTATGGCGTGCAGCGGCCTATCTGTCACCCATGCCAGCCACCCGTCTGTTCGACCGCGCCGTGATCCGGCTGTCCCCACAATCGGATGAGGAAGATGTTGCAGCTTTCCTCCAAGGGTTGGTCACCAACAATGTCATGGGCGCCTTACCCACCTATGCCGGGCTGCTCTCGCCGCAGGGCAAGACGCTGTTCGATTTCATCGTCTGGCCAGCAGGCCACGGTCAGCTGCTGATCGATTGCGAGAAGGATGGCGCCGACGAGCTGGCCAAGCGTCTCTCGCTCTATCGCCTGCGCCGCAAGATCGCCGTTGAAGTGGACCCCGAGGTGGCGGTGCATTGGGAAGCGCATCTTGGAGATGGCGCGGTGCCCGATCCGCGTCTGGCCGATCTCGGGCAGCGCTGGCTCGCCCCGACCAGCGCAGACGACGAGCCGACCGACGCAATCTGGCGCGCCCATCGCCTCTCATTGGGGGTCCCCGAAGGTCGCGCCGAGATGGGCGACATCCTGTGGCTCGAGGCCAACGCGATCGAACTCAACGGCGTCGCCTTCGACAAGGGCTGCTACATCGGCCAGGAAAACACCGCGCGGATGAACTGGCGCCAGAAGGTCAACCGACGGCTGGTGGTGGTCCCGCTGGATCGATCGGACGAGAAGCGTCGCCGCGCCGTCTATCCGGAGCTCGGCCCTGGACCGGGGTATGCGGTGGATCACCTGCGGGTCGTCGATCTCGATCCGGCCGATCTGCCGGCCTGGCAACGCCCGGCGGTCAGCCCGGCGGAGTGAATCCAGCCATCGAGGTGGTGAGCATTTGTTCCGCCCGGTCGCGCGCCGCCGTTTCGGGAAGGCCCAGCGAACGCGCCAGTGCAGCGCCGATCAACGCGTCGCCCATAGCAATCAGGACCAGCGCCAGCGTTTCCTGGTGGACGCGCATGATCTCTTCGTGCGTTTCGGCCTCTTCGGGAGCTATTTCGTCGACCAATTGGTGAATGGTTTCGACGATCGGGGTGAGCGCATCCTCATTGCCCGTCAGGATCATCCAGCTCGCCAGTGCGCCCGCGCCTTCCTTGTCGAAGGCATCGAAGGCGAGATCGACGACCTGACGCGGCGAACCCTGCCCGGCCCGGCTGGCGCGCACCGCCACCGCGATCGCTTCGCAGACATTCGTCGCGAGATGCGCTGCGAGCGCCTTCTGCAACCCTGCAGCAGAACCGAAATGGTGGAGCAGGTTGGCATGGGTGCGTCCAACGCGTGCTCCCACCGCCTTGAGCGTGATGGATTGCGGACCCGTCTCGATCAGCAACGTACGAGCCGCTTCGAGTGCGGCGAGCCGCGACTCTTCGGGGCTGAGGCGTTTACGACTTGCCATGGATTCCCATGCGTAATAGATTCCTAACCATTGTGGTGACCAGAAACAGCCCCATCGATCCCGGATCGGACCTAGAGCCCGGCAGGGCCGACGACAAGCGGCAGATCGCGGCGCGTGGAGCCACTCCCGAAGAACACGCGCTGATCGTGCGCGACCAGCGCTTCGACCGGCAGCACAAGACCGCGCGCTGGTGGCATTCGAACGATCCGGTCGCCACCGCCTGGTACAATTCGGTCAGCGCCAGCCTGCCGCGCGGCGAAGCCTTCTTCATCGACACGCTCAAGACCTTCCGCGCCGACCTCCCGCCGCGGCTCGCTGCCGAGGTCAAGGCGTTCACGCGGCAGGAAATCAACCACACGCGCGAGCATGTCGCCTTCAACCGGCTGGTGCAGGATCACGGCTACGACGTCGAAAGCATCGACCGCGGCATTCACGATATGCTCGCGCTGACCGAAGGCCGCCCGCCCGAATTCAACCTCGCGATCACCATCGCGCTCGAGCATTTCGCCGCGATCATCAGCCGCCAGCTGCTCGCCCATCCCGAATATCTCGCGGGCGCCGACCCGGTCGCCGCGGATGTCTGGCGCTGGCATGCGACCGAGGAAATCGAGCACAAGGGGCTGGTCTACGACGTCTGGCTCCACGCCACCCGCGACTGGAGCGCGTGGAAGCGCTGGAAAGTCCGCTCGCTGATCGCGCTGCTGATCACACGCAAATATTTCGGCAACCGGGTGCGCGATGCGATCGGGCTGCTGATGCAGGACGGGTTCGACCGCCGCACCGCAAAGCGCAAGCTGCGCGCCTTCCTGTGGTGGAAGCCCGGGATGATGCGGCGGATGTTTTTCGAATGGGCGGCGATCCTCAAGCCCGGCTTCCACCCCTGGCAGCACGACGACCGGGCGCTGATCGGGCTGGGCGACAGTCCCTACGCGGCCGCGGTGATGCCCGCCGAGTAGGCCCGACAGCGGCTTATTGACATTGATGTAAGTAACGACTATCTGACTTGACGACATTCAAGCGATGGAGTCGTTCCATGAACGCACCTGCCCAGATCGATGCCGCTGCCCCCAAGAGCAAGACCATGCGCCCCGCGCCGACGCCCGAGGGTCTCGAAATCATCATCCGCGACGAACGCTTCAACCGCGACGCCAAGCCGCGGCGCTGGTGGGCGGGCGACGCGTTCGGCACCGCCTGGCACAACGCGCTCTCGGCCACCTTCCCGCGCGGCGAGGCCTTCTTCATCGAAGCGGTCAAGGCGCACCGCGCCGGTGCCGACCCCAAGCTCGAGGCCGAGATTCGCGCCTTCGTCCGCCAGGAAATCAACCACACCCGCGAGCATGTCGCCTTCAACCGGCTCGCCGAGGATGCGGGCTACGACATCGCCAAGATCGACAAGCGCGTCGAGCAATTGCTGGCGCTGACCAAGGGCCGCCCGCCGATCGCCAATCTGCTCGTGACCATGGCGCTCGAGCATTACACCGCGATGATGGCGCATGAATTTCTCGCCAACCCGAGCCATTTCGAGGATTCCGACCCCGAAGTGCGCGCGATGTGGCGCTGGCACGCGGTCGAGGAAATCGAGCACAAGGGCGTCGCCTACGACACCTTCGAGCATGCGACCCGCGACTGGACCCCGTTCCGTCGCTGGATGCGCCGTTCGGTGGTGATGCTGATCGTCACCCGCCGCTTCCTCTTCAACCGCTGGATCGATGCGATGGACCTGCTGGCGCAGGACGGCATCACCGGCTGGAAGGCGCGCTGGGGCCTCTTCAAATACCTCACCGTGACGCCCGGCGTGCTGCGGCGGATTTTCCCCGCCTGGCTGAGCTATTTCCGCCCCGGCTTCCATCCCTGGGACCACGACGATCGCGCGCTGATCGGCAAATACGAGGGCGAGTTCGAAGCCGCGCTGATGCCGGCGGAATAGCTTCCGTTCTTCCAACATGGTCCGGCGCCGTCGAGCTAGGTCTCGGCGGCGCTGGAAGTGTATGGTCTGCTAGGCCGCGTCGAGAAGATCGACCGGTGCGACTCTGCCTTGCTCATCCAGATCGAGGGCGAAGCACGTCACCGCTGCCTCGTGTCCGCGCGCACGGCTGAACCGCTCGACGATCTTTCCGGCGGGCCGGAACCCCGTCTTGTGCAGCACGCGGCCCGATGCCGGATTGTCGAGGAAATGCTCCGCGCTTACCCGATTCCAGCCGCGCATCCGCGCGACCTCGAGGATCCCATGAACAGCTTCGGTTGCGATCCCGCGCCCCCACCAGGCACGCCCCACCCAATAGCCGAGCTCATGCCCGCCGCCGTCCAGTGGCTCCAACCCGATACAGCCCACGACCGGGGCTCCTGCCATCTCCGGCAGGGTGATCAGGAACTTCGCTTCATCCCTCTTGCGCGGCAGACAGGCGAATGCCTGCGCATCGGCCGGCGTATACGGCCACGGCGCGCGGGCGAGATTGCGCACCACGGTTTTGTCATTGATGGCTTCGTAGATCCCCGGCCAGTCTTCGGGCCAGATCGGACGCAGCATAACCCTCTGGCTGCGATGGAACATCGGACTTCTCCCCGGTGTGCCCCTGCGCCGCTCCCGCTAGGGGCCGCGCATGACAATTTCGCTTCTGCGGACGATTGAATCCGCGGCTTTTCGAGGGAGAAACGACAAGAGGGAGACGGACCCCCTGAAATCAGGATGGTCCCATCTCCCTCTGCGTCTGCCGGGTTTCGACCCGGCCGGGACCATCCTGATGGACGATCCTGTTATCGAATCATCCGATTATTCGGCGGCTTCCGCCTGCACGTCGACCGAGACGTATTTGCGGCCGAGCTTGCCCGAGTGGAATCGCACGATGCCATCGTTGAGCGCGAACAGCGTGTGGTCCTTGCCCATGCCGACATTGACCGCCGGGTAGAACTTGGTGCCGCGCTGGCGCACGATGATATTACCGGCGACCACTGCCTGGCTGCCGAACTTCTTCACGCCGAGGCGGCGACCTGCGGAGTCGCGACCGTTGCGGGACGAACCACCTGCTTTTTTATGTGCCATCGTCGGGTATCCTTACTTCTGCTCTTCGGCCTTGTCGGCCGATGCTTTCTTGGCGGGAGCCTTCTTCGCAGCAGGCTTCTTGTCGGCGACGGCCTTCTTGGGTGCCGCCTTCGCGGCTTCGGCCTTGGCTTCGCCAGCAGGCGCAGCGGCGGTCTTGTCGGCAGCCTTGGGCGCGTCGTCGGCCTTGGCAGCCGCAGCCTTGGGAGCCGCCTTGCTGTCGCCGACCTGCATGATGCGCAGCAGCGTCATCTGCTGGCGATGACCGGCCTTGCGGCGATAATTGTGCCGCCGGCGCTTCTTGAAGACGATCACCTTCTCGCTCTTGGCCTGAGCGATGATTTCCGCCGAAACGGTAACCTTGCCGGCTTCGGCGAGATCGTCGCCCTCGCCCGCGAGCAGGACATCGCCCAGCGTAACGGTGTCGCCGGCTTCGCCTGCGAGCTTTTCAACTGCGATCTTGTCTCCGGCGGCAACCCGGTATTGCTTGCCGCCCGTGCGCACGACTGCGAACATGGTGCTTTTCTCTCATTCAAAATGCTTTGCCGCGTTCTTGCGAAGACACGGCGCGCCCGTCGACCCGCCAGATGGCGAGGCCCGGAAAGATGGGTGCCGTTAAGGGAATGCCCCCACCAAGTCAACGCTCGACCGCGCGAAAATTCGTTTCAAAATTCTCCGGGGGTCGTTCGCCAACGCGGTGGCGCGACGGCTGAGCCGTGCTATCAGGCTGGCGATGCCTCACCCAGCCCGTCTTGCCCTTCCCGCCTTGGGTGTTCTCGCTCTGAGCGCCTGTGCCAGCCCTTCCGCCGACTATCCATCGCTGGCGATCCGCGACGTTGAGCGCGCGCGAGGCCAGTTCGAACCCATCGCGGTCGATCCGATAGCCGTTCCCGAGGTGCCGGTGAGCTATGAAGGCAGCCTCGAAGAGCGCCTGGCAGGGTTGGTCGGAGCCGCCCGCAGCGCCCACCAGCGGTTCGTCGCCAGCGCCCCCGCCGCGCGCCGGACCGTTGCGGCCACGGGCCGCACTGCTGTCGGCAGCAGCGCCTGGGGAGCCGCGCAGGTTGCGCTGGCCGACCTCGATTCGATCCGCAGCGATACCGCTATCGCTCTGGCGGATCTCGATATTCTGTATATTGCCGCCGCCATTGCGGCCGAGGATCGGGCGCAGATCGATGCCGCGCGATCGCTGGTCATCGAGCTGGTAGAGGAAGAAGACGAGCTGCTCGCCGAACTGCGCGAGCGCGTGGAACCATGAGTCTCGTCTGCGTCGAATGCCCGGTTCGCGACCGTGCGGCTTGTGCCGTGCTCGAGGAGGACGAGCGCAACGCGCTAGCCAGGGCCGGGCGGATGCGCGACCTGAAGCGCAACGAAACGCTGTTCGCTGCGGGCGAACCCGTGTCGAGCTGCGCAACGCTGGTTTCCGGTGCGCTCAAGGTCGCCACCATGGATGCCGAGGGGCGCGAGCAGATCCTGGCGCTCATCCATCCCGCAGGTTTCGTTGGCGAATTCTTCCGCCCCTTCGCCGAACACGATGTGATCGCATTGTCCGACAGTCGGCTTTGCGTATTCGCCGGCCCGACCATGGAGCAAGCGATCGATGCCTATCCAGCGCTGGCCCGTGCGCTGCTGCGGCGCGCGCAGGAGGACCTTCATGCGAGCCGGGTGCTGCAGGCGCTGACCGGCAAGGCTTCGGGCAAGGCACGGGTCGCAGCGCTGTTGCTCGGCTTCGGCCAGGCGGCGAGCGATTCGCCCTGCCATCCCGCAGCGCAGTTCGATCTGCCGCTGTCCCGGGGCGAGATGGCGAACATGCTGGGGCTGACCATCGAAACCGTCAGTCGCCAGATTACCGTACTCGAGCGCGAAGGCGCGATCGCACGCAAGGGAAAGCGCGGGATCGAACTCGTCGACCCCGCGCTCCTCTCCGAAGCGGCCGCCTGACCGCCTCTCCCCACTTGGCCCGCTAGATCGTGGCGACGATCGTCACCATGGCGATCGCCCAGGCCAGGATCAGGACGGGCAGGATCATCATCTGGACCATCGCATCGCGTCCGAGCAGACGTCCGGTGTGCGTGGAAATCCCCAGCCGCTTGAGTTGTTTCAGATCGAGCGGGCGCTGCCCGGCCTGCGGCGCAAGCCGGGTCCAGATCATCGGCACGCCGAAGCCCGCGAGGATGAAGATCGTGAAAATCGCCATGGGAATCGCGAGACCGGGGCTCTGCAGACCGATCCCGAGCACCGCGATGAAGCCGAGATAGAGCGCGACCGTCGCGCCATAGAGCGCCTTGGGCATTTCGAAGCTGCGATCGACCACCACCTGATGGCGTGGTTCCGCACGGATGATGGCATGTTCGGCGACGATCTCGCGAGTGAAATGCTTGGACATGATCGGAACTCCCGGTTGCTGTACAGCCGCTTTGCGCCGAACGGGAGCGGCGTTCCTTGACTACGATCAAACGCGAATAATTACTGCCAGCGAGCGAGCGCGTCGTGATCCTCGGCGCGAGGCTCGATCCAGTGCCAGCCGTCGCCGCGCTTCTCGCGCTTCCACAGCCAACTGGCCGACTTGAGGTGGTCCATAAGAAAATCGACCGCCTCCAGCGCGCCGCGCCGATGCTGCGCCGCCGCGGCGACGAGCACGATCCCCTCGCCGGGCGTCAGGACTCCGATCCGGTGCCAGACAAGCACACCGTCGAGCGCGAATCGCTCCTTCGCCTGCCCGGCCAGCCGCTCCATGCCGGGTAGGGTGAGCGGTCCGTAATGGGTGAGTTCGAGCGCCTTCACCGGCACCTCGGACGAGCCTGGGCGCACCTTGCCCAGAAAGCTCACGATTCCGCCAGACTGCGGATGCGCGGCGTTGAAGGCGGCGAGCGCCTCGCCGACCGACAGCCCGCTATCGAGCAGGCGAACATCGGTCGGGGTTTCGAGTGCGAGCCTAGCCACCGCTGACCGGCGGCAGGAGCGCCACCTCTTCGCCGTCCTCTGCAAGCAGTGCGGTCTTGTCGGCCAAGACCCTTCCGGCGCAGGCGAGATTGACCCGCTCCTCGCGCAATTTCGCGGCGACCTGCGGCCCAACCGCTGCGAGCAATCCGTCCCAGTCGAGCGGCGCCGGAGCCTCTCGCTCGGCCATCCCCGCCAGATCGCGCAAAGGCCCCAGAAAGACGATCCGGACCGCCATCAGCCACCGGTGACCGACATGTGGCGCGCCAGGGCGGGTGCTTCGCCGCGCGCGCGGATGGCGAAACTGTGGCGCTCGGGCTTGACCGCGAGGGCGCGATCCAGCGCGGCGTCGAGCGCGTGCGGCCCCGGATCGCTGCGCAGCGCGGCTCGCAGATCGACCGCCTCCCCGCCGCCAAGGCAAGGATAGAGCTGCCCGGTCGCGGTTACCCGCATCCGGTTGCAGGAGCCGCAGAAATTCTCCGTCAGCGGCGTGATCAGCCCCAGGCGTCCACCGGTCTCGGCGATATCGAAATAGCGTGCCGGGCCGCCGCTGCGATGTTCGGAGGGCTTCAGCGTCCAGCGCTGTTCGAGCCGTGCTCGCAAGGCATCGAGCGGCAGATAGCTGTCGATCCGGTCGCCGTCGATCTCGCCCAGCGGCATGGTCTCGATCAGCGTGATCGCGTGCCCCTCGCCATGCGCCCAGGCGATCAGATCGGGCAGTTTGTCCTCGTTTATTCCCTTGAGCGCCACCGTGTTGAGCTTGACCGCGATACCAGCCTCTTTCGCTGCGGCGATGCCTTCGAGCACCTGATCCAGCGCATCGCGGCGGGTGAGCTGCGCGAAGCGCGCCGGATCGATCGTGTCGAGCGAGACGTTGACCCGCCGCACCCCGGCGCGCGCCAGCTCGTCGGCATGGCGCGCCAGCTGGGTGCCGTTGGTGGTCAGCGTGATCTCGTCGAGCCCTTCGCCGACATGACGGCCCAGCGCGCGGACGAGATCGATCATGTCGCGCCTGACCAGCGGCTCGCCGCCGGTAAGGCGGATCTTGCGCACCCCGCGGGCCATGAAGGCGAGCGAGAGTCGGTGCAGTTCCTCGAGGCTAAGCACCTCTTTTTTGGGAAGAAAGCGCATCATTTCGGGCATGCAATAGCTGCAGCGCAGATCACAGCGATCGGTCACCGACAGGCGCAGGTAAGTGATACGACGCTGGAAAGCATCGATGAGCGGGCTGGTGTTCATGATGGCTCTACGAGCGGATCGCCCGCACCGGTCCCGTCGCTCTCGAAATATTGGCCCGTGATCCCGGGCGCGTTGCCAAGATAGGCTTCGAAGCCATCGAGCGCGGCGCCCTCGCCCGCCACCAGATTGACGCGCCGCGGCGCATGCGCGCGCGCCAGCCCGGCGGCGATCGCGAGGCGCCATTCGCGGTGGGTGTGGTCGGCGGGGGCCAGCGTGACCATGACATCCTCCCCGCTCTCGAGCGCGGCGGCAATATGCGCCAGCCAGTGTTGATGGAACAGCCCGGCCGCGGCGAGCGGCTCGGGCGGCAGATCGTCCACCGCGATCCGCTTCATCCGCGGCGCTCGCGGTGCAGCGTGATCCCGATCCGCTCGCCCGCCTCGGCGATTGCGAGCTTGACGATCTTGACGGTCACCGCCTCGATGCGCGCGTCCTGCAGGAAGAGCGTTTCGCAGACATGATCCGCAACCGCCTCGATCAGCTTGAAATGTACCCCTTCGGGGAGCGCGTCGGAGGCGGCGAATTTGAGATCCATGTAGTTCTTCGAGGCATCGAGCGAAGTGTCCGGCTCGTAGCGGTCGAGCGGCTTCAGCCGCGCGGTGATCGCGAATCGCAGCGGCTGCGGCTTGCCGGTCTCCTCCGAATAGATGCCGGTGAGGACATCGTGTTCGAAATCGGCGACTTCCAGATGCAGCGAATCACTCATGCGTCCCTCTAGCCCGGATTGGACCAGCGCGCGAAGATCGCGGTGGGGAGCAGCCGCGCGCCCTCGCCGGTTTCGGCGACCGCGAGATCGCCATGCTCGATCACCCCGGGGAGCCCCGCGAAGACCTCCTGAAGCAGACCTGCGAGCGCGAGGCTGCTCATTCGCACCGCATAGACGGTGAGGAACAGGAACTTGCTGTCGGCATCGAGCAGCCTGCGGCAATCGCCGACCAGCCCGGGCAGGCCCGATTCGAGCCGCCAGACCTCGTTGCCGGGGCCGCGCCCGAATTTGGGGGGGTCGAGGATGATGCCATCGTAGCGCCGCTCGCGCCGGACCTCGCGCGCGGTGAATTTCTCGGCGTCGTCGACCAGCCAGCGGATCGGGCGATCCTCCATGCCCGACAGCGCGGCGTTCTCGCGCGCCTGCGTCACCGATTTCTTGCTGGCATCGACATGGGTGACCCGCCCGTAACGGCTCAGCGCCAGCGAGCCGACCCCGGTGTAGCCGAACAGGTTGAGCGTCTCGGCGTCCTCGCGCCCGTCCAATTGCTCTCCCATCCAGCCCCACACTGGCGCCATGTCGGGGAAGAAGCCGAGGTGGCGGAACGGGGTGCACTGCGCGGTGAAGCGCGCCTCGCCATAGGACAGCGGCCAGCCCTCCTCGGGCACCGAGACGAAGAACTGCCAGCGCCCGCCGCCATCCTCGTCCGAGCCGGGGACGAATTCGCCATGCGCGTCCCACTCCTCGAGCCGCGGCGACCACATCGCCTGCGGTTCGGGCCGGATGAAGCGGTACGGGCCATAGGACTCGAACTTGCGACCATGTCCGCTGTCGAGCAGGCGATAGGCGTCCCAGCCCTCGCCCACCATCAGCACCGGGTCCCTGCGCAGCTCCGCCATCAGCCGCGCGGGCTCGCATGCGTCAGGATGAAATCGCGCACCGCATCGTAGCCGCCGGACAGCTCGGTATAGGCTTCTTCACGCGCGAACAGATCGCCGACCCGCAACGGCAACGTCGGCCGCGTCCCGGTCGCCCGCTCGACCGCATCGCGGAACTTCGCCGGGTGCGCGGTTGCCAGCGTGACGATGGGAACATCGGCAGGCAGGTCGAGCGAGTGGGCGGCGTGCAGCCCGATCGCGGTGTGCGGGTCCACCACCTCGCCCGCCCGATCCCAGGCCCAGCGCATCGCCTGCGCCATCGCGCTCTGGTCGGCGCGGGCGCTGGTGAAGAGCGAGGCGGCGCCTTCGCGCTGGGCATTGCTGAGCAGCATCGCGCGCGAGGTCTCGAAGCCGCGCATCTGCCCGGCCAGAGCGCTGCCATCGCGCCCGCCGATATCGAACAGCAGACGTTCGAAATTGGAGCTGACCTGGATGTCCATGCTCGGAGCGGCGGTCGCGGTGACCTCGCTTTGCGAATAGTCGCCGCTCGTCAGGGCCCGGTGGAGGATGTCGTTGACATTGGTCGCCACCGCCAGCCGCGCGATCGGGAGCCCCATCCGCGCGGCGACATGCCCGGCGAAGACATCGCCGAAATTGCCCGTCGGCACGCTGAACGCCACCGAGCGCTCGGGCGCGCCGAGCTGGAGCGCGGCGGCGAAATAGTAGACCACCTGCGCCATCAGCCGCGCCCAGTTGATCGAATTGACCGCGCCCAGCCGGTGCTTGGCGGTCATCGCCTCGTCGGCGAACAGCCGTTTCACCATCGCCTGCGCATCGTCGAAGCTGCCGTCGATCGCGATATTGTGGACGTTGGGGGCGCGGACCGTGGTCATCTGGCGGCGCTGGACATCGCTCACCCGCCCCTTGGGATGGAGCATGAAGATCTCGACCTTGTCGCGCCCGGCGACCGCATCGATCGCGGCGCTGCCGGTGTCGCCGCTGGTCGCGCCGACGATGGTGAGCGTGCCTCGCTCGCGCGCGAGGAATTCCTCGAACAGCAACCCGAGCAATTGCAGGGCGACATCCTTGAAGGCCAGCGTCGGCCCGTGGAACAGCTCGAGCAGCCAGTGCCGCTCGTCGAGCTGGACCAGCGGGGTCACCGCCGCGTGCGCGAAGCGGCCATAGGCTTCATCGCACAATTCACGGAGCCGCTCGAGGCTCAGGCTGTCCCCTACGAAGGGGTGCATCACGGTCGCGGCGAGCTGCGCATAGGGCATTCCGCGCATCGCCGCGATTTCGTCCTGCGAGAAATGCGGCCAGTTCGCGGGCAGATAGAGTCCGCCGTCACTCGCCAGCCCGGCAAGCGTCACACCGGCGAAATCGAGCGTCGGAGCGCTGCCTCTGGTCGAGATGTAATCCATCAAGGCTGCGCCTAGCTTGCGGCCCTGCGCTGGGCAAGCAAGCCGCGCTTTAGCGCGGCGAAGCCGGGTCGCTCCTGCGCCCTGCCGTGAGGCCCAGCTTCTGGCGCAGGACGAGACCGTAGATCACGAGAGCGGTCAGCGCGAACAGGAACCACTGACCCGCGTAGGCGAGGTGATTGTTGGGCAGATCGGCGGGGTCGGGCGCGGCCAGCGGTTGCAGCCCGGCGACCGGCTCGATCGCGACCAAGCGCACCGATTGGCCATAAGAAGCGACAATCCCGGTGACGGTCCCGCCCTCCCATGCAGGAGGGAACGGTTCGCGCGACCAGCCCACCGCGACATTCGCGCTGGTGCCGTCCGGCAGGAGGCAGCGCGCGATCTGCGCCCAGCCCTTCTCGCCGCGGCGCGAGGTACCCGCGATGCTGTCGAAGCCGGTTACCCGCTCGCACTCCACGGTGCTGCGGCGAAACAGGGCGGCCTCGTACTGCGCCGGGGTAGGCCAGGCGACGGCGGCCCGATCGCTCGCCGCGGCGTAGCGGGCGATTAGCGCCTCTTTCTCGTTCATCCGTCCCAATTGCCAGAAACCCAGCGCGATCATCACCGCCACCGCCGCCAGCACGATGACGGTGGACAAAACGGGGATGCGAGCAATCGTCGGTCCGCTCATTCGGACCGTCCGGCTTCACCGGCCTTGTTGCGATATTCCGCGATCAGCAGCAGCGCCTTGGAGACCCGCAGACCGCCCAGCACCGCGCCGATGGTGATCGGGACCCACAGCAAGATATGGACCCAGAAGGGCGGGCGGACCGCGGCGTCGAGCCAGATCGCCAGCCCGGTGATGAGCGCGCCGATGATCAGGGTGAGAAAGGCGGCCGGTCCGTCCCCGACGTTGAACCGCTCGTAATCGAGCTGGCAAGCGCTGCAGCGCGGCGCGAATTTGACCACGCCATCGAACAGGGCGCGCTCCCCGCAGCGCGGACAACAACCGAAAAGGGCGGCCTCCGCAAGGGAAGGCCGCCCCGATTCCGTGTCCGGCGAACCGGGCTGCATCAGTGGACTTCGGCGCCCCAGCCGCCCCAGACATAGACGGTGATGAAGAGGAACAGCCACACCACGTCGACGAAGTGCCAGTACCAGGCAGCGGCTTCGAAGCCGAAATGCTGGCGCGGGGTGAAGTGCCCCAGATAGCTGCGGCGCAGGCAGACGATCAGGAAGATCGTCCCGATGAGCACGTGGAAGCCGTGAAACCCGGTCGCCATATAGAAGGCCGAGCTGTAGGTGTTGCCGCCGAACTCGAACGGAGCGGCCGCATATTCATAGGCCTGGATCGAAGTGAAGATGATGCCCAGGATGATCGTCGCCCACAATCCCTTCTTGAGACCCTCGCGATCGCCATGGATCAGCGAATGGTGCGCCCATGTGACCGTGGTGCCCGAACACAGCAGGATCAGCGTGTTGAGCAACGGCAGCGAGAACGGATCGATCACCGCCTCGATCGCCTCGGGCGGCCATACGCCACCGATCACGTCGGACAATTCGCTGGGGAACAGCGCGAAGTCGAACCAGCTCCAGAACCAGCCGACGAAGAACATCACTTCCGACGCGATGAACAGGATCATGCCGTAGCGCATGTGCAGTTGCACCACGGGGGTGTGATCGCCGCGCTCGGCTTCCTTGACGATGTTCGAGAACCAGCTGAAGAAGGTCGCGATCAGACCGGCGATACCCAGGCCGAGCACCAGATGCGCGGCCTCCATCTCGTGCATGAACAGCACCATGCCGGTGGTGAAGGTCAAAGCCGAAAGCGAGCCTACGAACGGCCAGATGTCGGGTTCGAGAATGTGATAATCGTGATTTACGGTGCCAGCCATGGGTCTTTCGGTCCTCTGGATCGGATGTGAGGGCCCTTAAAGCGGCTCGCGCTCCGGGTCCAGTGCCTTACTCGCCGCCGCTTTCCGGACGGTCCTTGGCGCGGTGGAAGGTGTAGCTCAGTGTGATCTGCTCGACATCCTTGGCGTTCTCATCGGTGAGAATCGCGGGATCGACGTAGTAGAGCACCGGCATGCGGATCTCCTCGCCAGGCTGGAGCACCTGTTCGGTGAAGCAGAAGCACTGTATCTTGTTGAAGTAGCGCCCAGTCTGTTCGGGCTCGACGTTGAAGGTCGCGGTCCCCGTGATGGGCACATCGCTGTCGTTGCGGGCGGTGTAGAAGGCCAGATCGCGCTGGCCGATCTGGACCGTGTCGGTCGATTGCTCTGGCCGGAAGGTCCACGGCACGTCGGTTGCGGTGTTGCCGTCGAAGCGAATCGACATCGTTCTTCCACCTGCGCTCTGCGCCATCTTGGCAGCCAGCGCCGCATCGGATTCGCTGGCGCGCTGGGTCGTCCCGCCGAACCCGGTAACCTGACAGAACAGGTTGTAGAGCGGGACTGCAGCATACCCCATTCCCAGCATGGCGGCGGCGCCCAAGAACGCGAAGAAGGCGGTCCGCGCGTTGCGATTGTCGAGGGTGGCCGTAGTCATGCTCAGTCGCCCATCCTTACGATCGTGATCGCGTAGAACAGCACCACGAAGAACAGCAGCACCGCGCCCAGCGCGAGATTGCGGCTGCGCCGGCGGCGCTTGAATTCGGTTTCTTCTTCGGGCGTCATGCGGTCACTCCATTGACGACCAGCACCCGGTCCACAACCAGCACCGCGAATAGCGCGAAGAGGTAGAGGATGCTGAAGGCGAACAGCCTTTTCTCGGGCTTCATTGCATCGTCGGTGCCGGTCTGCCGGAAAGCGACGGGGAGCGAAAGCGCAAGGAAGGCAAGCGACAATGCGAGCGCCGCAAGTCCGTAAACCAGGCCGGTTCCGCCGATGAGCCACGGGGCGGCCGCGATCGGCACCAACAGCAGGGCATAGGCCAAGATCTGGCGGCGCGTGCTGGTCTCGCCGCGGGCGACCGGCATCATAGGGATGCCGACCTTGGCGTAATCCGACTTCACGAACAGCGCGAGCGCCCAGAAATGCGGCGGGGTCCAGAAGAAGATGATCGCAAACAGCAGCACCGGCATCATCGTGATCTCGCCGGTCACCGCGACCCAGCCGATCAGCGGTGGAAACGCGCCGGCACCGCCGCCGATAACGATGTTCTGCGGCGTACGGGGTTTCAGCCAGATGGTGTAGACCACGGCGTAATAGACGATCGAGAGCGCCAGGATCGCAGCCGCCAGCCAGCCGATCGCCAGCCCCATGACCAGAACCGAGGTCACAGACAGCGCGATCCCGAAGTCGCGGGCATCGCCGCGCTGCATCCGGCCGGCCGGGAGCGGGCGTTTGGCGGTCCGCTTCATCCCGGCGTCGATGTCGGCTTCCCACCACTGGTTGAGCGCCGCCGCCCCTCCCGCGCCCAGCGCGATGCACAGGATGGCGGTAAATCCGAGCACCGGATGGATCGCTCCGGGAGCTGCCAGCAGGCCGCACAGCCCGGTGAAGATCACCAGGCTCATCACCCGGGGTTTGGTCAGAGCAAAGAAGTCGCGCCAATCGGCGGGCAGGACAAGGGGTACGGTCTGGGGCATGGTGTGAGCGCCATATAGACGCACAAGGCCCGGCGCGAAAGGGCGTTAGAGCCGGTGCAGCCAGTCGAGCAGCAGGCGGTTCACTTCGTCGGGTTTTTCCTGCTGGGTCCAGTGCCCGCAGCCCTCGAGTATGCATCCCTCGACGTTCGGGACGAACATGCGGGTGAACCCCACCGGATCCTCGATCGCGCCGAACAGGAAGGATGCAGGGTCACGATCGCCGCCGATGAACAGCGCGGGCTGATCGATCAGCCTTCCGGCGAATTGCTGCAGCCATTCGTAATCGCGTTCATGGTTGCGATAGCGGTTGAGCGGACCGCGAAAACCGGAGGTTCGAAATTCGTCTTCGTAGAAATCGAGATCGGTCTCGCTCAGCCACTCGACCGGTTGCGGTTCGGGAAGTCCTTCGAGAAATGTGGCGCCCAGCGCCTTGTCCCAATAGTCTCCCGGCGGCACATCGCCCGAGATCGAATACATCATCCGCTGGACGAACTCGCGCGGGTCCGCCTCGGCCTCGGCCTCCGCGACGCCGGGCTCCTGGAAGTACTCTTGATAGAAGAACCGCCCCTTGGCGGTGAAATGCTCGCGGAAAACCTCGGTGAAAGGCCGGTTCGGCACCCCGCCGAAGGGCACCGAGAAACCCGCGACGGCGCGGAAATGCTCAGGGTTCGTCAGCGCCGAATTCCACACGATCGGCGCGCCCCAATCATGCCCGACGAGCACCGCGGGTTGATCGGGCGAGAGCGCCTGCCTCAATCCGACCAGATCGCCGACGATCCGCTCCATCGCATAGGCTTCGATCGCTTCGGGCTTGTCGGAACCGCCATAGCCGCGCACGTCGATCGCGCAGGCAGTGAATCCGGCTTGGGCGACGGGGCCGATCTGGTGGCGCCAACTGTACCAGCTCTCGGGAAAACCATGGACGAAGACGACCAGCGGTCCCTCTCCGGAGATCGCACAGCGCAGCGATAGCTCTCCAACATCGATCAGGCGCATCTCTGGACTGGTCCTAGTCATGAACATCTCCTCTGACGACAGGAATGCGTCGTCTGTGTGCCTGCCGTCAACGCAAACGGCCGGCCCCATTGGGACCGGCCGCTCGTTAATTTGTTATGACCGACCGCTCAGACGCTCGTTTCCTTCGGAACGTCCTGACGGTGGTCGTGGTAATCGTGATGTTCCTCGATCACCGGCAGGGTCTCGAACTGGTGGAACGGCGGCGGGCTGGACAGCGTCCATTCCAGCGTGGTCGCACCTTCGCCCCAGGGGTTGGCGGGGGCCTTCTTGCCGACGGTGAAGGCGTAGATCAGATTGGCGAAGAACAGCAGCATCGAAGCGGCCATGATGTGATAGCCGACCGAGCTGATGTTGTTCCAGTACTCGAACGCCGCCGGATAATCCGGGATACGCCGCGGCATCCCGTTGAGGCCGAGGAAGTGCTGCGGGAAGAAGATCACGTTCACACCGATGAAGAACCCCCAGAAGTGCAGGTGCGCGAGCAGTTCGGAATGCATCCGCCCGCTCATCTTGGGGAACCAGTAGTAGAACCCGGCGAACAGCGAGAACACCGCGCCCATCGACAGCACGTAGTGGAAGTGCGCGACCACGAAATAGGTGTCGTGGACCACGTCGTCGACGCCGCCATTGGCGAGATAGACACCGGTCACGCCGCCGACCGTGAACAGGAAGATGAAGCCGAGCGACCAGACCAGCGGGCTCTTGAACTCCATCGAACCGCCCCACATCGTAGCGATCCAGCTGAAGATCTTCACGCCCGTCGGGACCGCGATGACCATGGTCGCGGCGGTGAAATACATCTTCGTGTTCACATCGAGACCGGTGGTGTACATGTGGTGCGCCCAGACCACGAAGCCCACCACGCCGATCGCCACCATGGCGTAAGCCATGCCGAGATAGCCGAACACCGGCTTGCGGCTGAAGGTCGCGACGATCTGGCTGATCATGCCGAAGCCGGGCAGGATCATGATGTAGACCTCGGGGTGGCCGAAGAACCAGAACAGATGCTGGTAGAGCACCGGATCGCCGCCGCCGGCCGGATCGAAGAAGGTGGTACCGAAATTGCGATCGGTCAGCAGCATGGTGATCGCGGCGGCGAGCACCGGAAGCGCCAGCAGCAGCAGGAAGGCGGTGACCAGCACCGACCACACGAACAGCGGCATCTTGTGCAGGGTCATGCCCGGCGCGCGCATGTTGAAGATGGTGGTGATGAAGTTGGTCGCGCCCAGGATCGAGCCCGCGCCCGCCAGGTGGAGCGAGAAGATCGCGAAATCGACCGCCGGACCCTGACTGCCGGTGGTGGAGAGTGGCGCATAGACCGTCCAGCCGGTCCCCGCTCCCGGACCGGTCCCGCCCGGAAAGAAGAGCGAGGCCATCAGGCTCAAGAATCCGGCGACCGTCAGCCAGAAGCTGACATTGTTCATCCGCGGGAAGGCCATGTCTGGCGCGCCGATCATCAGCGGCACGAACCAATTGCCGAAACCGCCGATCATCGCCGGCATGACCATGAAGAACACCATGATCAGCCCGTGCGCGGTGATGAAGACGTTCCACATGTGCAGCGCGGTATCGATATCCGACGTGCCGGCCATGAACTCGGCCCACCAGGTCAGGTACTGGATGCCGGGTTCGGCCAGTTCCATCCGCATGATGCCCGAGATCGCACCGCCGATGATGCCCGCGATGATCGCGAAGATCAGGTAGAGCGTGCCGATGTCCTTGTGGTTGGTCGACATGAACCAGCGGGCGAAGAAGCCCGGCTTGTGATCGGCATGGTCATGCGCGTGATCGTCGGCATGGGCCTGGAATGCGTCGGCTGTGGTGGCCATGATGGGTGGTCTCTTCGTTCGCTGAAATTCGGTTTACGTGGTCGGCGACGTGTCTTGGGTCGGCGCAGCGCCCGCGCCCGGAGCACCGGGAACGGCACTCTCGGGCCCCTGAAGCGGCGGCAAGGCAGCGTCGGTCGCGGCAGCGGCTGCCTCGTCCTCGGCAAAGGTGCCGCCCTGCTCGCGAACCCATGCCCGCCACTGGTCGAGCGGCAGAGCCTCGACCGCGATCGGCATATAGGCATGACGCGCGCCGCACAGTTCCGAACACTGACCGTAATAGACGCCGGGCTCTTCGATCTCGAGCAGGCGCTCGTTCAGGCGCCCCGGAACCGCATCGAGCTTGAACCACAGCGACGGGACGGCGAAGCTGTGGATGACGTCGGCAGCGGTAACCTGCAGCCGGATCGGAACCCCGGCAGGAACGACCATGCGGTTGTCGACCGCGAGCTGCCCCGGTTCACCCCGGGCCAGGGCCTCTTCCTCGTCGAGCATGTTCGAGATTATCTCGAAATCGCCATTGTCGGGATAGGTGTAGCCCCAGTACCACTGGTAGCCGGTGGCCTTGATCGTGATCGCGTCCTCGCCGGGCACTTCATACTGCCTGGCCAGCAGGCCGATCGACGGAATCGCGATGGCCACCAGGATCAGCACCGGAACCACGGTCCAGATCACTTCAATGGTCGTATTGTGCGTTGTCTTCGACGGCACCGGATTGGCTTTGCGGTTGAAGCGCAGCACAACATAAAGCAGCAGCCCGAGCACAAACAGGCTGATCAGCGCCATCATCCAGACGAGCCCGATGTGCAGATCGTAAGCAAACCGCCCGTCCTCGGAAAACTGGTCCTGGATGTCCAGGAGGCCATCGCTCGGCATCCCCTTGCCCTCGACCGGCGCCAGCGGGCTGTAGGTGTCGGCGCCAGCCACGACCGCATCGGGGTCGGCGACATCGGCAGCCACTGCCGGATCGATCTGTTCCAGCGCGGCGGGCGGCGTCACCGCCGGTGCCGGGGCGACGAGATCGCCGGGCTCGAGGGTCGATTGCGCGCTCGCGGCCTGCCAGCCGAAAGCCAGCACAAGCGCAGCAAACAGGGCTGCGAAAATCCGGAAAGCCCCGCGATGGGCGGCAGAAAATTGAATGCTCGACATATTGTCCCGTTTCACTGGCACGGGCGGAATTCCCGCCGCGGATACCGGCCTGCGACGCGACACAAGTCGCCCAATGGCCGAGTTGTGTCGCCCTATAGGCAGGCTTTCACCGCGCCTCAAGCGCAAGGGGGCAAAAAATGCGCAAGGTCGTTTGCCTCTTGCGCAATGGCCGGCAAATCGCTTTGTGCTCGCGCTGATATGAACGACGAATACATCCTCGCCGATTTCCGCGCCAGCGAAGCGCTGCTCGAAGGGCATTTCCTGCTCTCCTCGGGCCGCCATTCGGGCCACTACCTGCAATGCGCGAGGGTGCTGATGAACCCGGATCGCGCCGCGCGGCTGGCGCGCGGACTGTGCCAGAAATTGCCCCGCGAGATTCGTTCGCAGGTCGATCTCGTGGTCAGCCCGGCGATGGGCGGTCTGATCATCGGCCACGAAGTCGGCCGCTGCCTCGAGAAGGACGCCATCTTCCTCGAGCGCCCCGAGGGCGAGTTCCATCTGCGCCGGGGATTTCGCATCGAACCGGGCCAGAAGGTGCTGATGGTCGAGGATGTGGTCACCACCGGCCTCTCGAGCCGCGAAGCGATCGCGGCGGTGGAACGCGAAGGTGGCGAGGTGATCGCCGAAGTCGCGCTCGTCGATCGTTCGGACGAGACGCTGGATCTGGGCGTCCCCTTCTTCGCGCTGCTCGACATCAATTTCCCGACCTATGCCGAGGACGAACTGCCGGCAGAACTGGCGGCCATTCCCATAACCAAACCGGGCAGCCGCAAGGTTTGAGCCAGACGCCTCACCCAGAGACGAGGCCCGTTCCGCTGCGGCTGGGCGTCAACATCGATCACGTCGCCACCATCCGCAACGCGCGCGGCGGCGAGCATCCCGACCCCGTCCGCGCGGCGCAGATCGTCGCCGCAGTGGGCGGCGACGGGATCACCGCGCACTTACGCGAAGACCGTCGTCACATCCGCGACGGCGATCTGCAACGTATCCAGGAAGCCACCGGCCTTCCTCTCAACCTCGAGATGGCGGCGACCGAGGAAATGCTCGCCATCGCGCTGGCGCACAGGCCGCACGCCGCCTGCATCGTTCCCGAAAAACGCGAGGAGCGCACCACTGAGGGCGGGCTGGATGCCGCGGGTCAGGACAACCGCCTCGCGCCTATCGTCGCGCGGCTGCTCGACCACGGCATCCGCGTCAGCCTGTTCATCGAGGCCGAGGAACGCCAGCTCGAAGCGGCGCTGCGGCTCAAGGTCCCGGTAGTCGAATTCCACACCGGCGAATATGCCCACGCCACCGGCGAAGAACGTGCGCGCGAACTGCGCCGCATCGCAGACATGGCCGCGCTGGCAGCAAAGAACGGGATCGAACCCCACGCCGGCCACGGGCTCACCTACGACAACGTCCAGCCGATCGCCGCCATTCCGCAGATCGCCGAGCTCAACATCGGGCATTATCTCGTGGGGGAGGCGGTTTTCGTCGGACTCGAACAGGCCGTGCGGCAGATGCGCGAATTGATGGACGACGCGAGGTGATCATCGGCCTGGGCTCGGACCTGTGTAATATCGAGCGAATCCAGTCCTCTCTCGATCGCTTCGGCGAGCGCTTCGAGAACCGCGTCTTCACCGAGACCGAGCGCGCCAAGGCCCGCCGCCGCCCCTTCACCATTGCGGGCACCTATGCCAAGCGATTCGCCGCGAAGGAAGCGTTCTCCAAAGCCATCGGCACGGGGTTCCGACGCGGGGTGTTCATGAAGGACATAGGGGTGGTCAACGCCGCTTCCGGCGCTCCCACTCTGGCGCTGGAAGGCGGCGCGGCGAAGCGGCTTGCGGAAATGGTTCCGCCCGGCCATGAGGCGCATATTCATCTCACCCTCACCGACGATCATCCATGGGCGCAGGCCCTGGTTGTCATCGAGGCCCTGCCCACATGAGTTCCGACACCATCGCCGCGACCGATCCTTCAGCGAAGAATGCGTCTGCCGACAGCAAGGGCGAGCGCGTCAACTGGCTTGCCGAACTGCGCGGGCTGGCGCTGATGCTGCTGGCGGTGTTCGCCTTCCACAGCTTCGTCGCGAAACCCTTCTACATCCCCAGCACGTCGATGCTGCCCAATCTGTTCGTGGGCGACCGGCTGGTGGTGAGCAAATATCCCTATGGCTGGAACTGGTCGTCGATCAGCTTCCATCTCGCTCCGCGCGGCGACTGGCGCATTTTTGGCGATACGCCCGAATACGGCGATGTCGTGATCCCCGTCCACCCCACCCGCGACGAGGACTACATCAAGCGCGTGGTCGCGCTGCCCGGCGATCGGATCGCGGTTCGCGACGGGCGGATCATCCTCAATGGCGAGGCGGTGCCGCAGGAGGTCGAGCCGGCACTGCGCATCCCCGCCGATTACGACCGGCATTTGTGCAATGGCGACCCCTGCATGGGCGATTTCGCCCCCTATCTGATGCGCGAGCCGAACGGCGAATCGGTCTATGAAATCCCCGTGCGGCGCGAAACGCTGCCCAATGGCGCGAGCTATCTCATCATCGATCACCAGGACCAGTATCTCGACAATTATCCCGAGATCACCGTGCCGGAAGGCCATGTCTTCGTGATGGGCGACAATCGCGACCATTCGGCCGACAGCCGGGCGGAGATCTTCGCGCAAGGGCTCGGCGGACCGGTGCCGCTGGAGAACATCGGCGGTCGCGCCGAGTTCATTACCTTCTCGCTCGATGGCACCACCAGCCTCAACCCGGTCAGCTGGATCACTTCGCTGCGCGCCGACCGCGCCTGGTCCACGCTGCGTCCGCCGCTTGCCGAACGGGCCGAATAGCACCATGAGCGGCCCTTCCGCCAACGCATCCGCGCAGGGCGAAACCGAGAGCCGCTTCGCCTCTCCCGCCGAACTTGCGAGAGAGGATCTGGGCAACAGCCCATCGCGCATTTCCGATCCGCGGCTGCTGTACGAAGCCCGGCGGGCGTTCGTCTGGACGCTGGTGGTCGGGGGGATGATCCTCACGGTTTACATCGCCCAGTCGCTGCTGGTGGTTTTCGGTGCCCTCGTGTTCGCCGCAATGATCGACGGAGGCGCACGCCTGCTTGGACGAATCCTGTCGATACCGCGCTATCTGCGCGTCTCGATCGTCCTGTTGCTGACCGTCGCCTTCCTCGTGTGGCTTGGCTACTTCATCGGCGCGACGATCTCGAGCGAGGCGGCGCAATTCCCTGCGATCGTCGAACGTCAGGTTACCGATTTGGTCCGCTGGTTACAGGCGCAGGGGATCGAGATCAGCCAATCCCAGCTGCAGAATTATGCAAGCAGCATCACCAGCGGGATCGGCACGCTCACCCGCGCGCTGGGCGGGCTGCTGGGCGGACTTACGACGGTGGTGCTGATCGTGATCATCGGGGTCTATGTGGCGCTCGAGCCGCAGCTTTACGAACGTGGGGTCGCCTGGACCTTGCCGCGCGCGAGACGGGCTTCCTTCTATCTGACCGCGACGCGGATGGCGCAGACGCTGCGCCGGCTGATGGCGGGACGCTTGCTGGGCATGCTGATCGAAGGCGTGTTCACCTATGTCATGCTGGCCTTCGTCGGCCCGCTGATCGGCGTCGGTGCGGTGCCGATGGCCGCGCTGCTGGCGATCCTGACGGGCCTGCTCGCCTTCGTCCCCAATCTCGGGGCCATCATCTCCGGCGTTTTGATGGTGTTGGTGGGTTTCTCCGGCGGGCTCGACATGGGGCTCTACACGATCTTCGTCTATCTGTTCGTGCAGAACTTCGACGGCTACGTCGTGGTGCCGATGATCGCCCGCAAGACGGTCGATCTGGCGCCTGCAGTGGTGCTGGCGGCGCAGCTTGTCATGGGCATCCTGTTCGGGATCATCGGCCTGTTCCTGGCCGACCCCCTGCTGGCGATGATCAAGGTTGCGCTGGAACGGCGCGCCGAGACTGCGGACGAGGAAGACCAAGCTGGAGAGGCGGCAAGGAATGGCGCGTAAGTTTCTCTATTTCATCGCATTCGTCATTGTCGCCGTGATCCTGGGCGGGGTCGCGCTGTCGATCTGGTCGCGCGAGGCGACCGAGATCGCCTTCGTGCCGCGCGGCGAATTCGTCGAGCAGGAGGCATTGCCCGCAAACGCCTATGAAGACCCGGGAATGTGGTACTCGCGCCCCGGGATCGGCACCGACGATCCGGCACGCTATCAGCCCGCCCTCGCCGAGCCTCCCGAAGATCCGGCGACTCGCGAGCCTTCCCCCGAAGCACCCGCCGCAGAGCGCACGCTGGGCGACGTCCCGGGCGCGCTCGCGCCCGAGAGCAGCCGCCGCGCCGATCCGATTGCACGGGCGGAAACGCCCGAGTTCGCGGTCTTCTTCGTTCCCCCGACCAGCTATATCCAGGCGGGTGGCGACTGGAACGCCAGCCTTGCCGACCGGACGACGCACGAACGCGCCCGCACCTTCCTGCGCGGGCTCGCCAGCCCGTTCAATGCCGCGGACGAGATCTGGGCGCCGAAATACCGTCAGGCCGCGGTTGGCGCCTTCCTGACCGACAAACCCGCAGCGAAGCTGGCGATCGATGCGGCCTATGCCGATGTGCGCGAGGCGTTCCGCTATTTCGTCGAGAGCGTGGATCCGGACAAGCCGATCGTGCTCGCCGGACACAGCCAGGGCGCGCTGCATATTCTGCGGTTGTTGATGGAAGAGGTCGCCGACACCGAACTCGAGAACCGCGTGGCCGCCGTCTACGCCCCGGGCTGGCCCATCTCGATCGACCATGACCTTCCCGCGCTTCCTTTTCCGGCCTGCGCGGCGCCCGGGCAGACCGGCTGCATCTTGGGTTGGTCCAGCTTCGCCGACGACAACGATCCCGATTTCCTGATGCGTCGCTACGGCAGCACGCCGGGTTTGGATGGTCAGCAGCGCGGCGACGGGCCGATCCTGTGCGTCAATCCCCTTACCGGTGGCGCCAATGGCGCGGCGCCCGCCAGCAGCAATCTCGGTACGCTAGTCCCCGACGAAAGCCTCTCGCGCGGCGAGCTCGTCCCGGCAGCGGTTCCGGCACGGTGCGATGCCGCAGGCCTGCTGCTGATCGGCGACCCTCCCGAGCTGGGCGAAGGCGTCTTGCCGGGCAACAATTACCACGTTTACGACATTCCACTGTTCTGGGCGAATGTGCAGAAGGACGTGCTGGAACGGGTATCGGCATGGACGCCGGCGGGATCGTAACCGACAGCGCGGCCGCGTTCGACGAGCAGCTGCCCGATGGCGGGGTGCTGCTCGGTCTCGATCTCGGCACCCGCACCATCGGCCTCGCGACCTGCGATGCCGGCTGGCGCTTCGCGACCGCGGGCAAGACCCTGCCGCGCGGCAAGTTTACCGCCGATTGCGGCAAGCTGCGCGAGCTCGTCCAGCAGCGCTCGATCAAGGGACTGGTGATCGGTCTGCCGCGCAATATGGACGGGCGCGAAGGACCGCGCGCGCAGGCGAGCCGGGCCTATGCGCGCAATCTCGCCGCCGCGCTGGCGCTGCCCGTGCTGCTGTGGGACGAGCGCTGGTCCACCGCCAGCGCCGAGGCGGCGATGATCGGGCAGGACATGAGTCGCGCCAAGCGCGCCGAGCGGATCGACAGCCACGCCGCCGCGATCATCCTCCAGGGCGCGATCGACACGCTGACCAATTGAGCTTTAGCCATTGTATTCGCCCGCGCCGCGCGGCAGGGCGAGCGGTAATGGCCGATGAGCACCCCCGTTTCGATCCCGCGCAGGCTGCGCCGTTCCTGACGGCGCGTTCGCACAATGGCTGGCTGGGACTCGCCTATCGCGACCATGGCGAGGACTGGGTCGAGCTCGAACTCCCCTGGCGCGAGGACCTGCTGGGCGAGGACGGCCGCGAGGTGCTCGCCTCGGGCCCGATCATCAGCCTGATGGACATGGCCAGCGGGCTGGCGATCTGGACCCGGATGGGCCACTTCCGCGCCATCGCGACGCTCGACCTGCGAGTCGACTACACCCGCCCCGCCCGCGCGCGATCAAGCGTTTTCGGACGCGCGCAATGCTATCGCCTGACCCGCTCGGCCGCCTTCGTGCGCGGCATCGCGCATGACGGCGACGCCGAGGACCCGGTGGCGCATATGCAGGCGGTCTTCATGTCGATCGATGCGCGTCACGTGGAGCTGCCCAGTGGCTGATCCGCGCGATATCGAGGTCGTCACGCCCTATGCGCGCTCGCTCGGCATCGCGCTCGATCGCTGGGAAGACGATGTGCCCGTGCTGCGGGTCGAATTCTCCGATGCGGTGCAGGGACGCCCCGGCGCATTGCATGGCGGCGCAATCAGCGGTCTGCTCGAGACCGCCGGCTACGGCGCGCTGCGCGCGGAATTGGCGCGCTCGGGGCGCGTGGCGCAGATGAAGCCGATCAACATCACCGTCCAGTTCCTGCGCAGCGGCAAGACGCGGCCAAGCTTCGCCAGGGCCCGGATCGTCAAGCTGGGCCGCCGGACCGCCAATCTCAGCGTCGAGGCCTGGCAGGACGACGAGGCCAAACCGATCGCCAGCGCGGTGATGAACATCCTGATGGGGGATGCGGAAGCCGCAGCCTAGCAACTCTCCGTCATCCCAGCGAAAGCTGGGATCGCTCGCCTCCCGGTCCTCTACCCGAAGGAGATCCCAGCTTCCGCTGGGATGACGCGTGTTGTTGTGCGCCCGAGCGCGCTTTTTCGGCGGTCCCTAGCGCAGTTCTCTTCGCAACCTAGCTAGCGCTCCTGCTCCTCTAGCCGCTGCCGCTCTGCCTCGTAGCGTTCGCGCATTCGCTCCTCTTCGCGTTCGATCCGTTCGCGGGTCGCTTCCTCGGCGCGGCGGCGGACTTCCTCGAACCGCTGCGAATCGACGCGCATGCCGTCCTCCCCGACCCGCAGGTCGAGATCCACGCCTTCGACATCGGTCGAATAGATCATCTCGCCATCCTCGAACCGCAGCCGCGATCCGTCCTCGAACGGGATGTCCTCGAGCTCGGGCACATCCTGTGGCTCGACCGGGCCGCCGGGATCGGCGCGCTCGGTCGGATTGGCCCGGGGGGCCCCACTCGCACCGCCGGCCTGACGCATGAAATCCTTCCAGATCTGCGCGGGCAAGCCGCCGCCGCTGATCCCGTCGAGCGGCGAATTGTCGTCGTTTCCGATCCACACCCCGACTACCAGATCGTTTGCATAGCCGACGAACAGCGCATCGCGATTGTCCTGCGTGGTGCCGGTCTTACCGAAATTGGGCCCCGGCAGCATCGCTGCGCGCCCCGTGCCCTGGTTGATCGCGTGGCGCAGCATGTCCTCCATGTCGGAATGAACCCGCCCAGAAAGCGTGTCGCTGCCGTCCCACAACCGATCCCACCAGTTCGGTTCCTCGCGGGCGAAGGCGTGGGGATCGACCGGATAGCGGTTGGCCGCGACCCCGGCATAGGCGGCGGTCAGCTCCAGCAGGCTCATGGTCGAGGTGCCGAGCGCGAGACTGGGATCGCCCTCGGCCAGAGCGGAGGTTACGCCCAGATCGCGCGCGGTCTCGATCACCGCCTCGGAGCCGACCTCGCCGAACAGCCGCACCGCGGCGACATTGCTCGATTGGGCAAAGGCTTCGCGCAGCGTCAGGCTTTCCGAATAGCGCTCGCGCGAATTCTTCGGGCGATAGCTGCCCTCCTCGATCGCGGTGTTGGCGATCCGGTCGTCGGGGTCCCAGCCGGCGCGCAGGGCGGCGAGATAGACGAAAAGCTTGAAGGTCGATCCGGGCTGGCGCTTGGCCTGGGTCGCACGGTTGAAGGTGGATTTGCCGTAATCGGTCCCGCCGATCATCGCCACCACCTCGCCATTGGGGCGCATGGCGACCAGCGCGACCTGCGCCCCGCGCAGTTCCGGACGTCCGGTCACCACCCGGGCGATCGACTGCAAGCGGCTGTCGAGCGTGGTGGTGAGCGTCTGGCGGGCGTAGCCCCCGCTGGTCCGCTCGCGCGCCTCGGGCAGCGCCCAGTCTGCAAAATAGGTTCCAGTGGGCAGATCGCTCTTGAGCCGGACATCGAGCGCGGGCGGACGCAGGCGCTGCGCCTCCGCTTCGCTCAGGTATCCGGCGGCGACCATGGCATCGACGACCATCAGCCGGCGCCGCTCCGCGCGGTCGTAATGTTTGACGGGGTTGAAGCGCGACGGCGCCTGCACCAGCCCCGCCAGCATCGCCGCCTGGCTGACGGTGAGGTTCTCGGGCCGACGGTAGAAGAAGTGCATGCTCGCCGCGCGCAGGCCGTAGACGTTGTCGCCGAAATAGGCGTTCGACAAATAACGCGCGAGGATCTCGTTCTTGGTCAGCCAGCTTTCCAGCCAGAAGGCGATCAGCATCTCGCGCGCCTTGCGGGTCAGCGTCTGTTCGGGGGTCAGGAAGGTGAATTTCGCCAGCTGCTGGGTGATGGTCGAGCCGCCGCCCACCCCCATGAACACCGCGCGCGCCACGCCCCGCGGATCGACTCCCCAATGGTCGTAGAAGCGCCGGTCCTCGATCGCCATGAAGGCCTCGACCACATGCGGTGGGAGATCGGAGACGACGACTGGTTCGTCGGTGACCGCGCCATTGCGCGCGATCGGCGTGCCGTCGGCGGCCAGCAACGTGACCATCGGCGGCGCGATCGGCTGGAGCGATTTGTTGAGCGGGGCGGTGATCGCCAGCCAGGCGACGAGCAGCACGAACAGCGCCAGCGCGGCGGCGATGATCCGCCCTGCCCACCAGCGCTTGCGCCGGTCGCGCCAGTAAGCGCGCTGCCACCAGCGTTCGGCGCCGCGCGGTTCGCGTTGCAGGCGATAGGTGCCGCCCGAATCGTGCTCGCCGGAAAGCCGGCGGTCGACCTCGTCGAGCCGGGCATCCCATTCGTCGTAAGCGGGATCCTCGCCCAACCCGTCGTGCAGCGAGTAATAGCCGCTGTGCGACGCCGGTTCGGGCTCGGGCTGCTTGCGGCGGAAAGGATCGAACAGGCCCATGCGGCTACTGTGTTAACAGAACAACACAGGAGGGGCCAGACCCGCCGGAGTCAGTTTTTGCCGACCACGCTCTCGGGCAGATCCTCGCCGAAGACGCGCTGGTAATATTCGGCGACCAGCATCCGTTCTTCCTCGTCGCACTTGTTGAGGAAGGAGAGCCGAAAGGAGAAGCCGACGTTCTTGAAGATCGCGTTGTTCTGCGCCCAGGTGATCACCGTGCGCGGGCTCATCACGGTCGAGATATCGCCGTTGATGAAGCCCTGCCGGGTCAGATCGGCGACCTTGACCATGTCGGCCAGCAGCTTGGGGTCGGCATCGGGGTTCTTGGCCGCGACGATCGCCTGCTCGGTCTCGGCGGGAAGATAGTTCAGCCCGATGACGATGTTCCAGCGGTCCATCTGGCCCTGATTGATCGCCTGTGTGCCGTGATAGAGCCCGCTGGTGTCGCCCAGCCCGACGGTGTTGGCGGTGGCGAACAGCCGGAAGTTGGGATCGGGGCGGATCACGCGGTTCTGGTCGAGCAGCGTCAGCTTGCCCTGCTGTTCGAGCACGCGCTGGATCACGAACATCACGTCCGGGCGGCCGGCGTCGTATTCGTCGAACACCAGCGCCACCGGGTGCTGGAGCGCCCAGGGCAGCAGGCCTTCGCGAAATTCGGTGACCTGCAGACCGTCGCGCAGCACGATGGCGTCGCGCCCGATCAGGTCGATCCGGCTGATGTGCGCGTCGAGATTGATCCGGATGCAGGGCCAGTTGAGCCGCGCCGCGACCTGTTCGATATGCGTCGATTTGCCGGTGCCGTGATAGCCCTGCACCATCACCCGGCGATCGTGCGCGAAGCCGGCGAGAATCGCCAGCGTCGTGTCGGCATCGAAGACATAGGCCTCGTCGAGATCGGGGGTGCGCTCGTCGGGTTTGGAAAAGGCCGGCACCTTCCAGTCGATATCGATGCCGAAGACCTCGCGCACGTCGACCTCGGTGTCGGGCGCGGCCAGCACGGTTTTGGAGGAGGCGTCGAAGCTCTTTTCGGTCATGTCGTTCATCGCTTCGGCGGGTTAGGCATTTATCCGCGCTGCGCCAACCCTATATTGGCTGACGATGCCGCAAGCCGACCTTTCCGAAAAACTCCGCCAGCGCCTTGTCGGCAGCGTTCGCGCGGTGTTCAACGATGTCGAGGGTGGCCAGCAACCGGTCCCGCCATCCGATGAAGCCCTGTTCGAGCGCGATTCGCCGATCCGGATGGTGCATGCAGATGTGGTGAGCATGATGGTGGGGGGCATCCGCAGCCTGTTGCTGCAGATGCTCCACCCGCATGCGCTGCAGGGCGTGCTCGACCATTCCAACTTCCGCAGCGACATGCATGGGCGGCTGCGGCGGGCCGCGCGCTTCATCGCCACCACCACCTTCGGTCATCGCGACGAGGCGATGAGCGCGATCGAGCGGGTCAACGGGATTCACGCGCATGTCGATGGGACCTTGCCCGATGGCAGCCCTTACTTCGCACGCGATCCGCGCACGCTGGCCTGGGTGCATGTGGCCGAAGCGACCAGCTTCCTGGCTGCCTATGTCCGCTACGTCCGGCCCGACATGCCCAACCACGCCAAGGACGAATATTACCGCCAGTTCGCGGTGATCGCCAAGGCGCTGGGCGCCGATCCGGTGCCGGTAGACCAGAGCGAGGCGGAGGCGATCTTCCGCGAATTACGCCACGATCTGGCGGCCTCCCCGCAGGCGCGCGAGATTGCCGAGCTGGTTCTCAACCAGCGGCCCGAGGGCGCGCCGCCTGCCGTGCAGAGCATTCTCGGCTCCGAGGCGGTGGCGTTGCTGCCGCCCTTCGCCCGCTCGATGCTCGGGCTCGACCGGCCGGGGCTGATCGCGCTGCCCGCGCGCGCCGCGACCTGGGGAATGGGCAAGACGCTGCGCTGGGCGTTCCGTCAGAGCTGAAGCCCCTCGATCCGGCAGCGTATCCCGAATTGAAACTTCAAGTGTAATCGAGCTTTAGGGAATGGCTGCTCGGACGATTCTCGTCAGCCCATCGCCGAACTCTTGCGCAGCAACTGATAGGCTTCCACCACCCGGCCCAGCCGCGCTTCGAACTTGCGGTCGCCGCCGTTGCGGTCGGGGTGGTAGCGCCGCACGAGTTCGGAATAGCGCCGTCGCAGGCGCGTCCGGTCGGCATCGAGCCCCAGCCCCATTTCCTCCAGCGCCTGCGCCTCCTCGCGGCTGAAGCGCCCGTCCATCGCCATCTCGGCCTCGCGCCGGGCGCGGCTGCGGATCCCGCCGGCGCGCGCCGAGATTGCATCGAGCGGATCGTCGAAATCGGCCCAGCGCGGCATCCCGTCCACCCCCGCAGTCGGTCGGAAGGTCGAACTTTCGGTCCGCCACCCGGACGCAACCCCCTGGGCATCCAGGATTTCATCCACGCTCATGCCTTCGAACCAGTCGTAGCCGGCGTTGAACTCGCGAACATGGTCGAGGCACATCCAGCGCCAATTGCCCGGCCCGTCGAAGCCGTGCCCCCCGCCGCCCGGTGCCCGGAATTCGCCTGCTTCGTTGCAGGCCGGATGTTCACACCTTCTTCCTTCCGCTTCATAGCGGCCATGAAACCTTGTCGTGCGCATTCGCATTAGGATGGGGAAGCCCGACGCGTTAGAAAACCCCCGGAAGGAGAAAATCGCATGGCCGGAACCGTACAGCAGGAAATGGAACGCCTGCTCACCGAGGCATTTACCCCGACGCGGCTCGAGGTGGTCAACGACAGCGCCAAGCACAGCGGCCACTCGGGCGACGACGGCAGCGGCGAATCGCATTTCACCGTGGTGATCGAGGCACCCGCCTTCGCCGAGAAGAGCCGGCTCGAACGCCAGCGGATGGTGAACAAGGCGCTCGGCGACATCCCCGGCGAACGGGTTCATGCGCTGGCGATCCAGGCCTCGGCGCCGACGCCATGAGCTACGATCTGTGGTACTGGCCCGGCATCCAGGGCCGCGGCGAATTCGTCCGGCTGTTCATGGAAGCGGCGGATATCCCCTATCGCGACCGGGCGCGACAGAGCGACGCGCAGGCGCTGGTCGAGGATATGGAAGCGCGCGAAAAGAGCGGCGGTTTCGCACCCTATGCCCCGCCCTATCTCGTCGCCAAAGACGGCGAGGATGAAATCGCCATCGCGCAGGTGGCGCATATCCTCGCCTGGCTGACCGACCGCCACGATCTGGGAAGCGGCGGCCCGCAGACCGATCTCCACCTGATCCAGCTCCAGCTGACGATCACCGATTTCGTCGCCGAGGCGCATAATACGCATCATCCGGTCGGGGGCGGTATGTACTACGAAGATCAGAAGGAGGCCGCCGCAACCGCAGCGAAGGGTTTCCGCGAGGAGCGCATCCCGAAATATTTCGACCATTTCGAGACCGCGCTCGGGGTGAATTCCGGGCCGTTCTGCCGCGCCGATGGCTTCGGCCACGTCGACACTTCGCTGTTCCAGCTGGTCGAGGGGCTTCGCTACGCCTTCCCCAACCGGATGGCGCAGATCGAGTCCGACTACCCGCGCATATTCGCCTGCCGCGATGCCGTTGCCGAACTGTCAGGCATCGCTGCCTATCTGCAATCGGAACGCCGGATTCCCTTCAACGAGGACGGCATCTTCCGCCACTATCCCGAACTGGACGCCCAATGATCACCCAGACCATCGTGCCGACCACCCACGATCTCGGCCAGTTCCAGGTCCGCCGCGCGCTGCCCGCGCGCGAACGCAGCATGATCGGCCCCTTCATCTTCGTGGACCAGTTCGGCCCCGCGCAGCTCGACATCGGCGCCGGGATGGACGTGCGCCCGCATCCGCATGTCAACCTGGCGACGGTGACCTGGCTGTTCGAGGGCGCCATCGATCATCGCGACAGCCTCGGCAGCTATTCGACCATCCGGCCTGGGCAGGTCAATCTGATGACCGCCGGGAGCGGCATCGTGCATTCGGAACGCTCGCCGCAGGAGCACCGCGAGACCGGGCCCCGGCTCTACGGGATGCAGACCTGGCTGGCGCTGCCCGATGGGCGCGAGGAGATCGACCCGGCGTTCGAGGCGGTGGTCGATCTCCCGGTGATCGCGGACAAGGGCGCGAAAGCGACTGTCGTGATGGGTGAATTGTGGGGCGAGCGCGCGCCGGTCACGACCTATGCCCAGACAATATACGCCGAAATCATGCTGGAATCTCGAGGCTCTATCCCGATCGAGCCGAGCGCCGACGAGCGCGCGTTGATGCTGGTCGGCGGCGCGGCGAGCATCGATGGCACCACGCTCGATCTCTACACGCTCACCGTGCTCGAGCCCGGACGCAGCATGACACTGAGATCGGACCAGGGCGGGCGAGTGATCCTGCTCGGGGGTGAAGCCTTAGCCACCCAGCGCCATGTCTGGTGGAACTTCATCAGCTCGAGCCGCGAGCGGATCGAACAGGCCAAGGAAGACTGGCGCGAGCGGCGGTTTCCCGAGGTACCGGGCGATTCCGAGGAGCGTATTCCTCTTCCCAGAGGCGCGCCGAAGACCGTCACCTACCCGTAAGCACCGGCCCCAGAAACGTCCAAGGGCGACCGGGCAGCGCTAACACAACGCAAATATCAGGAGAGTATCATGGGTTTCGAAGGCAAGAGCGTCTGGATCACGGGCGCGTCCTCGGGCATCGGCGCGGCGCTGGCGCGCGAATGGGCGGGCCGGGGTGCGCGGGTGATCCTGTCCGGCCGCGACGAGGCGCGGCTGAACGAAGTCGCCGCATCGCTCACCGCCGAAACGCTGGTGCTCCCCTTCGATGTCCGCGACGAGGATGCGATGCGCGAGGCGACCGCACGCGCGACCCAAGGGGCCGGAGTCGACATCTTCGTCGCCAATGCAGGGGTCTCGCAGCGCAGCCCCGCGGTCGATACTGCGATGCAGGTTTACCGCGACATTATCGATATCGACCTCACCGCGCAGATCGCCGCGACGCAGGCGCTGCTGCCGCACTTGACCCAGCGCGGCAGCGGCAAGCTGGTGTTCATCTCCTCGGTGGCGGGCAAGGTCGGGGTGCCGCTGCGGACCGCCTATTGCGCCGCCAAATTCGGGCTGATCGGCTACGCCGATGCGCTGCGCGCCGAATTGTCGCTGAGCGGGATCGACGTTCATGTTGTCTGCCCCGGCTCGGTCGCCACCGATGTCAGCCGCAACGCGCTGACCGGCGATGGCAGCCGGCGCGGCCGCAGCGACAAGGCCATCGACGAGGGCATCGCGCCCGGCGATGCCGCGAAGACGATCGTCGATGCGGTCGAGCTCAACCAGCGCGAGATCATCGTTGCGCAGGGGATGGAGGAAGCCATGGCCGAACTGCGCCGCACTCCCGACCAGTTGTTCGACCAGATTTCGCAGATGGTCGCAAAGGGCTATATGGCCAAGATGCAGGTGGAGGATCAGTGATGGAACAGACCCGCGTCACACTCGCCAACGGGATCGAACTCGACGTGGTGGACGAAGGGCCGCGCGACGCGCCGGTGCTGATCTTCCTCCACGGCTTTCCCGAGAGCCACCGCACATGGCGGCATCAGGTCGCACATTTCTCCAAGAACTTCCGCTGCATCGCGCCCGACCAGCGCGGCTATCGCGGCTCGTCCAAACCGCCCGCGGTGGAGGATTACACCCCCGACAAACTCGTGGGCGACATCTTCCTGCTCGCCGATGCGCTGGGGGTCGAGCGCTTTACCGTGATCGGACACGACTGGGGCGGCGCGATCGCCTGGGGGGTGGCACTGATGGGACAGATGAATAGCCGCGTGACCCGCGCGGTCGTGGCGAATGCCCCGCATCCGGCGATCTTCCAGCGGCTGCTCTACACCAATCGGGGCCAGCGCGAGGCGAGCCAGTATATGCGCGGGTTCCGCGATCCGGCGAACGACGCGCTGGTGCGCGAGCATGGGCTTGGCGGCATCCTGCTGCAGGAAATCCGCTGGGATGCGCCCGACAAGATGGAGCCCGAGGAGCGCGCGCAATTGCTCGAGGACTGGCAGGATCGCGACGCCGCCTTTGCGATGCTCAACTGGTACCGCGCCAGCCCGATCGAGATCCCCTCACCCGATGCCCCCTACGAACTGCCCGAAGGCTGGACCCCGCCGCCGCTACCGCCACTGACGATCCCCAAGCTGGTGATCTGGGCGCTGGACGATCTCGCACTGCCACCCGAGAACCTCGAGGGGCTGGACGAGGTGGTGAAGGATTTGACGCTCGTCGAAGTGCCTGATTGCGGACATTTCGTCCCTTGGGAAGCGCCCGGGGCGGTCAATGCGGCAATGGCGGAGTTTCTGGAGCGGACGGCCTAACCGCCCAGCCACTCCACCCATGCGCCGTGCGGATGCGCATTGGCGAGATGCACCGGCGCCTCGCCGCCGGGCCAGTATCGCACCTTGAGTTCGTGCTGGAAGGTCTCGCGATTGGTCTCCAGCGCGATATGCGCCAACGGCTTTTCGGCGGTGGCGGCGGCTCCGGCCTCCTCCATCGCCGTCTCGATCCGCTCCTGCGTGAACTCGGGCAGATACTGCCACATGATCGAATGCGCGATCACCCGCGTCACGCCGGCTTCCTGCTTTCGCGTCACTTCCTTGATCACCCAATCGCCCGCATCCATCCGTTCGATTTCAGGTGACATACGCTGCGCCAGCGCGATCGCTGCATCGATGCGGGCCATCCTGCCGGTCGCTTCGGGCCAGACATAGCTCTTGAGGCGCAGCGCCTGCCGCTCGTCGGTGAGGTCTACCGGCGCAATGTCGCTGCCGCGCGCATCGACGAAGCCGATGGCGCTCGCGGGCGGAGGCGAGCCGCGCCATTCGGGTGCAATCTGCACCCGGCTGCTGCTCGGTCCCGTCGTCACCCCGCCGAGATTGTAACGATAGCGGCCCATCATGGTGTTGATGCCGGCACTTGCGCCGATCTCGAGCCATTCGAACTGCGCGGTCGTGCGGCCGTCCGCCAGCCACAGCAGTGCCGCGGCGAAGCTGGCAGACCGCCCGGCTTCATTGGTCTGCGGCGGTCCGTCGAGCCAGGGCATCAGCTGCGCGTCATGCGCTTTCACGATCTCGCAAATGAGCGCATCGACATCGCCCTGCGAGGCAACGCGGCCTGCGTATATATCCTCCAGCCGCGGCTCCTCGCCCGTCAGCAGCAAATTGTGAATCCCGCCAGCGATCCGCAGCGGCATGGCGTCGCGCAGGCTCAGCCCCTGCCAGGCGAAGATGCGGCGAGCGGTGGCGGCGCGGCTGTTTTCCAGGGCCAGCAGCCCGCGTATGACCTGCGCCGTGCCCGGAGCGCTCGCCTTTTCGGCGTGCTGCGCCTGCCATTCGATCGCTTCGGGGATCGAAGCCAGATCCATCACGCCGTCATCGGCCATATCCGTTGCCCTTTTTCGTCCGTGACCCTATCTGCCGCACCGCAATGACCGACAGTCTAACCTTCGCCATTCCCAAGGGCCGCATCCTCGAAGAGGCGCTGCCCGTGATGGCCCGCGCCGGGGTGGTGCCCGAGGACGCTTTCCACGACAAGGCCAACCGCTCGCTGACTTTTGGCACCACCCGCGAGGACATGCGGCTGATCCGGGTGCGCGCCTTCGATGTCGCCACCTTCGTGGCGCATGGCGCGGCGCAGGCCGGGATCGTCGGTTCGGATGTGATCGAGGAATTCGACTACGACGATCTCTATGCACCGGTCGATCTCGACATCGGCCATTGCCACCTCGCGGTCGCCGAGCCCGAGCGGGTTGCGGGCGATACGTGCGGCGCCAGCCATCTGCGAGTCGCGACCAAATATCCCAATATCACCCGGCGGCATTTCGAGCGCCAAGGGATCCAGGCCGAGTGCGTCAAACTGAACGGCGCGATGGAGATCGCCCCGGTGCTCGGTCTCGCCGGGCGGATCGTCGATCTGGTTTCCACCGGTCGGACGCTCAAGCAGAACGGTCTGGTCGAGACCAGCCGGATCATGGAGATTTCGGCCCGGCTGATCGTCAACCGCGCAGCCCTCAAGACCGACCCCCGCGTGGGCGCGCTGGTCGAGGCGTTCCGCGCCGATGCCTCCGCGCGCAAGGCCGCTTGATGCAGTTCCTCGACGCCGCTGCCGCCGATTTCGAGCAGGTCTTCGCCAGAATCGTTCGCAACAATCGCGACAACGATGCCGATGTCGGCCGCGACGTCGCCACCATCCTCAACGAGGTGCGCGCTCGCGGCGACGATGCTCTGGTAGAATACACCATGCGCTTCGACGGGCACCGGCTAACCGACGACGGCGACTGGCGGATCTCGGCCGAACAATGTCGCGCCGCCCACGACGCGCTGGAGCCCACCTTGCGCGACGCGCTCCAACTCGCCGCCGACCGCATCCGCGCCTATCACGAGCAGCAATTGCCCCAAGACAGCGACCGCACCGATGGCATCGGTATGCGGCTCGGCTCGCGCTGGCTGCCGGTGGATGCCGCGGGGCTCTACGTCCCCGGCGGGCGTGCCTCCTATCCCTCCTCGCTGCTGATGAACGCGATCCCTGCCAAGGTTGCGGGTGTGAAGCGGCTCGCGGTCGCCACACCCACGCCCAAGGGCGGGACCAATGCGCTGGTGCTGGCCGCCGCGCATATCGCCGGGATCGACGAGATCTGGCGCGTCGGCGGGGCGCAGGCGGTGGCCGCGCTCGCCTATGGCACCAAGCGGATCGCCAAGGTCGACGTCGTCACCGGTCCCGGCAACGCCTGGGTCGCCGAGGCCAAGCGCCAGCTCTACGGCGTGGTGGGGATCGACATGGTCGCGGGACCGAGCGAGATCCTCGTCATCGCCGATGCCGACAACGATCCCGAATGGATCGCCGCCGACCTGCTCAGCCAAGCCGAGCACGATCCCACCAGCCAGTCGATCCTGATCACCGACGATCTGGGCTTCGCGCGGATGGTCGAGGATGCGGTCGATCTCCAGCTGATGAGCCTGCCCACCGCCAAGGTGGCGCGCGCGAGCTGGGAAGCGCATGGCGTGATCATCGTGGTCGAGCGGATGGCGGATGCAGTTCCGCTGGCCGATCGCCTTGCCGCCGAACACGTCGAGCTCGCGGTCGCCGATCCGCAGGCGCTGTTCGACCGGCTGCGCCATGCCGGGAGCGTGTTCTTCGGGCGGACCACCCCCGAAGCGGTCGGCGACTATATCGCCGGGCCCAACCATGTCCTCCCCACCGGGCGCCGCGCGCGCTTCGCCAGCGGATTGTCGGTGCTCGACTTCATGAAGCGGACCAGCTTCATCGACGCCGGACCCGGCGCGCTCGCCGCGATCGGCCCCGCCGCGGTGGCGCTGGCCGAAGCCGAGGGCCTGCCCGCGCACGCCCGCTCGATCGAATTGAGACTGAAATGAACAAGCCAGCACCCCGCTCTGCCCGCAGCCAGGCCCGATCGGCTGCGCGTCTCGCCGCCGTCCAGGCGCTCTATCAGATGCAGATGGAGAAGACCCCGCTCGCGCGGCTGCTACACGAGTTCCACATGCACCGCCTCGGCCACGAGGTCGAAGGCGAGGAATACGCCGAGGCCGAGGTCGAGTTCTTCGACGATCTGGTCGCCGGGGTCGATGCCCGCCGCGCCGAGATCGACGAGGCGCTGGTGGCCAAGCTGGCGTCGGGCTGGACGCTGGCGCGGCTCGACAAGACCATGCTCCAGGTGCTGCGCTGCGGCGCCTACGAGCTGATTGCCCGTCCCGATGTGCCCGTCGGCAGCGCGATCAGCGAATATGTCGATGTCGCGAAGGCCTTCTTCGACGACCGCGAGGCGAAATTCGTCAACGGCGTGCTCGACGCCGTGGCCAAGGACGTGCGCAGCTGACCGAAGGCGAGTTCATCGCCGCCCTGCGCGCGCTGGCCGGGAATCCCGCGGCGCGCGCGCTGGCGGACGATGCCGCGGTGCTCGAAGTGGGCGGCGAAACGCTGGTGCTGACGCATGATGTGCTGGTCGAGGGGGTGCATGTGCTCCCCGGCTCGGATCCCGCCGATATCGCCTGGAAGCTGGTGGCGGTGAACCTGTCCGATCTCGCTGCCAAGGGCGCGGAGCCGTTGGGAATCCTGCTCGGCCATATGCTCGGCGACGGCGATGCGCGCTTTATCGAGGGCTTGCGCGAGGTGCTTGCGGCCTACGATGTGCCGCTGCTCGGCGGCGACACGGTCAAGGGTCTGGGCCCACGCAGCTGGGGCGTCACCGCGATCGGCCGCGCGATGCATGTCCCGGTGCCCTCGCGCGGCGGGGCAGAGGCCGGCGACGGCGTGTTCGTGACCGGGGTGCTGGGAGCGGCGATGCTCGGCCATGCGGCGCTTACCGGCGGCGCCGAGGCGGATACGGCCGCCTATCTGCGCCCGGCGCCACTGCTTGCGGAGGGTCGCGCGCTGGCCCCGCACGTCACCGCGATGATGGATGTCTCCGACGGCCTGCTGCTCGATTGCTGGCGGCTTGCCGGCGCTAGCGGGGTCACGCTCGCGCTCGACGGCGCGGCGATCCCCGTGGCGGACGAGCGCCGCCGCGGCGAGTGCCTGCGCTGGGGCGACGACTATCAGCTGCTCTTCACCGCGCCCGCCGATACCGCCCTGCCCGTCGCGGCGAGCAGGATCGGGACCGTCGTCCCGTTGGATGGCGGGCACCTGCGCCTCGACGGCAGAGGCCTCTCCCTCGATGACGGGCTGGGCTACACCCACGGCTGAACCCGCCAAGGCCGTTCCGGCTTCGGGCTTGTAACGCTCACCCGCCGCGATATACCTTCCCTATCGTGCGCCCACACACTCGCGAGGGAGCGCACAAACAATAAGCGGGAGGGGGAAATTTCGTGGACCTTGTATTGATATCTATTTTGCTGGGACTGCTGGCCATCGTCTATGGCTTCGTCACCAGCCGCCAGGTCCTGCGCGCGGGCGCGGGCAATGAGCGAATGCAGGAAATCGCCGGCGCCATCCAGGAAGGCGCACAGGCCTATCTCAAGCGCCAATACACCACCATCGCCATCGTCGGCGTCGTCGTCGCCGTTCTGGTCGGGGTCTTTCTCGGCATCATTCCGGTGGTCGGCTTCGTTATCGGTGCGATCCTCTCGGGCGTCGCTGGCTTCATCGGGATGAACATCTCGGTCCGCGCCAACGTCCGCACCGCCGCCGCCGCGCAGAGCGGTCTGCAGCAGGGGCTCACCCTCGCCTTCCGCTCCGGCGCCATCACCGGCATGCTCGTCGCCGGGCTCGCGCTGCTCGCGATCGCGGTGTTCTTCTACTATCTCGTCGCGGTCGCCGGCCACGCCGCCAACAGCCGCGAAGTGATCGACGGGCTGGTCGGACTCGCCTTCGGTGCCTCGCTGATCTCGATCTTTGCGCGGCTGGGCGGCGGGATCTTCACCAAAGCCGCCGATGTCGGTGCCGATCTGGTCGGCAAGGTCGAGGCGGGCATCCCCGAGGACGATCCGCGCAACCCTGCGGTGATCGCCGACAATGTGGGCGACAATGTCGGCGATTGCGCAGGGATGGCGGCCGATCTGTTCGAAACCTATGTCGTCACCGTCGGCGCCACCATGGTGCTGACCGCGCTGCTGCTGAGCGGTCTGGGCGACATGCTGCTCCCGATGATGGCGCTGCCGCTGCTGATCGGCGGGGTCTGCATCGTCACCAGCATCATCGGCACCTATTTCGTCCGCCTCGGCGGCGGCACCAACATCATGGGCGCCATGTACAAGGGCTTCCTCGTCACCGCGGTGCTGTCGATCCCGGCGATTTGGCTGGCGATGCAATTCGCGCTCGGCGATTTGAACACCGTGATGGGCGGCGCCAATCTCGCCGCGGTCGATCCGGGCGCGCCGCTCGCCGAGGAAGGCACCGCGTCGCTCCTCCCCTTCACCGGCTGGGACCTGTTCGGATCGGCGATGATCGGCCTGCTGCTCACCGGGGTGATCATCTGGATCACCGAATATTACACCGGGACCAATTTCCGCCCGGTGCGCTCGATCGCCAAGGCTTCGGAGACCGGCCACGGCACAAACGTGATCCAGGGGCTGGCGATCAGCCTCGAATCGACCGCACTGCCGACGCTGGCGATCGTCGCCGGGATCATCGGCGCCTACCAGTTCGCGGGGCTGATGGGCATCGCCTATGCCGCCACCTCGATGCTGGCGCTGGCGGGCATGGTCGTGGCGCTCGACGCCTATGGCCCGGTCACCGACAACGCCGGCGGGATCGCCGAAATGGCGGGGCTCGACGACAGCGTGCGCGAGAAGACCGATGCGCTCGATGCGGTGGGCAACACCACCAAGGCGGTGACCAAGGGCTATGCGATCGGATCGGCCGGCCTCGCCGCGCTGGTGCTGTTCGCCGCCTACACCGCCGACCTTGCCGAGTTCTTCCCGCTGGCCGATGTCGATTTCAGCCTCGAGAACCCCTATGTCATCGTCGGGCTGCTGCTCGGCGCTTTGCTGCCCTATCTGTTCGGGGCGATGGGGATGACCGCGGTCGGCCGCGCGGCGGGCGATGTGGTCAAGGACGTCCGCGACCAGTTCCGCGAGAACCCGGGCATCATGCAGGGCACCTCCAAGCCCGACTATGCCCGCACGGTCGATCTGGTCACCAAGGCGGCGATCAAGGAGATGATCGTCCCCTCGCTGCTGCCGGTGCTGGCGCCGATCGTGGTCTATTTCGTCATCACCGCGATCGCAGGTCAGGAGAACGGCTTTGCCGCGCTGGGCGCGCTGCTACTTGGCGTGATCGTCAGCGGGTTGTTCGTCGCGCTGTCGATGACCGCGGGCGGCGGCGCCTGGGACAATGCCAAGAAATACATCGAGGACGGCAATCACGGCGGCAAGGGCAGCGAAGCCCACAAGGCCGCGGTGACCGGCGATACGGTGGGCGATCCCTACAAGGACACCGCAGGTCCGGCGGTGAACCCGATGATCAAAATCACCAACATCGTCGCGCTGCTGCTGCTCGCGGCGCTGGCGGGCGGTACGGTCTGACCCGCGCCTGCCGCTGACCACATGGACCCCGTTCGGAGCGATCCGGGCGGGGTTCGTGTTTGCGGATGCTTTAAAGCTTCTTAAGCGCAAGGCTGCTAGAGCAGCGACCGCGACGCAGATGCTCGCGCTAGCAGGGATCGATCGGTGTCCGGCATTGCTTCGAGATTGGACGCTACGGCAGCAGCGCAGGATCTGCGCTGTCCGGCAGCGACCCCGGGCGACGTCGTCTGGCTCGACGGTGCGGAGGCGCTTGCCGGATCGTTCGCCAGCGAATGGAGTGCGCTGGCCGATCATGCCGCCGCGCCCAACCCCTTCTACGAGGAATGGAATCTGCGGTCGGCCCTCGCCGAACTCGCGGGCGGCGAGGATCTGACGATCCTCGCCTATCGCGAAGCGGGGGCGCTCGCCGGCCTGCTCCCCGTCGCCCGCGCGGGGACCTATTACGACCGGTCGATCCCCCATCTTGCCGGATGGCTGCACGACAACGCCTTTTGCGGCACCCCGCTGATCCGGCGTGGCAGCGAGGAGAGGTTCTGGCGGGCTGCGCTCGCCGTGCTCGACCGGCGCGCGGGCACGGCGTTCTTCCTCCACCTGCGGCATCTCCCAAGCGATGGTCCCGCGACGCTGGCGCTGCGCCGGGTGCTCGACGAAACGGATCGCGCCGCCACCGTGGTGGGTCGCGAGGAGCGCGCGCTGCTCGCTTCCGATCTCGGCTCGCAGGCCTATTTCGAAGCCGCGTTGAGCGGCAAGAAACGCAAGGAACTGCGCCGCCAGGCCAAGCGTCTGGGCGAGCTGGGAGAACTGCAGGTCGAGCGCCCGACCGGAACCGAAGGTCTCGAACGCTGGATCGACGATTTCCTCGCTTTGGAACACGCGGGCTGGAAGGGCGAGGAAGGCTCCTCGCTTGCCACCCATCCCCCGGTAGCGGGCTATTTCCGCGCCGCGCTTCAAGGCGCCGCGCGGGCGGGCAAGCTCGAGCGGCTGGCGCTCACGCTCGACGGCGCCCCGATCGCCATGCTCGCCACCTTCCTCGCGCCGCCCGGCAGCTTCTCCTTCAAGACCGCCTTCGACGAGCGCTATGCGAAATTCTCGCCCGGCGTGCTGCTCCAGCAGGAAAACCTCGCGCTGCTCGATCGCGGCGACATCGCATGGTGCGACAGCTGCGCGGCGGCAGATCACCCGATGATCGAGCGGATCTGGCGCGAAAAACGCGCGACGATCGCCGTGAATATCGCGCTCGGCGGGCCGCTGAAGCGGACAGCCTTCCGCCTGCTGAGCCGGCTCGAACGCAGCGCCGAACCATGGGGAATGAACTGCGATGGATAGCACCGCAACCGCAATGCCCGCCGACCAGACGAAGATTCCCCGGCATACCGGCCCCGGCAATGCCGCGATCTTCGACGCCGCAACGCGTCAGCGGTTCGGGCAGCTCTATCCCGAGCAGCCGCATGTCCTCGCGCATGCGCTGGGTTCGCACCCTTTGCTCGAGCTCGACAGCCTCGCCGCGCTGGCGGGGCGGCTGCCCGAGTCCTCGATCGAATACAATCGCGGCGATCTGCCGATCGGAGTGGACGGCAAGCCGGGCGCGACCGGGCTCTCGATCGAAGACACCATCCGCCGCATCGCCTCGGCCAACAGTTGGGCGGTGCTCAAGAACATCGAGCAGGACCCGGCCTACGAGGTACTGCTGCTGGGCCTGCTGGGCGAATTGCGCGGTGAGATCGAGGTCCGCACCGGGGCCATGCTGCGCCCGCAGGGGTTCGTCTTCATCTCCTCGCCCGATGCCGTCACCCCCTATCATTTCGACCCAGAGCACAACATCCTGCTGCAGGTGAAGGGCTCCAAGGTGATGACGCAATTCCCCGCCGGAGACGCCCGCTTCGCTCCCGACGAGGTCCACGAGACCTACCATTCGGGCGGCGCGCGCGAACTGCGCTGGCAGGATGATTTCGCCGCCGCAGGTCAAGAATTCGCGATCGGTCCGGGCGAGGCGGTGTTCGTGCCGGTCATGGCGCCGCATTTCGTTCGCAACGGGCCCGATAGCTCGATCTCGCTCTCGATCACCTGGCGCAGCGACTGGAGCTTTGCCGAGGCCGATGCGCGCGGCCTCAATCGCGTGCTGCGCGCCGCCGGGCTCAGCCCCGCCGCTCCGGGCCGCTGGCCGCGCACCAACCGCACCAAGGCCAACGCCTACCGGGTGCTGCGGAAACTCGGCGCGGTGGATTGACGCTGCGGCGGGCGGTCCGCAAAGCGCCTGTCATGACCGAACCGACCGAACCGATGCCAGACAATTCCACCCCCGCCGAACTCGTTGCGGGTCTCGTCGAACTGCTCACCGTGACCCGCGAGGGCGACGACAGCTTCGTCGGCCAGCCGCAGCCCGGCGGAGTCGGGCGGGTGTTCGGCGGCCAGGTGATCGCGCAGGCGCTGCAGGCGGCGCAGGCCACCGCGCCCGACGGCATGGCGGCGCATTCACTCCACGCCTATTTCCTCCGCGGCGGCGAGGAAGGCGTGGACATCGACTACCAGACCGCGCGCGATTTCGACGGCCGCAGCTTCGCCAACCGCCGCGTGGTGGCGCGCCAGCAGGGCCGCCCGATCCTCAACCTCACCGCCAGTTTCCAGCAGGCGGAAGAGGGGCTGAGCCACGACGACTACACCATGCCACAGGTCACCCCGCCCGAGGAGCTGACCCCCGACACCGAGCTGCGCCGCAAGTTCGTCGCCCAGCTCGACCATGTCTCCGATCTCCAGCGCGCGCTGATGCTGCGCCCGCGGCCGATCGAGATGCGCACCAGCGACAGCCTCCACTGGATGAACTCCGAACCGCGCGCCCCGCAGGCGCACAGCTGGTTCCGGACCGTCGCGCAGCTGCCTGCGCTTAGCGACGACCCGGCGCTCCACCGCGCGGTGATCGCCTATGCCAGCGACTACACGCTGCTGGGCACCGCGGCGCTGCCGCATGGGCTGAGCTGGGCGCGGGGCGAGCTGAACGGCGCCAGCCTCGACCACGCGATCTGGTTCCACCGCCCGGCGCGCGCCGACGAATGGCTGCTCTACGCCACCGACAGCCCGTGGAGCGGCGCGGGCCGCGGCTTCAACCGCGGGCGAATCTTCGACCGCGAGGGCCGGCTGGTCGCCAGCGTCGCGCAGGAAGGCGTGGTGCGGCGGCGGCACAAGCGGACCGCCTGATACTTCGGGCACAGCTGAGCCATCTGACACGGGGGGACACGCCGCGATGGCGGAAATCCGCGGGTTGCGGGGTGCAAGGTTACGCTTTGCCGAAAGGTTGGGCGCTTTGCGTTTGTTGATGAAACACATCCGGGGGGCGGCGTAAGGACGACTCGCGGGGCGCCTGTGACGCAAGCGCTGCGGGAGGGGTGCGGGACTGGACGATGCAAAGAGCCGACTCGATGCTAACAGGCCGGCGGCGTGTAGGAAAATGCTTTGCCGGGCCCGTCAGCGCGGGAGGAAGTAACCGCCCTCGCCTTCGCGGACCAGGCCGGTATCGGCGAGCGTGGCGAGCACTTCGGCGACGCGGGATTTGCGCTTCGCGGTCGCCCGCCCCTTGAACAGCGTGGCGAGGGCAGCGGCTGGCAGCGGCGCTTCGGCTTCGAACAGCACATCGCGCAGAGCGCGGATCTGTTCGAGATCCTTGGCGGGCCAGCTGCGTTCCTCGACCACGCCTGCGCCGATACCGGCAGCATCCAGCCCCATGTCGAGATCGTCCTGCCCCTTCACCTTATGGGCGAGGCGCGGCTGCTGGTATTCGGGCCGCAGCCAGCGGACGAGGCCGCGCTTTTCCTCTGCCGCGCGTTCCTGATTGAGCGCGACGAGCCGGACGAGCAGTTCCTCCTCCGCCGCTTCCTGATCCTCGGACTTGTGGGGGCTGGGCGTGGTCGCGCCGGGCTTGCCGATCAGGCGCTTGCCCAGGTCTTCCCAGCCGTATGCGGCGAAGACTTCGCGGTCGATCTCGTCGTGAATGTCCTTGAGCACCTCAATCAGCCCGGCCTCGTGAATATCGCGCTCCTTTTGACTGAATGGCTCGCCCACGCCCTGTTCCAGTTCGCGCAGGCGTTCGAGCACATTGTACATTTCGGTCATGGTTAAGAAGTCGTGCTGGGTCAGCCGCCCCTTGCGAAAGGCATCGAGGCGCTCGCCAAGTTGGTCGAGTGTAGCGGACTGCGCCTCCGTCAGCGTGGGGAATGGGTAGGGTCCGGACTCATTCACAGCCAGAAGGCGACGGCAGTGGCGAGCGCCACACTGGATAGGAAGTTGGCGGCAAGC
>NZ_JAVAIL010000006.1:0-128888 GCF_030717865.1 Qipengyuania benthica | reverse complement strand
AGTAAAATCATGACGAACCGACGCAATCCCGCGCCTCCGACTGCGACGCTCGACATAAACTGCGACTGCAAAGAATACGTCATCGACTACCTTGCCAAGAGCTTCCCGGTGCGCCTGATGCAGGTCTTTTCAGACGAGGATGGCAATCTTCGATCCGAGCCCATGAGCGACGCCGAGGGCAATCCCGTTTTCTGTCCCCGCGCCATTGCCGCGCGTGATGCGCTGATCGAACAGCTCTGCGCGCTGCCGCCCATCGCTACCGCGCTCGACGCCATCATCGAGCACTTCGGAACCGAGGCCGTGGCCGAGGTCACGGGTCGGACCCGAAGGCTGGTCTTGGGGCGCGATGGTCAACAACGCCTCGAACGTCGCAGCCCCAGCGCCAATGTCGCCGAAGCGCAAAGCTTCATGGAAGGAACCAAGCGCATCCTGGTCTTCTCGGATGCGGGCGGCACGGGGCGTTCCTATCATGCCGACCTGGGCGCCAGGAACCAGCAGCGCCGGGTCCATTTCCTGCTCGAGCCGGGCTGGCGCGCCGACAATGCGATCCAGGGGCTCGGTCGCACCAACCGCACCAACCAGGCCTCCGCCCCACTGTTCCGCCCGGTAACCACCGACGTGAAGGGCGAGCGCCGGTTCATCTCGACCATTGCGAGGAGGCTCGATGCATTGGGCGCGCTCACGCGCGGCCAGCGCCAGACCGGCGGACAGAACCTGTTCGACCCGGCAGACAATCTCGAAAGCGATTACGCGCGCGACGCGCTCAGCCGCTGGTTTCAGCTGCTCTATGACGGCAAGCTGGAGGCCACGAGCTTCGGCAACTTCGTCGAGCGCACCGGCCTCCGGCTTGAAAGCCCCGATGGCGGGCTGATCGATAATCTCCCCACGATCCAGCGCTGGCTCAACCGCATCCTCGCGCTGCCGATCACGCTCCAGAACGCCATATTCGAGGAATATCTTGGCCTCGTCGAAACGCGGATCGAAGCTGCGCGTGAAGCCGGAACGCTCGACCAGGGACTGGAAACTGTTAGGGTCGATCACTTCACGGTCCTCGCCGATGAGCTCCTTCGTACAGACCCCGTGACCGGTGCCGAGACCCGCCTCGTCTCGCTCGAAGTAGCCAGGCACCTTCGGCCTCTGCGCTTGCAACGCCTGGTGCGGATGCACGAGATCGTCAGCGCGCACGCGATCCCCTTGCGCAATGCGCGCTCGGGCAAGGTCGCGCTGTCGGTTCCGGCCCGGCGCCTCATCGCCGACGACGGGGCCGTGGTCGAACGCCGACGCCTTCTGCGTCCGCTCAATTCCGCGAACTGGACGCTTGAAGCACTTGGTGAGAGCCACTGGGAGGAAATTGGCGTCACAGCGTTCACCAGCGCCTGGCTGGCCGAGGAAGAGGAAGCGGCCAAGTCACCGGTGACCGAGCGCGTCCATCTCGCCACCGGACTGCTGCTTCCTGTCTGGAAGCGCCTGCCCGGCGATCATGTCCGCGTCACCCGGCTCGTTGCCGAGGACGGCCAGTCGATCATCGGTCGCGAAGTGCTCGATATCGATCTCGCCGCAATCGCCGATACCTTTGGCCTCTCCGGAGTTGCCGGTCCATCGGCTGAGCAGATCGGCGAGCTCGTCATCGCCAGCGGAAAACCGCTGGGTCTCGCAAGCCATGATCCACTCACCGTGAAGCGCTCGCTGGTCGGCGGCGAACAGCGCCTTGAACTGACCGGGTTCTCGCCCGATCGGCTCGATTGGTACAAGGCGAAGGGCTGTTACACCGAGATCATCCGCTACCGCACGCGGCTGTTCGTGCCGGTGTCGAAAGCCTCGTCGGTGCTCCCCGCGCTTGTCGCCTGATCCCTCGGGCAGACCCCAATCACACAAAGAGAGTGGAGGGAGCCCTTTGGGCTTGTGGGCCTCGTGATCCTCACTGGCGCCTTCATTCCATCAGGAGAACACCCATGATCCAGTCGATTCCCTTGAAGAAGCTCGTCCCGAGCCCGCGTAACGTTCGCAAGTCGAGCGACGTGCTGGCCGACCTCCAGCTGCGGGCAGACATTGCCGCGCGCGGCCTGCTGCAGAACCTCGTCGTGCGCAAAGGAAAGCGCGGCAAGTTCGAGGTCGAGGCTGGCGGTCGCCGGCTCGCCGCGCTGCAGGCGCTGGCCGAAGAGGGCACCTTGCCTGACACGCACGAAGTCACCTGCCTCGTCATCGAAGGCGAGGAAAGCGAAGTGCGCGAAGCCAGCCTTGCCGAGAACTTCCAGCGACTCGCAATGAACCCGGCCGACGAGGCACAGGCCTTCGCCTCCATCATCGAAGCAGGAGCTACCACCGAAGACGTGGCGCGCCGCTTCGGCCTCACCGTCCGGTTCGTCGAAGGGCGCCTGCGTTTGGCAAGTCTGGCACCCTGCGTCTTCGAAGCGCTCGCCGAAGGCACGATCACGCTCGACATGGCCAAGGCCTACGGCGCGATCTCCGACGTCGAGCGCCAGGCGCATGTCTATGCCGAGCTGCAGGACGCCTGGTACCAGATCACGCCCGACACGATCCGCCGCATGGTGCTTGATGCCACGGTGCGCGGTTCCGATCCGCGAGCTGTGCTCGTCGGACGCGATGCCTACATCGCAGCGGGTGGCCGGATCGAGCGCGAACTTTTCGATGATGATGCCAGTGAAAGCTGGATCGATGTCGCGCTGCTCGAGGATCTCGCGCACAAAGCCATGGAAGAAGCCGCAGGAAAGGCCGCGCTCGAATTTGGCCTTGCCTGGGTGCGTCCGACGCTTGGCAATTATGTCAGCCATGACCTTGTCGAAGGTATGAGCCGCTTGCCTTGCGAACCTGCGCCGATGACCGAAAAGGAAGTACGGGAACTCGGAGAACTTGAGGCCGACTACGACCGCGTCGCCGCCGTGCTCGAAGACGAGGACAGCGACGAAGAGGAGATCGCCAAAGCCGAACGCGAACTGGTCGTCATCGACCGGGCCATGCGCGAGCTCAATGATCGTCCCCCTGTGCTTGCCGACGAGCTGAAATCCGAGGCTGGTGCCTTCCTTGTCCTCTCGCGCAATGGCGAGCCGACATTGGTTCCGCAGTACTACACCGAGACCGAGGTCATCACTGACGAAGGTGTGGTCGAAGCAATCGAGGAAAGTGGAGCGGCAAAGCCCAAGGGCAGCTCGTTGTCGCAGCGCCTGCTCGACGAGCTCGCGATGCAGCGGCGCGACATACTGGCAATCCATCTCGCCAACGATCCGGCGCTCGCCCTCGACTTCATGGTCTTTACGCTGGCCGATGCCGATGGACACGACTGGCGTGCCAAGAAGGCGTCGACGCTTGTCGGCTCGGCCGCGTCCGGCCCGGTCACTGGGTTCGAGGCCAAGGATGCACCGGCGAGCGCTGCTCTGGCCGAGTTTGCCGGGTCGCTCGATGAAAGCTGGCGTGCTGGGACAAACGATGTCGAGCGGTTCGCGAGATTCCGGACCCTTTCCGACGAAGCGCGCTCGGCCTGGCTCGGTCATGTCGTCTCGCGGACGCTGGTTGCCAGCCTGGCCTGCGGAGGAGAACGCTCGGTGCCGATGCACGAGGCACTCGGATCGCTGCTCGAAATCGAAACCGCGCAGTGGTGGCGTCCCACTGCGGCCAACTACTTCGACCGCGTGGCCAAGGCCCGCACCCTCGAAGCGCTCGATGCTGCAGGTGGTCCGGAGCTGGTCAGTCGATACGCTGCTTCGAAGAAGGCTGAACTGGCGAGCGCAGCCGAGCGCATCTTCTCCGGCAACTTCATCGGCGAGGCCGAGGTCAAGGGACGGGCGCAGGCCTGGGTTCCACGGATCATGCGGTTCACCGATGCTGAGGAGGTCGCGCACGTGGATGCCGAAGTCCACGTACCGGTCAGCGACGACGCGACTTACGAAATTGCCGAGCAGGCTGCCTGACCCCTCCTGACAGGTCTAGGTCACTCGGCGGGCGGTCCGTCCCAAATGGGACGGGCCGCCTTTCGCATGTCAAATTTGGGCCGCTTCGAGACAGTCTGGTTTCGGGAGCTTTCCTAAGAAAACGGACAATCCGGTCGCGATTCAAATCGCGGCGCCGTGTCCCATCCACATCGCATTCAAAGACAAGCCCACCAGCTAGCGACATAACTCACGTTCCCTGCCATTTCGAAGACAATGCCTGTCGCAATGAGGTGCAAGCGATCGCTGCCTTACTGATTTTTATCGGAATGGTTGCGCCTATCCGGTTTCGGCCTGTGCGTTACGGGCAGCAGCAATCGCCGCTGCAAGCTCTTTTGCTGGACCCACTCCCCAGTAGTGGAGGAAGTAAAACATCGGTTCACCGCCGATCATGTGGTTATGCAATGCTACGATATGGATATCCCGCTCGCGCAGTGCGCGGAGCACGGGCTGGACTTCGTCCTCGGTCATGATGAAGTCACCATCCACGGCGGCAAGGTCGTTGGTGCCCGAGAACGCCGCCCAGGTCGTAAGCCCCATCGAACCACCGATCTCAACGCCGTGCATGTGGCCTTGGCGAGCGAAGGTGTATTTCACGACACCATCGGCGATGCTTGGCTCGGTGCCCAAGATTTCGCTCAGCGCCAGGGCTTCGATCGTGCCGTTTGCATCCGGCGTCATGCCACCGAAACTGCGCTGCGGCGTCGGCGAGGCGGCGCGCACTTCCTTGATGGCATCCCAGACGGCTTTTACACCCGCTGCCATCTTAGCGGTTTCCCCATGCCCGCCGATATGCATAAAATAGACCGGCGGATCGTCGAATATGAAGTGATTGTGCAGCGCGGTGACGGTCAACCCGTTGGCGAGGGCAGCGTCCATCGCGGCTGTTATCTCATCCTCGAATACGACCGTGTCGCCCATGACCATCACTCCGCCATCGACGGGTTTGAAGGCAGCCCATGAGCCGAGACCTGCCGGGGGATCGAGGCGCATGCCGTCGACCATCACCGGCACGTCGGCGCGCGTCCAACCGATGCGTGCGACCCCATCGTCGGTCATGGTGACCTCCGAGTGCGATGCCTCGAAAATCAGTGCCTCGAGATTGCCGAGATTATCCTGCGCGTGAAGAGCCGCCGACATCGCTGATAGCGATAGAGCCAAGCCGCCGACGAACAATGTTCTGCGTAATTGCTTCATCTTAGTTCTCCTTGGATGTGATTTCAGGTGCCAGCCATCATTGCGAGGTAATACAGCGACCCAATGAGTGCGCTCACGAAGAGAACGAGCAACATCCCGATCTTGAAGCGCAGCATGGCGATCAGGGCCGCAGCGGCAATGACGACGGAGGCGACGTCGATCGTGGCGAAGTCCGGCACGAGCAGGCGTGCGCCGTAACCTCGAACCTCGTCAAGCCGTGCGAAGGCAACGTGCAGTGCAAACCAGATGGCAAGGTTTAGGATCACACCGACGACTGCTGCCGTCACCGCCGAAAGCGCCGCTGTCAGAAGCTTCACGCCGCGCAGTTTTTCGATAAATGGCGCACCAAGGAAAATCCATAGGAAGCAAGGCACGAACGTGACCCACGTGACGATGACCGAAGCCGCGATGCCCGAAGCCACCGGGCCTAACATGTCTGCTTCGCGATATCCCCCCATGAACCCCACGAATTGGACGACCTGGATCAGTGGACCCGGCGTGGTCTCCGCCATGCCCAACCCATCGAGCATTTCACCGGGGGCAAGCCAGCCATGCGTCTGCACGGCTTCCTGCGCCATATAGGCCAGCACGGCATACGCGCCCCCGAATGTCACGACCGCGAGCTTGGAGAAGAAAACCGCCAGTTCCGTGAACACGTGATTTGGGCCAACAAGAAGGATCAGCGCAATTATGGGAGCTGCCCAGATGCTGCCCCAGATCAAGGCCGTGCGGACTGCTCCGCGCCATGTAGGCTGCGCTTTCGCCATACCGCCTGTATGAAGCACGGCTTCCGGCTCGCTCTCCCCGTCCTCGGTCGTTTCACGGGCGCGAATGACCAGAAAGCGTGCAGGATCGAAATGCCCTCCAAGAAAACCGACCAGCGCGGCGGCCGCGATAATCAGCGGGAAAGGTGCATCGAATGCGAATATCGCCACGAAGGCTGCGGCGGCAATCAGATACATGGGCCAAGTTTTCAATGCCCTTTTCCCGATGCGCAGCAGGGCCTCGATGACTATGGCGAGCACCGCCGCCTTAATGCCGAAGAAAATCGCCTGGACGAAGCTGGCCTCCTGAAAACTGGCATAGAGCACGCTAAGCGCCATAATGCTGAGGAAGCCGGGAAGGACGAACAGGCATCCTGCGACGAGGCCACCGCGAACGCCGTGGAGCAACCAGCCAATATAGGTGGCAAGCTGCATGGCTTCCGGTCCGGGCAGGAGCATGCAGTAATTGAGCGCATGCAGGAACCGGTTCTCGCCGATCCAGCGCTTTTCATCGACTAGAATGCGGTGCATCACCGCGATCTGGCCGGCTGGCCCACCAAAGCTCAACGCGGCTATGCGCGCCCAGACACGCACCCCATCGGAAAACGGGATCGGAGTTTGTTCTACGGAACCTGAATTAGCGGGAGAATTCATCAACGCGTCCTTCGCACACAGCTCATCGAGCCGGACTTGGGCGCATTGCCTTACCGGGCGCCGGAATAAGTGCCCGAAGTCAAACTGCTAGATCATTGATCTGGTGTTGTCAAAAGCCTTACGCGAACAGTCTGCCTTGCACTTGGAGAATGTCGGCTTTCGAGATCGGCATTTGTATCTCCGATTTCCGAATTGAGGGCACGAAGCCGCCCTCAGCTACTACCTAGTCCAGTGGCAGGTTTCAGGATCGCGACGAGACCGATCAAATGTCCAATATGGGGGCGCATAGCGGCAATAATTAACAAGAGGGGAGGGAGCTTTGCTCTTCCTGAACCGGGGCATGTCCGTTCCGGCGATCAGGAGAACTCCCATGAAAAAGTCCCGCCGCACTGCATCGACTTCGCCTGCCGCGCGCATCACCGCCGCCATTATCGAAAAGCTCGAACAGGGCACAAAGCCGTGGGTCAAGCCGTGGCGCGGCGTGCCAGTCTCCCGTCCTTTGCGTTCTTGCGGAACGCCCTATCGCGGAATGAATACCTTCTGGCTGTGGATGGTGGCCGATGGCTGTGGCTACACCTCGCCATACTGGATGACCTACCGCCAGTGCCAGAAGCTTGGTGGACAGGTCCGCAAGGGCGAGAAATCGACCATCGCGATCTTCTACAAGAGCTACACGAAGGAGATTGAGACCGCCGAAGGCGAAGCCGACACCGAGAACCGGCGCGTGCTCAAGGCCTATGCTGTCTTCAATGCCGACCAGTGCGATGGCCTCTCGGAGTTCTACCATCCCAAGCCACTGGTTGCCACGCTTGAGCCCGAAGGGCGCGAAGACCGGCTTGATGCCTTCTTCGCCGAGATCGGCGCAGACCTGCGCCATCATGGTGCCCAGGCCTATTACGAGCCGCTGCGCGACCGGGTCACCATGCCGCCTGCTGAACTCTTCGAAGCCTATGACCACTATTACGCGACACTCGCGCACGAGCTGTCGCACTGGACGGGGCATTCCTCGCGGCTCGATCGCGATCTCAAGAACCGTTTCGGCAGCGACGCCTATGCTGCCGAGGAACTGATTGCTGAGCTGTCCTCGGCCATCCTTGGAGCCGAACTGGGTCTCCCAGTTACCCACCTCGACCATCACGCCAGCTACATCGCGTCCTGGCTCGAGATCCTCAAGTCGGACGAGCGCGCGATCCTGACCGCTGCGGCCAAGGCCGAAGAAGCAGCCAGCCTGCTGCTCGAACTGGGTGGTCACCAGTCCAGCAAAAGCGAGGCCGACATCGATCTCGCTGAAGCGGCCTGAGCGGGAGACTGACGATGGGACGTTCCGTCAGTTATCCGACCGGCTCAGTGGTGGCCTTTCGCCTGCTTGAAGACGGCGAAGACGACGATGTCGACTGGGTCTACGAGTGCCTCGTCGACGAAATCATCGATGCCGCGAAGGCGGTCTTTCCCTCCTTCGAGCGTTTCGATGGATGGCGCGGCCGCGAGGATCGTATCCTCCTGCGCAACGCCTTCGCCGATTGCGGCATATCGACCTATTGCGGGCTTGCCGCGATCTGGCTCGTCGAGCGCGACGATCCCCAGTATTGGGAGGCCGATTTCTATACCCCACGAACGGCAAGGGCACGGCATTGGCTCGCCCAGGTGTCGGGAAGGTTCGTCGACCTGTTTGGCGAGCTGCGCATGGTCGGGCGGTTCTCGAATGGCGAAGCGATCTTCGAGCGCTCCCGATCTGCTTGCGACACCGAGCCCTGATCCTGCCTCATCCCTGTCCGCCGGGAGAGGCCCTTGGGCCGGTCGGGGCGCGCCGCAACCTGCGGCCCGTCGGCCCGTGTTGCCCGCGCCAGCCGAGGGCCGCAGGTTTCCCGCTACGCGGTGCGTCGCGCCCCTTGTCCCGGCCCTGATCGGGCTCCGGCGGACAGGACCGAGGCAATGGTGCCTCCTCTCCTTGTCCCCGCGATCAGATCAGGAGACACCCCATGTACGACAGCTTCATCGACCAGTTGAGCGGCCTCGACCTCTTAGGCTTCAGCATCCGGCCAGCCCCCTTCAACGAGACCGACTTTCCCTGCGAGGACGCGATCGAGCAGACGCTTGGCGCAATCTGGTCCGATCTCTTCGCGATGTTCTCTGACACTGCTTTGGAGGCCGATGCCGAGGATATTGCCTGGGGCGTGGTCAATCTCTTTCACCGCGCTGCCAGCCGCAAGTCGGCTCAGCTTGACCGGGCCAGCGACGAGATTCGGGTCCTGCTCGCATCCGCCGACGGTTCCGAAGTACATTCGAGCAATCTGGAAGAGCAGGTCGAACGCGCGCAGGCGGCTGAAGCCAGCATGCTTGCCTTCGAGCAGATGCGCGAGGCTGCGGCAGCACTTTACCGCGACGAGACCGGATCCTCGTGGAAGCCCGTCTCCGGCTCACGCACGGCCCATTCGCGAAACCTTACTTCGGCTGTGATTGATGCCCGCGACTTCCTCCGCGCACGCGCTGAGAACCGGCGTCACGCCCTGATCCCGGAAGGAACTCCGGTCCTCTTCGCCGGTGGTCGCCAGAGCTTCGAGAGCGCCGAGGATGCGAAGCGATATGCCGACAATATCTGGGCGACGCTGGACAAGGTGCGCGATGTGGTTCCCGATCTCTTTCTGGTCCATGGCGGCGACGGCAAGGGTGCCGACCGCCTCGCCGCAAGTTGGGCTGAACGCCGCGAAGTCCAGCAGCTGACCTATTCGCTCGATCGTCGGCTTGGTGCCCGCGCCGGGTTCAAGCGCAACGAGCAGATGCTCTCGCTCAATCCGCGTTATCTCGTCGCCTTTCCGGGCAATGGCGTGACCGAACGCCTTGTGATCGATGCCAAGACGCGCCGGATCACGGTGGTCGATCGTCGTGGCCCGTTGGGGACCTCTCCCGGCTCCTGAGGGGCCCTTCATCATCTGCATCTAAATTGCCTGGATGTGCATTCGGCGCCGACCCGACTATGGACCGGTCATGCAACTTGACGATCTGCTGCAGCGCTACTTTGCCACCACCGACCTCTCCGGGGTTGGTCCCGACACCTTTGCAGCCGGCATTGAGCATTGCCGGGTCGATCTCGGCCTTGAGGAGGACCGGGGCAAGCGCTTTGCACTGTGGTCGTTCCTGCACATGTTCGGGTCCGCCCCCGATCTCGACGTGGCGTTCGAGAACGAGGAAGATCGGGAAGCGGCCCGCAACTTCGTGGATCTCCTGGCGGCATCGGAGGGCGATGGGGCAGGCTGATTGCGGCGCAAGGTCTCGGCACCTTCAGACCCGCACCCGATACCCATCCGGCTTTCTTCGCGAACAGTCCTGAACCAGGTCAGCTGAGGACAGCAACCCGTTCCTATCCGGCCGTGTTGTCGCGCTCCGCGCGCCTGCCCGCACCACCCGTCATGAACAGGTTCCCCCTTCGGCCCTTCAGGCCTGCGGTGCAGTCCTCCCATGCCCTGCTTCTTCTGGATGTTCGCAAGCCGGAGATGGTCTCCGGTTTGGAGAACTGAAGGAATACTATCATGACCAATATCGCAATCCTCACCGGCCGCATCGCACGCGATCCGGACACCCGCGAGACCAAGGGTGGCACCAATGTCACCGGGATCACCGTCGTCACCGATCGCCCCGCACGCGACAAGGACGGCAAGACCTACAAGGACGAGAACGGCTACACCGCCAAGGAAAGCGAGTTCCACCGGGTGACCTGCTTCAACGGCCTCGCGAAGACCGTCGGCCAGTACTGCTCCAAGGGCCAGCTGGTCAGCGTCCAGGGCCGCATCCACTACACCCAGTGGGAGGACAAGGACGGGGTCACCCGCTACGGCACCGAGATCCTCGCCGACAAGGTCGACTTCCTCTCCCGCGGCAGTGGTTTGAGCGACGACAACGACAACACCGACGCTCCCGAGATCGACTGACAGCGATCCCGATCGTCCCCCTTCCGAAGAGGCTCTGCCGCAAGTGGCAGGGCCTCTTCTTCTGTGGTTACTGGGTTCCCGGAGCTACATTCGAGGCACGGGCTGCACCGCGCACGGTCAGTTTCTCGATCGCGGCATCCTCGCCGAGTTTCCCGAGTTCTTCGGCAACCTTCCTCAGACCCCTCTTCGAGAAGCTTTCGAGGCCGCTTCCCAGGATGATTTCGCCGAGTTCTCTGGCCGCCTGCACTTCAAGTTCGCGTTGTTTGGCGTCGAGCGCCTCGCGGTCTGCTTCGAGCTTTTGCAGGGCTGCAATCGCGCTCCGGTTTCGGGGCATGTTACTTGTCCTTTTGTCCCCCTCGGGTCTGCTCCCCGGTTGTTTCAATGCCCGCGTTATCGGGGTGTAGGAAAGGCAATTCGTACCCAGCAGGCGTTCGATATTGGGGCGGAGGTGGTGGGTTCTTGCTCACGGTTCTCCTAGCATGATGGCCTTGCGCCTCCCGCCTCAAGGACGGCGGGGCCCCACCATTTTGCCCGCCACCGGATTGCATCCGGCAGCGAACAAAATCGTTACCCCCACCGCCGCTATCGCGGTCGCCCAGCCGGGCGATCCCTGACCCGGGATGCACAAGACCATCGCGCGCACCTCCTGTCGTCTCACGACAGAAACCAGGAGGATTATCATGGCTTATTCAATGCATTGCGCCCTTCCGTCACGGAGCTATTTCGAGGCTCTGGAAACAGCCGAGAAGAGAGCGTTGCACAGCTTCTTCGATCAGCACGTTATCGAGGATGACGAGCTCGGGTACTTTGCCCTCGACGAGGGTGACTACAACATATTGCCAGAGCATCTCGCGGCGCGGGTGGTTCACACGGTCCACGGGGGCATGCTCGACGAGTTCTGAGACTACCGACAGGGCGGGAACCGAGAACGGTTCCTGCCCTTTTTTCATGCTCGCCGGGTAGGCCAACCAACCCCAAAACCCGGTTCGGTCGGTTGCTCTGACGGTCGCCCACCGCAATGCGGCGGCGCCCGATAAATGGAGCGGGACTTTGGACGCACTCTGTCCCGCGCATCTGGCGATGCGCTCCTGAGGGTGCGGCGTGCTCTGTTCTTGGGCCCCGCACGCACTTGTGAACCGCCGCCGGGTCGGACCGGCGCGAAGGCGCGGGAGCGACAGGCCCCGCCCCCTTGCTTCGCACGCGGACCTTGGCCGACGCCTCGTTCACAGGTCCAGTCCTTGTTGAGCCCGCGGCGGCAATCCTTCTCTGCCGGCGATCGGATGTGTCCGAAGTGCCGCGCGCGGGGGGCGACAAATACGAACCCGCGATTCTGTCGCTCCTCCCCCGACCCCCGCATGCGCCATCCCCCTCTGCAACCGGCGGCAGCTTGCCGCGGCCGCCCAAGCCTAGCGGAGTGTAATCATGTCAACCGTTCCCGACCCCGTCCGTCCTCGGTTTCTGCGCACACCCGATGCCGCGGTACATCTGGGGCTATCGCCGCGCACGCTCGAGAAGCACAGGTGCTATGGCACTGGTCCAGTCTATCACAAGCTGGGCGGGCGCATCGTCTATCGGCGCGAGGATCTCGATGCATGGGCCGAGCAGGGCCTGCGTCGTTCGACCAGCGATCCCGGCCGAGGCATCGTCCATCCCGCCAAGCGGATCGACGGCTATACCGGCCCGGTCCGGCGCTGAGGCCCGATGCGTGCCTGCCGGACATTCGCCCGCGCCGCCGAGCAGCTCGACCTTTTCGTCGGGTCCGGGAGCGACATCGCCGCGCGCGATGTGCAGGACCTGATGGCCTGGCCCTTCTTCAGCCTCGCCAAGTCGAAGCGGATCAAGCCGATCGACTTTCGAATGGGTGAGATCTCGATACTGGTCGAGGCGACGGCCGAGCATGGCATGGCGACCATCTGGGACGCCGACGTGCTGATCTGGGTGGCCAGCCAGATCGTCGAGGCGCGCGATACAGGCAAGCCGACCTCGCGGCTCATTGCCGCGAGCCCGCACGAGATACTCGCATTCACCGGGCGCGGAACCGGCAAGGCCGGTTATGAACGGCTGAGAGCAGCGCTCGACCGGCTCCAATCGACGAGCATCGCCACCTCGATCCGTCAGCGCGGTGCGCGCCGGCACCATCGCTTCTCCTGGATCAATGAATGGCGCGAATGCCTGGACGGGAACGGCCGCACCTTCGGTATCGAGATGATCGTGCCCGACTGGTTCTATGAAGGGGTGGTCGACCGGGCGCTCGTGCTGACGATCGATCCCGCCTATTTCCAGCTTACCGGCGGGCTCGAACGCTGGCTCTACCGTATCGTGCGCAAGCACGGCGGCAGGCAGAAGGGCGGGTGGAGCTTCGATATCGCCCATCTGCATCTCAAATCGGGCGCGCTCTCGCCGCTGAAGCGGTTCGCCTTCGACATCCGCGAGATCGTCCGGCGGCAACCGCTACCGGGCTATCGGCTGGCGCTCGGCCATGAGCTCGGCCGCGAACGCCTGAACTTCACTCCATTACCGGTCGATCCCTTCGAAGCCGCCAGGCGCCGGATCGGCATGGCCCCTGTGGAAAGGTGCGGGTGATGTTCGGACTATCAGGAACCGCGCCGTTCGGACTATCGGGAACCGGAAGTTCGGACTATCGGGAACCGAAATCGTGCGCGAATCGGCGGAATTGCTGGGCTTGCGCGCCCCTTAACTATCCTAACAAGGAATCCTATGGATTCCTGCTAACGTCGATGCGCCTGTGCACGGGCGGCGGTTCGGCACCGACGGCGGCCGGAGCGAGCACCTGCCTTGGCGACCTGCCGCTGACCCATGTCACGCTCGTATGGCGCGAGGGCATTCGCGAGGATTGGCTGCGCTTCGGCAAACCGGTCGCCGAGTCCATCGTCGATCGCCGCACCCGCATCGAAAGCTATGCGCCGGGCCAGATCTTCGCCCTCGTCCGCTGGGCGGCGAACGATTACGGAACCGTGCGTTCGACACTCGACATCGTGCGCGCCGTCGGTCGAACCGAGGCCTATACGACCGTGCCGCAGATCGATCCGGGCGGAGAACTGCTGCTCTCGGTGCGCGGCTGGGCACGCGTTCGTCGCGTCCTGGCGCTGATCGATGCGGTCGAAGCGGCTGCCACCGACCCGTGCGAAGCCGCGCCCGATTACTGGCGCCATGTCCACAATCGCCTCGCAGCGGGCCTGCCGCCGCGCGCCTATGTGCCAAGACGACATCGGGCCTGGCTCCGGCGCCGAAAGCTCTGGCCGTGAGGCGCGGCACGATCCTTTTTGCTGGCACGGCCGCCGCAGCGGCTTTGCTGAGCGCGGTCTTGCCCCTCTCGCGCGTGCTTGTGTGGAATGTGACGGCGAGCGTCCCGACCGGGCTCTATTACATCGGCGAGGCAGCCGGCCTGCAGATCGGCGAGCGGGTCGCACTCAATCCTCCACCCGGGCTGCGCGATTACCTCGCCGAGCGCGGCTATCTTCCTGCGGGCGTGCCGCTCATCAAGGAGGTCGCGGCGCTGCCCGGCGACACCGTATGCCGCGACGGCTTTGCGATCACGATCAATGGAAGTCGGGCTGGATCGGCGCGCTCACGCGACCGGATGGGGCGCGTCCTGCCTGTCTGGCACGGATGCCGGACCATCGCCGCGCAAGAGATATTCGTGATGAACCTGCGCGCGCCGCACAGCTTCGACGGACGCTATTTCGGTCCGGTGCCGCGTGATCACGTCATCGGCCGGGCGCGCCCGGTCTGGACCGACGAGGCCGCTGACGGCGACCACGTCTGGTTCGCCAGGCTCCCACGAAATTCCCACCCCACCGTAACTGAAGGAGATATTCAATGAACTGCATCGGCACCTTTGTCGCGACCCCGGATGGCTTCGAGGGGCGCTTGCGGACGCTCACGATCGACAGCGCGCTGACCATCGTGGCGACCGAGCCCGGCGATACTGACAACGCGCCGGATTACCGGATCATGGCCGGCGAAGGCGATGCCGCCTGCGAGGTCGGGGCCGGCTGGAAACATGTGGGCGACAAGGCCGGACCCTTTGTCGCGGTCGTGATCGATGATCCGGCCCTGGTCCAGCCGCTGCGTGCCAATCTCTTCCGGTCCGATTCCAGTTCGCATGTCCTGATGTGGTCGCGGCCCGCGCGCCGCAAGGCGAAGGACTGAGCCGGTGCGCGGTTCACGGCGCATGCTAGCCGCGTTCGCGGTGCTCGCACTAATCTGCCCGACACTGGCATCCGCACAGGCGGATACCAACGACCGGGGCGCGCAACGCATGGACATCTCGATGCATGTGCGCGAGGCCGCGCAGCGCTTCGGCCTTCCCGAGCACTGGATCTATGCGGTCATTCGGGTCGAAAGCGCCGGGCGCACGCGCGCCGTCTCGCCCGCCGGAGCGATGGGTCTGATGCAGCTGATGCCCGGAACCTGGGCGCGCCAGCGCGCCCGGTTCGCGCTCGGCAGCGACCCGTTCGATCCGCGCGACAACACTCTGGCTGGTACATCCTACCTGCGCGAGATGTTCGATCGCTACGGTCGCGAGGGCTTCCTCGCCGCCTACAATGCAGGTCCCGGTCGGTACGAGCAGTGGCTCTCCGCAGGCCGTCCGCTCCCGCGCGAAACGCGCGATTATGTCGCGAGAATTGCTCCGCTCCTGCAAGCCGACCGCATTTTCCTGGCAGATGCGAAGCCCCCAGTGGACGCGGTGTTGCCGCTCCGGGTAGCCCTTGCGGGCGCGGCGCCTTTACCGCTCGAGCAGGGCGAAACCGACTTGCCCGCAAACCCGTTCGCCCGTCCGGCCGAGCCGACGCACGACCTGTTCGCGCCTGTCTCAACGGCCAGCGACCGATGATGCCGGCTTGCGCATCGCAGCGCACGACTTCGTCGACTGGCGAAGCGTGGCGAAGGACAGGCGGAACCATCAGAAAGGGAAAGGGGGGATGGCGAGATAAAAGCAGCGCCGTCGGGCGGGCTGCAGGTGGTTGGTTTTCTTGGACATTCAGCGCCGTCGTTCCCTTGGCCCTGCCGTCGCTCCAACAGAATTTCCTTGTGAATTCAGCGGCAAATGCGCCGTCGCCTGGATGCGCTGCCCGTGCATGGCGATGACTTCGATATCAGGCCGGGCCGTTCGCGCGACAGCGGAGCGGGGTCCTGGCGCAAGGCCAACTCGCTTGTCGGGCGCGTGCTCCAGGTCTCGCGCAGGGCAGGCTTTACGCCGCTTGGACGCGGCAGAGCCGGCCGGGGCACCGGGCATCTCGGACGCGGCGGGCGCGCCGCGCTCCGGTCCCGCCGCGACGCGTTTCGCAGGCGCGTCGTCATCAAGGCGCGGGTCGTGCGGCACCGGGGTACCCGATTTCGTTCGGCGCGGCTCGCCCGCCATGTCGCCTATCTCGAACGCGACGGAGTCACCCGCGATGGATCGTCAGGACAGATGTTCGATGCGCGGTCCGAACGCGCCGATGGCGACGTATTCGCGCAGCGCTGCGAGGACGACCGGCACCACTTCCGCTTTATCGTCTCGCCGGAGGACGCGAACGATCTGGCCGATCTGCGCACTTTCGCCCGCGAGCTGATGGAGGACATGGCCAGCGACCTCGATACGCGTCTCGACTGGGTGGCGGTGGATCACTGGAACACCGACAACCCTCACATCCATGTCCTGGTCCGCGGGATAGCCGACGATGGGCGGGACCTCGTCATCGATCGTGGCTACATCAGCGAAGGGCTGCGCGCCCGCGCCGAAGAGCGCGCGACTATCGAGCTGGGTCCGCGCAGCGAGCGCGATATCAGACAAGCGCTTCGCCGCGAGGTCGACGCCGAGCGCTGGACCGGTCTCGACCGCCGCCTCCACAAAGAACGGGACGCGCACGGTGTCGTCGATCTCCGGCCCGAGGACGCATCGGGCAGGCGCAAGGATCGCACATTCCTGTTGGGCCGTGCGCAGGTGCTCGAACGCATGGGGCTGGCCGAAAAAGTCGGAGTCGCCAGCTGGACGCTGGCGCGAGACCTGGAGCCGACGCTTCGCGAGCTCGGCGATCGCGGAGACATCATCAGAACCATGCACCGGGCGATGGCCGGGCAGGAGAATGGCGGCGATGATGGACGCTTCTCTGTGCATGCGCGATCCGGCGGCGAGCGCTTGACAGGAAGGCTGGTCGAACGCGGACTGCACGACGAGCTCACCGGCGAGGCTTATGTCATCGTAGACGGGATCGACGGCCGCGCGCATCATCTGCGCTTTCCCGACATCGAGCGGACCGGCGATGCCGCACCCGGCGCGATCGTCGAGACAGGCACATGGACCGATCGCAAGGGACGTCAGCAGGCCAGCCTGCTGACGCGGTCGGACCTCTCGATCGCGAGCCAGATCGAGGCGCGCGGCGCGACATGGCTCGACCGCCAGCTCGTTTCGCCTCAGCCGCATCCGCTGGCAGGCGGGTTCGGGTCGGAGGTTCGCGATGCCCTTGACCGGCGGGCGGAGGTTCTGATCGATGGGGGCCTTGCCAAGCGACAGGGGCAGCGCATCGTCTTTGCGCGAGGTCTCCTTGATACCCTGCGCGAACGCGAACTCGCGGAAATAGGGGAGGCCCTGGCCACACGCCATGGCGGAGTCGCGCAGCCGACCGATGCCGGTGATCATGTGGCCGGCATCTTCCGCGAGCGCGTGTCCCTCGCTTCGGGCCGTTTCGCCATGATCGACAACGGCAGGGGGTTCCAGCTTGTCCCCTGGCGGCAGGATCTCGAACGTCATCTGAATCAGGAAGTGAGCGGCCGGATCAACCAACGCGGCGGCGTCGACTGGAGTTTCGCCCGCTCGCGCGGCCCGGCCCTTTGAGGATAGGTCCCAATGAACCAAATCTTGACAAACGCGTCACATGATGCATATAAAAGCATCAGGAGATGCGGTATGGCCAGTGCAGCGTTTGAGCACATTGAACCCCGGCGCGGACTTCAGACGTTTGCAGGGGATGATGACCGCCGTCGCCTGACCGGCGCAGCGGTCACTGCCGTGCTTCGGCTCGTCGATGCCTGGGACGGCAGCAATGCGGAAGGTGCGGCGCTGCTCGGTGTTTCGGAAAGCACCTGGGACCGGATGAAGGCCGGGACATGGGACGGCACGCTCAGCCAGGACCAGCTGACCCGCGCCTCGGCGCTGATCGGCCTGTTCAAGGGGCTGCACCTGCTGTTCGCCGACGACATGGCGGATCGCTGGCCGAAGCTGGCGAACACAGCGCCGGTGTTCGACCGGCTTTCCCCGGTGCAGGCGATGATTGCCGGCGGCATCCCGCGCATGCTGGAAACCCGGCAGTATATCGACGCGCTTCGTGGCGGGCTCTGAGGAGCCGGCCGACCTGCCTCTGGCCGACCTTCCGACGATCCGCGAGGCTTTCGAGCGCACCATCAGGCTTGTGCCGAGCGCGCGGCTGCGCGCAGCGGTCATGGCATCCCTGGCCGACGATGACGACGATCTTGCCCTTCTGGCCGAGATCGAGGGCGCGACCAGCGGACGGCTGATCGCCGAGGAACGCGGGCTTGGCGCGCTGACCGCCGATGAACTCGTTCACGGCGTGCCTCATGCCCGTTTCATCAATGCGAGCTTCGCCTATGCCAAACCGCGCGAACCCGGTCGTTTCAATCCCGCCAATCGCGGTGCCTGGTACGCCGCCTTGGCGGTGGAAACCTGCATTGCCGAAGTGGGCCATCACCTGACGAGGGCCCTGGCCGATGCGGGCGATTTCACTGCCGTCGTGGAATATGGCGAGATGATCGCCAGCATGTCAGGCGTGTTCGTCGATCTGCGCGGTCTTCCCGACCATCCCGGCCTCGATCCCGATACGGCGAAGGGCTATCTGGCCGGCAATGCTCTTGCGGCTCAGGCGCGCGGCGAAGGGCATAACGGGATTATCTATCCCTCGGTCCGCCACGCGGGCAGGACCTGCATCGCCGCCCTGTGGCCCAATGTCGTGCAGTCGGTCGCGCAAGGGAGCATGTACCGCCTGACATGGTCCGGGGAACCCGCGTTCGCTTGCGAAGCGCTCTAGCCGCCCGCTTCTTTGCCTGCGCCAGACCGCGATCTGCCCGGCACCGTGCTTGAAATGACGTTCCCGTCCGGCCTGCTGCCTCCTGCAAAGGAGACATCATGTCGGCAACCAGAATCCTGTGGGGCCAGATCCTCGTCGTGTTCACCCTGACGCTGGCCGGCATCTGGGCCGGTACGCAATGGACAGCTGCCGAGCTTGGATATCAGGCCGAGCTTGGCCGGGCCTGGTTCACCGCTTTCGGCATGCCGGTCTACCCGCCCTATGCGATCTTCTGGTGGTGGTTCAGCTACGAGGCCTATGCCCCGCGCATATTCGAGACCGGCGGCATGATCGCAGCGTCGGGCGGGCTGATCTCGGTGGTGGTCGCGATCGCCATGTCGGTGTGGCGCGCCCGCGAACAACGCAACAGCGCGACCTACGGCTCGGCGCGCTGGGCAACGCGCTCCGACATCGCCGATGCCGGCCTTCTCGCTGGCAAGGGCGTGGTGATCGGCCAGTGCGCCAATCTCTATCTGCGTCACGACGGGCCCGAACATGTGCTGTGCTTCGCGCCGACGCGCAGCGGCAAGGGCGTCGGCCTCGTCGTGCCGACGCTGCTGACCTGGCCGCACTCGGCCGTTGTGCATGACATCAAGGGCGAGAACTGGGAACTGACCGCTGGTTTTCGCGCCAAGTTCAGCCGCGTCCTCCTGTTCGATCCGACCAACGAGGCTTCGGCCGCCTTCAATCCGTTGATGGAAGTGCGGCGCGGCGTCGGCGAAGTGCGGGACGTGCAGAACATCGCCGACGTGCTGGTCGATCCCGAAGGCTCGCTCGAGCGGCGCAACCACTGGGAAAAGACCAGCCATGCGCTACTGGTCGGCGCGATCCTCCACGTTCTCTATGCCGAAGAAGACAAGACCCTGGCAGGTGTTGCGTCCTTCCTTTCTGATCCGAAGCGGTCGATCGAGGCGACACTCGCCGCGATGATGCAAACGCCGCATCTGGGCGAGGATGGCGTGCATCCGGTCGTGGCGAGCGCCGCGCGCGAACTGCTCAACAAATCGGAGAACGAGCGTTCCGGCGTGCTCTCGACCGCCATGTCCTTCCTTGGCCTGTACCGCGACCCCGTGATCGCCAGTGTTACGCGGCAGTGCGACTGGCACATTGCCGACCTCGTCGATCCGAAGCGCCCGGCGACGCTTTACCTCGTCGTTCCGCCCTCGGACATCAGCCGGACCAAACCGCTCGTTCGCCTGATCCTCAACCAGCTGGGACGCCGCCTCACCGAAGACCTCGACGAAGGATCGGATCGCCGGCGACTGCTCCTGATGCTCGACGAGTTTCCGGCGCTGGGTCGGCTCGACTTCTTCGAAAGCGCGCTCGCCTTCATGGCGGGCTATGGCATCAAGGCGTTCCTGATCGCGCAGTCGCTCAACCAGATCGAGAAGGCTTATGGCCAGAACAATGCAATCCTCGACAACTGCCATGTCCGCGTCTGCTTCGCCACCAACGACGAACGCACCGCCAAGCGCATCTCGGAATCGCTCGGCACGGCGACCGAGCTGCGCGCGATGAAGAACTATGCCGGGCACCGCCTGTCCCCTTGGCTCGGGCACCTGATGGTTTCGCGGACGGAAACCGCCCGGGCTCTGCTCACCCAGGGCGAGATCATGCAGCTGCCCGATACCGACGAGATCGTCATGCTCGCAGGTGCTAATCCGATCCGCGCGAAGAAGGCGCGCTATTATGCCGATCCGAGACTGAAGACGCGGGTCGAGCGGCCACCTGTCACGGAGCAATCGGGCGACAGCGCCCGGAGCGACGACTGGGGCGATGTAACCGCCTCGCCGAATGTCCGGCCCGATCCTGCGGCGGTGGTGGTCCCGGAAGAGGAGGAAGCATTAGACTCCGCGGGTGAGGGCGGCATTCGCCGTGAGCCCGATTTGCCGGAACACGAGGACGTGTTGCCGCCCCGGTCACCGCCTCCCAACGAGTTCGACTTCACCGACCGGCGAGATCACGAAGATGTCGTCAGAAACAGGCAGATTACGGACCGAATGCGCGCCAATGCGCGGCGGGCCGCGCTCGATCCCGGCGATGGGATCGATCTGTGAGCAAGGGCAACCGGATCAAGCACACCTTCCGGCTCCCGCCCGATCTGTCGCGGCAGCTGGCCGACTATGCGGGTCGCAAGCGGGTATCGCAGGCATCGGTGGTCGAAGCGGCGATCGCGTCGTTTCTTTCGCCCGACGGGTCCGAGCGGACGGAGGCCGCCTTCAGCCGGCGCCTCGACCGGATCACGCGGCAGTTGCAGAAGCTCGATTACCACGTCGAGGTCGGCAACGAAGCCTTCGCGCTGTACCTTCGGACATGGCTAGCCGCCACGCCGCCGCCTTCAAGCGAGCCTTCGGCTGCGCTCCGGGCCGGCGTAGAGAAGCGGTTCGAGAATTTTGTCGAAGCGCTTGCCCGGCACATGGAGCGCGAGACGCATCTGGCGGACGATCTGACACGAGTGGACAAGCTTGGTGAGGACCAGGGCTGAAGACGATCTTGGGGGCCAGGAAAGATCGGAAGCGGCTTGGCGAAGTTGTCGTCGACCGCGCCGTTTGAAGTTCCCGCTCGGCGGGTCTCGAAGAGCAGAGGGCGCTTGTTGGAGCCGGTCATCGCACCGTGCAGTATTGTAAGGGTGCAACCATTCCAGCAGCTTGCTAAGGGTAAACCAATGCGCACCGATCTCGATCATCTTCCTCCCAGCAAGCAGCGCGAACTGGAACGCGTTGTCGAGATCGTATTCGACGAGTTCGGCGATGCGCTGGCGCTTGCCAAACACGAGTGGAAGAAGAAGGCGCGAATCCTCAAGATCATCCTCTACGGCAGCTATGCGAGGGGAGGATGGGTCGACGAACCCCACACCGCCAAGGGCTACCGGTCGGACTACGACCTGCTCATCATCGTTAACGACAAGCGGATCGCCGATCGCGTCAAGTACTGGCTCAAGCTGGAAGAGCGGCTCGACCGCGAGCTGGCGATCACCGGCGCGCTGCGCACACCCGTCAATTTCATCGTCCACACCCTGCAGGAAGTGAACGATGGCCTGGCGCACGGACGCTATTTCTTCATGGATATCGCGAAGGACGGGATCGCGCTCTACCAGTGCGACGACACCGAACTGCATCAGCCAAAACCCAAGACGTCCGCGCAGGCACTGGCGATGGCGCAGGAGTACTTCGATGACTGGTATCCGAGCTCTAACCGCTTCAAAAAAGCAGCGGAATTTCTCATTGCGGAAGGTGGGCTGAAGGAAGCTGCGTTCAATATGCACCAATCAGCAGAACGCCTGTATCACTGCCTGCTGTTGGTCTGCACTTTCTACACCCCTCATAATCACAATCTCGGCTTCCTGCGCACCCAGGCCGAGCGGATTGATCCACGTCTGACGTATGTTTGGCCGCGAGAGACCAGACGCGACCGAGCTTGTTTCGAGAAGCTCAAGGAAGCCTATGTCAAGGCACGCTACTCGAAGCACTATCGGATCACGAAGGAAGAGCTTGAGTGGCTTGGCGCGCAGGTCGAAGAACTCGGCCGCGTGGTGCACGAGGTGTGTTCGGAGCGTCTCGAAGCGCTACGCTGCGAGGCGCTTTAATCAAAGTCAGAAAGGGCCACATTTCGTCCACTTTGCGCTCTCATTTACGGCCCCTTAAAGCGCGAAGTGCTGACTTCGATAGCGAGAGTGACTGAGCGAGGGCCGAACAACTCAGCATGATCGGTCGATTTAGCGGAATGGCGGAGCGAAGCCTAGCTGGAAGTGGCAAAAGTGAGCCGGGTCGAGAAAGACGTTAAGAAAGGACGTCAGCGTTAAAGCTCGGGCGCAGCCGCTATGCGCCTGCACTAATGGCGACAAATGTTGGTTTACGTTCGACATAAATGCCAAGTGTCAAGACACTATGGAAGAAGTTGAAGGTCTCAAACTCAAAAATATGATAATCGCCGTTGTCGTCAGTCAACTGCACACGGTCACTGCCGAGAGGTCCACCACGGGCGCGCGTACAATAATCGGCCACTTGGTCGAATGTGTCAGTTTCAGGGATCTTGGAGAAATGCGCTGCGAAAGCGCGTGATTGAATGAAATGTTTGCACGGCTTGGCCGGATCAAAGTCGCTAGCGCGTTTATCGGGATGCGGGTGCCCCGTAATCAGACCGACTATGGGGGTTTCCTGACCCCAAGTCTCAACACAGCGCCAGAATGTGGATGTGTTCGTATTCCCAAATTTTTGCGCCAAGAACTTTACGGAATCGATCGTGCGTTCGAGCGCGAGAGCTTCTTGCGTAAAGCGGTCTTGCAGGAACAACAGTCGACCAGCACCAAAGTTAGCTTCGCCTTCCAGTTCATCATGACATGATGGCACCAGCGTGTCCTTGTCATCCCCCAACATCGCACCTTCATGCCAAGGGAAGAGGCTGTGAGCGACCTCGTGCGCCTCATTCCAACGGTGCTTTGGCGTCGGCTCGTCCTTATCCAGCAAAATCCGGTTGTGCGCCGGGATGAACAGCGCGCGCAGGTCGAATTTTTTGACCACTTGGATCAGTTTTTGAGCTTTCAGCTTGAAATCATGCCCGCCCTTGCGGAACCGGTGTACGGTTTCTTGCAGCAGGCCTGGATCACTTGCCGAGTAATAGCCAAAGTCGATCTTAAGCAGCTCTCGCACTTGGTCTAGCCGCAAGGGTGGCTCTGGATTACCCAGATCTTTCAAAACGCGTTCTATGCGCCGGTTAATGTCAGCTTCGTTCCGGCTGCTCAGAATTTTGTTTTTTGCCACCCTTTTCGATACCTTTACTATTTCTCGCTCAAAACTGCGATTAAACCGTCGAGAGCCGCCTGTTCCTCAGGCGTCAGTCTGGAAATTGATTCTGATCTCGCCGCATATCGAACCGCTTCTTCGACATAGCTTACGTCTTTGGGCTGCGTCAGACCAGACAAGCCCATAAGCTTTTTCTGAGATACGCCCAAGACATTGGCCAACTGATATAAGGTTCGTGTCTCCGGCATATAATGCATATCTGTTTCAATACCTTCCAATTCGCTTAAATCGATATCCGCCTGCTCCGCCAATTGCTGGCGAGACAAGTTTTTCTGTCTGCGGCTGAGCTCAACAAATCGCTGCAAAGCGACCCGTGAATCATCAATCGGTTCGCTTTTCACGTCATCGTTTTCGAAGGTTGGATCGAGTGCAATCACGCCAGCACCAACTTCAGCACCAGCTTCAAGCTGAGCTTGCGATACGCACCACTCCTCTGTCACATTGATCTTCATGGTTGCTGTCCTTTCGTTATATACGCCTCCGCTTTCTCCGGTGTCAGTTCGAAATAGCGTAAGTTTTGATAATCTTTGTCAATCCTGAGGTCTTCCATGCCGACCTGGTTTGCGTAAAAGTTGTTCGCTTGCGGCAAAGAGTGCAGCCCAACCCGGCCTTGGAAGCCTTCTTCCTTGCTTAGCTCAATCGCTGCCCTGACCATGATCGAACCGCAGCCTGACAGCCGAGGCTCTTGCCCGATGATCTCTTTGCGGTTCCACGGCGCTGTTTCCAGATACTCAACGTAAACCAGATGTGCGGCTTGCTTGGCGTCGAGCTTCGCGCGGTGCGTCAAATCCGTAATCATCATCGCTTGGGTCATGTCATTGCACACAATCGAAAAGCACTGATTGGCGAGCAATCCCTCAATGGCTTGCAGCTTCCTGCGCCAATCCCAAAGACGGCTTTGCGGCCATTTGCTTCGAGCAACACCTTGGCCATGTAAAATCCGCAAACGATTGAGCAATTCAGGAAGCCATTCAACCTCCCAATCACCGAGGTTCTTGTCGGTAATGCCATCCCATAACTCAGCCGGCACAGCGCTTCTCGCTGTCGGGTTATAGAGCGAGATTGGCGAAATATCGGGCACCCTAGCAACGCTCATAGCATCATGATCTCCGACTTCTCTTTCGATGCCTCGTCCTCGAAAAATAGCTTTCCACCGTCTTCAATCCGCTCATCGACTTTCTGATAGAGCCTGATCGCTTGCCGAACGAGCTGCGTCTTACTCATCTGCTTTTTCTCACAAAGAGACTCAAGCGCGGCCATTTCCGCCTCTGTCAAATTCAATGTCATGGTCTTTTTAGACATGCGAATACCTCCGATTCCTTATCCATTGTGCATAATCCAGTGGATAATGTCAATATATTCTACCCATCTAATGGCTATTGACTAGCTAGATTTTGGCTAGTATGTTGGATTCGGACATGAGAAATTCAACCCAAATCTGATGGAGGGCAAAATGCCTAAGGCCGAAAAAAGCAGCGGAACTACGAAAATGAAGGACAAGAACATGAAATTCACGATCACAATGTGGGACGGAGCCGACTTCACCAACCCCGCTCAATTCAAGACCAAGACACCATCCGCGCGTCAGATTCTCAACGAGTTCGGCTTCATTCCGCCAGATGAGCATATCCTCCTGCACGCAAGCGATAGCGGCGTACTGGAAGAGATCGCGCTTGATCGCGAATTCGAGCTGGAAAAGGGAGCGGATGCAAAGTTCATCGCCTTCCGGTCTGATCGCTCCTTCAAGTTCGCACTGAACGAACGTCGCATGCCTTGGGGCGAAAGTGCGATCCCGATGGCGACTCTGAAGAGCGTCACAAGCACGCCCGACGATCAGGAATTCGTTCTTGAACGCAAAGATAAGCCTGACAAGGTGTTGGCGGATGATGATGTGGTGTCGCTCGACGACCCTGACCTGGAGCGGATTTACACCCGCCGCCGGGAATGGAAACTGAAGGTACAAGACGTTGTGTTGACCATCCTCACACCGACAATCGTCGTGAAAGACGCGTTGGTAAAAGCAGGTATCGATCCGACAACCGGATGGACCGCAGCGATCAAGTACAAAGATGCGCCGCGCGAAGCGATCACTCTCGATGGGATCATCGATCTGACGCGCAAAGGTATCGAGAAATTGTGGCTCCGGCCCAGCCATATACAAAATGGCGAGGCCATACCCTCTTTCCCACGCGCCTTTGCCTTGCGGGACGAGGACGAAGACTACTTGTCCAAAAGCGACTTGAAGCTCGAAACCGTCATCGAAGGAGGGCGGCGTTGGGCAATCTTGCGCGACTTTCCTCTGCCCTCAGGGTATACCTTTTCCGCCGCCGATATCGCCATTGAGGTGCCGCCTACATATCCCACCGCACAGCTCGATATGTTCTACTGCCACCCTCACTTGGCTCGGGTCTCCGGCGGGGCGATCCCCCAGACGCAATCCAGCCAGTCTATTGAAGGCAAGTCCTATCAGCGTTGGTCCCGTCACCGTACCGGCGCGACCACTTGGAAGCCGGAAAGCGACAGCATCATCACCCATATCGCGATCATCGCTGACGCGATTGCAAAAGAAGTCGGACAATGACGCTTGGGCCCACCCTTTCAATTACGACGAGCGACCATGCGGACTTGCAGCGGCATCTCTTCCCAGGTGATGGGCTCGAAGCCGCTGCCATTCTGATTTGCGGCCGCGCTGGTGCGAAACATGAACGCCTATGCGTGCACCGCGTTATCGATGTACCGTATAACGATTGCCCAACGCGCACGCCTGTTCAGTTGGTATGGCCAGGAGAATATCTCGAAACGGCAATCGATGCTGCCGACAAAATCGGCGGATCGATCATACTGATCCACTCTCATCCTGGCGGGCTTTTCGACTTTTCCCACATCGACGATGCGAGCGATGCTAGCGCCATTCCGGCACTCCGGCACGGGAGCGCAGACGAGGCGATCAAACATGGCTCCGCCATCATGGTTCCGGGTGGAGCTATCAAAGCCCGCCTTTATAATGCGCAAGGATCATTCGAGCCAGTGAAGCGCATTTATTCAATCGGAAATGACATTAAGGCCATCAACGAACCTGTAACGACAAACCCTCTCCCATTCTCATCTCAGATGACAGGCGCGCTTGGCCAGCTCACAGCTTGCGTCGTTGGTGCGTCTGGAACAGGTTCAATCGTTATCGAGAATCTGTGCCGGCGCGGCATCGGCAAGATCATCTTGATCGACTTCGATGTGATGAAGCACAAAAACCTAAACCGCATTCTCAACAGCACGATCGCTGACGCTGAGACCGAGCGCTACAAAACAGCAATGCTCAAAGAAGCCATCGCCACATACCGAACGGATATTGAAATCATCAGTATCGAGGCCCCGATTGAATCCGAAGAGGCGATCATCGCGGCGAGTGGCGGTGACGTGATATTCTCATGCGTCGATACGATGGAAGCGCGACACTATTGCGAGCTTATGTCGCGCGCCTTTGTAGCCCCTCTAATCGACGTCGGGGTCACGATTCCCACACGCCAATCCGCCAGCCAGGATGTTCGTATCGCGGATGTGTGTGGCCGCATCGACTATGTCCACCCCGATGGACCATCATTGACTGATCGAGGTGTCATTACACCCGAAGGTCTATACGCAGAATATCTTAGCCGCGTTGATCCTGACGCGTTGGCCCAGCAGCAAAAGGAAGGATATTTGAAAGGCTTTGCCGAAGAAGCGCCGTCGGTCCTCACGCTCAATATGATCGGTGCCGCCCTAGCGGTCGAAGAGTGGATGGCCCGGGTCTTCCCGTATCGCCACGACGCAAACGCAGAGCATAACCGCTTGTTTTTCTCGCTTGCTGGCCGCGAATTTGAATATGATCTCGCTGCATGCCAAGGACGTTCAGAACCTGATGCTCTAAGGGGCCGCGGACTTTTCTACCCGCTTCTCGGCCTCGTTCATGCCGCGTCGAATGAAAGAGCAGCTGCATGAATTTATTCAAAAGGTTTTGGCAATGGCTCTTTCCGAAGAAACCGAAACCCCGGCATGTGCATTTCGTCGAAGGCGATACACCTCCCAGCGTGATCGAAGGTAGGGATCTCATTGTCGCAAGGGAAGATGGAGAAGATTGGGCTGTTGCCTTCTTATGTCCCTGTGGTTGCGATGACAGATTAGAACTCGCTCTAATACCTGAAGTCCGACCAAACTGGAAACTCAGCGTTATCGGCGACAACCTTCCTACACTTTATCCTTCAGTCTGGCGCAAGGATGGTTGCCGCAGCCATTTTTGGCTTCGCGAAGGCTTGATCGTCTGGTGCAAAGAAGAGTCCCCTTCTTAAGGATTGTTGGCTCAATCTATTGAACCGAACCTAATAAGCCACGACTTCTTCACGTCAGATCATCTGACCGATAGTGATGGCGTGCGTCCGCTTTTTTCATCCAAGCAACTCATATCCGTCTGTCGGCAGTCGGCCTAATTTGAGAGCGATTATACCAACTTATAATTCAGCGGCCGGTCCTCGGGTCAGTATTTACCGGAACGCACTCTCTCAGTTTGACAAGCAAGGCGGACTAAGGCTCTCGCTTACCACTTCAGCTTAGCTGCCCTCTATCGCATGGGATCCGGAGCTCAACGTGATCAAATTATTTGGTTCGGAAGCAAACCAGGCGTAGCTGCCCCAAGCCATCCTGCCCACGGCCTTCCGGAAGGTGGCCGAACCGCGATCGAGGAAGGCGGTCACGAACGCGACATTCTTCGAACCGAAACCGGCTTGGTCAGCGATCCGGAGCAATGCTGCCTTGCGTGCTTCATTGACCGGACCGTCGGAATGAACAACTTCCACAAATACGAGCAGTGGGTGGGCAGGGCCCAAATCGACTAGAACAATGTCGGGCAAGCTCCTGTCAGCCGGGATCGTCAGTCCAATTGCTCGGGCGAGTTCGTCGTCTCTGGCGACAACCTTATTGCCACTTTCGCTGAGGGTGATCACGCCGGGCTTGACGAGAAAGGTCGGGGCGAAGACCTCGATCACTGCCTTGGAGATATCCGAACTCGGTCCTGCGGTCATGCGCCGCGTCTCCCCGTTCGGAAACGTGACCAACTGGTGATCCCCGCCGGCTGCAGCTCCACGCCGGACGATGGCGATACGTGCGAGCGCGCCTGCGTTCAGATGCTTTTTCTGCCAGGCAGAAATTCTGGCTTCCAGTGCTTCGGCGCTCAAGCCCGGGACGAGCAGCTCGGCAAAATCATTCTGGAGCGCATAGCGGCCCGCTGGTGACGTCGTCGCCAGTCCCGGCCGTTCGATGACCGCGCCGTTCTGTATTAGCGCGTAGCGGATCGTATCGTCGCGAATGGATTCCCGGGTGTTCACCGCGTACCAGCGTCCCGGGACATCGGCCTTGCTCGGCTTCATGGAATCCTGAGACCACTGTATGCGATCGGCATCGTCAGTGAGAGTCGCCTGAGTATCAGTCATCCGGGTTACCTGATCAGGCCGGATCCATCGCTCCGCACCTTCGACCGCACCCGCATACAGCATCACGAAAATGGTCTTGGCAGCGATTTCCCAGACGCAGTGCTCCCTGTTCGGCGAGCCATCCGGAAAAATGACAGGAAGGCGGCGGTGAATCTCATCCCAGGATGCAAGCGGCAGCAAACTCATGCTTTGAGGCCATAGCTCCGCCGCAGCGATTCTTCCAACCGTGCCCGTGATGCTCTACTGCCAACCAGCTGCTCGAATTCCGCCATTTCGGTGATCGCGGGCAGCGGAATGGCCTCGAGTTCGAATGCCGAAACGGCAACGCTGCCGCTGATACAGCGAAAAAGCTGGTCGACCACATCGCTGTTCAGCACTGCGGCGACTGTCGCCGGGCTGATCTTCGGTGACGGTCCGGGCCTTACCATGTTCAGGTGGTTTTCTACGATCACCCCGCCGTGCTGCTCGACAAACTCCAAGGGGAGCTCGGCAGCGATCAGCCTGCGCGCCTGTTCCTTTGCTGTCGTCCGCTGGACAAGCACTGAGGCCTCATCGACTACGAGCCAATCGTCACCCGGCTCGACCTTAAAAAAAGGAGCGTGGTTCTTCTTCAATGCGCGAAATACGAACTTGCCATTCGAAGTCACCGCTTCGGCCCAGATCAGGGGTAAGGACCCTCGGACCGCCCGTTCTCGAAGCTGCGATTTGAATCTGTTCCAGACAAGCGGACCGGTCGAAACGCGATAGCCCCAGTCCGACAATCGCGCGGGCATTCGCTCAGCGGCCGCAATGAGTTTGACATGGGCAGGTTGTCGCGGCGCCAGCCAGGGAGCACCGACGTCCTGCGGAAGCCCGACCTTTCCGTTCTTCGTCAGGCGCGCTTCGCGCTCATTGTCTACGTGAAGATAGTGAACCTGATACGGGCGCGGTTCTCCGCTTTTGCGGTAAAGCGCCAGCAGCGTTTCCTGCATGACATCTTCGAATACGCCGCGACGGGCGTGAACGAAGTCGATCGCTTCAGGCGGTGCTTCGGTTGCGAGCAGGCGGCGGAGTGCGCTGTAGTACTGTCCTCCCAAGACGCTCGTCGGCGTAAGGTAGGCGATTACCCCGCCGGCTTTGGTCCAGCGAAGGGCTATGTCCGTGAACACCCCGTAGAGGTTCGCATGGCCGTACAGACTGCGGGCGAAGAGACTGCGTTGCGCAGCCGAAAGTCGTACTCGCCCATAGGGCGGATTGCCAATGACGAGATCATAGGTGGGCGAAGGCGCGATTTCCAGCGTGTCGCACACCTTGATGAATTGAGGAGCGGGGCACCCGCTGGTCGCGGTTAGATCGGCCAGAAAGATTTCCAACGCCATCTGCGAAAGAGCAGCGGCATCGGAATCGATTTCCATCCCGGAAAGTCGCGCACCGAGCTGGGCTAGGATGAACGCAGGCTCGCTGCCTTCGAGCGCTTTGCGCATACGGGAGGCTGCCTCGAGCAAGAACGCACCGCCTCCGCTCGCCGGATCGAGTACTCGAGCGGTTGCCCAGTCGATGCCCCCTTCATCGGCCAGATCGACAAGACGCTTGCTGAGTGATGCAGGCGTGTAGAATGCGCCCAGCTCGCTCCGTTCCTCAGCGGGGAGCAGGGTGGTGTAGAGGCTGGTTAGAAAATGGCATCCCTCGAGCAGCGGAAGGTAAGCCGCTTCGCATCCGATTGATTCCGCGAGACGGCATGCCGTGGCGTCCAGTGCCGTATGATTGTCCGACGGAGAACTCGAGAGAACGAGCGAGGGAGAAATCGCAGCGGCAAATGCTTCCATCGCTGTTTGCGCGAACCAGGCGGCATGGGTCGATCGATCACTATCCTCTAGCGACTGCGCCCAAGCGCGTGCAGCCAGTCGCGCGCGTGCGAGCTCTTCGCGCTTCAATGCCAGCGCGTGCGTCGGTTCGCTACGGGAAACGGATCCCGGTTTCAGTGCTGAATTTGATCGCAACGAACCCTCCTTATGCCTGTGGGTAGCGGTTTTACCGCCAAAGAGAACCAACTTTATATGTTCTTGTTCTGTTCTCAATGCAATCTTGTTCTGCCTCATGAGGCGAAACCAAACGGTCAAAGGATCTGCACCTTGCAGGCTCAGCGGTCAGCCCTCTTGCGCTGGGGTCACCGGATGCGGCTCGCTACGCCCGGCTTACCTTTTCCGCGCTGCCGTTCGACACCTGCCAGTTCCTGTTGCGGTGCCCTGAAATCCTGTCTTCTTGATGTGCCTCAGAACGCGACCGGCCGTAGGTCGCGGTGTTCCGAGGCCTGGCATGAGCGTAGTTCCGATCCGATCCGAAGCATTGTCGCGCGGCGCGCGCATGCTGCGTACCGCTCTGGGCGGGGAGATCGCGGCCTGGCTTGAAGACCCGTCGGTGATCGAGGTCATGCTCAACCCGGACGGACGCCTCTGGATCGATCGGCTGGGCGAAGGCCTTGCGGCCACCGAGCGGACGATGAGCGCTGCCGACGGCGAGCGGATCGTCCGTCTGGTGGCGCACCATGTGGGAGCCGAAGTGCATGGCGGAGCGCCGCGCGTCTCCGCCGAATTGCCCGAGGGCGGCGAGCGCTTCGAGGGCCTGCTGCCACCGGTGGTCGCGGCGCCGAGCTTTGCCATTCGCAAACCTGCCGTCGCCGTGTTCACGCTCGACGATTATGTCGCGGCGGGGGCGATGGCTTCACAGCAAGCCGAGGCGCTTGCTGCCGCGGTTGCCGCGCGCAGGAATATTCTCGTCGCCGGCGGCACATCGACCGGCAAGACGACTCTCACCAATGCCCTGCTAGCCGAGGTCGCGTCATCAACCGACCGCGTGGTCCTGATCGAGGACACGCGCGAGCTCCAGTGCGCTGCCCCCAATCTCGTGTCGCTGCGGACCAAGGACGGCGTGGCTTCGCTGTCCGATCTCGTTCGTTCGGCGCTGCGGTTGCGGCCCGATCGCATCCCCATCGGCGAGGTGCGCGGCGCGGAAGCACTCGATCTGCTCAAAGCATGGGGCACCGGTCATCCCGGCGGGATCGGCACGATCCACGCCGGAACCGCGCTCGGCACGCTGAGACGGCTCGAGCAGCTGATCCAGGAGAGCGTGGTGACCGTGCCGCGCGCTCTCATCGCCGAGACCATCGACGTGATCGCGGTGCTGGTGCGCGACGGTACGGTACGGCGGCTTGCCGAACTGGCCGAGGTCCGCCCGCTCGATGCGCGGGGCAATTATGTGCTCGCGCCCCTTTGCCCAATCCAAGGAGATTCCCTGTGACCCACACTCTGTTACGGGCGCGCCCGCGCCTGCCTGCCTTGATTGTCTGTGGCATTGTCGCACTGGCAGTCGCCGCTCCAGCGCACGCCGCCGGCTCATCGATGCCGTGGGAGGCGCCGCTGCAGGCGATCCTGGAATCGATCCAGGGACCGGTTGCCAAGATCGTCGCTGTGATCATCATTATCGCGACCGGGCTGGCGCTCGCCTTCGGCGATACCTCGGGCGGCTTCCGGCGACTGATCCAGATCGTCTTCGGCTTGTCGATCGCCTTTGCCGCCTCGTCCTTCTTCCTGTCGTTCTTTTCGTTCGGCGGCGGAGCTCTGGTCTGATGGAAGACGGTGCATCCGGCCTGCCGCACGGCTTCGCCGTCCCGGTCCACCGGGCCCTGATCGAGCATATCCTGCTCGGCGGAGCGCCGCGCGGGCTCGCTATCGCCAATGCGACCCTGGCAGGCGCGATCGGGCTCGGCTTGCAGCTGTGGGTGGCCGGCATTGCCATATTCGCTGCCGGACACGTGCTCGCGGTCTGGGCCGCGCGGCGCGATCCCCAATTCGTCGATGTCGCGCGGAGGCATCTGCGCTTTCCCGCAAATTTCGAGGTCTGACGGATGTTCTCGCTTCGCGAATATCGGAACAACGCCGACCGGCTCAGCGACTTCCTGCCCTGGGCCGCGCTGGTGGCGCCGGGTATCGTCCTCAACAAGGACGGCAGTTTCCAGCGCACCGCACGCTTCCGAGGCCCGGACCTCGACAGCGCAACCCCTGCCGAGCTCGTTGCCACGACCGCGCGGCTAAACAGCGCGCTGCGCCGGCTCGGGTCGGGCTGGGCCATTTTCGTCGAAGCGGTGCGACGTCCGGCGCTGGGCTATCCAGTGTGCGACTTTCCCGATGAGGCGTCCGCCCTCGTCGAGCGCGAGCGCGCGGCGCAATTTGCCGAGGAAGGCGCGCATTTCGAAAGCCGCTATTTCCTTACGTTCGTGTGGCTTCCGCCCGCCGAAGACGGCGCGCGCGCTGAAAGCTGGCTCTACGAAGGCAAGACGCACAAGGGCGTGAACCCGCGCGAACTGCGCGATGGATTTGCCGATCGCACCGACCGGCTGCTCCGGCTGTTCGAAGGGCTCTTCCCCGAGATCGCGTGGCTCGATGACTGCGAGACGCTGACCTATCTGCATGGCTGCATCTCGACGCGCAGGCAAGAGGTGCGCGTCCCCGAAACGCCGATGCATCTCGATGCGCTGCTCGCCGACGAGCCGCTTGCCGGCGGTCTGGAGCCGCGCCTCGGCACGGCGCATCTGCGCACCCTGACCGTGGTCGGCTTTCCGAGCGCCACCTTTCCCGGCCTGCTCGATGAATTGAACGCGCAAGGGTTTGCCTATCGCTGGTCGACCCGTGCGATCATGCTCGACAAGACCGACGCTACACGCCTGCTCGGCAAGATTCGCCGCCAATGGTTCGCCAAGCGCAAGTCGGTTGCCGCCATCCTCAAGGAGGTGATGACAAACGAGGCCTCGGTGCTGGTCGACAGCGATGCGGCCAACAAGGCCGAGGACGCCGATACCGCCTTGCAGGAACTGGGTGCCGATCATGTCGGCATGGCGCTGGTTACCGCGACGATCACGGTCTGGGACGAGGACGCTGGGCTTGCTGCCGAAAAGCTGCGCCTGGTCGAGAAGGTTGTTCAGGGCCGCGACTTCACCTGCGTCACCGAAGGCATGAATGCGATCGAGGCATGGCTCGGCTCGCTTCCCGGACACGTCTACGCGAACGTCCGGCAGCCGCCCCTCTCGACGCTCAATCTGGCGCACATGATCCCGCTATCCGCCATCTGGGCGGGGCCGGAGCGCGACGATCACTTCGACGCGCCGCCGCTGTTCTACGCGCGGACCGAGGGCACGACCCCGTTTCGCTTCGCGCTCCATATCGGCGATGTCGGCCACGGCCTCGTCGTCGGCCCCACCGGTGCCGGCAAATCGGTGCTGCTCGCCTTCATGGCGATGCAGTTCCGCCGCTACACGGATGCGCAGATCTTCGCGTTCGATTTCGGCGGTTCCATCCGCGCCGCCGCGCTTGCCTGCGGCGGCGACTGGCAGGATCTGGGCTCAAGCCTTTCCGAAGACGTCGATGAAGGCGTCTCTTTGCAGCCGCTGGCGCGCATCGACGAGCCGGCGGAGATGGCTTGGGCCGCGAAGTGGCTCCAGGCGATCCTCGCATCCGAAGGCGTCCTGGTCGATCCGGCCAACAAGGAACACCTCTGGTCGGCGCTGACGTCGCTTGGCACCGCGCCGGTGGTCGAGCGCACGCTGACCGGCCTTTCCGTACTGCTCCAGTCGCAGCCGCTCAAGCAGGCGTTTGCGCCCTATTGCATCGGCGGACCGTTCGGGCGGCTGCTCGATGCCGAATGCGAGCGGCTTGGCGACGCGCGCTTCCAGGCCTTCGAGACCGAGGGTCTGATCGGCTCGGCTGCCGCGCCTGCCGTCCTCTCCTATCTCTTCCACCGCATCGAGGGACGGCTCGACGGGTCGCCAACGATGATCATCATCGACGAGGGCTGGCTGGTGCTCGACAGTCCCGGCTTCGCCGGTCAGCTGCGCGAGTGGCTCAAGACCCTGCGCAAGAAGAACGCGAGCGTCGTCTTCGGGACCCAGAGCCTTGCCGATGTCGAGAGTTCGGCGATCGCGCCCGCCATCATCGAGAGCTGTCCGACCCGCATTTTCCTGCCCAACGAGCGCGCGATCGAGCCGCAGATCCTCAGCATCTACCGGCGCTTCGGACTGAACGACCGGCAGATCGAGATCCTCAGCCGGGCGACGCCCAAGCGCGACTATTACTGCCAGTCGGCGCGCGGCAATCGTCTGTTCGAACTGGGACTGGGAGAGGTCGCGCTCGCCTTTGCCGGAGCATCCTCGAAAGGCGATCAGCTCGCCATTGCCCGCCTTGTCGAAAGCGAGGGCGCGGCCGGTTTCGCGGCCGCATGGCTGCGGCATCGCGGCCACGAATGGGCTGCGCAGCTGCTTGGCGCTGAGACACCATCTACCGTTCAACCCAGCCTCCCGGAAGGAGCAATCCCATGACCTCGCACCGATCACTCAGAACCCTTGCCATGACGGCAGCGCTCGGCATCGCCGGCGTGACCGCGTTCGCATCGACGCCCGCACAGGCACAGTTCGGCGGGATCGTCTACGATCCGTCCAACTACGCCCAGAACGTGCTCACCGCGGCGCGCACGCTCGAGCAGATCAACAATCAGATTCGGATGCTGCAGAACCAGGCGAATTCGCTGATCAACGAAGCGAGGAATCTCGAACGGCTGCCGACCGACATTATCCAGCCATTGCAGGACCAGATCCGGCAGACCCAGCAGCTTCTCAACCAGGCCCAGCGCATCGCCTATGACGTGGGCGAGATCGAGGCGGCGTTCGAGGCCCAATACAGGAATGTCCCGCTGGGCGCTTCCCAGCAGACCATGGTCGATGGTGCGGAAACGCGCTGGAAGAACAGTATCGCCGGCTTCGAGGACGCGCTGAAGGTGCAGGCGAGCGCGGTCGCCAATATCGAAGGCTCGCGCGAGGCGATCGGCACGCTGGTCGGCGCGAGCCAGTCCGCCGCGGGCGCGCTGCAAGCAGCCCAGGCCGGAAACCAGCTGCTCGCCCTGCAGGCGCGCCAACTGGCCGATCTGACCGCAACGCTCGCGGCAGCGAGCCGGGCGCAGGCGCTCGATGCGGCCGAGCGCGCTACAGCCAAGGCCCAGGCGCGCGAACAGCTGAGGCGCTTCCTCGCGACCCGGCCGCGCTACCTGCCCGGCGGATCGAGGTGATCCGCCATGGACGGCAAACTCCTTGCGCGGATCGGTGCGGCCGTTTTCGTCGGTATCGCGGTCGCCATGACCCTCGTGCAGCTGCACGAGGAGCCTGAGCCGCGCGTGGAAGAGGCAGCGGCCATCTGGATCCCGGATGGCGATCCCTTGCCGGCCCAGCTCAGGGCCTGCGCCCAGATGGGCGAGCTGGCGCTGTCCTCATCCGATTGCCGGGCAGCCTGGGCAGAGAAACGCCGCCGCTTCTTCGGTGTCGAGCATCCCGAACCCTATCCCGAGCCGGCCTTCCCGGACGCACCGATGTCGAGGGACAACTGAGATGGGCGGGACCGGCGTCGTCGATCGCTTCCTCGCGATATTTTCACGCTACATCGACAGCGGCTTCGGGCTGTTGTCGGGCGAGGTCGCATTCATCGCGACCACGTTGATCGTGATCGACTTGACGCTGGCCGCCCTGTTCTGGAGCTGGGGCGAGCAGGACGACATCATCGCCCGGCTGGTGAAGAAGACGCTCTTCGTCGGGATCTTCGCCTATATCATCGGCAACTGGAGCGCGCTCGCCAACATCGTGTTCACCAGTTTCGCCGGTCTTGGCCTCAAGGCGAGCGGCTCCGGGCTTGGTGCTGCGGACCTCCTGCAGCCGGGCCGGGTCGCGCAGGTCGGTATCGATGCCGCTTGGCCACTGCTTGAGTCCATGCAGGATCTGCTCGGCTATGTGAGTTTCTTCGAGAACTTCCTGCAGATCGTCATCCTGCTCGTCGCATGGGCGGTGATCATCATCGCGTTTTTCATCCTGGCGATCCAGCTGTTCGTCACACTCATCGAGTTCAAGCTCACGACGCTTGCAGGTTTCGTGCTCATTCCTTTCGGCCTGTTCGGCAAGACCGCCTTCATGGCCGAGCGCGTGCTCGGCAATGTGGTCTCCTCGGGGATCAAGGTGCTGGTGCTCGCCGTGATCATTGGCATCGGCTCGACCCTCTTCGCCGAGTTCACCAGCGCTATTCCGGGCGAGCCGACCATCGAGGATGCGCTCGCCATCGTGCTTGCCAGCCTGACCCTTCTCGGCCTCGGCATCTTCGGCCCCGGTATTGCCAACGGGATCGTCGCGGGCGGGCCGCAACTGGGTGCCGGCGCGGCGGCCGGGACTGCCCTTCTCGCAGGTGGTGCGGCGGTTGGCGGCGTCGCCGGGGCCAAACTGGCCGGCGGTGCGGTTGCCAGCGCTACCTCTTCGGTCGCGCGCGGCACCTCGCGCGCTGCGGGCGGTGCGACCATGGCCTATGCCACGGGTTCGGCGGGCAGGAGCGGCGGAGCAGCTGTTGCGGGCGGTATGGCCGGTGTCGGGCGCGCCGCGGGCGGCGCTGCGATGTCCCCGCTGCGCGCCGCAACCGCCAGTGCCCGCGGCAATTTCCGGGAGGGTGCGCGATCGGCGGTCGGTCACATGGGCGGGCGTATCGTGCCGGCCCCGGGTTCCCCGCCTTCCGATAGCGGACTGGCAGCGGGCAGCGAGGGCCCGCCATCCTGGGCCAGATCCATGAAGCAGCGCCAGAGCCTCGGCCACTCCGCCTCGCTCGCCGCGCACACCGTGCGCGCCGGTGACGGCCACGGAGCGGGATCATCGGTAGACACACGAGAAAAGGACTGACGGCAAATGTTCAAACGCCCTTCCACCCGGTACGGCAAGACGCCGCAGGCAGAGACGCCATACCAGCGCGCGGCGCAGGTCTGGGACGACCGCATCGGTTCGGCACGGGTCCAGGCGAAGAGCTGGCGCTACGCCTTTTTCGGCGCGCTCGGCTTGTCGGCGGCGCTGACCGGCGGTCTCATCTGGCAGAATGCGCGCGGGACCATTGTTCCCTGGGTGGTCGAGGTCGACAAGCTGGGCGAAGCGCGCAGCGTCGCGCCTGCCGATGCCGCCTTTCGTCCAACCGATCCGCAGATTGCTTTCCATATCGCGAGCTTCATCGAGAACGTCCGGTCCATTCCTGACGATGCCATCGTCGTGCGCGAGAACTGGCTGCGCGCGTACGACTTTACGAGCGATCGCGGCGCGCTCGCGCTTAACGAGTATGCGCGCGCCAACGATCCCTTCGCAGTGGTCGGCCGCGAACAGGTAGCGGTCGAGGTTACCAGCGTGATCCGTGCATCGGCGAAGAGTTTCCGCGTCGCCTGGGTCGAGCGCCGCTACCGCGACGGTGCGCTTGCCGAGACGAGCCGCTGGACGGCGATCCTCGGCATCGCCGTCCAACCACCGCGCGATCCCGATGCGCTGACCCGCAATCCGCTCGGCATTTTCGTCACGTCCATCAACTGGTCAAAGGAGCTCGGCTGATGTTCCGCCCGCGCACACTCATTCGTTCCAACCTCATCGGCATTCTCTCGCTAGCAGTCGCCGCGCCCGCGTCGGCGACTCCTGCCCCCCAGTCGCGGGCGGCTGCGGCGGCAGTGCGCGCGATCGTGCAGATGCCGCCAAGCGCTGTCCTGTCATTCCTGGCCAAAGACTCCTCCCCATCGCGGCAGGCCTCCCCCACTGCCGCGCGCCGCTCCCCTGCCTCTGACCCCGAGGGGCATGTGGGGGCGGCGAACGATGCCGCCCGTATCCAGCCCGAGGATGCCGGTTTCCAGAACGCGATCCAGCGCTATGCCTATAGCGAAGGCGCATTGTTCCAGGTCTATGCCAAGCCGGGGCAGGTAACCGACATCGCCTTGCAGGAAGGCGAGACGCTGGTCGGCCCCGGGCCGGTCGCCGCGGGCGATACCGTGCGCTGGATGATTGGCGACACGATCAGCGGTCGCGGCGCGACTGCCAGGGTGCATATTCTCGTCAAGCCGACCCGGCCCGATATCGCGACCAACCTCGTGATCAACACCGACCGGCGCACCTACCATGTCGAACTGCGTGCCAGTCCTCGCATCTACATGGCTTCGGTCAGCTGGATATATCCCCAGGACGAGCTGATCGCCCTGCGGCAGGCCGAAGCCGAGGCGGCGCGCGCCGCACCCGTGGCAGGCGGCTTCACGCTCGAAAGGCTGAACTTTTCATACCGGATATCGGGCGACCGGCCCGAATGGCGTCCGCTTCGCGTGTTCGACGACGGGCAGCGCACGCTCATAGAATTTCCGCCGGACATCGCGCAGGGTGAAATGCCGCCCTTCTTCATAGTTGGCGAGGACGGCGAGGCCGAGCTCGCCAATTACCGTGTGTCCGGTCGCTACATCATCGTCGATCGCTTGTTCGAACGAGCGGAGTTGCGCCTTGGCGCCGGTCGCAGACAGGTGAAGGTCCAGATCAGCAATCGCACGCGGTCCCGGTCATGACCGAGCAAACCGTCGATCAGCATCCGGACGATGCCGAGAAGATCGTCCGCCTGCGCGGTGAAGGCCCGCGCGTCGTGCGGCTCTCGCGCAAGGCCGTCGCCCTTGCCAGCGCCGCCGCATTGGGCCTTGTGGGAGCAGCCTTGCTCTTCGCGCTGCAACCAGCATCGCAGGAGCAGGGCGAAGAGGTCTTCAACACCGCGGGCATCGCTGTAGCCGACGGTCTCGCATCGGCACCGCAGGACTACTCGCAGGTGCCAAGGCTGGGGCCCCCGCTGCCCGGCGATCTCGGCCGACCGATACTCGACGCGCAGGACCGGGGAGCCGTTGCCGCATTGCCGCCTGTGGGCGCCCAGCCACCTCCGCCGCCGCAGGCGATCAGCCCCGAAGAGGCTCGCCGCCAGCGTCTCGAGCAGGAGCGCGACGCGGCGAGGGGCAGCCGCCTGTTCTTTGGCGGTAGCGCTCGTCCGGCCGCCCCTGGTCCCGCAGCCGCTGCGGAAACCGTAGCGGCAAGCGCTCCATCGACGATCAAGCCATCTACATCGCCTGCCTTTCTCGATCGCCCGGCAGAGCAGCGCACGGCTTCCGCGCGGAGCCTCGTACCGTCACCATCCACTGCTGTCTTGCAGGCCGGTTCGATGATACCGGCCGCGCTCATTACGGGAATTCGTTCCGACCAGCCCGGCCTGGTGACCGCGCAAGTGACCGAGAATGTTTACGACAGTTTTTCGGGGCGCCGCCTGCTGATCCCGCAGGGCGCGCGGCTGATCGGCGACTATGCGTCCGATGTCGGCTTCGGGCAGCGCCGCGTCCTGCTCGCCTGGAACCGCCTCATCCTGCCCGATGGTCGTTCCATCGTTCTGGATCGCCAACCCGCCGCTGATGCTTCGGGCTATGCCGGGCTCGAGGACGAAGTCGACTATCACTGGGCCGGGGTGGCCAAGGCCGCGCTCGTCTCGACCCTGCTTGGCGTTGGCAGCGAACTTGGTTCGGGCGGTGAAAGCGATCTCGTTCGCGCGCTGCGCCGCGGCAGCCAGGAAAGCGTAAACCGTACCGGGGAGCAGATCGTCGCGCGCGAGCTCGATATTCGCCCGACGCTCACCATCCGCCCCGGCTACCCCGTGCGGGTACTGGTGACGCGCGACATCGTCCTGGAGATGGGAGCATGACCCGTTTGAAGCTGTCCGATATTTCCGATGAAAAGCCGGTCCGGCTGTCGATCGAAATCCCAGCCCGTCTGCACCGCAGGCTGGTTGATTACGGCATCGTTCTCAACGGCGGAGTGACCAAGGACGCGCCGCAACCAGCCGCGCTTGTCGCGCCCATGCTGGAACGGTTCATCGCCAGCGACCGTGAATTTTCAAAGGCAAGGCGGAAGGTGAGGTCGGCCGAAAACAGCAGCACCTGACCGGTCGCCGTCGCCGCGTCGACAGTCCCGTAGTCTTGGCTATTCCCCTGCGAATTAACGCAATATACAATGCACCCGCGCGAGTGTTGCTGAAGACCGGGTGTCGGTACGTATGTCCAGGCGGTTCGCTAAAGGTATCGATGTGCCTGCCAACAGGTGCTTTCATCGCCCGGTTTCGTGCTCGGGGCTCCGCGCCAACTTATAATGCGATTATAAGTTGGCGGTGTCCCTGGCGCCTCGCCACTCTTGCATTTGCGACTGATTGAGTCGCGAAACCAGCAAGAGGAATGAAAGATGAAAGAGTTCGAAGAAAACCACGATGAAGTCATCGACCTCGGCAAGGCCTCGGTCGAAACCAAGGGCGCCGTCGGCTTCTATATCGATGCCAGCGGCGGACAGTTGGCCAACAGCCCGGGTCTGCTCGACGACTGATCCCCCGGCGGGCTGTGGCGGCCAACTTTACCGCCTGGCCCGCCGATCCGGGCTTTCAACCGATGGACCTCAACCGCGAAGGCCTCGCCTGGCGCGTTCTGGATGATCACATCATCTTTCTCGACGTGGCGAAGGACCGTTACTTTCGACTGTCCGAGGAAGACAATCGAGAATGCGTCGAACAACTCGGCCGGAATTCGAAAGAGCTTTGGCACCAGCCTGACTGCCTTGCACGGCCTGCGGACTGGAGTGCCCCGAGCCGGTCAAGTCCGGCGATCGGCCGGCACGATTTCAGTCTTCCTGCGATTGCAAAGGCGTTCTGGACCCAGCGCCGCGTCGAAGCGCGGCTCTCGAAGTTCCCTCTGGCGGTCGTTCTTTCTCAATTGCGTAGCGTGGTAGAAAGGAGGTCGGAGAAACGGACCGAGATCAGCGAGAAAGGTCTCCGATATATTGGCGCCTTCGAGGATGCACGGTTGTTGCGCACTGCAGCCGACCGCTGCCTCGCCCACTCGATCGCGCTCGCAGCTTGCCTCGCGGCATGCGGTGACCGGGCCCGGGTTGTTCTCGGCGTCCATTCGCCGCCTTTCGCTGCTCATTGCTGGGCGCAGCACGCGGACACCGTCCTGAACGACAATATCGAGGAAGTGCTGCGCTATCAGCCGATCCTGGTGGTATGAAACCGCTTCGGTTTATCCTTGCCGTTCCCCGCCGCGCGGCAAACTATTCCCTACCCTCGATTGTGGAAACCCCGGAACAGGTTTGTACCGCTGTTCCCGCCTTATGGTGTGACAGCGAGACGCCTTGGCATTTCGCGAACGGGCGATGCTGCGTGATCGGCGTTGTATTTTCGCGAGGCACGTTCCGCCGGCTCTCCTCAGTCGTCGAGCCGGTGCCGGATTGCACCACTGCTGGCGCTACAGCCAGATATCTCGTCACCAAGGTTTGGGGTGGATACTTTGCGATAATCGAGGACCGCAGCAAGGGGCACATCGGTTTGCTTGTCGATCCGTCCGGGCTGCTGCCGGTCTACCATCTCGCCACGCCGGATCATGATCTGTACGCGAGCGACCCGCGCCTGTTTGCGCGAAGCGGTACGCCAGGTCCACCGGTGTCATACCTCGCGCTACACGCTCATCTGCTCAAGCCTGAACTTCGCCGCCGCGTAACCTGCCTCGAAGGCGTTGAAGAGCTCGCGCCTGGCGTGCTGCATCTTCCCGGCATGCCCGAAGAACCGCCTCAAGCGATCTGGCACGCAGCCGACTTTCTACCGAGCGCGCAAATCCTGGATTTTGAAGAGTATGCCGACCAGTTGAAGGGTCTGAGCACCGCGGTAATCCAATGCTGGAGCGAAAGCTTGGGCAAGGCCAGCGTGGCTGCATCGGGAGGTGTCGATTCGTCTCTCATCTGTGCGGCTCTGTCTCATGCTGACCAGCGCTTCGATTGCGTGACCCTTGCGACTTTGGATCCTACGGGTGACGAGCGCATCTACGCCCGCCGCGTCGCGGACTGGTTCGATGTGCGGTGCGCCGAGCGGGTGTACGACCCTGGTGGCGTCGGCAGGAAGACCGATCAGAGCGCGGGGGCGGGATCGACGAGCTCTGCCCGAGATTGAAGTGAGGCCGTGTGCCAGCAGCGCGCTGGTTGCTTCGATATCCTGCAGAACACCTCTTGCCAGAGGACGACGAACACTGAACGTCTTGGGAACCCGATCCACCATCGCCAGGACTGCCTTACCCGCAGCCACGAAACGGGAACGCCCATCGAGATCTTGAAAATAGCAGAGTGACGGCTCGTCAAAAACGCACCCTTCGCCCGGGATCACCATGCGCATATTGGCGGTTCCCAGATCGATAGCGAGATCCGGCTTTTGTCGCCGCGCGAAAGAATGGAAATTGAACATTTCAGGATGATAGGCCCCCCGGACGGGAATGTCGCTGGCATTTATCCGAGCAGGCGAAGCCTTACCCAGAATTTGACGATACCGAATTTTTGGCGCACATATTCCGAATGGTATTTCCGCGTTGCCAGAAGCGTCACTTCAATCATGCAGGCCAGCTGCCCGCACGGGCGCGCGCCTCGTCTCGATCGCAATAGGCGGGTTCGGGACGAGGCTCCCGAACCATCATTAGCCCCGGCCGCGCGATCTTCGCCTGGCCTCATTGCGAGAAATTACCATGTCGAAATCAATCGCCGGCGAAAAGCCGGAAATTTACCTCGTCGATAGTGAAGCCGATGCCTTGTCGGAATTGGCGATGGCCGCTGAGGCGAGCTACCCTGAAGTGACCAAAAAGCTTTTCGAGGAAATCGATCGCGCGATAATTCACAGGCGTGACGACCTTCCAGCGCATGTTGTGACGATGGGCTCCCGCGTCGAATTTATCGACGAAGGCTCCGGCGCCAGTCGGACCGTCGAACTGGTCTGGCCCCGCCAGGCCAACCTGGAAGAAAATCGCTTGTCCGTGATGACTTTGGTCGGAGCGGGACTGATCGGCATGCAGGAAGGCACCTCGATCGAGTGGCCGGACAGGACCGGTCACGTTCGACGGTTGCGGATCGCTAAGGTGAGTCAGCCTGTCCAAGGCGAAGAGGCTGCGTGAATCTTGATGGTAGGGCACAGGTGAACACCTGCAGCTCTTATCTGTATCGACACTCCGCATCGGTACATAGACACAGTGAAAGGGCTGAAGCGTGATGGATATGCCGGACTCTTAGAATACTGACAGAGGCAACCTATGGCACAGCCGCGGACACGCGCCCTCAGCGAAGTTCTCGATCAACTGGAAAATGCGGTTGATGGCGACTCTACTTCCGTTCGTGATGTTGTGGAACAGCTCGGTCGGAAGTCGTTCGCTTCCCTCATGCTGGTCTTTTCATTGAAATCGAAATCGCCAGCGAGCGCCATTCTGGGTGTCACGGCAGGTGGCGGCGCTCGTCTTTACTCTGGTAATCCAGATGATCATTGGAAGAAAGACGGTATGGCTACCCGAGTTCGTGGGCCGGAAACGCCTCTCGACCGCCAAACTCTGCAAGGCGTCCGCTGGCTGCGCCGTCCAGTACATTTCGTCGAACGGTTTCTGAAGCCGCGCTTCACAATCTTGCTTCACCGGCCTTGGATTTTCTACCGCTCTTTCTTATACTTGCGCTGACCCTATTCATGCCCTTCATGGAGATCGTGCCTACCTCCGGCTCGATCGCATCGGCGGTTATCGCGCTTTTTGCAGCGGGCCTATTGACGCGAGACGGTGCGCTTATGCTGTTCGCTCTGTTTCTGCTGTCAGGAATATCGCTGGCAATCTAGCATTTCGGGCTTGCACCATGACCAAGAGTGTAGCCGGGCTTCCAACGAGTTCGCGTCCATGGCTCCTAATGAGCTTCCTGACAGCGCTGTGGCTCCTCGCACTATATCTCGGTGGCGTGCAGTCCGATCTGGATCTTCGCATTTTTCTAGCTTTACATCTCGGCGAACAGAGTTCGCTGGTGAAGTTGGCATGGGCGATCACTTGGCTCGGTAACTGGTTGGTACTAGTTCCGATCGGATTGTCGGCGGCTGGTTGGCTTTTTCTGTAAGGTCAAAAATCGGATGCGTTTGTCTTGCTTGCGACGATCGCTGAGGTTCGTATCTTTGTTGCGCTTCAAAAGATTCTATTCAATTGCGCCCGACCAGATTTCGGGCAATGGATGGCGGAATATTCTGCCGGCTTTCCGAACGCACATGCGGCCAATTCGACCGTAACATTCTTGCGTTTGCGATCCTCCTGACAAAGTCGCGGTTAGCGATCCTAATTGCAGTGGTGCTAGCAGCCGTCGTTGGGTTGAGCCGTATTGTTCTCGGCGTTCACTGGCCGACCGACGTCATCGGCGGTTGAGCATTCGCCGGGCTCGCCTTGTTCCTCTTCTCGAAATTCCGTGATGGGCAGAACCGGTGAACAATTGCGACGGAAAGCTTGATTTCGGAAGGCAGTTTACAGTAACTTAGTGTCTCGCCGACAACGGCGGATTGTAGGGCGCAACGCTGCCAATCCGGGCAGTGGCTTCGGCCTACGCTCGCCGGTTGCATCAAGCTTGGACGCAAAGAATCCGTGTTAGATGAGCGTTCCAGTCGCCAAGGGCCTGGATCTTCTCGTTTTTCCAGTCGTGGCGTTGATAGACGCCAGCCACCCCGGCGCGCGAGCCGCTGACGTGGTTAAGCACCGCTTCGGTCACCTCGAATCGTACGCCCAGCCGCTGGAAATTCGTCGCCAAGGTTCTTCGCAGATCGTGTAGGCGCCACGGAGGCAGCGGTTCGCCTTCGCGCTCCTCGATGACGCTGTCCAGCTTCACCTTGCCCTTGTGATAGCCGGTAAAGCGCGCGCCGCTCGCTGTCGCAAACGCACGGCCCTTGCGCGGCCATTTCTCGCCGCCGACCAAAGCATCGAGTTCGGCAATTGCAAGCTGGTTCAGTGGAATCGTGTTGGGTTCCTTGTTCTTTGTTCGCTGACTGGGCAGCGTCCAAACCCGCTCTCGCCGGTCCAGTTCCTGCCACTGCATGCCGCATACCTCTTCGCGTCGTTGCCCGGTAGTGATCAGCAAGCGGACGATCGGCCCGAAGCAAGGATGGCAATCAGGAGTCGCATTCCAGATCAAGCGCAATTCATCGTCCGTTAGCCAGCGATCCCTTGGCCTTACTGGCGGTGGCGTTTCCATTCCTTCCATCGGGCTGCGGTCGAGATCGCCGCGGCTGACGGACCACCGGAACAGGCGGCGCATGACGGCGAAGACATTGCGCCGGTTTGCAATCTGCTCGTCTGGCATCTGGTCGAGAACGCATACGATATCTGCCCTGGTAATCGAAGGTAGCGGCTTCTTAAGGAGAACTGGTTCAAGATGAAGCCTGACCACACGCTCGACCAGACGACGCCATCCTTCGCCTTTGCAGGAACGGGTGAAATGCCGCGCGTAATTGTCGAACGCCAGATCGATTGCCTCCCGACGCCTCTGTTTGTCAGCCTCCACAGGATCGATGCCCTGCCCGACGAGCAGGAGAAGACGTTCGGCCTCCGAGCGGGCGGTTGTAGGTGTCCATGGAGAGCCATGTCCGCCGATCGTATATCGCCGTGCGATTGTCTCACGCCCTCCCATCCTAAATTGAAGGACGTAAGAGATACTTCCTGAAGGAGTGATCTTGGCACCAAACCCCTTAAGATCAGTATCCCAAAGGAATTGGCTCGAGCTGCCAGCCTCAAGCGAATCTATCGATTTTTTCGTGATTTTTCCTGTTGCCATCCGAAACCTCGTGTCCCTTTTCTGGCAATCACCGGGTAATCACGCAAGCGGAAAAAGGAGCGAAATGGAGGCTATTCTGGCGTAAGCCGATTCATCTAAGTGCTTGGTAATACAAGAATATCGTACTCTAGCGTCGTCGAAATCGATAGTACCACACCTCGTGGCCGAACACGTCGCGGGCCTTTTTCTCGTAGCGGGTTTCGGGCCAGCCCGAGGGGCGCTGCTGCCAGCTGGCGGGGCCGTCGGTCAGCCATTCGAAGACGTGCGCGAACCGCCGCATCACCATCAGCGCGTGACGCAGATAGATCGCGTGATCGGTGCCGAAGCGGAATTCGCCGCCGGGTTTCAGCTTATCGGCGAACATCTGCACCGGACCGTCGTTCATCATCCGCCGCTTGGCGTGCTTGTTCTTGGGCCAGGGGTCGGGGTGGAGCAGATAGAGCATGGTCAGCGCGCCATCGGGCACCCGTTCCAGCACTTCCAATGCATTGCCCGCGTCCAGCCGGATGTTGGCGAGCTTCTGCTCCTCGATCTGCGCCAGCGCCTGCGCGACGCCGTTCATATAGGGCTCGGCGCCGATGAAGCCGTGATCGGGGAGCAGATCGGCGCGGTAGGCAAGATGCTCGCCGCCGCCGAAGCCGATCTCGAAGTGCAGCGGGCGCTCCGTTCCGAACAGGCGTTCGGCGGTCACCGGGCCGGTCTCGGGCACCGCGATCCGGGGCAGCAGATTGTCGACCAGCCCCTGCTGATGGGTGCGCAGCGGTTTGCCGATCGAACGACCGTAAAGCCGCTTCAGCGTGGTCGGGTCGCCTTCCTTGAATGCCGTCATGCCGCGCCCCCTAGCGGGGTCGCCCCCGCTCCGTCCAGAGAGCGCGGGGTTGCGCCATGGATTGCTTCGCTTCGCTCGCAATGACGAGAGGTGGGGGCGGTGCCCTCTTCTCCAGCTTCGTCATGGCGAGGAGCGCAGCGACGACGCCATCCATGGAGCCGTCCGGCTGCTCACCAACGGGCAACGCCCGGGACCTTGCGGCTCCGGGCGTCTTTTCTCGTCCAGGCGACGATGTAAATTCGGTTGCGCGGCGGCTCAGGCCGCTTCGGCCTCTTCGTCGGGATCGCGCAGCACATAGCCGCGGCCCCAGACGGTCTCGATGTAATTCTCGCCGGCGCAGGCATGGCTCAGCTTCTTGCGCAGCTTGCAGATGAACACGTCGATGATCTTCAATTCGGGTTCGTCCATCCCGCCATAGAGGTGGTTGAGGAACATTTCCTTGGTCAGCGTGGTGCCCTTGCGCAAGCTCAGCAGCTCGAGCATCGCATATTCTTTGCCGGTCAGATGCACCCGCGCGCCATCGACCTCGACGGTCTTGGCATCCAGGTTCACCGCCAGCTTGCCGGTGCGGATGACCGACTGGCTGTGGCCTTTCGAGCGGCGCACCACGGCGTGGATGCGGGCGACCAGTTCCTCGCGGTGGAACGGCTTGGTGACGTAATCGTCGGCGCCGAAGCCGAAACTGCGGATCTTGGAATCCATTTCGGCGACGCCCGACAGGATCAGCACCGGGGTCTGGACCTTGGCGACGCGCAGTTTCTTGAGCACGTCGTAACCGTGCATGTCGGGCAGGTTGAGATCGAGCAGGATGATGTCGTAATCATACAGCTTGCCCAGATCGAGGCCTTCCTCGCCCAGATCGGTCGAATAGACGTTGAACCCCTCGGTGGTGAGCATCAGCTCGATCGCCTTGGCGGTCGTCGGTTCGTCTTCGATCAGCAATACTCGCATGGGTGCTCCCCTCGCTTGGCCCCAAAGATTTTTCCGCAACCGGTCGGTAAGGTGTTGCGCCCTATTAACCACACAAGCACTGAACGGAAAAGGTTAACGACGGGTAAAGCGGGTCGATTTTTCTCGCCGGTTCACCGCCGGTTAGGGGTTTCGTAAGCGGCGATTGGGGCGGTTCGATGGCGATCCGGACTGCGCGAATCGGCGACCCCAAGGCGGGCGCCGGGTTAGTAGTTCGCCAGTTTCTTGGCACGGCGGCGCTGCGCGCTCGAGCCGATGCCGATCGCCTCGCGATATTTGGCCACCGTGCGGCGGGCGAGATCGAAACCCTCGGCCTTGAGCAGATCGACCAGCTTCTGGTCCGAGAGCACCGCTTTGGGATCTTCGCCGTCGCACAGCGCGCGGATGCGGGCCTTGATCGCTTCGGACGAGGCGCCTTCGCCATCGGCTGCGGCGACCCCGCTGGAGAAGAAATATTTGAGTTCGAACGTGCCGCGCGGGCAGGAGAGATATTTGTTGCTGGTCACCCGGCTGACCGTGCTTTCGTGCATCGCGATCGCCTCGGCCACTTCGCGCAAGGTCAGCGTCTTCATCGCCGACACCCCGCTGCGGAAGAAGCCCTCCTGGCGACGGACGATCTCGGCGGCGGTCTTGAGGATGGTCTTCTGACGCTGGTCGAGCGCGCGGATCAGCCAGTCGGCCTCGGACAATTGCTCGTTGAGCCAGGACAGCGAGCGCTTGTCGCGCGCGCCGGTTTTCAATTCGAGGAAATATTCGCGATTGACCACCAGCCGCGGCAGGCTGGCCTCGTTGATGCGGATGGTCCAGCCATCCGCGCCATCCGAAGCGATCAGCACATCGGGCACCACCGCGGACTGGCCCTCGCCGCCGAAGCGGCAGCCGGGTTTGGGATCGTAGCTTCTGAGCTCGGCGAGCATGTCGGCGAAATCCTCGTCGTCGACCTCGCACATCCGTTTGAGCCGCGCGAATTCGCCCGCGGCGACCAGATCGAGATTGTCGATCAGCCGCGCCATGCACGGATCGTAGCGATCCGCCTCGCGGGCCTGCAGCGCGAGACATTCGCTCAAGCTTCGCGCGCCGACCCCCGTCGGGTCGAGCGTCTGGATCAGTTCGAGCGCGCGTTCGGCCTCGGCCAGCGGGATGCCGAGTTCCTCGCCCAGCGCCAGCAGATCGCCGGTGAAATAGCCCGCCTCGTCCAGTTCGCCGATCAGCCGCGCGGCGACGAAGGCCTCGCGCTCGTCATGCGCGACCGAGCCGATCTGTTCGGTGAGATATTCGGCCAGCGTCGGCTCGCCGCTGGCGCGGTTTTCGAGATCGGGCGGGCCGTCCTCCGACATGCCGCCCGCATTCGCCGCGCGGCCCCAATCGCCCTGATCGCCCGGCGCGGCATCGGGATCGAGCGCGCTTGCGGAAATGTCGAGCGCCTCGGTACCGTCGGACCCGCCATCGCTTTCATGCTCGCGCGGTTCGGGGGCGGCACCGTCTCCCTCGCCCGGCCCCTCTCCCGAGCCATCGCGTGGGCCACTTCCGGGCTCGCGGCTGGTCTCGCCCATCTCGAGCAGCGGATTGCTCTCCAGCGCCTCGCCGACGAAGGTCTCGATCTCGAGGTTGGACAGCGCCAGCAGCTTGATCGCCTGCTGCAATTGCGGCGTCATCACCAGCGATTGCGTCTGGCGCAGATCGAGGCGCGGGCTCAGGGCCATGCCGTCGCCCTAGGACCCGGAAGGCGAGGCGGCGCTCACAAGGTGAAGTCCTCGCCCAGATAGAGCCGGCGCACGTTTTCGTCGGCTACCAGCGCTTCGGGGGTGCCCGCGAACAGCACCTGCCCGCCGTAGATGATGCAGGCGCGATCGACGATATCGAGCGTCTCGCGCACGTTGTGATCGGTGATCAGGACCCCGATGCCGCGCTGCTTCAAATCGATCACCAGATGACGGATATCGTTGATCGACAGCGGATCGATCCCGGCGAAGGGCTCGTCGAGCAGCATGATCGAGGGCTTGGCGGCGAGCGCGCGGGCGATCTCGCAGCGCCGCCGCTCGCCGCCCGACAGCGCCATCGCGGCGCTGGCCCTGAGCCGGGTGAGGCCGAATTCGTCGAGCAGCCGTTCCAGCTCCTGCGCGCGCACGTCCTTGTCGGGCTCGACCATCTCGAGCACGCAGGCGATGTTCTGCTCCACCGTCATCCCGCGAAAGATGCTGGTCTCCTGCGGCAGATATCCCAGCCCGAGAATCGCGCGGCGGTACATCGGCAGCTTGGTGACGTCCTCGCCATCCATCAGGATGCGGCCGGCATCGGGGCGCACCAGCCCCATGATCGAATAGAAGCAGGTCGTCTTGCCCGCGCCATTGGGGCCGAGCAGGCCGAGCACCTCGCCCTTGGCCACGGTCAGCGAGATATCCGACAAGACCACGTTCTTGTCGTAGCTCTTGGCGATCGACACGACCTCGAGCCCGCCATTCGGTAGCGGCGGCGCGGCCTCCGCGACGGCTTCCTCGGCGAGGTGGTCGGGTTTCAGCGCGCCGGCTTCCAGCTCGGGTGGGGCGATATCGGCCATGGGAGGGCTTTAGCATGCGGGGCGGACGTGAAAACCCCGCTGGTCGTGCTCTTGGTCGTGCTGGGAGCGCGTTTGGTGGCGCAAAGGCCGTGACGAGCGCAGGAGAAGCCCGTTCGCGCAATTTCGTGTCGAAACCGGACGGCCCGCCGCACCGCAACTTGCTTACCTCGCGGAATTCTGGAATAAATCCTCGCGGGACAGGAAAAAAAGGGAGTCGCACCGATGAACAGGGCGATCGAGAGCAGGGCGCGCGACCACAAGGTCCACGATCATTCGACACACCGTCACGCGACCCGGGCCCGCGACTGGCGCCGCGCGATGAGCGACAATGTGGCGCTGGCGCTGATCGTCTACACCGGTCTGCAGATTTTCATGACGGTCAACGCGCTCAAGCAGGGCTTCTCCTCGATCATGCCCTATGTCGCGCTGGTGTTCCTGGTCGGCGCGATCATCCCCGCCTGCCGCTGGTTCGAGCGCCGCTGGATCAATCTCGACGATGTCGAAGCGCATGATCCGCAGCTGGGCTATGCCTACCGCCGCGACCAGATCGCGCTTTGGCTGCTGGCGATCGGGCTGCCGGTGCTGATGACCGCAGCCTTCAAGATGATGTTCTGACCGCGCCCGCGGGGGCCGGACCCCTGCGATGCCAAAATCCTGCGGCAATTGCCAAGCGCGGCGCGGCGACCTACCCGGACCGGCATGACAGCTTCCGGAAACTCCCCCGCATGATCGACTCCGAAACGGCGGTGGCGCGCTGCGCCGATCTGGTCGAGACCGCCCGACGGCTGGGCGCCGATGCCGCCGATGCGGTGACCACCGCCCAGGCTTCCGAAAGCGTCTCGATAAGGCTCGGCAAGTTGGAAGAGGTCGAACGCTCGGAGGGCGAGTCGATATCGCTGCGGGTCATGGTCGGGCAGCGCTCCGCCTCGATCCAGACCAGCGATTTCTCGCGCGACAGCTTCGCGGAACTGGCCGAGCGGGCGCTGGCGATGGCGCGGCTCGCGCCGGAGGATCCCTATTCCGGCCTCGCGCCGCAGGACCGCCTGTTCACCGGCGCAATCCCCGATCTCGCCCTCGCGGACCCCCACGAGCCGAGCCCCGAAGCTCTGCGCGAAGCCGCGCTCGAGGCCGAGGACGCAGCGCGGGCGATTCCCGGCGTGACCAAGTCCGACGGCGGCAGCGCGAGCTTCTCGCAATCGGTCAGCGCGCTGGTCACCTCGCACGGGTTTGCCCATGGCTACGAGGCGACCGGGCACAGCCTGTCCGCCAGCGTGGTCGCGGGCGAGGGCGGCCGGATGCAGACCGATTACGACTATCGCGCCGCGCGCCACCGCGCCGATCTGCCCGGCCCGGCGGCGATCGGCGCCGAGGCGGGGCGCCGCGCGGTCGCCAAGCTCGACCCGAAATCGATGCCGAGCGGACCGCTCCCGGTGGTGTTCGATCCCAGGGTGGGCAACGGATTGATCGGCCATCTGCTGGGGGCGATGAGCGGCCCCGCGGTGGCGCGCAAATCCTCCTTCCTGCTCGGCAAGGAGGAGGACGAATTGTTCGATTCCGCGATTCGCATCCTCGAGGAGCCGCACCGCCCGCGCGGGCTGCGCTCGCGGCCCTTCGACGGCGAGGGCCTGCCGACCAACACACGCGCGCTGGTCGAGAACGGCCGTATCTTCGGCTGGCTGACCAATGCCGCCGCGGCGCGCCAGCTCGAGGCCCCGCTGACCGGCCATGCCGCGCGCGGCGGGGGCGGCGCGCCCGGGGTCGCGGCGAGCAATGTCCATCTGGAGCCCGGAACTTTGTCGCGCGACGAACTGATCGCCGATATCGCCGATGGCGTGCTCGTCACCAGCGTCTTCGGCCAGGGGGTCAATCTGGTCACCGGGGATTACAGCCGGGGGGCCAACGGCTTCCGCATCATCGACGGGCAGATCGCCGGACCGGTGGCCGAGATCACCATCGCCGGCAATCTGCTCGCCATGTTCCGCGCGCTGGTGCCCGCCAACGATCTCGCAATGATCCACGCGGTCAACGTGCCGACCCTGCGAGTGGACGGAATGACGGTGGCGGGCGAATGATCCGCCAAGCGACCGGGCGGCGCCTGCTCGCATTGCTGCTCCTGTTCGCGGCCTTGCTTCCGGCGAGCCCGGCCCTGGCCGTGGTGCCCCGGCTCGATTCTCCCGCGACGCCCCCAGCCGCGGACACGCCGGCGCGGACGATCGAGGATACGCAGGACAGCGGTTCGGATACGCGCATCGCCGCCCGAATCCGCGGCATCTTCCGCGAATTGCCCGCCTTTTCGAGCGTTGAAGTCGCCGCCAACGAAGGCGTGGTCACGCTCGGCGGGACGGTTCCGGCGCAGGAGGATATCGCCCGCGCCGAGGCGATCGCCGGGCGCGTGGCGGGGGTGGTGACGGTCGAGAACGCGATCGAGCGCGATGTCTCGCTCGACGCGTCGCTCGGCGGTCTGGCGGGCATCGGCGAGCGGCTCGACGCGGTGATCAGGCTGCTGCCGCTGCTCGCGGTTGCGCTGGTGGTGGCGCTGGCCATCGTGCTGCTGGGCTATCTGCTGGCTAGCCTGACCGCACTGTGGCGGCGGATTACGCCCAATCCCTTCCTTGCCGAGCTGATCGCCAGCGCGATCCGCTTCGCTGCGGTCGTGCTCGGCACGGTGGTCGCACTCGACATGCTGGGGGCGGGCACGCTGATGGGGGCGGTGCTGGGCGGTGCGGGCGTGATCGGGATCGCGCTGGGTTTCGCCATGCGCGACACGATCGAGAATTACGTCGCCTCGCTGATGCTCAGCCTGCGCCAGCCGTTCCGCGCCAACGAATGGGTGATGATCGGCGATCTGGAAGGCCGCGTGATCCGCCTGACCAGCCGCGCGACGGTGCTGATGACGCTCGACGGCAATCATCTGCGCATCCCCAATTCGCAGGTGTTCAAGGCGGTGATCACCAATTTCACCCGCAACCCGCACCGGCGCTTCCAGTTCGATCTCGGGGTCGATGCCGACGACGATGCGAGCGCGGCGCGGCTGCTGGGCCGCGACATGCTGGCCGCGCTGCCCTTCGTGCTCAAGGATCCGCCGCCCGAGGCGCGGATCGTCGAAGTGGGCGAATCCAATGTCGTGATCCGCTTCCTGGGCTGGATCGACCAGAACGAGAGCGACTGGTTCAAGACCCAGAGCCAGGCCATCCCCGCGGTCAAGCAGGCGCTGGAGCAGGGCGGCTTCGCGCTGCCCGAGCCAATCTATCGCCTGCGCTTCGATCCGCGCTCGGCCACGGTGCCGTTCGAGAACATCAACGAGGGGAGAGGCGAGCGGGATTCGCGCCCCGCTTCGCCCGGCAATTCGCCCGCACCGCCCGTGCTTCCCCGCGAGGATCTGCGCCCCGCCGACGAGGTCGCGCAGATGGTCGATGCCGAGCGCGCAGCCGGAGCGGGCGAGACCGATCTGCTCGATTCCTCCCGCCCGATCGAATAGCCGCGGACAGGGCCGGTCGGCTCAGTCGGATTTGCCGGCGTCGCTGGCGCGCTCCACCGATTCCAGCACGATCTGCTTGGCCTCGGCGGCATCGCCCCATTTGCCGACCCGCACCCACTTCTCCTTCTCGAGATCCTTGTAGTGGGTGAAGAAGTGCTCGATCTGCTCGAAGATGATCGAGGGCAGATCCTTGGTTTCGGCGACGTCGGTGTAATAGGGGAAGGTGGTGTCCACCGGCACGCAGATCAGCTTCTCGTCGCCGCCGTGCTCGTCCTCGAGGTGGAGCACGCCGATCGGCCGGGCGCGGACCACGCAGCCGGGGATGAAGGGGCTGCGCGCGATCACCAGCGCATCGAGCGGATCGCCATCGGGCGAGAGCGTGTGCGGCACGAAGCCGTAGTTCGCCGGGTAACGCATCGGCGTGTGGAGGATGCGATCGACGAACAGCGCGCCCGATTCCTTGTCGAATTCGTATTTCACCGGTTCGCCGCCGGTCGGCACCTCGATGATGACGTTGAGGTTGTCGGGCACGTTCTCGCCGGTGGCAATCTTGTCGATACGCATAGGAGGGTCTTTCTCAGGAGCTTTCGCTGACGGGCGCAGCGCTTAGCTGGGCATGGTGGCGCCTGCCACAGGAAATTTCGTGCAGAGATCGCGAAGAAGCTGGAAGGTGTTTCACACCAAGACACGAAGACGGCGCGCTGGCGGCGAAACCGCTTTGGAACTGCAGCCGAGGATTGTCGGCCTGCGGCGAGGGACCGCATCTCCGCGCCCTCTGCTCCTCTGCGCCCTCTGCGCGAACCCTCTTGTGCGCCCCCGACATTGCGCACCACCCACAAGCCTCCTAATCGCGCATCCCATGTCCAAAACCATGTCCAAAAACACCCCTCAGGCCATTCGCGGCACGCAGGATATCTTCGGCCCCGATGCGGAGGCCTTCGCCTTCGTGGTCGAGACCTTCGAACGCGTCCGCCGCCTCTACCGCTTCCGCCGCGCCGAAATGCCGGTGTTCGAAAAGACCGAGGTCTTCGCCCGCTCGATCGGCGAGACCACCGATATCGTCTCCAAGGAGATGTACAGCTTCGAGGACCGGGGCGGGGAGAGCCTCACGCTGCGGCCCGAATTCACCGCCGGGATCGCGCGCGCCTATCTGACCAACGGCTGGCAGCAGCACGCCCCGCTCAAGCTCGCCACCCACGGCCCGCTGTTCCGCTACGAGCGCCCGCAGAAGGGCCGCTACCGCCAGTTCCACCAGATCGACGCCGAGATCGTCGGCGCGGGCGAGCCGCAGGCCGATGTCGAACTGCTGGCGATGGCCGACCAGCTGCTGCGCGAGCTGGGCATCACCGGCGTGACGCTGCAGCTCAACACTCTGGGCGACGGCGACAGCCGCGAGGCGTGGCGCGCCGCGCTGGTGGAGCATTTCCGCGCCGTGAAGAACGAATTGTCCGAGGATTCGCAGGAGCGGCTGGAGAAGAACCCCCTTCGCATCCTCGATTCCAAGGACCGGCGCGACCAGCGCTTCGTCGCCGATGCGCCCCGGATCGACCAGTTCCTGTCCGACGAGGCGCGGCGGTTCTTCGAGGCGGTGACCAGCGGGCTGGATGCGGCGGGCGTCAAATGGCAACGCGCCGAAAGCCTCGTGCGCGGGCTCGACTATTACCGCCACACCGCCTTCGAATTCGTCCCCGACGAAGGCAGCGCCGCCGCCGCCGCGCTCGGCAGCCAGAGCACGGTGCTCGGCGGTGGGCGCTACGACGGGCTGATGGAATCGCTGGGCGGCCCGCCCACACCCGCGGTCGGCTGGGCCGCAGGGATCGAGCGGCTGGCGATGCTGGTGGGAGAGAAGGCGCCGGACCGTCTCGAAGCGATGGTTCTCGTCGAGAACGATGCAGGGGTGGCGGATGCGATAGAATTGTTGGCCAGCCTTCGTGAAGGCGGGATCGTCGCCGATATCATGGCCACAGGCTCTCCGAAGAAGCGCTACGACAAGGCGGTAAAACAAGACCCGCAGCACATCCTGCGCGTGGACGAGCGCGGCTATCACGGCATTTCCGGTGAGGGCGATACCGCCAGGATCGTCGCGGCGCTGGCGAAGAGGAAACCGTCGCCCTGAACTCGACGGTCACCCCGAACCCACCCGTCACCCCGAGCCCACCCGTCACCCTGAACTTGTTTCAGGGTCCATTCCTCCTCGCGCGCCCACCGTTATGGGGGCAAGCTGGATACTGAAACGAGTTCAGCATGACGGGTTGGAGAGGTTGGGTGCGCCGCCACGCCCATCCGACCCACTCGTCACCCCGGACTTGATCCGGGGTCCCGCTTGTGAGGGCACGGCGAAACACCTTTCCTACACGCGGCAGGTTTGGCATTGCCGGGTGCGAAGACATTCCGACCCCTCGCTTGGGCAACTCGCTCGCTGGCGGAGGAACCGTCACCCCCCGATCTGTCACCCACGACCATGAAAACCCCGCTTATGTTATTGTTCTATAAGAATATATCGTTGTCGGATGTGGGTGACACCCCTGTCACCCTGTGTCACCCTCTCCGCCCGGGCGCGGGTGACACCCCCGTCACCCTGTGTCACCCGCATCGGGCGCACCGCGCATGACCATTCCGCTCGAACGTCTCGACCAGATCACCCATCGCTTCGCCGAACTCGAGGCGCGGATGGCGAGCGGTACGCTCGAGGGCGAGGCCTTCGTCCAGGCCAGCCGCGACTATGCCGAGCTGGAGCCGGTCGCCCGGATCGCGGGCGAGGCGAAGGCGATGCGCGCGGAGTTGGCCGAGCTCGAGGCGATGCTCGCCGACCCCGAAATGCGCGCGATGGCGGAAGAGGAGCTGGCCGCGATCCGCACCCGCCTGCCCGAGGCCGAGCGCCAGCTCGCGCTCGCCATGTTGCCGCGGGACAGCGCCGATGCCAAACCCGCCATGCTCGAGATCCGCGCGGGCACCGGCGGCGACGAGGCGGCGCTGTTCGCGGGCGACCTGTTCCGGATGTACGAACGCTACGCCGCCGAGAACGGCTGGAAGGTCGAACCGGTCAGCATGAGCGCGAGCGAGGTCGGCGGGTTCAAGGAAATCGTCGCCAATGTCGCCGGACAGGGCGTGTTCGCCAAGCTCAAGTTCGAAAGCGGGGTCCACCGCGTCCAGCGCGTTCCCGAAACCGAGAGCGGCGGCCGGATCCACACTTCGGCGGCCACCGTCGCGGTGCTGCCCGAAGCGGACGAAGTGGATGTCCAGCTCGAGGACAAGGACCTCAAGATCGACACCTACCGCGCCAGCGGGGCGGGCGGGCAGCACGTCAACACCACCGATTCGGCGATCCGGATCACCCATCTTCCCACCGGCACTGTGGTCACCTGCCAGGACGGGCGCAGCCAGCACAAGAACAAGGAAAAGGCGCTCCAGGTGCTGCGCTCCCGGCTCTACGAGGCGCAGCGCGAGGCGACGCAAGGGGCCGAGGCCGAGGCGCGCAAGGCCATGGTGGGCAGCGGCGACCGCTCCGAACGGATCCGCACCTACAATTTCCCGCAAGGCCGGGTCACCGATCACCGCATCGGGCTGACGCTGCACAAGCTGCCCGAGATCATCGCCGGGCCGGGCCTGGGCGAATTGATCGATGCGCTGATCGGCGAGGACGAGGCCAAGCGGCTGGCGGCGATGGCCGAGTGAATCTGGCTGCAAACACGGTCGGCGGCGCAATTCGGGAGGCGGCCGAGCGACTGGCGGCGAGTTCGGACACCGCGCGGCTCGATGCCGAACTGCTGATGGCCCACGCGCTCGGCGTCACCCGCTCCGACCTGCTGCTGCGCCACATGCGCGATCCCGAACCGACGCGTTTCGCGGCGCTGGTCACCCGCCGCGCGGGGCACGAGCCGGTGGCGCATATCCTCGGACGGCAGGAATTCTACGGGCTCGATCTCAAGGTCACCCGCGACACGCTGATCCCGCGCGGCGACAGCGAGACGCTGGTGGAGGCCGCGCGCGACTGGTTCGCGACCCGCCCATCGCCAGCGCGGATCCTCGATCTGGGCACCGGCACCGGTGCGCTGCTGCTCGCCGCGCTGTCGCTGTGGCCCGAAGCCGAAGGGGTCGCCATCGATGCCAGCGAAGCCGCGCTGGCGGTCGCGCGGGAGAACGCGGCGGCGCTGTGGATGGGCGAGAGGGCCGTCCTGCACCATGCGAGCTGGCGCGAGGAGGGCTGGGCGCAGCCGCTGGGCCGGTACGACCTCGTGCTGTGCAATCCGCCCTATGTGGAGGACAAGGCCGATCTCGCGCCTTCGGTCCGCGATCACGAACCCGCCGCGGCGCTGTTCGCGGGCCCCGAAGGCCTCGACGATTATCGCATCCTCATCCCCGCCCTGCGCGGTCTGATGAGCGAGCGGGGGGCCGCGATCCTCGAGATCGGCGCGAGCCAGGCGCAGGCGGTGGAGCGCCTTGCCGCCGCCGCCGGTTTCGCCGCCGCGCTCCATCGCGATCTCGCGGGCCGCCCCCGTGCCCTGTTGTTGACATAAAAGGCTTGGCAAAGCCCTCCGCAGCCCTTACCTCTCTAACCAGACCCTCGGAGCGCGGCGTGTCCGTCCCGGTGGTTCAAGCTCCTAAATTGCAGTTCTGGTGCGAGGTTCAGGCCCCGCATACCATGCATGAGAAGGGAGAGGCGGCTTGCCCCGGGGCAGGTGCGCAAGGGGGCATGCGGCCATAGGCGAACCCGGGGGTTCGCGCCGCGCCACAAGTGAGGACGGATACCCTTGAACAGCAATCACAACACCAATCGTAACAACAACCGGCGTCGCGGGCGCAACAACAACCCCAACCGCGGCCAGGGGGGCGGCGGCAACCAGTCCAACCGGATCGACAGCCGCGCGCGGGGCAATGCGCCGCAGATGCTCGACAAGTACAAGAAGCTGGCTCAGGACGCCCAGCACAATGACGATCGGGTGCAGGCGGAGTATTATCTCCAGTTCGCAGATCACTATTTCCGCGTCATCGCCGACAACAAGGCGCGCCAGGACGAAGCCCGCGGCAAGCGCTCCGACGAGCGCAGCCAGGCCGACGACAGCGACAGCGACGATTCCGACAACGACAATCGCCGGCGCAACGTTTCCAGCAGCAATGGGAGCAGCGGCGAGGGCGGCGGCAATCGGCGCTCGCGCGGGCGCCGGGATGAAGGTCGCGACGACCAGGGGCGCGACGGGCAGGAGAACGCGCCGCGTTCGCGCAAGGCGCGCAATGCGAACGATCGCAACGATGACGATCGCAACGACAACGAGCGGGACGACGACCATCGCCAGGATCGCAGCGAGGGCGAGCCCTACGATGCGGACGACAATCCCTTCACCCGCGACGACAGCGACAATGAGAAGGCCGAGCAGGCCGAGCGCTCCAAGAAGCGCGTCGCGCGTCGCCGCAAGCCCGAAGCGGCCGAAACGGGTGCGGGCGCAGACGGCGGCGAGATCGCTGCGGCGCTCCCGCCGTCCTTCTCGGCCGAGAACGACGCTTCGTCCGAAGCCGAGGCATCCGAAGACAAGCCCGCTCCGCGCCGTCGCCGCCGCAAGGCCGAGGCCGATGGGGACACCAAGCTGAGCGTGGCGGGCTAGCCGCAGATTCGGTCGCCCGCGCGGGCCATCAGGCGATGGAGCGGCTCGTCCGTCTCATGAGCGCGAACCCGCGCTGGACGGCACTGGCGTGCGGCGCAGTGGCGGCGCTGGGCTATCCGCCGCTGGGGCTGTGGCCGATCGGCCTGGCGGGCGTCGCCGGATTGCTGTGGCTGATGCTCGCAGCATCGGGCTGGCGCGAGGCCGCGATGCGCGGCTGGCTGTTCGGCGTCGCGCATTTCTCGCTTACCAACAATTGGATAGCCACCGCTTTCACCCATCAGGCGGAGATGCCCGCGGCGCTGGGCTGGGTGGCGGTGCCGCTGCTGTCGCTCTATCTCGCGCTCTATCCCGCGCTGGCCGCAGGCGCCGCCCGCGCGCTGGTTCGCAGGCCCGGCATCCTGCCTCTCACGCTGCTGCTGGCGGCGAGTTGGATCGTGGGGGAATGGCTCCGAAGCTGGGTGTTCTCCGGCTATGCCTGGGGCCCGCTCTCGCTGATGCTGCTGGGGCCTTTCGAGCGTCCCGGCCTCGCCCTGCTGCTGCCCTTTACCGGTACCTATGCGCTTTCGGCGCTGGTCATCCTGCTCGGCGGACTGGCGCTGTGGCTTCTCACGACGCGGCGTTATCTGCCGCTCGCCGGAACCGCGCTGGCGCTCGCTGCGGCGATGTATCTGCCCCAGCCCGCCGCGCGGCCCGGTTCTCTGGCGCTGACGCTGGTCCAGCCCGATCTGCGGCAGGCGGAGTTGAACGACGCCAGCAAATACGAGGAACAGTTCCAGCGGCTGGCCCGGCTCAGCCGCCCCGCGCGCAATACCGATGCGCGGCTGGTGCTGTGGCCCGAGAGCGCGGTCCCCGACCATCTCGAGCCCGGCTATCCGCAGCGCTATTACGACCGCATGACCGCAGGCGGCGATCCCGTGTTCGCGCGCCGCCGGATCGCGCGCGCGATCGGGCCCGATTCGCTGCTGCTGACCGGCGCGGTCGATCTCGAGATCGGCAAGGAGGCCGGCTATCCCCGCGCAGTCGGGGCGTACAATTCCATCACCGCGATCGACGATGAAGGCGACATCGTCGGCAGCTATGCCAAGGCGCATCTGGTGCCTGGTGGCGAATATCTGCCGATGCGCGGTCTGCTCGAGCCGCTGGGCCTGACCCGGCTGGTGGCCGGAACGCTCGATTTCATCCCCGGTCCCGGCGCGCAGACCGTGAATCTGGGCCCCTGGGGCGAGGCGGGGATGCAGATCTGCTACGAGATCGTGTTCTCGGGCGAGACGGTCGATCCCGAAAACCGCCCCGACTATATCTTCAACCCCTCCAACGACGGCTGGTTCGGCATCTGGGGCCCGCCGCAGCATCTTGCGCAGGCGCGGATGCGCGCGCTCGAGGAGGGGCTGCCGGTGCTGCGCTCGACCACCACCGGGATCAGCGCGGTGATCGACGCCAATGGCGTGGTCCGCAGCCACATCGGCATGCACCGCGCCGACCGGATCGACACGCAGGTGCCCGAAGCAAAGCCGGCGACGCTGTTCGCGCGCGCGGGGCACTGGCTGACCGGCTTCTGGACACTGGTCTTTTTCCTGCTGTGGCTGGTTGCGGCGCGGCGGCGGCGAGGCTAGGTGGGAAGCAAGACATAAAGCTTTCCTTATATCGAGAATTGCAATGCGCAGCGAACATCTCTTCACCTCCGAGAGCGTCTCGGAAGGCCATCCCGACAAGGTTTCCGACCAGATTTCCGACGCTATCGTCGATCTGCTGCTGTCCAAGGATGCAGAAGCGCGGATCGCCTGCGAGACGCTGACCACCACCCAGCGCGTCGTGCTGGCGGGCGAGATCCGCTGCCGCGGCGTGTTCGAGAAGGGCGAATGGGTCGACGGCGCTCGCGAAGAGATCGAGCGGGTGGTGCGCGAGACCGTGCGCGACATCGGCTATCGCCAGGAGGGATTCCACTGGGAGACGCTGGTGCTGGAAAACCACCTGCATGGCCAGTCGAGCGAAATCGCGCAGGGCGTCGACGCCAGCGGCAACAAGGACGAGGGCGCGGGCGACCAGGGGATCATGTTCGGCTTCGCCTGCGACGAGACGCCGGACCTGATGCCGGCACCGCTCGATTACAGCCACAAAATCCTCGAGCGGCTCGCGCGCGACCGCAAGAGCGGTGCGGCTTCCTTCCTCGAACCCGATGCCAAGAGCCAGCTGACGCTGCGCTATCGCCACGGCAAGCCGGTCGCCTGCACTGCGGTGGTGGTCTCGACCCAGCACGCCAATGGCTATCACGAGGGCGAAAGGGAAGCCGAGCTCAAAGCTTACGTGAAGCGCGTGGTGGGCGAAATCCTGCCCCAGGGCTGGCTCGGCGACGAGACCGTGTGGCACATCAATCCCACCGGCGCTTTCGAGATCGGCGGCCCCGATGGCGACGCCGGGCTGACCGGGCGCAAGATCATCGTCGACACCTATGGCGGCGCCGCGCCCCACGGCGGCGGCGCCTTCAGCGGCAAGGACCCCACTAAGGTCGATCGTTCGGCCGCCTATATCACCCGCTATCTGGCGAAGAACATCGTCGCCGCCGGGCTGGCGACGCGCTGCACCATCCAGCTATCCTACGCCATCGGCGTGTCGCAGCCGCTGTCGCTCTATGTCGATACGCATGGGACGGGGACGGTAGAGGAACCCGCATTGGAGGCGGCGATCCGCTCGCTCGACACGCTGGGCGGGCTGACCCCGCGCGGCATCCGCACGCATCTGGGGCTCAACAAGCCGATCTATCGCAAGACCGCAGCCTATGGCCATTTCGGCCGCACGCCCGATGGCGATCTCTTCCCCTGGGAGCGGACCGATCTGGTCGACGCGCTCAAGACGGCGGTTTCGGCCTGAGGTCGCAGCGCCGCTAGGTCGGGCGCTCAGTCGGGCTGGTGCTCGCCATGGCGCGGGCTGGGGCGGTCGAGCGCCAGTTCGGCATCGGAAAAAGTGAACGGGCTGCGCACGCCGGGCATCCCGTCGAGCTCGATCTGCAATCCGCGCGCCTGTACCTGCGGGTCGGCGAAGACGGCATCGAGATCGTTGATCGGGCCAGCCGGGACTCCGGCCTCGCGGCAGGCGGCGAGCAGATCGGCCTGGGTCCAGCCGCTGGTCGATTCGGCGATCGCGCTTTCGAGCGGGGTGCGGTGTTCGATCCGTCCGCCATTGGTGGCGAAGCGCGGGTCCTGCGCCAGTTCGGCGCGATCGAGCAGCTTCATCAATCTGTGGAACAACCCGTCGTTCGCCGGCGCCAGAATCACGTGGCCATCGGCCACCGGATAGACGCCATAGGGCCCGACCTGCGCATGGGCATTGCCCATCCGCGGCGGATTGGCGCCGGTGGCGAAATAGCTCAGCCCCTGATTGGCGAGCAGCGCGACCGAGCAATCCATCAGCGCCATGTCGATCCACTGACCCTTGCCGGTGCGGTGGCGCATCAGCAGCGCCGCCTGCACCGCATTGGCCGCCCAGACCCCGCAGGACAGGTCGCTGACCGAGATCCCCATCTTCATCGGCGCGCCCTCGGGTTCGCCGGTCAGCGCCATGAAGCCGCTCATCCCCTGGACCACGAAATCATAGCCTGGCTCGTCGCGACGCGGTCCGTCCTGCCCGAAGCCGGTGATCGAACAATAGACCAGCGCCGGATTGGCCGCGGCCAGCGCTTGGTAGTCGAGCTCGAACTTGGCCAGCGTGCCCGGCTTGAAATTCTCGATCACGACATCCGCCCCGGCGGCCAGCTCCTTGAGCCGGGCGAGGTCCTCGGCACCGCGGAAATCGGCGACGATGCCGCGCTTGCCGCGGTTGCAGGCGTGATAATAGGCGGCAGTCCGTTCGCCCTCATGCTCGACCCAGGGCGGGCCCCACTGGCGCGTCGAATCGCCCTCGGGGCTTTCCACCTTGATCACGTCGGCGCCCAGATCGGCGAGGATCTGCCCGGTCCAGGGTCCGGCGAGCACGCGCGCAAGTTCGAGAACCTTGAGCCCGGCGAGCGGGGAATTCGGGTTGCGGGGTTGATCGAGCCACATGGAGGGGCTGCTGGGGCAGCATCGCGATCCGGTCAAGTCGCCCGGTCGGGTCGCCCGGTCAACGCGGCGCGGTCAGGTCACTCGATCCCGACGCTAGCCGCCAGCTCCGTGATCGCATCGAGGAATTCCTCGCGGAAGTCCTGCACCACCTGACGGCTCGAGCGGACCTGCTCGACCAGCCCGACACCCTGACCGACGAAATAGCTGACCAGTTCGCGCGCCTCGCCATTGCCCGCCGCCGCCGCGCGCTCGATCCGCGCGAAGGCGGGTTCGGAGACCATTCCCATCAGCGGCATCGGCAGCGTTCCCAGTCCCCCCGCATCGTCCCAGGCTGCGTGCCACGGGGTGCGCAGCTGGCGCGCGGGCTTGCCGGTGCGGCTGCGCGAGCGGATCGTGTCGCGGCTGCGCGCCGCCACCATCTTGGCGCGGAACGCCTCGCTGGTTTCCGCCTCGGGTGTCGCCAGCCAGATCGACCCGGTCCAGGCGCCCTGCGCGCCCGCCGCCATCATCCCCGCCATCTGCCCACCGGTCATGATCCCGCCCGCGGCCAGCACCGGGATGTCGTGCCCCGCTCCACCCAGCGCCCGGACGACTTCTGGGATCAGCACAAGAGTGGTAACCTCGCCGCAATGGCCGCCTGCCTCGGTCCCTTGCGCGACGATGATGTCGACCCCGGCTTCGGCTTGCCGAATGGCGTGTTCCTTGGCGCCGACCAGCGCCGCCACCGGTACGCCCAATTCCTTGCCGCGGGTGATCATCGCCGCTGGTGCGATCCCCAGCGCATTGGCGATCAGCTTGATCGGATGGCGGAAGGCCACCTCCATCAGCGCCAGCCCGTTTTCGGGGGTGATCCCCATCCGCTCCTTGAGGATCGGCATCTCGGGCTCGGGCGCGATTCCGTAGCGGGCGAGCAGATCATTGGTAAAACCCTGATAGGCGGGGTCGATCGCCGCGGCGCGCATCAGATTGTCGGACAGAGCGGTGACGCTGGGGTCGATCACCTCGGGGACCAGCACATCGACGCCATAAGGCGCGCCATCGACATGGGCGTCGATCCAGGCGAGCTCTTCCTCCAGCTGTTCGGGGGTGAAGCGGGTGGCGCCCAGCACCCCGAAGCCGCCCGCTCTGCTCACCGCCGCGACCACGTCGCGGCAATGCGAAAAGGCGAACAGCGGAAACTCCGCGCCGGTCAGTTCGCACACCCTGTTCATCGCCATATCCCTCGCCCTCTCTCCAGAGCCGGCACAGTGATGGCGAGGAGGGTGGGGCGCAAGCCCCGTGTCAGCAGCGGGTGATCAACTCTCGTAGCGCGCGGTGGTCTTGGCGGCGACCTCCTCGGCGCTGACGCCGGGCGCCAGCTCGACCAGCCTGAACGGGCTGGAATGGTCGGGGCGGCGGAACACCGCCAGATTGGTGACCAGCATATCGACCACATTGGTGCCGGTCAGCGGCAGGGTGCATTCGGGAATGAACTTGGGGCTGCCGTCCTTGGCGGTGTGGTCCATCACCACGATGATCTTCTTGACGCCCGCGACCAGATCCATCGCCCCGCCCATGCCCTTGATCATCTTGCCCGGGATCATCCAGTTTGCGATGTCGCCGTTCCCGGCCACTTCCATCGCGCCCAGCACGGTCAGGTCGATATGCCCGCCGCGGATCATGCCAAAGCTGGTGGCGCTGTCGAAATAGGCCGAATGCGGCAGTTCGCTGATCGTCTGCTTGCCGGCATTGATGAGATCTGCGTCCTCCTCGCCCTCATAGGGAAAGGGGCCGATGCCGAGCATCCCGTTTTCGCTCTGCAGCGTGACATGCATGCCCTCGGGGATGTGGTTCGCCACCAGGGTCGGGATGCCGATCCCCAGATTGACGTAATAGCCGTCCTCGAGCTCCTGCGCCGCGCGTGCGGCCATCTGGTTGCGGTCCCAGCCCGCAGTCTGGTCTGCCATCATTCGTCTCCAATAATCTGCGCAGGGATCGGGTCGGCGAGGAACCAGCCCTTGCCCAGCATCGCGTCGAGCCGCAGCGCCGTATCGGGCTGCCTGAGGTAGTGGAACAATTCGTCGAAATCGGCGCGTTGGTCGCCCAAGATGGCGACGACGCAATGGGTCTGCGCGATCTCGGTGCGCCTGGTGTGTTTGCGCTCGTCGAGCGAGCGCAGCAGCAGCAGTCGGTCCCGGCCCTGGGGATCGAGTCCGGTCTGCGCCAGAATGCTTCGCAGCGCATCCTCGAAGCCTGCACCCAGATGCGAAGTCCAGAACACCGTCACATCGCGCTCGCGCAGCTCGGCCAGCGCCGCGGCGAGGCGCGGATTGCCTGCGGCCGGGACCAGCGGATCGAAGCTTTCCTTGCCGGGGTCGAGATCGAGGATCGCCGCGGGGGGCTTGCCGCCGCACTCCATCCGCTCGGGCGTGAGCAGGTCCGGTTCGGCGAGCAGGGCGCTCTGGCGCGGCGTGAGGACGGGATTGCGCTGCGCCTGATCGAGCGTGTGGGCGAGGAAGCCCGCGACGATCCGGTCGCTGTCGGGAGTGGGCGCGGGGAGCGGGCCGTGGATGACGGTCAGTCCCGTCGAGGTCTCGGTTCGCACGGGGGCGGTTCCTGCTGCGGCAGCCTTGGGGGCAAGCCGCACATCCGCTTCTGCCGACGCTCCAGCCGCAGCGGAGGAAAGCGCACCCGGCCCAGCCTCGGCGGCGTCCAGCACGGCCACCGTTTCGATCCGTGCCGTCTTGGCCGCAGCCTGTGCTCGGGTGCCGCCATTCGTTTTGCTCGAAGTTGCCATCAGCGTTCCCGCCGCAAGCGGAATCGCCATCGCGACGCAGCCGGTCAGCGAAACGGCCGAGCCCAGCGCGCCCAGCGCAAGCAGGCCCCGCCGCAAGGTCACGCAGGCTTGCGCTCGCGCGTGGTCACGAACTCGATCTTCTTGTCGTAAGGCGCGCCCACGATCATCCGGTTCACGAAGACCCCGGGCAGATGGATGCAATCGGGATCGAGGCTGCCGGCGGGGACGATCTCCTCGACCTCCGCCACGCAGACCTTGCCGCAGGTCGCTGCGGGGGCGTTGAAATTGCGCGCGGTCTTGCGGAACACGACATTGCCGGTCTCGTCGGCCTTCCACGCCTTGACGATGGCGAGATCGGCGAAGATGCCGTGCTCGAGGATGTAGTCCTCGGCGCCGTTGCGACCGTCGAAGCTCTTGACCTCCTTGCCTTCGGCGACCTGGGTGCCCACGCCGGTCCTGGTGTAGAAGCCCGGAATGCCCGCGCCGCCCGCGCGCATCCGCTCGGCGAGCGTGCCCTGGGGGCAGAATTCGACCTCCAGCTCGCCGGCGAGGAACTGGCGCTCGAACTCCTTGTTTTCGCCGACATAGGAGGCGATCATCTTCTTCACCTGCCTGGTCCGCAGCAGCTTGCCGATGCCCTCGTTGTCGATCCCGGCATTGTTGCTGGCGAAGGTGAGGTTCTTCACCCCGCTGTCGCGGATGGCATCGAGCAGGCGCTCGGGCACGCCGCACAGGCCGAAGCCTCCGCTGGCGATCAGCATGTCGTCCTTGAGCAACCCGTCGAGGGCGGCGGCGGCATCGGGATAGAGCTTGTTCATGGCACCGTCGCTTAGCGAGGCGCGCGCGCCCTGTCACGGGGGGCGATCCCAGCGGCGGTTCGCGGGGCGATCACGGCGCCCCATGCAAGTATCTGTTGCATTTCATACAACTCGCAATGTTCTTTTCGCACTTGCACAAAAATTGCTGCGACCGCATATGTCTCCCTGCCTTTTAGGCATCCTCTCCCAAGACTTCCAAGCCCGGCCGGTTTATCCAGCCGGGCTTTTTTCTGTCCGCGGTCCGGGTTTCGCACCCAACGCGCACGCTTTTCGGACACCATCGGGCTCCCGCTCGGTTGCATCTGTGAAGGGCGCACCCAATCTGCGCTTCCTCGACAGACGCAAAGGAGCGAGACCGGGCATGGCAGATGCGGAAGCACAGATCGACGAGAAGACCGTCAGGCTTCAGGTGGCGGCGGCCCGGCAGGAGGAAAGCGGCCAGGGCATCGCCCGCCTCCCGCGCACCGCCTTCCAGGCGCTCGGCATCACCGAGGGCGATGTCGTCCAGATTTCGGGAAAGCGCGACACCGTCGCGCTCGCCATGCCCGCCTATGACGAGGATCAGTCGCTCGACGTGGTCCGGCTCGACGGGCTGCAGCGCGGCAATGCCGAGTGCGGCTCGGGCGAGCATGTCCAGATCGCCGCGGCCGAATCGCGCCCCGCGACCCGGGTGGTCTTCGCGCCCGCCAGCCGCGAGATGCGGCTCCAGGGCCCGACCCAGGCGCTCAAGCGCAATTTCTTCCGCAAGCCCCTGGTAGCGGGCGATCTGGTCGCCACCACCGGCCAGCAGCCGGTCCAGAACATGCCCCCCGAAGTGCGGCGGATGTTCAATGCGCCCGCCTATGCGCTCACCCAGATACGCCTCACCGTGGTCTCGACCGCGCCCAAGGGCATCGTCCATATCGACGAGAACACCGAGGTCGAGCTGCGCGCCGAGTTCGAGGAGCCCGCAGGCGGACGCGCTACGGTCAATTACGACGACGTCGGCGGTATGCAGGATACGATCCAGCAATTGCGCGAGATGGTCGAACTGCCGCTGCGCTATCCCGAATTGTTCACCCGACTTGGGGTCGATCCGCCCAAGGGGGTGCTGCTCCACGGCCCGCCCGGCACCGGCAAGACCAGGCTAGCGCAGGCCGTCGCCAATGAGAGCGATGCCTATTTCTCGATCATCAACGGGCCCGAGATCATGGGCTCGGGCTATGGCGAGAGCGAGAAGCGGCTGCGCGAGGTCTTCGAGGAGGCCAGCCGCAACGCCCCGGCGATCATCTTCATCGACGAGATCGATTCGATCGCTCCCAAGCGCGACCGGGTGCCGGGTGAGGCTGAAAAGCGCCTCGTTGCCCAATTGCTGACGCTGATGGACGGGCTGGAGGCGCGCGCCAATCTGGTCGTGATCGCCGCCACCAACCGCCCCGATGCGATCGACGAGGCGCTGCGCCGCCCCGGCCGTTTCGACCGCGAGATCGTGATCGGGGTCCCCGACGAGAACGGCCGCCGCGAGATCATCGGCATTCACACCCGCGGCATGCCGCTGGGCGACAAGGTCGATCTTCGCGAACTGGCGCGCACCACGCACGGCTTCGTCGGCGCCGATATCGCGGCGCTGGCGCGCGAGGCGGCGATCGACGCGGTGCGCCGGATCATGCCCCGGCTCGATCTCGACGAGCGGACCATCCCGCCCGAAGTGCTCGACGATCTCTACGTCAGCCGCGAGGATTTCATTTCGGCGCTGAAACGAATCCAGCCATCCGCGATGCGCGAGGTGATGGTGCAGGTCCCCAATGTCGCGTGGAACGATATCGGCGGCGTGTCCGAGGCGGTCGACAAGCTCAAGGAGGGCATCGAGCTGCCGATGAAGAACCCCGAGGCGTTTCATCGTCTCGGCATCCGCCCGGCCAAGGGGTTCCTGCTCTACGGTCCTCCCGGCACCGGCAAGACGCTGCTCGCCAAGGCCGTAGCCAAGGAGGCCGAGGCCAATTTCATCTCGATGAAATCGAGCGATCTGCTGTCCAAATGGTACGGTGAAAGCGAACAGCAGATCGCACGGATGTTCCGCCGCGCTCGCGCGGTGGCGCCCTGCGTGGTCTTCATCGACGAGATCGACAGTCTCGTGCCCGCGCGCGGCAGCGGGGGCAACGAGCCCCAGGTCACCGGCCGCGTCGTCAACACGATCCTGTCGGAGATGGATGGGCTGGAAGAATTGCAATCGGTGGTGGTGATCGGTGCGACCAACCGGCCGATGCTGGTCGATCCGGCGCTGCTGCGACCGGGCCGCTTCGACGAGCTGGTTTATGTCGGCCCTCCCGACCAGACGGGCCGCGAGCATATCCTCAAGATCCACACGCGCGACATGCCGATGGCAGCCGATGTCGATCTCGCGAAAATCGCGAACAAGACCAATCGCTTCACCGGGGCGGATCTGGAGGACATCGTGCGCCGCGCCGGGCTCAACGCGCTGCGCCGTGTCGGCAGCGGCGTCAGCGAAGTCTCGGCGGTCGATTTCGAGGAAGCCTTCGACGATTCGCGCGCCACCGTCACGCAGAAGATGGAGCAGGAATACGAAAAGATGCGCGGCGAGCTCAAGAAGCGCGCCGCCGAGGTCGCACCGATCGGCTTCATTCACGAAGGGATGGTGTCCTCGACCCGCGATGCCAAGCACGAGTAACGGCGTTCGGAGCGGGGCGGTGGCCGCGCCCTGCGGATCGCGCCGCTAGTTCTGGGTGCGTTCGTTCGCGGCCTGAACCTCGAGCCGGTGGCGGATCAGCGCATCGGGCATGTGCTCCTGCAGCCAGCAGATCATGTGCTCGCGCGTGGCGCAGCGCAGGTTCCACAGATCGCCGATGCTCGCGGCGCTCACCGACAGCCGCAGTTCCATGCTTTCGGGGTGCGCTTCGGTCATCAGCAGTGCCAGATTGCGACCGTCGAACAGATCATGCGCTTTGACGAAGCGTTCGAACTCGGCGCGGATCGGCTGAATGCGGGTGGCGGGATCGAGGTGGAGATAGACCGGGCCGGTCAGCCGCTCGCTCAGTCGCGACCAGTTCTCGAAGCTTTCGTCGAGGAAGCGCGAGGTCGGCACCACCAGTACGCGTTCGTCCCAGATTCGCACCGTGATGAAGCTCATGCGGATCTCCTCGACGCGCCCGACCTCGCCATCGACCTTGACCATATCGCCCAGCCGTAGCGGCTGGGTGAGCGCCATCTGCAATCCGGCGATCAGCGATTTGAGCGCCGGCTGCGCGGCCGCGCCCACCGCCAGCGCGGCGAGGCCCGCCGAAGCCATCAGCGTCACCCCGATATCGCGCACGCCGGGAATGTTGAGCATGATCAGCGCAATGGTGATCAGGATGATCGCGAAGCCGACCGTGCTGCTGAGGATCGAGACGCGCGTCCGCCTTGCGCGCATCGCCACCGGATCCGCGGCATCCTCGGCCTCGCGCTCGAGTCCGGCGGCCACGCCCTTGACCAGCGCATAGAGCACCCAGCCCATCAACGCGGGGGCGATGTAGCTCATCACCGTGTCCCACCCCCCGCCGGCGAGCGCCTCGCTGTGAACGGCGATGGAGATCGCCCAGCCCACCATCGCCCAGCGCATCGGTCGGCGCACCGTGTCGAGGATGAAATCGTCCAGCCAGGTGGTCGAGATGCGCGCGATGCGGCGCAGCATCCTGAACAGGACCGCATGCAGGATCAGCGCGATCACGATCGGCACGCCGAGCGCGATCCCGGTGGTGATCACCGCTTCCCAGGAAAGGTCCCAATTGCGCGGATCGTAGCGTTCGAACATGGGCGCGCGCCTAACCGCCCGACCGGGCGAAGACAAGCAGCCGCAGCGCGCTAGCCGGCGACCGGGAGCAGGATCACCACCTCGAGCCCGTCGGAATGGAACTCGCGTTCGAGCGAGCCGCCGAATTGCCGCGCGGCGCTGATCATCAGCATGCTGCCGAAACCGCGCCTTTCGGGCTGCTGCTCGACGGTGCCGCCACGCTCGCGCCAGACCATCCGCACCTCGTCGCCCTCACGGTTCCAGCGCACCTCGATCGTGCCGCCCTGCGACCAGGCGCCGTATTTGACGGCGTTGGTGGTCAGTTCGTGGAGCACCAGCCCAAGAGGGGTCACCTGCGCGGCGGGAAGCAGGATTTCCTCGCCCTCGATCGCCGCCTGCAGCCGTTCGGACCGATAGGGCGCAAGGCTGGTCTCCACCAGCGCGCGCAGCGAGGCCACCGGGCGGTCGAGCTCGCCCTGCGAGACCTCGTGCGCGGTCAGCAGCGCGCGGATACGTTCGGCGATGGCGTCGGTCACCGGCTTGGCCTCGGGCTTGTCGCGCGCGCTCAGCTGGACGATCGCCAGCACCACCGCGAACAGGTTCTTGACCCGGTGGTTGAGCTCGCGCGCCAGCAGATCGGCGCGGTCGCGCGCCTCGCCCAGCGCCGTTGCCTGCGCCGCTTCGGCTTCGGCGCGGGCGGTGCGCGCCACCAGCCGCGCGGTGGAAACCATCGCCAGGATCAGCAGCAGAACCAACCCGCCCAGCAGCGGCAGCACCCGCGCCTCGGCGCGCGCGGTCTCGGCGGTCGCGCGTCTCAAAAGGTCCAGTTCGATCCGCTCCATCTCGTTGATCGACCGGCGCAACCGCGCCATCGTCTCGTGGCCCTCGTCCGAGAGCACCTCGCGGCGCGCATCGATCAAGCGGCCGTTGTCGAGCATGCGCACCGAGGTATCGAGTTCGGCGAATTTGGCAGCCGCCAGCGTCTCGATCCGGTCGAACAGTTCCTTCTGTCGCGCTGTCGCGTCGTCGGCGAGCGAGGTTTCCAGGCGGCTGAGAGCGGGATCGATCTGTTCGCGACCGGACAGATAGGATTCCAGATAACGACGATCGAGCGTGATCAGATAGCCGCGCTGGCCCGTCTCGGCGTTGAGCACCGCCTGGCTGACGCTGCGCAGATCGGTCAGCACCTCGTTGGTCATCCGGACCTGCTCGCGCTCTTCGCGCTCGCTTTCGACGGTCTGATAGACCGAGAAGATCAGGCCGAACATCGCCGCAGCGGTGATCCCGAGCAGCGCGACATTGGCCCAGCGAAAGGTGCGATCCTCTCGGGCGAAGGCGACATAGCGCTTCAATGCGCAGCGTCCCAGCTCATGCCGCTGCCGATATCGATCCCCAGCGGGACCGAGAGTTCGACCGCAGGCAGCGCGGCTTGGGCCATCACCCGTTCGATCACCGGGGAAGCGGCTGCGACGTCGCCCTCGGGCACTTCGAACACAAGTTCGTCGTGAACCTGCAGCAGCATGCGGACCTTGCCCAGTCCGGCCTGATCGAGTGCCGGCATCATGCGGACCATCGCGCGCTTGATGATGTCGGCGCTGGTGCCCTGGATCGGCGCGTTGATCGCCGCGCGCTCGCTGCCCTGCCGTTCGGCCTGATTCTTGGAATTGATCCGCGGGAACCAGGTCTTGCGACCGAACAGCGTCTGCGAATAGCCGCGCTCGCGCACCTTCTCGAGCGTCGAGTGGATGTAGTTCTGGATGCCGGGAAAACGCTGGAAATAGGTGTCGATGATCGCCTGCGCCTCGTCCGCCTCGATCCCCAGCCGACCGCCCAGGCCCCAGCGCGAGATGCCGTAGAGGATGGCGAAGTTGATCGTCTTGGCCTGCGCGCGGGTATCGCGATCGACACTGCCGAACATTTCTAGCGCGGTGCGGTTGTGGATGTCTTCACCCTTCTCGAACGCCTCCTTTAGCTGCGGGACGTCGGCCATGTGCGCCGCGAGGCGCAGCTCGATCTGCGAATAATCGGCCGCGAGCAGCACGTTGCCCTCCTCGGGCACGAAGGCCTTGCGGATCTGCCGCCCGATCTCGGTCCGGATGGGGATGTTCTGCAGGTTCGGATCGGTGGAAGAGAGCCGCCCGGTCTGCGCCCCGACGAGGCTGTAGGAGGTATGCACACGCCCCGTATCCGGATTGATCGCCGCCTGCAGCGCCTCGGTATAGGTGGAGCGCAGCTTGGACAGCTGGCGCCATTCGAGCACCATGGTGGCGACTTGCGCCCCCTCGGCGGCCAGTCTTTCGAGCACCGTCTGGTCGGTGGAATATTGCCCGCTCTTGCCCTTGCGCCCGCCCTTGTAGCCCATCCGCTCGAACAGCACTTCGCCGAGCTGTTTGGGGCTGCCGATGGCGAATTCCTCGCCGCAGCATTCCCAGATCTCGCGCTCGATCCTGGTGGTTTCCGCAGCGAATTGCTCCGACAGGCGCGCGAGCTCGCTGCGATCGACCTTGATCCCTTCGCGCTCCATCCGCGCGACGACGGGGATCAGCGGCCGATCGACCCGCTCGTAGATGCGCGTGGCGCCTTCGCCCGGCAGGCGCGGCTTGAGGACGTGGTGCAGGCGCCAGGTGATGTCAGCATCCTCGCCCGCATATTGCGTCGCCTTGTCGAGCGGGACCTCGGTGAAGGGAATCGCCTTCTTGCCGGTGCCGCATAACTCCTTGAAAGTGAGGCACTTGTGGCCGAGATGGCGCTCGGCCAGTTCGTCCATGCCGTGGCCCCCGCCAATTCCTCCGGCGCCGATCCCGTCGAGCGAACGGCCGGCGTCCATCGCGAAGCTGACGATCATCGTGTCGTCGACCGGCGCCATTGCGATACCGCCCACCGCCTTTCCGCAGCGCGCCATGATGTTGATGTCGTATTTGGCGTTCTGGCAGATCTTGAGCACCGCATCGCTTTCCAGCAGCGGCTTCAGAGCCCGGAGCGCGGCCTCGCGATCGACCTGTTCGGGCCGCTCTGCGAACATGTCGCTGCCGCCGTGGTTGAAGGGAACGTAGCAGGCGTCGTTGGGGCCCAGCGCCAGCGATATGCCGGCAACCTCGGCGCGCATCGCATCGAGCCCGCTGGTCTCGGTGTCGAACGCCACCTTGCGCGCGGCGAAGGCGCGGGCGATCCAGTGTTCGAGCCGCTCCATGCTCTGCACGCATTCATAGGTCGAACGGTCGACCTCGGGCATATCGGGCAGATCCTGCCGGCTGCCGCCGGTTTCGGCCAAGGCGCCTTTGTTGACCGGTTTGGCCGGGTCGAGATCGGTGGTGCGCGCCGGACTGCCGGCGCCCGCGTCGAGCCGTTTGAGCAGGCTGGAAAAGCCGTGCTTATCGAGAAATTCGGCCAGCGGCTCTTTGGGCACGGCGTCGAGTTTGAAATCCTCCAGCGGCTCGGGGAGCGGACAATCCTCCCGCAGCGTCACCAGCACCCGGCTGAGCTCGGCCATGTCGCGGCCTTCGAGCAGCCGCTCCTTGAGCTTGGAGGTCTTCATGTCCGGCGCATGGTCCAGCGCAGCGGTGAGCGAGCCATGCTCGGCGATCAGCTTGGACGCGGTCTTGGGGCCGATGCCGAAGATGCCGGGGATATTGTCGACCGAGTCGCCCATGAGGGCGAGCACGTCGCCGACCAGTTCGGGCGGCACACCGAATTTCTCGATCACTTCCTCGCGTCCGATGCGCGCATTCTTCATCGTGTCGAGCATGTCGATGCAGCCGCCTTCGGTGACGCCGTCCTCCAACTCGTCATCGGCGCATTTGCCGACCAGCTGCATCAGATCCTTGTCGGAAGAGACGATGGTGACGTCCCACCCCCTGCGCGTGGCGGCGCGGGCATAGGAGGCGATGACGTCGTCGGCCTCCACGCCCTCTTCCTCGATGCATGGCAGCGAGAAGGCGCGGGTCGCATCGCGGATCAGCGGGAACTGCGGTACCAGATCCTCGGGCGGGGCGGGGCGGTTGGCCTTGTACTGGTCGTAGATCTCGTTGCGGAACGAGGTGCTCGACTTGTCGAGGATGACCGCAAGGTGCGTGGGCCCGTCGGCCGTATGCAGGTCCTGCGCCAGCTTCCACAGCATGGTGGTGTAACCATAGACCGCGCCCACCGGGGTGCCCTCCGGGTTGGTGAGCGGCGGCAGGCGATGGTAGGCCCGGAAGATGTAGGCCGACCCGTCGACCAGATAGAGATGCTGCTTTGCTGACATGCGGCGGGGTCTAGCAGCGGCTCGCGGGATTGGGGAGCGCTTTGCGAAGGGCGAATAAGGCAGCAATGCGGCAATATGAGGCCAAATGAGTCGAATTCGCTTGCGTCGTCACATTGTCGCCATTATTTGGACACCACGAGGCCACAATGAGGCCTCGCGCGGTGCCCTGATTAAGGACCGCCTCGAACTCTCTGATCAAGGATTTCATCTATGCGTAAGATCGCTCTCGTCGCCGCCGCTTCGGTCGCCGCTCTGACCCTCGCCGCTTGCTCGGAAGGCACCGAAGACGCTGCCGAAGTCACCACCGAAAGCGCCATCGCCGACACCGAGACCAACATGGACGCCATGGGCGCCGAAGTCGACACCATGGGTGCCGAAATGGAAGCCGGTGCTGAAGAAGTCGTGACCGAAGCCGACGCCGCTGCTGCCGGCGCCGAAGCCGAGCTGCAGGACGAAACCGTCACCGAAGCTCAGGTCGACTAATTCGATCCCCTTCGTGGATTGAAAAGAAGGGCGGCGCCGCGAGGTGCCGCCCTTTTTCGTGTCCGACGGGAAGATCGAGGCGAGAGAGGGATGCCCGGTCTATTGACCGCCGTATTGCGCGTTGGCCCAGACCCGCGCGCGGTCATTGTAGCCATCGTGGATCGCCCGCGCGATCGCGGCGATCTTGGCCTCGCGCGCCGGGCGCGAGCCCTGGCCGGTGACGTAGATCGCCAATGCGACGGTGCGTCCGTCGGGCATTTCGAGAAAGCCGATATCGCTCGACGTGTTGTTGAGCGAGCCGGTCTTGTGGCTGACCCGCACACTGGCGGGCATCATCGCCGGAATGCGGCGCGTGCCGGTGCGGGTGCGGCTCATCGCGCCCAGCAGAACGCGGCGGCTTGCGGCGGTGAGGAACTTGCCCTGATAGATCCCCTTCAGCAGTTCGACCATCTCGCCCGGAGTCGCGCTGTCGCGCCGGTCGATATGATACGCGGGATCGAATTCGCCATCGTCGCGCACCAGCGTGGCGATGTCGCGATCGATGCTGAATTCGCTCATGCCGTTGCGGCGCATCCAGGAATTGACCGCAGCCGGACCGCCGACGACCCGCAGCAGCGCATCGGTGGCGGGGTTGCTCGAGCGGGTGATCATGATCTCGATCAGATCGATCGCCTTCATGTGCTTGCCTTCGGCCACCGGCGCGACGGTCGAGGAGAAGCGCGCCGATTTGCGCGGCCACAGCAGCGGGAACTCGCTGTTCAGGCTCCAGCGCCCCTTCTCGACGCCTTCGAGGAAGGTGGCGGCAATGGCGATCTTGCTGGTGCTGGCGAGCGGGAAGCGCTGGTCGCCCAGCACCGCGATCTGCTGCCCGGTCGTGAGGTCGATCGCTGCGACGCCGATTCGGCCGTTTCCGCCATCGGCGAGCTCGGCGATCCGCCGCTCGAAACCGGTTTCGTAGACCGCCTGATAGGTCGGGAGCGGGCGCACCTGCGTCCCCAGGGTGGCATCGAAGGTCGCTTCGAGCGGCGTCGATTGCGCAAGAGCGGGCGACGACAGCCCAAGCAGCGCGGTTGCGATAGTCGTAGCTAGTGTCTTGATCCCCATGCGCCCTGCCTATCATGCCTATCGTTGGCAGAGACTTAACGGCGCCATCGTTTGCATAACAAGTTGATTTGCGACGACAAGTGGCGTCTGAGCGACCGGGGTCGCGATCCGCGACCCCGGCCAAGGACTATCAGGGTTCCGGACCGCGAAACCATTGACGAGCGACGATCACGCGGCGGAGATCGCCTGCTCGATTCGGTCGGTGGTCTCGCCGGTCAGCGTCTTGTCGATCTCGCCGACCAGCCGCTGCTTGAGCTCGCTGTGATAATGCCGCCGCATCTCGCCCAGCGATTTGGGATCGGCGATTATCAGCACATCCTCGATCTCGCCCGCGATCGCCTTGGCGTTGATCCATTCGGTCGCGGCCGCCGCGTGGGCCAGTTCGTCGAGCTGGGTGCTCGTCCCTCTTTCGCGTCCGCCATTGTCCTGATGCCTGACGCCGGCGCTGAAATTGGTGGCGGACAGATCGGGCTTGGTGGCGCCTTCCAACTTGGGTTCGAACGGGTTGCCGCCATTGCGCATCACGGTGAAGCTCTTTCCATCGACGAGGGCGACATGGGCCTTGTGCGGCAGTTTCATCGGCATCTCCTTACGTTGTTGGCGTGTTGATTGCTGTCGCAACATCAATGCGCCGGGCTGCGCTTTGCTCCGGGGCTTGAGCGAAACTTGCGACGGTGCGACAGTGCGGGCGATGGGAGAGACATCGGACAGTGCAGAATTGCGCGCCGGCCTGACACGGGCGCTGGCGCGGGCCGGCTTGCCGCCGCCGGAGGGGCTGACCCGACTTACCGGCGGGGCGACGATGGAAAGCTGGCGCTTCCAGGCGGGCGAGGGGGCTTACGTGCTGCGCCGCGCGCCCAGTCTCGCCTTCATGGCCGACCGGCCCTTCGGCCACGACACCGAGGCGGCGATCATCCGCGCGGCGCATGGCGCCGGGGTGACGGCGCCCGAGGTGGTGGTCGAGCTCGCGCCGGAAGACGCGATCGGCAGCGGCTTCGTGATGCGCGCGCTGCCCGGCACTCCCGATCCGGGCGCGATCCTGGCGATGGAGCGCCCCGGAGAGCTGCTCTCGCAATGCGCGCGCGATCTGGCACGGATCCACGCGCTCGACGCCGAGGCGCTGCCCGCGGATATTCCCGAGATGGACTATGCCGAGGCACTCGAAGGCCTGCGGGTCCAGTTCGCGGAAGCCGGCGGCGACCGGCCCATCATCGCGCTGGGATTGAAATGGCTCGGCGATCACTTGCCCGCGCGGGCCGAACCTGTGCTGGTGCATGGCGACTACCGGCTGGGCAATATCCTCGCCGAGGACGGCGCGCTCACCGGGGTGCTCGACTGGGAGCTGGCGCATCGGGGCGATCGCCACGAGGATCTGGCCTTCGCCTGCATGACCGTCTGGCGTTTTGCCCGGATCGACCGCCCGGCGCTGGGGCTGGGGTCGCTCGAAGACTGGTTCGCGGCCTACGAGGCCGAAAGCGGAGTGACGGTCGACCGCGATCGGTTCCGCTACTGGCTGGTCTACCGCACCGTGTGGTGGGCGCTGGGTTGTCTGCGGATGGCCAAGGTCTGGCGCGAAGGGCACGACCGGATGCTCGAACGCGTGGTGATCTCGCGCCGCACCAGCGAGCAGGAACTCGACCTGCTGCTGCTGCTGGAGGAAGAGGCGCCGCAGGCAGAACGCGACCGGCCGCTGCCGCCCGAAACATCCGTTGCGCAATGCGAGGGCGAAGCCTCCACCGGCGAAATCGCCACCGCCATCGCCGAATTCCTCGCTACGGTGAAGGACCGCATGGAAGGCCACGACCGCTTCCAGCTTGCGGTGGCGCGCAACGCGCTGGGCATGATTGCGCGCGAGGAAGCTGCAGGCGTCGCGGTCGCCGACCGTGAACTCGCGCAGGCGCTGCTGGCGGGGGAGCGCGATCTGGCCGAACCCGGGCTGCTGGCGAGGCTGCGCCGCGCTGCGCTTGGCAAGCTGGCGGCCGATATCCCCAAATACCCCGCTCTCGCATCGGCGAAGGCGCAATGGACCGGAGAGAGCTGATGGACTTCGCGATACCCCAGGACCTGGAAGACTATTACGCCGAGCTCGAGCGCTTCATCGCAGCCGAGATCGAACCGCTGGTAGCGCAGGGCGACAACATTCGCTTCTTCGATCACCGCCGCGAGGATGCGCGCACCGACTGGGACCGGCAGGGCCTGCCCAACCGCGAATGGGAGCAATTGCTGGTCGAGGCCGCGACCCGCGCCGACGAGGCGGGTCACTGGCGCTTTTCGGCGCCGAAGAAATACGGCGGCAAGGACGGCTCCAACCTGTGGATGGCGGTGATCCGCGACCGCTTCGCGCAGCGCGGGCTGGGCTTGCACAACGATCTCCAGAACGAGCATTCGATCGTCGGCAATTTCCCCTTCGTCGCCATGTTCGAGACCTTCGGCACCGAGGCGCAGAAGGAGGAGTTCATCCTTGGCGGTTTCGCGCGCGAACGGCGGGTCGCCTTCGGGCTGACCGAGCCCGAGCACGGTTCGGACGCCACCCATATGGACACCGTCGCAGTGCGCGAGGAGCGGGATGGAAAGCCCGGCTGGCGGATCGACGGCGCCAAGATGTGGATCACCGGCATGCACCACGCCACCCATGTTGCGGTGTTCGCGCGGACCTCGGGAGGCGCGGGCGACGCCAGGGGGATCAGCTGCTTCCTCGTCCCCAACCCGGCCGAAGGGCTTGAGATCGACGAATACGTCTGGACCTTCAACATGCCCACCGACCACGCGCGGTTCTTCCTCAAGGGGGTCTGGGTGCCCGACCAGACTTTGCTGGGCGAAGAAGGCCGCGGGCTGGCGTTGGCGCAAAGCTTCGTCCACCAGAACCGCATCCGGCAGGCCGCTTCCAGCCTCGGCGCGGCGCAGTTCTGCGTGGAGGAGAGCGTGCGCTACGCCCGCGAGCGCAAGCCATTCGGACAGGAGCTGGCGCGCAATCAGGCGATCCAGTTCCCGCTGGTCGAGCTCGCCACCCAGTGCGAGATGCTGCGGCTGCTGATCTACAAGACCGCCTGGGAGATGGACCGCCTGCCGCACAAGGAGATCGAGAGCGCGCTCTCGGACAAAGTCTCGATGTGCAATTACTGGGCCAACCGGCTGGTGTGCGAAGCGGCCGACCGCGCGATGCAGGTCCATGGCGGGATCGGCTACAGCCGCGAGAAACCCTTCGAACACATCTATCGCCACCACCGCCGCTACCGCATCACCGAAGGCGCGGAGGAAATCCAGATGCGCAAGGTGGGAGCCTATCTGTTCGGCTATCTCGGCCCGCGCAAGGGGATGTTCGGCTAAGGGATTTCCGGAACACGGCAGGGCTCCAGGGGTTTTTACAGGAACAGCCGACCTGCCTGACGATGTCGGGCCGGTCTCCGCGCCTACTCCACCCGAGGATTCCCATGCCCGCTCTATTCCGTCCCGCCCTCGCCGCCGGCCTGCTCGCCAGCGCCCCGCTTCTGCCCGTCGCCATGCCTGCGACCGCGCAGACTTTCGAAGCCGACGTACCCGGCGCCGTGTTTTCCGATGAACGCAGCAAGCAGATCATGGCGGTGCAGGTCCTGCTCGACCGTGCCGGCCATTCGCCCGGCGTCATCGACGGCTACAGCGGCGGCAACACCAGCCGGGCTCTCGCCGCCTTCGAGCAGGCGAACGGGATGAAGGTCGATGGCGAGGTGGATGAAGAGCTGCTCGCGGCGCTGCGCAGCCGGTTCGGCTCCGAGCCGCTGGTGAAGACCTATAGTGTCACCAGCGAAGACGTGTCAGGGTCGTTCCGTCCGGTGCCATCCAGCATGGCGCAAATGGCGACGCGCGACTGGATCGGCTATTCCAGCCCGGCAGAAAAGCTCGCCGAGAAGTTCCATATGACCGAAGGGCTGCTCGAGGCGCTCAACCCGGGCAAGAGCTTCTCCGCCGGCACCGAAATCCTCGTCGCACAGACTGGAAGCACGGCCCTGGAAGGCAAGGTCGCACGGATCGAGATCGACAAATCGGCCAGCGAGGTGCGCGCCTACGACGGCGACGGCAATCTGCTCGCAACCTTCCCGGCGACGGTCGGCAGTTCGCAGTTTCCCTCTCCTTCGGGAGCGATGGAGGTGAATGCGGTCGCGCCGGAGGCGAACTACACCTTCGATCCGTCCGATCAGGAATGGGGCGGGGACGAGACGCTGATCATCCCGCCCGGCCCCAACAATCCGATCGGCGGAGTGTGGATCGATCTGGGCAAGGCGGGCTACGGCATCCATGGCACGAGCAATCCCTCCTCGATCGCCAAGAACGCCAGCCACGGCTGCGTCCGACTGACCAATTGGGATGCGCGCAATCTCGCGAGCGCGGTGGAGGCCGGATCGACCAAGGTCGTTTTCAACTAGACCAGCGTCGTCGCTTCGCCGCGAATTGGCTTGACCCGGCGACCCGGATGGCGACGATAGTCGCCAGAAGAATTGGGGTTTTCCGGAGATAGCCATGACATCGACCTTCGCCCGCGCCTTGGGCGCTACGCTGCTGCTCGGCACATCCACCGTCGCGTTCACGTCGGGGGCTTTCGCGCAGGAAGCACAGATCGTGCTGCCGGGCGCGCCCGGCCAGCAGAGCCGGGTGATCGGGGCGGAAGAGGCGCTGCAGCTCTCCGACACCAGCTACGCTCCGGGCGATGTTCGCTTCATGCAGGACATGATGGTCCACCATGCTCAGGCGGTCGAGATGGCCGGGCTGGTCGAGGGGCGGACCAACAATGAGGATATCGTCGCGATCGCCGGGCGGATCGATGCCAGCCAGGCCGACGAGATCGAGTTCATGCGCGACTGGCTGGTGGCGCGCAACCAGCCCGCCAAGGCCGCCGCGGCGATGGCGATGGGCGACCACGCCGAGCACGGCTTGGCGCCCGGCGCCGACCCGCATGCCGGTCATTCGATGATGAAGGGCATGGCGACCCGCGCCCAGATGGAAGCGCTGGCGGCGGCCAAGGGAACCGAGTTCGACCGCCAGTTCCTGCAATTGATGATCGCCCACCACATGGGCGCGATCGACATGGTCGAGCAGCTCCATCGCCAGCCGGGCACCGCCTACGATCCGGTGATGTTCGAATTCTCCAACGACATCGTCAGCGACCAGAAGGCCGAGATCGAGCGGATGAACGAGGTTGCCGCCGGGCTCTCGACCGATCCGCGCGCGACGCTGGCTGCGGGGTTCCGCGACGCGGGCGAGGCGATCAGCAATCTGCGGCTGGTCAGCGCCATGCCGAAGCCTGCAGGCTTCTTCGACCCGAAGAACCCCGCGCAGCTCCAGCCCGCGATCGTCGAGGATGAAGAGGATGCCGAGGAGGAGGACACCCGGCCAGACCCGCGCGACTCCGATGAGGAGGCAGAGCCCCGCTTCGGCCAGCGCGGTTCGCTGCTGTCCTTTGCCAACACCGACATGGCCTTCTCGGGCGATCTGCTGGTGGCGGGCAATTACCACGGCTTCAACGCCTATCGCCTGGGCGAGGACGGCGTGCCGCAGCTGGTCAGCTCGACCGTCTGCCCGGGCGGGCAGGGCGACGTCTCGATCGTCGGCGAGCTGCTGGTGATGAGCGTGCAGGACAGCCGCGCGCGGATCGATTGCGGTCTGCAGGGCGTCGCCGACCGGGTCAGCGAGGAGCGCTTCCGCGGCATTCGCATCTTCGACATTTCCGACCCCGCGCGGCCGATGCAGGTCGGCCAGGTTCAGACCTGCCGCGGCAGCCACACCCATTCGATCGTCTCGGCCGATGCGGACCGGATCGTGCTCTACAATTCGGGCACTTCCTACGTGCGCGAGGACGAGGAGCTCGCCGGCTGCATCGATGCGCCGGGCGACGATCGCACCGCACTGTTCAGCATCGACGTGATCGAGATCCCGGTGGCGAACCCCGCCGCCGCGCGGATCGTCGACCGGCCGCGCATCTTCGCCGCCGAGGGCCAGATCGCAGGCCTGTGGCGCGGCGGCGATCACGGCGACGGCACGCAGGACACCAGCCGCACCGATCAATGCCACGACATCACCGTCTTTCCGGCCAAGCAGCTCGCCGCGGGCGCCTGTTCGGGCAATGGCATCATCCTCGATATCTCCGACCCGCTCAAGCCGGTCAGGATCGACGATGTCACCGATACCGGCTTTGCCTATTGGCACTCGGCGACCTTCAACAACGACGGCACCAAGGTGCTGTTCACCGACGAATGGGGCGGCGGCGGGCGGCCGCGCTGCCAGGCGGGCGATCCGATGAACTGGGGCGCCAACGCGATCTACGAGATCGAGCAGGGCGAGCTGGAATTCCGCAGCCTTTACAAGCTGCCCGCACCGCAGAGCGACATGGAGAATTGCGTCGCGCACAATGGCTCGATCATCCCGGTTCCGGGGCGCGATATCTTCGTCCAGGCCTGGTACCAGGGCGGCATCAGCGTGATCGATTTCACCGACGCGGAAAACCCGTTCGAGATCGCCTATTTCGATCGCGGACCGGTGGATGCGGACCAGCTGGTCACCGGAGGCTACTGGTCCGCCTATTGGTACAACGGCCGGATCTACGCCACAGAGATCAGTCGCGGGCTCGACATCTTCGCGCTCGAGCCGAGCGAGTTCCTGACGAGGGAAGAGATCGCCGCTGCCGAAGCGGCGCGATATGAGGGCAATCTGTTCAACCCGCAGACGCAGACGCAGGTCACCTGGCCCGACGAAGTGGTCGAAGCCGCTGTGGCCAGCCGCCGGGGCGGATAGAGGCGAGTGTCCGGAACGGGCGACGAATCGCCGTTCCGGACTATTTCGAAGGCGCCTCGATACAGCCTGTCACTGTCGTGCCGTCCCTTTCAGACGCTGTCGCACCGGGCTGGCCACTGCATCGAAATGTTGTCGGCGGCTGACGGAAGTTAATCGTTTGTTGCGATTTTGAGTGTCTGTGTGGAGACTGCCATAGCGAACTTGACCCCTTGCGGCTGATATTGTTACTAAAAATCCGATGTCTAAACCCGAACTCCACCTGTCGAAGGAAATGCGCCGCCGAACCGCAGAAAAGCGTCGGCGGAAAAGGTCGATGGGAATCCGTGTCGCAATCGTCCTCGTTGCGCTGGCCGTTCTGTTCGCCTGGATTCTGCTGTTCATGAGCTGAGTCCAGCCGATTGGGCGCTGGCGGGTTTTCGCCGTCGGCGCGCACGGGATCGGCAGTCGTCCCCAACCTGGGCCCCGCGAGGGCGAGTTCGGCGCGCGGCTGAAGGATCAGTCGCTCGATCAGCTTGCAGTGGTGTTTGCCCTCTATCCGCGGTGATACCGCCGCGGTCCGGCACGAACTTCGGGTCATCGACGCGCCACATATAGGGCGCCAGCCCCAGGAGCCGAACTGCGACATCCCACCAGTCTGCGGGCGGCATACGAGAAGGCCCGGCGGGATCGCTCCCGCCGGGCCTCGTGTTTCGTGCATTCCCGCCGGTGCGGGAGCGCAAGGCTTTGGCTGGCTTAGAAGCCCATGCCGCCGCCCATGCCACCCATATCGGGCATGCCGCCGCCGGAAGACTTCTCTTCGGGCTTCTCGGCAATGGCCGCTTCGGTGGTGATCAGCAGGCCGGCCACCGAGGCGGCGTCCTGCAGCGCGGTGCGCACGACCTTGGTCGGGTCGATCACGCCGGCCTTGACCAGGTTCTCATAGGTGTCGGTCTGCGCGTTGAAGCCCATCGACTCGTCTTTGCCGTCGTTGAGCTTGCCCGCGACCACCGCCCCGTCGTGACCGGCATTCTCGGCGATCTGACGGATCGGAGCCTGCAGCGCGCGACGCACGATGTCGACACCGCGGGTCTGGTCGTCGTTCTCGCCTTCGAGGCCGTCGAGGGCCTTGGCAGCGTAGAGCAGCGCGGTACCGCCGCCCGGGACGATGCCTTCTTCGACCGCGGCGCGGGTGGCGTGGAGCGCGTCGTCGACGCGGTCCTTGCGTTCCTTGACCTCGACCTCGGTGGCGCCGCCGACCTTGATCACCGCAACACCGCCGGCGAGCTTGGCAAGACGCTCCTGGAGCTTCTCCTTGTCGTAATCGCTCGAGGTGTTGTCGATCTGGGTGCGGATCTCGTTGACGCGGGCCTTGATGTCGGCCTCGTCACCGGCGCCGTCGACGATGGTGGTGTTGTCCTTGTCGATGGTGACGCGCTTGGCTTCGCCGAGCATGCCCAGCGTGACGTTCTCGAGCTTGATGCCGAGGTCTTCGGAGATCATCTCGCCCTTGGTCAGGATCGCGATGTCCTGCAGCATCGCCTTGCGACGATCGCCGAACCCGGGAGCCTTGACCGCAGCGACCTTGAGGCCGCCGCGCAGCTTGTTGACCACCAGCGTGGCCAGAGCCTCGCCTTCGATGTCTTCCGCGATGATCAGCAGCGGACGACCCGACTGGACCGCCGCTTCGAGGATCGGCAGCATCGCCTGCAGGTTCGAGAGCTTCTTCTCGAAGATCAGGATGTAGGGGTTGTCGAGCTCGACCGACATCTTCTCGGGATTGGTGATGAAGTAGGGGCTGAGATAGCCACGGTCGAACTGCATGCCTTCGACGGTCTCGAGCTCGAATTCGAGGCCCTTGCTCTCGTCGACGGTGATCACGCCTTCCTTGCCGACTTTCTCCATCGCCTCGGCGATCTTCTCGCCGACTTCGCGGTCGCCATTGGCCGAGATGATCCCGACCTGGGCGATCTCGGACGAACCCGAGACGTCCTTGGAGCGGCTCTTGAGATCGGCGACGACCTTGGTCACGGCGAGATCGATGCCGCGCTTCAAGTCCATCGGGTTCATGCCGGCCGAAACCGACTTCATGCCCTCGGTCACGATCGACTGCGCGAGCACGGTGGCGGTGGTGGTGCCGTCACCGGCGGCGTCGTTCGCCTTCGATGCGACTTCCTTGATCATCTGCGCGCCCATGTTCTCGAACTTGTCGGAAAGTTCGATTTCCTTGGCGACGGTGACGCCGTCCTTGGTGATGCGCGGCGAGCCGAAGCTCTTCTCGATCACGACGTTGCGGCCCTTCGGGCCCAGCGTGACCTTGACGGCGTTGGCGAGGATATCGACACCCCGGAGGATGCCTTCGCGTGCGTCGCGCGAGAATTTCACGTCCTTGGCAGCCATTGTGTTTTCTCCTGGAATTCTTGGTTGTCTTGAGAAGCGGTGCGATCACCGGATCGGGCAGCGAATCAGGAAATGATCCCCATGATGTCGCTTTCCTTCATGATCAGCAGGTCTTCGCCATCGAGCTTGACCTCGGTGCCGGACCACTTGCCGAACAGGATGCGATCGCCGGTCTTGACGTCGGGCTTGATGCGGTCGCCGTCCTCGTTGTAGGCGCCTTCGCCGACGGCGATGATCTCGCCTTCGCTGGGCTTTTCCTTGGCGCTGTCGGGGATGATGATACCGCCGGCGGTCTTCTCATCGGCTTCGATGCGACGCACCAATACGCGGTCGTGCAGCGGACGAAATGCCATAGTCTATGACCTTCCTTTAAGAGGGTTGAAACAAAGGTTGGCACTCACAGGGTTGGAGTGCCAGCGGGCCGCATATGTGTATAGGCACAGGCTTAGTCAACGGGCGTTCAGGTAAAAAATTTGCGCCCGGTGGGCGTTTCCGCAGGGGCTGGCTAGGCGTCCCGCAAGGGCCGCTGCGTCAGCCCCAGCGCCTCGCGCCGGTGCCAGCGCCAGGTCAGCAGCAGCGCCGCACAGGTCAGCCCGATCGCGAGCCCGATCCACACCCCGACGCCCTCGAGCGGAGTGGCGAAACCCAGCACCATCGCAGTCCCGAACCCCGGCACCCAATAGGCGAAGGCCGCGATCCACATCGGGATGCGGGTGTCCTGCAATCCGCGCAACGCGCCCGCGGCCACCGCCTGCATCCCGTCGAACAGCTGGAAGCCCGCGGCGATGACGATGTATTTGAGCGCGAAGGCCACCAGCGCTGCATTGGCGGGGTCCCAGGGATCGAGATAGATGGCGATCAGCGGCTTGGGGATCAGCACCATCGCCAGTGCGGTCAGCGCCATGAAGCCGGTGCCGATGGCGATCGCGCTCCAGCCGGCGCGCTGCATCCCCACCTGGTCCCGCGCGCCGAAGAAATAGCCCACCCGGATGGTGGCAGCCTGGCCGATGCCGAACGGGACCTGGAACGCGAGCGCGGCGATCTGCAGCGCGATGGTGTGCGCGGCGAGCTGGGTCGCCCCGATATTGCCCATCAGGAAGGCCGCCGCCCCGAAGATGCCCGCCTCGGCGGTGATGGTCAGCGCGATCGGCGTACCGATCTTGGTGATCGCCCAGGCCCGCCGCCAGTCGGGCGCCCACCAGCGACCGAAGACGTGGTAGCGGTGCAGCCGCCGGTCCATCCTGATCGCCAGCACATAGGCGCCGAAGGTGAACAGCGAGGTCAAAATGGTGGCGATCGCCGCGCCGCGCAGGCCGAGCTCGGGAGCCCCGAGATTGCCGAAGATGAAGGCGTAATTGGCCAGCGCGTTGATCCCGATCCCGAGCGCGGTGATCGCGGTGGCGAAGATCGGTCGGCCCAGCGCCGAGACGAAATTGCGCAGCACATTGTTGAACAGCATGGGGATCAGCGAGAAGACGATCACGGTGTTGTACTGGATCGCCAGCGCGACGATCTGGGAATCCTGGCCGGTGGCGCGCATCAGCGGGCCGAGCAGCAGGCATATTCCCATCCCCAGCAACCCGCTGAGCACCGAAACCCATAGCCCCATCCGGGTGGCGCGACGCACGCTGCGCAGCGCCGGCGCGCGTTCGCCCAGTTCGGCGGCGATCACCGGAGCGACCGCGCCGGTCAGCCCCGACAGCGCCCACAGCACCAGCCCGAACAGCGCCACCGCCAGCGCCGATGCGGCCAGCTGCGCTTCCCCCAGCCGGGCGATGAAGATCACATCCACCGCATAGGTCAGCATCTGCAGCAGGTTCGCCGCCGCCAGCGGCCAGCTCAGCCGCAGCGTCGCAGCGATTTCGCCGTGCCAGCCTTCGCGTGCCGTGGGCAGGGGCCTGGGGGGATGTGCCTGGGTCAAGGTGATCGTTCGAGCCCCGTCTGGAACGCCTAGCGCAGGTCCCGCGCCGCGCCCTGCAAAGGGCACCGCCGGATAGGCACGAGGCCGGAGGAGGGCAAACGAAAAGGAAGCCTCGCTCGACGCACCTGCTCCGCTCGACCGGCCAAAGGCTCCGCTTCGGTTGCAATCGGGCTCGACTCCCGCAGCGACCGGTCCAGCATGGGCCACCCGAAGCGGGTCGTGGAGGAGAATTTCGATGATGGAATCGGATCTGGCCGAACACCGCAATCAGTTGGCGGATTTCGTAAGCCGCTACGAAGGCACGCGACTGTTCTCGACCTCGGCGCAAGTGGTCAATTTCGCGAGCGCCTTGTACAATGTCTCGGGGAGCACTTCCGATCCAAAAGTTCCCGGCTCCACCAGCTGGATGGGCCTGCTGATCGCCTATCAGTCGAAATCGTCGCTTTGCACAATCGACGTCTCGGGCTGCTACGTCACCGGCCCGCCGCCTGTCGGAGGAAACCACCCTGCATTCGAAGTGGGGGGTCATATGACCACGGACTCCAAGGGCGCGGTCGCCACAGGCGGCAGCTGCTATCTGATGCCGTTGTGCAAATGGCACAACAGCACGTCCAAGAACGGGGTTGCTTTCACGCACAGCAAGACCTGCATGCTGCAGCTCGCCGGCTATATGCAGGCCGAACCGGCCGCGACCTTTATGGCGCGGTTCGACGGCAAGGAAGCCGGAGCGATCGTCTATCTCTCGGGCGAAGGGCTCGCCTACAGGGCGTTGCCCGAAGCGGGGCCGAAATCTTCGGCGATGTCGGCGCTGCCCGATCTGCCCGACGATCTCGCCGAGGACGGCGTGCCCCTAAACCACGCCATCCTGCACCGCGTCGAGGAGGACGGCGAGACCTTCTACCGCATCGCGGATTCGCGGACCGCGAGCTGAGACAGTTTGAGGCTCGCTCGATCAAGGTGCGTTCGAACTGGCACGGGCTCAAAACGAAAAGGGCGGCGCCTTGCGGCACCGCCCTTCCGATCGCGGATGCTTCAAGACATCCGCAAAAGCTTGAAAAGCTTACTTGAGCTCGACGGTACCGCCGGCGGCTTCGATCTTGCCCTTGATGTCGTCGGCTTCCGCCTTGGGAACGCCTTCCTTGATCGGCTTGGGCGCGCCTTCGACGAGCGCCTTGGCTTCGCCCAGGCCCAGACCGGTGATGGCGCGGACTTCCTTGATGACCTGGATCTTCTTGCCACCGTCGCCGGTGAGGATCACGTCGAATTCGGTCTGCTCTTCGGCAGCGGCAGCGTCGCCGCCACCGGCGGCGGGACCGGCCACAGCCACGGCTGCGGCAGCGGAAACGCCCCACTCTTCTTCAAGCGCCTTGGCAAGCTCGGCGGCTTCCATGACGGTCAGTTTGCTCAGTTCTTCAACAAGCTTGGCGATATCGGCCATGATGTTTCACTCCAATTATATGGCGGGGCCGCGGATCATTCCGGATCGGCCCCATTTGAATTCGTGCAATCGCGTCGAACCGCTTATGCCGCTTCTTTGGCGCCGTAGACGCCGAAGACGCGGGCAAGCTTGGATGCGGGTTCGTTGACGACCCGGGCGATCTTTGTCGCCGGGGCATTGACGAGACCCACGATCGTGCCACGCAGCTGATCGAGGCTGGGCATCGAGGCGAGTGCCTTGATCCCGGCTTCGTCGAGCACCGTCGCCCCCATGGAACCACCGACGATTTCCAGCCTGTCGTTGGTCTTGGCGAATTCCACCGCGACCTTGGCAGCCGTCACCGGATCTTCCGAATATGCGAGGGCCGTGGGGCCGTTCAGATATTCGTCGATACCGGCGTAATCGGTGTCTTTCAGGGCGAGCTTGGCGAGGCGGTTCTTCGCAACCTTGTAGGACGCACCGGCTTCACGCATCTTCGTCCGCAATGCGGTGGATTGCTCCACCGTAAGGCCGAGGTTGCGGGTGACGACCACCACGCCCGCCTCGTTGAAGACAGCGTTGAGCTGGGCGACCGAATCGGCTTTCTGCGAACGATCCATGCCTTACTCCTTCACTATGGCCGCGCGCCGCATAGGCGACCGCGCGACCGGCTCACGTTTCCCCATGCCGAACATCGACATGAGGGCAGTCCGTTGATGGGGAAGGAGGGCATGTGAAACATGCCGGAACGCCGCCTGTGGCAGCGCGAAAATCTCGTTTCCCCGTCTAGGCTGGACATTAAGCCCCGGATCAATCCCGGGGCACCAACTGTCTCGGACGGACGATCGGCGCACATACGAAGAGGCCCGCCGATCAGTGGCGGGCCTCTAGAGTATCTGGTGCCCCTGTCAAGCGGGGTCAGGGGGCACGATGGCCCGGCCGGCGATGGGTTCCCGCACGGCGCACTATGCCTCCGGCTCGTGGGCCAGCAGGTCGCCGGGCTGGCATTGCAATTCGCGGCAGATCGCATCGAGGGTGGAGAAGCGGATCGCCCTGGCCTTGCCGGTCTTGAGGATCGAGAGGTTGGCGAGGGTCAGCCCGACCCGCTCGCCCAGCTCGGTCAGTGTCATTCGCCGCTCGTGGAGCAGATCGTCGAGCGTGACGCGGATCGCCATCAGACCGTCCCTTCCAGATCGTCGCGCATCGCCGCGCCCTGGCGGAACACCCGCGCGAGGATGAACAGCACGAGAATCAGGAACAGGCTTTCGATTCCGGCATCCCACTCGATCTGCCAATCCTCGCCCGCGGCGACCGCATAGGGGGTCAGCCAGGCGCCGATCAGGGCAAGGGGAATGTGGACCAGCCAGACCCCCAGCGCGAGCCAGCCCATCCGCGCCAGCCGTAGGGCATTGGCGGGGTCAAACGGATCGCCGTCCTCGACCGACAGCACGATCCGGCGCAGTTCGATCGCGAACCGCAGCGCGAGGAACAGCGCGCCCGCGACCAGCAGCATCAGCGCGAGCACCGCCCAATAGGCGAGCGGCGGGGCCCCGGCGGCCGCGACCTCGGCGAGCAGCTCGGTGCGGCCGATGGTGAGGATCGCGCCGATCCCGATGACGACCATCGACATCGCGAAGATCACGATGGCCATCAGCAGGATCAGAAGGACCTTGGCCGCGGCGAGCAGCGGGTCGCGCCGGAGCGGCGGAAACGGGGTTGCGGACATGGAAGCTTCCTCAGGTGAGATTTTCGAAACCGGCGACAGGATGCAAGCCTGCGCTCGCAAGACGCGCCCAGGTTCAGAGGCCCGGGTTCAGAGGCCGGGGTTCAGGCGAGACCCGGCACGACCAGCACGGTGGCGCCGGGCCGCCCCGGCGAAGCCGCGGGCGGAAGGACGAGCACGGCGGTCATCGCCGCGCCGACGATCAGCAGCGCGGCCAATCCGGACAGGAGATGGACGAGGGAATCTGGCATCGAGGGCCTCCTTGGACGAACCGAATCGAACATTATCGTTAATCAATAAGGCACAGATAGGCGCGGGAAATTTATTGTCAATCGATAATATCGGAATACGATATCCCAGACATCGCTTATCGAGAATAATTCGCCGGGCCGGGTGACACAGGGTGACAGCGGTGTCACCCGGCGGGCAAGAAATTCATCCGAGTTGCCAAGGGTTTGTGTGGCACAGGGTGACGGTCAGGGGGTAAGGGGGGTGCAGGTGCGTCTGTTCCGATCGTGTCGCGGGTTGAGGGGCGGTTTTGCGAAAGGCCGGTAGGGGCCGGCGGAAAACGATCTCTCTTCGCGCGCGTGTAGGAAAGCGAAAAGCGACCCTGCGCGAACGCATGCGCCCGAGCCACAGCCAGAGCCCGGGTGGTGCGCCTGGCCGGGCCGTTGACGCCAACGGGGGTCTTGCCTATATACGCCGCAACCGCCCGCTTCGAGCAGGGCCGATTCATGCGCGGGAATCGGTCACGGGATAGGAAGCGGCGTTTCCATATCGCGATGCCCATACAGGAGCTGCAGCAGCACCGGAGCCGGTGCATCCTCGCTGCGGCCGCTTGGCGTCGCTGTGGTTCTCCACGCCCACGAGACATGAAACCTGTCGGCGCGCATCCTGCGCAGGCCCGGCATCAAGGCAAAGGCGACACTCCCCTTATGGCTACCAAGGCGAATGCCCCGCAAAAGAGCGCCGGCAAGACCACGGCCCGTTCCGCAACCTCGGGCACGGCCAAGCGCCGCATCCGCAAGATCTTCGGCGATGCCCACGAAGTGGTCGAGATGCCCAATTTGATCGAGGTCCAGCGCGAAAGCTACGAGCAGTTCCTGCGTTCCGACAAGGAGACCGATTACGTCTCCGGTCTGGAAAAGACGCTGCGCTCGGTCTTCCCGATTCGCGATTTTGCCGGCACCGCCGAATTGGACTTCGTCCATTACGAGCTCGAGCCGCCCAAATACGACACCACCGAATGCCGCCAGCGCGGGATCACCTACGCCGCGCCGATGAAGGTGACGCTGCGCCTCATCGTGTTCGAGGTGGATCAGGAAACCGAGACCCGCTCGGTGCTCGATATCAAGGAGCAGGACGTCTACATGGGCGACATGCCGCTCATGACCGGCAATGGCACCTTCATCGTCAACGGCACCGAACGCGTCATCGTCAGCCAGATGCACCGTTCGCCGGGCGTGCTGTTCGATCACGATCGCGGCAAGACCCATTCTTCGGGCAAGCTGCTGTTCGCGGCGCGGATCATTCCCTATCGCGGCAGCTGGCTCGATTTCGAGTTCGATGCCAAGGACGTCGTCAACGTCCGCATCGACCGCAAGCGCAAGCTGCCGGTCACCTCGCTGCTGTTCGGGCTGGGTCTCGACAGCGAGGAAATCCTCGATGTCTTCTACGACAAGGTCACCTGGAAGCGCGCCAAGGACGGCTGGGAAATTCCCTTCCAGGCCGACCAGTGGCGCGGCCAGAAGCCGGCCTTCCCGCTGATCGACGCCAAGACCGGCGAGGAAGTCTTCCCCGCCAGCCAGAAGATCAGCCCGCGCGCCGCCAACAAGGCCGCCAAGGACGGTCTCGAGACGCTGCTGCTCCCGACCGAGGAAATCTTCGCGCGCTATTCCGCGCATGACCTGATCGACGAGAAGACCGGCCGCATCTACATCGAGGCGGGCGAGGAAGTCTCCGCCGAGAACCTCGAGGCGCTCGACAAGGCCGGGATCGACAGCATCGAGCTGCTCGACATCGATCACGTCAATGTCGGCCCGTGGATGCGCAACACGCTCCAGGTCGACAAGGCCGAGAACCGCGAAGAAGGCCTCGAGGCCATCTACAAGGTCATGCGTCCGGGCGAACCGCCGACGAAGGAAACCGCCGAAGCGCTGTTCGAAGGCCTGTTCTTCGATGCGGATCGTTACGACCTGTCGGCCGTCGGCCGCGTCAAGCTCAACATGCGGCTCGAGCTCGATGCCGAGGACACCGTCACGACGCTGCGCAAGGAAGACATCCTCGCGGTCGTCAAGGAGCTGGTGAACCTCAAGGACGGCAAGGGCGATGTCGACGACATCGACAACCTCGGCAACCGCCGGGTGCGCTCGGTCGGCGAGCTGCTCGAGAACCAGTACCGCGTCGGCCTGCTGCGTATGGAGCGCGCGGTGAAGGAGCGGATGAGCTCGGTCGACGTCTCGACCGTGATGCCCAACGACCTGATCAACGCCAAGCCTGCGGTCGCCGCGGTGCGCGAGTTCTTCGGTTCGTCGCAGCTGTCGCAGTTCATGGATCAGACCAACCCGCTCTCCGAAGTGACGCACAAGCGTCGTGTCTCGGCGCTCGGGCCGGGCGGTCTCACCCGCGAGCGTGCGGGCTTCGAAGTCCGCGACGTTCACCCGACCCACTATGGCCGGATCTGCCCGATCGAGACTCCCGAAGGCCCGAACATCGGTCTGATCAACTCGCTCAGCACCTTTGCCCGCGTCAACAAGTATGGCTTCATCGAGACGCCGTACCGCACCGTCGTGGACGGCAAGGTCACCAGCGAGGTGATCTACCTTTCGGCAATGGAAGAGCAGAAGCACACCGTGGCGCAGGCTTCGGCCGAGCTGAACGACGACGGCAGCTTCGCCGAAGAGCTGACCTCCGCCCGCCAGAACGGCGACAACCTCATGGCGCCCAGCGAAACGGTCACGCTGATGGACGTCAGCCCCAAGCAGCTCGTCTCGGTCGCCGCATCGCTCATTCCCTTCCTGGAAAACGATGACGCCAACCGCGCGCTGATGGGCTCGAACATGCAGCGCCAGGCCGTGCCGCTGGTCAAGGCCGAGGCGCCCTTCGTGGGCACCGGCATGGAAGAGACCGTGGCGCGCGATTCGGGTGCCGCGATCGCCGCCACGCGCGGCGGTGTGGTCGACCAGGTCGATGCCACGCGCATCGTCATCCGGGCGATCGGCGATGTCGAACCCGGCCAGTCGGGGGTCGATATCTATACGCTGCAGAAGTTCCAGCGTTCGAACCAGAACACCTGCATCAACCAGCGTCCGCTGGTGAAGGTGGGCGAGACGGTCGAGCCGGGCGATGTCATCGCCGACGGTCCCTCGACCGATCTGGGCGAGCTGGCGCTGGGCAAGAACAGCCTCGTCGCCTTCATGCCCTGGAACGGCTACAATTACGAGGACTCCATCCTCATCTCCGAACGTATCGTGAAGGACGACGTCTTCACCTCGATCCATATCGAGGAATTCGAAGTCATGGCGCGCGACACCAAATTGGGGCCGGAAGACATCACCCGCGATATTCCCAATGTCGGCGAGGAAGCGCTGCGCAACCTCGACGAGGCGGGCATCGTCTATATCGGCGCCGAAGTGCATCCGGGCGACATTCTGGCGGGCAAGATCACCCCCAAGGGCGAGAGCCCGATGACGCCGGAAGAAAAGCTCCTGCGCGCCATCTTTGGCGAAAAGGCCTCGGACGTGCGCGACACCTCGCTGCGTCTGCCCCCCGGCGTTGCCGGCACGGTGGTCGAGGTGCGGGTGTTCAACCGTCACGGCATCGAAATCGACGACCGTACCCGCGCGATCCAGAACGAGGAGATCGAGCATCTGCGCAAGGATGCCGCCGACGAACGCGCCATCCTCAACCGGGCGACCTACAACCGCCTGCGCGACATGCTGCTGGGCCAGACCGCTTCCGCCGCGCCCAAGGGCGTCAAGAAGGGCGTCGCGATCGACGAGGAACTGCTCGAAGGGATCGACCAGCACGAATGGTTCAAGTTCGCGGTGGCCGACGATCAGCGCCAGACGCAGATCGAGGCGGTGAAGTCGCAATATGACGAAGCCGTCAAGATCATCGATGCCAAGTTCGAGGACCGCAAGGAAAAGCTCGAGCGCGGCGATGAGCTCGCCCCGGGCGTGCTCAAGATGGTCAAGGTCTTCGTCGCGGTGAAGCGCAAGCTGCAGCCGGGCGACAAGATGGCCGGTCGCCACGGCAATAAGGGTGTGATTTCGCGCATCCTGCCGCAGGAGGACATGCCCTTCCTCGAGGACGGGACCCCGGTCGACGTCGTGCTCAACCCGCTCGGCGTGCCGTCGCGCATGAACGTGGGCCAGATCTTCGAGACGCATCTCGGGATGGCGGCGCGCGAGTTCGGCCAGCAGGTCACCCGCTCGCTGGCGGAATGGCGCGAAGCCAATCCCGATCCGGAAGCGGCCCAGCCGCCCGAGGCGGTCCGCGCGAAGCTGAAAGAGGTCTATGGCGAAAGCTACCACGACACGATCGACACGCGGTCGGACGAGGAAGTGGTCGAACTCGCCAGCAATCTCTATCTCGGCGTGCCCATGGGCACCCCGGTGTTCGACGGCGCACGCGAAGGCGATGTCACCACCCAGCTCCAGCAGGCCGGGCTCGACGGATCGGGCCAGTCGGTCCTTTACGACGGCCGTACCGGCGAGGCGTTCGACCGCAAGGTCACCGTGGGCATCATCTACATGCTCAAGCTGCACCACCTCGTGGACGACAAGATCCACGCGCGTTCGATCGGCCCCTACAGCCTCGTCACCCAGCAGCCGCTGGGCGGCAAGGCGCAGTTCGGCGGCCAGCGCTTCGGCGAGATGGAGGTCTGGGCGCTCCAGGCCTACGGCGCCGCCTACACGCTGCAGGAAATCCTCACCGTCAAGTCGGACGACGTGATCGGTCGGACCAAGGTCTACGAGGCGATCGTCAAGGGCGACGACACCTTCGAGGCCGGCATCCCGGAGAGCTTCAACGTGCTCGTCAAGGAAATGCGCAGCCTGGGCCTCAACGTCGAACTCTCCTCGATCAACGAGGACGAGGACGACGACGGCCTGCAGATCGCGGCGCAATAGGAAAGGGGCCGGTCTCAGGGCCGGCCCACCCCTTCCGTCCGTACGAAATTCACCCGCTAGGGAATTGTCATGAACGAACTGACCAAATTCACCAACCAGCTCGCCAAGCCGGAAACCTTCGACCAGATCCAGATCGGGATCGCTTCGCCCGAACGGATCCGTTCGTGGAGCTTCGGCGAGATCAAGAAGCCCGAGACCATCAACTACCGCACGTTCAAGCCCGAGCGCGACGGGTTGTTCTGCGCGCGGATCTTCGGTCCGGTGAAGGATTACGAGTGCCTGTGCGGCAAGTACAAGCGCATGAAATACAAGGGCGTCGTCTGCGAGAAGTGCGGCGTCGAAGTGACCGTGACCAAGGTCCGCCGCGAGCGGATGGGCCATATCGAGCTCGCCGCTCCGGTCGCTCACATCTGGTTCCTGAAATCGCTGCCTAGCCGCATCGGCCTGCTGCTCGACATGCAGTTGAAGCAGCTCGAGCGCGTGCTCTATTTCGAGAGCTACATCGTCACCGAGCCGGGCCTGACGCCGCTCGAGAAGTTCCAGCTGATGACCGAGGACGAGCTCCTCGATGCGCAGGACGAATATGGCGAGGACGCCTTCACCGCCGATATCGGCGCTGCCGCGGTCAAGACCATGCTGATGGATCTCGACCTCGAGCAGGAGCGCGCCGATCTGCTGCAGGAGCTCGAGACCACCAAGTCCACGCTCAAGCCCAAGAAGATCATCAAGCGCCTCAAGGTCGTCGAGAGCTTCATCGATTCGGGCAACCGCCCCGAGTGGATGATCCTCGAGGTGATCCCCGTGATCCCGCCCGAGCTGCGCCCGCTGGTGCCGCTCGACGGCGGCCGCTTCGCGACGTCGGATCTCAACGATCTGTATCGCCGGGTCATCAACCGCAACAACCGGTTGAAGCGCCTGATCGAGCTGCGCGCGCCGGACATCATCGTCCGCAACGAGAAGCGCATGCTGCAGGAAGCCGTCGATGCGCTGTTCGACAACGGCCGCCGCGGCCGCGTGATCACCGGCGCCAACAAGCGTCCGCTCAAATCGCTCAGCGACATGCTCAAGGGCAAGCAGGGCCGCTTCCGCCAGAACCTGCTCGGCAAGCGCGTCGACTATTCGGGTCGTTCGGTCATCGTCACCGGTCCGGAGCTCAAGCTGCACCAATGCGGCCTGCCCAAGAAGATGGCGCTCGAATTGTTCAAGCCGTTCATCTACGCCCGGCTCGACGCCAAGGGTCTGTCGATGACCCTCAAGCAGGCCAAGAAGTGGGTCGAGAAGGAGCGCAAGGAAGTCTGGGACATCCTCGACGAGGTGATCCGCGAGCATCCGGTGCTGCTGAACCGCGCGCCGACGCTCCACCGTCTCGGCATCCAGGCATTCGAACCCGTGCTGATCGAGGGCAAGGCGATCCAGTTGCACCCGCTGGTCTGCTCGGCCTTCAACGCCGACTTCGACGGCGATCAGATGGCCGTCCACGTCCCGCTGAGCCTCGAGGCGCAGCTGGAAGCGCGCGTCCTGATGATGTCGACCAACAACATCCTCTCGCCCGCCAACGGCAAGCCGATCATCGTTCCGTCGCAGGACATGGTGCTGGGTCTCTACTATCTCTCGATGGAGCGGCAGGAGAAGACTCCCGAGTTCATCGAGAACGGCGATGGTGCCAAGGTCGAGAAGCTGCCGATGTTCTCGGACATGGCCGAAGTGCACCACGCGCTCGAGACCAAGGCGGTCACGCTGCACACCAAGGTCATCGCCCGCGTTCCGCAGGCCGATGAAAAGGGCAATGTGTCGATGACCCGGTTCGAGACCACGCCGGGACGCATGCTGATCGGCGAATGCCTGCCCAAGAACCACAAGGTTCCCTACGACATCATCAACCGCCTTCTGACCAAGAAGGAAATCGGCGATGTCATCGATCAGGTCTATCGCCACACCGGCCAGAAGGACACGGTGCTGTTCGCCGACGCCATCATGGTGCTGGGCTTCCGCCACGCGTTCAAGGCCGGCATCTCCTTCGGCAAGGATGACATGATCATCCCCGATTCCAAGGACAAGACGGTCGAGGACACCAAGGATCTGGTTGCCGATTACGAGCAGCAGTATCAGGACGGCCTGATCACCCAGCAAGAGAAGTACAACAAGGTGATCGACGCCTGGAGCCGTTGCGGCGACGTGGTGGCCGAGGCGATGATGGAAGAGATCCGCTCGCAGCCGATCGGCGACGACGGCAAGCAGGCGCAGATCAACTCGATCTACATGATGAGCCACTCCGGTGCGCGTGGCAGCCCCGCGCAGATGAAGCAGCTCGCCGGTATGCGCGGGCTGATGGCCAAGCCGTCGGGCGAGATCATCGAAAACCCGATCATCTCGAACTTCAAGGAAGGTCTCAACGTCCTCGAATACTTCAACTCCACCCACGGCGCCCGCAAGGGTCTCGCGGATACGGCGTTGAAGACCGCCAACTCGGGCTATCTGACCCGTCGTCTGGTCGATGTGTCGCAGGATTGCGTGATCGTCGAAGAGGATTGCAAGACCCAGAACGCGCTGGAAATGCGCGCCATCGTGCAGGGCGGTTCGATCATCGCCTCGCTCGGCGAGCGCATCCTGGGGCGGACCATCGCGGAAGACATCGTCAACGCGGCGACCGGCGAAGTGATCGTCAAGGCGGGCACGCTGCTCGACGAGCCGATGGTGAAGGAAATCGAGGCTGCCGAAACGCAGGTCGCCAAGATCCGTTCGCCGCTGGTCTGCGAAGCCGATCAGGGCGTCTGCGGCAAGTGCTACGGACGTGATCTGGCCCGCGGTACGCCGGTCAACATCGGCGAGGCCGTCGGCGTGATCGCGGCGCAGTCGATCGGCGAACCGGGCACCCAGCTGACGATGCGGACCTTCCACATCGGCGGCGCCGCCCAGCTCAACGAGACCAGCCATCTGGAATCGATCTCCTCGGGCAAGATCGTCTATCGCGACATGCCGACCATCGTCGACAAGCGCGGCCGCATCCTCAGCCTCGCCCGCAATGGCGAGCTGGCGGTGATCGACGCCGAGGGCCGCGAGCGCGAAATCCACAAGGTGCCCTATGGTACCGTGCTGATGCACAAGGATGGCGAGCAGGTGAAGGAAGGCGATCGTCTGGCGGAATGGGATCCGTTCTCGCTGCCGATCATCACCGAGCAGAGCGGCGTGGTCCGCTTCCAGGATCTGGTCGAAGGCACGACCCTGGAAGAGCGCGTCGACGATGCCACCGGTATCGCCCAGCGCGTGGTGACCGAGAACCGCGCCACCGGTCGCAAGCGCAACGAGGATCTGCGTCCGCGACTGACGCTGCTCAACGAGGCGGGCGACGAGACCGAAGCGGCGCGCTACATGCTCGCCCCGGGCACGACGATGTCGGTCGAGGACGGCCAGCGGGTCGAAGCGGGCGACATTCTCGCCCGTGCCAGCCGCGAAGCCGCCAAGACGCGCGACATCACCGGCGGTCTGCCGCGCGTCGCCGAACTGTTCGAGGCGCGTCTGCCCAAGGACATCTCGGTGATCGCCAAAATCTCGGGCAAGATCGAATTCGTTCGCGAATACAAGGCCAAGCGCAAGATCGCGATCGTCCCCGAGGAAGGGGATGCGGTGGAGTATCTGGTCCCCAAGACCAAGGTGATCGACGTCCAGGAAGGCGACTTCGTCAAGAAGGGCGACACGCTCATCTCGGGCTCGCCCAACCCCCACGACATCCTCGAGGTCATGGGCGTCGAGGCGTTGTCCGAATACATGGTCAACGAGATCCAGGAGGTCTATCGACTGCAGGGCGTGAAGATCAACGACAAGCACATCGAGGTGATCGTTCGCCAGATGCTGCAGAAGGTCGAGATCACCGATGGCGGCGACACCACGCTGCTGCCGGGCGAACAGGTCGATCTGGAAGAGATGAACGAAGCCAATGCCAAGCTGACGCGCAACAAGCGCAAGGCTGCGGGCGTTCCCATCCTGCTGGGCATCACCAAGGCGTCGCTGCAGACCCGCAGCTTCATCTCGGCGGCGTCCTTCCAGGAAACCACCCGCGTGCTCACCCAGGCTTCGGTCGAGGGCAAGAAGGACACGCTGATCGGTCTCAAGGAGAACGTGATCGTGGGTCGTCTGATCCCGGCGGGTACCGGTGCGGGCATGAACCGCATGCGCGTCACCGCCTCGGGCCGCGATGCCGCGCTGCGCTCGCAGTGGAAGAAGGCGCAGGAAGCGATCATCGCCGCCCAGACCGCCGAGGAAGAGCACAAGGCCGAACTCGCGCAAGGGGCGGAAGCCGCCATGGGCGACGATCCGCTGGCGCGGATGGAAGGCGAAACGCACGGCACCGATGCGGACGCGGGCGATTACCTGCGCACCGACCAGGCCGAAGCGCCCGACGCGATCGAGAAGCACGAGGAGGCTCCCGCTCCTACCGAGGAAGACGCGGCGCAAGCCGAGGAACAGTCGGAAGACTGATCGCGATCCGCTTCTGAAGGCGCAGACATGGCCCCGCCGGACCCCGCACGGTCCGGCGGGGCTTTTCCTTGCCTCATGCGTTGGCAGCAACATGAGAAAGAGTATCGCCCCGCTTGCCGCTCTGGCGCTCGCCGCCTGTCAGCCCGGCGCTGACGATGAGCCGACCACAGTTGTCGCAGAAGAACCCGCGCCGCCTGCCGGTGGGCCGGTTGCGACACCAACCCCGGAACCTGCGCCGCCCGGCGCCGAACGGCCCGAGAGGCAGCAGCTTCTGCCGGCTGGCGAATACCGGGTGGCGGGCGCCGATGGCGCGGATATCGACCTCGGACACGGGATCAGCCTGTCGGTCAGCGAAGACACGATCGCTCTCGCCTCGCAATGCGTCGCGCCGCGCTGGACCTATCGCCATGTCGATGGCCGGCTCCGCACCGAAGCGATCGTCGAGCCGATCTGCGATCGCGGACGCTATCCAGCCGAGGAAGCGATCATCGCCGTGCTCGACGATCCCCGGCAGGTTACGCGAACGCCCGCAAACGGCATCCATATCGAAGGCGGCGGGCACAGCATGACGCTCTTCTCGCAATAGCGCGCGCGCTCGGCTAATCGCAGCGCCATGACCGTGATCACCCGCTTCGCTCCCTCGCCGACCGGCCGCCTGCATGTCGGCAACATCAGGACCGCGCTCCACAATTGGATGGCGGCGCGCAAGGGCGGCGGGCGCTTCCTGCTGCGGATCGACGACACCGATGCCGAGCGCAGCCGCGAGGAGTATGTCGAGGCGATTCGCGAGGATCTGGCCTGGCTCGGCCTGGAGCCCGATGGCGAGGAGCGGCAGTCGGTGCGGTTGGCGATCTACGAGGATGCTTTCGAGCGGTTGAAGGCGGCGGGCCGGGTCTATCCCGCCTACGAGACCGCGCAGGAACTCGATCTCAAGCGCAAGATCCAGCTCGGGCGGGGGCTGCCGCCGGTTTACGACCGGGCGGCGCTCGCGCTGACCGACGAGCAGCGCGCCGCCAAGGAGGCCGAAGGCGTTGCGCCGCACTGGCGTTTCCGGCTCGATCATTCCGCGCCGATCGAATGGCAGGACGGGGTTCGCGGCAGGCAGAAATTCGATCCCGCGCAACTGTCCGATCCGGTCGTCAGACGGGCGGACGGTTCGTGGCTCTACATGCTGCCGAGCGCGGTCGACGATATCGAGATGGGGGTCACCCAGGTGCTGCGCGGCGAGGATCATGTTTCCAACACCGCGGTGCAGATCCAGATGTTTGCTGCGCTTCATGCTGCGGGAATGGCCTCGCCCGCCTCTGCAGCAAATATGCCGCATCCCGCCTTCGCGCATGAGGCGCTGCTGGTCGGCACGGAGGGCAAGCTGTCGAAGCGGCTGGGCTCGCTCGGCTGCGACGCCTTGCGCGAGCGCGGGGTGGAGCCGGAGGCGATCGTCGCGCTGCTGGCGCGGCTGGGGACCTCGCTTCCCGTCGAGCCGATCGCCGATCGCGCGGCACTGATCGACACCTTCGATCTCGCCACGTTCGGCCGTGCCCCGGCGCGGTTCGACGAGGCCGATCTGGAACGCGTCAACACCGCGATCATCCACCAGCTGCCCTATGCCGAGGTCGCCGATCGCCTGCCCGAGGGAATGGGCGAGGCGGGCTGGCACGCGATCCGGCCCAATCTCGAGACGATCGCGCAGGCGCAGGACTGGTGGCACCTGGTCACCGGGCCGATCGAGCCTTGCGAGCTTTCGCCCGAGGACCGGGCGTTCGTAGGACAAGCGGCCGCGGCGCTCGAATGGGGACAGGATCCCTGGCATGCGCTCACCGCGAAGCTCAAGCAGAGCACCGGGCGCAAGGGCAAGCCATTGTTCCTGCCCTTGCGGCTGGCGCTCACCGGCAAGGGTCACGGCCCCGACATGGGCGAATTGCTGCCGTTGATCGGCGAGGCCGAAGCGCGGGCCCGGCTGGAGCGCGCGGCGAGCGCCTAGCCCCGGCGCCCGGCGCAGCGGTCAGCTCTGGTATTTGTCCAACTCGTCCCCGGTAAGCGTGACGACGTGGAGCAGATTGGTCGAACCCGGCGTGCCGAAGGGAACCCCCGCCAGCACGATCAGCTTGTCGCCGCCGGTGGCGAAACCGTGGCGCAGCGCCATCCGCTTGCCCTTGGCGATCATCTCCTCGAAGCTGCCGATGTCGCGGGTGACGACGGCATGCGCGCCCCACAGCAGCCCGATCCGGCGCGCGGTGTTGAACGAGGGCGTCAGCACCATCATCGGCACCGAGGGCCGCTCGCGGGCGACGCGGCGTGCGGTGGAGCCCGAGCCCGTGAACACCGTGATCGCCTTGATCGCCACCGTGTCCGCCACGGTCATGCAGGAATGCGCCAGCGCATCGGCGGTGGTCCGGTCGGGCGGGGTATCGAGGAAGCGCACCCGCTCGATATAGCCCTCGTCGCGTTCGACCTGGACCGCGATGCGGTGCATGATGGTGACCGCTTCCTCGGGCCAGTCGCCCGCGGCGGTTTCCGCCGAGAGCATCACCGCATCGGCACCGTCATAGACCGCATTGGCGACATCGGAGACCTCGGCGCGGGTCGGGGCGGGGCTCTCGATCATCGATTCGAGCATCTGCGTCGCTACGATCACCGGCTTGCCGACCAGCCGCGCTTTGTTGACGATCCGCTTCTGCAGCGGCGGGACTTCCTGCGGTTCGAGTTCGACTCCGAGATCGCCGCGCGCCACCATGATCCCGTCGGCCAGTTCGACGATCTCGTCGAGCCGCCGGATCGCCATCGGCTTCTCGATCTTGGCGCATAGCGACGCCTTGCCGCCGATCAGCTTGCGCGCCTCGGCGATGTCCTCGGGGCGCTGGACGAAGCTCAGGCCGATCCAGTCGACACCCTGGCTGAGCGCGAAGGCGAGGTCGCGGCGATCTTTCTCGGTCAGTGCCGGGATCGGGATCTCCGCATCGGGGACGTTGACGCCCTTGCGATCCGAAATCACCCCGCCGACCTCGGCCGAACACAGGATCGCATCTTCATCGGCGCGGACCACGCGCAGGCGGATCTTGCCGTCGTTGATCAGCAGCCGCTGGCCTTTTTCGAGCAGGCCGAACAATTCGGGATGGGGGAGTTCGACCCGGGTCTCGTCCCCGGGCGTCGGGTCGCGATCGAGCGTGAAATGGCCCGAATGGCGGATCACTGCCTTGCCGTCCTTGAACTTGCCCACCCGCAATTTGGGCCCTTGGAGATCCGCGAAGATCGGGATCGGGCGGCCGAACTGCTTTTCCAGCGCGCGGATGTTGCGGATGGATTGGGCGTGGGTCTCGTGCTCGCCATGGCTCATGTTGACGCGGAAAGCGTCGGCACCGGCCTCGAACAGCCGGCGCATGACGTCGGGCTCGGTGCAGGCGGGGCCGAGCGTGGCGAGGATCTTGACCTTGCGGCCGCGCGGATCGAATTTTCTCATGATTGCCGCTATGACAGCCCTCTGTTGCAACTCAAGGATGAAGCCGCGTCATGACCACAATTGCCGATCCGCTCGACACTCTGCCCGACGAGGTCGCCGCCGCGGCGTTCCGCCGGTTGGTGCGCCATCTGCGCCACCGCCACGACGCCCAGAACATCGATCTGATGGGGCTGTCGGGCTTCTGCCGCAATTGCCTCGCCGACTGGATCCGCGATGCCGGCTACGAGGGCGACAAGGCGCAAGCGCGCGCGCTGATCCACGGCATGGCGATGGAGGATTGGAAAGCCACCCGCCAGACGCCCGCCAGCGACGAGCAATTGCGGCGGATGGAAGCGAGCGTGGCGAAGAATCGCGTGGAATAGCCCGCCTGCGCCTTCACCGTTCCGGCGCGGTCGGCTAGCAGGCCGGCAACCGATTCTCATTCATTGGAGCATACCCCCATGGCTGAAGCCACCGACGACCGCCTGCGCCTGCTGATCGAGCGTATCGAACGCCTCGAGGAGGAAAAGAAGGGCATCGCCGACGATATCCGCGACGTCTATGCCGAATCCAAGGCGGTCGGCTACGATCCCAAGATCATGCGCCAGGTGGTTCGCCTCAGAAAGATGAAACCCGACGATCGCTCCGAACAGGAGACGATCCTGGAGACCTACAAGAACGCGCTCGGGATGGCCTGATACGCCGGTTTTGATGCGATAAGCGGTTCCGCGGCGGTGTCCTGCTGCGGAACCCGGCGGCCTGCGGCGGGGTTGGATTGAGCAAAGCACTCTCTTTGCAAAGGAAATCCGACCATGTCCGACGAACTCGAACGCACCCAAGGCGCCAGTTACATCCCGCCGATCGCGGAAGAGCCCGAGATGCCGGGTCATGAATCCGAACTCGACCGCAAGCCGCAATGGCAGCCCCGCTATCCCGGATCGGGGCGGATGAAGGGCAAGGTCGCCATCGTCACCGGCGCCGACAGCGGCATCGGCCGCGCGACCGCGGTGCTGTTCGCGCGCGAGGGCGCCAGTATCGCGATGTCCTATCTGTGCGAACACGACGATGCGAAGAAGACCCGCGAATTGTGCGAGGCCGAGGGCGCGAAGGTGTTCTCGCTCGCAGGCGATCTGGGGCAGAAAAGCCACGCGGACGAGCTGGTAGCCCAGACGCTGGAGAAGTTCGGCAGGATCGACACGCTGATCCAGATCGCTGGCGAGCAGCATCCCGATCAGGACGTCACCGACATCACCGAAGAGCAATTGCAACGCACCTTCCAGTCCAACATCTTCTCGATGTTCTATCTGGCGCAGGCGGTCCGGCCGCATCTGAAAAAGGGGGCGACGATCGTCAATTGCACCAGCGTGACGATGTACAAGGGCTCGAGCGAATTGCTCGATTACTCCGCGACCAAGGGGGCGATCACCGCCTTCACCCGCTCGCTGAGCGCGAATCTCGCCGATGACGGGATCAGGGTCAACGCGGTCGCGCCCGGGCCGATCTGGACGCCGCTCAATCCCTTCGGCGGATCGAGCGAGGAGAAGATGGAGCATTTCGGCGAAGGCACGCCGATGGGCCGCCCCGGCGAGCCCAACGAGGTCGCGCCCGCGTTCCTGTTCCTGGCCTGCGAGGATTCCTCCTACATGTCGGGCCAGGTGTTGCACCCCAATGGCGGGATCGTGGTCAACGGCTGATGCTTGATCGGTCACCTGCTTTGCCATAGCCATACAGTGCCCGCCGATCCTCGCGAGGGTCGGCGGATCCGGCACTAGAAGACGAAGGACATCCGATAATGGCTAGCCCCTGGAAAGATGCGCGCGGGATTACCGTCACCACCACTCCGACGATCGAGGGCAGTCCGATCCAGGAATATCTCGGCATCGTGACCGGCGAGGTGATCGTCGGCGCGAACCTGTTCCGCGATCTGTTCGCCAACATCCGCGACATCGTCGGCGGGCGCTCGGGCAGCTACGAACGCATCCTTGCGGACGCGCGCGAGAAGGCGATCCAGGAATTGCAGGCCGAATGCGGCAGCCGCGGCGGCAATGCGGTCGTGGGGGTCGATTTGGATTACGAGGTGATCGGCGACACCGGCTCGATGCTGATGGTCAGCGCCAGCGGGACGGCCGTGAAGATCTGATCAGCCGGCCAGAAAGGTCCCGGCAAGCACCAGCACCATCGCCGTGCCATTGTGGAGCGCATGCAGCAGCATCGCCGCCCACAATCCGTAATGCACCCGCAGATAGCCCAGGATCGAACCGGTCACGAATTGCGGCAGCACCAGCGGGAGCAGGACATAGAGGCTGCCCTCGTCGAAATTGAGCAGGTGGACGCAGGCGAAGCCCGCGGTGCTCAGCCAGTAGAACAGCGGGAAAATCCGCGCGAACCAGCCCATCGCGGGGCGGCACCGCCACTGCCAGAAGATCACGGCAGCGAGGCCGAGGAAGAACACGACGAGCGCCATCGCCGGGAAGAGAACTCCAACACCGGTCGCCTCGCTCAGCGCGACCAGGGTTACCAGGGAACCGAGCGCCGATACGATCGCCAGCAGCCCGAAGACGTGAGCCGGGCGGCCCGAGAGCCAGCCGCGGAAGGCGATTTCCTCCAGCAGCGGCGCGGCAATCACCACCAGCGCGACGACAAGCCAAGAGATATCCATGTTCTCGAGCGCGGTCGCGGGCAGCTCGATCCCGACGGCGACGACGATCGTCGCGAGCGTAATCAGCACCGCCATGACAGCGAGGTCGAGCCCCAGCATCCGCAGCACCGCGCGCAGGCTGGCGCCGCTCGGCGGTCGCGCGCGGGCGGGCAGGGCGGGTCGTCGGAGAAAGGCGGCGAAGCGCCGCCATTCCTCGCGGGCGGAAATCGCCTCGCCAAGGCTTGTCGTCTCGCTTGTCATGAGGCTATTGCGACCTTCTGATCCCTCCCACATCTATCAAGCGATACCCATGGCAGGCCATTCCAAATTCAAGAACATCATGCACCGCAAGGGTGCGCAGGACAAGAAACGGTCCAACCTGTTTTCCAAGCTCAGCCGCGAAATCACGGTGGCGGCGAAGATGGGCGCCCCCGATCCCGACATGAACCCGCGGCTGCGGCTGGCGGTCAACGCGGCCAAGGCGCAGTCCATGCCCAAGGACAATATCCAGCGGGCGATCGACAAGGCCACCGGCGGCGATGCCGAAAGCTATGAGGAAGTGCGCTACGAGGGTTACGGGCCGGGCGGCAGCGCGATCATCGTCGAGGCGCTGACCGACAACCGCAACCGCACCGCGACCTCGGTCCGGACCGCCTTCAGCAAGCATGGCGGCAATCTGGGCACCGAGGGCAGCGTGCAGCACGGCTTCGAACGGCTCGGCTACATCGTCTATCCGGTCGATGCCGGAAGCGAGGAAAAGGTCCTCGAAGCCGCGATGGAAGCGGGCGCGGAGGACATCGCCTCGACCGAGGACGGGCATGAAATCTGGACCGCGGCGGACGATCTGCACCAGGTCGCGACCGATCTCGAGCAGGCGCTGGGCGAGGCCGAGACGGTCAAGCTCGCCTGGAAACCCAATCTCACCGTCGATATGGACGAGAACAGCGCGGGCACGCTGCTCAAGCTGATCGATGCGCTCGACGACGACGACGACGTCCAGACCGTGTGGGGCAATTACGACATCTCGGACGAGGTGATGGAGAAGCTCGAGGGGTGACGCATGGGGTGAGCGATCGTTGCCGACCATGCTGAGCCCCCCGAAAATGGTCACCCTGAACTCGTTTGTGCAAGCACAGCTTCGCTTCCAGGGTCCATTTAACCACCTGCGCTTGCGGTGCAATTCCGCGAGAGGGATGCTGAAACGAGTTCAGCATGACGAAGCCATCGAGGGGCGAGCATGATCATACTCGGCCTCGACCCCTCGCTTTCGTGCACCGGCTGGGGCGTGATCCGCACCGAGGGCTCGCGGCTGGTGCATCTCGCCAACGGCCAGGTGAAGACCGATCCCAAAGCGTTGATGGCCGAGCGGCTGGCCCAGCTCTATCGCGAGGTCGCCGAAGTGATCGCTGCGCATTCTCCCGACCGTGCCGCAGCCGAGGAGGTGTTCGTCAACAAGAACCCGCAGTCCACGCTCAAGCTGGCGCAGGCGCGCGGCTGCGTGCTGGCGGCCTGCGGAGCGGCGGGGCTGGCGGTGAACGAACACGCCGCGCGGCTGGTTAAGAAGGCGGTGGTCGGCACCGGCGCGGCGGAGAAATCGCAGGTTCAGGCGATGCTCAAGATCCTGCTGCCAGGCGCGGCGATCACGGGCACCGATGCGGCCGACGCGCTGGCGGTGGCGATCGCCGACGCGCATCTGACGGGAGCGCGCTGACGGAGCACGCATGACCATCCATCTCTACGGCATTCCCACTTGCGACCAACCGGAAAGAGTTGTGCGCGGAAAAGCAGGTCAGGAATTCGCAGGTGGTTGAACGGCAGCTTTCGGGCTCCGCTGCCGGAACGCGCAACGTCCGAAACTGGGTGGATAGCGGAAGTTGTCCTACAGCCTGACTCCTGCCAAACCGATGTTACAAAACGGGAAAGCTCATCATCTGATGGCAACGTCAACATTCATCGCTCAATCCAACATGACGGATCCACCGACATTTATCTCATTTTATAAGGAAATGCCGGGTGGATGGAAGTTAGACTTCAGAGACAGGTCCGGAGAATACATCCCGAATGGAGACTCTTGGGTTGAGAATTTGGACGACCTAGTTATGAAGATTTCTTGCTTCACTAGCGAAGACTTAATTTGGAAGATTGAAGGAGACGAAAAATCCGTCTCTTTCTACGGAGCGGTCCGGTCATGCATCTCGGAATCCATGAAAGCACTTTAGAAATACCGATGTCTATTACTGGGTCGTTTGCTGACAGGCGGCTTTCGTTGCGCTGACGCGAAAAGCTGACATTCAGCGTGGGCACGGTAAAGCCGCCTGCGCCGGAGCGCTCGACTCCGAAAGAGAGCAGGAAAATGAATGGCTAAGCTATCCGTATACGGGATTCCCAATTGCGACACGGTCAAGAAGGCGCGCAAATATCTCGATGCGCGCGGGCTCGACTATGTCTTTCACGACTTCAGGAAGGAGGGTGTCGATCCCGAGCGGCTCGCGCGCTGGATCGAGGCGGAAGGGGTCGATACGGTGCTCAACCGGCGCGGGACCACATTCCGCAAGCTCGACGAGGCCGACAAGACCGATATCGACGCGGCCAAGGCCGTCACATTGCTGCACAGCCAGCCGAGCATGATCAAGCGTCCGGTGGTCGAGCATGGGGTCGAACATGCAGGCGGCCTGCTGGTCGGGTTCAAGGAGGATGAATGGGACGCCGCACTCTGATCGCCGCTGTGGCCGCCGCTGGCGCCGCGCTTGCCGCGCTGGTGGCGCCGCCGCTGGCTGCGCAACCCGCGGGCGCTCTGTCGGGTGGGGGCGATATGCTCGTCATCGCGCATCGCGGCGCGAGCGGCGAGCGGCCCGAGCACACGCTTGCCGCCTATGAGCGTGCGATCGATGCGGGCGCCGATTACATCGAGCCCGATCTGGTCGCCACCAGCGACCTTGTGCTGGTCGCGCGGCACGAGAACGAATTGTCCGACACCACCGATGTCGCCTCGCGCGAGGAATTCGACGAGCGTCGCCGCAGCAAGGAGATCGACGGGCAGATGGTCTCGGGCTGGTTCGCCGAGGATTTCACGCTGGCCGAACTGCGCACGCTGCGAACTATCGAGCGGCTGCCCTCGGTGCGGCCGGGCAATACGCTTTACGATGGGCTCTACCAGATCCCGACCTTCGCCGAGATCGTCCGGCTGGTGCGCGCCAAGGAGGCCGAGACCGGCCGCAGCATCGGGATATATCCCGAACTCAAACATCCCAATTTCCTGCTCCAGAGCGAAGGCATCGACACGGTCGACCTGCTGGTGCTCGCGCTGCGCGAGGCGGGCTATGCGGGCGCCGATGCGCCGGTGTTCGTCCAGAGCTTCGAGGTCGCGCCGCTCCGGCGGCTGGCGCAGCGGACCGATTTCCGGTTGATCCAGCTGGTCGCGCCCGAAGGCGGACCGGCGGACGTACCCTCGCTGAGCTATGCCGAGATGCTCTCCCCCGCCGGTCTGGCCGAGATCGCACCTATGCCGACGGCATCGGCGCGGCGATTCCGCTGCTGCTCGAAGCCGATGGTCGAGCGACCCCGGTGGTCGCCGATGCCACGGCGGCGGGTCTGGAGGTCCACGCCTGGACGCTGCGCAAGGAGAACGTCTTTCTCCCACCGCCCATGCGCTCGGGCGGCGGCGAGGGCGCGGTGGGCTGCGATGCCAGCCTGTTCGCACTGCTCGAAACGGCGGGAGTGGACGGGGTCTTCGCGGACGATCCGGCGCGTGCGCTCGACTGGCGCGGCGGCGGTGTACAGCCCGGCTGCGCTACGCCGGGTGACGCGCGGTGAGGATGTAGTTGAGCGCCTTGTCGCCCGACAAATGCAGCCCCTTGTCGGGGCGGTAGCCGATCCCGCTGGTCGTCACCACTTCGAGGCCCGCGGCGCGCAGCAGCGGTTCGAGTTCGTCGGGGGTGACGAAATCGTCCCAGTGATGCGTCCCGCGCGGAACCACGCCGAGCCGTTCGGCGCCCTCGACCAGCAGCAGCCGCGATTGCGCAGTGCGGTTGGGGGTGGAGAGGACCAGCAGCCCGCCGGGCGCCAGCATCGCGGCGAGCTCGGCAATGAAACCGGGCTTGTCGGCGACATGCTCGAGTACCTCGAGACAGGTGACGAGATCGAACCGGCCCAGATCGAGGCTTGCCAGCTCGCCCGCCAGATAGCGAATGTCGAGCCCCGAACCCTCGGTGTGGAGGGCAGCGGCGCGGACGTTTTCGGGCGCCGCATCGACCCCGGTCACGCTGGCGCCAAGCCGGGCCAGCGGTTCGCACAGCAGCCCCGCGCCGCAGCCGACATCGAGCGCAGCCTTGCCCGCCAGCGGGCGGCGGTCGCGGACATCGCCGCCCCAATGCAGGTCGATCCCCTCGCGAATGAAGCGCAGCCGCACCGGATTGAGCCGGTGGAGCATCGCCGAACTGCCCGCGGGGTTCCACCAATCGGCCGCCAACCGGCCGAAATGCTCCGCCTCTTGCGGGCGGATGGTTGCCGCGCCGATAGGATTGCTTCGCGTCCGCGCTGTTGCATCGCTCATGCGCGAACCGTAACAGCGCCCATCGAGGCTTACCAGCAAGAGGTGCTCGCTTGGCACGGATCGTGATGAAATTCGGCGGCACGTCGATGGCGGGAACCGAGCGCATCCGCCGGGTCGCCAATATCGTGCGCAAGCAGGTGGCTGGCGGCAATCAGGTCGCGGTGGTGGTTTCGGCGATGGCGGGCGAAACCGACCGGCTGATCAATTTCTGCCGCGAGGCCAACGCGCTCTACGATGCGGCGGAATACGACGTCGTGGTCGCCAGCGGCGAACAGGTGACCGCCGGGCTGCTGGCGCTGACGCTGCAGTCCGTCGGCTGCCCGGCGCGCAGCTGGCTGGGCTGGCAATTGCCGCTGCGCACCAGCGAGGGCCACGCCAGCGCGCGGGTCGACAGCATCGACGGCGAGGGGCTGATCGCGGCGATGGAGCGCGGCGAGATCGCGGTCATCCCGGGCTTCCAGGGGGTATCCGACGACGACCGCGTCACCACGCTGGGGCGCGGCGGCTCGGACACTTCGGCGGTGGCGGTGGCGGCGGCGGTCAAGGCCGATCGCTGCGACATCTACACCGATGTCGACGGGGTCTACACCACCGATCCGCGGATCGTCGCCAAGGCGCGCAAGCTGCGCGCGGTGACCTATGAGGAAATGCTCGAACTGGCGAGCGTCGGGGCCAAGGTCCTCCAGACCCGCTCGGTCGGGCTGGCGATGAAGGAGGGGGTCCGCGTCCAGGTGCTCTCCAGCTTCGTCGAGGACGATGCGGCCTCGGCCGACGATTACCCCGGGACGATGATCGTCTCCGAGGAGGAAATGAACGCATTGGTGGAGAAGGGCGAAATGGAACGCCAGCACGTGACCGGCATCGCGCACGACAAGAACGAGGCCAAGATCATCCTCACCCGCGTGCCCGATAGGCCCGGCTCGGTGGCGCATATCTTCGACCCGCTCGCCAAGGCGAGCATCAATGTCGACATGATCATCCAGAACGTCGGTCGCGACAAGGGCGAGACCGACGTCACCTTCACCGTGCCCCAGTCCGATCTCGCGCGGGCTCAGGCGCTGCTCGAGGATCGCCGCGAGGAGATCGGCTTCAACCGCATCATCACCGACAGCAAGATCGCCAAGATCTCGGTCGTGGGCGTGGGTATGAAGAGCCATGCGGGCGTCGCCGCGACGATGTTCCGCTCGCTCGCCGATCGCGGGATCAACATCCAGGCGATCACCACCAGCGAGATCAAGGTCAGCGTGATGATCGACGAGGACGAGACCGAACTGGCGGTGCGGGTGCTGCACACGGCCTACGGGCTGGATGCCGCGGACGAGGCGGCTTGAGGCACGCCCGATGAGCCACACCGCGACAATCCTGCTGCTCGGCTCGGGCGAGCTGGGGCGCGAATTCGTGATCTCGGCCAAGCGGCTGGGCGCCTATGTGATCGCCTGCGACGCCTACGACCACGCGCCCGCGATGCAGATGGCCGATGCGCGCGAGGTGTTCTCGATGCTCGACGGCGCGAAACTGCGCGCAGCGGTGGAGCGGCATAGCCCGGATTACATCGTCCCGGAGGTCGAAGCGATCCGCACCGAGGTGCTCGCCGAACTCGAGGCTGAGGGTTTCACCGTGGTCCCCTCGGCGCGGGCGACGCAGCTGACGATGAACCGCGACGCGATCCGCGATCTCGCGGCTCAGGAACTGGGGCTTACCACCTCGCTTTATCGCTACGCCATCAATCTGGAGCAGGTGTGCGCCGCCACGGAGCACACGGGCTTCCCGTGCGTGATCAAGCCGGTGATGTCTTCCTCGGGCAAGGGTCAGACCACCGTGCAGGATGCGGACGGGCTCGAGGCGGCGTGGGACTATGCGGTCGCCAACATGCGCGGCGACCGGGCCCGCGTGATCGTCGAGCAATTCGTCGATTTCGATTACGAGATCACCCTGCTGACCGTGCGCCACCGGGCGGGCGTGAGTTTCTGTCCGCCGATCGGTCACCGGCAGGAGCGCGGCGATTATCGCGAGAGCTGGCAACCCGCCGCCATGGCGGATGCAGCGATCGCCCGCGCGCAGGCAATGGCGCGCATCGTGGTCGAGGATCTGGGCGGCTACGGACTCTACGGCGTGGAATTCTTCGTTCGAGGCGAGGAGGTGATCTTCTCCGAACTCTCGCCGCGCCCGCACGACACGGGCATGGTCACGCTGCTGAGCCAGAACCTTTCCGAATTCGATCTCCACGCCCGCGCGGTGATGGGGCTGCCAGTACCCGATCCGGTCCGCGCGCCGATCCGCGCCCGCCCGGCGGCCTCGGCGGTGATCCTCGCCGATCGCGACAGCGCAAGCTTGCGCTACGAAGGGCTGGCCGACGCGATGGCCGAGGGCGCCGATATCCGCATCTTCGGCAAGCCCGAGGCGCGGCCCTATCGCCGGATGGGCGTCGCGCTGGCCACCGGGGCGGATATCGAGGCCGCGCGCCGCGCCGCGCGCGAGGCGGCGGACAGGGTGCGGATCGTCTACGGCGCCTGAAGCGAGGATTGCGCTTTACTGTCGCCGCAGCATACCGCATCCTCGAATCGGCAGGAGGAGAGGTATGATGAGATTCGCATGGATGGCCGCCGCGTTGCTGGTTTTCACGGCTGCGCCGGCCTCGGCCGATGAGACCAGCGCCCCCGATTATTCGCAGGATGCCGCGTGGTTGTGCAAGCCGGAGCGGATCGATGCCTGCGCCAGCGACCAGTCGATCACGGTGGTGGACGCCAAGGGCGCGATGCGCGCCGAAGCGCTGGTGCCGGATGCGGACCGTCCGTTCGATTGTTTCTATGTCTACCCGACCGTCTCGAACGATCCGGGCGGCAACAGCGACATGAGCGCCAATGCCGAGGAACTGCGCGTGGCGCATGCGCAGGCGGCGCGATTCCGCAAGCATTGCCGGGTGTTCGCGCCGCTTTACCGCCAGATCACGCTGACCGCCTTGCGGAGCCTGATGGCGGGCGGCACCGATCCGGTTCCCGATCGCGCGCTTGCTTTCGGCGACGTGCAGGCTGCGTGGAAGAGCTATCTCGCCAATGACAACGACGGGCGCGGGGTGGTGCTGATCGGGCACAGCCAGGGCAGCGGGATGCTCAGCCAGTTGCTCGAGACGATGACCTCGGCCGAGGAGCGCGCCAAGGTGGTTTCGGCGCTGCTCATCGGCACGAATGTCGAGCGCTCGGCGAGCGATCCTGCCGCGGGAGACTTCGCCTGGATGCCCGCCTGCACGAGCGCCGACCAGCACGGCTGCGTGGTCACCTACGTCACCTTTCGCGACGATGTACCGCCGCCCCCGGGCAGCCGGTTCGGGCGCACGCAGAATGCAGGGATGCATACACTCTGCGTCAACCCCGCCGCGCTGCTCGGCAAGGGCGCGCAGGCCGACGCGATCTTCTCGACCGGCGGGGTCGGCACCTCGAGCAAGCCGATGACCGAGTGGGTCGTGGGCGAACCGCTGCCGACGACCAATTTCGTCTCGGTGCCGGGGATGATCGAGGCGCGCTGCGAGGATCGCGGCGGCGCCAATTATCTTGCGGTGACAGTCCGCGGCGATGCGACCGACCGGCGCGTCGACGACATCACCGGCGACGTCTACGCGGGCGAGAGGCGGCTCGACGACTGGGGACTGCACCTGCTCGACATGCCGGTGGTGATGGGCGACCTGGTGGAGCTGACCCGGCGGCAACACGCAAGCTGGGCAGCGGCGCGCTGATCCGGCACGCACTTGCCCCCCGCCGCGTGCGCCCGTAGTGCGCGCAGCATGAACGATTATCCCAAGACCAGCCGGTTGATGCAGCGCGGCGCGGAATTTCTCGGCACCGAATACGCCATCATGTGCGGCGCGATGAGCTGGGTGTCCGAGCGTAATCTGGTTTCTGCCATCTCTAACGCTGGCGGCTTCGGCGTGATCGCCTGCGGCGCGATGACCCCCGAATTGCTCGACACCGAAATCGCCGAAACCAGGAAGCGCACCGACAAGCCCTTCGGCGTCAACCTCATCACCATGCACCCCGATCTGTTCGAACTGATCGCGGTGTGCGAACGCCACGCGGTGGGCCATATCGTGCTCGCGGGCGGGATCCCGCCCAAGGGCAGCGTCGAGGCGATCAAGGGCGGCAGGAATCCCGCCAAGGTCGTGGTCTTCGCGCCCACGCTGGCGCTGGCGAAGAAGCTGCTGCGCTCCGGCGGTGATGCGCTGGTGATCGAGGGCATGGAGGCGGGCGGCCATATCGGCCCGGTTTCGACCAGCGTGCTGGCGCAGGAAATGCTTCCCGAACTGGCGGAAGACCATGTGGTCTTCGTCGCCGGCGGGATCGGGCGCGGCCAGGCGATCGCGGGCTATCTCGAAATGGGTGCCGCCGGGGTCCAGCTGGGCACCCGCTTCGCCTGCGCCACCGAGAGCATCGCCCACGAGAATTTCAAAAAGGCTTTCTTCCGCGCCAATGCCCGAGATGCGGTCGCCAGCGTGCAGGTCGATCCGCGCCTGCCGGTGATCCCGGTGCGTGCGCTCAAGAACAAGGGCACCGAGGCCTTCACCGACAAGCAGCGCGAGGTCGCCGGCACGCTCGATCGCGAGGAGATCGCGATGGCCGAGGCGCAATTGCAGATCGAGCATTACTGGGCGGGCGCGCTGCGCCGCGCGGTGATCGACGGCGATGTCGAGAACGGCAGCCTGATGGCGGGCCAGTCGGTCGGGATGCTCAAGGAAGAAGAGCCGGTGGCCGCAATCATCGCTAAGCTGATGGAGCAGAGCGAGGGTGCGCTGGGGAGGCGGTAGACCTCGAAAAGCGAGCAAGGAGAGAGACGATGTGCAGGGACGGTGAATTCGACGGGCGGGACTTGCCGCGTTTCAACCGGCGGCAATTCGCCGCGCTGAGCGGCTCCGCGGCACTGGCCGCCTGCACCGGGATGGATGGCGGCGCCGGTGCTGCACTAGGCGAGGCCGTGCGCGGTCCCAGCCTGGCCGAAAGCTCGGTCACGATCGCCACCCCCGATGGCCAGGCGGACGCCTTCTTCGTTCACCCAGCGAGCGGCCGCCACCCAGCGGTGCTGCTGTGGCCCGACATCGCGGGCCTGCGCGATGCCTTTCGGATGATGGCGCGGCGGCTGGCCGAGCGCGGCTATTCCGTGCTGGTGGTCAATCCCTATTACCGCGACGTCGTGGGCGAGCAGTTCGAGGATTTCGCCGCTTTCCGCGCCGGCGGCGGGTTCGACAAGGTCGGGCCGTGGCGCGGCAAGCTCACCGCCGAACCGATCATGCGCGATGCGCGCGCGCTGGTGGGTTGGCTGGACCGGCAGGCGAGCGTCGACACCGCGCGCGGGGTGGGCACGCAGGGCTATTGCATGGGCGGCCCCTTCACCGTCTGGACCGCCGCGGCGGTGCCTTCGCGGGTCGAGGCGGCGGCGAGCTTCCACGGCGGCGGGCTGGTCGACGAGGGGAATTCGCTGAGCCCGCACAATCTGTTCGAGCAGACCCGCGACACCGCCTATCTGATCGCGATCGCGCAGAACGACGACGCCAAGGACCCCGAGGTCAAGACCGTGCTGCGCCGGGCGGCCGAGGCTGCGGATGTGCGCGCCGAGATCGAGGTCTATCCTGCCGACCACGGCTGGACCGTGCCCGACTCGCCTGCCTACGACCGCGCGGCGGCGGAACGCGCCTGGATGGAGCTGATGGAGCTCTATACTGCCGAGCTAAGCTGACGCCGGCGATTGCGCGCGTGGCCGAAGGGTCCGAGCTAGCGCACCGCTACCGTCCGGCGCTCAGTCGCCTCCGCCTCCATCTGCCGGTCCTGATTGGCGCGAAAGACGATATAGGCGCGGATCGCGTCGATCTCTTCTTTCGAGAGCGATGCCGCGAAGCTGGCCATCCCGTTCTGCGTCAGCACCCCGTCGTGGACCACAGCGAGGAAGGCGTCCTTGTTCGACAGCGTGCCGCTGCGCCGCAGATCGGGCAGCACGGTCGATCCCACCGCGGCGGGCGCGTGGCATACCGCGCAATAGCGCGCGTAATGCTTGCCGCCTTCGGCGATGGTGGCGGCGCTGGCGCGGCTGGGCGGCGGATCGAGTGGCAGTTGCGCGAGCTCGGGCATCGGCGGCAGCGCGCCATCCGCGCCCAGCTTGAACACCAGCAGCCGGCTGATGTTCTGCACCGGCCCCTGATCGTTCACCAGCCCGCCATCGGCGGAGATGGCATAGGCGCCGCCCCAGCCGGCCAGCACCGCGACATATTGCTCGCCGGCGACCGTATAGGTGATCGGCGGAGCCACGATCCCGGTCTGCGCCGGGAAGCTCCATAGCTTGCTGCCATCGGCGGCGTCGTAGGCGCTGAACTCGCTCGAGGAATTGCCCTGGAACACCAGACCGCCGCCGGTCGCCAGCAGCCCGCCGTTCCAGGGGCCGGGGAATTCCACCTCCCAGCGCGCTTCCTGCCGGACCGGATCCCAGGCCAGCAGCTTGCCCTTGACCGTGCCATAGACCTCGCGGCGGATGCCGAGATCGGGCGGCAGATCGCCCGCGCCAAGATCGAAGCCGACGTTGAATCCGCGTGCGCGGTCGGGCTTCCAATTCGCTTCGGGCGCGTAGATCGTCGCCGCCTCGAAAGCGGGGATATAGACCAGCCCTTCGTCAGGGTGGAAGGCCATCGGGTGCCAATTGTGCCCGCCCAGCGGGCCGGGCATCACCATCGCCGGCTTGCCCGTAATATCGATCCGCGCCTCGCGCTTCTGGATCGGGCGCCCCTGGGCATCGATCCCCTCGGCCCAGTTCTGCGGGATATAGGCCTTGGCGGAGATGAATTCGCCACTCGCGCGGTCGAGCACGTAGAAGAACCCGTTCTTGGGCGCCTGCATCAGCACCTTCCGCTCGCGCCCGTCGATCGCGATGTCGGCGAGGACGATATGCTGGGTGGCGGTATAGTCCCAGGTCTCGCCGGGCGTGGTCTGGTAGTGCCAGACGTATTCGCCGGTGTCGGGCCGGATCGCGACGATGCTGGAGAGATAGAGATTGTCGCCCTCGCCGCGTCCGTCGGCGCCGGGGCTGCGATAGGCGCGGTTCCAGGGGCTGCCGTTGCCGACCCCGATATAGAGCAGGTCGAGTTCGGGGTCGTAGGCCATCGAATCCCACACCGTCCCGCCGCCGCCGATACCGTTCTCGCCGCCTAGCACGTCGCCGCTCCAGGTCTCGGCGGCGGCTTTGAGATATTCGGGCGCCGCTTCGTCCTCGTCCTCATTGCCTTCGGGCACGGTGTAGAAGCGCCACAGCTCCTCGCCATCGGCCGCATCATAGGCGGCGATATAGCCGCGCACGCCGAATTCGGCGCCGCCATTGCCGATCAGCACCTTGCCGTCGATCACCCGCGGCGCGCCGGTGATGGTGTAGGATTGCCCCTGGTCGACCGTGAGTTTCTCCCACTCGACCGCTCCGGTGTCGCGGTCGAGCGCCACCAGCCGCCCGTCGAGCGTGCCCAGGAACAGGCTGTCGCCCCAGGCCGCGAGCCCGCGGTTGACGACGTCGCAGCAGGCCTTGACGGCCGTCTCGCCGGGGACCTGCGGGTCGTATTCCCACAAGGGCTCGCCGGTTGCCGCGTCGTAGGCCTTCACCTTGCTCCAGGCGGTGGTGACGTAGAGCTTGCCATCCATCACCAGCGGGGTGGCTTCCTGTCCGCGCGCGGTGTCCATATCGGCGAACCAGGCGAGGCTGAGCTCGCCCACATTGTCGCGGTTTATCTGCTCGAGCGGCGAGAAGCGCTGTTCGGAATAGGTGCGTCCGTGGGTGATCCAGTTGGCCCAGTCGGCGTCGGCGTTGACGAGGCTGATCGCATCGATGTCGCCGGCGTTTTCCTGCGCTGCCATCTCGCTGCAGCCCGCCAGCGCGATCGTCGCCAATACGGCGTATCCCCAGTTTCGCATGTCACCCTCTCCCCGGGCGCCGGTATCCGGTCGCCTCGGCAGGCATCCTGCCGCGCCGTGCGGCAGATGTCCATTCAGACCGGTCAGCTTTTCAATTGTGCGAGCGGCGCACCATGGGGTAGGCTGATCTCCCAAACGGGAGAGCGAGTGCGATGGGTGGTCTGATTTTCATGGCGCTGGCGGTGCTGGTGCTGTTCATCTTCCTGGTGATGGCGGTCACGGTCGTCAAACAGGGCTACGTCTACACCATCGAGAGGCTCGGCAAATACACCATCGCGGCCGAGCCCGGCCTCCACCTCATAATCCCGCTGATCGATCGTGTCGGGCGCAAGATCAACGTGATGGAACAGGTGCTCGACATTCCCGGGCAGGAGATCATCACCGCCGACAACGCCATGGTCGGGGTCGATGCGGTGGTCTTCTTCCAGGTGCTCGACGCGGGCAAGGCCGCCTACGAAGTCTCCAACCTCTACCAGGCGATCATGGCGCTCACCACGACCAATCTGCGCACGGTGATGGGCAGCATGGATCTCGACGAGACGCTGTCCAAGCGCGACGAGATCAACGCGCGGCTGCTCTCGGTGGTCGATCACGCGACCTCGCCCTGGGGGGTCAAGATCACCCGCGTCGAGATCAAGGACATCCGCCCGCCGCTCGACATTTCAGAAGCCATGGCGCGGCAGATGAAGGCCGAACGCCTTAAGCGCGCCGAGATCCTCGAGGCCGAGGGCGACCGTGCATCGAACATCCTGCGCGCCGAAGGCGACAAGCAGTCGGCGATCCTCAAGGCCGAGGGCAAGCGCGAGGCCGCCTTCCGCGACGCAGAAGCGCGCGAGCGTGCCGCCGAGGCCGAAGCCAAGGCCACCGAGCTGGTCTCCAACGCCATCGCGGAATCGGGCAGTCAGGCGATCAATTATTTCGTCGCGCAGGAATACACCAAGGCGGTGGGCAAGTTCGCCGACAGCCCCAACGCCAAGACCATCCTGTTCCCGGTCGAGGCGACCCAGCTGATCGGCTCGCTGGGCGGCATCGGCGAACTGGTGCGCGGCAGTTTCGGCGAGAGTCGGGGCTCGGGCGATACCGGAACGCCGATACCCGAACCGCGCACGCAGCGCCCGCAGCCGGTCCGGCGCGCGAGCGTTCCTTCCTCCAACGATCCTGCGCGGGGCTGAGGGGCAAGTGGACGGGATCGAAGCCCATTGGCTCTGGTTCGCCGCCGGGTTGATCCTGGCCGGGCTCGAGATGGTGGTGCCCGGGGTCTATCTGATGTGGCTGGCGATGGCGGCGCTGGCGACCGGGGTGATTGCCCTGGTGGCGCTGCCCTCGCTCGCAGTGCAGGTCACCAGCTTCATCTTCCTGTCGCTGATCTTCGCCTTTTCCGCGCGGCGGATGCTGCGCGACCGGCCGATCGTCAGCTCGGATCCGCTGCTCAACAATCGCGGTGGGCGGATGGTCGGCCAGACCGCGCTGGTCACGCAGGCGCTGGTGTCGGGCAGCGGACGGGTCAAGGTCGGCGACAGCGAGTGGATCGCGCGCGGTCCCGACGCCGCCATCGGCGAGCGGGTGCGGATCACCGGGAACGACGGTTCGGAACTGCTGGTCGAACCGGTCGCGCTGATTGCCAAGGGGGACCCCGCAGGCGAGGCCTGACGCGGTGCGGGATTTGCTCCGAGCCCTTACTCAGGGCAGGGCGCGGTCCGAAAAGCGTCCCTGCCGTCGGTAGCGCACCATCCATTTGTCGAGAAACAGATTGAGCGGCTTGGGCTCGATCCCCAGCTCCGCGAATCCGGGATGTTCGCCCGAGACCACGCTGCCCTGCTTGAGCAATTGCCACTGGTCCTTGCCCATCGGCGTGCCCGGCAGCGCGGCGAAGGTGCCCGAAACCGCATCGGGCATGGGAAGGAAGGTGCGCTTGCGCCGCTGCGCGGCCGCGATCCGGCGGTTGATCTCCAGCATCGTCAGTCGCTCGGGCCCGCCCAGCTCGAAGATACGGCCGCCCTGCTTGCCGGGTTCCTCCAGCGCCACCGCGACCGCTTCCGCGACATCGTCGACATAGACGAGCTGCAGCTGGGCATCGGGGCCGAACACCGGCAGCACCGGCGCAAAGCGGATCATCCCGGCGAACATCGACAGAAAGGCATCGTCCTTGCCGAACAGGATCGAGGGCCGCAGGATCGTCGCCTGCGGGAAGGACTCGCGCACGCGTTGCTCGCCAAGCTTCTTGGCTGCGGCATAGTGGTTCTCGGGGCCATCGGCGGGTTGCTCGGCGATCGCGCTGACATGGACGAAGGCGGTCGCGCCGGTCCGGGCGGCGGCCTCGGCCATCCAGCCCGCGCTGTCGCCCATGATCTGCTTGAGATCGCCCGAGAAGCTGCCGACCAGATTGGCCACCGCATCGGCGCCGGCGATGACGGCATCGACGCTGCGGCGGTCGGTCACGTCGCAGCGCGCGAACTGGATCTGGCCCAGATTGGCGAGCGGCTTGAGATTGAACGCGCGCTCGGGATGGCGGCTGGCGATCCGCAGCCGCGCGCCGCGCGCGAGCAGCGCCTGCGCGACGTAATTGCCGATGAAGCCGCTCCCGCCCATCAGCACCACGAGTTTACCGTTCAACGCGCTCTTGCTCGCCATGCTCGTCCTTCGTTGGATTGACCCGCTCGCCTCTAGCCGCAAGCACGCCGCGCTCGCAAGCATTCCGCACCGCGGGTCGGCGAGTGGCGGGAACAGAGGGAGGCGGCGCGAAGTCGATTGACAAGGGTCCCCCGCCTTCGCTAGTGGCCCGCGCCTACCGACGGCACCGGACCAAGACGACCGGATTGCTGCAAACGTGCCCAGATGGCGGAATTGGTAGACGCACCAGCTTCAGGTGCTGGCGATCGAAAGGTCGTGGAGGTTCGAGTCCTCTTCTGGGCACCATTTGTTCTTCTCACGTTCTCCCAAATAATCTATAAAACCCGCAGAAATCCTAGGGATTTGGCCCTTGGATCGTTCCGGATCGTCCCGCCTGTTCTCGGGGGTTCCAGACACTTTTGTGGGCCTTTTGAGGCCGTTTCGCAAAGGCCCAGATGAAAAGGCCCCCACATGCCGCTGACAGATACTCGCCTCCGCGCACTCAAGCCCAAGGATAAGCCGTACAAGGTCACCGATGAGCGCGGCCTATATGTTGAGGTCACGCCGACCGGCGGCAAACTTTGGCGATTCCGATACCGGATCGGCGGCGCGCAAAAGAAGCTCTGCATCGGCAGCTATCCCGACATCAGTCTCAAGCAAGCGCGAGACGAAGCCTACGAGGCACGACGAGCTGTTGCTTCAGGGGGCGACCCGGCCTTTGAGAAGCGCAAGCGGAAAATCCGCGCCGAGTTCCTTTCTGCACAGACGTTCGAGGCAGTCGCACGTGAGTATATTGAACAGATGATGGTCCAGAATGGCCGTGCCGATGGCACGATCGTCAAGGCCAATTATTTCCTCGACAAGCTTGCGCCTGCCATCGGGAACCGACCCATCAACGAGATCGAGCCGTTCGAAGTCCTGGCTCCTCTGAAACGACTGGAAGCTACTGGTAAGCACGAGACTGCGAAGAAATGCCGCTCGTTCGCAGGCCGCGTGTTTCGCTATGGTGTCGCAACGACCCGTTGCAAATCCGATCCGACCAGTATGCTGAAGGGTGCACTCGTAACGCCGCGAGCCAAGCATTATGCAGCAATTCTCGAGCCCACCGAGCTAGGCGGGTTGCTCCGCGCAATCGACGACTTCACTGGCTACATGGTGACGAAGTTAGCCTTGCAGATAGCGCCGCATGTGTTCGTACGCCCCGGCGAACTCCGGCACGCCGAATGGCATGAGATCGACCTCGTCGATGGGGTCTGGAAGATCCCTGCCGGTAAAATGAAAGCGCGCCGAGCGCATGCCGTCCCGCTTTCCAAGCAGGTTAGAGGCTATCTCACTGATCTGGCCGAGATGCTCGGCCGCGAAGGATATGTCTTCCCGTCTGCGCGCAGCTCCAAGCGTCCCATGAGTGAAAACACGCTCAATGCCGCATTCCGTCGCATGGGATACTCGAAAGAAGAAGTCACCGCTCACGGACTCCGTGCGACAGCATCGACATTCCTGAACGAGTCGGGCCTTTGGAATCCCGATGCGATCGAGCGTGCCCTGGCACATGGCGACAGTAATGTTGTGCGTGGCATCTACCATCGCGGCAAACATTGGGACGAGCGCGTGCGAATGGCTCAATGGTGGAGCGACTACCTCGATGAGCTGCGGACAGGAGGAAAGGTCATCATGGGGAAGTTTGCGAAGGGTTGATCGGGAGATCGAATTTCTTCTCAGCCAATGCAGGATTGAAGGCTCAGGATCAGCCCTATCAGGGACACTGACGCCAGCACGGCGAACTCAATTCTGATGCCCCAGATTCGAAGCCAATTCCGCATCGTGCCGAGCCTCAGTTCGTAGAGCTTTGGCAGCTAAGTTGATCGAAGCGTTCAGCAACAGTCTTCCACGTTGCTATGCCTGCCTCGTCCCCTTCGTTGGATAGCCGCTGGATTTGCTGCGCGATATAAGCGGTTCCCTCTTCGCCATGGTTCTTTTCGACCCAGAGTGCGACGGCCCACAATTCCTGATCGCGGTTCAGCACCATGGCTCACGTCTCCCGGTCCAGGTCCGCGCCAGCCCTTCGCTGACCAGCTGATCGCCAAGCGAGCGGCCGCCGCGCGTTACAACCCGCAATTTGCGACCGTACTGATCCTCATCTCTGCTCCCGATAGTCGTCAGTTCAAAGGGCCCGTCATTGAGCAATTCGACAAGGCGGTGCGTCGCGCGCATGCCGAGCTGGTATTCATAGTCGCAACGAGGCTCGCTGATCTCGGGAGTGTCGATGTCGGCAATCCGGATCTTCACGCCATCAAGCCAGAAAGTATCTCCATCCACGACGCATGTGCGCCGGATGGATCCGCAGATGTCGAATTGTGGGGAGCTTGCTTGCTGGAATAAAGCCTGAGGCTGCTGATCGTCGTTAGCAAGGCTGGCATCATGGACTGGCCAGTTGAGTGCCAGCATCCCTCCAGCAAAAACGATCGCGAATGCTCCCAAACCCAACGCGATCTCCTTTCTCAGCTTCCGGCGCTTCTGTGCCTTCAACGCCTTGCGAAAGTCGAACGGCTCACCGGGGGTCTCATTCACTGGCGTTGTCCGTCTTCATTCCGGCACATGATTTCAGACAATAGCCGGAAATCAGGTAGTTTCGTCAATTGTACGTACCAATTGCTTGCCAACGTCCCAACACAGACCGGACATATTGCGGCGTTTCACCATTGTTGGGGATGCCGCGTGATCGGGAGACGGCACCTGGGCCAGCATTGTAAGCAGCCAAGGCCAGGTGGACTGCGTCGAACCGGTCCAACATATCGCGAAGGTACCGGGCGCCACCGTCGATCGAAGCAAGAGGGTCATGACGGTTCCGGACGCCCAGTTCTCGCGCCGTGGCCGGCATAAGCTGAGCCAGCCCGGCAGCACCGGCTGGACTCACAGCCATCGGATTGAAGCGGGACTCAGCCCAGATAAGAGCACGAAGCAGGTTGGTCGGAAGCCCGTAACGACGTTCAGCCTCGGCTATCGCCGCCATATACAAGCCTTCCCGGTAGGATACGTTTGCTGGCTCGGCCTGGTAGATTGCAGGAAGATATTCCCTTGCCGGCTGCTGGTCCGTCTTCGGCGGAACGATCGCGTGCTCGAACAAGGTGAAATCCTGGGCGCGGACCTGCTGTGAGGAGGTCGCGATAATCCCCAGACAGGCGACCGTTATCGCAGCCAGACGATTGAGGAAGGTCATCTCGAGTGGTGCTCCATTGATTCGAATCGCAAGAGAACATAGATAGAACATATGCCTGTAGGAAAGCGGCGAACGCCTGCGTTTGGGAGAGGAGAGGAGCGCTGATGAGAGGGCCACTTTGCATGCTGAGGAGCTCGCATGTCCCTGTCTGTCCAAACTCATCCCGACCGGTCGCTTGCCGAGACCGCCCGCCGTATCTGCGAATCGCGAGGGGGCAAATGGTCCGGTACTAAGGGCATGGCCTGCTGCCCTGCGCATGATGACCGCACGCCGTCCCTCGGTGTGACGCTCGGCCAAAGGGCCATCCTCTTCCACTGTTTCGCGGGATGCGATCAGCAGAGCGTGCTGGCTGCTTTGGCGCGTGAAGGTTTCGACGCAAGCTCGCTCTTTTCAGGCTCTGCGACTACGGACGGTCCCGAGCCGACCAGAATGCGCAAACCCTCGGCGGCAGCGCTGAGGATCTGGCGCGAAGCGCAAGCTTTGCGAGCCAGTCCTGCAAAGGCTTACCTTGGAAGCCGCGGCATCCTCGCCGCATCTCCGGCGCTCCGCTTCCATCCACGAACGCCGCTTGGCCCGAAAGGACGGACCCGCTTTCTGCCCGCCATGATCGCGGCAGTCAGCCTCGACGAGGGCCCGATCGCCATCCATCGCACGTTCCTTTCGGGCAATGCCAAGGCTGGCTTCGACAAGCCGAAGCGCGCGCTTGGCGCGCTCGGTGAGGCTGCTGTCCGCCTTTTCGCTCCGGCCTCCGGCAAGCTCGGCCTCGCCGAGGGTATCGAGAGTGCGATGTCGGCCTACGCTCTTACCGGCATCCCCGTCTGGGCGACCCTGGGCAATGAGCGCTTCGGCCTCGTCAGCGTGCCCGAGAGCGTGACCGAGCTTCATCTCTTCGTCGATCACGATGCTGGCGGCGAGCTGGCCGCATCGCGTGGCCTGGCCGCTTATGCCCGCGATGGGCGGACGATCCAGGTCCGCAAACCATCCTCACGCGGCACCGACTGGAACGATGAACTGACAGCATGGCTGCGCCGCAAAGCGGCGCCGTAGAGGAGAGAGGGCTTCTCAGATTCCTGATCCGGCAGAGGGCGTGTCCCGATGCCCCCATCAGGAGGACGAATTGCCATGTTTCAATCAGACCTGTTTCCCGCCGGCGAGCAGTTGCCGTCAATGCCATTGGCCTATGCCATTGGCACCCGAGTTGCCGCGCTTCTTGCTTCGGGACGTCATCTTACCCGTACCGACATTTCCGAGCTGTTTGCCGACGAGACCGGTGTCCTGGACTGGGGAAGCGCCTGGAAGATCGACGACTACAACAGCGCGGTCGAGATCGGCGCACTACTCTGGCTTCGAGAGTCCTCACGGATCGATCTGGCGACGAATGTACACGAAGCCGAAGCGCGGTTCGACTGGCTCGAAGCAGCCTTGCCGCAGCGGCACGTTCGCAGCGAAGCACAGGTCGAGCTCCAGCAGTTCTCGACCCCGCCAATGCTGGCCTGGCTGATGGCGAAGGCCGCAGCTGTCTGCGCGCAAGACACGCTCCTCGAACCGTCCGCAGGCAATGGTGCCCTTGCTCTCTGGGGTTGCCTCCAGAACGCTTCGCTGCTCCTCAACGAGATCGATCCGGCAAGACGAGACGGTCTGGCCCACGTCTTCCCCACGGCCACCATCGCTGCGCATGACGGGGAACTGATCGCCGACTTGCTTCGCGGCCCTGTTCCGTCTGCCGTGCTGATGAACCCGCCGTTCGCTCACAGCCTGGAACGCGGCAAGGACGGTGAGACCGCTATGCGTCACCTACGCGGTGCAATCCGGGCCGCTGCTAATCGGGCGAGGATCGTCGCCATTATGCCTGAAGGCTTCGACGCCTCCACCTTCGCCAAGGAACAGGACGAAGCATCGCTGCTCCTCGATGTTCGGCTGCAGCAGATGTTTCGCCGGACAGGGACGGGGATCGCTGTTCGCCTGGTTGTGTTCGACAAGACGCCGATTGCGTCCTCGCCTGCGATCACCGGAGATACTGCCGACCTCATCTCGCTCCACGAGCTTATCACTGCGCTTCCGCCACGCGTACAGACCTCCGCCAACATCCATCGCCTGCCGCTCGGCAAGCCAGTGCGCCTCGTTGGCAAGACTTCGGCCCAAAGCGCGCCGGTGCGGCCGGTGGCGCCGTTCGCCGCGACACCAGCAGCCACGGCGAATGCGATCGACCTTGCCTATTCGGTCCTCGCCGACCCCGCGCCTGTGCCCGAACAGGCAGGCATCTACCTGCCTTACCGGCCCAGCCGCATCGCCTTCGAAGATGCTCCGGTCCATCCCACCCCGCTCGTGGAATCGGTCGCCATGGGTTCGGTCGCGGCACCGCAGGCCGATGTTTGCCCGCGCATTCCCGCATGTTGGCAGGCCGATGGCCTGCTGTCCGAAGCGCAATGCGAGACACTGGTCTATGCTACCCAGGCATTTGCGCGCGATCTTCCGGGTCAGTTCAAGGTGAGCCAGGAAGGCACCTCGCTGGAACTCTCCGAGGACGGACACTCCTACCGCCAAGGCTTCTTCCTCGGCGACGGAACCGGAGCGGGCAAAGGACGGCAGATCGCCGCGGTCATCATGGATCGCTGGCTCGCAGGCGAGCGCCGACATGTCTGGATCACCAAGAACGAGGCGCTGCTCGAAGATGCACGCCGCGACTGGGAAGCGCTTGGCGGGCTGTCGCTCGATCTCCAGCCGCTCTCGCGCTGGAAACTCGGCCAGCCCGTAACGATGTCCGAAGGTATTCTCTTCGTCACCTATCCGACGCTGCGCTCGGGCCGCGCCGAGGATACGCGGCTCGACCAGATCCTTGCCTGGGCGGGCGAGGATTTCGACGGCGTGATCGCTTTCGACGAAGCCCATGCGATGGCTAATGCGCTCGGGGGCTCTTCAACCCGCGGCAAGGTCAAGGGCTCCGAACAAGGGATGGCGGGCCTCAGGCTGCAGAACCATCTCCCGCGCGCCCGCGTGCTTTATGCTTCGGCCACCGGCGCCTCGGATATCGCCAACCTCGGCTACACCTCCCGGCTTGGTCTGTGGGGACCCGAGACCGCATTCCCGACCCACGAGGCGTTCATGACCGAGATCCGCGCTGGCGGCGTCGCGGCGATGGAGCTCGTCGCCCGCGACCTCAAGGCCCAAGGACTCTACCTTGCCCGTGCGCTGTCCTTTGCAGGGGTCGAGTACGAAATCCTCGAACACAGCCTGACCGAAGCGCAGGTCCGAGCCTACGATGCCTATGCTGATGCCTGGGCGATCATTCACCGCAACCTCGAAGCTGCGCTCGAAGCAACCCGCGTGGTCGACGAGGACAGCGGCGATACGCTCAATCGCAATGCCAAGGCTGCGGCGCTGTCGATCTTCGAAGGCACCAAGCAGCGCTTCTTTGCCCAGCTCCTGCTCTCGATGAAATTGCCGAGCCTGATCCCCGCGATGGAAGTAGCGCTTGGCGAAGAGCATTCGGTTGTCGTGCAGCTGGTCTCGACCGCCGAGGCCATGCTCGACCGACGCCTTGCCGACCTTACCGTGGAAGAGCGCGAAGCGCTCGATATCGACCTTTCCCCGCGTGAAAACGTCTAATGCTGAGCTCAACATTAGACATATTCTTTGCAGTCGCAGTTTATGTCGAGCGTCGCAGTCGGAGGCGCGGGATTGCGTCGGTTCGTCATGATTTTACT
>NZ_JAVAIL010000005.1:0-194002 GCF_030717865.1 Qipengyuania benthica | reverse complement strand
AATCTGCGGACTTCATCAGGGCCAGCAGCCATACGGTGCTGCGCGAACAGGCCGAACACATGGATGCACCCGACCGATATCATCACCGCAGAAAAACTCTTGCGCAGCGGGGGCCGTCCACACATGAGGGCGCCGCCGCCCCTCTAGCGCGAGACCCTGGTCGCGGCGAGCAAGACGCATCCCGCAGAGCGGATCGAGCCGCTGCTCGAACAGGGCCAGCGCGTCTTCGGCGAGAACCGGGTGCAGGAGGCGCAGAACAAATGGCCTGGCCTGCGCGAACGCTATCCCGATGCGGAGCTGCATCTGATTGACCAGCTGCCGTCGAACAAGGCGGAGGAAGCGGCCGCGCTGTTGGACTGTATCCATTCGCTCGACCGGCCCAGCCTGCTCAAGGCGCTGGCCAAGGCCTTCGACAAGACCGGCCGCCGCGTGCCCTGCTTCGTCCAGGTCGATGTCGGCGAGGAAGACCAGAAGGGCGGCTGCCCGATCGGCCAGCTGCCCGATTTTCTGGCGCAGGCGCGCGCTGCGGATATTCCGCTCGCCGGGCTGATGTGCCTGCCGCCGCAGGATATCGAGCCCGCGCCGTTCTTCGCGCTGCTCGACAAGCTGGCGCGCGATCACGGGCTGGCCGGGGAACAGTCTTCAGGTCGCAGCATGGGCCTGAGCATGGGAATGAGCGGCGATTTCGAAACCGCGATCCAGCTCGGCGCGACGCATATCCGCGTCGGCAGCGCGCTGTTCGGCGCGCGCGGGCTCTGAGCGAGCTTCGCAACACGCAGAACTCGCAAACAAAAAGGGGCGCCCGAGAGCGCCCCCTTTCGTGTTGTGCCTGTGAGGCCCTGCGTCAGAACTCGCCGCGCAGCGTGATCCCGTAGGTGCGCGGTTCGGCGAGGAAAGCCGAATAGGTCTGCTGCTCGGCGACGAAGGGCGTGTTGAACGCGACCTGCGTGTAGTCCTTGTCGAAGATGTTCTGGACCCAGCCCTCGATCGCGAAGCGGCCGGCGATATTGGTAAGGCCGATCCGACCGTTGGCGATCATGAAGCTGTCCTGCTCCTTGCCGTACAGCAGATCCGAACCGGTGTTGTAGTCGCTCACCAGACGGGTGTTGAAAAACACCAGCCCCCGCATCCCGCTGTTGCCGATCGGCGGGGTCCAAGAGACCGAGCTGGTCACCGTGATTTCCGGCGCGTTCGACATATTGTCGCCCGGCAGCAGACGCAGCGCAGGATCGAGCGGTGCGCCGCTGTCATTGCCGATCAGATCGTTCTCGAAGCTGGTGTCGGCATAAGTTAGCCCCAGGGTGACGTTGAAATCGGGCGAGGGGTTCAGCGTGCCCTCGATCTCGACCCCCTGCGCCACCACGCCGGGAATGACATTGTCCGCGGCGCAGGCACCGGTGGCGACGCTGCCATCCCGGTCGGCCCCGCCCAGATCATCGCTGCAGCCGTTGACGTTTTGCACCAAGTAGACCGTCCCGTTGAAGGTGTTTAACTGGAAGTTCGTGAACTCCTGGCGGAAGGCCGCGACGCTCAGCCCGAATTCGCGGGTCGAGTATTTCGCGCCCAGTTCGAAAGCGTCGACCGTTTCTTGGTCGAACTGCAGCCGGCTGATGTCGATATTGTTGACGTTGAGGAACACCGGCTCGGCCAGCGCGGAACGGTCGAGGTTGAAGCCGCCCGCCTTGTAGCCGCGCGAGTAGGAGGCGTAGACCATCAGGTCGTCGGTCGGCTTGTAGCTGAGCACCGCGGTGCCGGTGAACTCGTTCTCGTCGCGGCTGTCCGACAGCGAGACACCATCGAGCTCTGCGGTCGAATTGCCTTGGCACGACAGACCGAGGATGCCGCCCGCGAAGGCCGCCAGCGATGGCACGCCCAGCAGCGGACCGAGAATCGCGCGGTTGGTCGGGCAGACGGTATTGTCATTGCCGAAGGTGGCGTCGAAATCCTTGGTCTCGTTGGTGTAGCGAAGCCCCAGCGTCAGATCGAGATTGTCGGTGATGTGGAAGATGTTGTGCGTGAAGACCGCAAAGCTCTCGCTCTGCTGGTTGTAGACATCGCCGGTTCCGCCCCGATCGTTGAGCGTCGCCAGATTGGTGAGCCCGGCGACGATCGCCGGGGTTGCCGCACCGAACACAGCGCCGCTCTGGATCGCACCGAAGGCAGTCGGGTTGAAGCAGTTGGCGCGCGAAGGATCGGCGACGGTTTGCCCGATCAGCGCCCCCAGCGTGGGCTGAAGCGCATTGGCGAGGCGGCAATTGGCGAACGTGCCGTATTGCGTGCCGAAGCGCAGATTGTCGCGCGATTCCAGCTTCTCATTGGCGTAGAAGCCGCCGACCAGCCACTCGAGGCGATCGTCGAAGGCCGAACCGGAGAGGCGCAGTTCCTGGGTGAAGGTCTTGAACTCGCGCGCACCGGCATCCTCGGTCGGGGCGCGGTAGAGGATATCGACTTGGGTGTAGTCGGTATCCGAGGCCTGGAAGTTGGAATATTCGCGATAGCCGGTGATCGAGGTCAACGTGGTGTCGCCGAAGCTCCAGTTCAGCTCGCCCGAGACGCCGAAATCCTCGGTCTCGCCCTGATAGGTGCGGCCCGGGGTGACGTAGATGTCGCGGTTGAAGGTACCGCCGTTGAGCGCGATCGGGTTCTGCCCGAGACCGAGCAGGACCGGGATGATCGGGTTGGCGGTGCTGGTCAGCGCCGGGGTAGCGGAGCCGGGATAGTCGAACTTCGCTTCGGCCGAGAGCGGCGAGATGTCGTCGCTCAGCCGTGCCAGCGGAGCGAAATCGGTCTGGACGAAGGTCGCTGCGCAGCAGGCCTCGTCCTTCTTGGAATAGTCGCCGACGAGGCGGAAGCTGATGTCCTCGGTCGGTTCGAACAGCAATTGCGCGCGGACCAGATAGCGGTCGCGATTGTTGACGTCGGTGTCGTTGACGACATCATTGTAGAAGCCGTCGCGGCGCGAATAGACCCCGTCGACGCGCGCGGCGATCGTGTCGCTGAGCGGGCCGGTCAGGCCGCCCTCGACGCGGATAGCGTCGTAATTGCCGTAGGAAATCGAGCCGTGGCCGCCGAAGGTGAATTCGGGCTGCGCGGTGTAGATCGAGATGAGGCCGGCGGAGGAATTACGGCCGCCAAGCGTGCCCTGCGGACCGCGCAGGATCTCGATCCGGTCGAGCGGGCCGAGCTCGCTCAGCGCATTGCCCGAGCGCGAACGATAGACCCCGTCGACGAAGACCGCGACCGAGCTTTCGAGCCCGGCGTTGTCGCCCACCGTGCCGATGCCGCGGATCCGCGCGGAGCCATTGGCTTCATTGCCGGTCGAGGAGACCAGCAGCGAGGGCGCGACCTGGGTCAGTTCGCGGATGTCGTTGGTGCCCGAACGCTCGAGCTGTTCGGCGGAAACCGCGTTGATCGCGACTGGAACGTCGGCGAGCACCTGCGCGCGGCCCTGCGCGGTCACGACGATCACATTGTCGTCCACCACATCGGCGTTCTCGATCAGATCGGTGTCGGTCTGATCCTGCGCCATCGCGGCGGCCGGGGCGAGCGCGGCGCCCGCACCGAGAAGGGCGAGCACGCGCAGTGATGCATAACGGGTTTTCATGGGCTTCTCTCTCTTGGTTCAACTTTTATGCTTTTATCTTTTGTGACGCGCATCCCTAGCTACGCGCATGGAAGTTGCAAGACTCCCCCGACAAACGGGTGTTACGCATCTTCCAACCGTGCCTGTAATGCATCACTTGCCGCTTCGAGCAGCGCATCCTCTATCCGCGTCAGCCGTGCTTCGGAGGTGATCTTCGAGCCGGTGACGTCGGTGACGTAGAAGGTAACGACCGCGCGCTAGCCATAGGCGGTGATATGCGCCGAATGGACCACCAGCCCCTCCTCGAACAGCGTGCGCGCCAGCCGGTTGAGCAGCGCCGAGCGATCGCCGGCGTGGACCTCGATCACGGTGAAGCGGTTCGAGGCCTTGTTGTCGAACACCACCCTCGGGTCGACATCGAAAGCCTTGGAGCGGTGGTGCGGCAGCGGACGCTGCGCCAGCCGCGGCTCGAGTGCGATCCGGTGGCGAGCGCATCCTCGATCGAGCGTTCGATCCGCTCGAGCTGCGCCGCTTCGCGGAACGGCCGCCCGTGCGGGTCCTGGCTCAGGAAATTGTCGACCGCCCAGCCGGACCTCGTGGCGTGGATGCGCGCATCGATGATGTTGGCGCCGGCGAGATGGATCATTAAAACGATTGAACGAACCCGCTGACGCGGGAGAGGCGTGCGTATAGGCCGGAATGGTCGCTCCTGATGAGTTGGTTTGGTTGCTGGACCAGCTCTCAACCAGGAGACCACCCCATGGCTGAGACCACAACAGGGGCGAGCCCGCTGCGCCGCCGTATGATCGACGATATGATGTTGCGCAACTTGTCGCCCGCCACCCAGCGTTCCTACCTTCACGCCGTCACGAAGTTCAGTCGCCAATTCGGACGCTCACTGGATCGGCTTGGGCTGGAGGATGTCCGGGCATTTCAGGTCTATCTCGTGTCGCAGGGGATTTCCTGGCCATCGCTGAACCAGACCGTGTGCGCATTGCGCTTTTTTCTATGGCGTGACGTTGAACCGGGGCGAGATACCTGAGCGGATCGCCTATGCGCGCACGCCTCGCAAGCTGCCGGCGATCTTGAGCCCTGACGAGGTGGTACGCTTTCTTGAAGCGGTGCCGTCCTTGAAGTCGCGTGCCGCGCTGACCACTGCCTATGCTGCGGGACTGCGCGTATCGGAGGCGGTGAGCCTGAAGGTCGGCGATATCGACAGCGACCGGATGCTGCTGCAGGTTCGCCACGGCAAGGGCGCCAGGGATCGCACGGTTATGCTCTCGGCCCAGTTGCTCGATATCCTGAGGACGTATTGGCGCCTGACGCGCCCGACTGGCTGGTTATTTCCCGGCCGGGGCGAGAGGCCGATCAACGTGACTGTGCTCCATTCGGCTTGCCGGTCAGCCACCAAGGCGGCTGGATTGACCAAGAAGGTCAGCGTGCACACGCTGCGCCACAGCTTCGCCACCCATCTGCTCGAGAGCGGCGTCGATATCCGCATCATCCAGGTGCTGTTAGGGCACAACAGTCTCTCGACGACTGCGCGCTACACCCAGGTTACCGCGACTACGATCGCTGCAGCGCAGAGCCCGTTTGATCGTTTGACCCTTGAGGTGGTGCCGCCCGCCTGAGCCGGGACCATGCGTTCCGATCTGGAAGTGGCGGATATTTTCCGCCGCCATGGCCATGCCTATGCGCAAGCCCATGACGGCCATCTTGGCCGCATCGAGCGGCGCGTCATGTCGGCGATCGAGCTGTGCCGAACCGCTGCGCTTGGGGGTCATGTCGAGGCCTGCGAGGACTGCGCGCATGTCCGCGTCGCTTACAACTCTTGCCGCAACCGGCATTGTCCGAAGTGCCAGAGTGCGAAGCGCGAACGGTGACTCGCTGACCGTCAAGGCGATCTGTTGCCAGTGTCCTATTTCCACGTCGTGTTCACGGTCCCGAGCGAAGTCGCCGAGATCGCGTTCAACAACAAGGCGGTCGTCTATGCGATCTTGTTCGACGCCGTCGCGCCGACACCCAAGACCATCGCTGCCGATCCCAGGCACCTCGGCGGCGAGATCGGATTTCTGGCCATTCTTCACACGTGGGGCCAGGCTCTAACTCACCATCCTCGCATTCATTGCCTCGTCCCCGGCGGAGCGCTTTCATCGGATGGCCGGTGGCTCGGCTGCCGACCCAACTTCTTCTTGCCCGTCCATGTCCTCTCACGCCTGTTCCGGCGACTGTTTCTCGAGCGGCTTCAGGCGGCACATGCAGCCGGGCGACTACGCTTCTCCGGCAAGCTGGATGGATTTGATGATGCCGATGTCTTCACCGCAGCGATCGGCAAGCTGCGGCGCAAGAACTGGATCGTCTATGCCAAGCCGCCCTTCGGATCGCCCGAGCATGTCCTCGCCTATCTTGGCCGCTACACACACCGGGTCGCCATCTCCAACAGTCGCCTGGTCAGCGCTGACGAGACCATCGTGACCTTCCGCTGGCGCGACTACCGTCATGGCAACGCGCCCAGGCTGATGTCGCTTCATCCCCACGAGTTCATTCGCCGCTTCCTCATCCACAGCCTGTCGGACGGCTTTCATCGCATTCGCCACTATGGCTTCCTTGCCAACGGCTGCCGCCGGGCACGGCTCGCCACCATAAGGCAGCTCCTGATCCGGGCGGAGACGATTGCGGCGGTCGCCGCCGAGATCGGCGATACCACAAAGCGGCTACCGCACTTTGATCCATCCCAGTGCCCATGCTGTGGCGGCATTCTGCGTGTCACCGCCACGCTCCCGCGATGGCGCGCCGGGCAACCCCGACCTTGGTCCGATACGTCATGATCAGGGGCGCGATCGAACGTAAGACGTGGCAGCGGCGCGGCATTTGCGCCGACGATCCCCCATCTCTGCCATCCTGCAAATCCACTCGCAGGACAGCAGTGCCACCCCGCAGCCTGCGCAGATATCCGTGGGGCGCGTCGATTATCTCGACCAATGCGGCCAATACGCCATCGTCCTCACTTGCTTGGTGGCATCCGATCAAACAAGCTCGGTCACCAGCAACCAGCGGCGCAGCACTAATCCCATAGGTCGCGAGCGCGTCAGCGGGTTCGCTCAATCCGGCTTCAATGAGGTCGCGCACAGCGCCATGATACCCGCGTTTCGGCGCGCGACCTCACAGAACCCTCCAGATTCCCAATCGGTTCGATTTCTGATTCAACCTGCTGGCTGGGAATGGAGGCTAGCAGGTATGGCAAGACCCTATTCGAATGATTTGCGTGAGCGGGCAGCGACGTTGGTGGCTTCGGGTCGCAGTTGCCGAGAGGTGGCGTCCTTGTTCGGGGTGAGCGTTGCGAGCGTAGTGAGGTGGTCACAACGTCAGCGATTGACGGGGACGGCGGCATCGCGGCGTATGGGCGGCCATCGCAAGCGGCTGCTCGAACCGCACCGGGCACTGGTGATCGATCAGGTGAAAGCTGTGCCGGACATCACTCAAGGCGCTGGTGGCGGAGCTGGCCGAACGACTACGTCGAGGGGCGCACCCATGATGGTCGCAAGCGCGGTCCACCAGCTCACATCCGGTCCGACAATGGCCCGGAGTTTATCGCTACTGCCGTGCAGGAGTGGCTCGCCCGCATCGGGGTGAAGACGCTCTACATCGCGCCGGGCTCGCCATGGGAGAATGGCTACAACGAAAGCTTCAACGGCTCACTGCGTGACGAGCTGCTCAATGGGGAGATCTTCTACAGCCTCGCCGAGGCCAAGGTCCTGATCGAAGCCTGGCGCGGCCACTACAACACCGTGCGTCCGCACAGCAGCCTTGGCTATCGGCCGCCTGCCCCGGAAACTGTAAGATCGCCATTGCCGCCTTCCGGTTCCGCTTCGCTCCACCTCCAGCCGGCAATGGCGCAGGAGGCGACAATCCACTAACAATCAACACGGACCACTCGGTGGGGGCCGGTCATCTCCACTCTTCTCGAACCGACAGCAATCTACGACCGGCGGGCATCAGCCAACTATCCTCTTCTGCAAGGCGTACTGAAGAAAAGGATCCGCATGCAACCCGGAAGCTTTCAGGCGGTATCTCGAAACCGTTGATCGGCTTAAGCTCTCTCAAAGGACTTGCGACCGATCAGCAATCCTTTGGATCCTTCACTTTCGAAGTTGAAGCTGAACTCAGGCCAATCGCGACGCCACCGGCGGGCAATTAAGCGTTCACCGGGCCTTGCAGCATCGTCCAGCATTATTATGCCGCCTGGAGAAATCCTGTCGAAGAGACAGTCTGCAATTCCTCGCGCAAAGGGATGTACAGACCAAGGCGGCCCGTCGATTACAAGCAGGTCGATTTCATCTGGAAGCTGTGAAAGGGCATACCATATTCCGGGCCAGCTGTCGCTGCGATAAAGAAGGGGTGCATAGTGAAAGGCCGCATCCAGGTCGTAATCGGAAAGCCACTTCGCCATTTCTCCAACGAACGGCAAGTGCTGGTCGTAACTATGCAGCCTGCCCTTCCCGTTCTTCTTAAGCGCACTTGAAATGATAAGGGATGTGGCTCAAGAGCCGAGCTCGACGACATTTGCGGGTTGCCGCTCTTCAACCAGATCGACAACGCGATTGAGGAAGTGAGTGTCCGCCTTCCAGCTGCCAAGATGAGGAAGTGCATCATGGTCTAGCCTGAGTCGCTCCAGGAGAGCGAACTTGGAATGGCGTGTTCCGCCATAAAGGCTTTTGAGCAACCAGGGCCATTGAATCGCCCCAAAACCAATCTGGAATGCCCGTTCGGTAAGGGTCAGCCGAGCTTGCGAACTCGATTCGACCGACTTGGATAAAATACCTGTGAGAAGCTTTGTCGTCATTCTGTGCGTCCCGAATCCGTTGAGCAGATGCCTGGCGGCTGCGGCCCCTCTCAAACGAGGTGGAAAATGGATCTTCTGCGCCGGAATCGAGGGCGATACAGCCTGACAGCGTGTATTGGCCCCTGGTTTGGCATTTGATACGCAGGTTTTCAGGTTCGGCGATCGTCCAGTGCGACTAGAGCGCAGCCCCGGCAGTCGCCGCTATCGCAATCGCGGGAAGAATTCCAACAAGCGTCGAAATGGCATAACGCCGCAGGCTTAGAGAGGCCAATGCGGAAACTCCCGTCACGGCCAGATGCGGGACGCCAATCAGGCGAAGTCCAATAATCGGTAAAATCCCACCCCTTGAAACTGCGTGATCCAACCTCTTGATGTGGCGGCCATACCGATGCTGCGAGATAGAACTCGTTCCCCGCACGAGCCCGCAGAAAAGGATGACCGATCCAAAAAGCGCGCCTGCGGCGACCGCTGCGATGGCAAGCGTTTCGCCTAGAAGCGCACCCGAGGAAAAGGAAACCGGCACGAGTGCGCCGGGTATGCCAGTAGCGTAAATACAAGCTGCCAAGCCCAAGAATGCCATAGCCAGCCAGACTTCTGCCAAGGGCATTGCGAGGATTATCTCGGTCTTGTCGAGTGTTAATAAGGGGGAGACGTGAAAATCCATAAACAAGACTCGCCTGAAAATCGTTTAGCGTTCTCACGGATCCATGTGTGGGAAATAGGGGAACTTTCCCAGTGGAGGGTACCGGTGAAGCAGCGGGGTGCCAGAGACCGTTCCTCGGGTATCAAACTGCCGTATCATCATATGTCGCGGATCGAACGCGGCCTTGGCATTTTTCGCTGCCCAACTTGGGTCCGTTTCCGCGTTCTCCCTTGCCTGACAATAAACTACTTTACTAGATTTTCCGAAAAGCATAACCTCTGCCCCAGAGGCGCATGAGATTGTTTCTCATTTAACCTCTCCTCAGACTAGGGGCAGCTCGCCGAGCTGCCCCCATTTTGGGGCAATAGGGAGCAGGCCCAAAAATGGGTAAATTTCTATGGAGAGAGGGGAACGAGCATGCAGAAAAAATCCTACTGGCTGGCGGGCGCCGCATTATTGGTGTTGCCACAAGTATTGAGTGCTCAACCGGTTGCATCCGGCCAGGATGCCGATGACGGGCAGGTTGTAACGGGCAACGTCATTATTGTGACGGCCCAGCGCCAGTCGCAGAGCTTGCAAGAGGTGCCGATCGCAGTCAGCGCGTTCGACGCCGAAGCGCTCGAAAGCCAGCAGATCGAAAACGCATCCGATCTCCAGTTGACCCTGCCTAATGTGTCGTTTTCGAAAGGCAATTTCACCTCCGCCTCCTTCACTATCCGCGGCATCGGCGACTTATGCGTCGGCGTGACCTGCGACGCCGCGACCGCCATACATGTCAACGGATCGCCCCTTTTTGGAACCCGATTGTTCGAAACGGAATATTTCGACCTTGAACGCATCGAAGTCCTTCGTGGACCCCAGGGAACGCTCTTTGGCAGGAACGCGACCTCCGGTGTTGTGAACGTGGTCACCGCAAAACCCGACCTGTCAGGATTCGGCGCTGAAGCCGAATTCGAATATGGCAACTTCAACAGCATAAGAGCAGAGGGAATGGTAAACATTCCGATCGGAGATACGATCGGCGTCAGGCTGGCCGGCGTATATCTGAACCGCGATGGCTATACCACGAACTTGTACGACGGTTCCGACATCGATGATCGCGACATGTATGCTGTGCGCGGGTCCCTGCGTTTCGAGCCCGGCCCGAACACAACTTTCGATATGATGGGATATTACTTCCGCGAGAACGATACGCGATTGAGGAACCAGAAGCAGGCCTGCCAGCGAGATCCACTGGGGGTACTGGGCTGTCTTAACAATCGTCTTGACTACGACATCACCAATGCAAATTCCACGGTGGGGGCCACGCTTAGTTCCTCTGAATTCTTCGCCATTCAGGGCATTCCCGGAGTGCTCGGGCTCGGGAGTTTGTATGGCCCTGATGCATTCGCCGGGTTCGACAAGCCCGACGATGTCAGGGTGGTGAACACTCCCTATACGCCCTTCTACTTGGCGGATGAACTGCAGATTCAGGCGCGACTGGAGCAAAGCTTTGGCGCGATGACGTTAACTGCCACGGGCCTGTATCAGGATACCCAGGTGGATTCGCGGCAGGATTACTTTCTCGGGGTTCAGGACCGAGCTGGCTTCGCCCCGGCATTGAACACACTTGCCTTTTTCGGAGCAAATGGTCTGCCAACTGGCCTCGCTCCTCCGGCTCCCGCATTTATTCCGGGATCCTCAGGCTATTTCTCGCCCATAGTCGCCGCACTCTTTCCAGGCGGACCGCAGGGGCCACTATGTACTTCTGACAATGACGACGGCAACCGTGGTGCTTTCGAGGGGAATTCGCTTTGTTCCGAGTCTCCCCTCTCCTTCGACCGTTCTGCTGAACAGCGAGAGTCCTGGAGTGGCGAGCTAATCCTCACAAGCGACTTTGATGGACCGTTCAATTTTCTGGTCGGCGGAATTTATGCAAAATCCAAAACCACTGACAACAGCTATTACGTTAATTCGTTTGCGCTAGATTATGCGAGCGCAATCCTGGGATCTTTCGGTTCCCTGTCGGGCGGGCTTCCACCTTCCTATTTCGCGACTTCGATGTATCGGAACAATTCTCTGGAAGCCAATCTTGAGAGCTACGGAATATTCGGCGAGGTATATTTTGACTTGACCGATCGGCTCACCCTTACGGGCGGCCTACGTTATAACAACGACAAGAAAGATGTAACCGCACGCACCACCTTGATTAGTTTCCTGAATCCCTATTCGAACGATGGAGATCCCTTCGAAAGCCCTATAACCCCTCTGGTAAGTCCATCAGGGCTTTTCGACGCTGACCCCGGCCAGCCTGGCCTTCAGCTCACTCAGTTTCGCGAAGTCGGCTTTGACGACATTACGGGAAGAGCTGTTCTGGACTTCGCGATCACACCCGATAATACCATCTACGCCTCTTATTCCAGGGGATACAAATCGGGCGGGATAAATCCGCCACTCTCTCCGATTTTTGAAGTGAGCGAAAGCTTTGGGTCCGAATCGATCGATGCATTTGAAATCGGTTCAAAGAACGTCTTTGCAAACGGGGCGTTGCAGTTGAATGCGACGGCTTTTTATTATAAATATAGCGGGCTTCAGCTAAGCCGGATCGTTGCTAGAACTTCAGTGAACGATACAATCGATGCCGATATTTGGGGCCTCGAACTGGAAACTGTGATACGGCCGGACCGTAATCTGCTGGTGAATTTGAACTTCAGCTACCTGAACGCTGAGGTCGCTGGCGATCAATTCTTTTCCAATCCGCGTGATCCCGGCGGCGGCGATCCCGATGCGGTGATCATCAAGGACATCAGCAATGGCGCCCATTGCGCTGTCACGGGGCCTGCTCCCGGAGTCGCTGATGGATTCGTTGCAGTAGTCAATGCAGCTTTGGGACTCCGGGGCCCCGAGGAATTTCCTGCTGACGGCAATATCGCCTCCAGCGGTGCATTCGGCATCTGCGATGTCCTCGAAAATGCCATTCCCGAGAATAGCGGAATTCAAGTTCTCAGTCCGGGTGTCGAGGTGAACATTAAAGGCAACACCCTGCCTCAGGCCCCCAATCTAAAGGTTTCGATGGGTGCGCAGTACACAGTCGAACTCAGTAATGGCATGACTTTGGTGCCTAGGATGGATCTTGCTTTAACCGGCAAGCAGTACGGGAACATCTTTAACGGGAGGGTCAATCGCATCGAGCCCTTCGTTCAAGCGAATGCCGTGGTCCAACTGAACAGTGCTGATGATCGCTGGTTTGTTCGGGGATTCGTCCAAAACCTCTTTGATAGTGATTCCATAACCGGATTGTATGTTACCGATGCATCTTCCGGTAATTTTACAAATATCTATACCCTAGATCCGCGGCGTTATGGAATCGCAGTTGGAGCCAAATTCTGAAATCCGATTGCTGACGGGAATGTCTCGTAGCTATAGGATGTTACTTCGGGGGAACAGGATAGTGCAGTTATACAGCATGAGCGGAAGATCCGTGCCGGTCATGCTGCCAAATTCCCGGACAAGCCACCAAACTGCCGGGTTGGTCAACGGCTGCGAACGTCGTACCTCGGGGTGCTGATATTAGTAACGTAACGATTTGGTGCTGGTAGCAGACTGATGAGTGGAGCCGTTAAAGCCCGAAAGCATGAGGCGATCCTCTCAGCCGCCACCCGGGTGTTCGTGAGGGAAGGCTTTGATGGCGCCAGCATGGAGCAGGTGGCACGGGAAGCAAAAGTTGCTAAGCCCACACTTTACAATCACTTTCCAGACAAGGGCGCACTCTATGTCACGGTTGTAGAAAACGCACTTAAGAATGTTAACAACGAAATCGCCAAGCCAAGGCTGGCGGAATTGCCTGCGCGACAAGGCTTGCTCGTAGTTGCAAATCAGTTGACTGATCTATTTGGGCGGCACGACAGTGCTGTGCATTTGTGTCGTATTGCAGTGGGGGGGGGCGGACGCTTCCCACTCGCGACGGCGACGATTATGGACGCCGGTCCGCGCCGAGGGACGGAAAAGATCAGGGTGCTTCTGCGCGTATGGTGCGGACGTGGCGAACTGACCGTGGATGATGAGCAAATCGCTGCACAGCAGCTCGTCGAACTGTGCAAAGTGTCTATTTTTGACAACCGCCTATTCGGTTCGCATGAGAAAGTGCCTGTCGCGCAATGCGAGCGTGTCGCCCGCGCGGCTCACGACACCTTCATGGCGCGCTATGGTGCCTGAATGACTGAGAGGATAACGGCGGAGGGGCAGCCAGTAAGCGATCGCTGTCTCGGATGCACGGTTCCCAATTAAGGAAGAGCCGATATAGTATAAAAGGTGATACTCCAGTGCAGATCGAAGCAATGATCTTATACGGTGAGGCAGGAATTGCTCTTGCCGCTGACGCCTGCGGGGAACAGAACGCGATGCCGGTCCTGCTCGCTCATGGGGGCGGTCAGACCCGGCGGGCGTGGAAGCGCGTAATGTGCGATCTCGCTCAAGAAGGCTTTCGCGCGATTGCGGTCGATCTTCGAGGGCATGGAGATAGCGACTGGGCTCTTGAGGGCGCTTACGATGTCCGAAATTTTGCGGCTGACTTGGTCAACATCGCGTCGCTTATGGAGCGTCGCCCAGCCCTGGTCGGGGCTTCGCTTGGCGGAATGGCAGGAATTCTAGCCGAAGGCGAGCTCGCACCCGGCACCTTTGCCTCGCTTACCTTGGTCGACGTAGTTCCGCGAATGGAGCCCGCCGGCGTGATGCGAGTAGTCGGTTTCATGGAAGAGCACGTCGATAGTGGCTTCGCTTCACCGCAGGAGGCGGCGGACGTGATCGCTCGCTATATGCCGCATCGTGCCAGACGCGGCGCAAGCGATGGCCTCAAGAGCTATCTGCGGAAAAAGGAGGATGGCCGCTTTTACTGGCATTGGGACCCCGCTTTCATCCGCAATATCGCGGCTACCAAACGAAGCGACCCTGGCAGTCAGGACCGGCAGTCGGCACAGTTGAGCCAAGCCGCGGCGAATCTCGCACTTCCGCTGCATCTCATCCGCGGCGCTTCGAGTGATCTTGTTTCCGACGAGGCCGTTTCGCATCTGCGACAACTTGCCCCTCATGCAGAATACACGGACATCGCAGATGCCACGCATATGGTCGTGGGCGATGCGAACGACGCCTTTTCCGCCGCTATCGTCGATTTCCTGAGGGGCCATCACTCTTCCGATACGGCTCAGCTGGAGGGGATGAAGGAAGCATGATCGATCGAGAGCGCTTGCAAGAGATGCTGCACCTGGCCCCTTTTCACCGATGGCTCGGGCTGGAGATTGCTGCCTGGTCTGAGAATGGAATCGAGATCACCATGCCGTGGCGCGAGGAGATCGTGTCGAACCCCATGGTGGGGTCGGCGCATGGAGGGATCCTGGCGTCACTGGTCGACCTCACCGGACTTTATGCTTTGCTTGCGAGAGGCGCCGCCGCGAAAGCGACGGCCGATCTGCGCGTCGATTATCACCGTCCTGCAACCTCAGGCCCTCTCACTGCTCACGGACAGATCGTGAAGATCGGGCGGCAGATTTCGGTGGCGCAGACGCGTATTGTCGGACCCGACGGCAAGTTGGTCGCCAGCGGCAGGGGCGCGTATTTCTCGTGAACCGAACGAACTGACGCAGGACTCCTCGTCAGCTACGACTTCACGGCGCGGCAACTGCCCCCTCGGCGGGCTCTTGCCACCCCAGGCCCAGCGACTTCTGCAGCGCGATCCAGGCCAGGGTAAGCGCCGCTTTCGTCCGAACCAGGTCTGCCGAAGCCTGCTGCTTGTCGCGCAGCGCAAGATTGAGGTCAGCCCTCGAGATCGCTCCTGCCGCAAAGCGCTGGCGATTCAGATCAGCGGCGCTATCGGCCTGGCTCTTGATCTGTGCGGTGGCTGCCAGTGCGACCCGTTGTTGGCCAAATCGTGCCAGAGCTCGCTCGGCATCCTGTAGCGCCGAGAGGACGGTTTGACGGTAGTTAGCGACAGCTTCGTCGCGGACCGCCCCGGCTCGATCTACTGACGCGTCGACCCTTCCAAAATCGAGAAAATTCCATTCCAGGCGAGGGATCGCCAATGCCGATAATTCACCCACATCGAAGATGTCGTCGGGGGAGGATCCGCCAAGGCCCAGAATCCCCATGAAGGACAGCTTCGGGAACCTTGCCGCTTCAGCCACACCGATCCTGGCCGTTGCGGCGGCGAGAGTGCGCTCAGCCGCCCTGATGTCGGGCCGACGCGCGAACAGACTCGCCGGATCGCCGACAGTAACCTGATCCGGGGGCAAAGGGATATCACGCGGCGTCGAAAGGTCTTCGGCAGTCGATCCGGGAATCCGGCCGGACAGTATGGCAAGCGCGTCGAGCAGGACCGCAATGTCGGCCTCCGCCTCGGCGAACTGGGACTTGAGCACCTCCAGCTCGGCGTTCGCGTTACCCACCGGGAACAGCGGCAGCGCGCCCTGCTGATACCGCTGATAAGTCAGGGCCAGGATTTCCTCCTGCAGCTTGATCTGCGTCCGGTATTGGTCGGCGCGGAACTGGGCCTCCCGCAAGTTGACGTAGTTATTGGCAACTTCGGCGGTCAGCTGGACCTTTGCGTCCTCCGCGTTGGCGACCGTTGCAGCGGCCTGCGCGTTGCCGGCCTCGATACGCCTCCGGGAGCCGCCCGCAAACTCCAGCTCCCAGTTTGCATTGAGACCAACATTGTAAAAGCTGAGGGCGTCGTCGCTTCCCGCCTCCGGATCGGGTTGCTGTGAGGACGGGGGTGGCCCCCCCTGGATGTCCAGGCCGGGAAGCCGGCCCTGAATAGTGGTGGCCTGGGTTCCGAGCGTCGGCATTCTGCCCGCCCGATCCTGCCTGACCGATGCCCGGGCCTGCGCGATGCGCGCTTGCGCTGCCTGAAGCGACGGATTTTCGGACAGCGCAATTTCGACCAGCCGTGTCAGTTCAGGATCGTCGAGCAGCACCCACCATTCGGCGAGGGCCGGGTCCATGAGGCCTACGTCCTCGCCAGCGCGGACAAACCGATGGCCCGTATCCGCCGACAATATTTTCGGAGGGCCTGCGTAGTCCGGCCCAGCCGTACAGCCAGCCAGCAAGGCGATGAGGAGAAGCGATGGTATTGGACGGCGCATCATGTTGGGCTCAGTGCATCGAAAGGGAGACATTTTTTGGAAGCGGCCTCAGGAAGAGGACTAGCGGAACCGTCGCGAGGGTCAGGACCCCCATCACCAGGAAGACGTCATTGTAGGTCATTATGAACGCCTCGCGTTGGAGGGTGCGGCTCAGGACGGCCATCGCCCCCTCCATGCCGCCGAAGTTTCGCGCCAGCCCGTCGAGATAGTCCTGCAGCGAAACGCTGTTCGCATTCAGCGTCTCTTCCATTCGTCGGCTGTGATGCCAGATCCGTTGGTCCTGGAACGATGCCAAAGCTGAAAGAGCGAAAGACCCGCCGAGATTGCGGGCCGCGTTGAAAATCCCCGAAGCATCGCCCGCGTCCTCCTTGGCAACCGAAGCCACTGTCGCTTGGTTCAGGAACATCATCGACAGGATCATGCCGACACCGCGCAAGAGCTGGCTCTCGGTGAAAACGGCACCCCCGGATTCGGCTGTAAGGCTGGTGCTGACAAAGCAGCTGACCGCCATCAGCAACATGCCGGCGCCAACGGCGATGCGGATGTCGATCTTCCGTATCATCAAGGGAAGGACAGGCATCAACAGGAATGCCGGGACGCCCATCCAGAAAATAACTAGCCCGGTCTGAAGGGCGTTGTAATCAGAAATGATCGCGAGGAACTGCGGGATTACGTAGGTCGAACCATACATCACCATGCCCAAGGCGAGCGCCATGATCGCGACGCTGGCAAACTGTCGATTGAACAGGAGTTGCAGTTTTAAGACCGGTTTGCGTGCCTTCACCTGTCCGTAAATCAGCGAGGCAAATCCGACGATTGTGATCACCGTGAGCCATTGAATGAGCGAGGATTCAAACCATTCTTCACGGTGGCCCTCCTCGAGAACAACTGTCAGGCCGCCCAGCCCCAGGATGAGCCCGAGAATGCCCGCCCAATCCGCGTCGGTGAGATATTCCCACTTTGGCTTTTCATGGGGCAAGCCAACGAACAGGAGGAGCAGCAGCAGGCCGCAGACTGGCACATTGACAAAGAAGGCATAGTGCCAACTCAGATTCTCGGTCAGCCAACCCCCGATCAATGGTCCCATCACGGGGCCGAGGATCACTGTCATGCCGAACAGGGCCATTCCGATGGGCTGTTGATGAGGCGGCAGCCTTTTGGCGACGATGGTCATCGCCGTCGGAATGAGCACTCCGCCCATGAAGCCCTGACCCGTGCGACCGATGATCATAGTGGTAAGGTCGGTTGCAATCCCGCACAGCACCGAAAAGGCGGTGAACGCGCTGACCGCGATGATAAGGAGGGTTCGCAGACCAAACAGACGCTCCAGCCAGGCGCTCAGCGGAATGACGACAATCTCAGCAACGAGAAACGAGGTGGCAATCCAGGTGCCCTCGGCGCCTGTGGCACCGATTTCTCCCTGGATAACAGGCAGAGCGGAATTGACGATCGAGATGTCCAGCGTCGCGAGCATGGCGCCGAGAGCGCCCGCAGCCACGGCTACCCAGGCGGTAACGTCCGCGTTTTTCGGGCTCGCGACCGGACCTCCGGGAGTGCCAGGGGCTGCCATTCCTTCGGTCATTGCGTCTGGCTCGAGATCTCTTCCAGTTCACCTGCCGCATTCCGGGTGTCAACGGTCGCCACAACTGACATGCCGGGAACGAGCAGACGCCGAACTTCAAGACGAGCGTCAATAGCTATGCGGACCGGTATACGCTGAACGATCTTCGTAAAGTTGCCGGTGGCATTCTCGGGGGGGAGGATTGAAAATTCCGCTCCCGTTCCCGGCGATATGCTGTCCACCCGTCCCGCGATCTCAACGCCGGGTAAGGCGTCGACCTCTAGCCGGACGCTCTGGCCGGGCCGGATCAGGCCAACCTGCGTTTCCTTGAAGTTTGCGGTCACGTAGATCGCGCTCACCGGAACCACCGTCATCAAACGCTGGCCCGGCTGCACGAACTGGCCCACTCTCACCGAGAGATCGCCGACCCGGCCTGCCTTGCTGGCGCGCAGCAACGTCGATTCAACCGTAAGGTCGGCTGTTTCTAGCTGCGCGCGCGCAGCGTCGGCCTGCGCCTGGGTCTGGCCAATCTGCTCGAACAGGGTCGCGCGGCGAGCCGTTGCGGCAGAAACCGCCGCCTGCGTAGCTGCGAGTTCGGCGCGCGCCTGCCGCGCCTGCGTCTCATACTGGTCGAGCTTTTCCCGCGGTTCGGCTCCGGTGGCAGCCAAGGGTCGATAGCGCGCCACCTGGTCGTTCGCGAGGTCGAGTGCCGCGCCCGCGGCGGCGCGTTGGGCCTGCGCCTGGCGGATGGCCGCATCCTGTTCGGTTACTTGTGACCGGATGGTATCGGCCCCTGCGAGCGTCGCGGCAATCTGCGCGCGCGCCTGTTGAGCTTGCGCCTGATAATCCCGCAAATCAAGTTGTACGAGGGCTCCGCCGCGAGCAACCTGCTCGTTCTCCCCCACGAAGACCTCTTCGACGTATCCCGCTACCTTGGAAGAGATAACGACGCTGTCAACAGCGACATAGGCATTGTCGGTCGACTGCATGTACTGACCGTAGGTAACGTGCCGAAAGTACCACCAGCCCCCGCCGAGCAGGACTGCAAGACCAATAATGATTAACACGACGCGCAAGCCACGCCGCGATTGCGGGTTCGTTGGGGTTGTGCCCTCCTGCTCCGGTTCGTTGGAGGTATCGGTCATCTGACTCTTTCGGCAGCTTCAGTAAGAGGTGATCGGGCCACGCGCCCTATAAGGCGCGCGTCGTATAGTAAAGTGTTTTAGCAGTTTGTGTTTGGGCATCCGAAGCGATCGGACTACACAGTCCTATGGACGAAAACCCAGATACCCTGACACGATCGCAGCGTCGGCGGAAGGTAATCAGCGATGATGACCGCATTCTCTATCTTTTGAACGAAATCAGTCGGGGAGCTCGAAGGGCGTACGATGCACGGGTCGCCAGGATCGGTCTCAATCAGACACAGTGGAGGATCATCGGACAACTTCTTCGCGATCCTGTCCTCACGCAGGCTGAAATAGCGAAGAAACTGGAACTGGAATCAGCGACTATCGGCCAAGCGGTCGCCAGTCTTTGTGCCAGAGGGCTAATGGAAAGGGTTCGAGCCAAAACGGATCGGCGAGCGTGGCAGCTCATTCTCACTGAGCGGCTTGATGACCTCCTGCCCGAATTAAGGGGCTCCGCTGATCGGCTTCATGACCTGCTTTGGCGCGACATTACCGCAGATGAGAAACGTACATTGAGAGACATTCTTGCGAGGGTATCGGCAAATCTGGACCAACAACGGAACGAGGCAGATTAAAAAACATGTCTTCGTTTTCTGAAAAGCCTATGAGCAGCATGGCTCGCGCTGCGGAGATCGGCCAGATTCTTGTAAGGCACGGGGCCAAGAACCTCGCGGGAGCCTTCGGGTTTATTCCTTCTACCAGCCCAGTTATTGACACTCGCGAATTTCGCCCAGCCGCAGTGGTCGCGTTCCTGCGTGACATCGGTCCAGTTGGTATAAAGCTGGGGCAGCTCCTCGCCACGCGTAGCGATCTGTTTGCCGAAAACTGGATCACGGCATTCTCAACCCTGCACGATCAGGTGTCGCCAGTACCTTTCGCGCATATCGAGCCCGTTCTTGCTTCAAGCTGGGGTGAGGACTGGCGGAACGACTTTGTGCAATTCGACGAACAGCCTTTGGCCTCCGCCTCCATAGCGCAGACCTATTCCGCCAAACTGCGGGACGGAAGCGATGTCATCGTGAAGGTTCGGCGGCCAGGCACTGCCGCTCGGATGGAGGCTGATGTGCGCCTCCTTGTACGCCTTGCCGGGATCGCGGAAGCACGGTCGCCAGACATTGCTCGCTACCGGCCAGCCGAGTTTCTGCGTACCTTCGGCCGCAATCTCGCCTGGGAGATGGACCTCGCTGCGGAATCCAGAGCGTGCGAGCGGATTGGCGCCTATCTCGATACCATTGGGGTCAAGACTCCGGCCATCCATTGGGAACTAACGGGGCTCCGGGTCAACGTACAGGAACGCCTGTACGGCCTGCCGGCTTCTTCGCTGGCCAACTCCTCTGGCGATCCACAGGTGGCTCGTTTCGCCAAAAGCTACGCCGACGCAGTCCTGCGCATGATCATTCTGAACGGTGAATTCCACGGCGACCCGCATCCCGGTAATGTTTTCCTGATCGGCGAACAGGATGTCGGATTCATCGATTTTGGATCGGTCGGGACGCTCACCAAGGCCAGACGCGACGAGATTGTTCGGCTTGTGCTCGCGATTGCCGGCGAGGAAACCAGCGAGGTCGCTGATGTTCTTCTCGCATGGGCGGGAGAGCCTAAAGTGGATCGCGCTGCACTGGCGCTAGATCTCGATCAGTTGATTGGAGAGTTCAAGGGGGCGGTGCTCTCCGGTATCGAGTTCTCGCAGATCTTCTCGCGAGTATTCGACTTGTTACGGGATTTCAAGCTGGTCCTCCCGCCCGATCTAGCCATTCTTCTGCGGACCTTGCTGACGGCCGAAGGGTTTGTCCGATCGCTGGCACCCGAGTACAACATTGCCGAAGAAACCCGGCCGATTATGATGGAGCTTCTCTCAGAGCGGTTCTCACTTGGCAGTGCTCGGTCAGGGCTGAAGAAAATCCGCCGTCAACTGCTGGGATTGTCGGCGTCCCTGCCCGGTATACTTGCGAACGCGAGCTCAATCGCAAAATCTGGCTATCTGCCGGTCCAACTCGATCCGGTCAGTGTCGAACGGCTCGCGGCCAGCCACCATCGAGATCAGTCCGCTAAAGGGCCTGTAGCCGCTGCATTGATCGTGGCCGCTGCGCTGCTTGTCGATCAATCCTGGCTGCTGGCGGGTGCCGTGCTAGGAGTTGCCGGATTAGTCCTGCTGCGGAATTGACCCCGAGCCTGCTATGGCACTTAGCCCACCATATTGCGAGACTCGCTCGTGCTGAGCGTCTCTGCTCCGTCTTTGATGAAGCCGGAGTGCTTACGCGCTACTCCCGATTCCCGATGCCTTGAGAAAGAAGTCGGTCCTATCGCGCAGCCGCTCGGGCGTGTTACCAATGCCCGAACCATGGCTGATTGCTTTTGTATGTAGGTCCGCCACGAAGGGGTTCATGAACATTTCCGCGAGAAAGCTCGGTGGCCCATCCATTGCGATCCCGCACTCCTGCCAGTTTTGGAATAATCTCTCCAACGCGATGCGCGTGCTTGTTGCGGTGCGCTCAAAAAAGCGCCTAGCGAAATTGGGATCGCTGATACTTTGGGCCATCACGATGCGGACCAGCGCAACAACCTCCGGGTTCAGAAAGAGGGCGCTAAGCTCCTCGGACAGACGATGAAGGGTCGGGCCAGGTAATGCTCCGTCCTTCCCGGCCGCCTGGAATAGCGCCTCGCTCGTGGCGACGTTTTCCAGCACCACAGCTTCGAGCAGGCCGTCCTTATTGCCGAACAACTTGTAAACTGTCGCGAGTGACCCCCCCGCTTCATCGACGACATCGCGCAGCGTTGTCTGCTCATAACCTTGCCTAACGAAAAGCTTACGCGCAGCCGAGACGATCGCCTGGCGACGAAGGTTCAATCTGCAGAACGGGTCTGGCGAGGTCATCACGAGCAATGTCCACGATCGAGAGTTGCAGGACAAGCGTGTAATGACTATTACGCTTCCAAACCTGCACCGAATCTGACTGAAAGCCCCCCATGAAGCGTATTCTTGCCGTCGTTACGGCCTGTCTCTTGCTCGCATCATGCTCGGACGCCGAAGCACCCGCTGAGCCGCCAGCCATACCGGTCAGGACAGTAACCATTGCAAGTCGGCCCATTCCCAATGTGGTCGAGCTTCCGGGAAGGGTCGAGCCCGTCCGCGAAGCCGAAGTGCGTGCGCGGGTAACGGGCATCGTTCAGGCGCGGCTGTATAAAGAAGGCACTGACGTGCGCGCCGGTCAGCCTCTCTTCCGCATCGATCCGCGAGAACTGCGCGCAAATTACGCGCAGACCGAGGCAGCCTTGCAGCGTGCCCGCGCGACAGCCAGCAATGCCCGCGCTGTCGTCGCACGTTTTCGGCCTCTCGTGGCTGAGAACGCGATCAGTGGCCAGGAATACGATGCCGCGGTTGCCGCCTCACGCGAGGCGGAGGCCAATGTCGCACAGATCCGCGCGCAACTCGAAGCCGCTTCGCTCCAGCTTGGCTATACCACCGTCCGAGCACCGATTTCGGGGCGCGCCGGCCGGGCGCTGGTCACCGAAGGTGCGCTGGTCAGCCAACCTGAAGGGACTCTCCTGACCAAAATCGAACAGATTTCGCCGGTCTATGTCAATTTCGCCCAGGCCGCGAGCGAAGTGCTCGCACTTCGCCGCTCGGTTGCAGCAGGTGAAATCGAGCTCGACGAGAATGATCGGGTTGAAGTCAGACTGACTTTCAGCGACGGGACAGAGTATCCCATTCCAGGTTATGTCGACTTTTATGCCCTGTCGGTAGACGAGGAGACCGGCACGGTCGAACTGCGCGCCGAGTTTCCCAACCCCATGGGATTGCTGCTCCCGGGGGAATTCGTCCGCGCGAGGATTTTCGCGGGCGAGGTGCAAGAAGGCATTTCTGTTCCCCAGCGGGCAGTAAATCTGACCGAACAGGGCGGTTCGGTCTTCGTTGTCGATGCCGAAGGGCGGGCGGCGACGCGTTCGGTCGCCCTTGGCGCGATGGTGGACGGCTTCTGGATCGTAAAGAGTGGCCTGAAAGTAGGCGACGTGGTGATCGTCAGCAATTTGCAGAAGGTCCGCCCGGGGGTGCCCGTTCAGCCCCTGAGCGCTCAGACGGCCCGCAAGACCGCCGTCCGGAAGAAATCTGCCCCCGTGTCCCAGGAACGCTGAAACATGGCCCGGTTTTTCATTGATCGGCCCATCTTTGCATGGGTTATCGCGCTCGGCATCCTGCTGGCGGGCATAATCGCGTTGCGAGCCCTTCCGGTCGAGCAATATCCCGAAGTCGCGCCGCCCTCGCTGACGATCAGCGTAGTATACCCCGGCGCCGACGCCGAGACGCTTGAGCAAAACGTCACCCAGGTGATCGAACAACAGCTCAACGGCGTGGAGGGCTTCCTTTACATGTCGTCCTCGAGCGCGTCGAATGGCACTGCGAGCATCACGCTGACGTTCGAGGCGGGAACGGATATCGACCTCGCCCAGACCGACGTTCAGAATAGATTGAGCACTGTCGAGGCGCGACTGCCAGAGGAGGTGCGGCGACAGGGCATCACCGTGCGCCAGGCCAATGCCGGATTTCTGCTGATCGTCGCGCTGGTGTCTAAAAGTGGCGATCTTACCAGCACCGATCTTGGCAATATCGCATCCAATCAGGTGATCGATGAACTGCGGCGCGTGCCCGGGGTAGGCGACGTAACACTGTTCGGCTCGCAATATGCCATGCGCATCTGGCTCGATCCCGACGCTCTCGCGTCCTACAATCTTTCGCCCGGTGCCGTTCTGGCCGCGATCCGCGAACAGAACGCGCAGACGGCAGGTGGATCGATCGGAGCCAGGCCCCTTGCGGACGGGCAGCAGATCACTGCGACGATCACCACCGAAGGTCGTTTCAATACGGTCGAGGAATTTGAAAACATCATCTTGCGCGCAAATTCCGGCGCCGCAGTGGTTCGCCTGGGGGAAGTCGCGCGAGTGGAAATCGGCGCGCAGACATATGCGACATCGACCACTCTAAACGGTCAGCCAATGGCGGGACTGGCTGTGCAGCTTGCTACCGGTGCCAACGCGCTTGCAACCGCTGAAGGAATCACGGCGCGGATGGAAGAAATCGCGCCCGGGCTACCGGCTAATGTTGCTTGGTCAATACCTTATGACACGACGCCATTCGTCGAAGTCTCGATCGAGGAAGTCATCAAGACTCTGGCCGAGGCGATGGTCCTTGTCTTCCTCGTCATGTTCCTGTTCCTCCAGAACTTTCGGGCAACACTGATCCCGACGCTGGTGGTTCCAATCGCCCTCGCCGGCGCGTGTCTCGGTTTGTGGGTGTTCGGCTTCTCGATCAATGTGCTGTCGCTGTTCGGCATGGTTCTCGCCATCGGCATCCTCGTCGACGACGCAATCGTCGTCATCGAGAACGTCGAGCGCATCATGCGCGAGGAAGGCCTCCCGCCCCTCGAGGCGACCCGCAAGGCCATGGGTCAGATCACCGGCGCGATCATCGGCATCACGCTGGTACTGATCGCGGTATTCGTACCGATGGCGTTTTTCCCCGGATCGACGGGCGGAATCTACCGCCAGTTCTCGGTTACACTTGCCGTCGCGATATTCTTCTCCGCCTTCATGGCCCTGTCGCTGACGCCGGCATTGTGCGCTACCTTCCTCAAGCCGATAGCCCAAGGGCATGGCGAGGGTGGCGAGGTCGAGATCGATTGGGAGGCCGAAGCACAGCCCGGCTGGCGCGGGCGGTTTGCCCGTGTCCGCAACATGGCCGCGCGCTTCTTTGGCCGGTTCAACCGCTGGTTCGCGAAGATGCAGGACAAATACGGGCGCGCGAACGATCGGATCCTTTCGCGTCCGTTTCGCGCCTTTGCAGTGTTCCTCGCCCTAGTAGCCATTACCGCGTTGCTGTTTTTCCGCCTGCCTACCGCTTTCCTGCCGACTGAGGACCAGGGTTACCTAATCACTGCGGTACAGGCGCCGCCGGGCGCCACCCAGGAGCGGCTGGACGAAGCGCTCGAGCCGATTACCGAGTTCTGGCTCGCCCAGGAGGAAGTCGAAAACCTGGTCGTAGTGCGCGGCTTCAGCTTCTTTGGGCAGGGACAGAACAATGCATTGATGTTCGCGCCTTTCAAGCCGTGGGACGAACGGACCGCCGAGGAAAGCAGCGCAGGAGCTATTCTGCAGCGGGCAATGGGGACTTTCATGCAGAATGACGGAGCAACCGCGTTCGTCATCCAGCCACCGTCGATCCAGTCCCTTGGGCAGGCCAGCGGGTTCACGCTCAAGCTCCAGGATCGCGCCGGTCTGGGACGTGAGACCCTGATCGCCGCGCGCGACCAGTTGCTTGGTCTGGCGGCGGAGAGTCCGCTCGTTGCGAACCTGCGCCCAGAGGACCAGGGACCCAGCCCCGAACTCAGGGTCGACATCGATCGAGTTCAGGCGCGTGCGCTGGGCTTGTCGCTCGCTGACGTCAATGCGGCTCTCTCGATCACTTTTGGCTCTGCTTATGCCAATGATTTCAACCGTGACGGCCGCGTACTCCAGGTGCTGGTCCAGGCCGATGCGCCCCACCGCATGACCCCTGAAGACGTCCTGGCGCTGCGCATTCCCAACCAGGCTGGTGATTTGGTGCCGTTCGGCTCTTTCGCTGATGTCGAATGGTCCGCGGCCCCGGCCAGCATCTCGCGCTATAACGGGTATCCGGCCCTGACCTTGTCGGGAATGGCCGCACCGGGTGAATCGTCCGGTGCGGCTCTGGCGGAGATGGAGCGTCTTGCCGAACAATTGCCCCAGGGCATCGGTTACGAGTGGACGGGCGTTTCCTTCGAAGAAAAGCAGGCCGGCGGACAGATCGGATTTCTCCTCGGCCTCTCTGTGGTGGTAGTGTTTCTGGTGCTCGCGGCTCTGTATGAAAGCTGGGCGGTCCCACTAGCGGTTTTGCTTATCGTGCCGATGGGGGTGCTTGGCGCGGTCCTTTTCTCGATGCTGCGGGGCCTCTCCGCAGACGTCTATTTCAACGTAGGTCTGATCACTATCATCGGCCTGGCCGCAAAAAATGCGATCCTGATCGTCGAATTCGCGATCGAGGAAGAGGAGCGGGGCCTTAGACGTATTGACGCGGTCAAGGCAGCGGCGCGCCTGCGTCTGCGCCCGATCATCATGACTTCGCTTGCCTTTACGATGGGGATGGTTCCGCTGGTCCTCGCAAGCGGAGCAGGCGCGGCCAGTCGGATTGCCGTCGGCACCGGAGTCGCGGGCGGCATGATTGCTGCAACCGTTCTCGGCATCTTTCTCATCCCGGTGCTGTATCTACTGGTAAGGCGTAATATTAGTCGAAAACAGCCGGTTGCGACCGGGGGGCATGAGGGGGACCGACACCACACCGGACCGTTGGCAGGCGCGGAAAACTCCGCAGGCCGGGGAGAGGCCGAATGATGATCTGCCCCTGGTGTGGTCCGACCAAAACCGTCCTTGGCGCCGCACTTGCCTCGAGCCTGCTAGGCGGATGCGCCAGCTTGGCACCCGAGCATGTCCGCCACGTACCAGTCACTGCGCCCGTTTTTGATGCCGACTATCGTCCCGATGGCGAGATCGTTGCCTCACAGCTGTCCTACCGCGACTGGTTCATCGATCCGCGGCTCGAAGGGCTGATCTCAATTGCCCTCGAGAACAATCGCGATCTACTTGCTGCAACCGCTCGTATCGCGCAGGCACGGGCCCGCTACCGCATCCAGGAAAGTCGTCGGCTTCCGAACCTGGTCGGCGACGCCAGTGCCGTTCGCACACGTCAGCCACTTGGTGTTAATCCGGCGCTCGATTCCGGCGACGTTGAGGGAGCGCCAGCGGCTGTCACCTTCAATCGGTTCGACGTCGGAGTTGGTGTCAGTTCTTTTGAGCTGGACTTCTGGGGTCGAATTGCGAACTTGAGCGAGGCCGCCCGCGCCCAGTATCTTGCAACGGTGGCTGCGCAACGCGCATTCTATCTTGCGCTTATCGCCGACACGGCCAACACATATTTCGAGATCGTTGAAACCGAAGAACAGCTCGCGCTTGCCGAGGCGACCGCGCAAAGCCGCCGCGAAGCGCTGCGGATTGCCCGTCTCCGGCTCGACAATGGAGTCACATCTGCGCTGCCTTACCGGCAGGCGGAAACCTTGCTGACGCAGGCCGAACAACAACTCGCGATCGAGCGGCTCGATCTCGCGAGGCTGCGCAATCAGCTTGTTGTTCTTTTAGGGGGGGGCGTCCCCCCCGGACTGCCGCGCGGCTTGTCCCTCGCCGCTCAGCTTGACGATCGCCGTCTTGCTGCAGGCCTGCCTTCCGAATTGCTCCTCGTCCGCCCCGACATCATTGCGGCGGAGGAACAGCTACGCGCAGCCCGAGCCAACATAGGCGCGGCCCGAGCCGCTTTCTTCCCCACAATTTCGCTCACGAGCAGCGCCGGCCTCAGCTCCAACAGTCTCGATGGGCTCTTCTCCTCGGGTGGGCTGGGGTGGAGTTTCGGCCCCTCGATCACCTTGCCGATTTTCGACTGGGGCGCGCGTGAGGCCGACCTGAACCTCGCTAGGGCACTCGAAGTTGAGCAAGTGGCCAACTATGATCGCACTGTACAGACCGCCTTCCGCGAAGTTTCCGACGCGCTGGCCGGTCGACGCTACCTCGCCGAGCAGATCGAAACGCTCGAGCGTGCTCTCCTAGCGCAGGAGCGCATCGCGCGGATCGCACGGCTTCGCTACCGGGAAGGTGTGGCGGATTACCTCGAAGTGCTCGATGCCGAACGCAATCTGTTCAATGCACAGCAACAGCTTCTCGCCACGCGCCGCGCCTGGCTGCAGAACCGCGCCACCCTTTTTGTCGCGCTTGGCGGTGGGCTCGAAAAGGCAGGCCCCTTCGAGGAAGATTGAGTTGGTTGCACGGACAAGGCACATGGACGCGGTAAAACGAATGTTGGCATGGCGAGAGTGCTATCTCGGTGAGTGTCCATGGTAGAAAATTCCGAGACGCGAAACCCACGAAGTCACGCCGGCATTCGCTCCGCTGGGCAATGAAGGCACAAGGTCGTAGCCACACAGCGACGTCTCGGACCCACACCGAGAAATTTCCGTAGGAGCAGTTCATGAAGTTCTACTTTGTTGGCGGTGCTGCCGCAGTCCTGCTCCTTGCAGCGGCTCAACCCGCGCTTTCCCAGGATGATGAGGAACCACGCCGGACGAGGATCGCGCTCGGCGTCCAGATTGTGCCGAGCTATCCGGGTTCCGATGACCTGAGTTTTCGTCCGCTTGTCGACGTCGCTCGCGCTCGCGGGACCGATCCTTTTCAATTCGAAGCACCGGATGAAAGTTTCGGATTCCCTCTTATTAGATTTCAGCAACTGACCATCGGCCCCGCCCTGAACTTTGAGGGCAGCCGGGCTGCTGGGGATGTCGGCGTGGACCTCCCGAAGGTGGGGTTCACGGTCGAGCCGGGTGTGTTCCTTCAATACGATCTGTCTGAAAGCGTGAGGCTACGCTCAGAGCTTCGAAAAGGCCTGGGAGGCCACGAGGGGTGGGTCGGGAATATCGGTGCCGACTTCGTGGCCCGTCGGGGGGACGATTGGCTCCTTTCAGCCGGGCCTCGTGTTACCTTCGCGGACGAGACCTACAACAGCGCTTACTTCTCTGTTGCTCCCGATTCGGCATCCGGCCTGCCAGCGTTCTCGGCGGGTGGTGGGATTCAGTCGGTTGGGGCTACACTCGGCTATGTGCAGCAAATCACCAAACGTTGGGGAGTCTACAGTTACGCGAAGTATGATCGACTTGTGGGTGACGCTGCCGACTCGCCGGTGGTGCGAATAATTGGTTCACCAGATCAGATTTCGGGAGGGCTTGGCCTGACTTATACATTCGGCCCAGCCGGCTCCTAACTCCCGATGATGAGGGACTGCAGGTAGCAGCCGCCGCTCCGTATGACCGCCCGCACGACCGTAAGTCTTTGCGACAGCGATCCCGGCGCGTAAAGATGTTGAAGAGGCACGCTTCAGGAGGAGAGTTGGATGAATTTGCGAACGCCCGTCGATCCGGTTCCTGCCGCGACCATGCTGTTGCTGCGCGACGATCCGCAGTTCGAGGTTCTCATGGTAAAACGGCACCACCAGATCGATTTTGCCTCGGGCGCATTGGTGTTTCCCGGTGGCAAGCCCTCAGCCGGTGACAAAGTTCCTGAATGGATCGATCATTGCACTGGTTGGGATTCCTTCGATCACACGCAACGGACCTTGCGGATTGCCGCCATCCGTGAAGCTTACGAAGAAGCAGGAATCCTGTTGGCCGAAAATAGCGACGGTACGACATTCGAGGGCGCCTGCGACCTTGAAAGCCGCAAGGCGGTAGAGCGAGGGACTCAGGGATTTTTAGACATCGTGCGCGACGCCGGCGTGCGACTGCGGCTCGACCGGCTTACTCAGTTTGCAAGGTGGGTTACGCCAGCATTCATGCACAAGCGCTTCGACACCCATTTCTACGTTGTCCGCGCTCCCGACCGGCAGATTGCCGCCTGCGACGGATACGAAACCGTCGACGCGGAATGGCTTTCGCCGCGCAAGGCGCTGCAAATGGGAGAAGCTGGAGAGCGAACGGTTATTTTCCCGACCCGGCTGAACCTGCAATTGCTGGCAGAAGCAACGAGCGCGGAAGATTGCGTTGCACAGGCTGAAGCCCGCGAGATGGTGACGGTCCTACCCGAGATCGTCGAGCGCGACGGCAAGAACGTCCTCACTATCCCGGAGAACGCGGGATATGGTGCCGCTTACGAATTTGTAGATTGAAAGCCGACCTGCAAGAAGCCCGAGCTTTGCTGGTGTCTCCGTACATCGGGGGCCGCTACTGAGGCCTCATCGAAAATCTCACAGTGATCCGTCAGTATTGCTGCTCGGGGACGTGCAGAACTAAGCCGTCCAGCTCTGGCATTATTGGAATCTGGCAAGCAAGACGGCTGTATTCGCTCGTGCCTTCGGCGAACTGCAGAAGGTCGGATTCCATACTGTCGTCCGCCAGGCGACCTACCTTGTCGATCCACGCGGGATCGACATGGACGTGACATGTCGCGCAGGCGCAGACACCGCCGCAATCGCCGTCAATTCCTGGCACATCGTTGAAGAGCGCCGCTTCGCGCGCGGTTTCGCCTTCGGCCACCTCGACCTCGCGCCGCGTTCCCTTGCTGGAAACGAACGTTACCTTGACCATCTTGAACTCCGTATATTTGCTCGCGCGGGTAGCCGGTCATCGTGCGTGCAGCCGAACCGGTAGCTTGGTGATTCCCCGAACGAGGTTTGAGAACAGGCGTTCGGGCTCGCCGGTTACTTCGACTTGCGCGAACCGCTTGTGAATCTCTTCCCAGATGATCCGCAGTTGCAGTTCGGCAAGGCGGTTGCCCATGCAGCGATGTATGCCATAACCAAAGGACAGGTGATGACGAGGGTTCTTGCGGTCGATAATAAACTGGCTGGCCCTGTCGATCGCGGTCTCGTCCCGGTTGCCCGACAAGTACCACATGACGACCTTGTCGCCTTTCCTGATTTGCTTGCCACCGATCTCCCAATCCTGAACGGCAGTGCGCCGCATATGGGTCAGCGGGGTCTGCCAGCGGATGATCTCGGGCACCATGCTGGCGATCAGCGAAGGGTCCTCGTTCAGCTTTCGGTATTCGTCCGGGTTCTGGTTGAGCGCCAGGACGCCCCCGCTGATGGAATTGCGCGTGGTGTCGTTGCCTCCAACGATAAGCAGGAGGAGATTGCCGAGAAATTCGAGGAAGGGCATGTCCTGAGTCGCAGGCGAATGCGCCATCATCGAAATCAGATCGTTCTTCGGTTCTTCGTTGATGCGCTGCTCCCACAGACCTTTGAAATACATTGCGCATTCAATGAGCTCAGCTCGCCGTGCCTCGTAGGATTCCACGATTCCAGTTTCGGGCGCGGCCGTCGTCACGTCCGACCATCGTGTCAGCTTGCGTCGCTCTTCCCACGGAAAATCGAACAAGGTCGCCAGGGTCATCGTGGTCAATTCTATAGAGACCTTGTCGACCCAGTCGAATTCTTCGCCAACGGGTAGCGTGTCGAGAATTTCGCCTGCGCGCTCGCGAATAATCGGCTCGAGCAGCAGCAGGTTGGAGGGCGCGACCGCGGGAGTGACTGCCTTGCGCTGCTGGTCGTGCTTGGGCGGGTCCATGGCGATGAACATTTCGAGTTCGAGCGCGCCTTCGACGGAATGCATATCTTGGATTGCGATGCCGCCCAGTTTCGCCTCCGACGAAAAAACCTTGTGGTTGGTATCGACCGCCATGATGTCGTCGAATTTGGTAATCGACCAATAGGGCCCGACGTAGCTGTCCGGGCAGTAGTGGATCGGGTCTTCCCGCCGCAGACGATCGAAGAACAGGCCTATGTTGTCCTTCTGGAACAGGCTGGGTCGCGAAACATCGATCTCGTCGATCGGGATGGACGCGATCTTTTCTGCCGAATCCAGTTCAATCGTGGCGCTTTCCATGTCCCATCCTTCGTCGTGGCTAATCGTCGGCACTGGCGCAAGGTAGGCCGCCCACCCCTTGTCGTCAATAAACCTTATAATCTTTAATTTCTCGGCCCGGGCTCGGTAACGGCCGCAAGGATGTGTGGACAGGATTGTGATTTAAGTCTTATAAGCATTCTTGATGGGAGCTAATCCACAGATGCGGCCGAGGGCCGATGTTACGAAGAAGACCAAGCGCGCGCTTTCGCTCGCTCAGCACATCGTTCGCGATATCGAAGCTGGAGCCCATATTGCGGGGGACCGGTTGCCGCGCGAGGATGAAATGCTTGCGCGATATGACGTTGCCCGGGCAACCTTGCGAGAGGCGCTGCGCTTCCTCGAACTCCAGGGCGTCATTCATCTGCAACTGGGGCGCGGCGGCGGTCCGGTCGTCGCACGTCCGCAAACCGGCGATTTTGCTAACAGTCTTTCGCTTATCCTGCATTTCATGGAGGCAGACCTGCGGGGGCTGCTCGAACTGCGCGAAGCGATCGCGCCCGATGTTGCCGCTTACGCCGCCCAGCGAGCGACCACTGGCGACCTGAGCGCCCTTGCGGATTGCCTCAAGGAGCTCGAGCGCAATGTCGAAGGAAGCAGGTTCGAGGAATTGAATCGCCGCTTTCACGACCTTTTGGGCTGGGCCAGCGGCAACCCCCTATTCGGCCTGCTGACTTCGGCGATGCATTTGCTGACCCGCGAATTCTCGCACTCGCTGGGCTATTCGGCGCAGGAACGAGCTGTTCAATTGCGATTTCTGCGCCGCGTTCTTGAGGCCGTTCGCACCGGCGATAGCGAAGCTGCGCGGAACTCCATGGCCCGTCTTGTGTCGGGGTCCGCCGCCTATCTCGCGGAGAGAAGCCCGGAACTGGTGAGCCAAAAGGTCCGGTGGGGACACATTTAGCTACGCGTCCGGGACGGGCGCGGGATGGAGAGGAAGACAACAATGGCACTCAAGAGCCGCATTTGCGAAATTCTCGGGATCGAATACCCGATCCTCCTCGCCGGCATGGGCGGGGCGAGCGTTCCCGCGCTCGCGGCTGCCGTTTCGAATGCCGGGGGACTCGGCGTTCTGGGCGCAGCGGCGTGCTCGCCGGACCAGTTGCGTAGCTGGATCCGTCAGACCCGCGAGATGACCGATAAGCCGTTCGGGGTGGACACGCTTCTGCCAGCCTCGGTGAGGCGGGGTTCGTCGCCACAAAGTGGTGATGCGCCCGACAACCCGATGGCATTGCTAGGCGAATACCAGGAGTTCACCCGCGATTTCATGGAGCGGGAGCATCTGCCCCACGTCGATGCTGCAGCGGCGATGCGCGCCGCGGGTGCGCCGGAAATGGGCAAGAGCGGGCTCCAGCTGTTCTCGAGAGAGTTCTTCGAGGCGCAGATGGAAGTGGTGATTGAGGAGAAGGTGCCGGTCTATGCCGCTGGCCTCGGCAATCCTGGGCCCTGGATGGACCGTCTTCATGCCAATGGCACCAAGGTCATGGCGGTGATCGGCAAGGTCAAGCACGCTCGGCAGGTGGTCGATTCCGGTATCGACATGATCGTGGCGCAGGGTCACGATGGCGGCGGCCACAATTCCCCGATAGGAACCATGTCGCTGATCCCGCAGGTCGTCGATGCAGTCGGCAATCGTGTGCCCGTGATCGGGGCCGGCGGTATTTCCGACGGGCGCGGAGTCGCTGCGGCACTGATGCTTGGGGCCGAAGGCGCGTGGGTTGGCACGGCATTCCTCGCGACGGTCGAAGCCGGGATCGAGCACTTCCAGAAGGAAGCGATCACCGAAAGCGGCGATGCGGACACGGTCGTCAGTCGTTCGCTGACCGGCAAGCCCGCGCGAATGATCCGAAACAAATGGGCCGATGCATGGGTTGCTGCAGGCAAGGAGCCCCTTCCCATGCCGTATCAGTCGATGGTTTCGGGGCCGGTCATGGCCTCGGGCATCAAGGCCGAACGCAAAGACATCATGCCTGGCTTTGCTGGCCAGGGAATTGGCCTGATCGACGCGATCCGGCCAGCTGCAGAGGTCATGCGCGGTCTGGTGGATGAGGCGGAAAGAGCCCTGGCCAGCGCCCGTTCGTATTCCTGACCAGCGGCTGAACGGGGCATGGCATGACCACATCACCCTCACGCGGCTTCGCGGACAAGGCTGCAATTACCGGCGTCGGCGAAACGGACTTTGTGAAAGGCACGGAACGGACCGCGGTTGACATGATGCTCGAAGCATCGCGCCGCGCGATCGCTGACGCGGGGCTGAAGCCATCCGACATCGACGGCATGGTTCCGCCGCCGATCTACACGACATCGGAGGAAATGGCCGCCAACCTCGGCATCGACGTGCTGCGCTATGCGGCCACCGTCCACATGGGCGGCGCCAGCCCGACGACGGCGTTGCAGAACGCTGCGATGGCGATCGCCAGCGGCCTCTGCAATCACGTCCTCGTGACGCTGGGCTGGAATGGTTATTCGGCGCTCAGGCCTAAGGCCGGTGCGCCGCCAACCCGGCCGATGAACATGAACACGCTGACCAATACCATTCGGGGCTATTATATCCCCTATGGCGTGTTCCTGCCGGTGCAGATGTATGCATGGCTGGCGACCCGCCACTCGCAACTATATGGGGTAGGCGCGGACACGATGGCGGCCGTCGCGCTGGCCTGCCGTCGGCACGCGCAGTTGAACCCCCGCGCCTTTACTTATGGTCGGGCGCTCGATGCCCAAACCTATCACGCCGCGCGCTGGATTTCCGAGCCGTTTCGCCTCTACGATTGTTGTCTGGAAACCGATGGCGCCTGTGCGGTTGTCATTTCGCGAATCGATCGGGCCAAAGACATGCCCCATGTGCCCGTGACCATCGCCGGCGCCGCCGAAGGCCATCCTTATCCCGCAGATGATATCCCTTCTCGGCCAGATCCTTTCAAGATCGGGCTCACCTACGCCGCCCCGCGTGCCTTCGAGATGGCCGGGGTCAACCGGGAAGACATGGATTTCCTGCAGATCTACGACTGCTTCACATATGTCGTTCTGCTGCAGCTCGAAGCTCTTGGGTATTGCGAGCCTGGAGGGCAGGCGGAATTCGTCGCCAACGGACAGATTGAGCTCGGTGGCCGCTACCCGATCAATACCCATGGCGGCTTGCTCAGCGAGGCACACGTCTGGGGCCTTAACCATGTCATCGAAGCGGTGCGCCAGTTGCGCCACGATTGCGGCGAACGACAGGTGCCAGATGCCCAGACCGGCCTTGTGACCGGCTGGGGGGATCTCGGCGACGGGGCCATTGCTATCCTCAGGAGGTTTGCATGAAAGATGAGCAGGATCTGCCGCCGAAAATGCGGACTTCCGGCCAGAAGGTGCCTGGCAAGCCGCTGCCGCGCCCTCAGGATCCGGTCGAGCAGGAGTTCTGGGAACGCTGTCAGGATGGGCACCTCTATTTCCAGCGGTGTGGGAATTGCGGCCTTTTCCGCCACCTGCCCCGGTATATGTGCGCGAAGTGCGGATCGCCTGAATATTCGTGGGAACGCAGCAGCGGCAAGGGGACGCTGTATTCGTGGACTGTCACTCACCAGGCCCTGCACCCTGCGTTTGCCGCCGAGATACCCTTCGTGGCGGCCGTGGTGGAACTGGAAGAGGGCGTTCGCATGGCCACACGCCTGATCGACTGGAATCGCGAAAATCTCGCGCTCGACCTTCCGGTGCAAGTAGAATTCGAAACGGTCGGGGATGACTTCCGGCTGCCTGTTTTCCGTCCTCGCGAAAGATAGAAACGCCATGGATCTCGACTACGGACCCGAATACGATATCTTCCGCCAAGAGGTGCGCGCATTCATCAAAGAGCACCGCCATCTTGCGCCGCCTCCGGGTGATCGGGCTGCCCGCCCTTCGGCCGAGGCGATCGAATGGCAAAAGCTGCTGATCGCGCACGGCTACACCGCACGGACAATTCCTTGCGAGTACGGCGGATACGGAGCAGAGCCGGATATCCTCAAGTCGCGCATCGTCGCAGAGGAGTTTTCGCGGGCCAGAATGCCGGGAGGGCTAGCCAACCAGGGAATATCGATGCTGGTGCCGACCCTGCTCGAACTCGGCTCCGAGGAACAGAAGCGGCGCTGGATTGAGCCCACCTTGAAGGGCGACGTGGTCTGGTGCCAGGGCTATTCCGAACCTGGCGCCGGGTCCGACCTCGCCAACCTGAAGACGAGCGCGCGAGTCGAGAATGGCGAGTTCGTCATCAACGGGCAGAAGATCTGGACCAGCACCGCAAAGCAGGCCGACATGATCTTTTGCCTAGTGCGGACCGAACCGGACGCACCCAAGCATGGCGGCATTTCCTACCTGATCTTTTCGATGGACACGCCGGGGATCGAGGTTCGCCCCCTGAAGACGATGACCGGCCATGCCGAGTTCAACGAGACGTTCTTTACCGATGTCCGCGTCCCGGTGGACCAGATCGTTGGCCAGCGGGGCCAGGGCTGGCTGGTCGCGAACGCGACTTTAGGTCACGAGCGGGGGATGCTGGGCGATCCCGACGCGCTGGAAAACCGGATGCAGGCGCTCATCGCCCTGATGCAGGACGAACGCACCGGTGAGGGGCGAGCGATCGACAATCCGGTCCTGCGCGACCGACTGGTTGCGCTTCAAGCAGAAGTGGCAGCAATGAAGTACAACGGCATGCGCGTCCTTTCCGATAGCCTGAAGGGAGAACCGGGCGGGATGGCCAAGCTGATTGTGAAGTTGCAAAGCTGCGAACTCGCCCACCAGATTTCCGCGCTGGCGATCGACGCCATGGGCGAGATGGGTATCCTTTATCACCACAGCCCTCGCGAACGCGATGGAGGAGCGTGGCAATGGAACTACATGTTCCAGCTCGGTCTCATCATCGGCGGCGGGACCGCCCAGATCCAGAAGAACATAATCGCCGAACGCGGCCTCGACATGCCGCGCGAGCCGAAGCCGGCAAGGATTGCGGCTGCGGGGCAGCAAATCACGGCCCCCGCACACCAGGCGCAGGGAGCAAACTGATGGACTTCGGACTTTCGCAGGATCAGCAGATGCTGCGTGACGCGGTTGCGCGCTGCCTTCGGGACACCTGCCCGCTCGACCACGTTCGCAAGTGTGTGGAGCAGGAGAATCCGGCGAGCGACCGGGTGTTGGAGGCCCTGAACGTTCTGGGAGTCGGCGGAATGCTGGTCCCCGAAGAACATGGCGGCCTCGGCATGACCTTGCTTGATGCGACGGTAGTAGCGGAGCAGCTTGGCTTTGCGGTCGCGCCGGTACCGTTTCTCGCCAGTCAGGTTCTTGCACCGATCGCCTTGCGCGAGGCGGGTAGCAAGGAGCAAAAAGCGCGCTGGCTGCCCAAGATCGCGCGTGGGGAGGTGCGCGTCGGTGTCGCGATCTCCGAAACGTTAGAAACGCGGGACGGTTCGGGTGTTTCCTCCGCTGCCGGAGAGCTCACCGGCACTGCCCTGTTCTGCCTCGATTTCAAAGGCGCCGACGCCTATATCGTGGCCGACGCAAAAGGCAGGCTACACCTCGTCGACGCCGAAGCATCTGGGCTGACGACTATCTCGTTGACCACAATTGATCGCACCCGAAGCGTCGGGGAATTACGTTTTGACGGTGCCGAGGCAGAGCCACTTGCTGACGATGGCGGAGTTGCAACTTCCCGGCTGCGCGATGCGGGCCGTGTGATCCTGGCGGCAGACAGCCTGGGCGCGGGCGAGACCATGATCCAGAAGGCCGTCGCTTATGCTGGTCAGCGCGAACAGTTCGGTCGCCTCATCGGCAGTTTCCAGGCGGTCAAGCATATGTGCGCCGAGATGGCCGCACGGCACGAACCGTGCCGTTCGCTGGTCTGGTTCGCCGCCCACGCTTTCGACGCGATGCCGAATGAGGCATCGCTGGTCGCCTGCCAAGCGAAGTCCCACACGGCCGAAGTTCATCGATTCGTCGCCCGCACGTCCACCGAAGTACATGGCGGAATGGGCTTCACCGATCTGCTTGGCCTGCACTACTGGTTCAAGCGGATCGGGTTCGACCGACAGGTCCTTGGCGGGCCGGAAACGGTGCGGGCCGAGGCAGCGGTGCTTCAAGGCTGGACCAAAGCCGCCTGATAAGTTTTACCGGGAGGCCAGCGCGCCAGGTCCGCCAGCCCGTACGGAGAGGAGAACTGATGTGATCGAATGGAATCTCGGCGACATTCTCGACGCGATCGAGCCAGCCATGCCAAAGGATGCACCGGCCCTGATCCATGGTGAGCGGATGGTCACATGGCCCGAAATGTCCGCGCGTTCGAACAATGTTGCGCGCGCGCTGCGTAAACGTGGAGCCGGTGATGGCGCCAAGGTCGCTTTCTATATGCGTAACCGTCCCGAATACGGCGAGCTGATGGCAGCTTGCTTCAAGGGTCGCTTGACCCATGTAAACATCAATTACCGCTACCAGGCCGATGAAGTTCTATACATATTCGACGATTCCGACAGCGAGGTGATCGTCTACAGTTCGGAGTTCAGAGACTGCATCGTCGCGCTCAAGGAGCGCTTAAGCAAGGTTCACACCTTCGTGGAAGTTGGCGACGCTTCGCATATCGCGCCGTTTGCGGTTCCCTATGAGACCCTTGCGCAGGAAGGCGACGGATCGGCGCTCGGCATCGAACGTTCGCCCGGCGATCTTCTTTTCATCTATACTGGCGGGACTACCGGCATGCCCAAGGGGGTGATGTGGCGGCATGATGACATGCGCAAGGCGCAGCTGGATGCGCAGAAGCTGATCGGCCCGGTGCCCCAAACGCTCGAAGAAAATGTCGCGCTGATCCGGAGCGAAGGACCGGGTCGGCGAACCCTTCCCGCCTGCCCGCTTATGCACGGGACAGGCTTCATCACCGCGATCGGCACGCTTATGTCGGGAGGCGCCATCGTCACGCTGGGTGATCCGTCATTCGATGCTGTGGAAATGTGGGAAACCGTTAACAGGCACAAGGTGGAAAGCATCGCGATCGTGGGTGACGCCTTTGCCAAGCCCATGCTTCGCGCGCTCGATGAACACCCAGGCCGCTGGGATACCACCAGCCTCGTGACCATAATCTCGTCGGGTGTAATGTGGAGCAAGGAGGTCAAGGCCGAGCTCTGCAGGCATATTCCTCAGGTGGTCTTGATGGACAGCTTCGGCGCGTCTGAGGGGCTTGGTTTCGGCCTCTCGGTCACCACCGCGCAAGGAGGCACCAATACGGCCAAGTTCGGCATCGGGGAATTCTGCGATGTGTTCGATGAACAGGACCGGAAAGTGGAGCCCGGGAGCGGGGTGCCGGGATTTATTGCTCGCAAGGGTGCAATTCCCGCGGGATATTACAAGGATACCGAGAAGTCGGCGAAGACGTTCCGTACCATCGATGGCGTGCGCTACTCCATTCCGGGGGACTGGTGCACCGTTGAGGCCGATGGCAGCCTCACGTTGCTGGGCCGTGGCAGCGTATGCATCAACACCGCTGGCGAGAAGGTTTACCCCGAAGAGGTCGAGGAGATCCTCAAGACCCACCCCGCCATCGGTGACGCGCTGGTCGTCGGCGTCCCACACGACAAATGGGGCCAGGCCGTTACCGCAGTCGTCCATCTCATCGACGCCACGCTGTTCGACGAGCACGCGGTCAGGGCCCATGTCCGAAAGCAATTGGCAGGTTACAAGACACCAAAATCCATCCATCCGACAAAAACCCCCCTGCGCGCATCGAACGGCAAACCAGATTATGGCACCGCGAAATCGATCGCCGAAAAAGCGGTCCTCGGGCCGTGACCGAGCGGACACCTCCCGATTACGACGCCGTGGTTGTCGGCGCCGGCTTCAGCGGCATCTACCTCCTGCACAAGCTGCGCGAAGCCGGGTTCAACGTGGTGCTTGTCGACGCGGCGGCTGAGCCGGGCGGGATCTGGTACTGGAACCGCTACCCTGGCGCTCGCGTGGATTCTCAAGTCCCGTTATACGAATTTTCGCTACCCGAGTTATGGCGTCCATGGTCCTGGAGCGAGCGCTTTCCCGGATGGGAGGAGCTAAGGGCCTATTTTAGGCACGTCTGCGATACCCTTGCCCTGTGGCCGCTGATGCGTATGGGGTGGAAAGTCGAGAACGCGCGCTTTGACGAAACGCTCGGTTGCTGGCGCGTGCAGCGTGAGAGTGGGGAAACGATATCGACCCGCTTCCTTTTGCCCGCTGTCGGTTTCGCGTCGAAGCCGTATATCCCCGAACTTCGGGGTATAGGAGATTTCGCGGGCGAATGGTGCCATACGGCGCGCTGGCCGCAGCAAGGCATCGATCTGAATGGTCGCAAGGTTGCTGTGATCGGAACGGGTGCGAGCGGTGTGCAGGTCGCCCAGGAAGCGGCGAAATGTGCGCGAACGCTGACCCTGTTCCAGAGAACCCCTATCCTGGCCCTGCCCATGCGGCAGGAGATCCTGTCCAAGAAAGTTCAGGAGCGCGAAAAGCTGGACTACCCCGCAATTTTCGAACAGCGCCGGCTGACAAGCGGTGGATTTGAAGCCCAGTCGCTTGAAGTCTCTGCTTTGGAGGTCGACGAAGCGACGCGCAATGCCCACTTCGAAGCCCTCTGGCGGCGCGGCGGGCTGGGGTTCTGGTACGCCAACTTCGCCGACCTGCTGACCGATCGCAAAGCCAATCGCCATGCGTACGATTTCTGGCGCGACAAGGTTCGCGCACGCATCACAGACTCCGACCTGGCCGAGAAACTCGCGCCTTTCGCGCCCCCTCATCCATTTGGCACCAAGCGCCCTTCGCTAGAACAGGACTATTACGAGATTTTCGCCCAAGACAATGTTTCACTCGTCGATCTAGAGGCGAATCCGATCACCGGCATCGAGGCGCACGGCATCAAAACCCAAGACGGCGAGGTCGAATGCGACCTCATCGTTTTCGCCACCGGCTTCGACGCTGGGCGCGGCGGGTTGATCGACATGAACATCGCCGGGACTGGCGGCCGTGGACTTTCGCGAGCATGGGAAGATGGCTTGCGCGCCTATCTGGGAATGGCGGTATCGGGGTTTCCCAACATGCTGTTCGCTTACGGCCCGCTAAGCCCTTCGGGCTTTTCCAACGGCCCGACGAGCGCCGAGATTCAGGGTGACTGGATCTGCGATTTCATGGTCTGGCTGCGCAACGAAGGGTTCGACCGTTTCGAGGCCGAGCCGCAGGCAGAGGCAGCGTGGACCGAAATGGTCGCGCAGGCCGGCGCGATGACACTCTTCCCCGAAGCGGACTCTTGGTACATGGGCGCGAACATTCCCGGCAAGAAGCGACAGCTTATCAATTTCCCCAGCGTATCGATTTACGCAGCAAGCTGCGAAGACGTGGCGCGCGATGGCTACCGCGGCTTCGCTACCAGCAAATTTGCCAATGAGGGCTGCATAATCTGATGAATAAGACGGTCCGAACAGATACTCTTTCAGCCGACATCGATCCAGTCTGGGCGGGAGATGGTTCACATCTGCCAGAATGGTTCGTAGCGGCTCTCAACGTTCCACGCGAGGAAGGCTTCGTCGAGATCAACGGCGCAAGGACACGTTACTTCCGCTGGGGCGATCGCGCCAAGCCCAAGGTTTTGATGAGTCACGGCTTCCTCGCCCATGCGCGTTGCTTTGCATTCATCGCGCCGTTTCTCGCGGAAGACTACGATGTGGTGGCGTTCGATCTCGCGGGAATGGGCGACAGCGAAATGCGCGGGCGAGCCGATCTGGAGGAAAGGGGACGGGAGTTCGCCGAGATGGCCGAGGCGCTGGATTTGTTCGAGGGCGGCCAGAAACCTACAATCGTCGCGCACAGTTTCGGCGCAGGAGCCGCGTTGACCGCTGTGACCCAATCGCCGGAGGCCTTTTGCGGGGTGGTGGTCTGCGATCTGATGATCATGCGGCCCGAGCTTCTCGAGCAATACTGGAACCTTAGGCGGTCGAGCCCTGGCTCCGGCGACCCCGATAAGCCTAAAAACCGTTACCCGAGCTACCAAACGGCACGAACGCGATACATCCTTTCTCCGCCCCAGTCGGTCGGCGAGCCATTCCTGCTGGACTACATGGCATATCACTCCCTGCGTCAGGATGGCGACGGATGGACCTGGAAGTTCTCGCCTGAGGTCTTTCGGAGGAGCAACAAACCGGACGAATGGCTCACGGTTGGACAGCGCCTGGTGAGCGCCCCAGGCCGCAAGGCCATCGTACACGGGGAGAGTAGCCAGTTCTTCACAACGGACTCGGCGGAATACATCCGCGAACTTGGTGGCGCTAATATTCCCATAATTGCCGTTCCTGAGGCGCGACACCACCTGATGCTCGACCAGCCATTGGCATTCGTAACCGCGTTGCGGTCTGTTCTGGCTCTTTGGAACAACTAGCGGCCGATCGGTGGTTCCAGTGAGTTGTCGGGTCAACGTAGGAGACAAGGGCCCGGCGAATTGGAGATTGATGCCCCCGGTCGGCGGAACGGATTACGACCTCAACCATAGGTTCGAAACAGGCGACCCGGTTTGGTCGCTGTCAAGGCTGGGCTGGTGGGGAAAAATCTCCGGACGGTGGGCGTGCCCAAACAGATAAGGAATTGCAGATGCAAATTGCCACTCGAAAGCTCGGCTCGCAGGGCCTTCAGGTCTCTGCCCTCGGCCTTGGCTGCATGGGCATGTCGGAATTTTATGGAAGGGGGGACGAGACGGAGGCGGTCGCGACGATCCACCGCGCCCTCGATCTGGGAGTCACCTTTCTGGACACGGCCGACATGTACGGCCCTTTCACCAACGAGGTTCTAGTCGGCAAAGCCATAGCGGAACGGCGTGAGGAGGTAGTGCTGGCGACCAAGTTCGCCAACGTGCGCGGCGAGAATGGCGAATTTCTCGGTATTCGCGGAGACGCGGACTACGTACGCCAGTCTTGCGATGCCTCGTTGAAGCGCCTCGGAGTCGACTATATCGACCTATATTATCAGCACCGCGTCGATCCGAACACACCGATCGAGGAGACGGTGGGCGCGATGGCCGAACTGGTCAAGGCGGGGAAAGTCCGGTATCTGGGCCTATCCGAGGCCGCACCCGAGACAATTCGCCGCGCGCATGCGGTTTACCCGATTTCGGCACTTCAGACCGAATATTCGCTCTGGAGTCGCGACCCGGAAGATGAGATTTTACCCACAATTCGTGAACTCGGCATCGGTTTTGTTCCTTACAGCCCGCTGGGGCGAGGTTTCCTTACCGGACAGATTCGCCGTATCGAGGACCTGGACGAGGATGACTACCGCCGCACCGGGCCGCGCTTCCAGGGGGAAAACTTCCAGAAGAACCTCGATCTTGTGTTTGAGGTGGAGGCAATGGCCCGTGAGAAGGGCTGCACTCCCGCCCAGTTGGCACTCGCGTGGCTTCTGGCACAGGGCCAGGACATCGTGCCGATTCCCGGGACAAGGAAGCGTACGCGGCTCGAGGAAAATGTGAAAGCGATGGACGTCCGGATCACGACCGATGATCGCTCGCGGATTGACAGCATCTTCCCTCCCGAAGCGGCCGCGGGCACTCGCTATGCGGCGCCCCAGATGCAGGCGCTGAACGGCTGAGCAGCGAGCGTCCCGGGGGCCGCTTTTCGTTTATCGTTACCGATAGAGGGGTTGGTTCATCCAGACGTTGGGTCTGGGTCTGATACCAAAAAGCCGTGAGTTTGACTCACGCGGGGGGATTCCCAAGAGGCGAAAACTCTGAATCTATGACGCTCTGTCGGCCATGGGCTCAGTGATAGTCTTGCGAGATGATTTTGACGGGGCGGCGTTGCGGCGATTGGCGCGATTGTCGACAAGCGCGAACCAGGCGCGACGGATGCCGGCGTTGGCTCAGATTTATGACGGCGGCAGCCGGAGCGAGGCCGCCAGGACCGGGGGTGTGACCCTTCAGATCGTGCGCGACTGGGTCATCCTCTTCAACGCCCGGGGCCCTGATGGGCTGCTTGACGGCAAGGCTCCCGACAAGTCCTCGATCCCCAATGATGCCCAGCGCCGGGCGCTTGTGGAGATCGTCGAGCAAGGTCCTATTCCTGCAATCCACGGCGTTGTTCGCTGGCGGCTGATCGACCTGGTCCAGTGGCTCCAAGAGGGAGTTTGCGGTATTGCTCGACGTAACGACCGTGGGGCGCGAGTTGAGGAAACTGGGCTACGTCAAGCTCACCCCGCGACCTCGTCATCATGCTCAGAACGAACAGGCCCTGGAAGCCTTCAAAAGGGGGGCTTTGCATCCGAGCTGGCAAAGGTCAAAGCGACTCTCCCGAAGCGCACGCCCATAGAAATATGGTTTCAGGACGAGGCTCGCGTCGGCCAGAAAACCAAGATCACGCGGCGCTGGGCCAGGCGAGGGACGCGGCCGTCGGCGTCCAAGGACCAGCGGACCAGGTCGGCCTATATCTTCGGTGCAATCTGTCCGGAACACGGAAAGGCCGCCGGGCTGGTCCTGCCCTTTTGCAATACCGAAACCATGACGTTGCATCTTGCCGAGATATCGATCGCCGTCGCGCGCGGCGCCCACGCGGTTGTGCTGATGGATCAGGCAGGATGGCACATGACCGCCAAGCTCATCGTGCCCGAGAATATCAGCATCATCGCGTTGCCGGCCAAATGCCCCGAGCTCAACCCGGTCGAGAACGTCTGGCAGTTCATGCGCGACAACTGGCTCTCAAACCGCGTCTTTACTTCCCACGATAACATCGTCGACCACTGCTGCGAGGCCTGTAATAAGCTCGTCGATCTGCCATGGCGCATCATGACCATTGGACGCCGCCAATGGACTCGTGGGTCGTGATCAATGCAGTTTGGTATAAGGTTTGAAGACATACGATACCATTCTGGATAGCGAGACTAGCTCAATCGGAACGGTGATTACCCGGTGATTGCCAGCATGAATATATCACTCTTTAAAATCTCGATTACCATATATATATCAAAAACTTATGGATACCTGATCACAAAATCTGGTACTTCCGCTTCCGGCGCCGCTAGCGCTCGACGCTGGGCCGTCGGGCTTCGGGCCGTCGGGCTTGGGGGGCGGCGCCACCGGCACCCGTCAGTGGCGAAAGGTCTCGCCCCAGATCGTGTAGATGAAGGTCGCGGACCAGGTGATCAGCATGAAGCCGCTCAGCGCCAGCATCATGACCAGCAATCGTATCGCCCCATGCGCTTCGAGCTGGGCGTATCCCAGGGTGGAGAACGAAACTCCTGCGAAATAGAGGTAATCGGCGACGGTGCTGCCGAAGCCGCTGCTCAACGCGCCGTGCCCCGGATAGGACAGCAGAAAGGCGAGCAGCCCTGCACCCATCGCGATCTCGATCAGATGGAGGAGAGCCAGTCCCCAGAAGGTGAACAGCAGGCCCGCATATCGGTGCTTTTCCTGTTTGGGCTTGAGAGTGCGGATCAGCTCGAGGCCGGACATGTGAAGCAGACCGTAAACGAGCAACAAGCCGATACCGGAAGCCAGTACGGTCCATTCGCTGTCGGTCATGTATGCTACAATGGACCAGGCGAAGCCGCGTTCCAGCGGCGAGCGGGCGAGGGGACAGTCGCGCCGGTCGGGAACGATTTCGATCCTCCCGCGCTCGGGCCGCATGACGACTTCCAGCCATGAAGAACTGCTCCGCGTCGCGCTGCGGGATTTGCGCGAGGGACGCGGGGTGGTCGCGCATCGCCTCCCCGAAGTGGCGGCAGCGGTGGACGATCCCGAGACCCGACAGGCGTTCCAGCGCCTGATCGCGCAAGCGACGCAGGAGATGGAGACGCTGGCCGAGATGCTGCGCAATCCCGAGGGCGAGCCCAATCTGTGGGCGGGCGGGATCCTGGACGATGCCGGCCGCGATGTCGCATCGACTGCGGCGGGCCCGGTGCGCGATACCGCGCTGATCGGCGCGATCCGCAAATTCCTGGCGGCCGATATCGTCTCGCTGGAGACGGCGATCTGCCTTTCGCAGCATGAGGGCGACGCGAAATCCGCAGCGCTGGAAGCTCTGCGGCAGAACGCTTCGGCGCTCGATCATCTGCTGCGTGGGCAGCTGCGGCGGCTGACGGGCCAGGCGCCCGATCGCGCCGCAGACTGAAGAGGCGCCTCCCTAGCGGGGCGCGTCGCCCATCCTTTCGCCCAGCCGGACCGGCCCTTCGGGCAGCCAGTCGCGGTTGAAGTCGATCGCGCCGGGTTCGAACAGCATGACGATGGTCGAGCCGAGCAGGAAGCGGCCCATCTCCTCGCCCTTGGCCAGCACGATCTCTTCGTCCTCATAGCTCCATTCGGCCAGCCGTCCGCTGCGCTTCGGGTTGACCACACCGTGCCAGACCGTCGCCATGCTGCCGACGATCGTCGCCCCGACCAGCACCATTGCGAACACCCCATTTTCGGGCGATTCGAACACGCAGACAACGCGTTCGTTGCGCGCGAACAGGTTGGGCACGCCGCGCGCCGTCACCGGGTTCACCGAGAACAGCGCCCCGGGGACATGGATCATCCGCACCAGCCGGCCCTCGCAGGGCATGTGCAGGCGGTGATAGTCCCGCGGCGAGAGATAGAGGTTGGCGAAGCTGCCGTGCTGGAACCGCGCCGCCAGCGCGGCGTCGCCGCCGACCAGTTCGGTGGTGGTGAAGCGGTGCCCCTTGGCTTGCAGCATGTGGTGATCGTCGATGGCGCCGAACTGGCTGATCGTGCCATCGACCGGGCTGACGAAATCCGCCTCCGCGATCGGTCGCACACCGGGTTTCAGCGCGCGGGTGAAGAATGCGTTGAAGGTCGGGTAATGGGCGAAATCCGCATTCTCGGCCTCGCTCATATCGACGCCGTATTTCGCCGCGAACCAGCGGATCAGCCGCGTCGTGTTCACTCCCGCCCGCGCTCCCGCGATGCGACCGGCGAACACAGTCAGCGCCTGCTTGGGCAGCAGATATTGGGGCAGCACTTTGAGACGATCTAAGATAGCAAACCTCGCTCTTGCGCGATCATCGCCGCGGTCACGCCTTCGCCGCTTCGGCGACTAGCATCCTCAGCGCCGACACCACAGCCCTGTTGCACACCGCCTCGCGGCCGAGGTCGCCGTAGTGATGCACTTCGTGGAGCGGCTCCGCCCCGTCGCGGGCCAGCGCGATATGCACCAGCCCGACCTCTTCATCATCCTGTTGCGGCCCCGCGAAGCCGGTCACCGACAGCGCCAGATCGGCATGGCTGCGCTCCAGCGCGGCCTTCGCCATGCCGAGCGACACGTCGCGGCTGACGCCTTCGCAGGATTCCACCTCCGCCCGGTCGAGATCGAGCAGCTCGCACTTGGAATCCAGCGAGTAGACGATGAAGCCGCGCTCGAGCGCGCCGCTCACTTGCGGATCGGAAACGATCGCGGTGCAGATCATCCCCCCGGTGCAGCTTTCCGCCACCGCCAGCCGGGTACCCTGCGCGCCCAGCGCCTTGCCGAGCGCGCTCACCAGTCCCTCGATTTCCCGTTCGACTTCCCTGCGGTCGGTCATGCATTTCACCTTGGTTGAAAGGCGATAACGGGTTTCCGGCTCCCCGGTTTCCGTAAGCGGCAGAAGCGCGAGCGCCCGCTAGCCCACGACACCCGCGCTCGCCAGCACCGCCAGCGTCAGCATGTCGGGAGCGATCGCGGTCATCGGCGCGATCTGGACCGGCTTTTCCATCCCGATCATCATCGGCCCGATGGTCGCCTCGCCGCCCAACTCGCGCAGCAGCTTGGCCGAAAGGTTCGCCGATTGCAGCCCGGGCATCACCAGCACATTGGCGGGACCCGACAACCGGCTGAAGGGATAGAGCTTCATCACCTTGGGGTTGAGCGCGGCATCGGGGGCCATCTCGCCTTCGTATTCGAAACCCGGATCGCGTTCGTCGAGCAGCGCCACGGCCGCGCGAATGTTGTCGAGCCACTGGCCGGAAGGGTTGCCGAAGGTCGAATAGGACAGGAAGGCGACCCGCGGTTCGTGCCCCATCCGGCGCGCGACATGCGCGGTCTCGGTGGCGATATGCGCCAGTTCCTCGGCGCTGGGCCGCTCGTTGATCGTGGTATCGGCCAGGAAGGTGGTGTGATTCTTGCCGATCATCATGTGGATGCCGAAGGGGGTCGCGCCGGGCTTGGGGTCGAGCACCCGGCCCACTTCGCGCGCGCTCTGGCTGAAGGTCCGGGTGAGCCCGGTGATCATCGCATCGCCATGCCCCAGCGCCACCAGCAGCGCGGCGAAGACGTTGCGCTCCTGATTGACCATCCGCGCGACATCGCGCTCGGTATAGCCGCGCCGCTGCAGCCGTTTGTAGAGAAAGTCGTTCATCGCCGGGACCTTGTCCGACAGCGCCGAATTCTCGATGATGTAGCTGTCGGGGTCGTCGACCGCGAGCTCGACCAGCTTCTCGCGCACCTTCTCGGTCCGGCCGACCAGGATCGGTTCGCCATAGCCGAAATCGCGGAACTGGATCGCGGCGCGCAACGCGACCTCCTCCTCCGCCTCGGCGAAGACCATCCGGCTCGGATTGGCCTTGGCGAGGCCGTAGATATTGGTCAGCGCGGCGGTGGTCGGGTTGAGCCGCGATTTGAGCAGATGGGCGTATTCCTCGAAATCCTCGATGTGTTTCAGCGCCACGCCCGAATCCATCGCCGCCTTCGCGACCGCGGAGGAGACCACCTCGATCAGCCGCGGATCGAAGGGCGCGGGGATGATGTAGTCGCGCCCGAACTGATGGTTGACGCCATAGGCCGCGGCGACTTCCTCGGGCACCCGCTCGCGCGCCAGCCGGGCGATCGCCTCGGCGGCGGCGACCTTCATTTCCTCGTTGATCGTGGTCGCCTGAACGTCGAGCGCGCCGCGGAAGATAAAGGGGAAGCCCAGAACGTTGTTGACCTGGTTGGGATAGTCGCTGCGCCCGGTGGCGATGATCGCATCGGGGCGCACCGCCCGCGCTTCCTCGGGCATGATCTCGGGCACGGGATTGGCCATCGCGAAGATGATCGGCTGGTCGGCCATATGCTCGACCCATTCGGGCTTTAGCGCCCCGGCGGCGGAGAGGCCGAGAAAGATGTCGGCCCCGACCAGCGCTTCTGCCATGCTGCGCGCCTCGGTGTCGACCGCGTGCGCGCTCTTCCACTGGTCCATATTCTCCTCGCGGCCGCGATAGATCGGCCCGTCGCGGTCGCAGACGATGACGTTTTCATGCGGCATTCCCATCGCCTTGACCAAAGCGGTGCAGGCCAGCGATGCGGCGCCCGCGCCCGCGACCACCATCCGGCAGTCCTTGATATGGCGCCCGGTCAGCTCGCAGGCATTGATCAGCCCCGCCACCGCGATGATCGCGGTGCCGTGCTGGTCGTCGTGCATCACCGGGATGTTCATCCTGTCGCGCAGCGCGGCCTCGATGATGAAGCATTCGGGCGCCTTGATGTCTTCCAGATTGATCCCGCCGAAGGTCGGCTCCATCAGCGCGACCGCGTTGATGAAGGCTTCGGGATCCTCGGTGTCGAGCTCGATATCGATCGCATCGACATCGGCGAAGCGCTTGAACAGCACCGCCTTGCCTTCCATCACCGGCTTGGCGGCCAGCGCGCCGAGATTGCCCATGCCCAGGATCGCGGTGCCATTGGTGATCACCGCGACGAGGTTGGAGCGCGCGGTATAGCGTGCGGCATTGGCGGGATCGTCGGCGATCGCCTGGACCGGATGCGCGACGCCGGGAGAATAGGCGAGGCTGAGATCGCGCTGGGTCGCCATCGGCTTGGAGGCGACGATCTCCAGCTTACCCGGACGGATCGTCTCGTGATAGAACAGGGCCTCGCGTTCGGTGAAACCGGTCTGCTTCTCTTCGGCCATCGTCGCATCTCCATTCGCTTGCGGGCCCGCCCTAACTTGCCGCCCGGCCAAGCGATAGGGGAAAGGCCGGGCGCGCACGCTTCCCGAATCGGCTGGCGCTTGGCACTCGGGCGGGATGGCCGGCGGCGAAACCCCGATGATGCAGCAATACCACGCGCTCAAGCAGCAGGCGGGGGAGGCGCTGCTGTTCTACCGGATGGGCGATTTCTTCGAACTGTTTTTCGAGGATGCCAAGGTGGCGGCGGGCATCCTCGACATCGCGCTGACCAGCCGCGGCGCGCATGACGGCGAGCCGGTGCCGATGTGCGGCGTGCCGGTGCATGCGGCGGAAGGCTATCTCGCGCGGCTGATCCGCGGCGGCTGCCGGGTGGCGATCGCCGAACAGGTCGAGACGCCCGAAGAAGCCAGGAAGCGCGGCGGCTCCAAGGCGCTGGTGGCGCGCGACATCGTCCGCTTCGTCACCGCGGGCACGCTGACCGAGGACGCGCTGCTCGATCCGCGCAGCGCCAATCTCTTGGTCGCGCTGGCCCCCTTGCGCGACGCGGTCGGGATCGCCGCCTGCGATATCTCGACCGGACGGATGGAGCTGGAGGAATGCGCCCCCGACGCGCTCGAGGCGGCGCTGGCGCGGCTGGGCGCGAGCGAAGCGGTGGTGCCCGAGGATTGCGACCTCGCGCCAGAGGGTGCGATCCCCGATGCCATTCCCCGCCCGCGCGGCGATTTCCGCAGCGAGGAAGGCGAGGCGCGGCTGAAGGCGCTGCACGGGCTCGCGACACTGGACGGGCTGGGCGAATTCACGCGCCCGATGCTGGCGGCGGCGGGCGGGCTGCTGGCCTATCTCGACCACGCCGGCCGCGGCGAGATGCCGTTCCTGCTGCCGCCGCGCGCGCGCGGGGCCGCGGCGCATCTGGCGATGGATGCTGCGACGCGGTCGAGCCTCGAGATCCTGGCCGCGCAATCGGGCGGGCGCGCAGGCAGCCTGCTGGCGACGGTCGATCGCTGCGTCACCGGCGCGGGCGCGCGGCTGCTGGCGGAGGATCTCGCCGCGCCGCTCGCGACACGCGCCGCGATCGACGCGCGGCTGGCGGCAGTGCGCCATTTCCACACCGATCCGCTGCTGCGCGCCGATCTGCGCGGCCTGCTGCGCGGGGCGCCCGATATCGGTCGCGCACTGGGACGCGTGGTCGCAGGCCGCGGCAGCCCGCGCGATCTGGGGCAGGTGCGCGACGGACTGGCCGAGGCGCGACGGATCCGCGATTTGCTGCAGGGCCGCGAAGACCTTCCCGAACTGCTGGTGCGGACCAGTGGCGCGCTGGGCGGCCACGCCGAACTGGTCGACCAGCTCGATCTGGCGCTGGTGCCCTCGCCCCCGACCGAGCGCGGCCAGGGCGGCTTCATCGCCGCGGGCTACGATCACGCGCTCGATGCCTTACGCGAAACCAGCGGCAACGCCCGCCGCGCGATCGCCGCGCTGGAGGCGAAATACCGCGAAGAGACCGGGACTCCGACGCTCAAGATCAAGCACAACAAGGTACTGGGCTATTTCATCGAGGTGCCCGCGAAGCATGGCGACCGGCTGATGGCGCCCGACAGCGGCTTCACCCACCGTCAGACGATGGCGGGTGCGGTGCGCTTCAATTCGCTGGGGCTTCACGAGGAAGCGACCCGCATCGCCGAGGCGGGCGGGCATGCGCTGGCGGCGGAGGAAGCGCATTTCGAGGAGCTGGTCGGCGCGGTGATCGCGCGGCGCGAGGCGATCGCCGCGACCGCCGAGGCGCTGGCGCGGATCGATGTCGCCGCCGGCCTCGCCGAGCGCGCGGTCGAGGGGGGCTGGTGCCGCCCCGAACTGGTCGACGAGCCATGCCTCGTGATTGAGGCGGGGCGCCATCCGGTGGTCGAACAGGCGCTGGCGCGGGGGAACGATCGCTTCGTCGCCAATGATTGCCGGCTTTCGTCCGACGACCGGCTGTGGCTGATCGGCGGCCCTAACATGGGCGGCAAATCGACCTTCCTGCGCCAGAACGCGCTGATCCTCCTTCTCGCCCAAGCCGGCAGTTTCGTGCCCGCGACCAGCGCGCGCGTGGGGATTGCAGACCGGTTGTTCAGCCGGGTGGGCGCGTCGGACAATCTGGCGCGCGGGCGTTCGACCTTCATGGTCGAGATGGTCGAGACCGCCGCGATCCTCGCGCAGGCGACGACCCGCAGCTTCGTGATCCTCGACGAGGTCGGGCGCGGGACCTCGACCTATGACGGGATGGCGCTGGCCTGGGCGGTGGTGGAGGCGGTCCACGAGACCCTGCGCTGCCGCTGTCTGTTCGCGACGCATTACCACGAGCTGTCGCGGCTGGCGGAGACCTGCGATTCATTGAGCCTGCACCATGTCCGCGCGCGCGAGTGGAAAGGCGATCTGGTGCTGCTCCACGAACTGGCGCAGGGCGCGGCGGATCGCAGCTACGGGCTGGCGGTGGCACGGCTCGCCGGCGTGCCCCCGCCCGTGCTCAAGCGCGCCAAGGCGGTGCTCGACAAGCTCGAGAAAGGACGCAGCGAAACCGGCGGGCTGGCGGCCGGCTTGGGCGAGCTACCGCTGTTCGCGGCCAGCATGGCGGCGGCGCAAGAGCCCCGAAGCGATGGCTTGCGCGGCCGCCTCGAGGCTCTCGATGTTGACCGGCTCAGCCCGCGCGAGGCGCTGGACCTGCTTTACGAACTCAAACGGGAAGCGGCCGAACCCGGCGATCCCGTTTGACCGTCCGCAGTCGCACGAAGATCAGGTGCCGTCGCCGCGCAGCCCGTCGGGCTTGCGCTCCTTGCCGTATTTATCGACATTGTCGTCGTGATTGGGTTCGCCCTTGTAGGCGTCCATGTCGATCCGGCCCGAGCTTTCCATATCGCGCATGCGATCGACCGTATCCTGCGTGGAATCGTTCATCAGCCCCGATTTGTTGGCGCTCTTGGTGCTCTCGGTCGGCGAGGGGGTGTTGGGGGTCAATTGCTGCGCCTGGGTGGAGACTTCCTGCGCCTGGCTGCGGTGATCGTCCTGCTCGTCATTGTGCATTTCGGGCGCCTGGTCGGCCATGCGCTCTTCCTTGCTCTCACCGACAGGTGTGGCTTGTTTACTGGCTTGTTTTGCGTCGCTCATTTGAAAAAACTCCTTCGAGTTCTGAACGAGTGGCGCGGGCGGGCGGTTCCGGCGGGCGTCCTAGCGGGTCGGGACAGGTTCCTCGCCCGCATAGTCGTAGAAGCCGCGCCCGGTCTTGCGCCCCAGCCAGCCGGCCTCGACATATTTCACCAGCAGCGGCGCGGGGCGGTATTTGGTGTCGCGGGTGGTCTTGTAGAGCACCATCAGAATGTCGAGACAGGTGTCGAGCCCGACGAAATCGGCGAGCTGCAGCGGTCCCATCGGGTGGTTGAGCCCGAGCCGGCACCCCTTGTCGATATCCGCGATCCCGGCGGTCGACTGGCCGAGCACGAACACCGCCTCGTTGATCATCGGCAGCAGGATGCGGTTGACCACGAAGCCCGGCTGGTCCTGGCTCAGCACCACTTCCTTGCCCAGCCCCTCGGCGAAGGCGATCGTGCGCTGCGTGGTCTCCTCGCTGGTGGCGAGACCGGGGATCACCTCGATCAGCTTCATCACCGGCACCGGATTGAAGAAGTGCAGCCCCACGAAGCGCGCCGGATCGGGTGAGAAATTGGCCATGCGGGTGATCGGGATCGAGCTGGTGTTGGAAGCCATGATCGCCTCCGCGCCCAGCACCTTGCCCGCCTTTTCGAAGATCGCCTGCTTGATTGCCTCGCGCTCGGTCGCCGCCTCGATGATCAGTTCGGCCTCGGCCATGGCGTCGTAGCCGCCGATCGGGGTGATCCGCGCGAGCGTGGCCTCGGCCTCGGCGATTTCCAGCTTGCCCTTGCCGACCAGTCTGCCCAGCGCGGCATCGATGCCCTCGACCGACGCTTGCGCGGTGGCGAGATCGACATCGGCGAGCAGGACCTGCGTGCCATGCATCGCCACGGTCTGGGCGATGCCCGACCCCATCTGGCCCGCGCCGATCACGGCCACTGTTCTGGTCATCGGCTTCGTCATCGCATCTTCCTTCGCACTTGCAGCAAAATGCGGCTGTTATAGCTGTGCGAAGGTCTTGGCTAGCGGTTCGCGCCGGGGACCCATTTCACATCGTCCGCACCATCGTGGTTGGCGACTCGGGCGAGGACGAAGAGATAATCCGACAGCCGGTTGATATAGGCCAGCGCCTGCGGATTTGCGGGCGCTGCTCCGGCGAGCGCGGTCATCGCGCGTTCGGCACGGCGGGCCGAGGCGCGCGCGCAATGCAGCCGGGCCGCCGCCTCGCTGCCGCCGGGCAGGACGAAGCTGGTCAGCGGCTCGAGCCGGGCATTGGCCTCGTCGATCCGCGCTTCGAGCCATTCGACCTGGCCTGCGACGATCCGCAGCACCATCTGCGAGGGCGCGAAATCGTCGCCCGGTTCGGCCGGGGTGGCGATATCGGCGCCGAGATCGAAGAGGTCGTTCTGGATCCGGAACAGCGTATCGGCATGCTCGCTCCCGGCAAGCGCCACTGCGGCGAAGCCGAGCATGGAATTGGCCTCGTCCACCGCACCGATCGCTTCCATGCGCGGAGCATGTTTCTCGAGCCGCGAGCCATCGACCAGTCCGGTCGTGCCATCGTCGCCGGTGCGCGTGTAGATCTTGTTGAGCTTGACCATCGTCCATCCCTGTAGGTCGAATACCGGGACGTCCCTCGATCATGTGGGCCCTGAAAGCAACCGGGGCGGTTGCCGGGGCGGCGCTTACTGCGCGATCGCCAGCATCACCGCGACGACCACCACCGCCAGCGCCTGATATTTGATCCGCGCGAACATCATCTTGTTCTGCATCAGCTGCATATCGGTCGCGGTTTCGCCCTCGCCCGTTTCCAGATCGATCTTGGTGGTCTTCATGAAGGCCACGATCCCGCGCACCAGCGAAATCACAACGAAGAGACACAGAATGGCGAGAACGATGATGAGAAGTGTGTTCATGGTCCCGACAATCTAGGGACTGCCGAGCGAAATGCCAGCCGGCAATCGCTGCAAGCGCAGTTGCGCGGCAAGCAAGCGGCCATCCTCGCCGCGCTCGCGGCGGTCGGCCAGCGAGGGGGAATTGCGCCGCTTGGCAAGCTTGGTGCCGCTCGCGTCGAGCAGCAGCGGATGGTGGTGCCAGCGCGGCTCGGGCAGGCCGAGCAGCGCCTGCAGCAGCCGGTGGACATGGCTGGCGTTGAACAGATCCTGCCCGCGCGTGACCAGCGTGACGCCATCCGCCGCATCGTCGAGCGTGGCGGCGAGGTGATAGCTCGCGGGCTCGTCCTTGCGCACCAGCACCACATCGCCCAGCAGATCGGGCCGCGCCGCCTGCTCGCCCGTCAGTGCATCGGTCCAGGTCAGCGGTCCGGTACGCTCCATCGCCTCGGCCATCGCCTTGGCGACATCGAGCCGCCAGGCGACCGGCCGCCCTTCCACGGGTCCCTCGCGGCGACAGCGCCCGCCATAGACCGGGCCCTCGGGGCCGATGCTGGCGGCATGCTCGGCGATTTCCGCGCGGGTGCAGCTGCACGCATAGAGCAAGCCGTCGCTCCGCAACCGCTCCGCCGCGCGCGCATAATCAGCCAGCCGCGCCGATTGCGCCGGCGTCTCTTCCCATTCCAGCCCCAGCCATTCCAGATCGCGGCGGAATTCCTCCGCCAGCTCGGGCCGCGAGCGCGCCCCGTCGATATCCTCGATTCGCAGCAGGAACCGCCCGCCCGCTTCTGCCCCAGGATCATCTGCCCCAGGATCATGGGCCTCACGCGCCAGATCATGCGCCACGATCGCCGAATAGGCATGGCCCAGATGCAGCGGACCGTTGGGGCTGGGAGCGAAGCGGGTGACGGTCAAAGTGGCGCCTCGGTCACTGGGTGGCGGGACAAGTTTGTGGATAGGCTGTCTGTAACAGGCTTGACGCTTTTTCTTGCAAGTGCATTCTCGCTGCATCGGAGGAACGCTCGCCGTGTTGAGAGCCGAACTGATCGAACGGGCCGCAAGGTTCCGCACCAGCGACGAGGACCCCTCGCGGGATCTCCAGTCCTGCCCCTCGCTGGTGCTCAACGCGGACTACACCCCGCTGTCCTACTACCCGCTCAGCCTGTGGCCTTGGCAGACCGCGATCAAAGCGATCTTCCTCGACCGGGTGGATGTGATCGAAAGCTACGAGCGGCACGTCCATTCGCCCTCGCTCGACATGAAGATCCCCAGCGTGATCGCGCTCAAGCAATATGTGAAACCGAGCGAGTTTCCCGCCTTCACCCGCTTCAACCTGTTCCTGCGCGACCGCTTCTCCTGCCAGTTCTGCGGCAGCCAGAGCCATCTGACCTTCGATCATGTCGTCCCTCGTCGGTTGGGCGGACGGACGACATGGGAAAACATCGCCACCGCCTGCGCGCCGTGCAACATGAAGAAGGGCGGGCGGACTCCCAAACAGGCGGGGATGCACCTCTACGCCGAACCGATCCGCCCGACGCACTGGCAATTGCAGCAGCACGGCAAGCAGTTCCCGCCCAACTATCTGCACGAAACGTGGCGGGACTGGCTTTACTGGGACATTGAGCTGGAGGCTTGAGGCAAGAGCAAACATACGAGCATATGAAAGCAGAACTTGGGTCCTTGCTGCTTCGTTTTCGAGAAATCCACGGAGTAAGCCAGTTGGAACTCCCCGAACTTTATGTCGAATTTGAATTTGCCTCACATACTAGGCCCTCAACCCTGAAAGATGAGATCGGCGTCTACGCCTTCTTTCGCGAAGGTGAATGGCTCCGCATCGGCCAAACCAGTTACCCTCAGCGATTTACCAGTCAGCATTACGGGACACGTCGAGCTAACAGCACGTTCGCCAAGGACATTTGGATGAATAGAACCGAATTTGGTTATTTGGGTCTTGAGGACGAAATCGGGGAGTGGATATTCAGCGCTTTTGGTAGAGCGAACATCAGGTTGCCTCGAAGCTACGGAGATACGCTGAGCAAATTGCTTGAAGCGTTTCTACACCTCAACCTTAAACCCAGATTCGAAGGTCGTCGGTCAATCTGATCAAGTCACCGCAGCCCGCTGCGCGAACTCGGGCCGCTGCCATTCGCCCGTCGCCAACACCTCGCCCAGATGCCGCGCCGCCTCCGCCATATCCTCGAAGCGCAGATAGGCAGGCGCGAAGCCCAAGCGGAGGATGTCGGGGTCGCGGAAATCGCCGATCACGCCGCGGGCGATCAGCGCCTGGCTGAGCGCGTAGGCTTGCGGGTGGCGGAAGGAGAGCTGGCTGCCGCGCTTGGCTGGGTCGGGCGGGCTGACGAGGTCGAGCTCCAGCCCTTGCGCGGCGAGGCATTCGCGGAAGAATTCGGACAGCGCCTGCGATTTGGCGTGGAGCCGCGCCACGCCGATTTCCGCGATCAGTTCCACCCCGACCTCGAGCGCCGCCATCGCGAGGATCGGCGCGGTGCCGCACAGCAGGCTGTCGACGCCGGGCGCAGGCTGGTAATCGTCGGAGAAGGCGAAGGGTGCCGCGTGGCCCATCCAGCCGCTGAGCGGCTGTTGCAGCGCGTCGTGGTGGCGCTCGGCGACGAAGGCGAAAGCGGGCGCGCCGGGACCGCCGTTGAGATATTTGTAGCCGCAGCCGACCGCGAGGTCAGCTTCGCAACCATTGAGGTCGACCGGCAACGCGCCGCAGGAATGCGACAGGTCCCACAGAACCAGCGCCCCCGCTGCATGCGCGGCGCGGGTCAGCGCCGCCATGTCGAACAATTCGCCGGTCTTGTAATGGGCATGGGTCAACAATAGCAGCGCGACGTCCTCGTCCATCGCGTCGGCGATGCTTTCGCGCGGTGCCAGCCGCCGCTCGGCCAGACCCTGCGCCTCAAGCCCCTCGATCATGTAGAGATCGGTCGGGAAATTGCCCGGCTCGGAGAGGATGACCTTGCGCCGCTTTCCGTTCTGGGCCTGCATCGCGAGCGCGGCGGAGATGAGCTTGAACAGGTTCACCGAGACGCTGTCGCAGGCAATCACCTCGTGGGCTTGCGCCCCCACCAGCGGAGCGATCTTGCCGCCGATGCGCTGCGGCAGCGAAATCCAGTCGGCGGAATTCCAGCTGCGGATCAGGTTCTTGCCCCATTCCTGCGCCACAACTTCGGCCAGCCGCGCCGGCGTCGCCCTGGGCAGGCAGCCAAGCGAATTGCCGTCGAGATAGATCACGCCTTCGGGCAGGTCGAAGCGGTCGCGAAACGGCGCCAGCGAATCCGCCGCATCTAGCTCGCGCGCTTTTTCGAGCATCGTCATGTCAGCTCCCGCAGCACCGCGCGGCACAGGCCGGCATCGCCGCCCGTAACCTTGAGCGGCAGCGCGATCAGCTCGTAGCGGCCCTCGGGCACATCATCGAGCACCAGCCCTTCGAGGATCCGCATGTCGTGCTCGAGCACCGCCTTGTGCGCTGCCATGGTCTTGCTCTCCTGCGGATCGACCGAGGGCGCGTCGGTGCCGATCAGCTTGACCCCCTGCAGCGCCAGCCATTCGATCGTCTCGGGCGCGATCGGCAGCCAGTCGCTGCGCCATCGATCGTGCGGAAAGGCGTCCCAGGTGCGGAACAGCACGCGATCGACGCTGTCGATATGGGGAAGATCGGCGACATCGACCGCGCCGCGCACCCCGCGCGCATCCACCACCAGACAGGTGCCGATATAGGGGTCGAGCGCCATGCCCGCGGCATCGAGCCCTTCGGCGGCATAGTGGAGCGGCGCATCGGCATGGGTGCCCGAATGCGTGCTCATCGTCATCCGCCCGACATTGACCGGCGAGCCGTCCTCCATCTTCCAGGTCCGGTCGAACCCGAACGAGGTGTCGCCCGGCCAGACCGGCAAGCCGGGGCGCAGCACCTGGCTGATGTCCCACAACCGGCGGGTCGATTTCCAGCTGGTCAAAGCGCGGTCCTCACGCTCAGCAGTTCCGGAAAGAAGGCCTGTTTGAGCACGCCCGCGAGATAGGGCACGCCCGGAGTGCCACCGGTGCCCTTCTTGAAGCCGATGATCCGTTCGACCGTCTTCAAATGTCCGAAGCGCCAGCGCTGGAAGTGGTATTCCAGATCGACCAGCTTCTCCGCCAGTTCGTAGAGATCCCAGCACTCCTGCGGGTTGCGGTAGATTTCGGCCCAGACCGCTTCGAGTGCGGGCGAATGCTCCCAGGTGAGCCCGTGGTCGCGCTCCAGCACCTCGGCGGGAAGGTCGAACCCGCGCCGTGCGAGCAGATGCACCACTGTGGCGTAGATGCTCGGGCGCTCAAGTTCGGCGCGCAGTTCCTGCGCCACCTGCGGCACCGCCTCGTGCATGGTGATCATGTCGGGATTGCGCCCGCCGAGCAGGAATTCCATCATCCGGTATTGCGCCGACTGGAAGCCGGAGGAGCCGCCCAGATGCGGGCGCACGGTCGAGTAATCATGCGGTGTCATGGTCGAGAGCACGTCCCAGCTCTGGATCAATTGCCCCTGCGCGCGCGCAACCCGCGCGAGCATCTTGAAGGCCGGGCGCAGATTATCGGCGACGATGCAGTCGCGCGCGGCCTGCAGCTCGTGGAGGCACAGCTTGAGCCACAGCTCGCTCGCCTGGTGGACGATGATGAACAGCATCTCGTCATGCGCGTCGGAGGCAGGATGCTGCGCCGCGAGGATGCGGTCGAGATCGAGATAGGAGGAATAGGTTACATCGGCAGTCATGCCGGCTGCCCTAGCGCGAACCGCGCGCGGGCGAAACTATCCCTCGATGGTTCGCGCGGCGGGATGGTGCTTGTCGAGATGCTTGCGGATGATCTTCAGATTGCGCGTGTTGGAGCGGAACACGAGGTCGAAGGCGTCGCCGACCAGCGGCACCGCGCCCAGAGCGGTGTCGAAGGCGACATTGCCCGCCATGCGCCACAGCTTCCACTTGGGCATGCCCAGATTCTTGCCTTCCCAGACGATATAGGCACCCATCGCCGCGGTGATCAGATCGCCCACGACCGGCACCAGCCCGACGATCGCATCGAGCCCGACCGGATAGTTCACCCCCGGGATGCGGAAGCTGCGTTCGAGCACCTGTTCGAGCGCCTCCACCCGGCGGCGGATCGACACCGGATCGCTGCCGGTGGGCAAGTCCATTCCCATCGGGATCGGACGCTTGGGTTCCTCGGGTTGCATCGGCTCTACATGGGCGCGCGCGAAAGCGGGAACAAGGGGTGGAAGTTCCACGGGTTCTCGGAGAAGCCCACCACTTCCGCGCGCGCCAGCGACCAGCGGATCGGCGCCCCGATGGGGATATAGCCATTGAAGGCGGCGAAAGCGGTTTCGGCCTCGGCGAGATAGCTCAGTTGCTCCACCGGATCGCGCGATTCGACCGCCAGCTCGACCAGGAAATCGACATCGGGCGAACACAGTGCGCGCGACACCGCGCAGTTGAACTGGTTGAGGAACCAGCGCGCCCCGGCGTAGCGGGCCACCCGGTCGCGCAGGGCCAGATCGCTGCGATCGCCCATCCCGACGCGCTCCAGCGCGACCCCGATTGCGCCATATTGCTCGGCCAGTTCGGCAAACAGGATATCCGCTCCCGGACCCTCGGGCAGCGCCAGCCGCAGCGCCACTTCGGCATCGTTCTGCGCTTCCCAGGTCGCGACCCGCCGCGCCGCTTCGGCCCGGCGTTCCGCAATCGACAACGCCAGCCAGCGTTCGGGAACCGAGCCGTCGTCGTTGGGCAGGCCGGGGGCGACCACCCGCGTGGTGGGGATCCAGCCGCCGATGTTGAAGGGCTCGATCAATGCGGCGCGATCGAGCGCCATCGAGAGCGCCTCGCGGTTGGTCGGGGCGCTCAGGAAGCCGGTCGCGCGGCGAACATCGAGACCGAACAAGCCCTTGGCCGCATCGAAACGGATCGTCCCGCGCGCCAGTGCCCCGATATCCGCCAGCGGTAGATCGACCAGCCTTCCGTTGAGCACCAGATCGTAGCGGCCGGCGGAAAAGCCGTCGGTCGCCTCGCGGGCATCGACCGCGTAGACCCGCACCGGATGCACCGTCTCGTCCCAGTCGGGTTGCTGCGGAAGGCCGCGCTGTTCGGGGCGCAGCGCGATCAGATCGGCGGCGGCACCGTCGCGCTCGAAACGCATCGGGCCGACCTCCGCCTCGCCCAGCGCCAGCCCCATTTCGGGCTGGGCGAGCAATTGCAGCAGATCGGGCATCGGGCTGTGGAGACGGATCTCGACGACGCGCCCGGTCATCGCCCGGACATCGCGGATCTTCGCGAGGTCCAGCCCCATGGTGGTGCCCTCGAGCCCGGCCAGCGTCCGCTCGAGCGAATCGCGCACCGCTTGCGCGGTCAGCCGGGAGCCGTCGGGAAAGTCGAATTCGCGAATCCGGAAAATATAGCTCTCGCCGTCGTCGGTCACGATCCAGCGTTCGGCGATGGCGGGCACCACCTGCCCCTGTTCGTCGAGTGCAACCAGCCCTTGCCGGGTCGCGGCGCGCAGGTGCTGGCCTTCGAAAGGCAAGCGCAATCCGCCGGTGAACAACCCCTGTTCGGTGCCGATGATCGCGACGTCGGTCACGCCGTCGTCCTGGCTCGCGCTACAGGCGACCACAGTCAAAAGGAGGGGCGCCATCAGGAGGGGCGCGATCGGGAAGGACGGTGCAGAAGGGGCGCGCATGATCGGCGCCGAGGCCTAGCAGGTGGCCGGCCAGCCGTCAGCAGGAAGCTGCGGCTCCGTAGTCATGTGGCGGTCAGATGCGGCGGAAGCTGCGGTTGGGATCGTCGAATTTGGATGCGTCGAGCGCCGGGCGGGCAAAGGAGGGAATCTCCGAACCCTTGGTGCCCACCGGGGCGCGGGCGAGCTTGGGATCGATTTCCGCATCGAAGGCCACACCGATGCGCGATCCCTGAACCCAGGCGACCGTGCCCTTCACCTTGCCGACATTGCGCAGTTCGGCGGTCATGCGGTTGCCGCGTTCGACCTCGAATTCGCCTTCGACCATCATTCCGCCGGCCGACAGATTGCGGACCTTGCCGCGAACGGACTCGCCTCGCCCGTCGAAGCTGATCTGCGCCATCAGGAACAGGCTGTCGCGATCCAGATTGCGCGTATCGACAGCGGACATGATCGTGAATTCCTCTTGTGCACTCGCGCCGGCGATCGACGCCCGTGCAAATTTTCGTGCGACCGGGATTTTGGCTAACAAGAAAGGCTGAACAAAGCGTAAGCGCCAGCGCGATCTGCGGGCCTTTCTCGACCTATTTTTGCGAGCGATGCTTCAGTCGTCGCGGGAAATCTTTTCGCGGCGCTCGTGCGCCTGCTGCGCCTCGACCGTCATCGTCGCCACCGGGCGGGCGATCAACCGCTTGAGACCGATCGGATCGCCGGTCACCTCGCAATAGCCGTATTCGCCCTCGTCGATCCGGCGCAGCGCCGCGTCGATCTTGGCTGTAACCTTGCGTTGCCGGTCGCGGGTGCGCAGTTCGATCCCCCAGTCGGTTTCGCTCGACGCGCGGTCGGCCATATCGGGTTCGCGGATCGGGCCGTCCTGGAGCGATTGCAGCGTGTGTTCGGCGGAATTGCGGATCGACCGCTTCCATTCGAGCAGCAGCATCCGGAAATAATCGAGCTGGCGTTCGGACATATAGGGCTCGTCGTCATCGGGCACGTAGTCGTTTCCGACCGCCTCCCTGATCCGGACCAGCTCTTCCTTGTCTGCTGCTTCTGCGGACGCCGCCCCGACCATCGACACCTCTATCCCGTTGTTAAACCCTCTATTCATACCGGACGGCTTGCCGACCCACTTGTCCCGGGCCTTCCCGGCGACGCCGCAAGCATCCGTTGGGCGCGGCCTATAGGCGTGGCTCCGGTGGCGCACAAGCGGCAATGCCGCCAGGCACATGGCCGGGCCGCAAGCTTCGGCGAAATCGCCCCGCCGTTAACCTTTTCTTGACCATAAGTTGGGAGGCAGGGAGCGTCGGCTGAAGAGGGTGCCGACCCACAAGGGGACAATCGATGCAATTCAAGGCAATCGACGGCGGGGGTGCCGAAATCGTTCAGGACCAGCAGGCGGGTGCGCTGATCGCGGAATGCCTCGCGGCATTTACCGGCGGCTGTGTGAACGCGCTCTACGATCTGGGGGTGGCGTTTTCGACCGGCAGCCACGGGGTGGCGTGCGACATGGTCGAAGCGCACAAATGGTTCAACATCGCCGCCTCGCGCGGCCATGACGAGGCCGCCTGGTGCCGCGCCGACATCTCCGAAGAGATGACCGCGCGCGAGATCGCCGAGGCGCAGCGCCGCGCGCGCGAATGGCTGGGCATGGAAGGCCGCCGCGCCGCTTAGGCTTTGCGGAACGGGGTCCGTTCGACGAGGAAGCTCTTGTCCTGCGCCACCCCGTCGCGCTCGCGCTGGAGGAAATCGGCCACCGCGGCGCGAAAGCCCGGATCGGCGATCCAGTGCGCGGAGACGGTGGTGACGGGTCCATAGCCGCGCGCCAGCTTGTGCCCGCCCTGTGCGCCCGCTTCGACGCGGGAGAGGCCAAGCTCGATCGCCGCGTCGATCGCCTGATAATAGCACAGTTCGAAATGCAGGAAGCGCACGTCTTTGGTGCAGCCCCAATAGCGCCCGTAGAGCGCATCGCGGCCGATGAAATTGAGCGCGCCGGCGATCGGTTCGCCGTCCTCGCCACCGCCCTCATAAGCGAGCACCAGCAGCAGCGCATCGCCCATCCGCTGCTGGACCAGGTCGAAGGCTTCGCGGGTGAGATAGGGCGTCCCCCATTTGCGCGCGCCGGTATCCTGATAGAAGATCCAGAACGCGTCCCAATGCTCGGGGCGGATCTCGCCGCCGCGCAATCGCCGGATCGTCACCCCCCGCTGCGCCGCCGCGCGCTCCTTGCGCAGATCCTTGCGCTTGCGCGACGACAGGTCGGCGAGGAAGTGGTCGAAGCTGTCGTAGTCGCGATTGTGCCAATGGTACTGGATGTCGTGGCGCAGCATCCAGCCGGCCCGATCGAACAACGCCTGCTGGGCCGGTTCGATGAAACTGGCATGCGCGGAGGAAAAGCCGTTCTGGGTGCAAAGCTGCTGCGCCGCCGCGAGCAGCGGTTCGGCGAGCGCTTCGTCGGTCAGCAGCAGCCGCGGACCGGTGGCGGGGGTGAAGGGCGCGGCGATCTGCAGCTTGGGGTAATAGCGCCCGCCGGCGCGCTCGAAGGCATCGGCCCAGCTGTGGTCGAAGACATATTCGCCCTGGCTGTGCCCCTTGAGATAGGAGGGCAGCGCGGCGCACAAGCTACCCTGCCCGTCCTCGATCACGATCGGCGCGGGTTGCCAGCCGGTGCCATCGCCGACGCTGCCCGAATCCTCGAGCGCAGTGAGAAAGGCGTGGCTGACGAAGGGATTGCCGGCGGGATTGAGCGCATCCCATTGCGCAGCGGGGAAGGCCCCCACCGAACCGCCGACCTTTGCGACCCGTTCGCCGCTCATGCGAACCCCTCGCCCTCGGCGATCGGAGCGTCGGCGTGGAGCGCCGCGTGCCGCGCCTTTTCGGGCGTATCGATGGTCCAGCTCGGCACGGGAAAGCCGCGGGCGCGCAGGCCGTCAGCCATCGGGTTGGGCAGCGCGCGGATGTCGTAGGCGACGAATTCGGGGCGGGCGTGCCACAGCGCGAGATGGCGCTGCCAGCGGTGCGGCGTGGGTCCGTCGGCAGTTTCCTTGATCACGAGCCCCCGCAGAGGCCGGGTCGCATGTCTAGCGAACCACCTTGGCACTCTTGGATCGAAGCTCATAACCGAAACCGCGCCTTCATAGCTCTCGAGCGCGCGCGCCACCGCGCGGCAGGATCGCTTGACGTCGTAGCCGGCGCGCGACTTGATCTCGATCAGCACCGGCACCTTGCCGGCAACCAGTTCGAGCAGGTCGCTCAACCGGGCGATGCGGTGGTCGGAGTCGAGAAAGGCGATCTGCCCCAGTTCCTGGGCGCTGTGCGCCGCGAGCGGGCCGCCGACCCCGGTCAGCCGTTCGAGTTCCCAGTCGTGGAGCAGCATCGCCTCGCCGTCGCGACTGCGCTGGATGTCGCATTCGATCCCGTAGCCCGCGGCGATCGCGCCCGCGAAGGCGGCGAGCGAGTTCTCCGGCACGCCGTCCGAATGGAACCCGCGATGCGCATAGGCCCAGTTGCGCAACCAACCGACCCGCGCTGCGTCCGGCGGCGAGGTCAGCAGGCGATCAAGCGTCGGAAATAGCAAGGATAGCGTCCACTTCGACCGCCGCATCGAGCGGCAGCACCGGCACGCCGACCGCGCTGCGGGCGTGGCGACCGTACTCGCCGAACACCTCGAACATCAGATCGGAAGCGCCGTTGACCACCTTGGGCTGATCGGTGAAATCGGGGGTCGAGGCGACGAAGCCGCCCAGCTTGACCACCTGCGTAACCCGGTCGAGCAGACCGGCGGCCTCGAGCTGCGCCAGGATCATCAGCCCGCAGGCGCGCGCCGCCTCCTGGCCGCGCTCCAGGCTCACATCCGCGCCCAGCTTGCCGGTCACCAGCTCGCCATCGACGAAGGGCAGCTGCCCCGAAACGAAGCACCAGCCGCTCTGCACCACCAGCGGCTGATAGCTGGCGACGGGGGCGGCGGCTTTGGGCAGGGTGAGGCCGAGAGTTTCGAGCCGCGCGGAGATGGTCATGCGGGTGTTCCTTCGATCCGGTCGAGCAGCCAGGGCAAGGCTCTGGCCCAGTCGTCGATGCGGGCATCGGCGTGGCCGGCCCGGTGCGCGCAGTCGATATGAGGGGCCAGCGCGGGCTCGCCGCACAGATGCAGCGTGGTGATATCGGCGAGCGTCTCGCGCGCCGACTGGTGATGCTGCGGCAGGTCGTCGATGAAGATCGCCCGGCTGGGCCGGTACTCGGCGACGATCCGCTGCAGCGCGGGGCCCTTGGGGCCCTGATTGGTGTAGACCTTGGCCTCGACGCCGTGCTTGGCGAGCTGCTCGACGCGGTGCAGCTGGCGCTCGTCGGTGAGATTGGTGAGGATCACCACATCGGCCTTCTCGGCGAGCGTGTTGATCCCCTCGATCGCCCCGGCGATCGGCAATTGCCGGTCCATCTGCGTGTCGAAGAACTGGCCGAGATAGCGCCAGATCTCCTTCTGCTCGAGCGGCTCGCCGCTGTCGCGCCAGCGCATCGCGGTCCCGAAATCGGCACCTTGCATGTTGAACTCGACCTGCGTTTCCTCATCCAGCCAGTCGCGGAAATGCGCCACCATGTGGAGCAGCACCTCGTCGCAATCGGAGATCACCAGCGGGCGGTTCATACGGACAGGCTCCGTTGCGCGGCGACGATCCGCTCGGGCGGGACCGCGAGCGCTTCGGCGGCGGCGATCAGGTCGGGTTCGTGCGCGGCGAGGAAATCGAGCACCGCCGAGAGCACCGCGGGGTCGGTCAGACCGTCGCGCAACTGGTCGGGAGTGAGCCCCGAGAGCGTCAGCAGCCGTTCGGCGCGGCGCTCGTCCTCGAGCACCCACACCAGTGCGGAGAGCGCAAGCGCCTGGGCGTCGCTTCCGCTCGTCTCGGCGGTCTGTCTGCGCTGAAGAATTGTCAGCCTCCCGTGAAAGCCCTAACGCCCGCGCGATAGCGAGCAGGAGCGTGGTCCGTGGCAAAGAGAATCATGGTTGTCGAGGACAACGACCTCAACCGTAAGCTGTTTTGTGACGTGTTGAAGGCCAATGGCTATGAAGTGGTGCCGGTGGCCGATGGGCAGAACGTGGTGGAGACCGCCAAGAAGTACAACCCCGAGCTGGTGATCATGGATATCCAGCTGCCCAATGTCTCGGGCATCGATCTGATCGCGCAGCTCAAACAGGATGCCGCTTTCACGCAAACACCCGTGCTTGCGGTCACCGCCTATGCCGGCAAGGGCGACGAGGAACGCATCCGCGATGCGGGCGCCAGCGACTACCTCGCCAAGCCGGTGTCGATCGGCCCCTTCATGGCGGCGGTGCGCGAGCTGCTGGGCGATTGAGCGCTTCGCAAGCCCGTTCCGCGCACCCGCCAAAGGGCGCCCGCGCTTGACAAACGACCGCCCGAACCGCTTTGGCCGACCCTTTCCCGGCGCGGGCCCCATCCCCCGCCGCCTGACAGAATTGGACCGCCGATCATGGACAGAGCCGAAGTCGACAGCCGCATCCGCGCTCAGGTCGAGCCCTTCAACACCAAGGGCGTCGCGATCACCGAGGACACTTCGTTCCAGAACGATCTGGAGTTCGACAGCCTGACGGTGATGGATTTCGTCGCCGCGATCGAGGACGAGTTCGATATCATCATCTCGATGAACCAGCAGGCGGAGATCGAGCGCTGGGGCCAGCTGGTCGATGCGGTCCAGAAGCTCCAGGCCTCGCGGGAAGCCGACGCATGAGCGAAGGCATTCTCCAGCCCGACCAGCCGCCCGAGCTGACCGGCGATTCGCCCGATCTGTTCAGCAAGTTCGACGATCTGATCGCGATGCGCCAGGGGCTGCTCGACACCGGGATCGAGGATCCGTTCAACCTGGTGATGGAGAAGGTGCTTTCGCCCACCCGCGCGATCTGCAACGGCCGCGAGACCATTTTGCTCGGCACCTACAATTACATGGGGATGACCTTCGATCCCGATGTGATCGAGGCGGGAAAACAGGCACTTGCGGACTTCGGCGCCGGCACCACCGGGAGCCGGGTTCTCAACGGCACCTATCAGGGTCACCGCGAATGCGAGGACGCGCTGCGCGAATTCTACGCCATGGATCACGCCATGGTTTTCTCGACCGGCTACCAGGCCAATCTCGGGATCATCTCCACGATCGCGGGCAAGGGCGATTACGTGATCCTGGACATCGACAGCCACGCCAGCATCTGGGACGGCTGCGCCATGGGCAATGCCGAAGTGGTGCCGTTCAAGCACAACGACGTCGAAGCGCTGGAGAAGCGGCTCAAGCGGATTCCGGCGGGCGCGGGCAAGCTGGTGGTGCTCGAAGGCGTCTATTCGATGCTCGGCGATGTCGCGCCGCTCAAGGAGATGGTCCGCATCTGCAAGGAGAACGGCGCGATGGTGCTGGTCGACGAGGCGCATTCGATGGGCTTCATCGGCGAGCACGGCCGCGGGGTCTGCGAGGATCAGGGGATCATCGACGACGTCGATTTCATCATCGGCACCTTCTCGAAAAGCGTGGGCACGGTGGGCGGCTTCTGCGTCTCCAACCATCCCAAGTTCGAAATCATGCGGCTGGTGTGCCGCCCCTATGTCTTCACCGCCAGCCTGCCGCCAAGCGTCGTCGCAACCGCCGCGACCAGCATCCGCAAGCTGATGCACGGCTCCAACAAGCGGGCGCATCTGTGGGAGAATTCGCGCAACCTCCACGCGGGCTTGCGCGAACTCGGCTTCACGCTCGGCACGCCCGAGGCGCAGAGCGCAATCATTGCGGTGATCATGCCCGACCTCGAGAAGGGCGCAACGATGTGGGAGGCGCTGCTGAAGGAGGGGCTCTACGTCAATCTCGCCCGCCCGCCCGCGACCCCGGCCAATATGACGCTGCTGCGCTGCTCGCTCTGCGCCGAGCACAGCGAGCAGGAGGTCGCGACGATCCTGACGATGTTCGAACGCGCCGGCAAAGCGGTCGGGATCATCTGAGGGCCGCTTTCACGGAACATCGTCCCCCTCCGGCGCGTCTCTGCTTGTGAAAGGAGACCGCATCGATGAAGACCACCAACACCGCCAGCGCCAGCTACGAGGGCCTGGGCAAATCGGGCAAGGGCCATATCTCGACCGGATCGGGAGCGTTTTCGGCGCAGCCCTATGGGTTCCAGACCCGGTTCGAGGACAAGGCCGGGACCAATCCGGAGGAGCTGATCGCGGCGGCGCATGCGGCGTGTTTCACCATGGCGCTGTCGTTCAAGCTGGCCGAGGCGGGGCATGAGGACGGCTCGGTCGCGACCAGCGCGGAGGTGACGCTGGAGAAGGATGACAGCGGCTTCAAGGTAACCAAATCGGCGCTGTCGACCAAGGGCAAGGTCGCCGGTCTGGCACGCGAGAAGTTCGAGGAGCTGGCGCAGGAGGCCAAGACCGGCTGCCCGATTTCGCGGTTGCTCGACACCGAGATCACGCTGGATATCCGGTTCGAAGGCTGAACTACGGCTTCGTTGCCGCTGCGGCGGGTGGATGGCGTCGGCCCTGGGTCGCCGCGCCGCTTGCAGCGGCTCGCAATGACGAGGCAGGAAGTGTGGACGTTTTTCTCACCCCCTCGTCCTTGCGAGGAGCGTAGCGACGAAGCGATCCATGGGCTGAGCTTGCCGACTACCGCAACCGGCGTTTGAAACCGGCAGCTTCGGCGATGGATTGCCGCACCGCCGGTGGCGGCTCGCAACGACGTGACGGCTGGCCGTGCCCCCGGCCCGCGCCTCACGCCAGCGGGTTGACCGTCGTCGCTTGCGCGCAGACGTCGGTGCCGTCGTCCTCGCCCTGGCCGAGCTGCGTCAGCACCAGCACCCCGCCGACCACCAGCAGCACGAACAGCGTGGTCAGCAGGCCGAGATATTTGTCGATGAACAGCTTGATCGGCGCCCCGAACAGGCGGAACAATATCCCCACGGTCATGAAGATCAGCCCGCGCCCGGCGATGCTGGCGAGCGTGAAGGTGACCAGGTTCATCCCGATGAAGCCCGCGGTGATGGTCAGGAGCTTGAACGGCACCGGGGTGGCACCGGCGATCAGGATCGCCTCGAAATCATATTCGCGCAGATGGCAGGCGGCGACCGGGAAGGCCTCGGTCAGGCCGAGCGCACCGATCAGCCAGGCGCCGATCGTATCGTAGAGCCCCCAGCCGATCAGATAGCCGAACAATCCGCCCAGCACCGAGGCGGCGGTGCAGACCGCGGCGAAGCGGATCGCCTTCTTGGGTTCGGCGAGACACATCAGCCCGAGCAGCGGGTGCGGCGGGATCGGGAAAAAGCTCGATTCCACGAAGCTGAAGACGGCGAGCCACCACACCGCATGCGGATGCGCGGCCTTCTCCAACGTCCAATTGTAGAGACTGCGCAGCATGCGGTCCGACCCTTCCATCCCGTAGAATGCGCGCCGGTTACGGGCTGCGCAGGGCGCTGGCAAGCGGCATCGCATGGCGCAGCGGCATAGCGCATACGAACCTATTTGGTTTTTTGTCTTGACATCGTGACACTCTTTGGTTAGAGAAACGGAACATCGCGATAGTGTGATTCGATTTCGGGCGGTGCCGGGCTTTCCGGCGCCGCCCTTCGCATGCCTGCCGTCCGGCAGCGGGTCGCCCCGCTCGCCCCAGCTTACGGATACCCCCGCCATGACCGAGACCAAACCACCGGCAAAGGACCGGCCGCGCCCGTGGGAGCCCGGATTCTTCGCCGCGCTGCGCAGCGGTCTGTCCGTCGCCGCTGCCGCCCGATTGACCGGGATCCACCCCACCACCGTCTACAGCCGCGCGAGCACCAATCCGGCGTTCCTGCAGCGCTATCAGGACACCAGAACCGCCACCGGGCGCGTGGTCCGCAGGCGGCGCGGGGCGCGAACCGTCGCAACCGAGTGGCCGGATCGCTTTCTCGAAGCGCTGGCCGAGACCTCCAACGTCACCGCCGCGGCGTGGCGCGCCCGGGTGGTGCCGGGCAAGGCCTATGCGCTGCGGCGCGAGGATCCGGGGTTCGCGGCGCGCTGGCTGGCGGCGCTGACCGAGGGCTATCAGCATCTCGAGATGGAGGTGCTGGGCTATCTTCGCGACCCCGAACCCAAGCACAAGATGGATGTCGCCTCGGCGCTGCGGCTGCTCGCCGCGCACCGCGAGACCGTGGCCCGCGAGCGCGCCTTCCGCGAGGAAGAGGAGGACGAGCAGGCGGTGTTCGACCGGATCGACACCTTCATCGACGACATGCGCAATCGCCGCGCGGCCAACGCGCTGATCCTCGCGCATGACGGTGCGCCGGAGATTGGCGCGGAGAGCACCCCCGAACCGGTTCTCGAAAGCCGCGACCATGATCCGGTCTGACCGCGCCGAGGCGCTGCTGGGGCTCGAGCCCGAACAGCGCCGCGAGGAACTGCGACTGCTGTCGCATGCCGAACGTGCCGCGCTCGGGCGCCACTGGCGGCTCTGGGCGCATCCCGGTCAGCTGCCCCCGCCCGAGGCCTGGCACTTGTGGCTGATCATGGCGGGGCGCGGTTTCGGCAAGACCCGCGCGGGCGCCGAATGGGTCCGCGCCATCGCCGAGGCCGATCCCGCGGCGCGGATCGCGCTGGTCGCGGCCTCGCTGGGCGAGGCGCGGCGGGTGATGGTCGAGGGCGAGAGCGGGCTGCTGGCGATCGCCTCGCCGCGCCAGCGACCCCGCTTCGAGCCCTCGCGGCGGCAGCTGGTGTGGCCCGGCGGGGCGCGCGCGACCTTCTATTCCGCCGCCGAGCCCGAAAGCCTGCGCGGGCCGCAGCACAGCCATGCCTGGGGCGACGAGATCGCCAAATGGGACCAGAGCGGCGGGCGCGCCGAGGCGGCGTGGAACAATCTGCTGCTGGGACTGCGGCTCGGGTGCGACCCGCGCGTCGCCGCGACCACCACCCCGCGCGCGGTCCCGTTGCTGCGACGGCTGATCGCGCAGGACGCCATCGCGCTGACGGGCGGGCCGACCGCTGCCAATGCCGACAACCTCCCCACGGGGTTCCTCGACGCGGTGCAGCGCGATTTCGCGGGCACCGCGCTGGGGCGGCAGGAGCTGCTCGGCGAACTGCTCGAGGATGTCGAGGGGGCGCTGTGGTCGCGCTCGCTGCTCGAGCGGTGCCGCGCGGAGGACGCGAAGGACGAGCGGCCCGCACTGCTGCGGGTGGTGGTCGGGGTCGATCCGCCCGCATCGAGCCATGGCGACGAATGCGGCATCGTGGTCGCCGGGCTGGGCGCGGACGGGGCGGCGCTGGTGCTCGCCGATTGCTCGCTGGCGCGGCCCTCGCCCGAACGCTGGGCGCGCGGCGTAGCCGAGGCGGCGCGCGGCTGGAACGCCGACCGCGTCGTCGCCGAAGCGAATCAGGGCGGCGCGATGGTCGCCAGCGTGCTGCGCGCCGCAGAATTCTCGCTGCCGCTCAAGCTGGTCCACGCCAGCCGCGGCAAGACGGCGCGCGCCGAGCCGGTGGCGGCGCTCTACGAAGCGGGCCGCGTACGCCACACCGCGCTGTTCGCCGCGCTGGAGGACCAGCTGTGCGGGCTGATGGCGGGCGGCACCTACGAAGGCCCCGGCCGCTCGCCCGACCGCGCCGACGCGCTGGTCTGGGCGCTGACCGAACTGATGCTTGGGAGAAGGGTTAGGCCGCGAATACGTAGTCTTTAAGGCCCAATCGGTTCGAACGTATAAGTGGGGTAGCCCGCCACCTCCCAGATCAGGCGTTGCTCCAAGATTTCCTCCGCAAAGAATGTCGGCGGGATATGGGGGAATAGCCGGCAGGTCTCTTCGCGACCAATGAACTTGATCGACCACAGACGGGCAGCATTGTCCGCTCGCTCAGGGCTGTTCACGCCGCTTCGGAAAGCCAAACTGGGGGGCAGATCATCCGGAAAAGCCTCTCTCGGCGTCGGGTGACGACCCTCGAAGAAGGCGTTCCATTCGAAATCCGAAGCCCACGAACCTTCTATGACCTTCGGCTCCGAGTGTGGGACGCAGGCATACCACATCGCTTTGAAACCGAGGGAGGTGCTTCCCTCGGTCTCGATATACTTTTCGTAACAGCTCGGAAATTGCACCTTCGCTAGCTCACAATCGGCAGGCGGACCGTGAGGCTCAGCAGTGCAAGCCTGCAACGAAAAAACAAATGCGAGACATAGCCCAAATCGCATCAAGCCGTCCTAACCACAGTTTCGACAACGAGCCACCGTCTCGTTTCGGCAAGGAGCCACCCATGTCCTTCCTCACCACTCTGGCCTCCGCCTTCAAGGGCGCGGGGCCTGTTCGCGTGCCTTTGACGCGCGGCTTCGTCTCGCCCTGGGCGAGCGTCTTTGCGGGCGAGCCGCGCGAGAGCGCGTTCGACTATGCGCAATCGGTGCAGGCGGCCTATCTCGCCAATCCGGTGGCGCAGCGCGCGGTGCGGATCGTCGCCGAGGGGGTCGGCGGTGCGCCGCTGGCGGTGGCCGACCCGGCGCTGGCGAAGCTGGTCGATCGCTCCTGCACCGGGCAGCCGCTGCTCGAGGTGCTGGCGGCGCAGATGCTGCTGCATGGCAATGCCTATGTGCAGGTGCTGCGCGATGGCGCGGGCGCGCCGGTCGAGCTCTATCCGCTGCGGCCCGAGCGGATGAGCGTGGTCGCGGGGGAGGATGGCTGGCCCGCCGCCTATCGCTACCGGCTCGCCGAGCACAGCCGCACCATCGCGCTCGAGGACGAGGCGGGGTGGCCCAATTTGCTGCACCTGAAGTGCTTCCACCCCGCGGACGATCATTACGGCGCGGGCTGCCTCACCGCCGCGCGGCAGGCGGTGGCGGTGCACAACGCCGCGAGCGCCTGGAACCGCGCGCTACTCGAGAATGCGGCGCGGCCCTCGGGGGCGCTGGTCTATGACGGCGGCGAGGCTGCGGGGCTGAGCTCCGAGCAGTTCGAGCGGTTGAAGAGCGAGCTGGCCGACGCCTTCCAGGGTTCGGCCAATGCCGGGCGGCCGATGGTGCTCGAGGGCGGGCTGTCGTGGCAGGCGATGGCGCTCTCGCCCGCCGACATGGATTTCGCCAATCTCAAGGCGGGCGCGGCGCGCGACATCGCGCTCGCCTTCGGGGTGCCGCCGATGCTGCTCGGGCTGCCGGGCGACAACACCTATGCCAATTACCGCGAGGCCAACCGCGCGCTGTGGCGGCTCACGCTGCTCCCGCTGGCCAAGCGCGTGCTCGATGCGCTCTCGGCGGGGTTGTCGCCCTGGTTCGCGGATGCGGAAATGCATGTCGATCTCGATCGCGTGCCGGCGCTGGCGGAAGACCGCGAGACGCTGTGGAGCACGGTTACCGCGGCGGATTTCCTGTCGGGCGACGAGAAGCGCGCACTGCTGGGTCTGCCCGCCGCCGCCGCCACCGCCATATCGGGAGACGCGCGATGAGCACCGAGGAGATGCTCGCCCGGCTGCTGGCGCAGGCGCGCGCCGAGGGCGCTACGATCGTGACCCTGCGCGCCATGGTCGAGGAGGCGAGCGAGCTCGGGGCGCAGCGCGCGCTCAAGCGGCTCGGGCTCGGGGATGACGAGGCTCAGGACGATATCGACGAATTGCGCGAGCTGCTCTCGGCCTGGCGCGATGCCAAGGCGAGCGCCTGGAAGGCCGCGATCCAGTGGCTGGTGCGCGGGGTGCTGGCGCTGCTGCTGGTGGGGATCGCGATCCGGCTGGGCGCGGGCGAGATGCTGGGATGAGCGGGGGGATCGCGGCGCCTTTGCCCTCCCCGGGGGGAGGGGTCGGGGGTGCGGGTTCCAGCTCACCGACAGGCGCCGCACACCCACCCTCGACCCCTCCCTCAGGGAGGGGGGAACTCGCGCTTGCAGGTGGAGACTACGCTTGTCGGCTACGCTGCGCTGTTCGGCACCCTCGACACGCTGGTCCAGGCGACCGTGTTCGACGAACGCGAACAGCCGCCCGGAACGGCGCAACCCGGCGATGCCTATCTGGTCGCCGCCGATGCCGGCGGGGATTGGCAGGGGCAGGACCGGGCGATCGCAGTCTGGTTGGGGTCGAACTGGCTGTTTGCGCCACCGGTTGAGGGCGCCAGCGTGCGCCGGCTCGACACCGGGCAGATGCTGATCTACTCGGACGGCTGGAGCGCCGCGCTGGAACCCGCCGAGCCAACCGGGGGAACCACCGTCGACGCCGAGGCCCGCGCCGCGATCGCCGCGCTGATAAGCGCTTTGCGACATTCGGGAATTTTTCCTGCGGGCTAGCGGGAACCGGGACCGGGCAGCAGCGTTCCAATCGCCGGACGGTCGGAATCCACCTGCAATATGTACAGGACAAGCCATATCGCGGCATTCTTGCAACAGTTCCGGGTAATGTCCGCTTGCCACCCAACCGGGTAAAAGTTAGATATCTCGCCACTCGGTGGCTTTAATTCGCAATAAGGGGAATTTTATAATGCGGAAACTCGTCATAGGAATGGCGATGGCTTCGACGGCTCTGGCGTCGCCAGCTCTCGCACGCGACGGCCAATGGTACGTCGGCGTCGAAGGCGGTGCCATGATCGTCGAAGACACGGATTTCGACATCGGCGCGACCGGTGACAATCTGATCGTCGAAGCCGACAAGGGCTACGACGTCGGCGGTTTCGTCGGTTACGATTTCGGGGCGTTCCGTCTCGAAGCCGAAGCCAGCTATCGCGATGCGGATCTCGAAACCGTAACCGTCGGCAACACCGGCCTCGGCTTTGGTCCCTTCAACGCAGCGCCCGGCCTCTACGCGGCTGGCGGCAATGTCGATGTCCTGAGCTTCATGCTCAACGGCATGTTCGACTTCGGTCCCGATGACGGCCTTCAGGGCTTCGTCGGTGGCGGTGTCGGCGTTGCCCGCACCGGCATGGAAGGCTTCATCAGCCAGAGCCAGCCCGCTTCCTTCGACGATTCGGACAGCGGCTTCGCCTGGCAGGTCCTGGCGGGCGTCCGCGCTCCGCTGAGCGACAATGTCGATGTCGGCCTCAAGTATCGCCTGTTCAACTCGGACAATGTCGAACTCACCGATGCCGGCGGTCGCACGCTGCAGGGTGATGTCCGCACGCATTCGATCCTCGGCACGCTGAGCTACAACTTCGGCGCTCCGGCCGCGGTCGTTCCGGTGGCTCCGCCGCCCCCGCCGCCTCCGCCCCCGCCGCCCCCGCCGCCTCCGCCGCCTCCGCCGCCTCCGGCTCAGGTCTGCGAGACGGGTCCGTACATCGTCTTCTTCAACTGGGACAAATCGGACATCACCCCGGAAGCGGCGACCATCCTCGACAATGCGGTCACGGCCTACGCCAATTGCGGCACGGCTTCGGTCATGCTGGCCGGTCACACCGACCTCTCGGGTACGCAGGACTACAACATGGGTCTGGCCCAGCGTCGCAACGCTTCGGTACGCGATTACCTGACCGCACGTGGCATTCCCACGGGTCGCGTCAACAGCGAAGCATTCGGCGAACTGCGTCCGCGCGTCCCGACTGCCGATGGTGTTCGCGAACTGCAGAACCGTCGCGTCGAAATCACCTACGGTCCGGGTTCGGGCATGTAGGTCACGCGCACAGCGTCAATAAGTCAAAGGGGCCGGAGCAATCCGGCCCCTTTTTCGTTGGTCTACCGAGTACACCCCCCCAACCTCTCGGGAGACCTTCTATGTCCTTTCGCTTTCCGATGATTCTTCTGGGCGCAACCGCGCTCTCCGCCTGCTCGACCATCGACAATCTGGCCGACGACGTCGCCGATGAGCTAGCGACGCAGCAGGTGGGTACGGCTTCGCTGAGCTTCGCCAATGGTCAGCCTGCCGGGTCCGCGCGGCTGCTTTCCAACGGCGACCAGCTATCGATGGCGGTGACCGTGACGGGCGTGGAGCCGGGGCCGCATGGGTTCCACCTGCACACCACGGGCAGCTGCCGCGCCCCGGATTTCACCAGCGCCGGTGGCCATCTCAACCCCTATGATCGCAATCATGGGCGCCTGTCTCCAGGCGGCCCCCATCTGGGTGATATGCCGAATCTGCAGGTTGGCGCCTCGGGCAGCGCCAGCGCCACCTTCGATGTCAGCGACACGCCGGAAAGGGCGCTCGAAGAAATCTTCGATGCGGATGGCACAGCCGTGGTGGTCCATGCAGGCGCCGACGACTATCGCACCGATCCGGCCGGCGACGCCGGTTCGCGCATCGCCTGCGGTGTGTTGCAGCGTAGTAGCTGAGCCGCGCCCTGGCCTCAGCTAGATGAGTGCCCCGTCGCGGCGGGGGAGCATCCGCATCAGGCGGATGGCTCTCCCGCCGCCGCGGCGCGTTCCACCAGCGTCCGCTCGGCCTCCGGAACCGTCCTATAGGCGAAATACAGCAGCACCGTTCCGATCGGGGCGGCGACCAGCATCGACAGCACCCCGGTCGACAGGCTGCCGGTCAGGGTCGAGACCTGGCCGGCCATATAGGGCCCGAGCGCCAGACCCACGAGCGTCGTCGAAAGGAAGAAGGTGGCGGTCGCGGTGCCGCGCATCCGGGGCAGCACGAGATCCTGGGTGGTCGCCGCCGCCGCGCCCAGCGCCGAGCTCCCGAACAGCGACAGCACGAAGTTGAGGAAGTAGAACAGCACGACATCGTCGGTCGTGAAGGCGATGATCAGCGGGATGACCGGCGCCAGCACCCCGAAGGCGACGACGATCAGACGCCCGCCCGGATTGCGCTCGCGCAGCCAGTCGGAGACACGTCCGCCGATTATGACCCCCAGAAAGCCGCCCAGCGCACCGCCGCCGCCGATCCAGAACCCGAGTACCGCTTTAGAGGCACCGAGCACGCGTTCGGCATAGGGCGCCGCCCAGAAGGACACCGAATAGGACGCGAAGGCCACCATTCCATAGCCCAGGATCGTGAAGAGAAACGCCGGGTTCCCCCAGATAAGCTTGAAAGTCGGCGGATCGCGCTGCCGCAGCGATATCGCCCAGGAGAAGACGGCGTAATAGCCGATCGCGATCGCCCCCCATTGCTGATAGTTGTCGGTCAGACCGCCCATTATCCAAGCGAGAGCGAAAAACAGCGCCGCGGCGAGAACATTGGTCAGCAACGCTTTGGTGCCCCGTTGCGCCGCAGAAATGAAGGTAAAGGGCGGGATGACGGCGAATAGCTCGGTCAGAAACCCGCGGAAGGGATTGCCGGTGGGCTTCTGATCGAGCCCGTCCATCGCGCCGCGAGCCGGTTCGCGCAGGGTGAACACCCAGATCGCCAGCAGCAGTCCCGGCAGGCCAACCACCAGAAACGCCGCCTGCCAGCCGACCAGCCCCAGCGGGCCGCCGCCGGGATAGGCGTCGTTCCAGCCTTCCACGATCAACCCGCCGATAAGCAGGGAAATGCCGCCGCCGATGTAGAGCCCGGCCGAATAGATCGCGAGCGCGGTCGCGCGCATCTTCTTGGGAAACCAGTCGGAAATCAGCGAATAGGCGGCCGGGCTGGCGCTGGCTTCGCCGACACCGACGCCGATCCGCGCTCCGGTCAGGACCGTGCCGTTCTTGGCGAAACCCGACAGCGCCGTCATCATGGACCATAGCGCCAGGCCGATCGTCATCAGCCGCACACGGTGCCAGCTATCCGCCAACCGACCAAGCGGGATGCCGAACAGGGCGTAGAATACGCCGAACGCGGTGCCGTAGAGAAAGCCCAGATCGGCATCGGTCAGCCCGAGATCCGCCTTGATGTCGTTGGCGAGGATCGAGAGGATGTTCCGGTCGATGAAGTTGAGCACATAGACCAGTACCAGCACGCTCAGCGCGTACCAGCTGTAGGCCGGGACCTTCGCGTCGGGTTCGAGCGTCGGTACGCCGGTCGCTGGCGCAGTCTTGGTCGGCTCGGTCAATGTCCACTCCCTCCATCCGGGGTATGTTCCCCGTCGTAGCGGGTGGTATCGGCAAGCCCCGCTTCGGCAAAGCCTTTTCGCCGCAAGCGGCAGGAATCGCAGGCGCCGCAGGCATAGCCCTCCGGCGTCGGATCGTAGCAGGACCAGCTCCACGCCGGATCGAGACCCAGACGCACGCATTCGCGCGCGATATCGGCTTTGGTCATGTGCTGCAGCGGCGCGTGGATGGTAAAGGCACCCGCCTCGACCCCTTGCTTGGTACCGAGGCGGGCAGTCTCGGCGAAGCTGGCGATGAACTCCGGGCGGCAGTCGGGATAGCCGGAATAGTCCAGCGCATTCACCCCGATGAAGATGTCGCGCGAGCCGACGGTTTCGGCAAAGGCCGTGGTGAGCGCGAGAAAGACCAGATTGCGTGCCGGCACATAGGTGACCGGGATCCCGTCTTCGGGCCCGTTCTTGGGTACCTCGATGTCGTCGGTCAGGGCCGATCCGCCGAAGCGACGCAGATCGAGCGGCAATTCGACATGGCGCGCTGCGCCCAGCCGCCTGGCGATGGCCCGCGCGGACTCGATCTCGCGGACATGCCGCTGACCGTAATCCACGGTGAGGGCGTAGAGTTCGCGTCCGGCCTCGCGGGCAAGCGCCGCCGTTACCATCGAATCCAGCCCGCCCGAGAGCAACACGACCGCGGGTCCGAGGTTCTTCTTATCAGGATCGTTCATGGCTGCCGCGCTAGGGCGGCGCTTGCAGCGGCGCAAGCGTCAGCGGCAGGAACCCACGCGGCGCGCTTCGGCGGAAAACTGGAACGGCCTGCCCCCGGCAATGCCCTGGCTGTCGACCTGCACCAGCGTCGCGCTCTCGCGCCGCACGCTGGTACGACCATAGCCATTGCCGGGGCAGGTGTATTGCACGGTCACCTGCTTGGCGCCGTTTTCCACCACCAGACGATTACAATTGCCCCCGCGGTGGCGCAGTTGGAGCAGCTCGGTGCCGTTGCGCAGGCAGATCCGCTGGCTCGGCGCATCGTCGCGAAACCGCAATTCCCATTGGCCGCTATCGAGCTCGCCCAGCATCGCCAGGGTCGCATTCTGCGCGATCGATGGCGCACCCGCCAGAGCCAAGCTGCCGGCAATGCCAAGACCAGCCAGCGCGGTCAGAAGATGTTTGCGCATGTGACACCTCGCTTCCGGGTCGAAACTAGCGGCCATTCCGCCAAGCTTACCCATACCATAGATGAACCGTGCTCTGCCATCGATCAAACGGTCAGGCGGCGATGGGGAACTGGCGCGAGCAGAAGGCGCAATCGACCACGATCATACCCTCCTCGTCGCGCATCTCGGCCCGTTCGGCTTCGGGAAAGCGGGTCAGGACGGAGCGGTAGTGTTCGGAGGTGCAGCGGCAACCGCGCTCTATCGCGGCACCGCGCGCAGCGCGCACTTCCTCTTCCTCGTGGAACAATCGCCAGACGATCGCCTCCAGCGACAGTTCGGGATCGAGCAATTCGTCGTGGCGCAGCGACCCCGCCATGACCGCGACATGCTCCCATTCGGGATGGTCCAGCCGGACGTGCAGCCGCTCGCGTCCTTCCTCGCCATCGGCGAGGTGCTGGACGAGCATCCCCGCGGCGCGGGAGCCCTTGGGGCCGGTCGTCACAGAGGTGCGAATCAGCGTCGGCAGCTGCTCCGACTGGACGAAATAGCCCTCGCAGGCGCGCGCCAGGCTTTCGCCCTCCAGCGGAACGATCCCCTGATAGCGGCCGCGGCCGTCGGTCATGTCGAAGGTCAGCGCGAGATAGGCCTTGCCGAACAGCGCATAGAGCGTGGGATTGGCACCGAGTTCGGCGAGTGCATCGGCGTCGAAATCGACATAGCCGCGCAGCGCTCCTCCCCGATAGTCGCAGACGAACAGATTCACCGCACCGCTTTCGGTCTGCGCCTGCATGGTGACCTGAGAGCCGTCGTCCTTCAGCAGGCTGCCGATCAGCGCGGTCAGCACCAGCGCCTCGCCCAGCAGATTGGCGATCGGGGGCGGATAGGCATGCGCCGAGAGGATTTCGTCGACGGTGCGGTCGAGCCGCACCAGTCGGCCGCGGGCGTCGCGCGAGGGGATGCTGAAACCGAGCGTGCGCTCGGAGTAGGTTTCTTCGTGATCGGTCATCCGCGCCATATGGGGCGCGGATGCTTCGCTTTTAAGGCCCGGACTTGTCAGACGAGCCTTCAGCCGGTCGACAATTTCCCGTGACACCACAGCAGGATCGATTTCTGCGCGTGGATGCGGTTCTCGGCCTCGTCGAAGACCAGCGACTGCGGACCTTCGAACACTTCCTGCGAAACCTCCTCGCCGACATGGGCGGGCAGGCAGTGCAGGAAGCGCGCATCGGGCCTGGCCAGCGCCATCAGCGCTGCATCCACCTGGAACGGCGCCATCGCCGCCAGCTTGGCCTCGGCATGCTCCTGCCCCATCGAGACCCAGGTGTCGGTGACGACGACATCCGCGCCGCGCGCCGCTTCGGCGGCATCGCGGGTCACCGTGACCCGGCAGCCGGCATCGCGCGCCATGGCGAGGAATTCGTCTTGCGGATCGTAGCCTTCGGGCGCGCCTACGCGGATGTCGAACTTCATCAACGCCGCCGCCTCGAGCAGCGAATGCAGCACGTTGTTGCCATCGCCCAGCCACGCCAGTTCGAGCCCCGGGAGCGGCTTGCCGTGTTCGATCACGGTCAGCAGGTCGGCGACGATCTGGCAGGGGTGCGAGCGGTCGGTGAGCCCGTTGATGACCGGCACGGTGGCGTGCTCGGCGAGCGCCTGCGCCTTGGCGTGATCGTCGGTGCGGATCATGATGGCATCGACCATCCGGCTCAGGACCCGCGCGGTGTCGGCGATGCTTTCGCCTCGACCCAGCTGCGTTGTCGCGGCATCGAGGATCAGAGCGGAGCCGCCGAGCTGGCGCATCGCGATGTCGAAGCTGACGCGGGTGCGGGTCGAGTTCTTCTCGAAGATCATTCCCAGTACATGCCCCGCCAGCGGCGCATCGGCATCGGCTCGCCCCTTGGGCCATCCCCCCGAACTGTCGAACCGCGCCGCCTTTCGGGTCTGCGCATCGCCGATCATCGCCGCGATCGCATCGCCGCCGGCATCGCTAAGGTCGAGGAAGCTGCGCCCCTGCATCGCAGCACCGGTGCCCCCGCCAGCCATCAGGCGGGCTCGGGCATGGTAAAGCTCGCGGCACCGGCGGAGAGCTTGTCGAAGAATTCGTCGAATTCCGCATCACCCGCCACCAGCGGCGGCAGCACGCGCAGCGTCTGGTCACCCGCCGCCACGGTCATCAGCTGGTGATTGTCGCGCAGATGGACGAAGAAGGGCCGGCTCTCGATCTTCATCCGCAGACCCAGCATCAGCCCCTTGCCGCGCACGCTGTCGAACAGCTCGGGATAATTGCCGATGAACTGCTCGAGCCGGGCACGCAGCCGCTCACCCTTTTCGGTGACCTCGGCGAGGAAGGCCTCGTTGGCCACCGCGTCCATCACCGCAGTGCCTGCGGCCATCGCCAGCGGGTTGCCGCCATAGGTCGAACCATGGGTGCCGAAGGTCATGCCGCGGGCGGCCTTCTCGGTCGCAAGGCAGGCACCCAGCGGAAAGCCGCCGCCGATGCCCTTGGCACTGGCGAGAATATCGGGATCGACGCCGTAATGCTCGTGCGCGTAAAATTTGCCGGTGCGGGCGACGCCGCACTGGACCTCGTCGAGCACCAGCATCAGATCGTGTTCGTCGGCCAGATCGCGCAAGCCCTGCATGAAAGCCTGGCTGGCGGGGCGGATCCCGCCCTCGCCCTGGATCGGCTCGACCAGGAAGCCCGCGGTGCGCGGCCCGACCAGCGCGCGCGCGGCTTCCAGATCGTCGAACTCGCAATAGACGAAGCCGGGCAGCAGCGGCTCGAAGCCCTTGTGCATCTTCTCCTGATTGGAGGCGCTGATGGTCGCCATGGTGCGGCCGTGGAAGGCGTTGGTGAAGGTGATCAGCTCGGTGCGGTTGGCATCGCCATCCTCGTGCTGGTGATAGGCGCGCGCGGTCTTGATCGCGGTCTCGACCGCTTCGGCGCCCGAATTGGTGAAGAACACAGTGTCGGCGAAGGTGACATCGACCAGCCGCTGCGCCAGCGCCTCGCCCTGCGGGCTGCCATAGAGGTTGGAGACATGCATCAGCGTCTCGGCCTGGCGCTGGATCGCGCCGATCAGGCCTTCATGGCTGTGACCGAGCAGATTGACCGCGATCCCGCTGGCGAAGTCCAGATAACGCGTGCCGTCCTCGTCGATCAAATGGCAATGCTCACCGCGCACCGGGCGAACGCCGCAGCGGGGATAGACGGGCATCAGCGGCGAAATCGACATGGGGCCTCCGGAGCGAATGATGGATCGAAAGGAATGTGGGGGCGAAAGCACGGGCGGGCAAATGCAAATGGCGGCCCCGTGAGGGAGCCGCCATTCACGTGTCCTTCGGCGTCTATTGAGTCGCGCGCGCCCGGTCAAACCGTTGCGGTCAAACCTTGGCGGTCAAACCGTGGCGGCGCGGCTCACCTCATTCGCTGGCAGGAACGAGGTTCACCGCCGAATACTTGCCGCGTCGGTCGACCTCGAGATCGAACTCGTAACGCTGGCCTTCGTCGATGCCCGAAAGGCCCGAACGCTCGACGGCGCTGATATGCACGAAAGCATCGGGCTGCCCGTCGTCGCGGGTGATGAAGCCGAAGCCCTTCATCGAATTGAAGAACTTGACCGTGCCGGTCGCCTTGTCGCCAGTCAGCTCGCGCTTGGGCGGGCCGCTGGCGGATTCGGTCTGAACCACATCGCCGACGATCTGGAGATCCTGTGCGGAAACCTTGCCGCCGCGATCGACGAGGTTGAATTCCAACTCCTGACCTTCGCCCAAGTTCTCGAGCCCCGCGCGTTCGACGGCGCTGATGTGGACGAACACGTCCTCACCGCCGCCATCCTGCTGGATGAAGCCGAAGCCCTTTTGCGCGTTGAAGAATTTGACCTTGCCCTTGCCGGTACCGACTACCTGCGCGGGCATCCGGCTGAAACCGCCGCCGCCAGCGCCTGCACCGCCGCCCGGTCCGCCACGCCCTGCGCCGCCACCGCCGCGGAAACCGCCGCCGCCACCTTGGCCGCCGCGATCGCCAAAGCCGCCCCGGTCGCCGCCGAAGCCGCCGCCAAAACCACCCGATGATCCGAAACCTTCCGACGGGCCACCCATTGGCTCGAAACCGTCTTCCCCAAATCCATCGCGCTTGTCCCGTCCCCGACGGCGGCCTCTATCGTAACCCATGATTCAAAACTTACCTTATCGCGCCGCCCCGCAAGTGAAACGCCGGATCGCGGGCCGCATGGCGAACCCGGCGCAAGCGGGGACCGATTCGCCGGAAAGCCCCACCTATTACAGCACGCTACATAACCCCAAAGCCACGGTCATGCGAATGTTTTAACGTGAGGCGCCGGTCTGACGCGAAAATGTGACATTTTCGCGTGCGAATTCGCGGCCTTATTCGCTGCTTGTTCCCGTGAAGTTCATGTTGCGAAATTCCCTGCAGACCGGCAAAGGCGCGCCATGGATATCCTTGCACTGCTCTCCGATCCCGCCGCCTGGCTCGCGCTGCTCACCCTGATCGCGCTCGAAGTGGTGCTCGGGATCGACAATCTGATCTTCATCGCGATCCTGTCGAACAAGCTGCCCGAGCATCAGCAGCAGCGTGCGCGGCGAATCGGCCTGATTCTGGCGCTGGTGATGCGGATCGGGCTGCTGATGCTGATCGGCTGGCTCGTGACCTTGCAGACCCCGCTGTTCGATCTGGGCATCCAGGGGCAGCCCACCCCTCACGGCGAGCCGAGCTTCGATACCGCCTTTTCCGGACGCGACCTGATCCTGCTGACGGGCGGGCTGTTCCTGCTGTGGAAGGCGACCAAGGAAATCCACCATTCGATGGAGCCCGAGGACGATTCGGGCGATCTGCTCGACAAGACTCCCGGTGTCGCCAAGGCAGCGACCGCAACTTTCGGCGCGGTGATCGTGCAGATCATCGCCATCGATATGGTCTTCTCGGTCGATTCGATCCTCACCGCGGTCGGCATGACCGACCACATCCCGATCATGGTCGCGGCGGTGGTGATCACCGTGGGCGTCATGCTGGTGGCGGCCGATCCGCTGGCGCGCTTCATCGAACACAATCCGACGCTGGTGATGCTGGCGCTGGCCTTCCTCGTGATGATCGGCGTGGTTCTGATCGCCGATGGCTTCGGCTTCCATGTGCCCAAGGGTTATATCTACGCGGCGATGGGCTTCTCGGTGGGGGTGGAAATCCTCAACATCGTCCAGCGCAACCGCCGGCAGAAGGCCCGTGAAGCCATGGCAGCCGGAGCATGAGCGAGTTTAAGCCGCTCTCCGATACGGTCTTTGCCGCCGGGCAGATCGCACCCGACGATATCGCCCGGGCCGCGGCCCAAGGCGTGACGCTGATCGTCAACAACCGTCCCGACGGCGAAGCGCCCGGCCAGCCCGACGGCGAGACGATCGAGGCCGCGGCGCGGGCTGCGGGGATCGACTATGCCGCGATTCCGATCGATTCATCCGGGTTCGACATGGCGAGGATTGCGGCGATGCAAGCGGCTCTGGGCGATGCGGAAGGCAAGATCCTCGCCTATTGCCGCACCGGCACGCGCTCGACGCTGCTGTGGGCGCTGGCCGAAGCACGCGGGGGACGCGATCCGGCCAGCATCGAACGCGCCGCCCAAGCTGCCGGCTACGATCTGGGGCCGATCCGTCCCGCCTTGATCGAACTCGCCGAACAAGCGCAGAGATAGATCGGCAGCGCTAGTCTCGCGAGAGGGGCCTAGCGGCGAAAATCCAGCGGCGGATCGCGGTCGCCGAGCAGCGAGCGGTAGACGTAGTCCGGCCCCCTCGCGGCGTCGAACTCCGCCCTCGCCGCCGCGCGCAGTTCGTCGTTCCGGAACAGTTCGACCGCCATCAGCGCCATTGCCTTCGCCGCCACCTGAGCGCCCTTGGCGCCGATCGAATGCCCGCTTGCCGCAACCGCCTGCCAGCTGTGCGCGCTGGTTCCGGGCACCCAACCTGCGGCGGTCAGGCCCACGGTCGGCGTCGCCCAGGAGACATCGCCGACATCGGTCGAGCCATAGCCCAGCGTCGTTCCATAGGGCTGGACCTGGCCCGCGCTTTCCAGCGGCCGGGCCGCTGCGCCGAAACTCGTCGCGATCTCTTGCGCCCAGGCGCGTTCTTCGGCGGTGTAGGCGACCCCGCCGACCTCGCGCAGCTTGGCATCCATCACCCGCGCCAGCGACTGGTTGACCAGCAGCGGGTTGTTGCCGTGGATGATCTCCCAGCTTACCTCGGTCCCGGTCCCCAGCGCGGCGCCCTCGGCCGCCGCCTCGAGCCGCTCCCACAGCGCGCGTACCTCGTCGGCATCCGAATGGCGAACGTAGTAGAACACCTCGGCGCTGTCGGGGATGACGTTGGGCGCCGAGCCGCCCTCGGTGATGACGTAATGGATGCGGGTGTTCATGCTGGTGTGCTCGCGCATCATATTGACCATCATGTTCATCGCCTCGACCCCGTCGAGCGCCGACCGTCCGCGTTCGGGCGCGGCGGCGGCATGGGCCGACACTCCCTTGAAGCGGAACTTGGCCGAACGGTTGGCGAGGCTGGTCTGCGCTGCGGCGCTGTTCTCGTCGGCGGCGTGCCAGTGGATCGCGGTGTCGACATCGTCGAACAGCCCGGCGCGTGCCATATAGACCTTGCCCGAGCCGCCTTCCTCGGCCGGCGTGCCGTAAACCCGGATGCGCCCCGGGGTGCCGGTCGCCTCGAGCCAGCGCTTGACCGCGATCGCCGCGGTGAGCGAGCCGGCGCCGAACAGATTGTGCCCGCAGGCGTGGCCGGCGTGTTTGTCGGCAAGCGGCTCGCGGCTCGGCGCGGCGGATTGCGAGATGCCCGGAAGCGCATCGAATTCGGCGAGGATCGCGATCACCGGCCCGCCCTCGCCCCACTCGCCGACGAAGGCGGTCGGGATCTCGGCCACGCCGGGGGTGATGGTGAAGCCCTCCGCCGCCAACTCGTCCTGCAGCAACCGAGTCGAGCGGGTCTCGAGATAGCCGAGCTCGGCCCAGTCCCACAATTGCTGCGCCACCCGCTGCGTGCGCCCGGCCTCGCCCTCGACGATCGCGACCGGATCTGCGGCCTGCGCGAAGGCGGGCTGGATCAGCAGCGGCTGGAAGGCGAACAGGGCCAGGCTTGCGAGACGGACGGATGGTTTCATTGTGCGCTTCCCTGTTGAGGCCCCTGCTTGCCGCATTCGGCGCGCCGTGCCAATCCGTGCGGCGATGGAATTTCCCCCCGCCCTGCTGCAATTCGTCGGGTCGCTTGCCGCGATCGCCGCTCTGGCGGCGCTGGCCTGGTGGCTCAGGCTGGGTCCGCCACGCCGTCTGCAGAACGACGACGACGCACGCCGCGAAGCCAACGATGCGGTCGACGGCTTCGAACCGGTCGAAGTCGCGCTCGACCGCGAAGGCCGTGCCGCGCTGCTCCGCGATGCCGCCGGGCAAATCCTGCTGCTGCGCCAGCACGGGACCCATTTCGCCGGTCGGGTCCTGACCCCCGCCGCGAGCGCGACTATCGACGCGGGCGCGGTGGTGGTCGATACGGCGGAACGGCGCTATGGCGGGGTCAGGCTCGAACTCGACCAGCCTTCAGCCTGGGTCCAGCATATCGAGAGTATAAAACAGCACTGACATGCCCGAATTCGATCCTGTCGCCTATGCCGTCCCGGTCTTCGTCCTGCTCGTGCTGGCGGAGATGCTCTGGGCACGACGCCAGCGCCCCCATGCCTACGAACCGCGCGATACGCTCACCAGTCTGGCTTTCGGGCTGGGCAGCACGGTCGCGGGCGTGGTGTTCGGCGGCGCGATCCTGGCCGCATCGCTGTGGCTCTACGACTATCGCCTGTTCGATTTCGGCGACACCTGGTGGGCGGTGTGGTGGGCCTGGCCGCTCGCCTTCGTCCTCGACGATCTGCTCTATTACGTGTTCCACCGCATGGCGCACCGGGTGCGGTGGTTCTGGGCGAGCCACGTCAATCACCATTCGAGCCAGCATTACAATCTGAGCACCGCGCTGCGGCAGACCTGGACGGGTTTCTTCGCGCTGTCCTTCGCCTTCAGCCTGCCGCTGATCTTCTTGGGCTTCCATCCGGCGATGATTGCGATCGTTTCGGGGTTCAACCTGATCTACCAGTTCTGGATCCACACCGAGGCGATCGGCAGGATGCCGCGCTGGTTCGAAGCGGTGATGAACACGCCGAGCCACCACCGCGTCCACCACGCCACCAATCCGCGCTATCTCGACCGCAATTATGCCGGCGTGTTCATCGTCTGGGATCGCATGTTCGGCACTTTCGAGGAGGAACGCCCCGAGGAGGAGGCGATCCGCTACGGCATCGTCAAGCAGCTCGGCAGCTTCAACCTGCTGTGGGCGGTGTTCCACGAATGGGTCGGGATCGCGCAGGACGTGTGGCGCGCTCCGTGGAAGCACAAGCTCTCCTACCTGCTGCGCGAACCCGGCTGGAGCCACGACGGCAGCCGCGAGACCAGCGCCACGATCCGCGCACGCTGGGAATCACGGCGCGGCGGCCAAGCCGGCAAACCGGTTGCAGAGGAAAACCCGATTGCGGGAAGCGGCGAGCCTGCGTAACCTCTCCGGCGGAAGAGGAGAAACCATGGACGAATTCGATGTGATCGTTGTCGGGGGCGGCAGCGGCGGCAGCGCGGTTGCCGGACGGCTGGCCGAAGCGGGCAAGAGCGTGTGTCTGCTGGAAGCTGGGCCGCGCAACAACACCATGCTGGTCAAGACGCCGGGCTTCATGCCCTTCCTGCGCCAGAGCTCGAACTATCGCTATGAGACGGTGCCGCAGAAGGGGCTGAACGGGCGAACCGGCTATCAGCCGCGCGGCCGCGGCCTGGGCGGTTCCTCGGCGATCAACGCCATGATCTACATCCGCGGCCACCGCTGGGATTACGACCACTGGGCCGAGCTGGGCTGCAGCGGCTGGACCTATGACGATGTGCTGCCCTATTTCAAACGCGCCGAGAGCAACGAGCAGGGCGCGGATGAATTCCACGGCGGCGACGGCCCGCTGCACGTCTCGGACCAGCACTGGCCCAACCAAGGCAGCCGCGATTTCGTCGAGGCGGCGACGCAGCTGCAATGGCCGCATAATCGCGATTTCAACGGGGCGCGCCAGGAAGGCTTCGGCCTCTATCAGGTGACCCAGAAAGACGGCGAACGCTGGTCCGCCGCGCGGGCCTATGTCGAGCCGAAACGGGGCAGCCGCAACCTCGACGTCCGGATCGGGGTAACGGTCCAGAAGATCGAGATCGACGATGGCCGGGTGACCGGGGTGACCTATTCGGTCGGCGGCAAGCGGCGCACGGTGCGCGCGCGCGGCGGGGTGGTGCTGTCGGCGGGCGCGTTCAATTCGCCGCAGGTGCTGATGCTGTCCGGGATCGGTCCGGGCGCGCATCTGGCGGAGCACGGGATCACGGTGAAGCGCGATTGCGCCGCAGTCGGCTCCGACCTGCAGGATCACATCGACTACGTCTCGAGCTGGCAGACCGAGAGCACCGGTTTCATCGGCGACAGCCTGGCGGGCACGGTGCGGATGGCCAAGGCCATTATCGAGCATCGCCGCAAGCGGACCGGAATCATGACCACCCCCTATGCCGAGGCGGGCGGGTTCTGGACAGTGATGGACGATGCGCCCGCGCCCGATGTGCAATGGCATTTCGTCCCCGCAATGCTCGAGGATCACGGCCGCACGAAGGTGAAGGGCCACGGCTTCTCGCTCCACGCCTGCGTGCTGCGCCCCGAGAGCCGCGGCACCGTTCGGCTGGCATCGCGCAACGCCGCCGATGCGCCGGTAATCGATCCCAACTTCCTCGCCGACGATCGCGACATGGCGGTGCTGCGCAAGGGCGTACGGCTGTCGCACCGCATCGCCGGGGCACCGGCGCTGGCGCAATATGCGCCCAAGGATCGCTATCCGGTCGATCTCGAGGACGATGCCGCGCTCGACCATCTGATCCGCGACCGCGCCGACACGGTCTACCACCCCGTCGGCACTTGCCGCATGGGCGGCGACGCGGACAGCGTGGTCGATCCCCAGCTCAAGGTTCGCGGGATCGACGGGCTGTGGGTGGCCGATGCCAGCATCATGCCGCGGCTGGTGGGGGGCAACACCAATGCGCCCAGCATCATGATCGGCGAACGCTGCGCCGATTTCGTGAATACGGCGCTCGCCTAAACGCAAAGCCGCGCCCCGCTTTTGCGTGCGTGCCGGTGCTCGGTCGTCACTAAAAAGGGGCCGGAACCTCTTGCGAGATTCCGGCCCTTCGTAGTCGGTGTTCGCAGGAGGAACACGGTGTGGCGGGGGCACCGAGAGGAGAGAGAGAAGCGCCCCCGCCGAACTTCAGGACCCGGAGGCGCGGGCGAATTCCGGATAGGCTTCGATGCCGGTTTCCCCGATATCGAGCCCAGCCAATTCTTCTTCCTCGCTCGGGCGCACCCCGACGGTGACCTTGATCGCGAACCAGACGATGGCGGACAGCGCGCTGACAAAGATACCGGTGGCGACCACGCCGATCAGCTGCGCCAGGAACGGCACATCCGCATTGGTCAGCGGCACGGCGAGCGTGCCCCAGATGCCGGCAACGAGATGAACCGGGATTGCGCCCACGACATCGTCGATCTTGAGCTTGTCGAGGATCGGCACGAAGATCACCGGCAGCAGCCCGCCGATCCCGCCGATCACGATGGCCATTCCGACATTGGGCGTAAGGGGTTCCGCGGTGATCGCCACCAGGCCGGCAAGTGCGCCGTTGAGCGCCATGGTGACGTCCGCCTTCTTGTAGCGCAATTGGGTGGCGATGATCGCGACCACCACACCTGCTGCGGCAGCCATGTTGGTATTGACGAATATCTTCGACACGTCGGAGACATCGCCCACCGTACCCATGGCCAACTGCGAGGCGCCGTTGAAACCGAACCAGCCAAGCCACAGGATGAAGGTGCCCAGCGTGGCGAGCGGAATGCTCGAACCCGGGAATACCGCGACTTTGCCGTCCTTGCCGTAACGGCCCAGCCGCGGGCCGATGATCAGCACACCCATCAGCGCCGCCCAGCCGCCGGTCGAATGGACCAGGGTGGAGCCCGCGAAATCTGAGAAACCCATCGCGTCGAGCCAGCCAGCGCCCCACTCCCAGCTGACGATCACCGGATAGATGAAACCGGTCAGCACAGTGACGAAGATGAAGAACGGTACCAGCTTGACCCGCTCCGCCACTGCACCCGAGACGATCGAGGCGGTGGTGGCGCAGAACACCATCTGGAAGAACCAGTCGGACGCGACCGAATAGCCGGTCCCGGTGTCCGCCTCGCCCACGCCCTGCATGGCATAAGGAAAATCGGCGACGCCGATAAAACCGCCTTCGAAGCCCGGATAGGCAATCGAATAGCCGATTACCCAGAACATCAGGCCGGCAATCGAATAGAGGCCGATGTTCTTGAGGCACTGGACCGACACGTTCTTGGAGCGGACCAGCCCGGCCTCGAGCATCGCGAAGCCTGCCGCCATCCACATCACGAGGAAACCGCCGATAAGAAAAAGCAGCGTGTTGAGAATATAGCCGGTACCGCCGGAAACGGTCTCGGCAACGATGATCGCGGTTGGGTCGACGACATCCTGCGCCAAGGCGGGATCGGCCAACCCAAGTCCGGCAAGAGCACCGGCGACGATCGGGAAGATTTTGCGTTTCATGATGATGTCCCCTCGGATCATAGCGCGGTGTCGCCGGTTTCACTGGTGCGGATGCGGGTCGCCCCGGCGAGATCGAGGACGAAGATCTTCCCGTCGCCGATCGATTCGGTGCGCGCGATCTGCTGGATCGTCTCGACCACCTGGGCTGCGAGATCGTCGCTGGCGGCGATCTCCAGCTTCACCTTGGGCAGCATGTTGGTGGAATATTCCGCCCCGCGGTAAATCTCGGTCTGGCCCTTCTGGCGCCCGAAGCCCTTGACCTCGGACACGGTCATTCCCGCGACCCCGATCGAGCCGAGCGCTTCGCGCACCTCGTCGAGCTTGAACGGCTTGATGACGGCGATGATGTATTTCACGCGGCCCCCCTGAGCTATCGCTGCCGGGCCCGTTCCCGGCGAGAGGGAGCTTTGCAAAAGCTGTGCCAGTAGGCGATTCAGCACAATTTAGCGCTTTGCGAAGATGGCGTCGGCGCAATTTTACGACACAGCCTGCTCAATCCGCGGGCGGCTGCCTATAATTCGGGCAGATCGAGTTCCGCATAGACGGGCAGATGGTCCGAGGCGACGCTGGCGAGGGGGCTGTGATGCACATGGGCATCGTGGCAGAGCCAGCTTGGCGAGGTGACGATGCGGTCGAGCCGGGCGATCGGGCCGCGGCTGGGATAGCTCGGGCCGGGCGAGATCGCGTGCCAGTCGTCGCCGAATTCGCGCATCGCGCCGGTGAAGCGGCCCCACTGGTTGAAGTCGCCGCCGATGATCGTCGGGCAATCCTCGGTGGTCCTTGCGACGAACTCGAGCAGGGCGCGCACCTGGTCGCGGCGGCGCAAGCCCGACAGGTCGAGATGCGTCCCGATGATGCGGATGTTGCGCCCCTCGATCGCGATCACCGCATTGGCGGCGCCGCGCGGTTCGAGCGTGGGCAGATGGAGCGCTTCGGAATCCTGCACTTCGCATTCGCGCCGCACCAGGATGGCGTTGCCGTGCCAGCCGATGCTGCGCGGACGCCGCGCGACATCGACCGCCTTCCACGGGTAATCGTCGAGCAGCGCGCGGGGCAGCACGCTCGCGCGGTCGCCGAAGCGGCGATCCGCCTCCTGCAGCACGATCACATCGGCATCGATCTCGCGCAGCACCGCCATGATCCGCTCGGGATCGCATTTTCGGTCGCGGCCCACCGCCTTGTGGATGTTGTAGCTGGCGAAGCGCAGCCGCATAAGCTCAATCGCCCGCGATGAAGCGATCGGTGGCCCGGGTCGGCAGGCCGTCGATGCTTTTCGAGCGCTGCTGGCGCTTGGCTACGAATGCCTCTGGGTCGCGACCCTGGTAATATTTGACCAGTGTTTGGCGCTCGCGGTCGAACTGCATCAAGGGAACACCCCAGCCGCAGGAGGTCTGCACGCTCTCGACCGCGATGTCGAAGATCTGACGGGTGCCGGGGAGTAGCGTGAAGTGGGCGGCAAGCTCGTCCCAGCCCGCGTCCTGCGGCAGGACGGGATGCCCGCGTCCGTAGATGCGCAGGATCAGCGCGGGCTGCTCGAAATTGCAGACCATCACGGTGATCCGGCCGTCGGCTGCAAGATGCGCATGGGTCTCGTTGCCGGACCCCGCGATGTCGAGATAGGCCACTCGCGAAGGCCCGAGGACGCGGAAACTGTCATAGCCCTTGGGGCTGAGATTGATCCGTCCCTCGGCACAAGCGGTGGCCACGAAGAAGACCGGCTGCTGCGCCAGCGTCGCGATGTATTCGTCCTCCAGCCTGTCGAAGAACTCGGCCATCTAGAGGAAATCCCCCAGCGTCGCCATGAAGCGGTCGAACTGGTCGTGGTGGAGCCAGTGTCCGGCCTTGTCGAATTCGATCACCCGCGCGGTGTTGAAATTGTCGAGCCGACCGTCGCCCTCGGGATTGGAGGCCCAGCTGTCGGAGCCGTAGAGCAGCAGCGTGGGCGCGGTGATCGCCGCCCAGGTCTGGTGGAGAAATTCGTCGGCGACGTCCTCGATCGGCCAGACGTTGAGATGCGGATCGAATTTCCAGGTGTAGGTGCCGTCCTCATTGCGGTTGACGCCGTGGATGGTGAGATGCCGGGCCTGCTCCTCGGTGAGGTAGGAATTCTCCTCGATCATCCGCTGGAAGGCGGTCTCGATGCTCTCGTATTTGCGAGGGGCTCGCGCGGAGGCGGCGCGCTTCTTGTCGATCCATTCGCGCGCCCGTTCGGGATAGGGGGTCTCGCGCATCTCCGCCTGCCGCTTGGGGCTGGGCCCCAGCCCCTCGATGGCGACCAGCTTTGTCACCATCTCTGGGAAGGTCCCGGCGTAGCGCAACGAGACATTGCCGCCCATCGAATGGCTGACGATCGTGACCGGCCCGACGCCCAGCTGATGGATCAGCTGCGCCAGATCGTAGACCATGTCGCTGGTCTGGTAATTGCCATCGCTGACCCAGTCCGAATCGCCATGGCCGCGGTGATCCATTGCCACCACATGCCAGTCGTTGCGCAATTGCTCGGCGACCCAGTCCCAGCTGCGCGCGTGGTCGCGACCGCCATGGACCAGCACCAGCGGCGGCTTGCCGCGATTGCCCCAGTCGACGTAATGCAGCCGCAGCCGCTGGGAGATGAAGGTCTGCGATGTGGGTCCGGCATGCGTCATGGCGACCCCATGCCGCGAAGCCGGGCCGCTCGCAAGTCAGCGCTCCTTGGTCGCCGAGAAGACCAGCGCCTTGTTCTTCTCTTCCTGGTAGCTGACGTCCCACGGGCTCTTGGCCATGAACACCAGATCGCCGTCGCGGTCGCGCGCCAGATTGGGGCGGTTGAACTTCTCGAAATCGTCGAGTGCCGCGGGTTCGCCCTTGAGCCAGCGCGCGGTCGAGAAGGGCGCCATCTCGAGCGCCGCCTCGACCTTGTATTCGGCCGAGAGCCGCGAGACGAGCACCTCGAGCTGGAGCTGGCCTACCACGCCGACGATCCATTGCGCACCGATCTCGGGGTAGAACACCTGGATCACGCCTTCCTCGGAAAGATCGTCGAGCGCCTTCCTGAGCTGCTTGGTCTTGGTCGGATCCTTGAGCTGGACGCGGCGCAGGATCTCAGGCGCGAAATTCGGCAGGCCGGTGAAGCGCAATTCGTTCTTCTCGGACAGCGTATCGCCCACCCGCAGCGTGCCGTGGTTGGGAATGCCGATGATGTCGCCGGCCTCGGCGGTGTCGGCGATCTCGCGATCCTGCGCGAAGAACAGGATCGGCGAATGGATCGCGATCGGCTTGCCCAGCCCCGAGGGCGTCAGCTTCATGCCGCGTTTGAAGGTGCCCGAGACCTGCCGCATGAAGGCGATCCGGTCGCGGTGATTGGGGTCCATATTGGCCTGGACCTTGAAGATGAAGCCGGTGACCTCGTCGCGCTCAGGGCTGATCTGCTCGTCGCCGGCGGGCTGGGGGCGCGGCGGCGGCGCGTATTTCGCGATCGCGTCGATCAGTTCGGTCACCCCGAAGCTCTTGAGCGCCGAACCGAACAGCACAGGGGTGAGATCGCCATTGCGATAGGCCTCGAGATCGAATTGCGGATAGCCGATCTGCGCCAGCTCCATCTCCTCGGCAAATTGCGCGGGAATCTGCGGATCGGCGTCGCGCTTGCCCTTGAACTCCTTCGACGGGCCTTCGGGGCGGGCGACGCAGCCGGTGGCGAAATCGAGCACGCCCTCGAACTGGCCGCCCATCCCCACCGGATACATCTGCGGCGAGACATCGAGCGCGAGCATATCGGCGATCTCGTCGAGCAGTTCGAACACCGGTCGGCCCTCGCGGTCGACCTTGTTGACGAAGGTGATGATCGGCACGCTGCGCAGCCGGCAGACCTCGAACAATTTGCGCGTCTGCGGCTCGATGCCCTTGGCGGCGTCGATCACCATGATCGCGGAATCGACCGCAGTCAGCGTGCGATAGGTGTCCTCGGAGAAATCCTCATGCCCAGGCGTGTCGAGCAGGTTGAAGGTGATCCCGTCGCGCTCGAAGGTCATCACCGAACTGGTGACCGAAATTCCGCGTTGCTGCTCGATCTTCATCCAGTCCGAGCGTGCGCGCCGCGCCTGTCCGCGCGCCTTGACCTCGCCCGCCAGATGGATCGCGCCGCCCTGCAGCAGGAGCTTCTCGGTCAGCGTGGTCTTGCCCGCGTCGGGGTGCGAAATGATCGCGAAGGTACGGCGATTGGAGGTCATGGAAACTCAGTTACGTGCAACGCGGAAGCCGGCGAAGTCCTGGCTCACCGGCATCAGCTCGATGCGGTTGATGTTGAGGTGCGGGGGCAGCTGGGCGACCCACAGGATGGTGTTGGCGATGTCCTCGCCCGTCATCGGATCGGCACCCTGATAGAGCCTGTCCGAGGCGTCCTGGCTGCCGGTCCGAACCAGGGTGAACTCGGTCTCGACCATGCCCGGCTCGATGCTCGTCACCCGCACGCCGGTGCCGTGGAGATCCGCGCGCAGAGCAAGGGTGAAGTGGTTGGCGAAAGCCTTGCTGCCGGCATAGACATTGCCGCCCGGATAGACGTAGCTGCCCGCGACCGAGCCGATCGCGATCACCGCGCCCTTGCGTTCGATCAGTCTGGGCAGCAGCTTGCGCGTCAGTTTGACCATGGCCGTCACATTGGTGTCGATCATGGCCTGCCAATCGTCGAGATCGGCCTCCTGCGCGGGGGAGAGCCCTTGCGCCAGACCGGCATTGTTCACCAGCAGGTCGATCCCGGCGAACTCCTCGGGCAGCTCGGCAAGCGCGGCGTCCATCGCTTCCTCGTCGCGCACGTCGAAGACGGCAGGGTGGACCTTGTCCGCCCCGAGCTCCGCAACCAGCGCATCTAGCCGTTCGCGGCGCCGTCCGGTGCCGATGCAGCGCCAGCCATTCGCGACCAGAGCGCGCACGGTGGCTTCGCCGATCCCGGCGGTGGCTCCGGTTACTAGTGCCGTCCTGCTCATCCTCTCAACTCCGCATCCTGCTTTGCCGCGCTGGCGACGATCTTGTCGGAGATCGCCTTGATCTCCTCGTCGGTGAAGCTCTTGTCGCCGGGCTGGAGGGTCACCTCGACCGCCAGCGACTTGCGCCCTTCGGGCACGCCCTGCCCCGTGAACAGGTCGAAGATGCGGGCCTCGACGATCGCCGCCTTGTCCGCGCTGCGGACCGCGCGCAGCAGCTCGCCGGCGGCAAGACCGCCCGGGACGAGGAAGGCGAAGTCGCGGGTGACCGCCTGCAGCGCGGGCGGCGCATAGGCGGCGCGCGCGAAAGCGGGCTTGCCCTTCTTCGCCGGGATCGCGTCGAGGAAAAGCTCGATCGCCATCACCGGCCCCTCGATGTCGAAGGCCTTGAGCGTCGCGGGATGGAGCGCCCCGAAGCGTGCGAGCACGTTCTTGGGTCCGAGCCGCAGCGTGGCGGACTGGCCGGGATGGAATTGCGCCCCCGCACCACCCTGCTCGCCGGCCATCACCATCAGATTGGCGGTGGGGGCACCGGCGGCGTCGAGCAGCGCGAGCGCTTCCGCCTTGGCATCATAGGCGTCGAATGGGGTCGCCTTGCCATCGGACCAGCCGCGGTCGGTCTTCTCGCCCGCGAGCAACGCGCCGAGCGTCGGTCTCTCGTCGCTTGCGCCGCTCTCGCCGCGGAAATAGCGCCGGCCGATCTCGAACAGGCGCGATCCGCTCTGCCCCCGATCGGCATTGCGTTTCGCGGCGGCGATCAAGCCCGGCAACAACGAGGGGCGCATCGCCTTCATGTCTTCGCTGATCGGATTGTCGAGCACCCACAACCGCTCGCTATCGGCGAAATGCTCGGCCTGCGCGGCGGGGAGGAAGGACCAGGTCACCGCCTCGTTGAGACCGCGAGCCGCGGCGGCGCGGCGCAGCTTGCGTTCGATCTGCTGCGCCGGTGTGGCGGTGGGCCGCGCGACACCTTCAGGGCGCGGGAGGGCAACGCTCTCGACCTTGTCGAGCCCGTGGATGCGCACCACTTCCTCGACCAGATCGGCAGGGCCTTCGACATCGTGGCGGCGCAGCGGAACGGTGACCTTCCAGTCCTCCGCCACGGCGAAATCGAGCGCTTCGAGAATGCGCCGCTGCTCGTCCGGCGCGACCTCGATACCGCCCAGCCGCGCGGTCAGCGCGGGATCGAAAGCGATCCGCTTCGGATCGGCGGGCGGCGCTCCGGCGCGCACCACTTTGCTCGGTTCGCCGCCGCAACAGCTCACGATAAGATCGGTCAGCAGCGCCAGCCCTTCGTCGAGGAAGGCCGGATCGACCCCGCGTTCGAAGCGCGTGCGTGCGTCGCTGGCGAGGCCAAGCTTGCGGCCCGTCACTCCGATCCGCTCGGGGTCGAAATAGGCGATCTCGAGCAGCACGTCGGTCGTGCCCTCGCTCGCGCCCGAATGTGCGCCGCCCATGATCCCGGCGATGTCGTGGACCCGCGCGTCGTCGGCAATGACGGTCATGGTGTCGTCGAGCGTGTAGGTTTTCTCGTTGAGCGCCTCGACCTGTTCGTCGTTCCGCGCCCGCCGCGCGACCATCGCGCCCGAGAGCGTCGCGAGATCGTAGACATGCGCCGGTCGCCCGCAGGCCAACATCAGGTAGTTGGTGCAATCGACCAGCGCCGAAATCGGGCGCTGCCCGGCGGCGAGCAGGCGGCGCTGCATCCATTCGGGCGAGCTGCCGTTGGACACCCCGCGGATGACGCGGCCGTAGAAGGCCGGGCAGCCCTCGGGATCCTCGGTGCGAATGTCGATCGGGCAATCGTAAGCGCCCTCGATCGCGGGCACTTCGGCCGGCTTGAAGGTCCCAAGCCCGGCGGCGGCGAGATCACGCGCGATCCCCATCACGCCCATGCAATCGGGCCGGTTGGGGGTGATCGCGACATCGAACACCGGCGAGGCCGCGTGGTAATCGGCGAAGCTCGCGCCGACGGGCGCATCCTCGGGCAGTTCGATGATGCCTTCGTGCGCATCGCCCAGTTCGAGCTCGCGCACCGAGCACATCATGCCGTTGGATTCCTGCCCGCGGATCGCGCTCTTGCGCAGTTCCATGCCGTTGGACGGCACCACCGCGCCGGGCAGGCCAAGCACGCCTTTCATCCCCCCGCGCGCATTGGGTGCGCCGCAGACCACCTGCAACGGCTGGCCGTCACCGGCATCGACGGTGAGCACCTGCAGCTTGTCGGCATCGGGGTGCGGCGCGGCGGTCAGCACCTCGGCGACGCGGAAGCCCGCCAGCTTCTGCGCTGGGTCCTCGATCCCCTCGACCTCATGGCCGATGGCATTGAGCACGGCGGCGATCTCGGCGGTCGAGGCCTCGGTGTCGAGGAAGTGGCGGAGCCATTCGAACGAGAACTTCATGCGCGCGCTCCCACACCGCCGGAAAGGGTCGGCCGATCGAAGGGAGAGAAGCCGTAATGCGCCAGCCAGCGCTGGTCGCCATCGAAAAAGGCGCGCAGATCGTCCATCCCGTATTTGAGCATCGCCAGCCGGTCGACGCCCACTCCGAAGGCGAAGCCCTGCCATTCGTCGGGATCGAGCCCCGCGAAGTGGATCACGCGGGCGTTGACCATGCCGCTGCCAAGCAGTTCCATCCAGCCATGGCCTTCATCGTCGCCGCTGCCGCCGAGCACCCGGCGGCCGTTTTCGACCGCGAAGCCGACATCGACTTCGACACTGGGTTCGGTGAAGGGGAAATAGGAGGGGCGCAGTCGAAGCACGATGTCGTCACGTTCGAAGAAAGCCTTGAGAAAGGTCTCGAGCGTCCATTTGAGATGGCCCAGATGGATATCGCGGTCGATCACCAGCCCTTCGATCTGATGGAACATAGGCGTGTGGGTGGCGTCGCTGTCGCTGCGGTAGACCCGGCCCGGGGCGATCAGCCGGATCGGTGCGCCCTGCTCGACCATGGAGCGGATCTGCACCGGCGAAGTATGCGTGCGCAGCAACATCCGGTTGCCCCGTGCGTCGCGGTCCTGCTCGCCGAAATAGAAGGTGTCGTGCATCGCGCGCGCCGGATGGGTTTCGGCCATGTTGAGCGCGGTGAAATTGTGCCAGTCGTCCTCGATCTCGGGGCCGGTGGCGACCGAGAACCCCAGATCGGCGAAGATCTCGGCGAGCTCGTCCATCACCTGGCTGACCGGGTGGACCGACCCGGTGGGCATCGCAGGCGCGGGCAGCGTCAGGTCGAGGGTTTCGGTCGCCAGCCGCCGCTCCAGCTCCGCCGCCTCGAGCGCGGCCTTGCGATCGTCCAGCGCTTCGGAGATGCGTGTGCGCATCCCCTGCAGCCGCGGCCCTTCGACCTGCCGCTCCTCGGGGCTCATCCTGCCCAGCGTCTTCATCAGCTGGTTGAGCCAGCCCTGCTTGCCCAGAGCCTCGACCCGGATCGCCTCGACCCCGGCCAGATCGTCGGTGCGGTGCAGCCGCGCGAGCGTGTCGGCGATTTTCTGTTCGGTTTCGCTGGTGGTGTCGCTGGTCATATCGGGGGCTCGCTAGCCGAAAGGCGGGCAAAGAAAAAGCGCCAACCCCGGGAAGGGGCGGCGCTGTTTCTTTCGCGGGTGCGGAGGCTCAGGCGGGAAGCGCGCCCTTGGCCTGCTTGATGATCGCACCGAAGGCGGCGCTTTCGTTCATGGCGAGGTCGGCCATCACCTTGCGGTCGAGTTCGATCCCGGCGAGCTTGGCACCGTGCATGAACTGCGAATAGGTCAGGCCTTCGGCCCGGACCGCGGCGTTGATGCGCTGGATCCACAGGGCGCGGAAGTTGCGCTTCTTAACCTTGCGGTCGCGATAAGCGTACTGGCCGGCCTTTTCGACCGCCTGACGCGCGACGCGAATGGTGTTCTTGCGACGACCGCGATAGCCCTTGGCCTGGTCGAGCAGCCGCTTGTGCTTCTGGCGCGTGGTCACGCCGCGTTTGATGCGAGGCATATCTCTTTCTCCTTAAACCGGGGGCTCAACCGAGCCCGTAGGGGGCCCATTTCTTCACCGCGGCCTGGTCGGCCTTGGCGAGAACCTTGGTCCTGCGGTGCTGGCGGATATACTTCGCATTGTGGCTGATCAGTCGGTGGCGCTTGCCGGCGACGCCGTGCTTGATCTTGCCATTGGCGGTGATCTTGAAGCGTTTCTTCACACCGCTCTTGGTCTTCAGCTTGGGCATTTTCATCTCCTTTGCAGAGACACGTCGAACCAGCCCTGGCAGCCCTTGTCGCCAGGCCGGCACATGAATCACGTGTCGGTGAAGGTCGCGCACATAGCGGTTTCGCCCCAAAAGGCAAGGATCAAAGGGCGAGGTCGAGGGCCGGTATCAGAAGTGCGCGAGATAGCCGCCGTCGACCGCCAGCGTCTGACCGGTGACGTAGCTGGCGGCGGGCGAGGCGAGAAAGGCGACAGCTCCAGCGATCTCCTCCGGTTGGCCCCAGCGCCCAAGCGAGGTCCGCCGCGCCAGATGCTCCGCGATCTCGGGATCGGCGACCATCGCCGCATTGGCATCGGTCGCGAAATAGCCGGGTGCTACCGCGTTGACGGTGATGTCGCTGCCGCCCAGCTCGGCGGCCAGCGCGCGGGTCAGCGCGGCAAGCCCGCCCTTGCTCGCGGTGTAGAGCACATCGCCGCGCGCGATCTCCGCCGCGATCGAGGTGATGTTGACGATCCGCCCGTAACCGCGCGCCCGCATCAGCGGCGCGGCGCGGCGCGCCAGATCGAAAGGGGCCACCAGATTGCTGGCGAGCAGGGCGTCCATGTCGGCGCGACCCAGTTCGGCGAGCGGACGCCGGTCGCGCCGGCCGACGTTGTTGACCAGAATGTCGAGCCCACCCTCTGCGCTCAGGCGCTCGAATGCGGCGCCCGTCGCGGCATCATCGCCAATGTCGAAGGACAGGATGCGCGCCTGCGGACCGATTGCGCGCGCCGCTGCCGCCAGCGCATCCTCGTCGCGGCCGTTGAGCCAGACGCTCGCCCCGCTTTCGGCCAGACCGCGCGCGATCGCGAACCCCAGCCCGCGCGCCGCTCCGGTCACCAGAGCGACGCGGTTCTCCAGTGACGATCCCAGTGATGATCCGAAGGCCATATCAGCTCTCGTAGATCATCTTCCTGGTCATGCCACCGTCGATATTGAGATGCTGCCCGGTCAGGAAACCGGCGTGGTGCAGATAGGCGATCGCCTCGGCGATATCCTCGCAGGTTCCGATCCGCCCGACCGGATGCTGCTCGCGGTCGCGCGGGCGATGATCGGGCTCGCTGCGCTCGCCGGCTTTCTGCCACGGTCCGGTTTCTATCCAGCCCGGCCGGATCGCGTTGACCCGGATCGCCGGGCCCAGCGAGACCGCCATGGCATGCGTCAGCGCGTCGAGCCCGCCCTTAGCGGCGGCATAGGCGAAGCATTCGGGTTCGCTCATCACCGCGCGGGTGGAGGAGATATTGACGATGCTTGCACTCCGGCTGCGCTCGAGCAGCGGCACCGCAGCGCGGCTGCACAGGAAGGCGGCGGTCAGGCTGGCGTCGATCCATTCCTGCCAGGCGGAGAGCGAGAGGTTCGCCAGCGGCCCGCAATAGGGATCGGCGATCCCGGAATTGTTGACCAGGCAATCGAGCGCATCCTCGTCCAGCCATTCGCCGATCCGGGCGAAAGCGCGGGTTACCTCTCCCTCCTTGCCGACATCGCAAGTGAGCAGCAGCGCTTCGGATGCGGGAAGCGCCGCGCGCAGTTCGGCCAGCGCCTCGGCATCCTTGTCCAGCCCGACGACCCGCCAGCCGAGGCCGTGGAAATGGAGGAGAGTAGCACGGCCGATGCCGTTGCCTGCGCCGGTTACGAGAATAGTGTTCATGCCCGGCAAACGAACCGCCGTGCGCTCAGTGCCCGTGCGCTTCGCTGCGTCCCATCGCCTCGAGCACATCCTCGAGCCGCGCCGGTTCGCCCAGCGCCAGCACGCGTCCGTCGCTGGCGGCGTGGAGCGGCTCGCCCGACCAATCGCACATGATCCCGCCCGCGCCCTCGACGATCGGCACCAGCGCGGCAAAATCGAACAGCTGGAGCCCTGCTTCGCACACCACGTCGAGATGGCCCGAAGCCAGCAGCCCGTAATTGTAGCAATCGCCGCCATAGACGATCATGCCCTGCCGCTTGTCCTGCGCCACGGCTTGGGCGAGCGCCATGTAGTGGTCGGCTTCCTGGCTGGAGAAATAATGCGGGCTGCTGGTGGCGAGCACCGCATCGGCTAGGCTGCGACACGCGCGGGTGCGGACGGGTGACCCGTTGAAGGTGGTTTCGTGTCCGATCCGCCCCACCCAGCGCTCGCGCGCAACGGGTTGGTCGATGACGCCGATCACCGGCCATCCGCCTTCCATCAGCGAAATCAGCGTGCCGAAGATCGGGCGTCCGGCCATGAAGCTGATGGTCCCGTCGATCGGATCGAGCACCCATTGGCGTGCCGCACCCTCGTTGCGGGTGCCGTATTCCTCCCCGACGATGCCGTCGTCGGGGCGCTCGGCCTCGAGCACCGCGCGCATCGCCGCTTCGGCGGCGCGGTCGACCTCGGTCACCGGCGAGGAATCGCTCTTGCGCTCCTGCGACCAATCGCCGCGAAACAGCGGTCGGATCGCCTCGCCCGCCGCATCGGCGAGGCGGTTGGCAAGCGCGAGATCGGCGCTGTTCGCCATGTCAGTCGAACAGGCTGGAAACGCTGCTTTCGTCGGCAATGCGGCGCACCGCCTCGCCGATCAGCGGGGCGATGGTGAGGATTCGCAGGCGGTCGGAATCGAGCACGTCGTCGGTGGGGCGAATGGTGTCGGTGATGACCAGTTCCTTGAGCGCCGATTTGTCGATCCGCGCCACCGCCCCGCCCGAAAGCACACCATGGCTGATATAGGCCGCCACGCTCGACGCGCCCTGCGCCAGCAAGGCCTCGGCGGCGTTGCACAGCGTGCCGCCCGAATCGACGATGTCGTCGATCAGGATGCAGTGGCGCCCCTTCACCTCGCCGATGATGTTCATGACCTCGCTCTCGCCCGGGCGATCGCGGCGCTTGTCGACGATCGCGAGCGGCGCATTGTCGAGCCGCTTGGCGAGCGCACGCGCGCGGACCACGCCGCCGACATCGGGGCTGACCACCATCAGATCCTGATCGCCGTAGCGCGCCTGGATATCCGCCGCCATCACCGGCGCGGCGTAGAGATTGTCGGTCGGGATGTCGAAAAAGCCCTGGATCTGGCCGGCATGCAGATCGACCGCGAGCACGCGGTTGGCCCCTGCTTCGGTGATCAGATTGGCGACCAGCTTGGCCGAGATCGGGGTCCGCGGCCCGGGCTTGCGGTCCTGCCGTGCGTAGCCGAAATAGGGCACAACTGCGGTGATCCGCCGGGCCGATGCGCGCCGCAGCGCATCGATGCAGATCAGCAGTTCCATCAGATTGTCATTGGCGGGATAGCTGGTCGACTGGACCACGAACACATCCTCGCCGCGCACGTTCTCGTGGATCTCGACGAAGATCTCCTCGTCGGCGAAGCGCCTGACGCCGGCATCGACCAGCGGCATCTCGAGATAGGCCGCGATCGCGCGGGCGAGCGGCAGGTTGGAATTGGCGGCCATGATTTTCATGCGAACGAATCCCTGTCGGCGCGATGTCGGTGCGGTGCGAACCGCACCTAGCCGAGCGTCACGCGATTGCAACACGCGCCGGGCCGGTTTCCGGTGAATCCCGGACCCGGTGGATGATTGGCAGCGTTCCCCTGCAGAAGACCTCGTCAGCGCGCCTTGTGCTCGCCCTTGATCCAGCGAATCGTCCCGCTCGAGGCGCGCATCACCACGCTCTCGGTCGTCATCCGTCCGCCGCGACGGTATTTCACCCCTTCCAGCAAGGAGCCCGAAGTCACCCCGGTGGCGGCGAAGATGCAATCGCCCTTCACCAGCTCGTCGCGCGTGTAGATGCGGTCGAAGTCCTCGTCGCTTATGCCCAGCTTGCGGGCGCGGCCTTTCTCTTCCTCGTTGCGGAAGACGAGGCGCGCGTTGAACTGGCCGCCGACGCAGCGCAGCGCCGCCGCCGCAAGCACGCCTTCGGGAGCGCCGCCCTGGCCCATATACATGTCGATGGTGGTGTCCTCGTCGGTCACCGCGATCACACCGGCGACGTCGCCGTCGCCGATCAGGACCACGCCGCAGCCCAGCGCGCGCAGTTCGGCGATGAGATCGGCGTGGCGCGGGCGGTCGAGCACGCAGACGATGATGTCCGAGGGCTCGACACCCTTGGCCTTCGCCACGGCGCGAACATTGTCGCTGGGCGATTTGGCCAGATCGATGATCCCCTCGGGGTAGCCCGGGCCGACCGCCAGCTTGTCCATATAGGTGTCGGGCGCGTTGAGCAGGTCGCCTTCCTTGGCGGCGGCGAGAACTGCCAGGGCATTGGGGCCGGCCTTGGCGGTGATCGTGGTCCCTTCCAGCGGATCGAGCGCGATGTCGATCTTGGGGCCCTTGCCCGGCGCCCCGCCGACCTTCTCGCCGATATAGAGCATCGGCGCCTCGTCTCGTTCGCCCTCGCCGATCACGACGGTCCCATCCATGTAGAGCTCGTCGAAGGCCTTGCGCATCGCCTCGACCGCTGCGGCATCGGCGGCTTTTTCATCGCCCCTGCCGATCAGCTTGGCCGCGGCGACCGCCGCCGCCTCCGTCACGCGGACCATTTCGAGGACGAGAATGCGATCGAGCGGGTTGTCGGCGGGAAGGTTCATAGTCGGTTCAGTCCCCAAAGCGAGTTTGGCGCGCGGATATACAGGGAGCATGGCAATGTCGAGACAGGCGGGCGCGGTGGTCGCCTTGTTGTTGCTCGGCATGAGCCAGTCGGCAGTGGCGCAGGAGCGCAGCCCGCCCCAGAAGATCGATCTGCTGGTGTCCCGTTCGGTCGACGACGGGGAGAGCGCGGCGGTACCCTGCGTCGAAGACGATTACGCGACCGTCATCTCGGGGGAGATCGTGGTATGCGGCGGGAGAGGAGAGAGCACCGACGGCGTCTGGGACAAGGAGGACTGGGAGCAGCGTTACGCCAACGAGAGCATGAACAAGGACAACCCCCAGGCTCCCGAAGCCTTCGGAATTGCGAATCACGGCACGGTCGTGGCGCGCGGCTGCTTCATCGGACCGTGCCCGCCTCCGCTGGCGATCATGATCGACATCGAGGCGCTTCCCGAAGCGCCTCCGGGATCCGATGCGGACCGGATCGCGCGCGGCCTGGCTCCGCTCGGAAGCGATGGCGACGCCGGGCGCCGACCCATCCCGCCAGCAAGCGAAAAGGCTCTGGGCCTGCCGCCGCCCCCGGATTTTGCCGAGGAGGCGGTTAGTCCCGCAGAATCGGAAGCACCAGCGGCGGAGCGGTAAGGCTGGGCGAACCTTCGAGCAGTTCGAGCGCCCTGGTCACGCAGCGCTCCGGACCTTCGTGGGTGACCATCGCCACCAACACCTCGCCCCCGTCGGCCGAACGGCCCTGCTGGATCAGACTTTCGATCGACAGATCGGCATCGCGCATCGCGGCGGTGATCTCGGCGAGCACGCCGGGGCGGTCGGCCACCGTGAAGCGCAGATAGTCGCGGCCGACCCGGTGGCCCGGATCGGCGGCTTCGAGCGGCTCGAGGTCGGCTACCGGGACCGAGAACGGCAGGCCGGTATCGCCCCGCGCGATATCGACCAGATCGGCGACCACGGCGCTGGCGGTCGGGCCATCGCCTGCGCCTGCGCCCTGGAACAGCAGGCGACCCGAAAAATTGCCCTCGACCACCACCGCATTGGTGGGACCGGTCACATGCGCCAGCGGGTGGTCCTTGGGCACAAGGCAGGGGCGTACGCGCTGCAGCAGGCGGGGAGCGCCGCTGCCTTGCGTGTCGCAATCCGCGACCCCGACCAGCCGGATGACGAAGCCCAGCGTCGCGGCGCGGGCAATATCGGCGGCGCCCACCTCGGTGATCCCGCTGATCGCCACTGCGTCGAAATCGATCCGCGCGCCGAAACCGATCGCGGCAAGAATGGCCAGCTTGTGCGCCGCATCGACGCCCTCGATATCGAAACCGGGGTCGGCCTCGGCAAAGCCTTTTGCCTGCGCCTGGCTCAACACCTCGCCGAAATCGGCGCCGCTGCGCTCCATTTCCGACAGGATGAAATTGCAGGTGCCGTTGAGAATGCCCGAGATGCGCTCGATCCGGTTGGCAGCAGCCCCTTCGCGCAGGCCTTTCACCACCGGAATGCCGCCTGCCACCGCCGCCTCGAACTTGAAAGCGGCGTCATGGGCCTCCGCGAGCTTGCCGAGTTCCATGCCGTGCACTGCGACCATGGCCTTGTTGGCGGTGACGAAGTGCTTTTCCTGCGCCAGTGCACTCCGCGCAAGCGTTAGCGCAGGACCGTCGGAACCGCCGACCAGTTCGACCACAACATCGACATCATCGCGCGTAGCGAGCATGGCCATATCGTCGACCCAGTCGTAGGCGCTCAGATCGACGCCGCGATCGCGGGCGCGCTCGCGAGCCGATACCGCGACCACCTTGATCGGCCGACCCGCGCGCTTGGCCAGCGTTGCGCCATTGGCCTCGAGCAGCCGCAGCACGCCGGTGCCAACGGTCCCCAGCCCGGCGAGCGCGATCCTGAGCGGCTCAGCCATCGACCGGTTCTCCCAGGGGAAAGCCGAAGGCTTCGCGCAAGCTATCGGGGATTCGCAGCGGGCGACCGGTCGCGAGATCGACATGGACCTGGACCAGCAGGATCTCGGCGCGGAGATCGTCTGCGCCCGGGTCCGCGCCCCCTTCGCCGACGCCATGCAGCGCGATCCGCATCGCCATGCTGCTATTGCCGATCCGCTCGATCGCCAACCGCCCTTCGAGCAGCTCCTCCGACCGGATCGGGCGGATATAATCCACCTCGGCGCGGCGGATGTGGAACTCCAGACCCGCCGGCAGACCATGCGCGCGCCGGTCGCGGAAGAATTCGCTCACCAGGACGTCGGCATATTCGAGATAGCGCGAATTGAAGACCACCGCCTGCGGATCGACCTCGGCATAGCGGACGCGGAAACGATGCGAGAAGAGCTTGTCCATGGCCGCGCGCCTAGCCCAAGGCGAGGCCGTACGGGAACCAGTTTGTCTTGGCGCGGGGCTAGCTGCGGTTGCGCTCGCATGGACCGAGCCGGGCGATCACCAGCGCATAGTCCTGGGCCGCACGGGCGCGGTTTTCCTCGTCGCGCGCCAGATTGGCTTCGGCGGGCAGCCGTTCGGGCAGCGCGCAGGCGAGCCGGTACCATGCCAGCGTCCCGGGCTGCGGCGGCCGCGCGGCCTGATCCACGATCTCGCTCCACGAGACGCCCCAGCGCGGCTCCATTCCCGGCCGGCGGATCACGGTCACCGAAACCGGTCCGTCATCGGCGGTGTCGAGAAACAGCTGGGTCTCCGATTCCCCGGTCAGCGTCCCGGCGATGGAAAGCGCATCGCGCACCCCGGTCACCACCGGCGGACGATCGGCGCTGGCCAGTTGCGCCAGCACCGGGCGCAAGCGGCTTTCCAGCTCGGGCGTGGCCGCCAGCTGCGCGCGCGGATCGACCAGTTGCACCTCGCGCGGGCGGCCGGGCACCGGACGGGCGAACAACACCACTTCCTGCTTCCTGAGCTTGGGCGGCTTGCCCTTGGCGTCGAGCGGCACGTCGACGAGATAGCGCAGCGATTCCCCGAACGGCATATTGCCCGCGAGCAGCGCCAGCGTTTCGGCCTCGATGTAGAGCCGCGCGAAACCCGGAGCGAGCCCGGGCGCCCGCTCGGCCGAGACCCGCGCCTGGTCCTTGATCCGCGCCCGAATGACCAGCGGGGTGCCCTCGGCAAGATCGACCAGATCTGCGTAGGTCGGACCGGCGTAGTTCGCGCCGGCGGGGGTCGGACCGGCGTAGGCCGCGCCGGGGGTCGGAACGTCGCCGACGGCAGGCGCCGGCCCCCCTGTGCGAGCCTGCGCGGCGAGCGGCCCGCTCGCCAGCGCGAGACAGGCGACCAGGGGCAGCAGGAAGGTGCGTGGGGCGTTGTGCATCGAAAATTCCCGACAGGAGGGACGAAACTTGGCGGTCCGGTAAATAGCAAAATGAAGCCGCGCTCTGCCCGTTCCAAGCCGAGATGCACTGAATCCGGGGTTAACCGATAAAGGGTTTGCGGTGCATCGGCATGATGGGTAAAGGACCGACCAGACCGAAGCGCATGATATAAAATTGCTTTGGCGGGTTCGCAGTGGGACATTTCGGAAACCTTTCGGCCTTTGGGTCCTTTGGATAGCCGATGGAATGCTGACGGATTTTTTTTTGGCGCCTTGTCGCACTTCAGCGGTGACGGGGCGCTACAATCGCCGGAGCATTCCGGCGTGCACGATGGAGTGATGCGACCGAATGGCTTATGCTGACCAACAGATGAGTGGCAATCGCGTAGTCGCGATTATCATCGTTGCTCTGATTCATATTGCTCTCGGTTACGCGCTGATCACCGGTCTCGCCTATGAGGCGGCCACCAAGGTGCTCGAGCGTGTGACGACGATCGATATTGAGGAGCCGCCGCCCCCGCCGGAGCCGGAGGAAGAGCCCCCGCCCCCCGAACCGCAGCCCGATACGGCACCGCCGCCCCCGGTCGCCCCGCCGCCGCCGATGAATATCTCGACGCGGCCGCCGGACATCCGGACCCAGGTCACGATTCCGCCGCCCGCGCCGCCGGCCGTGCGGATTCCGCCGCCCGCTCCGATCGCTCCGCCCCGGGCTGCACCGCCGCCCCCGCCCCCGCCGCCGCCGCCTTCGCAGGCACGTCCGGCTTCGCGGCGGAATGCCAACAGCTGGGTCGGCCGTATCCAGGGCGACTATCCTTCGCGTGCCGTTCGTCAGAACGAGGAAGGCACGGTCACGATGCGGATCACAGTCGGAACCGATGGGCGAGTGTCAGCCTGCTCGGTGACCGGGAGTTCGGGTTCCAGCGCGCTCGACGATGCGGCGTGTCGCGGAATGCAGCGCTATGCGCGGTACGAGCCCGCCCTCAATGCGGCGGGCAATCCGATCTCGACGACCTTGTCCGAAGCGATCCGTTACGAACTGCCGGAATAACCGGCAAACCAAACCTCATTTGACCTTTATTCAAAAGGACCACTCGCTATGATTACTCAAATTCTTGCCGTCGCGGGCGAAGCGGCACCGCAGAACCAGTTCGGTTTCATGGAAGCCATGGAACAGGGCGGCGTGATCGCCTGGTCGATCTTCGGCGTGCTCGTCATCATGTCGGTCGGCTCGTTCTACATCCTGTTCACCAAGCTGTTCGAACAGCGCAAGATCATGAGCCAGTTCAAGGACGTCCAGGGACCCTTCTGGAAGACCAGCAGCCTGCGCGAAGGCGCCGGCAAGCTCGAGAAGAACAGCGCCTGGCGTCAGCTGGTCGACGACACGATCCAGGCCGACGAGCAGCATGGCAAGATGGGCGACAGCCTCGAAGCGCATGAGTGGCTGCACGGCTCGCTGGCGCGTTCGGAAGCCTATGTGAACGCCCGCCTGGCCGGCGGTCTGCCGTTCCTCGCTTCGGTCGGCGCCACCGCTCCGTTCATCGGCCTGCTGGGTACGGTTATCGGCATCTATCGCGCGCTGATCAACATCGGTCTCGCCGGTTCGGCCTCGATCGACAAGGTCGCCGGCCCGGTCGGTGAAGCCCTGATCATGACCGCCATCGGCCTGCTGGTCGCGGTTCCCGCGGTGCTTGCCTACAACTGGCTGCAGAGCCGCAACCGTCGCATCGCCGAGCACCTCTCGGCGTTCTCGACCGATCTGCTGGCCTACGTCAATTCCAAGGGCACGGTGAAGCCGAACACGATGACGTCGACCTCGACGACCACGGCCGGCAAGGCGGCTGCGGCTCCGGCCGCTCGCCCCGCGGCGACGACCACCACGACGGGCGCCAAGCCGCTCGCCGGCGGAACGACCTCGACCACCACGACCACGACCAAGAAGTAAGGCGGTTTCGGGTCGGGCGCGCCGCGTCCGACCCGACCCTTCTTCACCATCACGCAAATCAAGCTACGGACAGGATAGGCCATGGCGGTTCAGGTAGGCGGCGGCACCGAAACGCCGATGTCGGACATCAATACGACCCCTCTGGTGGACGTGATGCTCGTGCTGCTCATCATCTTTCTCATCGCGGTTCCGGTCGCGATCCAGACGATCGAGAAGCTGCGCATCCCGGTCTTCGAATCGGTCGAATCGGCCGACAAGGTCGAAAACCTGCTGCTGACGGTCAGCACGACTGATCAGAGCGGTTTGAGCGCCGGCGAACCCGGATTCCAGGGTGCCTCGCGCGACGGCCAGTGCCGGGTGTATTTCAACAACATCACCCCGGTTTCGTCCGAGGAACTCTACGATCGCGCCTTCGAGCGGCTCGACAACATCGTGCAGCGCGCCGGTGGGCCCGAAGCGATCATGCAGGATCCCGAGCTCATCCCGCAGGTGCACATCCGCGGCGACGTCAACGCCCCGTGGTCGTGTGTCGCCGGTGCGATCTACAACGTGCAGGCAGCCGGTTATCCGACGGTCGGCTTCATTTCCAACCCGGTCGACCCGAACGGCTAAGCCGCCGCTCGCGCTGGGACTTCAGGAGTAAACAATCATGGCAATGTCTGGCGGCAAGGACGATGGCGCGCCGATGCTCGAGATGAACATGACGCCGTTGATCGACGTCCTGCTCGTTCTCCTCATCATGTTCATCATCACCATCCCGGTTGCGACGCATTCGGTCGATATCGATCTGCCGCAGCCCAATCCCAATCCTCCGCCCGAGGATCAGATCGATCCGATCCAGAACAAGATCGTTCTGACCCAGACGGACGAAATTCTGTGGAACGGCGATGTGATCGGCCAGGACGAACTGGTGCGCAATCTCAATCTCACGCGTGAGATCGTCCCCGAGCCCGAACTGCAGTTCGAGCCCGAGGCGCTGGCGAGCTACGAGCTTTCGGCCCGCGTGCTCAACGTCATCAAGGCCAGCGGCGTGACGAAGTTCGGCTTCGTCGGCAATGAACGCTACCGCACCTTCGGTGCCGGCGGAGTGGTCGCGCAGTAACGCGGGTCGCGATAGCAAACACATCGATCAGGGCGGCTTCGGCCGCCCTTTTCTTTGTCTGATGCAGATTGCCGCGCCCGAATAGGCGCTCAGCGGTCGGCGCTGGGCTCCTCGACGCGCATCGCCGCTCCGGCCAGGCTTTCCGCCTCGAGCAGCAATTCATCGTCCACCGAGCCCTGCGGGGTCGCCTCGCGGCCGATCATCACCATCACCGGCACCGCCAGCGGACTGACGCGGTCGAGTTCGACATGGACCAATTGTTCGCCGGCGCGGTCGAGCAGATCGCCCAGCCGCCCGACATCGGTCATCCGCGTGCGCGCATCCGCCCAGGCGGCTTCGAGCAGCACGTGATCGGGTTCGTATTTGCGCAGCACGTCGTAGATCAGGTCGGTGGAGAAGGTGACCTGCTTGCCGGTCTTGCGCTTGCCCGGATGCTGGCGTTCGACCAGCCCGCCGATCACCGCCACTTCGCGAAAGGCGCGCCGCAGCAGGTGCGAGTTCTGCACCCAGTCGATGAATTCGTCCTGGAGGATGTCGGGCGAGAGCAGCGGCGCGGGATCGCCGACCGGCTTCAGTCCCCAGACCGCGAGCGAGTAATCATTGGCGACGAAGCCGCCGGGGGCGAGCCCGAGGTCCTCCATCCGCCGCGTGATCAGCATTCCGAGCGACTGGTTCGCGTTCCAGCCCTCGAAAGTGTAATAGACGCTGTAGAAGCGCTGGCCGTGCGGGAAGCTCTCGACCAGCAATTGCCCCGGCCCGGGCATTTGCGAGCGCCAGTCCTGCACCTCCAGCCATTCGCGGACATCGTCGGGAAAACGCGACCAGCCCGCGCGATCGACCAGCATGCTCCGCACCCGCTCCGCCAGATGCGTCGTCAGCGGCAGCCGCTGGCCGCCATAGCTGGGGATCATCGCCGAGGCTTTCGCTGCCTTCACCAGCACTTCCATGTCCTGCAGCTTGACCACCTCGAGGCTCATCCCGGCGAAGGCGAAACTGTCGCCGGGCGAAAGCGAAGCGGCGAAGCGTTCCTCGACCTTGCCCAGCGCCCGCCCGCCGCGCCCGCCGCGCGCACTGATCCGCACCTCGAGCATCTCGGAGTCGATGATGATCCCGGCGTTCATCCGGTGCCGCGCCGCCTGTTCGGGGTGGGTCAGCCGCCAAATGCCGGTGCGATCGCGGGTGATGCGCTTGAACTTGTCGTAGGCCTGCAGCGCGTAGCCGCCGGTGGAGACGAAGGTCAGCACCCGCTGCCAGACCGCCTCGTCCACCCAGGCATAGGACAGGCTCGAGCGCACCTCGGCGAGCAGTTCGTCCTCCTGGAACGGCGCGCCGCAGGCGCAGGCCATCACGTGCTGCGCGAGCACGTCGAGCCCGCCGGGGCGGAAGTCCTCGCCGTCGCGCTGGCCCTGATCGACCGCTTCCTTGGCCGCGGTCGCCTCGAGGAATTCGAAGCGGTTGCCGGGGACCAGCAGCGCGCGGCTGGGCTGGTCGAGCCGGTGGTTGGCGCGGCCGATCCGCTGGAGCAGCCGCGAGGAGCCCTTGGGCGCGCCCATCTGCACCACGAGGTCGATATCGCCCCAATCGACCCCGAGATCGAGGCTGGCGGTGCAGACCAGCGCGCGCAGCTCGCCGCGCGCCATCGCCCCCTCGACCTTGCGCCGCGCCTCCTTCGAGAGCGAGCCGTGGTGGATGCCGATGGGCAAGGTATCCTCGTTCACGTCCCACAGGTTCTGGAAGATGTATTCGGCGAGAAACCGCGTGTTGGTGAAGACCAGCGTGGTGCGATTGGCGCGGATCTGTTCGTAGAGCTGCGGGATCGCCCAGGTCGCGGCGTGGCCGCCCCAGGGGACGCGTTCCTCCTGCGGCAGCAGGATCTCGACCTCGGCGGGCGCGCCCTGCTCGCCCTGCACCAGCTCGACGCTGTCGATATCGCCCCAGGGCGCCAGCCATTCGCGAAAGGCTTCGGGCTCGGCCACGGTCGCCGAGAGCGCGGAGCGGCGCATGTCGGGGGCGATGGCCTGCAGCCGCGCGAGCGCCAGCGCCAGCAGATCGCCGCGCTTGCCGGTGGCGAAGGCGTGGACCTCGTCGATGACCACGCGTTTGAGGCCCGCGAACAGCTCGAGACTGTCGGGAAAGGAGAGCAGCAGCGAGAGGCTCTCGGGCGTGGTCAGCAGGATGTGCGGGGGGCGGGTGCGCTGGCGTTTCTTGCGCTCGCCGGGCGTATCGCCGCTGCGGGTCTCGACCCGGATCGGCAGTCCGATCTCCTCGATCGGGGCGAGCAGATTGCGCTGCACGTCGTGCGCCAGCGCCTTCAATGGCGAGATGTAGAGCGTGTGCAGCCCCTCGGGCGGCGCGGCGCCGGCGAGCCGCGAAGGCGCGAAATCCGCCAGCGTCGGCAGGAACCCGGCCAGCGTCTTCCCCGCCCCCGTATCCGCCACCAGCATGGCGTGGCGCCCGGCATCGCTCGCGGCGAGCATCGCGCTCTGGTGATCGCGCACCCGCCAACCGCGTGCGGCAAACCACGTGGCGATTTCGGGAGGAAGCGGGCGCGCGGTCACTCCGGCAGAGCGCCGGAGGATGCCGCTCGTTCCGGGCGGGCTGGCGTCAGCTTGTCAGCCCCATCTGCTCGAGTTCGACATCGCCTTCCTCGGCGGGTTGCAGCGCCTCCAACTCGGCCTCGCTGCGCCCGAGCAGACGCGCGGCACGAGCCTTCTCGGCAGCCGCCAGCTCGCCGAACCTGCGACCCTCGGGATAGGCTTCGGCGATCGCCACGATCTCTTCGAGCATCCCGGGCATGACCTCGCCCATCGCCGGCCCGAGCTGCTCCACAATCGCCATCATCTGCGGGTCGTACTGGACCAGCAGCGACTGCCGCGCGAACTTGCCGCCTACGGGGGTCCGGAAGAAGCCGATCAGCTCCTCCATCTCGCCCGCCTCGAACCGGGTCGCAAAGGCGCGCGACAGCCCCTCGCGATAGGCGGGCTCGATCGCTTCGAACAGATCGCGCATCAGCGTGACCACCATCTGCCCGATCCGTTCGCTGCGGGCGCGGTAATGCGGGTCGAACAGCGCAAGCGCCTCCTGCAGATCCTCCTCTTCGAGCGCCGCCAGATCTTCCGTGGGCACACCGGTCGCGTTGTAGACCGCAACCGCCGGATCGTCCGTGAGACGCGCCATCATCGCCGTCATCATCGGCGCCATCGATTCTTCCATGACGACCGCGAAGGAGCCGGCCGGGAAGACATGATCGGCCATCGCCACCGCGAGCGGCAGGCGCGCTTCCTCCTCGGCGGTGAGCGGTTCGGCCGCGAAGATTTCGCCAAACAGCGAGCCGAGCTGGTCGAATTCCCTGGTCAGTTCGGCCTGCGCTTCTTCCATCGCGCTCCCGAATTCGATCTCGGTTTCCGGGGGCGCGGTGTCCTGCGCCAGAGCCCCGGCCGGAGCCAGCAACGCCAGCGCTGCCGCCGCCACCATCGATCTCGTCATCACGATTCCCCCCACAACCCGTTCAAAGCCCGCCTCAGTGCCCGACGCTCTCGCCGCGCTCGAGACCCGAAAGCTTCAATTGCTCGTCGATCTGCGCCATGAGCCGGTCGAGCCCCTGCTGGCTGTCGCTCTCGGCGCGCGCGACCAGCACATCCTGCGTGTTGGAGGCGCGCAGCAACCACCAGCCGTCGTCGCTGGTCACCCGGACGCCGTCGGTCGAATCGACCTCGACAGGGCTGTCGGCCGTGCTGGCGGCGAGGCGCGCCTTGACCTCGTCGATCGCCGCGAATTTGCGGCTCTCGTCCACCTGGAAGCGCATTTCCGGCGTGTTGACCATGGCGGGCATCGCGCCGCGCAATTGTGTGACCGAGCGGCCCAGCCGCGCGCTGGCGGCCATCAGCCGAACTCCGGCATAAAGCGCGTCGTCGAACCCGTAATAGTCGTCGGCGAAGAACACATGGCCGCTCATCTCGCCCGCCAGCGGGGAACCGGTTTCCTTCATCTTGGATTTGATCAGCGAGTGGCCCGTCTTCCACATCAGCGGCTTCCCGCCGCATTGCGCCACATGATCGAACAGCGCACGGCTGGCCTTCACATCGGCAATCACGGTGGCGCCCTTATGACGCGAAAGAGCATCCTCGGCGTAGATCATCAGCAGCTGGTCGCCCCAGATGACGCGGCCCTCGCCGTCGATCGCACCGATCCGGTCGCCATCGCCATCGAAGGCGATCCCGAAATCGAGCCCTTTCTCGGCGACCAGCGCGCGCAGATCCTCGAGATTGGCCTCGACCGTGGGGTCGGGATGGTGGTTGGGGAAATTGCCGTCGACCTCGGTGTAGAGCAGGTGGTGTTCGCCCGGGAGCCGAGCGGCGAGCTGCTCCAGCGCGGGGCCGGCGGCACCATTGCCGGCATCCCAGCCGATCCGCATCGCAGCGAGCGCTTCGGGATCGACCCCGTCGAGCCCGGCCAGCAGCCGGTCGATATAGGCGGGCATGATTGCGCGGGTTTCGGTGGCGCCCGTGCCATCCATCCATTCGCCGGCGGCGGCGCGTTCCCCGAGCCTGGCGATATCCTCCCCAAAGAACGGACGTCCCTGGAATACCAGCTTGAAGCCGTTGTAATTGGCGGGATTGTGGCTGCCGGTTATCTCGATGCCGCCATCTATCTCTTCGCCTGACGCCTCGGCATAATAGAGCATCGGGGTCGCCGCCATGCCGATCCGCACGACATCGCAGCCACAGGCAGTGAGCCCCTCGACCAGCGCGTGTTCGAGGATCGGCGAGCTGACCCGCCCGTCGTAGCCCACCGCGACCTTGCTGCCGCCCGCTTCGCGCAGCATCGAGCCGAACACCTGCCCGATGGCGCGCGCATCGTCGGGACCCAGCGTTTCGCCGATGATCCCGCGAATGTCGTATTCGCGCAGCACGGTGGGATCGAAGGTATGGCTCATTGCGGCGACTCCGGTGGTTCGTGAGAAATATTGTCCGCTGGCAGGCGCGCAAGCAAGAGGTCGCGCGCAGCGTTGACCTCGGCGAGCTTGGCGGTGCTGCCGCCTCTATCGGGATGCAATATGGCAGCCATGCGACGATGCGCCTCGCGGATCTCGCTGCGGCTGGCCTTGCGGCCGACCCCGAGCAGGCGTCGCGCCCGGCCGAGCCGCTGGCGCCCGTCAGAACGGGTCTGGAGATAGTCCCATGGCCATTTGCCCAGCAGCATGCGGCAGGCCAGCGCGAGAACCACCGCGATGACCAGCAGGCGCATCATGCCGCCGCGACCTCTGATCCTGCCAGCCCGGGGAGCCGCAGATTGGCGACCAGTCCGCGCAATTCCTGCCGCGCGACCAGATGACTGGTGCCCAGATCGCCCAGATGGCCCTTGTCGAGCAGCGTCAGTCCCGAGGGGAACAGTTCGCGATAGACCACGCGTTCGGACAGACCCTTGGCGACGCGGAAGCCGACGCGCTTGGCCATTTCGCCCAGCGCCTTCTCGAGCCGCGCCATGTTGCGCGCCTCGGTATAGCCGGTGCGGTTGCGGACCACGACCCAATCCATCGGCGGGCGGTTCTCCTCGATCTGCATCCGCCCGCGCTTGATCCGCGCTTCCCAGATCAGCTCGGCGTAGAAGGACAGTTTCTTGACCTTGAAACTGTCGCCTTCGACCTGGCCGATGAGGTCGAAATCGACGAAGCTGTCGTTCATCGGCGTCACCAGCGTGTCGGCCTGCCCGGCGCTGTGACGCGCCAGCGGATCGTCGCGGCCGGGCGTGTCGACGAGAATGAAATCGGCGCCCGCCGCCTTCTCCGCGACCAGCGCCTCGAACGCTTCGGCATCGCAATCGCCGACGACATGGCATTCGGCGGTGGGAAGATCGATTCCGCGTTTCTCGGCGGTCCCGGCGCGGTTCTCGAAATAGCGGTCCATCGTGCGCTGACGGTGATCGAGATCGAAGGCCACCACCCTTTTTCCCGAATAGGCCAGCGCGACCGCGACATGGACCGCGGTGGTCGACTTGCCCGTCCCGCCCTTCTCATTGGCGAAGGTGATACGGTGCGCACGGGTCGAGGACACTTGGGGGCATTCCTTGCAACAGGTCGGTTTATCGGTGCGGGCAGAGCGGCTACGGCACCGGTCCGGCCGCCCTGACGGCCATTCGCCTTACTGGAGGGGCATAGCGCGTGCAAACCATCACTCGGCTCGACATGTTGAGAAGCGCCGTCGCCGGGCTGCGCGGCGGCGGCGCGAGCGTGGCGCTGGTTCCGACGATGGGCGCGCTGCACGAGGGCCATCTGACGCTGATCCGCGCCGCGCGCGGGCAGGCGGATCACGTGATCGCCTCGATCTTCGTCAACCCGCGCCAGTTCGGGGAAGGCGAGGATCTGGACGCCTATCCCAGGCAGATGGAGCGCGATGCGCAGCTGCTCGCAGCCGAAGGCGTCGCGCTGCTGTGGGCGCCGCTCCCCGACGAAGTCTATCCCGAGGGCTACGCCACCAATATTTCGGTCTCGGGGGTGAGCGCCGGACTGTGCGGCGCCGACCGGCCCGGTCATTTCGACGGGGTCGCCACCGTCGTCTGCAAGCTGTTCAACCAGGTCCTGCCCGACATGGCCTTCTTCGGCGAGAAGGACTGGCAACAACTCGCGGTGATCCGGCGGATGGCGCGCGATCTCGATCTGACCAGGCCTCCGGTGGAGGCGATCCACGGCATCGCGATCGTGCGCGAACCCGACGGTCTCGCGATGAGCAGCCGCAACGCCTATCTCACGCCCGAACAGCGCAAACACGCTGCCGTGCTGCCCCGCGCCATGCGCAAGGCGATCGCGACGCTCGGCGCGGGAGTCCCGCAAGGCGAGGTGCTAGAGACCCTGCGCGCCGACCTGCTCGCCAACGGCTTCGACAGCGTCGATTATGCAGAAGTTAGCGACGCCGACACGATCGAGCCGCCCGCGCGACCGGATGCGAACGCCCGCCTGTTCGTAGCCGCGAAGATCGGCGGGACAAGGCTGATCGACAATATGGCCGTATAGCCGCTGTCCGCTAGCCGCTGTCCGCCGGGCGGTATCGCAAGGTGTCGAGAGACTGGAGCGGGTAGCGGGAATCGAACCCGCATAGCCAGCTTGGAAGGCTGGAGCTTTACCACTAAGCTATACCCGCCCGCTCGAGCCGCGCAGATGCCATTTCTTGCCGCGCGGCGTCAACCGGATTCGGTGGCTTCAGGCGGGACCGATCGCCGATTCCCCGTCGCCTTCGAGGATGCTCGCACCGGTTTGCTCGTCCTCGTCGGGCAGGGCGATATGCAGGTCGACGCGGCGATTGGCGGCGCGGCCCGGCTCGTTGGGAGTTCCGTCTGGACGAGCATTGGGCTGCAGCGGGTTCTGCTCTCCGAAGGCGATAATGGTGATCCGCTCCGGATCCACGCCGTTCTCGACCAGATAGTCGCGCACCGCTTCGCCGCGCCGGCGCGATGCGCGCATGTTGGCTTCATCGCTGCCGCCCGAATCGCTGTGCGCGCGCAGCAGGATCGGGCCGCCTTCGGCAATCTGCGGCGAGCGCAGAATGCTGGCCAGTTCGGCCATGGCCGATTCGGACAGTTCGGAACCGCCGTCGGAAAAGGAGATTCGCGCATCGAGCGGCGCCAGTTGCGGTTCCGGAGGGGGAGCCAGCGTATCGTCCATGTCTTCGCGGATGATCGAGGTCGGGTGCGGCGCGGGCTCGCTCGCGATCGGTTCGGGGGCAGGATCCTGCCGCTCGCATCCCGCGAGCGCGAGCAGAAGCGCGGCTCCGGCAAGGCCATGGGTCAGGGTGGTGGCGCTGTTTTTCATCGCGATACTCTTCATGCTGGCTCCGGTTTGGGTCCGCCCTTCCTCGCGCGCCTCGCTGCGACTTCTTCGGGCGTGCGCTGCTGCGGAGGGGTGAAGGTGACGATGATGTCGCCCGCGCGCGGCTCTGGCCGGGCGGCATGGGTGAAGAACCGCATCCGCCCGCCTTCGCGCAGCAGCAGCAGCATATGCGCGCTCTCGGGCAGTTTTTCCTGCGCGTCCTCGTAGTCGAATTCCTCGGATAGCCGCGTCTTGCGGAAGACCCAGCCTTCCTTCTGGCGCTGGTTGGTCTCGGTCACGCCCCAGCCCGATTCGAACAGGGCGCGCCCGCGCAAGGCAACCGGGAGCGAGTGGCGGTCGTAGTCGTCGCCCGCCTCGCCCAGCTGGTAAACCGAATCGCGGCCGATCTCATGGGCGAATTCATTGCACACCAGCGTGTTGTAGGCCTCGTTCTCGGTCGCCGCGACCAGCACCTGATAGGGCCCGAGATCGAGATTGTGCTCGGTCGCCTCGTTGAGGATTTCGCCGTGGTAGAACGGAACGCCCTTCTGCCGTGCGAGCGCGAGGCGCTGCCAGCTGGAATCGACCACCATCACCGGGGTCTTGAGATCGAGCATCTGCTTTGCGAGCGCGATGGTCCACGGCGTGCTGCCGACGATCAGCAGGCCCGGCCTGGTGCTCCCCTTCACCTTGAGCAGGCGGGCGACGAGATCGACGGTGAAGCCATGCGCGACAATGGTCGTGACGACGACCGCGAAGCTCAGCCCGATCAGGATGTTCCCGTCGTCATAGCCCAGTTCGGTCAGGCGCAGCGCGAACAGGCCCGAGATGGCGACCAGCACGATCCCGCGCGGCGCGATCCAGCCGAGGAAGAGGCGCTCGTTCCACGGGATCGAACTGCCCAGCAGGCTGATGACGATGGTCAGCGGGCGAACCACGAACAGCAGGACCAGCAGGAAGACGCCGAACCGCCAGTTGAGATATTCCAGATCGGTCCACTCCAGCGAGGCCGAGAGCAGGATGAAGATCCCCGACACCAGCAGGACCGCGATATTCTCCTTGAACGGGTGAATGCTGCGCAGGCTCTGGACGTTCATGTTGGCGAGCGCGACCCCCATCACCGTCACCGCGACCAGCCCGGCTTCGTGCTCGATCAGATTGGAGAGGACGAAGACGCCGATGACCGCGGTCAGCAGGACGGGCACCTTGAGATATTCGGGAACCGCGCCGCGCGGGAAGGCCCAGGCGATGACGACCGCCGCGACATAGCCGAGCAGACCGGCGAGCGCGGCCGAGATCAGCAGCGGCGGCACGACCTCGAAAACCGTGGCGCCATCGGCCGAGAGGCGGAAATATTCATAGGCTATGACCGCGCAGAGCGCGCCGGTCGGATCGTTGACGATCGACTCCCATTTGAGGATCGAGGCCGGGCGGGTCTGGATCGAACTCTGGCGCAGCAGCGGGATCACCACCGTCGGCCCGGTGACGACCAGAATGCCGCCGAACAGCACCGCGACGGGCATCACCAGCCCGGCGACTTCATGCGCGGCCAGCGCCCCGAGGAACCAGCCGACCAGGACGCCGAGCGTCGCCAATCGCCAGACCGCCTGGCCCGAATGGCGCAATTCGCGGAAATTGAGGCTCAACCCGCCCTCGAACAGGATCAGCGCCACCCCGATCGCGACCATCGTCTCGAGCAGGTCGCCGAACACCAGTTCGGGGTCGAACAGCTCCAGCACCGGACCGGCCATGAAACCGGCGAACAGCATCAGGACGATCGCCGGCCAGCCGCTGCGCCAGGCGATCCACTGGGCGCCGATGCCCAGGACGCCGACCAGGGCGATGACTAGCGTTTGATCTTGCATGGCTTTGGCCGATGCCCCCTGAAGGCCGTAGGAACGCGAAAAATATCCGCGGATGATGCTCACGGCACAGGGCAAGAATGCACGAGGGCGCGGGTGTTTCCAACCGCCAATGCAAAAAGGTGCCTACTCGCCCGCGAACTCCATAACGACATCGACCGCTACATCGAGCCGGCCCAGCCGCGTCGCGCCGCCGAGATCCGGCAGGTCGACGACGAAAGCAGCGCGATCGACCACCGCCCCCGCCCGGCGCAGCAGGCTTGCCGCCGCGCAGGCAGTCCCGCCGGTGGCGATGAGATCGTCCACCAGCACCACGCGCTGGCCCGGCGTCACCGCACCCGGGTCCATCTCGAGCCGGTCCGCGCCATATTCCAGCGCGTAGTCGATCCCGATCACCTCGACCGGGAGCTTGCCCGGCTTGCGCACGGGGACGAAACCGATGCCCAGTTCCACCGCCACCGCCGCGCCGAAGATGAAGCCGCGCGCTTCCATCCCCGCGATCGCCTCGGCGCCGCCCTCGCGCGCGAAACCCGCGAGGTGCCGGACGCAGGCCGCAAAGCCCTCGCCATGGGAAATCAGCGTGGTGATGTCGCGAAACTGGATGCCCGCTGCGGGGAAGTCCGGGACCGTGCGAACGAGCGCCTTGAGATCATCGGGGGTCATAGTGGCCCGCTCATGAAAAGACCCCCCGCACCGCGCGGATGCGAGGGGTCGAATGGCGGGACGTCCCGGATCGCGATCAGTCCTTGCGGTGCTTGGGTTTGACCGCGGACCAGATCTGCTGCTTCGACATATAGGCCAGCACGGTGGCGAACAGGAGGAAGATCAGCACCGGCCAGCCGGTCTGCTTGCGCTTGATCAGCGTGGGCTCGGCGGTCCATGTCAGGAAGGCGGCGACGTCGGTCGACATCTGCGCGATCGTGGCCTCGGTGCCGTCGTCATAGGTGACCTGACCGGCGCTGGTCAGCGGCGGCGCCATCGCCAGATTGAGGTTGGGGAAATAGATGTTGTGGTAGAGGCCGGGCGAAGGCGCGGCTTCGGGATGCTCCGCCAGCAGCTCCGCGGAAGGCTCCTGATAGCCGACCAGCAGCGAGGCGACGTAATTGGTGCCATCGCCGCGCGCCTTGGTCATCAGCGAGAGATCGGGCGGAATGGCGTTGTTGTTGGCCGCCGCCGCCGCCACCGCATTGGGATAGGGCGAAGGGAAATAATCGGTCGGCTCGGCCGCGCGCATGGTGGCTTCGCCGGTGTTCGGGTCCACACCCGGAACCTGCCAGGTCGCCGCCTCGGCCTTCACCTGCGCTTCGGAATAGCCGAGTTCCGCCAGATTGCGGAACGCAACGAATTTCAGGCCGTGGCAGGCCGAGCACACTTCCTTGTAGACCTTGTAGCCGCGCTGCAGCTGGGCGATGTCCCAGGTGCCGAGCGGACCATCGAACGCATAGTCGATGTCCATCGGCTCTTCATAGGGAAGATGCGGCGCGGTCTCTTCGGTCGCGAAGGTGTAGGCACCCACCACGAAGGAGATCAGGGCGACGGCAGCGAAGCCGAGGCCGACGAGGATTGCGATGATCCGGATCATGCGAAGGTCTCTTCTCTCGTAGCTTTCAGCGCGGTCAAGCCGCAGGCTCGGTGTTTTCGCCGAGCACGGCCTTCTTGTCGGATCCCAGCACCGCTTCGGTAATGGAATAGGGCAGCGGCTGGGGCCGTTCGACCTGCGAGACGATCGGGATGATCACCAGGAAGTGCAGGAAGTAATAGGCGGTCGCCACCTGGCTGAGCATCACATAGGGCTCTTCGGCCGGCGCACCGCCGCACCAGAACAGCACCGCCATGCAGACCAGCAAGCCATAGAAGAACTTGCGGAACAGCGGACGGTAGTGGCCGCTGCGCACCGGCGAACGATCGAGCCAGGGCAGGAAGAACCACATCAGGATTGCCGCGAACATCGCGAGCACACCCCACAGCTTGGCCGGCAGGATGAAGTCCATCGTGAAGGCCCGCAGGATCGCGTAGAACGGCCAGAAATACCATTCCGGGACGATGTGCGCCGGGGTCGAGAGCGGGTTCGCCTCGATGTAATTGTCCGGATGGCCCAGCGCATTGGGCAGGAAGAACACCATCGTGAACAGCAGCAGCAGCGCGATGCCCAGCCCGAAGCCGTCCTTCGCCGTGTAGTACGGATGGAAGGGAACGGTATCGCTTTCCTGCTTGATCTCGACGCCCGTCGGGTTGGAAGACCCGGGGATATGCAGCGCCCAGATGTGCAGGATCACCACGCCGGCGATCACGAAGGGCAGCAGGAAGTGCAGGCTGAAGAAGCGGTTCAGCGCGGCGTTATCGGGCGCGTAGCCGCCGAGCAGCCAGATCTGGATCGGCTCGCCTACCAGCGGAATGGCACCGAACAGGCCGGTGATGACCTTCGCGCCCCAGAAGCTCATCTGACCCCATGGCAGAACGTAGCCCATGAAGGCGGTCGCCATCATCAGCAGGAAGATCACCACGCCCAGCAGCCAGATCATCTCGCGCGGGGCCTTGTAGGAACTGTAGAAGAAGCCGCGGAAGATGTGGATATAGACCACGATGAAGAAGAAGCTCGCCCCGTTCGCATGGGCGTAGCGCATCATCCAGCCCCAGTTGACGTTGCGCATGATATGCTCGGTGGTCGCGAAGGCGACCTCGGCATTGGCAGCGTAATGCATCGCCAGCACGATGCCGGTGACGATCTGGAACACCAGGAAGAAGCCGGCGAGGACGCCGAAATTCCACATGTAGTTGAGATTGCGTGGCACCGGATATCCGGCGCCCACCGCGTTGAAGACGAGACGCGGCAAAGGCAGCTTCTCGTCGAGGAACTTGGTGAGGCCGGTCTTCGGCTCGTACTGGCGTGCCCAGGGAAAGCTCATGATCTACTCTCTACAATCCTCAGCCGACGGTGATGGTGGTGTCGGACGTGAAAGCATATTCCGGCACTTCGAGGTTGGTCGGTGCCGGACCTTTGCGAATGCGACCCGCGGTGTCGTAATGCGACCCGTGACAGGGGCAGAAATAGCCGCCGAATTCGCCCTTCACCTCGCCCTCGGCGGCGCCCAGCGGCACACAGCCCAGATGGGTGCAGACGCCCATGGTGACGAGCAGGTCGCGGTGCCCTTCCCGGGTGCGGTCTGCCAGGCTCGCGGCATCGCGCAGGCTGTCCACCGGAACGGCATCCGCGGCGGCCATTTCGGCCGGCGTCAGCCGCCGGACGAACAGCGGCTGCTTGCGGAACACCGCCTTGATCGCCTGACCGGGCTCGATTGCGGCAACGTCCACTTCGGTGGTGCTCTCGGCAAGCACGTCCTGGGAAGGCGCCATCTGGCTGATCAGCGGCAACAACAGCGCGGCACCGCCGACGCCGGCCGCGCTGATCGCGGCGATGTTGATGAAATCGCGGCGGCGCACGCCATCGGTCGTTGCGTCGTCCGCAGGGACGACGGGGATTTCGGTGTTCGCGGTTGCAGCGGTGTCTGCCATCAGAGCGGTGCCCTACCTGCCTCTATTGATACTTGTGAGTCCGGAAATGGACCAGAAGAATTGCCCACCCGGCTGGCCTTCCGCGATCGCTCGGATCGGGTCGGGGGAGACGCGCACGAAGCGGTCTCCCGATGCCGGATTGGGGGGCCTGTAAACGCTATGCAACACCTTGCCAACCGCGATTTTGGCAAGCCGAATACGGTTCAGCGCAATGCGATGAGCGAGATTTGTCTCCCGCCGGTCTTCTGCTTGCGATGGGTGGCGCGGCGGTAGGAATGAAACAGCGCGGCTTCGGCATAGGTGTCGCGATTGAGGCTTTCTATCCAGCCGACCCCCGCCTGTTCGAGCCGCGCTGCGACATAGCCGGGCAGGTCGAACTGCCAGTGACCGGCGCGGCCGCTGCGGAAGAATTGTGCGTCGCCGGGTCCGAAACGATCGCGAAACGGGCCATCCACCTCATAGCTCGCTTGTGCGATGCACGGGCCGATCACGGCGGAGATTTTTTCAGGGCGGGCACCCAGCACCGCCATGGCCGCGACCGTGTTGGCGATCACCCCCCGGGTCGCGCCGCGCCAGCCGGCATGCGCCGCGCCGATCACCCCCGCCCCGCGATCGGCCAGCAGCACCGGCGCGCAATCGGCGGTCACGATCCCCAGCACCAGCCCCGCGCGGTCGGTGACCAGCGCATCGGCTTCGGGAGGATCGTCGCTCCAGCTGCCGCTCACGGTCACCGCATCGGGCGAATGGACCTGCCTGACCCGTACCAGCGCAGCGCCGGGAAGGATGTCCTCCGCCGCCGCGCCCTCCTTGCCCGAAAAACCGTGCGGCAAGTCGGCGAGCGCTCGCGCCTCGATCAGCCTAGCCAAGCGAGCGGCTCACCTGCTCATGGGTATCGCGCGAGAGCTGCGAAGAGGCGGCGATCCGCTCCAGCTCGCCACGCATCAGCGCCGCGCGCCCTGTCTCGATCCGCCGCCAGCGCCCGAGCGCAGGCACGAATCGCGCGGCGGTCTGGGAATTGACCGGGTCGAGCTCGAGGATGAGATCGGCGATCAGGCGATAGCCCTCCCCGCTGGCGGCGTGGAAGGCATGCGGATTGCCCGCGAAGGCCATGTAGAGCGACCGCGCGCGGTTGGGGTTGCGCAGCGTGAAGTCGCCGTGATTGCGCAGCGACTTCACATGCTCGATCGCCTGCGGGTGGAGCGAGGAGGCCTGCAGCGCAAACCATTTGTCGATCACCAGGTCATTGTCGCGATAGCGATTGTAGAAATCGAGCAGCTTGGCGGTGCGTTGGGCGGTATCCAGGCTTGCGAGCACCATCAGCGCGCCCTGGCGATCGGTCATGGTGGTGGCGCCGTCATATTCCGCGGCCGCCATCTGCGAGGCGCGCTCGGGATCGGCGGCGGCGAGATAGGTCAGCGCCAGCGTCTTGACCTTGCGCGCGCCCTGCGCTGCGGCATCGAGCGTGCCCGGTGCCTGGCTGGCGCGCTCGTGCAGAGCCACCAGCTCCTCGACCAGTTCGCGCCCGAGCCAGGTCTTGAGCGTCTCGCGCGCGGCATGGATCGCGCCAGGATCGGCGACCAGCGACTGCTCCATCAGATAGGACTCGCCGGGCAGCATCATCAGCTCGCCGCGCATCTGGTCGTCGATCCGCTCGTCCGCGAGCACCGCTGCGAGCGCGGTGCGGATGGCCTCACGACCCGCCTCGCGCTCCTCGGCAGCGAGCCCGCCGGCGACGACATCGCCGAGATGCCCGACCACCAGATCCTGCATCGCCTCGTAGCGCGCGAAGGGATCGTCGTCCCTGGCCGCGAGGAAGGTCAGATCCGCGGGGGCCACATCGCGCTCGATCCTTACCGGTGCAGAAAAACCGCGATTGACCGACAGCACCGGCGCAGCGGCGAAGCCTTCGAAGGTCAGCTTCTCGCTCGCCGAATCGAGCACGACCAGCTGCTCGCCGCGATGTGTCCCGCTGGCGCGATCGAACAGCGCTATCTTCAGCGGGATCGGCATGGGGCGCTTGTCGGGCTGGCCCGGGGTGGGCGGGACCTCCTGCGCCAGTTCGAGCGTCGCGGTGTCGCCCTCGTGCGACAGCGCGACCGTCACCTTGGGCGTCCCCGCCTGCGAATACCACAGCCGGAACTGCTCCAGATCGAGCCCGGTGCCATCCTCGATCGCCTTGACGAAATCCTCGCAGGTCGCCGCCTCGCCGTCGTGGCGCTCGAAATAGAGATCGCAGCCTTTGCGGAAGGCTTCCTCGCCCGCCATGGTGCGCATCATCCGGATCACCTCGGCGCCCTTGTTGTAGATCGTCGAGGTGTAGAAATTCGAGATCTCCTGATAGCTGTCGGGCCGGATCGGATGCGCCAGCGGGCCCGAATCCTCGGGGAACTGGACCGAGCGCAGCACCCGGACATCGCCGATCCGCTTGACCGGGGCGCTGCCCATGTCCTGGCTGAACAGCTGGTCGCGCAGCACGGTGAAGCCTTCCTTGAGGCTGAGCTGGAACCAGTCGCGGCAGGTCACGCGATTGCCCGACCAATTGTGGAAATATTCATGCGCGATCACCCCCTCGACCGCGTCGAAATCGCCATCGGTGGCGGTGTCGATATCGGCGAGGACGTATTTGGTGTTGAAGACGTTGAGCCCCTTGTTCTCCATCGCCCCCATGTTGAAATCGCTGACCGCGACGATGTTGTAGATGTCGAGGTCGTATTCGCGCCCGAAGGTTTCCTCGTCCCAGGCCATCGCCCGCTTGAGGCTTTCCATGGCATGGCCGGTGCGCTCGAGATCGCCCTCTCGTACGAAGATGTTGAGCGCCACCTGGCGTCCGCTCATTGTGGTGAAGCTGTCGCTGCGCGCGACCAGATCACCCGCCACCAGCGCGAACAGATAGGAAGGCTTGGGCCAGGGATCGTGCCATTCGGCCCAGTGATATTCGCCCTCCTCGCCTTGCGCGGTGCAATTGCCGTTGGCGAGCAGGACGGGGAACTGCGCCTTGGGCGCGCGCATCCGCACGGTATAGACGCTGAGCACATCGGGCCGGTCGGGGAAGAAGGTGATCCGGCGGAAGCCCTCGGCCTCGCATTGCGTGCAGAGCATGCCGTTGGAGGCGAACAGCCCCATCAGCTGCGAATTGCTCGCCGGGTCGATCTCGGTGACGATGGTCAGTTCATGGGCATCGCCGGGCAGGGTGAGGATCAGATCGTCGCCTTCCATTGCGTAGCTGTCGTTCGGCTCGCCGTCGCAGCGTAGCTCGACCAGCTTCAGACTGTCGCCGTTGAGGCGGATCGTCGGCGAGGATTCGGCGTCGGGGTTGCGCTCCAGCGTCAGCTTGGCCTCGACCAGCGTCTTCTCGAGCCCGAGATCGAAATCGAGATGGGTCGCTGCCACGCGCCAGGGGAAAGGCGCGTAATCCTCGCGGCGGATGGTCGCGGGAGCATGCGGCTCGACCGCGGCATCGGCCATTTCGAAATTGCCGTCGGGGGTGGCGGGGGTGCGGGCGATATCCATTGCGCGTGTATTCCAATCTTCGCAGCGTGAGGCTTCAATATGGGGAGCTTTGAGCTAATACGAACCGATGTCACGATTGTTCATTTTCGGCCTGGGCTACACCGCCAAGCGGATCGCGCAAGCGCTGACGGCGCGAGGGTGGGAAGTGGTGGCCACGGGCAGCGACGGAGCGCTGGATTTCGCCGATCGCGAGGCGGTGGGCCGGGCGCTGGCCAGCTGCAGCCATGTCCTCTCCTCGGTCCCGCCCGCCGACGACAGCGATCCGGTGCTCGACCTCTACGCCGAAGCGCTGGGCGGAAAATGGCTCGGCTATCTTTCTTCCACCGGGGTCTATGGCGATGCGGCTGGCGCCTGGGTCGACGAGGCCTCGCCCACCGGCACCGGGCGTCGCAGCGCGCGCGCGCAATGCGATTCGCGCTGGCTGGAAACGGGCGCGCGCGTGTTCCGGCTGCCGGGGATCTACGGACCGGGCCGCAGCGCTTTCGAGCGGGTGCGACAAGGCAAGGCGCATCGCATCGACCTGCCCGGTCAGGTGTTCAGCCGGGTGCATGTGGAGGATATCGTCTCGGGCGTGGTCGCCGCTCTCGAAAGCGACGCGGCGCCCGGCGCCTACAATCTCGCCGACGATTGGCCCACCAGCCAGAACGCGGTGATCGAGGAGGCCTGCCGCCTGCTGGGGATCGAGCCGCCCCCCTTGCAGAGCATCGAACAGGCCGGGCTCTCGCCGATGGCGCGCGGCTTCTATGCCGAGAACCGCCGGGTCGCCAACGGGAAGGCCAGGCGCGTGCTCGGCTGGAGCCCGGCCTACCCGACCTATCGCGAAGGCTTACGCGGGCTTCTCTAGCGGGGCATCGCCCAGCGGCGGGGTCGGCACGCTGCGGGCGCGCAGCGCGATCACCAGCCCGCACAGCGACAGCGCCGCCCCAAGCCCGGTCCACGCGGTCCAGCGATAATCCTCGAACAGCGTCGAGAGCAGCATCGCCACGATCACGGTGACGATGCCGTTATAGGCGGCGCGGCCCGCGCCGATCTGGCGCACCAGCGTGTAATGCAGCGGGAAGGTCACCACGCTCCCCGCGAGCGCCAGCCAGCCGATCCCCAGCCAGAAACTTGGCCGCTCGGGCAGCACCGGCGGCCCCGCGGTCCACCAGGCAAGCGCCAAATCGGCGATCGTACCGTAGAGCATCGCCCAGGCCAGCAGGCTCACCATCGGCAGCGAGCGCCCGGTCGTGTTGGCCTGGACGACATTGGCGATGCTGGCGCACAATATCCCCAGCACCGCCCAGACAATCCCCAGACCGATCGAGCCGCCCAGCGGGTTGAGCCCCGCCTCGTGCCACAGCAGCAGCCCGATCCCGCACAGCGCCACCAGGGTTCCGGCGACGAAATTGCGCGTGATCCGCTGCCCCAGCAGCCACCAGCCGAACACTGCATTGGAGACGATCAGCATGGTGAACAGCACTGCGACGATCCCAGAGGTGAGGTGCAGCTCGGCGCGGTAGACGAAGTTGAAATTGCCGCAGAACTGAGTGACCCCGATCGCCAGCGCGAGCCAGTGCCCCGCCCTGCCGATCCTGAGCGTCTTGCGCATCGCCAGCAGCAGCAGGAACATCGCCGGGGTCGCCACCGCAAAGCGGATCGCCACCGACCAGCTGGGCGGCACCCCGTCGATCTGGTCGGTGATCACCCACCAGGTCGAACCCCAGATCATCCCGGTCAGCAGGAAGGGAAGGACGATCCGCGGCCGCAGCAGCGCGTGATCGGCGGGATTTGCGGGCGCGGCGTTGCTCACAGGCCCGCGAGCGCCCGGGCGAGCGCTGCGGCGTCTTCTGCTCGCGTGTTCCAGGCGGTGACGAAGCGCGCGGCATCCGCGCCCCAGTCGTAGAAACCGAAGCCCTGCTGGCGCAAAGCCTCGCGCTCCGCGGCGCTGCAGCGCACGAACAGCTCGTTGGCCTCGACCGGATGCATCAGCCGGTCGGCGGCGGCACCGGCGATCTCCTGCGCGGCGGCATTGGCGGCGCGGGCGTTGTGCAGCCACAGGTCGCCCTCGAGCATCGCCAGCAATTGCGCGGCGAGAAAGCGGCCCTTGGACTGCAGATGGCCCGCGCGCTTGCGGCGATAGCGCGCGACATCCGCCGCCGCCGGATCGAACAACAGGATCGCCTCGGCGCTCATCGCGCCGTTCTTGATGCAGCCGAAGCTGAGCGCGTCGACCGCGCCGGCGGCTTGGGAGGCGCTGCAATCGAGAAAGGCGGTCGCATTGGCGAAGCGCGCGCCGTCCATATGCAGCCCCAGCCCGCGCTGCTTCGCCAGCGACGCGATCGCGGCCACCTCATCGGCGCGATAGGCACAGCCATATTCGCTCGCCTGGGTGATCGACACTGCATGCGGCTGGACCTGGTGGACATCGTCGCGGATCGGATCGATCGCGGCGCGGACGGTCTCCGGCGTCAGCTTCGCACCCTCGCCCGGCACCAGCAGCAGCTTGGCGCCGTGGAGGTAGAAGCCGGGCGCGCCGCCTTCGTCCATCTCGATATGCGCTTCCTCGTGGCACACCACCGCGCCGTGCGGCTGGACCATGGTCGCGAGCGCGAGGCAATTGGCGGCGGTGCCGGTCGCCACCCACAGTGCAGCGCAGTCGCGCCCGAACAGGTGGGAGAACCGCGCATCGAGCTCGCGCGACAGGCCATCGCCATCATAGGGCGCATCCGAAGCGTCGGCGGCATGCATCGCCTCCCACACGAGCGGGTGGACGGCGGCGGCGTTGTCGGAGAGAAACTGCATCGGAACGCCCATAGAGCGGCAGGCGTTGCTTGCAAGACGGCGAAAGGATCCCCCGGCAATGGCCGACCGCGATGTGACGATCGAACGACACGACAATGGTGACAGCGGCGAATACCTCGCTCGCGTTTCCGGCAGCGATGCCAGCGGCAAGCTGACCTGGGTGAAGCGCGGCGGTTCGCGGGTGGCCGACCATACGCTGGTCCCGCCTGCGCTGCGCGGCCAGGGCATCGCCATGGAACTGGTCGAGGCGCTGGTCGCCGATGCCCGCGAACAGGGCTTCAAGATCGTGCCCGCCTGCTCCTACGTCGCCGCGAAGTTCGACGAGAACCCCGGCTGGAGCGATTTGCGCGGCTAGACCAGCTCGCTGAAGTCGCGATCCGCGATCGACGCGAGCACCGCCGCGCGCAATTGCCGCGCCCGCTCGGGCGATATCCCCGAGATCGTGAACTTGCCCCCGGCAAGTCCGAGGCTGAGCGTGGCATAGCCGCGCCGCCGAGCGATCGGGCCCCGGCTGATCTCGACAGATTGCAGCTTCACCCGCGAGGCGATCGCGATCTTCGGCGCCAGAAAGTTGCGGCGAAGGAAAAGTTGGCTGGCATCGAACCCGTTGGCGACGAAGCGCCAGTTGGCGAATTCCAGAGCCGCAATGATTGCGAAGCCGATGGACGGAACAACCACAAGCCAGCCCTGCCCGGCCACCGCCAGCCCAACGGTCATTCCCGACAGCGCCAGACCCGCCAGCACGACCCGGTCGGTCCGGTACTGGCGGGTGACCCTCTGCCAATCGAAGCGTTCGCCCGGCAGGTGAAACCCCGTCACCGCCACGATCGGTGCGATTTCCTCGGCCTTTGCGAAAGGGGCGACGCTGTGATTGGCCGAACCGCTGTCCTGCGCCAGGCTGACCAGTTTGAGCTCGCGCCAGCCGAACCAGCGGCGCACCGCCCCCGTACCGATCCGCAGCGCCTGCACCCGGTGGATCGGCATCACCACATCGGTGCGCGTCAGCAGCCCGCGGCGGCGGCGCAGACCCTTGTCGGTCCGCTCGAGCCGGAAGTCCCATTCGCGCAAAGCTGTGCGGACCAGCCCGGTGAGGAAGCCAAGCGCGACGAAGGTCGCCACCGCAATGATCCCGCCGGCAATCTGCGCGGCGACGCCCAGCCCCGCCAACCAGCGACCGGGACCCGCCAGCCGGTCCTGCCAGGCGTCGAAATCCCACAGGTCGAAGGGCAGCAGGAAATCGAACTGCTGTGCGAGACCCGCCACCACCGCGACCACCGCGAGCGAGAACTCGAACAATCCGAAGGTGACGACGCGGCGCGGCCCCATCGCGAACAGGGTCGGCGCCTCCAGGCTTTCTGCGAGCTTGTCCGGATTGGATGCAGGAGCCGCCCCATCCTTCTGCCCGCGGACCAGTTCGCGCAACCGTTCGCCCTCGGCCTCGGCGAGATAGGAAAGCTTGAGCTCGTCCTTGCCTCCCGCTCCCGTCTCGAACCGCACCTCGACCAGCCCGAACAGCCTGGGGAGCAGCTTCTGCTCGAGGCTGACATCCTGGATCCGCTCATACGGCACCGACCGCGCGGCGCGCGAGATCAGCCCGCTCTCGACGCGAATGTCCTGCGCGCCGACACGGTAGGTGAAGCGGTACCAGTGAAGATAGGCCAGCGCGGTGCTGACGGCGAGGATGGCGAGCATCGCGGGAACGGCGAACAGCAGCCTGGCCGGTTCGCCGTCGAGCACCGCATAGGCGCCGAAGGCCAGCGGAAGCGCGACCTGTCCCAGCGAGGCGACCGCGCCGACGATGAAGCTCTTGGGGTCGGTGCGCCGCGCCTCGCCCACGTCGGCGGGTGCGGGTTGCTCCAGAGCGGCGCTTTCCGGCAGGGGCCGGTCGCCCGTAACCCCGTCGCCCGTCACAGCGTGTCGCGCCGGATCGCAGCGCGGATCGCATCGCGCATCGCCAGCGCATCGGCGTGCTTGAGCCCCGGCAGATGGACCGAAGCGTTGTGGCTGCCGGCGGTGTGCACCGTCAGCGTGGCGATCTCGTAGGCGCGCTCGAGCGGGCCCTGGTCGACGTCGATATGCTGCACCCGTCCGAACGGCACCACGGTGTCCGAATGGAACAGCAGTCCCCTGACCACCCGCAACCGCTCGTCGGCCATCACATAGCCACGCGCCTGCCAGCGGCGCTGCGGGAGGCGCAGGAGGATGGCCGAAGCCAACAGCAGATAGGGGACCGCGACGACGCCATGCCAGCCCGGGATCACCACTTCGGCGGCGATTACCGGAACCAGCAGGATCGCCAGCCAGATCGCGGTAACGATCCGCATAACCGACCTGTAGGCCGGGTCCAGCGGAGTCAGCGGGCCGTCGTCTTCGATCGGATCATCCATCGGCGTCCTATCTACGCAATACACTGATACGAATCAACGCCGCTGGTCGAACCTGCGACCGATCATCGCGGCGGTGATATTGGTCTTCTGGACATCGATCGCGCCCCCCGCGATCCCCCAGGCGAAACCGTCGCGCAGCCGCTGCTCCATCCCGTATTCCTTGTGATAGCCATAGCCGCCCATCACCTGCATCCCCTGCGCGGCCACCTCGCGGACGATCTCGTTGGCGTAGCATTTGGCGACGCTGCTTTCGTAGACCGAAGGCAGTCCGTTCGCCTGTTCGGCGGAATTGACCACCGCCCGATAGATCAGCAGCCGCGCCGCCTCGACCCGCATCGCCATTTCCGCTAGCTTCAGCTGCACCCCCTGGAAGTCGACGATCGGCTTGCCGAAGGCCTTGCGCTCCTGCGTGTATTCGATCGCCTGATCGAGCGCGGCCTGCGCGAGCCCGAGGCTCTGCGTCGCGTTGCCGCAGCGCTCCAGCCCGAAGGCCTGCATCAGCTGCCCGAAGCCGCCCGCGCCGATCACCAGATTGTCCTTGGGCACCTTCACGCCGTCGAAGCGGATGTCGCGCGTCTCGATCCCGCGAAAGCCCATCAGCTCCTCGCGCGCGCCGAAGGATACCCCCTCCATCTCCTTATCGACCAGCAGGGCACCGATTCCCCTGGCGGCCGGCTCGTCCGAAAGGCGGCAATAAGTGACATAATAGCGGGCATGGCCCGCGCCGCTGGTCCAGCGCTTGGTGCCGTTGAGCAGATAGTGATCGCCCTCGTCGCTGGCGCGGGTGGTCAGTTCGGTCAGCGCCGTCCCGGCATCGGGTTCGGACATGGACACTGCCACCGTCGCCTCGCCCGCGGTGACCTGCGGGACGATCCGCGCCTTGAGCTCCTCCGAACCGAACCGTTCGAGCGTCCGCACCGGGCCGACCAGCGCCTCGAACACCGGAAAGGCGACCGCGTTGGAGATCATCGCGAATTGTTCGAGCACCAGGATCGCCTCGAAATGCCCCAGCCCCAGTCCGCCATATTGCTCGGGCAGATTGACCCCGAGAAACCCCATCTCGCCATAGCGGCGGACCATCTCGGCGGGGACGGAGAAATCCTTCTCCTCCATCTCGCGCGCCAGCTCGGGCAGCTCCTTCTGCGCGAATGCGCGCGCGGCGTCCTGCAGCTCGCGCTGCTGTTCGGTAAGCTGGAAATGCATGCCGGTTTCGTCCTCCCCCTCAAATCAGGGGCGGACAGGTGGCGCAGCGCGCCGCATTGCGCAAGCGCCTCCGCGCTCGCACCGGTATCGACTCGATTCTGATCGGAAAATGGTGCTGCTGGGGAGGATTGAACTCCCGACCTCGTCATTACCAATGACGCGCTCTACCACTGAGCTACAGCAGCACGGAACCTGCCCCGAAAACCCGGGGGATGCAGGAGGCGCGCGCTATTGTCAGAGCCGGAGCCAATGTCAAGCGATGCTTGAGCTTCGCGCGCTTCGCCGCCACAAGCACCGCCATGGCAAAACCCGATCCCAAGGCGGCGCGCGAGGAACGGCTGGCCGCGCGATTGCGCGAGAACCTGCGCCGCCGCAAGGCGCAGGCGCGCCAGCAAAACGAATCGGATGCTGCGCTTCCAAAACCCGATGCGGGCGGCTAACGAAGCGCGCTCCTAGGATTTGCCCGGAGCATTCATGCCCAAACTCATTCTCGTGCGCCACGGCCAGAGCGAATGGAACCTCGCCAACCGCTTCACCGGCTGGTGGGATGTGGATCTGACCGAAAAGGGCGTCGAGGAGGCGATCGCGGCGGGGTGGCTGCTCGCCGAGCGCGGCGTACTGCCCACCTACGCCTTCACCTCCTATCAGACCCGCGCCATCAAGACGCTCAATCTGGCGCTAGAGGCCTGCGACCGGTTGTGGATTCCGGTGGTGAAGGACTGGCGGCTCAACGAGCGGCATTACGGCGGACTGACCGGGCTCGACAAGCAGGAAACCCGCGACCGGCACGGCGACGAACAGGTCCATGTCTGGCGCCGCAGCTTCGATGTGCCCCCGCCCGATCTTGAGCCCGGCAGCGAGTACGACCTGGCCTCGGATGCGCGCTACGCCGGAATAGACATTCCTCTTGCCGAAAGCCTCAAGCTCACCATCGAGCGCGTGCTGCCCTATTGGGAAAGCGACATCCGCCCGGTGCTGGCCAGCGGGGAGACGGTCATCATTTCCGCGCATGGCAACTCGCTGCGCGCACTGGTGAAGCATCTGTCGAACATATCCGACGAGGACATCACCGGGCTGGAGATCCCCACCGGCCAGCCGATCGTCTACGAGTTCGGCGACGATCTGCGCCCCTCGGGCGAGCGCTACTACCTCAGGGACGCGTGAGGATGGCGGAGCAGGCGAAAGTCGCGATCGTGATGGGCAGCCAGTCCGACTGGCCGACGATGAAGCATTGCGCCGACATTCTCGAGGAGCTCGAGGTCGCCGTCGACGTCCGGATCGTCTCGGCGCACCGCACGCCGGACCGCATGTACGACTTCGCGCGGGCAGCCGAGGGCGAAGGCATCGCCGTGATCGTCGCCGGCGCGGGCGGCGCAGCGCATTTGCCGGGGATGATCGCGGCGCTGACGCATCTGCCGGTGCTGGGCGTGCCGGTGCAGTCGCGCGCGCTGAGCGGTCAGGACAGCCTGCTCTCGATCGTCCAGATGCCCGCGGGCGTGCCGGTGGGGACGCTGGCGATCGGCGAGGCCGGGGCGACCAATGCCGGCCTGCTCGCCGCGAGCATCCTGGCGGGCAGCGATGCCGCGCTGACCGGACGGCTCAAGACCTGGCGGCAGGCGCGCAGCGATGCCGTGGCGGAACGACCGGAGGAGTGATGCTGAAACAGGGCAGCACGATCGGGATTCTCGGCGGTGGTCAGTTGGGCCGAATGCTGGCGATCGAGGGCGCACGGCTGGGCTATCGCTGCGTCGGATTTGCACCCGAGGGCGACAATGTTGCCGCCGAGCTCTGCGCCGATTTCTTCACCGCCCGCTGGGACGATACCGCCGCGCTGGCGGCCTTCGCCGCGCAATGCGATGCGATCACCTATGAATTCGAGAATGTGCCGCTGAGCGTGTTCGACACGCTGCCGGTCGATGCGGTGTTCCCGCCGCGCAAGGCTCTCGAAGTGGCGCAGGACCGGCTGGCGGAGAAGCGCTTCGTCGAGGGGCTCGGCGGTCGGCCCGCGCTCCATGCCGCGGTCGATTCGCGCGCCGATCTGGTCGCCGCGATCGAGCGGATCGGGGCGCCGGGCATCCTCAAGACCCGGCGCGAGGGCTATGACGGCAAGGGCCAGTGGCGGATCGAATCGGCGCATGATGCCGATGGCGTGCCGCTGTCCGGCGGTCCGGCGATCTACGAGGGCTTCGTCGATTTCGCGGCGGAGTTTTCGGTGATCCTGGTGCGGGGACGCGATGGCGCGGTGCGGTTCTGGGAACCGACCCGCAATGTGCATCGCGACGGGATTCTGGCGACCTCTTCGCTGCCGGCGGGGGAGAGAATCGCGGCGCAAGTTGATGAAGCCCATGCGCTGGCGAAGCGGGTGGCGGATGCGCTGGATTATGTCGGGGTGCTGACGCTGGAGTTTTTCGCGACCGAAAAAGGCCCTGTCTTCAACGAGATGGCACCGCGGGTCCACAATTCGGGGCATTGGACGATCGAGGGCGCGGTGACCAGCCAGTTCGCCAACCACATGCGCGCGGTGGCGGGGCTGCCGCTGGGCGACACTGCTGCCGTGGCCGAGAGCGTGACGATGACCAACCTCGTCGGCAAGGATTCCGCCAGCGCGCTGGCGCGGCTCGCCGAACCCGACACGCATCTGCATCTCTATGGGAAGAAGCAGGCACGCGCGGGTCGCAAGATGGGTCATGTCACCCAGTTGACCCGCCCGAGCCGCCAGCCCCACTCGTGAGCCGCGAAATCTTCCTGATCTATGCCCGCGCCGCCAATGGCGCGATCGGGCACGAGGGACGGCTGCCCTGGCACCTTCCCGCCGATCTGGCGCATTTCAAGGCGCAGACGATGGGCCGTCCGATGATCATGGGGCGCAAGACCTTCGAGAGCCTGCCCGGGCTGCTGCCGGGACGGCGCCACATCGTGCTGACCCGAAGGGAACGCTGGGACAGCGCGGGCGCGCAAGTCGCGCGCTCGGTCGAGGAAGCGCTCGCCATGGCGGGCGAGGGCGCAATCGCGGTCATCGGCGGCGCGGCGATCTTCGACAGCTTCATGGCCCACGCGATCCGCGCCGAAGTGACCGAGATCCACGCCGATTACGCCGGCGACGTCTTCATGCCGCCGCTGGGCGCAGGATGGGAGGTTGTTGGCCGCGAGGACCATCCCGCGAAAGACGACCAGCCGGCCTATTCCTTCGTCACCTATCGCAAGCTGCCGGAGTGCGAGGAATGAGATGGCTCGATCACCGCGAGCCGGTCCCCGAACCCTTGCGCGGTGCCGTGATCGCGCTGGGCAATTTCGACGGCTTCCACCTCGGCCATCAGCAGGTCGCGGGCGAGGCGATCGAATGGGCGCGCGCCGAGGGGCGCCCGGCGATCATCGCGACCTTCGACCCGCACCCGGTGCGCTTCTTCCGCCCCGAGGTGCCGCCGTTCCGGCTGACCACGCTCGAACAGCGGCAGGAACTCTATCTCGCCGCCGGCGCGACCGCGATGCTGGTGTTCCATTTCGACGCCGCGCTGGCGGGCACCCCCGCCGAAGACTTCATCGCGCAGATCCTGATCGAGCGGCTGGGCGCGCATGGCGTGGTGACCGGCGAGGATTTCAAATACGGTAAGGGCGCGAAGGGCGATGTCGCGCTGCTGCGCGGCTTCGGGGCGACACGCGGGCTCGAAACCCGCACGGTCGGCGCAGTGACGGATGGCGGCGCGCCGATCTCCTCCAGCCGGGTGCGCGAGGCGCTGAAGGACGGCGATCCGCAGGAGGCGGCGCGGCTGCTGACCCGCCCCTTCGCGATCCGCGGCGTGGTCGAACATGGCGACAAGCGCGGCCGCACCATCGGCTATCCCACCGCCAATCTCGCGATCGAGCACTATCTGCGCCCACGCTACGGCATCTACGCGGTCACCGGGCGGATCCTGGCAACCGGCGAGGTTCTGAAGGGCGCCGCCAATGTCGGCATCCGCCCGCAGTTCGACCCGCCCAAGGAATTGCTCGAACCCTATTTCTTCGACTTTTCCGGCGATCTCTACGGGCAGGAGATCGAGGTGGCGTTCCATCACTTCCTGAGGCCGGAAGCGAAGTTCGATTCGCTCGAGGAGCTGGTGGTGCAGATGGATGCCGATTGCGAGCGGGCGCGGGGCTTGCTCGAGTTGGGTTCACACGAAGACACGAAGATGTAGCGCCCGCTCCGAAGGAGCACTTCACTACAAGGCAGCTGGCTAGAAGCGGCTTCGCCGCAGGACCGACATCTTCGTGTCTTCGTGTGAAACCCCTATTCGCACCCGCGCGCGAACAAATTGCCCAAACCTTCCGCCCCGGCTAAGGCCCGCCGCCATGACCGAACCGCGCGATTACCGAGATACCGTCTTCCTGCCGAAGACCGATTTTCCCATGAAGGCCGGGCTGCCGCAGAAGGAGCCGGGTATCCTCGCGCGCTGGCAGCAGGAGAAGCTCTACGAGGAGCTGCGCGCCGCGCGCGCGGGCCGCGAGAAGTTCATCCTCCACGACGGCCCGCCCTATGCCAATGGCGACATCCATGTGGGCCACGCGCTCAACCATGTGCTCAAGGACATGGTCTGCCGCACCCAGACGCTGCTGGGCAAGGACGCGCCCTATGTTCCGGGCTGGGATTGCCACGGCCTGCCGATCGAGTGGAAGGTCGAGGAACAGTATCGCAAGAAGAAGCTCAACAAGGACGAGGTCCCTCCGGCCGAATTCCGCGCCGAATGCCGCGCCTATGCGCAAGGCTGGGTCGACACCCAGCGCGAGCAGCTCAAGCGGCTGGGCTGTCTGGGCGATTGGGACCACCCCTATCTGACGATGGATTTCGCCGCCGAGGCGACGATCGTCGGCGAGCTGATGAAATTCGCCGAGGCGGGCAATCTCTATCGCGGCTCCAAGCCGGTGATGTGGAGCCCGGTCGAAAAGACCGCGCTGGCCGAGGCCGAGGTCGAATATGAGAACATCGTCTCGACGCAGATCGACGTGGCGTTCGAGATTGTCGAGAGCCCGAATGTGCCAGAGCTCAAGGGCGCCTACGCGGTGATCTGGACGACGACGCCGTGGACGATCCCGGTCAACCAGGCGATCGCCTATGGGCCGGATGTCGAGTATGTTCTTCTCGTCGCCGCGGATGCCAGCCTTGAACTCGAGAAGATGCCTCTCGAAGAGCGGCGGGCGGTGTCGTTCTCGTTGCTCATTGCCAAGGAGCTGGTGCCATCATTCGTTGAACGTACTGGGCTTATTTGCGCCGTTGCCAAGACGATCAAAGGTTCCGAGCTCGCCGGAACGCTCGCCCGTCACCCGATTTACGAATTGCTCAAATCCCGTCGCCCCGGCCCCCGAGCCGGGGCCCCGCTGCCTTCGGGCGCGGCGCAGGAAGGCAGCGGGACCCCGGATCAAATCCGGGGTGACGAGGGGGGTGATGTCGCGCATGGCGACGAGTTGGTTGGTGACGAAGGAGAGAATGGCAAGGCGGGCGAGGCGGCGTGGCAGAAAGCGCTCGAATTCTACGCCCGCCCGCGCCCCTTCCTCGCGGGCGATTTCGTCACCACCGACAGCGGTACGGGGCTGGTCCACATGTCGCCCGATCACGGCGAGGACGACTTCGCTCTGTGCAAGACGGTCGGGATCGAGCCGGTGTTCGCGGTGATGGACGATGGGCGCTACCGCGACGACTGGCCGTGGCTGGGCGCCGGGGATCTCGACAACGAGGGCAAGGAGCGCCGCCGCGCGGTGATCAACAAGCCGTTCAACGCGCCCGACGGGCCGATCTGCAACGATTTGCGCGAAGCGGGCGCGCTGCTCGCGGCCTCGGAGGATTATGCGCACTCCTATCCGCATTCTTGGCGGTCCAAGGCCAAGGTGATCTATCGCTGCACGCCGCAATGGTTCGTGCCGATGGACAAGCCGCTCGACACCGACGTCGTCCCAGCGAAAGCTGGGACCGCTGGCGGTGAAGGCGCCGGGCCGGGAGCGATCCCAGCTTCAGCTGGGATGACGAATGGGCCGGGGTCGGTAGAGGCAGAGGGCTCGACCCTGCGCGCCATCGCGCTCTCCGAAATCGAACGGGTCGATTTCATCCCCGAGAAGGGCCGCAACCGGATTCGCTCGATGGTCGAGGGACGCCCCGACTGGGTGCTGTCGCGCCAGCGCGCCTGGGGGGTGCCGATCACGCTGTTCGTCAAGAAGGGCGGTAATGATTATCTGCGCGATCCCGCGGTCAACGCGCGCATCGTCGCCGCCATCCGCGAATCCGGCGTCGATGGCTGGAACGAGGCGGCGAAAGCCGAGCTGCTCGGACCCGACTACGCGCCCGGCGATTACGAGATGGTCGGCGACATTCTCGACGTCTGGTTCGATTCAGGCTGTACCCATGTCTTCACGCTGGAAAGCGGACGCTGGCCGGCGCTGCAATGGCCCGCCGATCTCTATCTCGAGGGCTCCGACCAGCATCGCGGCTGGTTCCAGTCCTCGCTGATGGAAAGCTGCGCCACCCGCGGCCGGGCGCCCTACGACCAGGTGCTGACCCACGGCTTCACGATGGACAGCCAGGGCAAGAAGATGTCCAAGAGCCTGGGCAACACCATCGATCCCCTGAAGGTGATGGAGCAATACGGCGCCGACATCATCCGGCTGTGGGCGCTGAGCGTCGACTACACCGAGGATCACCGCATCGGCGACGAGATCCTGAAAGGCGTGGCCGACCAGTATCGCAAGCTGCGCAACACCTTCCGCTATCTGCTCGGCGCACTAGACGGCTTCGTCGGCGATATGGGCGATGCGGGCGAGGTGCCCGAGCTCGAGCGCTATGTGCTGGCATTGCTAGCCGAGCTCGACGCGAAGCTGCGCGCCGCGGCGCTGGCCTATGATTTCAACGCCTACACCCGCCTGCTGGTCGATTTCTGCAACGAGGACCTGTCGGCCTTCTACTTCGATATCCGCAAGGACGTGCTCTATTGCGACGGACCGGACAGCACCCGGCGCAACGCCTATCGCACCGTACTCGACCTGCTGTTCCACGCGCTGGTGCGCTACGCCGCGCCGGTGCTGGTCTTCACCGCCGAGGAAGTGTGGCAGACGCGCTACCCCGCCGCGCCCGGCGAGCTGGGCGGCAGCGTCCATCTGCTCGAATGGCCTGTCGTGCCCGGTGTCGAGGCGGACCAGAGCCGCTGGGACGAGTTGCGGAGCTTGCGCGAGGAAGTGATGGAAGCGATCGAGCCGCTGCGGCGCGAGAAGGTGATCCGCTCGGGGCTCGAGGCCGATGTCGTGGTCCCCGCCGCGCGCGTGCCCGCGGGCTTCGACGAAGCCGCGCTGGCGGAATTGTTCATCACCGCGTCAGTGACGATTGCGGATAGCGAGGCGGTGCAGGTGACCCGTTCCCCCGAAGACAAATGCGGTCGCTGCTGGCGGCTGCTCCCCAGCGTGGCGGAGGACGGCGCGCTGTGCGATCGCTGCGAGACCGCCGTCGCCCAGCTGGATGCCGCAGCATGACCCGCACGCTGCGCAACCGCCTGATCGGCTGCGGGATCGCGCTGGGCATCTTCGGGATCGACCAATGGAGCAAATGGCTGGTCACCGAGCGGCTCGGGATCGACCGGGTCGGCGATGCGATGGAACTGCTGCCGTTCTTCGATCTGCGCTTCACCCGCAATTTCGGCGTTTCGCTGGGCATGTTCGAGGCGACCAGCCCCGAGGCGCGCTGGGCGCTGGTGGCGGTCACAGGGCTGATCGCGCTGGTGGTCACGGTGTGGATGATGCGCGAAAGGCTGCTGGGCGAGATCTTCGGGCTGGCGCTGATCCTGGGCGGGGCGCTGGGCAATATCCGCGACCGCTTCGATCTGGGCTATGTGGTCGATTTCGCCGATCTGCATTTCGGCGAGTTCCGGCCCTTCCTGATCTTCAACGTCGCCGATGCCGCGATCACGATCGGGGTGGTGATTATCCTTGCCCGCGCCTTTTTCATCCGCGACAAGGCCGACGATCTGATGAATGAAACGGCGCCTTCCGCCGCGGAGAAGACTTCATGACCAAGCACCACACCCTCCCCCTGCTCGCCCTCTCGGCGACCATGCTGTCCGCATGCGCCGGCGGCGGCTTCCTCGATCGCGAGCGGCCCGACGAATTCGCGGTCCAGCGCCAGGCGCCGCTGGTGGTGCCGCCCGATTTCAACCTCGTTCCCCCCGCTCCGGGCGCCCCGCGTCCCGCCGAAGGGACCGCGTCGCAGCAGACGCTCGAGGCATTGTTCGGCGGCCCGGCGCAGCGCAGCGCGGTCGAAACCAGCGCCCTCGATCGCGCCGGCGCCGCGGCTCCCGGCATCCGCTCCTCGGTGGGCGATCCCGAGACCAACACCGTCGCCAAGGGCCGCGTCACCCGCGACATCATCGCCGCTCCCTCGGGCGCTGGCGCCAGCGCGCAGGCGGTGATCCCGGGCTGAGGCCTTAGTCTTCGCAGGGGTCCTCGCGCGCGGGCTCGGGGCCTTCGCGCGCCACCAGCAGCTTGTCGATCCGGCGGCCATCCATGTCGACGACCTCGAACCGCCAGCCCTGCTCGCTGAAATACTCGCCCTCCTCGGGCAGCTTGCGCAGCACCGAGAGGACGAAGCCCGCCGCGGTCGCGAATTCGCGGTCCTCGTCGTAATCCAGGCCCAACCGGTCGCCGAGTGCATCCGCCGACAGCGAGCCCGAGACCAGCAGCGAGCCGTCCTCGCGCTCGATCACCGCGGGCGCCTCGCCATGTTCCTGATCGCTGGCGAAATCGCCGACCAGCGCGGTCAGCACATCGACCGGGGTGACGATGCCGTCGAGATGGCCGTATTCATCGTGGACCATCGCCATCGCGATATCGGCCTGCTGGAGCACGCGCAGCGCATCGACCGCGTCGAGCTGATCGGGGACGACCTCGGCCTTCTTCATGAGTGCGCGCAGATCGACCGGTTCGCCCGCCACCATCAGCGCCAGCACCTCGCGCACCTTGACCAGCCCCACCACCTTGTCGGGCGAGCCTTCCGCAACCGGCAGGCACGAATGCGAGCTCGCCTCGATCGCGGCGCGGATCCGGTCCGTATCGGCATCGGCATCGATCCAGTCGAGCTGGTTGCGCGGGGTCATTACCTCGCGCACCGGACGCTCCGCCAGCCGCACCACGCTCTGCAGCATCTGGTGCTGCGCGTGCTCGATCACACCCGAGCGCGTGGCATCGGCAAACAGCATGTGCAGTTCTTCGGCGGTCACCGCGGCCTGACCCGAAGCGCGAACCCGCAGCAGCCGCAGCAATACCGCGGAGGAGGCGTCGAGCAGCCACACCAGCGGCGCGGCGACCCGCGACAGGATCGCCATCGGCCGCGCCATCACCAGCGCGATCGGCACCGCCAGCCGCAGCGCGACCTGCTTGGGGACGAGTTCGCCGATCACCAGGCTGAAATAGGTCGTCAGCGCGATCACCAGCGCGAAGCCGGCTTCTTCGGCCCAGCCTGCGGGCAGCCCCAGCGCCGCCAGCCGCTCGCCCACCGGTCCGCCCAGGCTGGCGCCCGAATAGGCACCCGCGATGATCCCGATCAGCGTGATCCCGATCTGCACCGTGGAGAGGAACTTGCCCGGATCGGACGCCAGCCGCAGCGCGGTGCGGGCGCCGGGCGTGCCTTTCTGGGCGGCGCCGCGCAGCCGCGCGGTGCGGGCGGAAACGATCGCCAGTTCGGACATCGCGAAGACGCCGTTGAGCAGGATGAGCCCCGCGATGATGAGCAGGTCGGACCAGGGAAAGGGTGTCACCGGCGCAGCGCTAGCACAATTGCGCGGCCACGCCAGCCTTGCGGCATCGGGATCGGCAGCGCGGAACGTCAAGAGCGCTCGCGAGTTGGGAGGAGCAGGCGCGGAGTGGGCGCGCTGATCAAATATCCCAATGCTGGGTCGATCCGGTTTCGACTTTCCGAACCGGGGCTCCGCTGAAGAAGGACCAAGTTTCCATGAAAAGATCCAAAATTCTCGTCGCCACGCTGGCTTCCGTCTCGCTGCTCGGCGTGTCGGCCTGCGTCACCGATCCCAACACCGGCGAACAGAAAATCTCGCGCACCGTGCTGGGCACCGGCGGCGGCGCGCTGCTGGGCGGTCTGCTCGGCGGGGTGATCGGCGGCAAGACCGGACGCATCATCGGCGCGGTCGGCGGCGGTGCGGCGGGCGGCTATGTCGGCTACCGCATGGACCAGCAGATCAAGGAGCTCGAGGAAGCGACCGCGGGCACCGGGGTCGATGTGAGCCAGGTCGACGGCGGCGAGGCGATCCTCGTCAACCTGCCCGATGGCGTCACCTTCCAGACCGGCAGCTACACCATCAACCAGACCTTCCGGAACACGCTCGACCGGGTGGCGCAGAGCCTGACGCAATATCCCAACAGCCTGATCGACGTTTACGGCTACACCGATTCGACCGGTTCGGACGCGTTCAACCAGCGTCTTTCGGAGCAGCGTGCCCAGGCGGTGGCGAGCTATCTGACCAGCCGCGGCGTCGCCGCCTCGCGCATCCGCTCGCAGGGCTTCGGCGAGGATCCGCGCTATTTCGTCGGCGACAATGCGACCGCAGAAGGCCGCGCGCTCAACCGCCGGGTGGAAATCAAGATCATCCCGTTCGACGAGCAGGACGTACGCGAGGCGCAGGCCGCCCAGCGGTAAGCCCGCTCCGGATTTTCGCACCGATGAATACAGAGGGGCCGGTCGCAGGATCGGCCCCTTTTCCTCGTCCGGAGGCTAGCGGTCTCGCCGCCCGATCGTCGCAGAGCGCCCCGCCAGTCGCTCCACGGCAGCTCCGTGGATCCCCGGCGCGGAGGCGATCACCCCGAAGGCGCGCGGATCGCGCTTGTTGTAATCGAGCTTGCGCCCGAAGGCATCGCTGGTCGCCGCGCCCGCTTCGCGCGCGATCAGCGCGGCGGCGCCGATATCCCATTCGAAGCCCCAGCGCAGCGTCGCCACCAGATCCGCCTCGTCCGCCGCAACCATGGCGATCCGCAGCGCGATCGAATTGGGTTTGTCGACCAGCGCCAGATCGCGATCCTCCCGGGCGAGCGAATCGGCAGGGACCCGCGCCCCGGCAAACTCGGTGCGGCGCGAGGCGCGCAGAGCGACTCCGTTGCGCATCGCCCCCGCCCCCGCGACCGCGCTCCAGCTTTCGCCCCGCGCCGGGGCTGCAAGAATGCCGATCAACGGCCGCCCGGCGCTGACCAGCGCCACCGACACGCACCAACCTTCGCGCCCGCGGATGAAATCGCGCGTGCCGTCGACCGGATCGACCAGCCAGATCAGCGAATTGGCGAGCCGTGCGGGATCGTCCACCGTCTCCTCCGACAGCCAGCCCGCGGAGGGCAGCAGCGCGCCCAATTCGCGCTTGAGGAAGGTGTCGACAGCGATATCCGCCTCGCACACCGGCGCGCCGGGTTCCTTCTCCCAACTGGCGACGGTGTGGCCCGCACCCGGCCACAGATCATGGGCGATGCGGCCCGCTTCGCGGACTATCGATTCGAGGCGTTGGCTGTCGATCATGAGGAAGCGGCGCGCTTGCACCCGAAACCGGCACTTTTCAAGCGCGCCCAGACATGCTTATGCGGCACCAAACTTCCACCCGCCCTTCGCGGCGCGACAAGGACATTCCCAATGAACATCCATGAATATCAGGCCAAGGAACTCCTCGCCAAGCACGGCATCGCCATTCCCGCCGGACACGCGGCGATGAATGTCGAGGAAGCGGTCGCGGCGGCGAAGAAGCTGCCCGGGCCGCTCTATGTGGTCAAGGCGCAGATCCATGCCGGCGGTCGCGGCAAGGGAAAGTTTAAGGAACTTGAGGCCAATGCCAAGGGCGGCGTGCGGCTCGCGCACAGCATCGAGGACGTCGAGAAGGACGCCGGCGAGATGCTCGGCAATACGCTGGTGACGATCCAGACCGGAGACGAAGGCAAGCAGGTCAATCGCCTCTACGTCACCGACGGCGTCGATATCGCTTCGGAATACTACCTCTCGATGCTGGTCGATCGCGCCAGCGGCCAGGTCGCGATGATCGTTTCGACCGAAGGCGGGATGGACATCGAGGATGTCGCGCACAACACGCCCGACAAGATCGCGACCATCGCCATCGATCCCGCGCAGGGCTTCATGCCGCATCACGGCCGCGCGGTCGCGTTTGCGCTCGAGCTGTCCGGCGATCTCAACAAGCAGGCGCAGAAGCTGGCCAAGCAGCTCTACACCGCCTTCATGGATCTGGATTGCGAGATGCTCGAGATCAATCCACTGGTCGAGACGAAAGACGGCAACCTGCTGGTGCTCGACACCAAGATGAGCTTCGATGGCAATGCGCTCTATCGCCACCCCGATGTCGCGGCGCTGCGCGACGAGAGCGAGGAAGACCCCGCCGAGGTCGAGGCGAGCGAATACGATCTCGCCTATATCAAGCTCGACGGCACCATCGGCTGCATGGTCAACGGCGCCGGGCTCGCCATGGCGACGATGGACATCATCAAGCTGAACGGCGCCTTCCCCGCCAACTTCCTCGATGTCGGCGGCGGCGCCACCACCGAAAAGGTGACCGCGGCGTTCAAGATCATCCTCAAGGATCCCGCGGTCGAGGGCATCCTCGTCAACATCTTCGGCGGGATCATGAAGTGCGACGTGATCGCCAACGGCATCGTCCAGGCGGCCAAGGACGTGAACCTGTCGGTTCCGCTGGTGGTCCGGCTCGAGGGCACCAATGTCGCGGCGGGCAAGGAAATCCTCGAGAATTCGGGCCTGCCGATCGTCAGCGCCAACGATCTGGGCGATGCCGCCAAGAAGATCGTCGCGGAAGTGAAGAAGGCCGCCTGACGCCGGGCTGGCGGAGAGAGAGCGGCGGCTATTCCATTCGCTCGAAGCGGAACACCAGCTCCTCCACCGCTTCGCTGTTCGACTTCATGCGCACGGCGGCGAGCAAGCCATGCTCGCCGTCGCAGCGTAGCGTGAGCGCGTCGAAATAGGCTGCGCAGGGCTCGAGGGCGACCAGGCGGAAGGCGAGCATGTCGTCCTTCTCCTCCCACCCGGTGAGGTCGGCGTCGAAATGCTTGAGGCGCAGCACCAGCGTGCCCGCCTCTTCCATCAGATACATATGCTCGGTGAAGCGGATCCCGCCCTCGCCATCCTGCTGCACGAAGGTTCCGACCATCGTGTCGCCGGTGGCGGGGAGCCAGCTCTCATGCGCGGGTGCGCCGCCGATGCCCTCGCCCGCCCACTGGCCCGCCAGCCATTGCATCCGGTCGAGCGCGGCTGCGGGCGGAACATGCCCGTCGGGCGCCACGCGCGTCTCCTGGGCGAGCGCCGGACTCGCCAGCAACAGCAGAATCGAACCCAGAATCGCGCGCATGGCACCGCCTCCGCCGGAAATCGTCCGAAAGCTACTCCTGCTTGACGTTACGGTAAAGCGGCACTCGCGCTGCGCAGTCGTGAGGGGGGCTTGACCTCGGCCTCCCGGAACGCAATGTCGCCCCCACGCATTCGATAGGTAAGCGGCCAATTCGCGCCGTTTCCAGCTTTTGAAAGGGACTTTCTCGCATGAAAATCCTCGTGCCCGTAAAGCGGGTCATCGATTACAACGTCAAGCCGCGGGTCAAGGCCGATGGCTCGGGCGTGGATCTCGCCAACGTCAAGATGAGCATGAACCCCTTCGACGAGATCGCGGTCGAAGAAGCCATCCGGGTCAAGGAAGCCGGCAAGGCCGAGGAGATCGTGGTGGTCTCGATCGGCCCCGCCAAGGCGCAGGAAACGCTGCGCACCGCGCTTGCCATGGGTGCGGATCGCGCGATCCTGGTCGAGACCGACGATCTGGTCGAGCCGCTCGCGGTCGCGAAAATCCTCAAGGCCATCGTCGAGGAAGAGCAGCCCGGGCTGGTCATGCTCGGCAAGCAGGCGATCGACGACGACAGCAACCAGACCGGCCAGATGCTCGCAGCGCTGCTGGGCCGGCCGCAGGGCACCTTCGCCAACACCGTCGAGGTGGATGGCGACTCGGTCACCGTCAAGCGCGAGGTCGATGGCGGTTTGCAGACCGTGAAGCTCACCCTGCCCGCGATCGTCACCACCGATCTGCGCCTCAACGAGCCGCGCTATGCTTCGCTGCCCAACATCATGAAGGCCAAGAAGAAGCCGCTCGATAGCAAGACGCCCGCCGATTACGGCGTCGAGACCGCGCCGCGGCTGACGACCACCAAGGTCACCGAGCCGCCGGTTCGCCAGGCCGGCGAAAAGGTCGCCGACGTCGACGCGCTGGTCGCCAAGATCAAGGCGCTGGGCATCGCCTGAGAAGGGGGTCTGACAAGGCGCCCGTCACATACGCCAAGGCCTTCGACACAGCGAGGGCGAACGCAAACAAGGGTTTGAAACGATGAACACTCTCGTTCTGGTCGAACACGACAATGACAGCGTCGCCGACGCCACGCTCGCGGTGGTCACCGCCGCAGGCAAGCTGGGCGATGTCACCGCGCTGGTCGCCGGCTCCAACTGCGCCGGCGCCGCCGATGCCGCAGCGAAGATCTCCGGGGTGAGCAAGGTGCTCAAGGCCGACGATCCCGCCTATGCCAACCTGCTGGCCGAAAACGTCGCCCCGCTGGTCGCCAAGCTGATGGAGGGCTACGATGCCTTCGTCGCGCCGGCCACCACCAATGGCAAGAACATCGCCCCGCGCGTCGCGGCGCAGCTCGACGTGATGCAGATCTCGGACATTCTCTCGGTCGAGGGCGAGAAGAGCTTCACCCGCCCGATCTACGCGGGCAACGCGATCGCGACGGTCGAATCCTCCGATCCCAAGCTGGTCATCACCGTGCGCGGCACCGCCTTCGACAAGGCCGAGACCGAGGGCGGCTCGGCGAGCATCGAGGACGTCTCTGGCCCCGGCGATGCCGGCGTCTCGAGCTTCGTCAGCGAGGAGATCGCCGCCAGCGAGCGCCCCGAACTGACCAGCGCCAAGGTGATCGTCTCGGGCGGCCGCGCGCTCAAGGACGGCGAGACCTTCGAACAGATCATCATGCCGCTCGCCGACAAGCTGGGCGCCGGCGTCGGCGCCAGCCGCGCGGCGGTCGATGCGGGCTATGTCCCCAACGACTATCAGGTCGGCCAGACCGGCAAGATCGTGGCGCCGGAAGTCTATATCGCGATCGGCATCTCGGGCGCGATCCAGCATCTTGCGGGGATGAAGGATTCCAAGACCATCATCGCCATCAACAAGGACGAGGACGCGCCGATCTTCCAGGTCGCCGACGTCGGTCTGGTGGCGGATCTGTTCAAGGCGGTTCCCGAGCTGACCGAAAAGCTCTGACCGAGGCGAATACCCGCTTGGATAATGGGACCCTCCTGCAGTAATCCAGCTGCAGGGGGGTCTTTATGTTTCGCACTACGATCTGTTTCGCCGCACTCGCCGCCGCCGGGGCTCAGGACGCGGCGGCGGCGGAGCCCGCTACCGTGCTCCCGGCCTCTTCGAGCTGGCATCTCGATTATGCCGAGCAGAGCTGTCGGCTTGCCCGCACCTTCGGCGAGGGCGAGGGCCGCTCGGTTGTGTTCTTCACTCAACACGGCCCAGGCGATAGCTTCGAATTGACGCTCGCAGGCGAGCCGCTCGATCGATTTTCGCCCAATGTGGCGATTCAGTTCGGACCGATCGGCGGAACGTGGAAGATACGACCCTTCAGGGGGGATGTGGAAGGGGTCGGCCCTGCCCTCATCTACTCGGGGCTCGATCTTGCCGAAGAACAGGACGAGGAAGAGGCCGAAGAAGACGTTGCCGAAGCAAGGGACAGCCTTCCGGCAATCGATATCCACCGCGCCAAGGGAATGGATTACATCGAAGTCAGCCAGGGGCGGCGCCGGGTTCGCTTCGCCACCGGCACGCTCGACAAGCCGTTCGCGGCGCTCAACGCATGTTCCGTGGACCTGATCGCCGAGTGGGGGCTCGATGCCGACCAGCACCGCTCGCTTACCCGGATTGTCGATCCGACCAATATGAAGCTGATCGCCTCGCGAGTGGGCCGGGACTACCCCGCCGCGGCTTTGCACAAGGGGGAGCAGGGCATTATCCGGGCGCTGCTCATAGTCGGCGCAGACGGCAGGGTGGAGCGATGCACCCTCGACAATGCGACGAATTCCGAGACGCTGCCGGCGCCGGCTTGCCGCGTGCTGGATGACGCGGTGTTCGAGCCCGCGCTGGACAGCCAGGGCCAGCCGATGCGCTCGTTCTACATCACCAAGATCGTGTACAAGATGGGGTGATGAACGGGGAATCTCAGCTTTACCCGTTCGCGATCGACGCAATTGGCCGCCGGCAACTCAGTGTCGCTAACGGACCCTCAGGCCGAGCCGACTGATGCCTTGCCTGTAAAAGCACCCGTCGATAGGCTTCCTTCTATGAAACCTCTTGTTCTTGCAATCATGGCAGCGACGGTATCGAGCTCTGCGGTAGTGGCGCGAGCGGACAGCACGCCCGAGGCGGTCGAGGGTGCGCTAGTCTACGAACCGCAAGCGCTGTGGAGCCAATCCTCGGCGGGAGAGGGTTGCTCGGTCAGACGGGATTTCGCCCGTGCCGATCAGCGAATGACATTCGTCATGCAGCGCATGGACCACGGAGCCGACATTCAATTCGGTCTGTTCGGCGATGGTATCGCCCGCCAGCGCGGCACCCTTCACGCAGGTTTCATGCCGTCTGCCGGGCTCGGTCGGTTCGAGAGAATTGCAGACGCCTCGATCGGAGAAATGCCGGGGCTGGTCTTTTCCGGCCAACCCTTCCCCACTCCCGCGACAGGAAACGACGAGTCCGGAGATCGACCACGGTCAAGCTCGGCTCTCGCGGACGCTGTTGGGGACACGGAGTTTTTCGTCGCGGACGGGGTCGCCGTGCGCCCCCTAGCGCTGCACACCTACGCGATCGACAAGGCGCTTCAGGCGCTGGACGATTGCCTGAGCGAGAAGCTCGCTGCACTGGGCGTTCCACAAGCCGTGCTCGACAGGACGGAAACATCTGCGAGACCCGTGGACATCGATCAATGGGCTGCGGAAATTCAGAAGAATTATCCAGCCGAGGCGCTTCGCTCCCGCTACGACGGTCCCGTCCCCGTCAGACTTGTTATCGACCCGCAAGGGCGCCCGACGCACTGCCATGTGTTGAACCAGATGACTGCGAAAGTGCTTCGTGAGGCAGCGTGTTCGGCGCTCCTGCAATACGGACGCTTCGAACCCGCGCGCGATGCGGAGGGAGAGCCGCTGCCTGGGCTCTTGCGGACTTCGATCCAATATGAATTGAAAAACTGGCCCCCCGTGGATGCGCACGGGATGAAGGTTTACGAATAAAGCTTCTATCGGCGGCGGTGCGAATTTAACTGTTCCCGCTTGCGTCGAGCAACCCTCAGAAGACGCCGCTCAGAAAATGCAGCGTCAGCCCCACCAGCCCGCCGACCAGCGTGCCGTTGATGCGGATGAACTGCAGGTCGCGACCGACCGCGCTTTCGACCCGGCCGGTGATCGTGCTGGCGTCCCAGCCGCGCACGGTTTCCGAGACCAACCTGACGATCTGCCCGCCATAGCGCGAGGTCAGCCCCACCGCAGTGCGGCGAGCGAAGCGGTTGACCTGTTGCTGGAGGCGCGGATCGTCGCGCAGCGCGGTGCCCATTTCGGCGAGGCTCTCGGTGAGCCGCCCCGGCATCCCCCCGGCACCGTCGCCGCGGACCATCTCGATCAGCCTGTGGCGCAGCCGTTCCCAGACCCCCTGCCACCAGGTCGCGATGGCGGGATTGTCGAGCATCTCGCGCTTCATCCGCTCGACCTTGGCCTGCATCTCGGGATCCTCGCGCAGGCTCCGCGCGAGATCCGCCAGCCCGTGCTCGACCTTGGCGCGCAGCGGATGCTCGGGATCGATCAGCACCTCGGCGAGCATCCGGTAGAGCCCGTCGAGCACCGAATTGGCCAGCCGCTCGTCGAGCCCCGTGAAGCGAAGCAATGCGTTGGCGCGCTGGTTGATCATCGCGCGAACCATGTCTTCATTGTCTTCCAGCACCAGCCCCGCCCAGCGGATGATGCTGTCGATCAGCGGCCGGTGGCGTCCGTCGGCGATCATCGCCTCGAGCATCTGGCCCAGCAGCGGAGCCACCTCGATCCGGTCGAGCCCGGTCTTGAGCGCGCTGCGCACCTGCCCACCGAGCCTGTCGGGATCGAGCGATTCGAGCACCTCGACGAACAGATCGCCCGCGCCGGCGCGGATTCGCGAGCCGCCCTGTTCGCCGGGCTCGGTCAGATAACGCCCGACCGCCTGCGCCAAATTCATCGCCCGCATCCGCCGCGCCACCACCGCGGGCGTGAGGAAATTCTCGCGCAGGAACTGCGCCATGGTGTCGGCGATGCGGTCCTTGTTCTGCGGGATGATCGCGGTGTGCGGGATCGGCAGGCCGAGCGGATGGCGGAACAGCGCGGTCACCGCGAACCAGTCGGCCAGACCGCCGACCATCGCCGCTTCGGCGAAGGCGTGGACATAGCCCCAGGCGGGATGCAGATCGAGATAGCGGCCCGAGAGGATGAACACCGCGGCCATCGCCACCAGCAGGCCGGTCGCGGTCCAGCGCATCCGGCGGACGCGGTCGGGTGTCGGCATTTCGCCCTGCATCTCGCCTTGGGCGGCGCGCGGCAGGGCCGTCAAAAACCTTCCGCCGCGGGACTTCTCACTCGGCAGGAGCGACCTCCCCTTCGCGCGGTTCGCCGTCTTCGTCGCCCGGGCGATAGGTCAGGAAGCGCTGGCGCAACCAGGGTCCGAGCCGCCGTTCGAGTCCGTCCGCGAGGCTGAATCCCGCAGGCACGATCAGCAAGGTCAGCACGGTCGAGAGAATCAGTCCGCCGATCACCATCGTTCCCATCGGTGCGCGGAATGCGCCATCGCCCGAGCCGAACACGCCCGAGAGCGAGACCGGCACCATCCCCGCGGTCATCGCCACCGTGGTCATCACGATCGGCTGCGCGCGCTTGTGCCCGGCATCCATGATCGCCTCGAACTTCTGCTTGCCGTCGGCCATCGCCTCGATCGCGAAATCGATCAGCAGGATCGAGTTTTTGGAGACGATCCCCAGCAAGAGCAGGACCCCGATATAGACCGGCATCGATTGCGGCTGACCGATGATCCAGACCAGGAAGATGCCGCCCAGCGGCGCGAGCAGCAGCGAGGTCATGTTGACCAGCGGGCTCATCAGCCGCTTGTAGAGCAGCACCAGCACCGCGAAGACCAGCAGGAAGCCCGAGAGGATCGCGATGACGAGACTGTTGAGCATCTCCGCCTGCCATTCGTCTTCGCCGACCACATCGCGGGCGACGCCCTGCGGCAGGTTCTGGAGCACCGGAAGTTCGTCGATTTCCGCCTGCGCCTCGCCCTTGATGACGCCTTGCGCAAGATCGGCGCCGACCAGCACGCGGCGGTTCTGGTTGTAGCGCTGGATCGTGGTCGGGCCCGAACCGAAGCTGATCTCGGCGACCCGCGACAGCGGGACGGTGCCGCCGCTGCGGGTCTGGACCGGCAGGTTCTCGATGGTCACCAGGCTTTCGCGCGACAGTTCGGGCAGCTTGACCCGGATCGGGATCTGGCGGTCGGACAGCGAGAATTTCGCCGCGTTCTGCTCGATCTCGCCCATCGTAGCGATGCGGATCGTCCGGCTGAGCTCGGCGGTGGTGACGCCCAGTTCGGCTGCGAGATCGGTGCGCGGTTCGATGATCAGTTCGGGGCGGTTTATATCGGCGCTGATCCGCGGAGCGACCAGCATGTCGATCCCCTTCATCTGCTCGACCAGAGTCGCCGCGGACTGCTCGAGCAGTTCGGGGTCGGAGCCGACCAGCATGACCGTCATGTCGCGCCCGCTGCCGAAGCCGCCCGATTGCGATGCGAAGCGGACCCGCGCATCGGGGATCTGCGAAAGAGCGGGAGCGAGACTGCGCTCGAACTCGATCGAGGTGCGCTCGCGATCTTCCTTGAGCGTGATGTAGAGCGTCGCCTGCCCTTCGCGAACCCGCTCGAGCGCCAGATCGACCTCGGGCTGCTCATAGAGCAGCGTGGCGACCCGATCGGTCACCCGCTCGGTCGTCTCGAGCGTGGTTCCTGGCACCATCTCGATCTCGATCCGCGAGTTTTCGCTGTCGGTGAGCGGCTGGAACTGGGCGGGCACGTTCATGAACAGCAAGATGGTCAGCAGCAGCGCGAAATAGCCGATCCCGACCATCCAGATGCGATGGTCGAGGAACCGCGCCGACAGGTAGCGCCAGCTGTTCCGCATCCTTGTGCCGGCAAGAAAAGTCAGCAGGCGACCCACTTGCAGCACCAGCAGCGCGGCGAGGAAGCCCGCGCCCAGCGCGATGGCGAACTCGAGAATGGCGAACAGCTTCTCGACCAGGAAAAACGCCATGCCCTGATCGTTGGGATCGGCACCCGCGGGCGTAACCGCATTGCCCATGACGGTGGGAACGTCGAAACCCGAGACGAGGCCGTAGATCCAGAACACGGTAAAGGCGGCGAGACCCAGCATCGCGAGCACCGTGACCAGCAGGCTCAGCGCATAGACGAAGCGGTGGCGCGGGGGCTCGACCGATTCGCGGCGCGCGAACATCTTGCCGCGGTTGAGCGTCCATTCGAGGACCCGCATGTAGCGGTCCATCCACGGGCCCTCGCCGTGTTCCGCATGGCCCTTGGCCTTGAGGAAATAGGCCGCCAGCATCGGGGTGATGAGCCGCGCCACCGCGAGCGACATCAGCACCGCGATCACCACCGTGATGCCGAAATTCTTGAAGAACTGGCCGGGGATGCCGGGCATCAGCCCGACCGGCAGGAACACCGCGACGATGCAGAAGCTGGTCGCGACCACCGGCAGGCCGATCTCGTCGGCGGCGTCGATCGAGGCCTGATAGGCGGATTTGCCCATGCGCATGTGCCGGACGATGTTCTCGATCTCGACGATGGCATCGTCGACCAGCACGCCCGCGACCAGCCCCAGCGCAAGCAGCGAAAGCTGGTTCAAATTGAAGCCGAGCAGATCCATGAACCAGAAGGTCGGGATCGCGGACAGCGGGATTGCGACCGCTGAGATCGCGGTCGCGCGCCAGTCGCGCAGGAAGAAGAACACCACCACGACCGCCAGGACGGCGCCCTCGATCATCGCCGCCATCGAGCTTTCATATTGCTCGAGCGTGTATTTGACGGTGTTGAACAGCGGGACGAAAGTGACGCCGGGGTTCTCCGCCTCGATCGCGGCGATTTCTTCGACCGCGAGATCGAAGGTGGTCACGTCCGACGCGCCCTTGGCGCGCGACATCGCGAAGTTCACGACTTCCTTGTCGCGAACCTTGCTGATCGAGGTGCGTTCGGAATAGCCGTCGCGGACCGTGGCGACATCGGACAGCTGGACGGTGGTGCCATTGCCCAGCTGGATCTGGCGCTGGCCCAGTTCGTAGGCGGTCTCGCTGCTGCCAAGCACGCGCACCGACTGGCGGGTGCCGCCCACCTCGGTCATCCCGCCCGCAGCATCGATGTTGGTCGAGCGCAGCACCTGGTTGATCTGGCTGGCGGTCACGCCATAGGCCTGCATCCGGTCGAGATCGAGGATCACCTCGATCTCGCGGTCGACCCCGGCGAAGCGGTTGACTTCGGCCATCCCCTCCACGCTGAGCAGCCGCTTGGCGACGACGTCGTCGATGAACCAGCTGAGCTGTTCGATCGTCATATCGTCGGCTTCGACCGCGTAGATCGCCAGGAAGCCGCCGGCGATCTCCTCCTTGGAGACGCGCGGCTCGAGAATGCCTTCGGGCAGGCTGCCGCGCACGGTGTCGACCGCGTTCTTGACCTCGGCGACGGCATCATTGGGATCGATGCCGATTTCGAATTCGATGAAGGTGTTGGAATTGCCTTCGCTGGCGGTCGAATTGATCGTCTTCACGCCGTTGATCGACCGCACCGCGGACTCGACGCGCTGGGTGATCTGGTTCTCGATCTCGGTCGGCGCGGCGCCGGGCTGCGAGATCGAGACGTTGACGGCAGGAAATTCGATGTCGGGATTGTTGACGACATCCATCTGCTTGAAGCTCAGCAGACCGGCGAACAACAGCGCGGTAAATATGACCAGCGGTATGACCGGGTTGCGGATCGACCACGCGGAGATGTTCTGGAAATTCATCGCGCGTCAGGCCCCGCCGTTTTCGACCAGCTGGGGATTGACCGTCTCGCCCGGAGTCAGGAAGCCCCCGGCCCGCAGCACGACGCGTTCGCTCCCGGTCAGGCCTTCGGTGATGACGATGCCCCGGGGGGTCACCGAACCGGTGGTCACCGAGCGGCGCTGCGCCGTGTTGTCGGAACCGATGATATAGACGAAGCTACCCTCGTCATCGGACAGCACCGCGGATTCGGGCAGCACCGGCGCCACCACCGTCCCGCTGGCGATCCGTGCGGTCGCGAAACCGCCCGGACGCAGACCGGGTTCGTAGGACAGCGCGATCCGCGCGGTGCCCTGGCGGTCCTGGGGATCGATGGTCGGCGACAGCTGCCATACCTGGCCGATATAGGTCTTCTCGCTGCCCACCGGGGTCACTTCCGCGCGCACGCCGGTCGAAAGATTGCTCAGCTGGGTCTCGCCGACCTGCGCGAGCATCTCGATCTCTCCGCCGCGCGCGATCTGGAACAGCGGTGCGGAGCCCGCGCTCACGGTCTGGCCCGGTTCGACATTGCGCGCCAGCACCAGCCCGGCGGCGGGGGCGACGATGTTGAGCCGCTCGTTGCGCGCCTGAAGTTCGCCCAGCTGCGCCTGCGCGACGCCGAGCCGCGCGACCGCACCGTCGCGTGTGGCGGTGAGGCGGTCGACATCGGCCGTAGAGATGAACCCGCGTTCCACGAGCTGCAGCGCCCGATCGAGATTGGCCTGCGCGAGATTGGCCTCGGAACGCGCCACTTCGATCTGCGCGCGGGCGCTGCGGACCTGCTGCGACTGGACCGAGCGATCGATCACCGCAAGCACCTGGCCCTGGCGGACCCAGTCGCCCGCATCGACGGGCACCGACACGACCCGACCGCCTTCGCCGACGACCCCGACCGGCATTTCGCGGCGCGCGGCGAGCGTTCCGGTGGCGGTAATCTCGCCCTCCACCGTGGTCTGGCCGGGAGCGATGACGCTCACCGCGGGCAATTGGCTGTCGCGATCGGCAACCGGCACGGCTTCCGAACTCGTCATCTGCCAAGCGACCGCCGCCGCGATCAGCGCGGCGATGACGATGCCGATCCCGATGAACAGCCGCCGCCGGTTCCCCTTGCGGTTTTCGCCCTCCAACGCGTCCAGCTCGCCGGCCGGATCGCTGGTCAGGGGGCGATCCCCCTCGCCCGTTATGCTCGTTTCGTAGTTCATCGCGCCTAATGCCCTGGCTTGCTTGCCCTGCAGGTGTGTTACTCGACTATGTCGGTTGGTGCAAGGAGCAGTTCGCCCTCGCCTTACCTGCGGCCGCGAGGAAGGGCAATCAGCCGTTCGACGGGCGACAATGGCAGAACCACGAGCGGCGTGCCGCGCGATCCCGCCGGCGCTGGACTGCGGACGTGGACTGCGGACGTGAAAAGGGCGGCTGACCCGAAGTCAGCCGCCCCGACCTGTCTGTAACGTTTGGGGTTGCGCTGCCGGTCTAGCGGACGCGTCCACGCTGAACGAGATTGGCGATCCCGAGCAGCACCAGCGCACCGATGAAGGCCGCAACCAGGCTCCACAGGTTGAAGGCCGCCAGTCCGCCAATGCCGCCGCCGCCGATCAGGGCCCCGATCAAGGCACCGACGATACCGACGACGATATTCCAGAAGATGCCCATCGAGGCATCACGGTTCATCACGAGACTGGCGAGCCAGCCGATGATTCCGCCAACGATAATCGCGATAATCCAACCCATCATATTCCTCCTGTTGTATTTATTATATTCGCTTGTTCCGATGCTGCCTAAACGAGCGTGCAGGAAAAACGGTTCCCAGAGTGCCGGGTTACTTCCCAGGGTGTCGGGTTACAGGGGGACTATCGAGTGGACAAGACAAAGGTTCCCGCAGCGCTGCGAGAACCTTTATTTGCCACCATTGTACCGGCGGCGCCGGTCAGTACTTGAGCTGGCGTTCGTAGAGATCGCGATAGTGCTGGATGCGGGTCACGCGCAGGCCCTGCATGCCCGAGCGGTCGACCGCACGCTGCCAGGAGGCGAACTCCTCCAGCGTCAGGCCGTAGCGTTCGAGCACCTCGTCGATGGTCAGCAGTCCGCCATTGACCGCAGCGACCACCTCGGCCTTGCGCCGCACGACCCAGCGCTTGGTCTGGGGCGAGGGGAGATCGGCGATCGTCAGCGGTTCTCCGAGCGGACCGATGACCTGTGCTGGGCGGATGTCTTGGTTCTCAATCATGTGTCGTCCCGGTCGCCTTGGGCCGCATCGTTCGCGGCGGCTGCAGGCTTAGAGCCGGTGAATTTGCCATGCCTTAAAATATCCTGGTTACCGTCGCATTTACCTTTTTCGCCGAGTTCGGGTAGCGAGACCGAAAATCCGGCGAACCCCGCCTCGCCCGTGTGTCCCATCTCCTCCCGCAGGTCGCGAGTCGCGGCCAGTCGCGCGACCAGATCCGTCCAGCGCAACTGGTGCAAATGCTGCGATTCGCGCTGTTCGCCTGGTGCGACCGCTTGCGATGGCTTGATGTGACCCTCGAACATGAGGTCGAGATATAGGTCGATGTGGTAAACAGTCCGTGAAACATATTGGCCCTGGCTCGGCGGCTTGCGCCGCGCGCTTCGCGGGTCCTGCGACGCCGGCTCCCGTGACTCGCTCCCGTGACTCTGCGAGTGCCCCCCGCAGGGCTGCACCCGCCTCGCTGGCCAGCGAGCGCGCGGCGGTGTAAGGGCTGCGGCCCATGACCCCCGTTTCCCACGCCGATTATTCCGACGCCGATGTTTCCGCGCCCGATGCCGGACGCCCGGACGGATCCATCTGCGATCCCTTGACCCGTCCCGAGGACGCCGCCGCGCTGTTCGATCTGCCGCGCCCCGCCGCCCAGTGCCGGATCGTCGTCGCCATGTCGGGCGGGGTCGACAGTTCGGTGGTGGCCGCATTGGCCGCCCGCAGCGGTGCGCAGGTGATCGGGATCACGCTGCAGCTGTTCGATTACGGCGCCGCGACGGGGCGCAAGGGCGCCTGCTGCGCGGGCGACGATATCCGCGATGCGCAGGCGGTGGCCGACCGGCTGGGCATCGCGCATTACGTGTTCGATCACGAAAGCAGCTTCCGCGAGGAGGTGGTCGAGACCTTCGCCGACGAATATCTCGCCGGGCGCACCCCGGTGCCCTGCATCCGCTGCAACATGGGCCCCAAATTCACCGATCTGTTCGCCATGGCGCGCGAGCTGGGTGCGGACTGCCTCGCCACCGGGCACTATGTGCGCCGGATCATGGGAGCCGCAGGGCCCGAACTGCACCGCGCGCTCGATCCGGCGCGCGACCAGTCCTATTTCCTGTTCGCCACCACCGAGGCGCAACTCGACTATCTGCGCTTTCCGCTGGGGGGCCTGCCCAAGTCCGAGGTGCGGCGACTGGCCGAGCAGGCGGGCCTGCGCAACGCCGCCAAGCCCGACAGCCAGGACATCTGCTTCGTCCCCGATGGCGACTATGCCAAGATCGTCCGCAGCCTTCGTCCCGAAGGCGGGGTGGCGGGTGCTATCGTCCATGCCGAAAACGGCGAAGTTCTGGGTCAGCACAAGGGAGTGATCCACTACACCGTCGGGCAGCGGCGCGGGCTGGATATCGGCGGCCAGAGCGAGCCGCTCTACGTGGTCGGCATCGATGCCGGAACGCGTGAAGTGCGGGTGGGGCCACGGCGGATGCTCGCGGTCGATCGCGCCCGTGTCGTCGAGACCAACCGCATCGGCCCGCTTCCTGCAGGTCGGTTGACCGCGAAGGTGCGCAGCCTCGCCAAGCCGGTACCGGTGCGGCTCGTAGGGTCGCTAGGGGGGCCGCTCGGCGAGGATGCATCGGTCACGCTGCGGTTCGACAGCCCCGAATACGGCGTTGCCCCGGGGCAGGCGGCGGTGATCTATGCTGGCGAACGGGTGGTCGGCGGCGGCTGGATCGCCGAGACCGGCTCCGAGTGATCGACGGCCTGGAAAGGCGTCACTCCTCCCACGGATCCAGAACGCAGCCGAAGCCTTCGCGATAGCGCGCGGTCTCGCTGGCGATCAGCGGCACGCTGGCGGTGACGCTCTGGTCCTCTGGTATTTCGCTCAGCCGGATCATCTCCATGCCGGCGAGCTTGTCCTTGGCGCAATCCTCCAGACTGCGCCCCGCGACATAGCGGCACGAGCACCCGACCCGCGCAGCATAGGCGGTGCCGACTGCGGCATTGCCGGTGACATTGTCGCGCACATACCACCAGCCCATCGCCAGCAGCACGACGAGCGCGAGCGCCACCCAGGGCCAGCGCCGCCGCCGTGCTGTCGATTTTGAGATTGCCAAGCCGAGAACCCCCATGCGAGTTACGCCGCATGATCACGCGGCTCGCTCCCCTTATCGCCATCCTCGCCAGCGCCTCAAGCCTTGCGTCCTGTTCCGATGCCGCACCGGTGCAGGAGCCGCCGTTGAGCGAGGAAGCGCTGGCTGCGGTCGAGAACGACCCGGGCGCGGCGAAACGCCCGCTGGCGCGCGAGATCGATCACCTGTTCACCAATGAAGGGCTGGGCGAGACCCGCGCCGTGGTGCTGCTGCACGAGGGCGCAATCGCCGCCGAACGCTACGCCCCAGGATATGATGCCGATACCCGCTTCGTCAGCTGGTCGATGGCCAAGACCGTGACCGCGGTGATGATCGGCATGCTGGTGGCCGACGGGCGGCTCGAGCTCGACGCGCCCGCACCGGTGCCCGCGTGGCAGCGCCCGGGCGATGCGCGCAGCGAGATCACCCTGCGCCACCTGCTCCAGATGCGCAGCGGGCTCGACCACACCGAGGCCGGACCGGTGCCGGCCGAATCGAGCGAGGTGCGGATGCTGTTCCTCGACGGGCGCGACGACATGGCTCGCTGGGCCGAGGAGCAGCCGCTCGAGGCCGAGCCGGGCGAGCGGTTCGAATATTCCTCCAATACCACCGTCATCCTCGCCGACATCGCCGCGCGCACGCTGACCGACAGCGAGGATCCCGAGGTCCGGCGCCGGGCGGTGGCGGATTATCTGCGTTCACGGCTGTTCGAGCCGCTCGGAATGAGCTCGGTGGTGCCCGAGTTCGATGCCAGCGGCACGCTGATCGGCGGCAGCCTGATCCACGCCACCGCTCGCGACTGGGCGCGGTTCGCCGATTTCCTGCGCAACAAGGGCTCCTATCACGGAGCGCAGCTGGTCCCGCGCAAATGGATCGAGCAGATGGTGACCCCGAGCCCGAAATCGCCGCATTACGGGTTCCAGGCCTGGCTCAACCGGCCGACGGGCGAAAAGGATCACCCGCTAGTCCCCGAACGCGCGCCCGCCAGCCTGTTCGCCATGATCGGCCATATGGGCCAATATGCGCTGGTGTCGCCGAGCCAGCGGGTGACGCTGGTGCGGCTGGGCCATTCCGACGCGCCCGAGCGCCGGGCGATGCTGCAGCAGGCCGCCGATGTGCTGGAGCTTTATCCGGAGGGCTGAGCGGCGCGGTTTGCCGGCTCAATCGGGCAGCAGGAAACTGCCCTCGACGACCGTCACGCAGGGTCCGCCGAGCCAGACCCGGTCGCCTTCGAGCCGACAGGTGAGATCGCCGCCGCGCCGCGAAGCCTGATGCGCGGTGAAGCTGTCGCGCCCCAGCCGCGCGGCCCAGAACGGTGCCAGCACCGCATGCGCCGAACCGGTCACGCTGTCCTCGGGCACCCCCCAGGCGGGCACGAACACCCGGCTGACGACATCGGCGGTTTCGCCGGGCGCGGTGCAGATCGCCATCCGGTCGATCTTCTCGAGCGCGCGCATATCGGGTGCCATCGCGCGTAGCTGCGCTTCGGATTCAAGCAGGATGATTGCGGTCTCCTCGGTGCCCGCCACGGTGTCGAACACCGGCGCGTCGATCCCGAGCGCCTCTAGCAGGCCGGGCACCGGCAGTTGCTCCACCGGGCTGACCGGCAGCGAAAGTTCGTAACCCGACCCCTGGCGGCGGACGTGGAGCGTGCCGGCATGACGGGTGCGGAAGCTCACCTCGTCGCCGCCGTCGCGCGTCAGCAGGACATGTCCGCTCGCCAGCGTCGCATGGCCGCACAGCTTCACCTCGCTGGTCGGAGTGAACCAGCGCAATTCCCAACCCGCCCCATCGCTTCGGTCGCGGACCACGAAGGCGGTCTCGGCGAAAGCGTTCTCCTCGGCGATCGCCTGGAGCACAGCGTCGGGCAGCCACCCGCCGAGCGGCATCACCGCCGCCTGATTGCCCGCGAAGGGACGGTCGGCGAAGGCGTCCACGTGCCAATAGGGCAGTGTGGTCATGGGGTCTCTCCTGCGAGCCGTTTGAATTCGTCTTCCTCGACCAGCGGATTGCCCGGATCGTCCACATGGCCCTCGGGGTCGATATGGATCAGCAACTCCATCTCGGGGAAGCGGGTGCACAGATCCGCCTCGACCCGCTCGATCACGTCATGCGCCTGCTCCACCGTCATGCTCCCGGGCAGATCGACGTGGAACTGGACGAAATCCTGCGTCCCGCTGGTGCGGGTGCGCAGATCGTGGAGGTTGGAGAGTTCGGGATGGCGCGCCGCGGCCGCGACGAAGGCCGCCCGCTTCTCGTCGGGCCATTCGCGGTCGAGCAATTGATCCACCGCGCTCGTCGCCGCCGACCAGGCGCCCCACAGCAGCCAGGCGCCGATCGCCAGGCCGAACAGCGGGTCGGCCAACGCGAGACCGGCGTATTGGTCGAGCACCAGCGCGGCGATCACCGCAAGATTGAGCAGCAGGTCGGACTGGTAATGGACGTGATCGGCGCGGATCGCGACCGAGCCGGTGCGCGCGATCACCACGCGCTGCCAAGCGAGCAGTGCGAAGGTGGCGACCATCGCGACCAGCGAGACTGCAATCCCTTCCTCTGCGCCCGCGGTCGCGCCGCCCTCGACCAGCCGCATCGCGGCGCGAAAGATGATCGCCGAGGCCGACAGCGCGATCAGCACCACCTGCACCATCGCTGCCAGCGCCTCGGCCTTGCCGTGCCCGAAGCGATGCTCGCGGTCGGCGGGCTGCGCGGCGAACCACACCCCGACCAGCGTCGCGAGGCTGGCAACCAGATCGAGCGCCGAATCGGCGAGGCTGCCGAGCATCGCGGTCGAGCCGGTGCGCCAGCTCGCCCAGGTCTTGAGCGCGACCAGCAATACCGCCACCGCGATCGAGGCGAAGGCGGCGGAGCGGGCGAGCGTTGAGCGCTTCATGGATAAAGCAGCGTGTCCGTCCACCCCTCGCCCGCACGGACGAACAGGCGGCGGTCGTGCAGGCGGTTGGGGCGGTCGAGCCAGAACTCAATTCGCTGCGGGGCGAGGCGGAAGCCGGTCCAATGGGCGGGACGGGGGATATCGCCCTCGGGATATTGCTCGGCGAGCGCCTCGACCCGCGCGAAATAGGAGGCGCGCTCATCCAGCGGGCGCGACTGATCCGAAGCCGCCGAGCCGATTTGCGACACCCGCGGGCGCGAATGGAAATAGGCATCCGCCTCGGCGGCGCTCACTTCCTCGAGCGGCCCCTCGATCCGGATCTGGCGGCGCAGGCTCTTCCAGTGGAACAGCAGCGCCGCCTGCATATTGGCGCGGATTTCCTCGCCCTTGCGGCTCTGGGCATTGGTGAAGAAGGTGAAGCCGCCCGGCCCATGCCCCTTGAGCAGCACCATCCTGAGCGAGGGCGCACCCGAAGGAGTCGCGGTGGCGAGCGCCATCGCGTTCGAATCATTGGGCTCGCTCGCGCGGGCTTCGGCAAACCAGGTCTCGAACAGATCGAAAGGATCGCTTTGCGGAATGGCGCTTTTGTTGTCCATGAGACGACGCCCTAACGCCCTCGCCCGCATTGGCAAAGCCATCGTGCTTGCCCTTGCACACCGCTCCACCTAGCTAACACGCCATGGCCGATCCCTATTCCACCCTTGGCGTCCCCCGCACCGCGTCCGAAAAGGACATCAAGAGCGCCTATCGCACGCTCGCCAAGGAGCTCCACCCCGACCGCAACACCGGCAACCCCGAGGCCGCCGACCGCTTCTCGGATGCGACCAAGGCCTATGATCTGCTGTCGGACAAGGCCAAGCGCGCCCAATACGACCGCGGCGAGATCGACATGGAAGGCAACCCCACCCATCCCTTCGCCGGGATGGGCGGCGGCGGCGGCTTCGGATCGCGCGGACAGTCGCGCGGCCAGGGCGGCTATCGGCCCGAGGATTTCCAGCGCGGCGGCGCGGAAGACGTCGATCTGAGCGATCTGTTCGAGGGGCTGTTCGGCGGCGGGCGGACCACCGGCGCCGGTTTCGGAGGGGCGCGCCGCAGCCAGCAGGCACCGCCGCGCAAGGGCGCCGATATCGGCTACCGCCTGCGCGTACCCTTCGTCGATGCGGCGAGCCTCAAGGATCAGCGCATCACGCTGTCCGATGGCAAGACCATCGATCTCAAACTGCCCAAGGGGGTCGAGAGCGGCACCCAGATGCGGCTCAAGGGCAAGGGCGAGGCGGGCCCCGGCGGCGCGGGCGACGGGCTGGTGACGATCGAAATCGAAAAGCATCCCCTTTTCAGGCGCGAGGGCGACGATGTCCGCTGCGATCTGCCGATCACGCTCGACGAGGCGGTCAACGGCGGCAAGGTCCGCGTTCCCACGGTCGACGGGCCGGTGATGATGACGATCAAGCCCGGAACCGACGGCGGCACGGTGCTGCGGCTCAAGGGCAAGGGCTTCTCGAAAAAATCCGGCGCGCGCGGCGACCAGCTGGTCACGCTCGAAATTCAGTTGCCCGAGGACCTCGGCCCGCTCGCACAGCGGCTCGAGGGATGGAAGGACGACAGCGATCCCCGGGCCAAGCTCGGGGTGTAGCGCTTGGCCAGGAAACCCCTGCCGCAGCCCGAGGAGCGCGAGGTCGCATCGCTCTCTCCCGAGGCGCGCCGCCAGCAGGCGCTCACGCTGCGGGGGCGGGTCGTGCGCCAGATCGGGCCCGGAACGAAAGCATGGGAGGTGATGAAGCGCACCGCGCTGGGCACCTTCAACGACGGTTTCATCCACGCCGGCAATCTCGCCTATCTGTCGATCTTCTCGATCTTTCCCTTCTTCATCCTGGGCGCGGCGCTGTTCTCGCTGGTGGGCGAGGAGAGCGAACGCGCCGCCAGCATCAACGCCGTACTGGTCGCGCTTCCGCCGGTGGTGGGAAATGTGATCGAACCGGTGGCGCGCGATGTCATCGCGGCACGCAGCGGCTGGCTGCTGTGGGCCGGTGCGCTGGTCGCGCTGTGGACCGTGGGCAGTCTGGTCGAGACGATCCGCGACATCCTGCGGCGCGCCTACGGCACCGGGATGACCCATGCCTTCTGGAAATACCGCCTGCTCTCGGCAGGCGTGATCATCGGCGCGGTCGTGCTGCTGATGCTGTCGCTCATCGCGCAATTCCTGATCGGCGCCGCGCAGCAGGTGATCGAAGCCTATTTCCCGCAATTGATCGATCGGGTCAGCGATCTGCGACTGACCCGGATCATCCCTGCGCTGGGCCTGTTCGGTTCGCTCTATCTGATCTTCTACACGCTCACCCCGTCGCACTACCGCGCCAGACGCTATCCCAAATGGCCGGGCGTGCTGCTGACGACGATCTGGTGGATCCTGGTCGCGACGCTGATGCCGATCGTCCTGCGCAGTTTCTTCACCTACGATCTCACCTATGGCAGCCTGGCCGGGATCATGGTCGCACTGTTCTTTTTCTGGCTGGTGGGGCTGGGCGTGGTCATCGGCGCGGAACTCAACGCCGCCATGGCCGAGACGCCCGAGGAAGAATTCACCAAGACCGGCTCGGCCGAGACCGTGCAGCAGGACGACACAACACTCGAAGGGAACGCCGAATGAGCGGATTGATGGCAGGCAAACGCGGGCTGATCATGGGCCTCGCCAACGACAAATCGCTGGCCTGGGGGATCGCCAAGCGCCTGAGCGAACAGGGCGCCGAGCTGGCGTTTTCCTATCAGGGCGAAGCGCTCAAGAAGCGCGTCGGTCCGCTGGCGGAGCAATTGGGCAGCGACTTCACCTTCGAATGCGACGTTTCCGACATGGATGCGCTCGACGAAGCCTTTGCGACGCTCAAGGCGCGCTGGGACACGATCGATTTCGTCGTCCATGCGATCGGCTTTTCCGACAAGGCCGAGCTGCGCGGAAAATACGTCGACACCAGTCTCGACAATTTTCTGATGACGATGAACATCTCGGCCTATTCGCTGGTGGCGGTCGCCAAGCGCGCGCGTGCGATGATGCCCGCGGGCGGTTCGATCCTGACGCTGACCTATTACGGCGCCGAAAAGGTCATCCCGCATTACAACGTGATGGGGGTGGCCAAGGCGGCGCTGGAATCGAGCGTCCAGTATCTGGCCAACGATCTCGGGCCCGAAAACATCCGCGTGAATGCGATCAGCGCCGGTCCGATCAAGACCCTCGCGGCGAGCGGGATCGGCGATTTTCGCTACATCCTGCGCTGGAACGAGCTCAATTCGCCGATGCGCCGCAACGTCACCATCGAAGACGTCGGCGGCTCGGGGCTCTATTTCCTCTCGGACCTGTCGTCGGGGGTGACCGGCGAGGTCCATCATGTCGACGGCGGCTATCACGTCGTGGGCATGAAGCAGGAAGACGCACCGGATATCGCGCTGGATTGAAATGATTCAGCATGTAGCAGTTACAGGCGCCGCTGGATTTGTTGGGCAGGCGGTGGTCGCGAGTTTGGCCGAGAAAGGCTTTTGCGTACGAGCCATCGTCCGCAGTGGCCACGCTAATGTTTTAGGTAGCGAACAAACAATTGGAGCGGGAAACCTACTCGAGGCTGAACTTGAACCTCTTTTCGCCGGCTGCGACGCGGTGGTGAACTGCGCCGCGCGTGTCCATGTTTTGGATAAAGAAGCGCCACAAGTCGCCGAGGCCGCTTACATGAAGGTCAATTACGAACTCGCTATTGCCATGGCCGATGCTGCCAGCCGAGTGGGTGCGAGGCGGTTCGTTCAGCTTAGCTCCGTAGCGGCGCTCACGTCCACTACGACGACAAACGAACTGGTCGACGATACAACCCCACCACAGCCAGCTTTGCCATACGGCCGCTCGAAACTAGCCGCAGACCAAGCTCTTGAGAACATGCGATCACCGGCATTCTCCACCGTTTCACTGCGGCCGCCAGCTGTTTATGGCCCCGGTGTTGGGGCCTGGTTTGCATTGCTCGCACGCGCGGCTAGAGTTGGCGTTCCCTTACCGATAGGCCGGTTTGAAAACTCCCGAAGCTTCATCTTCGTGGGCAATTTGACCGATGCAATTGCTGCGGCGCTCGCAGGCGACGCCACTGGTCCGCTAATCGTCACAGACAGTCCACCAATTTCCACGGCCGATCTTTATCGGAAACTGCTGAACCTCTCGGGCTATAACGACCGTGTGTTGAATGCTCCACGACCGCTCGTGGCTGCGGGCGCGAAATTGGTCCTTGGAAACCGTTGGTCGAGCTTTCTTGGTAGTGCCGCATATCGTGGGGATCGTTTTTCGTCGCTATTCAACTGGAGAGCCCCCTTTCCGATGGACAAAGGACTAGCCCTCACTATGGCGCACGCTCGATGATCAAGCGGACGTTCGATATTGCGCTGTCGCTTCCTGCACTGCTGCTTCTCTCGCCGCTCATGCTCGCGATAGCTTTGGCGATCAGGCTTGAATCGACGGGACCCGCGATCTTCTGGTCACAACGCTTCGGAGCGAATGGACGGCTTTTCGCTATGCCCAAGTTTCGCTCAATGCGATTAGACGCCCCTCAAGTGGCGACCCACCTTCTCAAGAACTCAGAGCTACATTTAACCGGCCTCGGACCGTTTCTGCGCAAAACGAGTTTGGACGAATTACCGCAACTGTGGAGTGTGCTAAAAGGCGATATGAGCCTTGTCGGACCTAGGCCTGCACTTTTTAACCAGGCAGATCTCATGGAGATGCGGTGCGCCTTTGGCATCCACCGGCTTCGGCCAGGCGTCACAGGGCTGGCACAAGTCTACGGCCGGGACTCACTGGAATTACACGAGAAAATCGCCTACGAGGCTGAGTACTTTAAGCGCCGCGGATTTTTTCTCGATCTACTAATCATCGCCAAGACTGTTCGACGCGTTTTTGCCGCGCGCGACGTTTCACATTAGATGAGCTGGATGAGTATATGGAAAAAAAGCGAAGATCGGACCGCCAATTTGCGCGTCGACCTCTAGGTATAGAGTTAACCCTCCTTAATTTTTTTCAACCAGCGATAATGCGAGCTTCACTCGTATTGACTTGGCCACGGTGGCTGAAACAGCTCGTCGTGTCGCTTGCCGATACAGTCTTAATTCTATTTTCTGTTTGGAGTGCATTTGCACTTCGTTTGGGCGAATGGAATTTATTCGATTGGCCTGCGCAGCGTTTTGCTCTGACAATGCTCGTGGTCTGGTTCCCGGTAGCACTTTACCAAAAGATTTATCACTCAATCTTTCGTTACAGTGGGCGTGGCACAATGGTGGCCTTGACACTCGCAGTTTCGATAGCCTCAGTACCATTGATTTTGATCTACGGGCTCTGGACCTATCCAGGAGTGCCCCGCACAATTCCGATCTTAGCTCCAATCCTATTTTGGGTTTTTGCGATAACTGCGCGAATTATCGGTCGGTACATCCTGATTGATCTGTTTCACTCTCAGCCGAATCATGAAAAACCCCGACGGGTTCTAATCTATGGAGCCGGTAGCACAGGGCAGCATCTCGCGACCTCTCTCAGTAGCGAGCAGGGAATGCGATTGATCGGATTCATAGACGACGACCCAGCAAAAATGAATCAACGGTTAGAGCGAGCGCCAATTTTTTCTTCCGACGACCTGCAATCTTTGATCACAGCGCTTGGTATTACCGATATCATCCTCGCGATTACTCGCGTACGCTTTAGCAGACGCCGCGAAATTCTTCAGAATCTCAAATCGTATCCTGTTAATGTCCAAGTACTTCCTACGGTGCGCGATGTATTCGATGGTCGACTTATGAGCGATGCTCTCCGGCCAGTTCAGATACATGACTTGCTTGGCAGACCACCGGTGGCGCCTGACGCAGCGTTGATGGAGACTTCGGTCCGTGACAAGGTGGTAATGATTACCGGAGCCGGGGGGTCGATTGGAAGCGAGTTGTGTCGTCAAGCCCTACTGACGCAGCCGAAAGCCCTTATCCTTGTTGAGGCTACAGAGTACGCTTTATTTGCGATTTTTGAGGAGCTTTCTCGTGCCTTGGATATCTCAGCAGTCTCCGAGAGGCCCCTATTATTTGCAAGACTTGTTAATATTGCCGATGAGCGTGCCGTCAAGCGCTTGTTCGAAGAATTCTCTCCACAAACCATTTACCATGCGGCTGCGTATAAACATGTCCCGTTGTTAGAGGATAACGTGCTCTCTGGTTTACAGAACAATTTGCTTGGTACCCGCAACCTCCTCCGTGCGGCGGAAAATTCTGGCCCAGAACGATTTATTTTTATCAGCACGGATAAGGCAGTTCGCCCTCCGAACGTCATGGGCGCTAGCAAGCGGTTGTGCGAAATGATCCTGCAGGATGGCGCGCGCTCAAAAAAGCCTGGAGACATGATCATTGCGATGGTCCGATTTGGCAATGTGCTCGGATCAAGCGGATCGGTCGTTCCGACATTTCAGAGACAGATTGAAGCTGGCGGGCCAGTGACCGTCACCCATCGTGAGGTTACGCGGTATTTCATGACCATAAGGGAGGCCGCTCAACTCGTGATTCAGGCGGGAAGTATGGCCGATGGCGGGGAGGTATTCCTGTTAGATATGGGTCAGCCAGTTAAGATCTGGGACCTTGCGCGCAGTATGATCAAATTAGCAGGTTTGACAATTTGTGAAGACGGGAAGGAGGGCGACATAAAAATAGTCGAAACCGGTTTAAGAGCGGGTGAGAAATTACACGAGGAACTCCTTATTGGGTCTGAAGCGCGAGCCACCTCGCACCCACGCATTATGAAGGCGAACGAAACCTTTCCCGACACTTCGACGCTGCACGATGTCGTGCTTAGCATTCAGCGTGCCATAGGTTCAAATGATGAAGACGCGTGTCGGAGAGCGCTGGAAAGGGTGGTGCCCAGCCTTAAAGCTCAGGCAAGGCGAGAAGCAACGGTCAATTCTCTTGAATCAACGTCCCGCCAAATTCTATCGGAGTCCCCAAGACTATGAATGCGCCTTCGTTCAAATTCATGCGCCTGGTTTCTCCCGAAAAACTCCTGCTGATTTTTATTGGCATTGTGTTTGCCCTTGGTGGTGCCTCACGCGCAGACGTTTGGTCACTGATTATTTTGCGCCCGCTTGCGGTTGTGTTGTTAATATATGCTCTTGTATCTTTGCCAGCCCAATCATGGCGGGAGAATCGTGGAATCCTTCTGCTCGCAGCCGCGTGGGTGGGGCTGGTCGCGCTACACCTCATCCCCCTACCACCCCAAATTTGGGAGAGCTTTCCTGGGCGTGAACTGGTTGTTCGCATCGACACCGCTGTCGGCACAAGTGGACTTTGGCGGCCGCTTAGCTTGGTGCCGCATAGAACTATTAATGCGCTGCTGTCACTCAGCGTCCCCCTTGCAGCCCTCCTAATTGCGCTATCCCTATCACCCAAAAAACTCAATCTCACGATCTACGCATGTATGATCGCTGCGTTTGTAAGCGCTATTTTTGGCCTTCTTCAAGTCATAGGTGGTCCGAACAACATATTTTATTTATACGACGTCACCAACTCCGGCTCGGCCGTTGGCCTTTTCTCAAACCGCAACCATAATGCGATGCTCTTGGCTTTGGCCTTGCCTTTGGTAGCCGCTTCTGCCTCACTCTTCCCCACCACAAAGGAATTCGCCCGGGCTCGGCAATGGCTGTCCGTGGGTATCGGTATATTGCTGCTGCCCTTCCTACTGGTTACCCAGTCGCGCGCGGGAATAGTGCTCGGTTTGGTCGGTATTGCCGCAGCTGTCTGGGTATATCGCACTCCGGAGGGGGCCCAACAGAGGCGAAAGAGAGATATCAAGGTTTATACGCGTTGGTCCGGCGCAATTTTGGCGATCGCTGGGATCGCCCTAGCAACCCTCATGATGACGGGTGGCAACGCCCTCGAGCGATTGATGCGAACCGGCAGCTCTGACGACGAGCTGCGCCTTCAAATTTGGGGCCCGATTGCTCGTCTCGCTATGGACTTTCTGCCTTATGGTAGCGGCATCGGTAGCTTTGAGGAGGTTTACAGAATTGGTGAGCCGACCGAGTTACTCCAGCCCCAATATATCAACCACGCGCATAACGACTTTTTGGAGATCCTCCTTACGGGTGGCGTTCCCGCTGTGGCCCTTTTGACCCTGGCCGCGATTGTGTTTTTGCGGCGTGGCTTTGGCCTTTTGAAGGCAGAGCGCAGTGACACAGCTATCGTAAGGCGGCGCCTTGGCCTTTCGGTTATCGCCATTCTGATGATCGCTAGCCTTTACGATTACCCGCTCCGTACGCCATCGTTAGCCGTGGTCTTTGCCCTTGCTGTTGCGTGGTTTGCTGGTAGTGCCCGGCAAAGCTTTCGCCAGCCTTCGCCGGAGCGCCGAGTGGCCCAAGCCTGAGATGGCCGGGTGAAACTTAATTTAGAACGAGCAGAGTGTATGGACAAACTTTCGCCGAACCTTCGGATCAGTGCGCTTCTGAGCGTGGCTCTGTTTTTATCAGCGTGCGGTCGCACGCCCCCGCTCGAAAGCACCGGCGAGCTCGTCGTGGTCGATGGTAGCTCCTTGCCAACACCGTATGGCGAACTTGCCCCCCCCGGGGTAGAGGGGGAGTTCTCGGCCCGCCCATACCTTGTCGGACCATTTGACAAGCTGATAATCGATGTTTTTGGAATTGAGGGCCTCCAGGCCCGTGAAGTGCAGGTCGACGCATCGGGTCGCGCCTCCTTCCCTTTAATTGGGTCCTTCGAGGCGGCGGGCAAAACGCCGACACAAATAGAAGATGCAATCGAAATTGCATTGCGCGAGCGTTTCATACGCAACCCCCAGGTCACCGTGAATCTGGAAGAGACAGTCAGCCAAATTGTGACGATCGATGGACAGGTGATCAAGCCAGGCCTCTATCCGGTAATCGGAAATATGTCGCTCATGCAGGGTATCGCCACATCGGGGGGAGTCACCGAGTTTGCCAAACTTGACGATGTGGTCGTATTTCGCGAAACGCAAGGACAGCGCTATGCCGCTCTGTACAATCTTGGGGCAATCCGGCGGGGCCTCTACCGTGACCCGGACATCTACGCTGGCGACATCGTAATCGTAGGCGATTCAAGTGCGCGCCGAATGTTCCGCGACATCCTTGCTGCCTCCCCGCTGTTAACCACCCCAATTATCGCCCTAATGCAAAACAACTGAATTTAAAGACAGTAGACTGGCAATAATGAACAAATTAGCTCCTTCGACTGAGCTGGCAGCACATGCTTATCCTGCTGGCGGCCTGAAGCAAACCGACCCGACATCGGCTGGTACTGTCACGCCTATTTTACTCGAGTATCTAGAGATTGCTCGCCGCCGCAAATGGGTGATCGCCGGCGTGATGCTCGCGTTCCTCATGATAGCACTTGTTGTAACTCTACTGATGCGCCCGGTGTATTCGGCAACTACTCAAATAGAGGTTAGTCGCGATCAAAAAAGTGCCACCAATATGCAGGGCGTTGAAGCCGAAGCTGCTAGCCGCGATCTCGAATTCTACCAGACCCAGTACTCACTACTAGAGGCGCGCTCGCTCGCCGAACGCGTCATGCGTAACATGCGTCTTGCCAGCAATGAAAACTTTTGGGACGCACACTCTATCGATCCAGAAAGCATAGCCGAGGCTTCTGGTGAGGCAACTCCTGGTGTAGATTTGCGCCGTACCAGTGCTGTCCGAGAGAAAGTCGTTATTGAGACGTTGCTCGAAAATGTATCGATCGAGCCCATTCGAGGCTCATCTCTTATTAATATAACTTACTCCTCTTACGATCCAGAGCTTTCTGCACAGATCGCCAACACCTGGGCCCGGGAGTTCGTCGAGCAATCAATCGCCAGAAAGTTTAGTTCTACCGCTGAAGCTCGCGATTTTCTCGAGGGGCGGCTGGAAGAATTACGTCAAAGATTGGAAGCCTCAGAACGCGCACTCGTTGACTATGCCACCACTCGTAACATTGTGACTCTCGACTCTGGAGGCGGGGGAAGTGGGGGCGCGTCTGCGCAGATACGTGAGCGAACGCTCGCTGCTGACAGTCTCGAAGCACTTAATACCGAACTCGCGTCGGCGACAGCTGCGCGGATTGAAGCCCAATCTCGCGCAGAAATGACCGGTACAGTCCAGAGCAATGAAACGTTGGCAAGATTGCGAGAGCAACGGGCGAGGTCTGCTTCTGAGCTTGCTAATCTGCTCGTCCAGTTTGAGCCCGAATACCCGACAGCTGCCGCGCTTCAAGGTCAGGTCAACGAACTCGATCGCGCAATCGCGCGGGAAGTGAGGCGCATCGCTGATGAACAATCCCAAAGCTATAAAGCGGCCGCTTCACGCGAAGCGCAACTACGGGCTCGAGTGAACGCTCTCTCCGGCGAGGTGCTCGACCAACGCAGTGATGCAATTCAGTACAATATCATTCAACGCGAGGCGGATACCAACCGCCAACTCTATGACAGCTTATTACAGCGCTACAAAGAAATTGGCGTCGCCGGCGTTTCAGCAAATAATATTACACTCATCGATGAGGCCCAGCCTCCTCAGGAGCCCTCTTCGCCCAATCTGCTATTGAATCTTCTCCTATCGTTGCTTGGCGGGGCCCTGGTATCGGTCGCCATAGTCTTTTTGCTCGAGCAATCGCGCGAGGGTCTTAACGATCCCACCAAGGTCGGCGCTCTTTTGGGCTTGCCGCTCCTTGGGAGCGTGCCGAAAGCCACTGATGAAGAAGATTTGGTTGCTTTGCTCAACGACCCAAAGACAGAATTTTCCGAAGCATATTTTTCCATACGTTCTGCTTTGGCCTTCACCACCTCGCATGGTGTTCCCAAATCGATGATGACTACAAGCACTCAGCCGGCCGAAGGTAAAAGCTTGAGTGCATTGGCGCTGGCTACTGTCTTGGCGCGGGTTAACCGCCGAGTGATTTTGATCGATTGCGACCTGCGTAACCCATCCGCGCATGCCCTTCTTCGCACCGACCGCGACGTCGGCGTTTCCAATTTCCTTGCTGGAGAAGAAGACATCAGTGCGCTGATCAAGCCCATTAACGAAAATCTCGATTTTATGCCCGCCGGCCCATCCGTCCCGAGCGCCGCCGAATTGTTCAGCACCGATCGCTTCGAAAAACTCGTAAGGAAATTGGAGCAAGAGTACGATCACGTGATAGTCGATTCCGCGCCCGTGATCGGCCTGGCTGATGCGCCGCTCATTGGTCGCGTTGTCCAAGCGGTGGTCTTTGTAGTCGAAGCCGGAGGGGTTTCGGTTAGAGGTATCAACGCAGCGCTCGACCGTCTTCGTTCGGCGAACGCGCCGCTCATCGGTGTGATTGTCACCAAGCTGGACAAAGACACCTCAGCCTATGGCTATGGGTATGACTATTCATACAAATACCATTCTGAAAACGATGCGAAGCATGCCTGATCCGCGTACCTTTTCCAGCGAACAGACTATCTGGTCAAAACTTTCTAATTTTTGGCGTGTCTTCCTGTTAGCCCTGACATTGGCAGCGGCATATTTTGCTGCCACTGTTTCTGTAGCCGCAATCTTTGATACAGCCCAGCCAGCGCTCGTCTTGCGGGTTTATGGCAATGCTCCGGGCTCTATTGCGCGGATGGCAGATCTGGAAATTGCCAGCGCGACTGCGCAGATCCAGAGCGCCAGAAGCAGCGACGCACCACCGCAAAGCATGCAGGATATGGCCAATGCCATGTCTCCTGCTACGATACAGCGCATCCGGCGGTTGGCTCTGCTCGGAATCCGTGAGGCCCCCCTCAACAGTCCAGCATTGCGACAACTTGCATATTTAGAAACAGACGAAGCAAAGCGCACCGATCTGCTTTTGCTCGGCAAGGAGGTCTCTAGACGTGACGTCGGGGTGGCTGCGCAGCTTGCTGAAATTCAAGTTCTCGGCGGTGATGCGCGTGCCGCGTTTGCAAACCTCAACCGCGCACTTGTCGTTTCCGATGCATTAGATGCCCAAATGTTCCCGTTGCTTCTGCAAGCATCGACCGACAAGGAAGCAGAGCGGCTGCTACGAGAATTATTGGCCAAAGATCCAATTTGGGCAGAGCGCTTCGCGCGTCACGCTACAGCCAACGAAACTTCCGGCGCGCTGTTCGCGCGACTGGTTGACTCCTTGCCTGAGAAATCCAGGGCGCGTTCGGCTGACTATGGCCAGCAGCTTATCGATCGCTTGGCGACGGTTGGTCAGTATTCAGATGCCTTTCGCGCATATCGCGCTTACTCTGCAAGCGCGCAGGACTTTTCAGCCTTCGGCAACCAGGCCTTTCCACCCATCGATTGGCGTCTGATTGACAATCTGGAAAGCGGTGCCCGCCTTCTCGATATTGCCGGGCCAGTATCCGAGATATTTGTCAATGCTGGCCGCCAGGGTCAGGTCGCACAGATATTAACACGGCTTGATCCCGGCAACTATGCGCTGCAGTTTACCCTCGATGATCTGCAAGGCTCTGGCGGCACACTCGAACTGACTCGCGTCTGCCTGAAGGATGCCGAGGAACTGTCGGTGGCGTCCGACCAGACGCCGTTCGTAGAAGGCCTCGTCAATCTTGGTTTCACGGTTCCGGCAAATTGCCCATATCAATCACTTCGCCTGCGAGCCTTGGCGGGCAACCAATCGACCAACGCGCTGCTAAGCAAAGTCACGCTGCGTCGTGCCGGGCGTCCAGCCGCGCGTTCTGCCCAAAACTATCGAGTGGCCGACGGATCCGATTGATGCGTTCTCTGGCTATTATTCCAGCCCGTGGCAATTCAAAGGGGTTGCCAGGAAAAAATATCCGCGAGATAGCGGGTAAGCCACTTATCGCCTGGTCTATTGAACAAGCTCTTGAGTCGTCATTCGTAACCGACACTCTCGTCAGCACCGACTCGCCCGAAATCGCAGATGTTGCCCGAGCCTCGGGCGCGCTCGTCCCGTTCCTGCGGCCTTCCCATTTGGCGAGCGATACCGCGGCGACAGAGCCCGTAATGCTCCACGCATTGGCGGAGATGGAGCGCAACCGTGGTGCTTACGATCTAATCCTACTGCTACAACCTACTTCGCCATACCGGACATCGGGGACGATCGACCGTGCTTTCGAGAAGTTCGTTGAGACGGGCGCCGATAGCCTTTTGAGCGTAGTCGAGAGCCACGCGTTCTTGTGGCAGCGCGATCCGGTCCGGGCGAGTTACGATTATTGTAATCGCCCGAGACGGCAGGACATCAAACCTGAAGACCGGCGTTATCGCGAAACGGGTTCGCTTTATCTGACGAAACGCCAAGTGCTTGTGGAGCAGGAAAATCGTCTTGGCGGAGAGATCATGCTATTTGAAATGAACGAGAAGGAGGGACTCGAAATCGATTCCCTGACTGACTTCGTCGTTCTTGAAAGCATCATGAAAGAAGCATTAAACCAATGATTATCGATCATGATTTAAAGCCATTCGTTGTCCTTGCCGAAGAAGATGTGATCACGGCGCTTGGCAAAATCAACAAAAACAAACGCGGCGCGGTATTATGCATTTCGCAGTCCGGTAGACTCGAAGGCGTGTTAACCGATGGCGACGTGCGGCGCTGGCTAGTCGAGGGGGGGCGCTTCGACACCGAAACATCCGCTTTAGAAGTCGCCAATACAAACTTTACCGCCATGCGCGAAAGCCATAGCGAGGCCAGCATCGCGGAATGCTTCTCCGAACGGGTCGAATTCGTTCCGATCGTCGATGCGCAAGGCCGGCTGACTGCGATCGCTTGGCAAGACGCGGGCACGATGTCGATAGGCGGGCGGATTATCGGGCCGGGCGAGCCGTGCTACATTATTGCGGAAATCGGTAACAATCATAATGGTAGTCTTGACCTTGCAAAGGAATTGATCGAGCTCGCTGTAGAGGCCGGTGCGGACTGCGCAAAATTCCAGATGCGCGACATGAGTTCTCTCTACAAAAATCAAGGTGACGCCGATGATCAAAGCGCCGACCTGGGTGCACAATACACGCTTGATCTGCTGTCCAAGTTCCAGCTGTCAAATGATGCGATGATCGAGGCATTCGACTACTGCAAAAAACTGGGCATCCAACCGCTTTGCACGCCGTGGGATCAGGCGAGTCTCGAAATCCTCGAAAATTATGACATGCCCGCCTACAAACTTGCGTCAGCTGATCTCACCAACCATCAGTTGGTTTCGGCCATGGCGAAGACAGGAAAAGTACTAATCTGTTCGACTGGGATGTCGACGCAAGCTGAAGTCGAGGACGCGGTTGCAGTCCTGAAAGCGCATGCCGCCTCGTTTGTGCTGCTCCACTGTAATTCGACCTACCCAGCCCCGTTCAAGGACATCAACCTCGCTTACATGGATACCCTTGCAAAATACGCCGACAAGATGGTCGGCTATTCGGGCCATGAACGCGGTATACATGTACCCATCGCGGCGGTGGCGCGCGGTGCGAGGGTTGTGGAAAAACATTTCACGATTGATCGGTCAATGGAGGGGAATGATCATCGCGTCAGCCTTCTACCGGGCGAATTTAAGGAGATGGTGCGCTTGATCCGCGACGTCGAGGCAGCGTTGGGGACCGACAAGCCACGCATGGTGACCCAAGGGGAGATGATGAACCGAGAGGTGCTGGCAAAAAGTCTAGTCGCTGCTCGGCCAATTTCTAAGGGCGCGACCATCCAAGAAGCCGATCTGGAGTCACGTAGCCCAGGCCAAGGACTCCAGCCCTACCGGCGCAGGGACCTAATTGGGCGGAAGGCGAAGCGCTTGATGGAGCCCGGCGACTTCTTTTTCGCCAGTGACCTCGACGAGAGCCAGGCGGTTGCGCGCAATTACGATTTCAAGCGTCCTTTTGGTTTGCCCGTCCGGTATCACGACCTGCGCAATTTGACCGCTGCAACCAATCTTGACCTTGTAGAGTTCCATCTTTCCTACAAGGATTTGGAGGTCGAAGTCGAACAAGCTCTTGGGAGCGAGCGGTTTGATGTCGATCTCGTTGTCCATAGCCCAGAGCTTTTTGCCGGGGACCATGTGATGGACCTTTGCTCGCACGATCCGGAATATCGCCAGCGTTCAATCGACGAACTGCAGCGAGTAATTGACGTTACGCGCACTCTCGCCGCGCATTTCGCTTGCGAGCGGCCGCCGATCATAATCAATGCAGGCGGTTTTAGCGCCGATGGTCCTTTACCGGTCGCAGATCGGCCGCGGATGTATGAGATGATCGCCGCTGCCCTTGCTGGGCTCGAAAAGGAAGGGGTTGAGATTATCCCACAAACGATGCCGCCCTATCCTTGGCACTTCGGTGGGCAGCGCTATCACAACCTGTTCATGTCGGCCGATGACATTGCAGATTTCTGCGGGGCGCATGGCTATCGGGTCTGCCTTGACATCTCGCACTCGGCGCTTGCTGCAACCCACGAGCGTACCAGCTTCAAGGACTTCCTCGAAAAGGTTGGGCCGCTCACCCGCCACCTGCATATTGTCGATGCGCAAGGAATCGATGGCGAAGGCTTGCAGATCGGTGAAGGAACCGTGGACTTCGCAATGGTAGCTGATGTGCTGGACCGCACAGCGCCAGACGCAGGCTTCATTCCCGAAATCTGGCAGGGCCACAAGGACGGTGGCGCGGGCTTCTGGTGCGCCCTTGAACGGCTCGAAAAGTGGTTCTGAAACAACGTTGGCGCAAAACACGCTGGGGAAAGCTATGACCACGGTTTGCACTATATGTGCCCGCGGCGGATCGCAGGGACTTCCAGGCAAAAACATCCGGCCGCTGTTGGGCAAACCGCTAATCACTCATACGATTGGTCACGCTCTGGCTCATCCGGAAATAGACAGCGTCCACGTCTCTACTGACAGTGAAGAAATCGCGGAGATTGCTCGGAAAGCCGGGGCTGACGTACCCTTTTTACGTCCAGCGGAGCTTTCGACGGCCGACGCTGGCAAGCTTCCGGCGATTGAGCACTTAGTCAGATATCTCGAGGCGCAGGGCCGCACGGTGACCCGGATTGTTGACCTGCAGCCGACTTCGCCGCTTCGCACAAAAGGAGATATCAGCGGTTGCCTCAACAAGCTCGATTCGCAGACGGACTGCGCAACCACGGCGACGCTGTCCGACGCAAATCCCTATTACAGCCTAGTCGAACTAGACGAAAACGGTTTGGCCGGCCTTTCTAAGAAAGGCAATTTTGTCGCTAGGCAGCAAGCACCCGAGGTCTTCCGCCTTACGGGCTCGGTCTACTGTTGGCATCGCAATAGTCTCTTTAAGGGAGTGCTGGGCGGCCGCACCAGGCTCCATTTCGTCCCGGCAGAACGAGCCGTGGATATCGACAGGGCAATCGACTTCGCTTTTGCCGAACTTCTGCTGGAGAATAACTGTGACGAGCCCCAAAAACGCTGAGCCACCGGTTTTCGTGATCGCTGAGGCTGGCGTTAATCACGATGGTTCGCCCGAAAAGGCGCTGAAGCTGGTTGAGATCGCCGCTAATGCTGGCGCCGATGCTGTAAAGTTCCAGACCTTTCGCGCCGATGAGGTAGTCACGATAGATGCCGCAAAGGCAGATTATCAGCGTCGCCAAACCGGCGAAGGAAGCCAGTACGAGATGATCCGCGCTCTCCAGCTGGACGAAGCTGCGCATCGGCGGATCGCCGACAAGTGCCGTGAGTGCGGCATAGAATTCATGTCGACGCCTTTTTCGCCTTGGGCGATCGATTTGCTTATTGAGATCGGAATGAAGAGGATCAAAGTCGCTTCCGGCGAGCTGGTCAACTTGCCGTTATTGCGCAATGTCGCACGCCGGGGTCTCCCGATCATCCTGTCGACCGGAATGGGGACGCTAGAAGAAGTGCGGCGCGCAGTTGGTTGGATTCGCCAAGCGCGCGAGCAAGTCGGCTATTCGGAGCGCAAAGGGGATCTCGTGGTGCTTCACTGCACTTCGGACTACCCCGCCGCGCCCAATGCCGTGAACTTGCGCGCGATGGATACGTTGCACAGAGAGCTGGAACTGCCAGTAGGCTATTCGGATCACACGGTTGGCACGACAATCTCTATCGCCGCAGTAGCGCGCGGAGCCACAGTCATAGAAAAACACTTCACAATCGACAAAGCCGCTTTCGGGCCGGACCATGCCGCATCGCTTAGCCCTGAAGAGCTTAGCCAAATGATCACTTCGATCCGCGCGGTCGAATGCGCTATGGGCGATGGGGTCAAGGCCCCGATGCCGAGTGAATTGGCGACACGTGAGCTGGTTCGCCGCAGCGCTTTTGCATCGCAGCCTATCGCAAGCGGTGATGCACTTACCGAGAACAACGTTCACTTCCTCAGACCTGCGGGTGGTATCCCCCCTGAGGATGCGGATCGGATTTTCGCTGCCAGCGCCGCGCGGGACATTGCCAAGGGCCAGCAGTTGATGGCAGGCGATTTGGAATAGCTAAGATGAAGCGGTTGACCTATCTTTCCGGGACACGAGCTGATTTTGGCTTGATGGAAAGAACTCTAAAACGGATTGCCTCCTCCGACCAGTTCGATCTCGAACTGGTGGTTACCGGCATGCACTTATCTGATCGTTTCGGCAGAACCGAGCGTGAAGTCACTGCGTCGGGTCTCCGGGTTGCCCTTCGAATTGACGTGCCGATTGACGAAGATAGTTCGCGCGGAATGGGGGTCGCAGCAGGTATAATTACCAGCGCGATGGCGAATTATTTTGCAGAACGTCCGCGAGATGGCATTATTCTGCTTGGCGATCGGGGAGAGATGCTTTCGGCGGCGATCGCGGCACTCTACGCGAGCGTACCGGTCATTCACATCGCTGGGGGAGAGCGCTCGGGTTCTGTTGACGAATCCATCCGCCACGCAATCACCAAGCTTGCGCACGTTCATTTGGTAAGCACAGAGGACGGCAGAAGGCGAGTGATTGGGCTGGGCGAGCAACCAGGGCAGGTTCATAGGGTCGGCGCACCGGGCCTTGCGGGGTTGCTCGATTGTGCAACGACCGACCTAGGCGAGCTTGCGAGAAAATATGGATTCGATCCCGCTAGGCCTTACGCGCTGTTGCTTCACCATCCTGTCGTGCAGGATGCACAGAGCGCTGGCGATCAGTGGCGCGCGATTTTTGCCGCTCTCGAGAAAACCGATCTTCAAGTGGTAGCGCTGCTTCCTAACGCCGATTACGGTACGGATGCAATTCGCCGAGAGATTGATAGGCAAACCTCGACGAAGCGGCTAATTAAAATCGAGCATATGCCACGGTCTGACTATGTCTCTGCCTTGCGCCATGCCCGCTTTCTTATCGGAAACTCGTCAAGCGGGATCGTCGAGGCGGCCACGTTGCAGACGCCTGTCGTGAACATTGGAGATCGACAGGCCGAGCGCCTCCGCAGCGCTAATGTCTTTGATGCAAGCTACGAGCCAGCAAGCATCGCCTGCGCGATTGATCTCGCCGAAAAGTTTGATCCTGCGGGACTAGTGAATGTCTTTGGCGGTTCGGACGCCGATACACGCATTTGCGAGATCTTGGCAGCAAAGGACCTTTCGGATCCAGATCTGCTCAAGAAGTCGATGACTTACTAATTTACCCAAGGTGAGGATGAAACGCATGGTCTGTCGGAACGGTCGATTCCAGCGTACTCGGACTAGTTCGAGCCTGCGCCGAAGTGAGGAGGGCCATTGGTCGTCCGACGGGACGCGGCATACGCTAAACTGGAGTGGTGGCGCTTGACCAATCCCAGTGCCTTTGTCCACGCCGATACTCTGTTGCTTCCTACGGCAACGATTTCTGACGCATTTGAGTCCTTAACACAGTCCGGCAAAGGTGCAGCACTCTTGCTCGACTCCAAGGGCCGTCTGCAACACCTTTTCACGGATGGAGACCTCCGGCGTGTGCTGCTTGCGGGACAGTCCATCGAAACTCCGCTCGCTCAATTGAAGCACAAGACCCCTCATTCGGTGTCGCCCGATGTGAGGCATCACGAAGCGCTCATGCTAATGGATCGCTATCGGATCGATCAGTTGCCAATCTTGGATAATGAGGGGCGGCCGGTAGGCCTCCATTTGCGTCGCGATATCGGCAGCCGAATTTGGCTTTCGACCCCTCATATCGGGGAAGAAGAGCTCCAATTTGTCAACCAAGCGTTTGCCTCGAATTGGATTGCACCGCTTGGCCCAAATGTTGATGCGTTCGAGCGAGAAGTGGCAGCAAAGGTTGAGGTCGGCCACGCCGCTGCGCTCTCTTCAGGGACTGCAGCAATTCACTTAGCGCTGATCCTGCTCGGAATAAGCCGCGGCGATCGGGTCTTGTGTTCCTCGCTCACCTTCGTGGCCAGCGCCAATCCGATCCTCTATGTGGGAGCAGAGCCACTGTTCGTTGATGCCGAAGCCGGCAGCTGGAATATGTGCCCGATCGCGCTTGAACGAGCGCTTGAGCAAAGCGCACGCGAGGGGCGACCCGCAAGAGCGGTGATGGTGGTCGATATCTATGGGCAGGCGGCCGACTACGACCGAATTCGTCCTATCTGCGACAGATACGGTGTTCCGATTATTGAGGATGCTGCCGAGGCGCTGGGAGCATCATACGGTGGAAAACCTTGCGGTGGTTTTGGGCGCATCGGGGTGTTCAGCTTCAACGGTAATAAGATAATTACCACATCGGGCGGCGGAATGCTCGTCGCCGACGATGCCGACCTTGTGCAACATGCGCGCAAGCTAGCGACGCAGGCGCGCGAGGATTGCCCTTGGTACGAACACAAGGAAATCGGCTACAACTATCGTATGAGCAACGTTCTCGCCGGGATCGGCCGAGGCCAGCTGTCGCGGCTGGAAGAACGCGTGGCGGCGCGGCGTGCGATATTTGAGCGCTACCATGAAGCACTGGCGCAGATCGACGCCATTGAGTGGATGCCAGAGTACGAGGGGAGCTTCTCCAACCGCTGGCTGACCACCTGCACGCTGGGAGCCGGCATTGACCCGCAGGCGGTTTGCGACGACCTCGCCAGGCTCGATATTGAAGTTCGACGAGTTTGGAAACCGATGCACCGTCAGCCGCTTTTTGCCAGTTCACAGTTCGTAAACTCGGGTTCTAATCTCGACGTGGCCAGCGACTTGTTCGAACGCGGTTTGTGCCTACCGTCAGGCTCAAACATGACCGAGGAACAGATCGACCGAGTGTGCGACGCGCTGTCTGCCGCCCTAGGGCGAGCAGACCGCACGTAGACTGACGTCCGCCAAAAAAGCTGATGTTCGCCTCTCTGATCCGCAATATTTTTATAACGGGAATGGCGTATGCTGTGATCAGCGTGGTTGGCCTTGTGCTGGCCCCGGTCCTAATCGCGACATACGGCTTGGCTGGCTATGGCCAAATCTTGCTCGCCCGCGTGTTTTTGCCTAGCGCGGCATTTGGTTTCCTCGACCTCGGCATTGGTGAGAACACCACCCGCGTCGTCGCGACGGCTCGTGCAGATGGGAGCTGGGAGACCGCGGGAAAGGCTTTACTGCTGCTCCTGATTATTGCGCTGGTCGTCTCAGCGACCACCGCCGGAGCCCTCGCCTGGTTCGCGTCAAATCTGGCAGTGTGGATGTCGATCGAACCTGATCAACGATCCAGTTTCGTGATAGTCCTCTTAATAACTGCCGCCTTACTTCCGGTGCTGTTCCTTTCACTGATCGCAGAAGGTGTATTGAAGGGTTTTGAGAGCTTCGAGCGTTTGAGAGCCTGCGAAATTGCATCTGCCCTCACTTACGCCGGGCTCGCATTTGGCGCCGTCGCTGGTGGCTATGGCCCAAACAGCGTCTCCTTGGCTCTGCTCGCCGGCTTAACATTGCGTTTTCTGCTCGCAGCAATTTGGGCCGTGTCCTTGCTGCGCAAGCACCCGCTTAGGTTGACCAAATCGACCACCGAAGTCCGCGCAGAGCTTTTTGCATGGTCCGGCACGATGCTTTCAAACAAGGTGCTCGGCACATTGCAGACGCAGGCCGCCGCTCCACTCCTCGGGCTGCTGGTCGGGCCAGCGGCAGTCGGCCTGTTTGATGCGATCGTGCGGCTCCCGCGCTTCGTGAAGTCGATCTTCTCGCTGCTTTCAGCAACTGTTTTGCCACTTGCTGCCCGCCTACGCGCCGCTCAAGACGCTGCAGCGACGACCCGTCTTGCGCAAGTTGGAGTCCTTAGTGCATTCGTGATTTGCGCTCCTCCTGCAGTAATTGCCGCCACATTTTCCTATTCGATCCTTGAGCATTGGATTGGCGAGCGGGTTACCCCATTTTGGATGTGGCAAGCGCTGATGTTTACTGTCCCACTCGTGAACGTTGTCGTGAACTTTGGTGGCAGCATACTTCTGGCTGATCGTCGTTCCACAATCGCCCTCAATCGCCTCGCATTCGTGCAAGTGGTCCTTCAGCTGGGCCTTTCGCTAATCCTGCTACGCTGGATCGAGCCGTGGAGCTTTGTTCTTGGCCAGGTCGTCAGCGTCCTTGTGGTAATGCCGCTGCAGCTTTCGCTGCTAAAGGGCCGGCTCAACCTGTCTAGCTCAATCGGTATGCGGATGATGGGAGTGGTCGGCGTCGCCGCATTCATCGCTGGGGCCCTCTACTTGCTCGAACCAAGACCTTCGATTCCCATGCTCTTGGCACAATCGGTCGCAGGCTCGGCATTAGCGTGGCTTGCCGCGCCCTGGATCGCGCTGGACAAGCCAGGGCGCGCGCTCTTTTTTGCCCTCCTTGTTGCCCGCTTGAGGTCCTTTGGCATGCTGCTTGACAAGCGAAACTCGAGGGAGGAGGGGGAACAGCCCCCCCCTCCTCCTTCAAAGGACTAATCAGAATGGGCATCTCGCTCGCTCGAAGATTGGCTTGGCACGCCTATCGAACGCCTCTGGCAAACGCAGTGAAGCGAACCAAACAGCTCACCGCTCGCGAGGAAATGCGTCATCGCAAAAGCTTGCTTGAGGGTCTCCCGCTCAACGGCCGTATAGAAGCCGCGGTCAATACACTTAAGCAAGATGGTTTCGTAAGGCTTGACGAACTCGTCGATCCCTCAATTCTTAACGATCTCAAGAATGAAGTGGACAGCGCAAGAGCGAAAGAAGCCGATGCAGCTAGTAGCGCATTTGGCGCGCACAAAGCGAAACTGTGGAGCCATGCGATTGACAGTGCGATGGTCGATGGGCAGTTGCCCGCCGGAAGCGCCTTCGCGCGCGCCGCGATGCAACCGGCGATCGTGTCTGTATTAGCCCGCACGCTTGGGATGGTCCCAAGGCTTGACTACGTCACAGTCACCGAATCAAAGCCAATGTTATCCAAACCTAGCTATTCGCAGCTGTGGCATCGCGACTACGACGATACGAGAGTCCTGAAATATTTCATCTACCTTTCCGATGTTGAGGGAGTAGAAGACGGACCCTTCACCTTCTTACCCGCACCAGTTTCCGACAAAATTGGCTTTTCGCTGAAGAGCCACCGATCCGACACCGATCTGCCAGCCCACGTCAATTTGGAACGCGACAAGTTCCAGATCACTGGGCCACAATTTAGTTGCTTTGCTGTCGAAACCAGCCGCTGCCTCCACATGGGTAGCCGCGTGCATCCTGGGCACGGACGGCTGATGTACACCGCAACCTTTTTTGCACCACCGCGGCTTTATCCCGAGCCAGTGAAACCATTCTTCCTTCCGAATGGGGGGGAAAAAGATGTGGAGCGAGCGATGCTGTTCGCATAAGGGCGCTGAGTGGACAGCCCGCAGGCTGGCGCATAAAGCATCCACGACAAGCACTCGCCAACCTGACCGGTAGGCTCTCCTCCTTTAGCTGAGCGCGAAAAAATACCGAATGGCTGCCCAGAACCCTTCGTGCCGCATTGGCCTCATCGTCGATCATCCTTCTCGCGACTTGCCGGGAATGGTCATGCTAGGTCTCGAGTTGTCGCGGCGCGGCATCGAGACCGCGTTGGTGCCCCTTTACGATCAGGGGCTAGACGTACCACTCCTGGAGCTAAGCGCACTGGTGCTGAATTTTGCTCGCCAGGTTAACGAGCCGATCGCACGCGAATATCATCGTTTGGGAATTCCTCTTTTCGTGCTTGATACGGAAGGCGGAATTTTGTCAGATCAAGGCCGCGTTTCCCCGCAAGCTATTGCCGCCTATGTCCGCGACAGTGGTTTTGGCGGCCTGCTCGAAGGGTATTTCTTGTGGGGTGAAGCCATGCGCGAGGCGTTCCTGGAAGCCCGGGCGCTCTCTCCGGATCAGCTCCACTTAACGGGCTGTCCCAGATTCGACTACTACACCCCGATGTGGGCGACGATCGAACCGCCAAAGCGCCAAGGCCATATTTTGGTCAACACCAATTTCCCAGTCGTCAATTCACGATTTGCCGAAGGCAGGCAGGGGGATGCTGCGGCGCTGCGCTCAGTTGGCTTCGATGACACCTATATTGAGCAATTGCAGACAGAAAATGGCCGAGTGATGGCCGGGATTATCGCTCTCGTCGCTCGGCTTGCCAACGATCTGCCCAACCGCCAGTTCGTCTTGCGTCCTCACCCGTTCGAACGGCGGGAGGCCTATTGCGAGGCGTTCGCTGAGCTAAGTAACGTAGTGGTTGACGGCGACGGTCCGGTTCTCGAGGCATTGCGCGGTGCGCATGCTTTGGTGCACTGCAATTGCGGCACTGCGGTCGAGGCGCTGATGCTCAACTTGCCGCCGCTTTCGCCGGAATGGATCAACAGCGACTTTCTGCGGAGCCACGCTTCGTTGCCCAGCAAAGCCAGTCGCAAAACCGGAAGTTATGAGGAGATAAGACAATTGATCGCCTCATCAGATCCGGCGGCTGGATTTGATATGGCGGCAGTGTATCACGAAACGGTCCACCCCTATTTCCATCACAATGATGGCAAGGCCACACAGCGCGTGGCAGACGTCCTCGTCGACCATTGTAGAGGGGAAATGGGTCCCAAGCCGCGCTCTTACAAAATGGCTTTGCGCGGTTCTAGCCCACACCCCCGGTTCTCCCAGCGGATACAAGGCCTTGCTGCGAACCTTCTGGGGAGCGCTCGTGCGCGCGACTTGCGCGCACGGTACCGCCCTGCGCGCGCGCACAAGCGCTTCACGCCCGAGCGAGTTCAACACGATATCGACTTACTTGTGAACCACACAGGAGCCTGCGCACCATCGATCCAAAGCGGTCGCCATCCCGTGACCGGCGCGCGGCTTTCCAGCGTAATAATCTCCGCTCGTGAGGTTGAAGACTAATCGTGGTTTCCATAATTTTCGCAATCTTCGGCTTACTGACGATCATCCTTCTGTGGCAAAGGCAACGCCCGGCGTTCATCGCCGGATTTATCGTTATATTTAGCCTCGCATATCGGATCGTCGACATCACTTACCTGGATCTCGTCGGTCCGATCTACGCGATCGAGCTGGAGCGCCACGTTGGCGGGAACGGCGCCGCGCCAATTTTCGTGGTTGCCACGCTGTGCTTCATCGTGCCTCTTTGGATAATTGTCAGTCGCCAGCGAATTCTCGCCGGCATCGAGGACGTAATTCCGCCAAGCGCTTATCTAGATGGGCTTCAGCGGGCGGCGTTCATCGGCTGCAGCGCGTATATCGCCTTTCTTTATCTGGATATGCTTAGAATAGGCGTGATTCCTTTGTTTGCCGGCATTGACAGGCTAGAGTACCAGCTCGTGTCAGGTATTGTGCACAATCTCGCTTACGAGATGAATTTCCTCGTCAGCGCTGTCATAGGAATTTTCACTGTGTTGCCGCGCTTGCGCGGCAAACGCCTTTCGCTTCCCTTCATAGCGCTGCTCATGGCATTTTTGATTTATTGGGCGCTCACCGGAAACCGTTTCTCCGCATTCCTGATTACGCTCTCTTACTTTGCGTTGCCGTTTGGTGCGCTTGTCGCGATGCAGGCTAAAGGGATCCTACGCCGCGAGTCGGTGCGAGGCACTTGGAGCTCCCTGCTTTCTAGCCGCATCTTCATGTTCTTCGGGTTCATCACTGTGGTGATCTCGGTCACCGCGCTCATGTTCAACAGCTATTACACTGTCCGAAATTACGCGGATCCAACGTTTCATCTCAGCCAGCGGGTTCTTGTCCAGCCAGTGCAGACCTGGAGCTCGACGTGGGAGATGGTAAGATACGATTTCGATCGCGGCATTAATCACACTGCGCTTGATCTGGTTTTGCTCAACCCACCAAATCCTGATTCAAATACTACCATTCAATACCTAATGGAACGAGAGCTTGGATACTTCCGAGCGATGGAGCTCATTAATGCCGGGCAGCAGTACGCCGGAGGCTATCCTGAAATCTTTTTCGAGCTGTTCGGGTTTTGGCTGGCGATCCCCCTTATGATTTTACTTGGTAGCGCTGCTGCTTTTCTATTGTATATTGCATTGAGATCAGTTGCGCAAGGCCGGGCCCTTACAGCCGCGATGGCCGTGTATCTCTACTATGGTTTTGGTGTTGCCTACATCGGGGGTATGCTGAATTTTTTGCTTGCGCCCACCTTCGCGCTAAAATTGGTCGCGCTCCTGATTTTCTTCTTCGTCGAGCGCAGGCTCGTTAGGGCCGAGAGGGCGCCAAGCGCGTTCGTGCCGCCGTTTCAGGGCATCGCCAGCGCCGGACATCTGCCAGCCATCCATTCCAGGGACGACGTCGGGGGCCGATCATGAGTGCAGTCTGGTTCGTGCGAGCCCGGAACTCGATTAAGCCCCTAATTGAAGCTAAGGCATACATAGACTTTTGTCATACCATCGACCAAGAATGTCGGAGCAGTCGCGTCATTCATCTACCAAGCCAGATCCGTCGATACGGCGGCAGGGAGGCGCAAAAAAAACCAGGCTCGAGCGAGGCAATAAGCCAGATAAGGCTTGTTGATCGGTCGCCCCTATCTCTCGCTAGCGGCAGTCTGCATCCGCAGTGCCTAGGCCATACCAGCGCGGACCCGCACGCACCGAACGACTTTTCCATTCTCGCTAAGACCTCAACCTGTCCCCCACAATCCCATGCTTGAACCCACGATTCCCATCATCACGACGCTTGCCGAGTACCAGACGCGCTTCTGGGTCGAAATTGGCTTGGAGATGCGCCGTCGGGGACGAGAAGCGCGCTTTCTGTCGTTTGATAGTCGCAGCAATGAGATGTTGGCGGCGGCTGGCTTGGACTACGTCGATGCGACCAGCTCGGCCTGCGAAGCTGCCTTAGGCGACAAAGACGCATTTGAAGTGTGCCAGGACTTCGGTGTTGAGCGACTCAACTTCTGGCTAACCCACGAGAAGTTTGCCTTTGGAATACGCGACAGCGAGGCGCTGATCCGCAAGCTCGCCGGAAGCCTATTGGTGGCCGATAAGGCGATTGCAAGCATGCCAAAGGGGTCCCGGTTGAAGATGCTGCAGGAGTTAGGGGGCTTCCTATCCGTCATTGGCAGTCACTTTGCCGCTTTGCACCACGACATTCCGAGCTTGTTGCTAGAGCCTAGCTTTTTTCGCGGCCGGCTGCTTTTTCTCAGCGGCGACATCCAAGCACTCAAGTTGGAAGACAGTGCCAGCGAGCCAGCCTCTGCTGAAGTACTAGCTTATTTGGAAGATACCTTAGCCCGCAGCGCCATCGTTATCCCAGAGAAGGACCGACATCAATACACCACTGCGTTTCGAAAGGTGGTCAATTTTCGTAACGCACGGCGCCTAATACAAAAGCTGATAGACAAACATCTACTCGGAAAGGAGCAGGAGTTTGGTCATATTGGCAGTCACGTGTCGAGCCATGCAAGGATGATCCTTGCCAGCAGGAAGTTGTCGAAGCTTTATACTCCTATTTCGCAGCTCGACAGCTTTGTATACTATCCCCTGCACGTACCGGGAGACATGGCGTTAACGCTGCGGTCTCCCGAGTATTTGGACCAGGAAGCATTAATCGATTATATCTGCCGCGTAACTCCACCCGGTGTAGCGATTGCGGTCAAGGAGCATCCGGCGATGATCGGCGCCATGGGGGCCGAACCGCTAGAGAAGCTCAAACGGCGCTACGATCATTTCCACCTCATACCGCCAAGCACCAACAACTTTGATGTCTTACGTCGCGCTGACGCAATTGTGACCGTCAACAGCAAAAGTGGAGCCGAGGCTGGCTTGCTTGGACAACGGGTCATTGTGTTGGGCGACGCGTTTTACCGCAACGCTCCGTTTTCACTTCCGGTGGAGCGAATGGCCGATCTTGGCCCCGCCTTAGCCTCTGTATTGGACGGAACGGCTCCAGCGGCACCGCAATTGAACGTTCAGGACTATTTCGCCGCGCTCTGGAATGAGACCCTCGCGGGGGAACTCTACGTTTGCGATCACGCCAACATCGAGCGGTTCGTTGACTCGATCATTACATCGCTCGACTGATCGCCGCGTCATACCTCAAGGCTTCACGCAAAACGCGGGCACTTTGTAAAACGGCAGCTTTTGAAGCGTGAGTCCGTGGTCGCTTACGAATTTGTCTACGACTTCGCTGCAGCCGGCGACGGTACCGTAGTCGTCAAACACGACAAGCCCCCCGGGCACGACGCGTGCAAACAGCTGATCAAGAACGAACTGGGTTGGCTCACGTACGTCCATATCGAGGTGTAGAAAAGCGATACGCAGCGCCGGCAGTTCCTTAATCAATTGCGGGACGGTGTCGAAAACATTGCCTTTGCGCAGATCGACGTTGCCAATACCCTTTTGCTCGAGGATTGCCTCGACCTCCTCGATGCTCAGGCCATCACCTGCTGAATTTTCGAAACCATTGATGAAGGCCTGATCAGCTTCCAGCTCTATCCCCTCGCGAGGAAAAGAGCCGAAGGCGTCGAAGCCCCGAATGGAACGAGCTTGCTCGTTCTCAAGCATTTCGCGGAAAATGCTAAATCGGATCAATGAGGTAGCTTTGAACACACCGAATTCGCAAAGGTCTCCCGGCAAGCCGACAATCTTCTTGTAGAGCTCGTAGTGGGCTAGAAATTTTCCAAAGCGCGAAGATTCGGCAAACCAATGGTACCCATTTTCCCAGTCCCAACGGCGCTCATAAGCAAGGCCTCGTATCTTAAGTTCTTCTTTAGGGTAATCCATACCAAATCGACTCTCTGTGTATTTTTGGACTTTTACGACATCGATCTAATTTAAAGACCATGCCATCCGCATCCCGCTGTCGCCGCTGCCATCGGCTATATGCTCTTACGATCAACTACGCCAATCAGTCTCGCAAATATACGCGGGGACACCCGACCTCGCGTCCAGTGGCTCAGCGCAGCCAGAAACGGGCAAGCCAAGCATTGGGTTCCGCACGCTGATCCGTATCCATCGCCAGCCTCCCGAAAGCTAGCTCCTTACGAATCCCCGGAATCCCCACTTGGAAACTCCAAAAAATTTCCATATCCGCGAAAGTAGTGTGGCGGGTGTCGACAAAGACTTCGCGCAGCTTCTCGCAAAGCGCTGCGTCATCGTCCCGCGTGGAACGGTATGGCCGCTGTTCAGGTGATGCTGAGGTAACTTGGGCTAGGCAGATGTCATGACATACCTGAAGTCTTTTCTTGCAGCGGCCAGCTTGGCCATCGGCACCGCTACGCTTCTTTTCAGCGGCGTTTCGACGTCTGCCCAAGATGGAGCCGCCTCCCTGTCCACCCGCATGCAGGATGCAGCGCGCGCTGGCGGCGGCGTTGTGCGCCTCGAACCGAACCAGCGCCTAGTGGTGAACGACGGCGTGGTACTGCCGCGTGGCGTCACGCTCGACCTAGCTGGCGGAGAACTCGTAGCGGTACTGCGCAGCACAAACGCAGCCGGGGTGCGCATGCTCTCTGGAAGCGCCATACGCAACGGCACGGTCAGCGTCATCTCGCGCGGCACCCCGGGAGAGCAGAGCGGGGCACACGCGGCCATCTTGGTTGGTGCTTTATATAGCGAGAACGCCTCGCCAGCGCGAATGTCGCCTTTCGCCGCCCCTTCCGACTGGCGCATCAGCGGCGTGAGCGTGCGTTCGGATAAAACATCTGGAGCTGCGGGCATTCAGATCATGGGCGGAGCAAACCGCGGGCTGATTGAAAACGTTACTGTGCTCGACTCCGATCGGATGGCTGGGGGGATCATGCTCGACTGGGGCACCGTTGGTCCGGTCAGTTCGGCCGACGTTCGCGGCACGGCAGCAGCCTTTGCGCGCGGCCAGGGCTGGACGACACACCCGCACGATATCGACATTCGCGGCGTAAAGATTGGCAGGTTGACGCGCAGCGCGGGCTCGGGCGGCGGCAGCGTCGCAGTCAGGTTGTCAGGGGTCCATGACATGCGCGTAAGCGGGGTGGTGGTCGAAGAAGTGACCCAAGCAGGGGTCATCCATCACGCCGGGGATCTTGGATACGAATTTGCTAGGGCGGCGGACGCGCCCCGTGCACACCAAGGAATTGTTGTCGAAAACATCGATATCCGCAGAACCGCGCAGTATGTGGTCTGGAGTGATAGCCACGCGGACAATGTCGCCCGTGCGGCGAATGAGGGGTATAGGCCGCGGCTTGCTCCAATCGCCGCCACCGACATCGCATTTCGCCAGATTTCAGGGAACGCTTCGCCTCGCTCGATCGCGCAATACGGCATCCGCGTGAACCACCAGCGTGGCGGATCGTTCAGCGATATACGGGTCAGCGGCTTTGATTTCGGATTTTTCATCGACGAGCAGGTCTACGGCCTCTACATCGTTAGGCCATATGCGGATGAAAGCCGCAGAGCCGCCTATTCCATCGGCCACCCATCGCGCCCGCCGCAGGATATCCGGGTGTCGAACCCGCGCTCCAGTGGCAGCAGCGATGGATCTAACCTTGTCTATATCGGCAACAGCGCAGATGTCAGGGTTGTAGGCGCGAAGGCACTGCGTGCGCGTATCGCGCCGAGCGCACGCCGCGCCAAGGTCGATTAGAACCGACGGGATTTGAGCGGCGTGCGTGTGGCGTATTGCACGAGATACCAAGCGCTGGCGAGAAGGCCGAAACCTTCGATCTCACGATAGGCCTTCCAGACCTGCTTGGCCGAAGTCCCTTTTTCGCGGCTGACGGACCCGTCGAAGACGCGGTAGCGAATGGGCTGCTTTGAGGCGCCACGGGCCGCTCTTTGTGTCGCGTATTTCGCAGGAAATTTTGGTCGTGATGAAGACGTTGCGGCATTGGACTCGGCAAAGCGCGACATGAGAGATTCTTTGGAGAACATGGGGTCTGACGAACGTCTGCTTCCCACCTTATTGTGTTGAAAAACTCGGTCGCGGGAGCCGCTGCCCAGGAGGCCAACACAACCGCGATTGGTTCAGGCGCGGAAGCTGTCCGCGCAGATGCACTGGCCATCGGTTCAAACGCCTTTGCTTTTGACTTCAACAACGTGGCGATCGGTACGGGTGCACGCTCAACCGCGACCAACTCAACCGCTTTTGGTAACCAGGCGATTGCCAGCGGAACATCCAGCACCGCGATTGGTCAAAATTCGCAAGCGACTGGGGCGGCTGGTTTGGCATTGGGCGTGCAAAGCTGGGCGCGGGGCGACAATTCGACATCGCTTGGCGTAGCATCTCTTGCTGAGGGTGCACGTTCATGTGTGGACGGCCCCCGCTGCGCAAGAGTTTTTCTGCGGTGATGATGTCGGTCGGGTGCATCCATGTGTTCGGCCTGTTCGCGCAGCACCGTATGGCTGCTGGCCCTGATGAAGTCCGCAGATT
>NZ_JAVAIL010000004.1:0-232568 GCF_030717865.1 Qipengyuania benthica | reverse complement strand
GGAGTAAAATCATGACGAACCGACGCAATCCCGCGCCTCCGACTGCGACGCTCGACATAAACTGCGACTGCAAAGAAAACGTCATCGACTATCTCGAGCGTGCCTTTCCCACCCAGCAGATGCAGGTCTTCGTCGACGATACCGGTGAAGAGCGTTCGATGCCAATGTTCGATGACGAGGGACGACCGGTTCACAATGCGGAAGCAATCGAGAAGAAGCAGCGGCTCATAGAGCACCTCTGCGCGCTTCCCCCGATCAAGCCGGCCCTCGATGGCATTATCGAACACTACGGCACCGAGAAGGTCGCCGAAGTCACCGGACGCACCAAGCGGCTCGTAACGCAGGGCGACGGGAGCCAGAAACTCGAAACGAGGTCGGCGCGTACGAACCAGTCCGAAACTGATCACTTCATGGACGGGCGCAAGAACATTCTGGTGTTCAGCGACGCTGGCGGAACCGGCCGCTCCTACCACGCAAGCCTCGACGCAGATAACCGGCGCCAGCGCGTGCATTTTCTCCTCGAGCCGGGCTGGCGGGCCGATCGCGCCATCCAAGGTCTCGGACGCACGCACCGGACGCATCAGGCCGAAACGCCGCTGTTCCGCCCCGTGACCACAAACTGCAAGGGCGAGCTGCGCTTCACCAGTACGATCGCGCGCCGGCTCGACAGCCTGGGCGCGCTCACGCGCGGCCAGCGCCAGACCGGCGGACAGAACCTGTTCGACCCGGCCGACAACCTCGAAAGCGAATATGCCAAGGCGGCGCTCGTGACATGGTTCGGCCTCCTAGCCGAAGGCAAACTCACCAGCGCCACGCTGGTCGATTTCCAGAAACGCAGTGGTCTTAAGATCGCCTCCGCCGACGGCATCCTGGAAGAGGATCTTCCGCCCATCCAGCGCTGGCTCAATCGCATCCTCGCCCTACCGATCGCGATGCAGAACGCGATATTCGACGAATTCCTGGCCCTGGTGGAAGCTCGGATATCCGCCGCGCGCGATGCCGGCACATTGGATGTCGGCATCGAGACCATCCAAGTCGAAAGCGCGAGCGTCGACGAGGATATCATCCTTCGCACCGACGAGCGCACCGGTGCGACATCGCATCTGCTTCGAATCGATCTGACGACCCGGTATCAGCCGACCACACTAGAAAGGGTGCTGGAGCGACGCGAATGGTCGGACGGCTGCATCCTGATGCGCAACACGAAGAGCGACAAGGCGGCGTTGTGCGAGCCCTCACGGCATTTCATGACCGAGAAGGGTGAGCTTATCCAGCGGGTCATCCTGCACCGACCGCTACGCCGCGAATATCATCAGCTGCGTGACCTCGAAGAATCCGCCTGGGTCGAATGTGCGGAGCTTCGCTTCGCAAAGCTGTGGCTGGCCGAGGCCGAAGACAGCGCTTCGCGTTTGCACACCGAGACGATCCACCTCGCAACCGGACTGCTGCTGCCGATCTGGTCAAACCTTCCCCGCGACTATCTCGAGGTCAACCGCATCGTAGACCTCGAAGGCCGCAGCTGGCTCGGCCGCATCGTCTACGACACGGATGTCGCCGACGTGCTGAAGGCGTTCGGTGTCAATTCGAGCGTGAAGCTCACCGATGAGGCTGTCGTGAAGGCACTGCGGGAGAACCGCAGCATCACCATCGAGCAGCCGTTCGGCGCGGTCCTGAAGCGCTCGCGCGTGGCAGGGGATCTTCGCATCGAAATCGCCGGAGTCCCCGCCGATCAGATCGAATGGCTAAAGACCATCGGATGCTTCACCGAGATCATCGCGTACCGCACCAGAATCTTCGTTCCGGCCGACAATCCCGAACCCGTCGTCAGGGCTCTTCTCGCGCCTCTCTGATGGCTCATGCCCGGTCAAAGGGGAGGGGGAGGGGGATTGGTGTCCGGTGAATCGCCGGTCGACCATCAGGAGATACGATCATGCAACTCATCCCGTTGAGCAAGCTCGATCAGAGCGAAGACAATGTCTGCAAGCGGCCCAATTCCGAATTCGAGGAGCGACTGTCCTTCGATATCGAGGCGCGCGGCGTGCTGCAGAACCTCATCGTCGCCAAGGCGAAAAAGCGCGGCCGCTTCGAGGTGATAGGCGGCGGGAAGCGGATGCGGGCCATGCACCGCATCGTCGAGCGGGGCGCCATGGACGCGGACTTCGAAATACCGTGCCTCGTCATCGATCGCCGCGAACACAATGCGAGCGAGGTCTCGCTGGCGGAGAACTTCCAGCGACTGCAGATGACGCCTGCTGAGGAATGCCAGGCGTTCCAGCATTTTATCAAAGAAGACGGCGATACGGCTGCGGTTGCGAAGCGCTTCGGACTGACGCAGCGTTTCGTCGACGGGCGCCTGCGCCTCGCCAACCTTGCCGGTCCAATCTTCGAAGCACTCGCAGCCAGCGACATCACGCTGGACATCGCCAAGGCCTACGCCGCAACCGACCAGCACGAGGTACAACTGCGCGTATTCGAACAGATGCGCCACGCATGGAACCCCAGCGCGGACGCCATCCGGCGAATGATCGCGGATGGCTCGCTCCGCGGCAACGATCCGATCGCGCTTCTCGTCGGTGAAGACACCTATGTCGCGGCCGGTGGCAAGATCGAACGCGACCTTTTCAGCGAAGCGGCCGATGATCGTTGGATCGACGTGGAAATCGCGCATCAGCTCGCGGGTGCCAAGATGGAGGCGGAGGCTGAACGTGTGGCGGCTGAAACAGGGCTCGCCTGGATCAACCCCGTCGCTGCCACCAATTCGTGGAGCGCCCGCAGCGAACTCGGCCTCAATCCGGTGCGCCTGCCTCCTGCGCCGCTCTCCGAGGAGGCACGCACTCGCATCGACGAGATCGACGCACGGATGGACGACATCAACGCGATCTTCGAGGACGAGAGCGCGCAGGAAGAAGACGGCGTGGATCTCGACAAACTCGAGGTCGAATACGACACGCTGTCGAACGAACGCGACGATCTCAACAATCCGGTCCGTGAGCTGCCCGAGGAATGGCACGGCGAAGCCGGACGCTTCCTCATCCTGACCAACAAAGGCGAAATGGTCCTGGAAAGCGACTATTACAGCGAGAAACGGCTGAGCTTCGAGCAGGATGAAGACGGCAACATCACCGCGACCAGCGAAGACATGCCGACCAGCGGGAGCACCGGCAGCTCGGCCGCTCGCCCGTCGACCCCCGAAGCAGTCGCCCCGGGCGGTGAGAAGCCGATCAGCGCCAAGCTGTTCGACGAGCTCTCCGTCCAGCGCCGAAACATCCTCGCCGCATCGCTTCTCGGCGATCCTGGACTGGCGCTCGACTATGCCATCTTCGCGCTCTGCGACGATCGCAGCTACGAGAGCAAGGGGACCTCGCTCAAGGCGGGCAAGCCCCAAGATCCGGCCTACGGTGACATCCCGCAGTCGGCAGCCGAAGGCATCCTCGCACAGGCGGAAGATGCACTCGACAAGACTTGGCACGAGCCCAAGGAGGTCGCCCAGCGTTTCCTGGCCTTCCGCGAACTCGACGACGAGACCAAGGCCGCATGGCTGTCTTACGTAGTCGCGGTCTCGCTGGAGGCGAAGAAGGGCTACAACTCGGAATACCATCCGATTCATGCGGTCCTCGGAAGTATCCTCGACGTCGACGTCGCAGCCATGTGGCGGCCGACTTCGGAGAATCTCTTTGACCGCATCAACAAGACGTCCTGCCTCGCTGCGCTGATCGACATCGGCGGGTCCGAACTCGCGGCCCGGTACGCCGCCTCCAAGAAGGCCGAACTCTCCAAGACATGCGAGAAGCTGTTTTCCGGTGATGCGATCGTCGAGGAAGACATCAAGGAACGCGCTCTCGCCTGGCTGCCCGAAGCGATGAAATTCGATTTCGCTCAGGATCCCGGCGGCGAGGACGATACACCGGTCGAACCCGACGACGACACCGATCTCGCGGACGCAAACGGAGAACCGACCTTCGAGGAACCCGAAGACGTCGACGAAGAAGCGGCGGTGGACGCTTGAAGGCGCCGCAACCCTCCTGATGCACTGGCCCGGCCGCTCCACCAAGCGACCGGGCCTTTTTCATGCCCGGAGACACATCATGAAACGATCCGCAAAGCGCGACGTCGCCCAAGACATTACGAACCTAATCATCCGAAAGATCGAAGAGGGCACGCTGCCCTGGCGCCGCCCCTGGAAGAAGACCGGCGCCGGCGGCGCGCCGCTGCGCGCGAACGGCGTGCCGTACACCGGCATCAACCGGCTCTACCTGTGGGCCGCTGCAGACGCGATGGGATACGAATCCCGCTACTGGATGACCTATCGCCAGGCGCAGGAGCTCGGCGGACAGGTCCGTCGGGGGGAAGCTGCCGAACCAAGCATTTACTTCAATACGACGAAGAAAACGGAGGTCGATCGGGCTACAGGAGAGGAATCTTCGCGAACGATCCGATTCATGCGCGCCTACTCCGTCTTCAACGCGTCGCAGATCGACGATCTGCCGGCCCATTTCTATCCCGACCCGGTCCCGGAGGCACCTCCGACACCATCGCAGAAAGCGGCGGCGATCGACGCATTCTTCGCACCCATTCCGACCGAGGTCCGCTATGGCGGTGATCGGGCGTTCTATTCCCCAGGCAGCGACTTCATCCAGATGCCTCACCGGCACAGCTTCGTCGATGAGGATGGCCTCGTCGCGACAATCGCCCATGAAACGGGCCACTGGACGGGCCATCCCAGCAGGCTTGCCCGCACCTTCGGAAAACGATTCGGAGACAAAGGTTACGCCTTCGAAGAGCTCGTCGCAGAACAGATTTCGGCCCGCATCTGCTACGAGCTCGGCCTTCCCGCCGATCTGCACGAAAGCCATGCCAGCTATATCGGCCATTGGCTCGACATCCTGAAGTCGGACAAGAGCGCCATCATCACCGCCGCCGCCAAGGCCGACCAGGCCTTCAACTATCTCGCAGCGTTCTCCGGATACGACAGCGAAGCTGAGGAGAAGGGCCATGAAACGGCTACACTTCAAGCTTACGCTTGAACCGGGTCTCAAGGCGATCGTGCGTCTCGCTCAACTCCATCAATACGCAACTGATCTCGTGGATGGCGAGCGTGTACTGATCGGACCGGCGCTCAGGGGGCGGATGCTGCTGAACTTCCCGGCCAGAGAACCCCGCGACGTACTCGACAGCCTTCTGGGCGAAGGTCCCGCCGGATGGAACCTTTCAGGACACGAGGACGGCAGATCATTGCTGGTGGTCTCCACCGAGGGTTCCGGCGTCGCCTTTTCCGCCATCGCTCGGATCCTCGAGCAGGTCGCACCCGAGGCATTTCTCAAGCCGATCGCCTTCGAGCCGCTGCCAGGAAATACGCTCACGGCGATATCTAGGTCGCTGCATTGAGGGGAGGGGGAGAGGGCCATTGCATCAGCAATGGAAGGGCGAACTCATGATCTGCGACATCGACTACCGCTACCGCCGAGCCCTCGAGCCCGATGGTCTAACGACATACGATACTGCGATCCGCGCGCTCAACGAGGCGATCGAAGATGCTCGCCTTGCCGGAAGATCGGCCGCGGATTGTCCAGCGGTGCTCCTACTTACGCGGCATCTCTCCCGGATCGCAGAAGGGGTGCGAACCCGCCAAGATACCGAGGATGCAGACCTACGACGGCAGTGCATCGACAAGCTTGCAGACTTGAAGCGATCGCCCGCGATCGTGGCGCTGGTACGACGCGGCATCGACTACCGGCAAGAGGAGCTTCGCCACTATCGCCGCGAAGGATCGCGGACCCTCCGCATGATCGCGTTCGAACTCGGCATGGCGCACAACGACTATCGCCTCGGATACACGACGCCGCAGGAATCGCTTGCCGGAGATCACACGCTGGAAGCGAGAGGGTTGTATATCCGCATTTCCCCTGAGCGCTTCGGCGAACCAGGTGTAGCTTGGCGAAACCCGCACTGGAAACCGCCCGGAGCCACGATGCGCAAGGCCCCGATCACGGTGCTGCAAGACATTCCGGCCCTCGCGAAACGGATCGCAAGCGAACTGAAACTCCCGGCGCCGGCGCAAGCCGGCCTCATCTGAAGGAAACCGATATGGGATGGCTTTCAATGACCCGAATGGGGATGGGTGCCTACGACACGCCGAAGGCCTATCTGGATGCTCAGCTGACTTACGAACATCCGGCGGCGGATGAGACGCCCTTTCGCGCGCTCAGGGTGCTCAAGAGCGTTTATTCAGGATCAGCCTATTACGCCGCCGCCGAGCGCTACGATGAACATGACGAGACGATCGACATCACAGCGGTCGTGTGTCTCGTTCGCTGGAATCCTCGCGCTGCCGACGGGTATATATTCGCCTACAAGGACCTCGACGAAACATGTGGGCCCGTCGAAACGGCCTGCCCGAAAAGTGTTCTGGAGCTCCTGACACCGACAAGCCATCCTTGGGCGCTCGACTGGAGGCGACGATGCTACAGATTGCTCGCTCTCAAGGGGCGGCGCCTCGGCGACGGTGACCTCATCCGGTTCCCCGCACCCATGCGCTTCAGCGACGGCAGCGAACATCGCGAGTTTCGATTTCGGCGGGGAGGGCAGAAGACCGTCCTGACGCTAACCGACGGTCGCGGCCGATTTAAGATCTCCCGCCTTCTCGAGCGCCGGTTCGAGATCGTCCGCGAACCGAAGGTCGCGAAGACTTTCTTCCCTGCCGCATGAACCGGATTTTCCATGATGGAATGCGAAAGTCTCGATCCCAGACGCCGCCAGCTATGCGGAAGAAACAACGCCGAAAGGCTTGCGCTCCGGCTTTCGGAAGCCACCGGCGAGGATCACGCCGTCGTGCGCACCGAGTGCCCGCTGCAGCCGCTGCGCGTCATGCCGTCGCATGGCCATGATCCGGCAACATTCGAGCTGCAGGTGATCCTGCTCTGACTACTCGCCGACTTGGCCGCCGAGGGCCGGATCCAGGAACCACGAAGCGCCCTGCTCGAACTCGCCACCACGCGCCGGTACAGGTCCATCCGGCTCGGCCGAGACGTAAGGATTGATCTGCACGAGCGGCAGCGTCCCTGAACGGAAGAGACCGGCAGAAACCTCGCAGCGCGCCTTGAGCAGGTCGATCAGCCATTCCAGATCGTCCAGCATCTGCAAGACACCGCGACCGGCAACCGTGTAATACAGACAACGCTGATAATCGTCGCACTCGCAAGAAAGAACCTGGGCGAGCTTGCGCTTGGCTCCGCGCTGGCCTTCGTGAAGGGCCTCAAGAGTCTCGAAAAGCTCTCGGGCCGAATGATACGCGTCGAACGCTTCGACGCCGATCGACGCATTCGCCAGCGACCGGCGGGCAACGCGGTTCATCTCGTCGAGCGACGCATCGCGAAGCGCAATATCCAGATCGAACCGACCAACCGCGAATGCCTTGTTCATCACGCAAAACTCCTCTATGCGATGAACATAGAGTGAACAAAGAGGCGCGTCAACTGGTCTAGATCATGTGGCTCATACCCAAAGATACCAGCGGCATGACGAACCGCGTCGCTATCAGCGACGGGCTGAAAGCGGCGCTGGTGCGATGGTATATCGGCAAAGGCGACGAGGCGGATCACCGAGCCTCGGTCTCGCTCGTCGTGACCTCACGCGAAAACGGTAAATGGCTAGCCTGCGACTGTCTGGCGGAAGATCGATCGCCGCCGCTCATGAGCCCCGCTTATCTCAGCTTCCAGGAAACCTATTATCTCCGCCGCCTGACCGCTCGTCCGAGCCACAGCCCCAGGTGCCCGTTCTACATGCCGCAAGCGCCACAACGTATCCGCGAAACCGGCCGCGACACACTCTACGAGATCAAGCAGCCCAAGGGACTGTTCAACGCGCACCAGAAAGCGCCAGAGAAGCTCGCCCAGAAACCTGATGAAAGCGAGCCAGACGACCGATCCCGCGGCGTCGCCATCCCCAGGCTCGGCAAACTCCTTTGGCTTTTGCTCGAACGCGCGCGATCAAACGTATTGCGCGAGCTTCCGCCAGAGGGTCCGCGCGACGGCTCGATAAGCGCAGAGATGAGGCGCTTGCGCGAGGTGGCCGGACAGTTCGAAATCGCCCCGGGCATCAAGCTCGCTCATCATTTTTACACGAACGCGATCGAGTACGAGAAATGCAAGGTCCATGCGAGGCTGCGCGAGGCCGAAGACGACTGGCCGGAAGAATACGCGCCGCAGGCCTTCCTCCTTCTTGAAGCGAGCGAGGTGACAAGCAGCGAGATCGTGACCGGGCTCGGCACAGTGCAGATCCGAAATCGCATACAGCACACCGGAATCATTCGAGCCGAAGTCCAGCCCCCTTTCCTAGTTCTCGCCGTCGTCGGTGAACACAGCAAGCGTGAGGGCTACCGAGCTTTGCGGGCCTATGCGCAGCCCGTATTCACCGGCAACCAGTTCGTACCGGCAGAACGAGACCACGATCGGGATATCCTGCTGGAACTCCAGAAAGCGCAATACAGCCTACGGCGTCACGGCATCCGCATGGCGGTCAAGAAAATCCTCTTTGATATCGAGACCGAACACGGTTCAGCCAGACCTGACTTCCTTGTGGCGGTGAAAGACCAGGCGTCGCAGCGACAGATTACCTTCGCCCTGCAGATCCTCCAGTCTGCCGATAGCGGCTATCTCGAACTGCGCAGCATAGAACACGAGCGCCTTCTCGAGATAGGCCCGGTCGTAGCGTTGCCCTTGGATGAGATCACAGTACAGATCATCGCCGAACGCGCGAGACAGATCATAAGCTGAAAGGGGGAGGGGGAAGGATTTGAGCGAACAATCAGGAGGTTTCGCTCATGTCAGTATTCCCCGCCACGCCACGACCGGTAAATTCGCCCTGGGGGGCGATCCAGCAGGCCGATCAGCTCGCACCGGGCATCTGGTCCGTAATGACGGCCAGCCACGGCGGCCTTCTCCTCTCGGATGCGCGACAGGACGCAATGCCCGATGTGCTCCGTCTCGATGAGAACGCCTACGAGGAAGACGCCGACTGGTGTCTGGTCTACCTGGCTTTCGAAGGAGAACTTGCACAGCAGAAAACCTGCACTGCAGGCTTCCTGCAGCTCGCGCGGGACACCGCCCGGTGTTGGCACTCAGACCGGTTCACGGCGCATACCAGCGAAACCGTCGCGCCCAATGAATCGCATATCCTGCGTACTCGTGCAGCATACCAAGCCGCCATAGGCGAGTTCTGCACGACCAGCGCGTGGGGCGATTGGGCCGATTGGGTCCCGCAGGGTAAGACCGGCGTCATCGCTCGCCGGCTCACGTCGGTAAATCACCTCGGGCGCCCAACGTACGCCGACGATGAGGTTTGCGCGTTGATCGACAAGGATGCTTACGCCCAGCGCGGCGAGGTCACCATGCTCGCCTCGATACCGCATGAAATTATCGATCCGCCCGCCGAGCTTCGGTCGAAGAGAGTGGCATGACCACGCAGGTTAACGACATCGCCATCGACGACGCCGTCGCCTCGGCTCTGTCCGATGGCACACACGTCGTTTACAGCCTTTCGGGCGGGAAGGATTCCAGCGCGGCCGCCTTTGTTGTCGATGCCTACCTCGACCGGATCGGACATCCGCGCGATCGGCGCCATGCAATCCATGCGGATCTCGGCATGATCGAATGGCCATCCACATCAGGCTTCGTCGAAACAATCGCGACGATGCTCGCGGTCGACCTATCCGTCGTGAGGCGCAAGGCCGGCGGGCTTGTTCAGCGATGGGAACAGCGCTGGAAGAGTTCGCTCCGCCGATACGAGAACCTCGAGACGTACCAGCTCGTGCCGCCATTTTCCTCCGCACGCCTGCGCTTCTGTACGGGTGAGACCAAGGTGCAACCGATCGGCGCAAATCTCAGGAAGAGGTTTGCCGGGGAAACCGTCATTTCTGTGGTCGGCATTCGCCGCGAGGAAAGCATCGTCCGGTCCAAGGCCCCGATCAGCAAGCCTGATACCCGCTTTGCGCCTATCGGAAACCGGGCAGGGACGACCATGCTGACGTGGCATCCGATAGTCGAATGGTCGGCGCGCGACGTGTTCGCCTATCACGCCACGCGCCGCATCCCGCTGCACGAGGCCTACGGCCGCGGAGCGGACCGATTGAGCTGCAGCTACTGCGTGCTCGCAGGACTCAACAACCTCGCCGTCTCGTCGACATGCGAGGGAAACCACCCGGCCTATCGCGCCATCGTCGGGATCGAGGCCAAATCCGGATTCTCGTTCCAACCGGGGCGCTGGCTAGCCGACGTCAGCCCACAGCTCCTCGACGCGCAGGGAACGGCTGCGATCAGGAAAGCCAAATTGATGGCGGAACGCCGCCGTACAATCGAGAGCGAATTACCCAACGACCTCCGGTTCATGAAGGGGTGGCCACCGCGCGTTCCCACGCTCGACGAAGCACACACCATTCACCGCGTGCGGAGGGAAATGACCACCACGCACAACCTCGTAAACCACTGGCCCGACGCGCTGACGATCCGCGAGCGATTTGCCGAGCTTCACGCCGCCAAGGCGGCTTGATCGACCACCGACGAAGAAATTCGGGCAACGCCCGCGCCATCGCTTCAGGCCATCTCGGGCAAAGAGGAGGGGGAGAGGAAGACGGGAATCAGTCCGACAAGGAGGAACCCGATGAAATACGAACCCATTCGCGCGAGCGTGAGCCCCGAGACGATCGGAAAGGTAACGCGTCTGTTCAACGGCTCGCTAAGCGACATCCTGAACGAACTCCTGCAGAACGCTCGCCGGGCCGGCGCGAGCGTCGTCAACGTCACCACGACGCCTCAAAAGAACGGTTTGCGAATTACCCTCGACGACAATGGTTGCGGGATTGACGATCCGGTACGCGTTCTCGCCTTGGGAGCATCGCGATGGGACGCCGCCGTCGCCAACGGCGAAGACCCCGCAGGAATGGGCGTGTTCAGCCTGGCCGGTAAGGCAACGGTGATCGAATCCCGACCTAGCTCGTCGAGCGATGCCTGGCGGATCGAAATCGCGCCCGCTGCCTGGACGGGAGACGTCGATATCGTTGTCGACCGCTCCAACAGGACCACGGGAACCTCAGTCTCATTCGTTGTCCCCGGCGTTGACGAAGGCACAGCCGAAAACGCCCTTCGGGAAGCCGTGCAATTCTTCCCGGTGCCCGTCTGCTTTCATGGCAAGGAAATGCCCAAGAAGGATTTCCTCTGCGGAGCGATCCATGTCGAAGACTGGCGCGGAAGTCGTATCGGCGTCTTCCAAGGCCGAACTTATCACCGGGCACCGACGGTGAACTTCCACGGCGTCGCTGTCTTCGCGCGGCTTTTCGAAATACCGCAGATCGGCAAGCAAGAAATGCACGCCCGGATCGACATCGGGCATACGCCCGAACTGCAGCTCGTTCTCCCGGCACGCAAAGAATTCGTGGAGAACGCCGGGTTGGACGCGTTAAAAGTCGCCTGCGAGGCCGCCTGCTACCGCGCGATCGCGGCCCAGACGTCGCACAGCCTCAGCTTCGAACGCTACCGCAGAGCCGCCGAGCTCGGCATCAACCTCGCGGAGGCCGAGGCCGTTCTCAATGCGTGGGAACCGGACATTGCCGACAACGAAAGCGGCAGCGAGGCCGGGCAGCGCCGGACGATCACCAGTGAGGAATTCCTGATGGACGCCCAAGAAGCGCATTTCGGACAAATCATTGCCCGCGCGCTGCACGGCACTCCAATCCGCGCCAAACTGGTCGATCGTAACACCGCCTTCGAAGGGTATAGCTGGTATGACGAGCTGCGCGAGCTCAGCGATCCGACCTTCATCGTGCACGCCGATGGTACGATCCACACGGTCGACGCGATCGCCGCCGATCCGCCCCTCCCCGCGATCAGCGCCGCGCAGGAAATCCACCTCGAATACGCGATCAAGGAGCAAGGCTGCAGCACCGCTCAGCGCGAACGGGTGAAAGCCGACATCGTTCTCACCTTCCCGGACGGTTGCTGCTCCGACGGGATCGAGGACGTTACCATCGCCTACGTGTCATCGGATAGCCTTCAGCCCGATGGCCTCGTGGACCTCCTAGACAACGCGTGCTTCTCAGCCTGGAACGATTCCGACGCCGACAGCTGGGACACACAGCACGACCGGTTCCTCCGGGACGCACGAGAGCTCGCATACCGCATCCTGGTCGGCGAGAACGCCGCCATCGCATCCCAATTCCGCGACGCGGTGGCGCGCATCATGTGGACTCTGCCCAAGGGTAAAAGCGTAACGATCGGCTTTACGCACGACAGCCCGATCGATGTGGCCGTTTCCGATCTGGAGCAGGCGACGTGAAGCCATCAAGCGTTCTTTGCTATGGTATCGGCGTAGACAGCACCGCCCTGCTGATCGAGCTGGCAAATCGCGAGGCCCCCGATCTCGTCCTCACCGCGGACACCGGCGCGGAGAAAATCGAGATCTACGCCTTCCAAGAAATCATGGGCGCTGGATGGCGGAGCGCTCCATCGCGTACGAAGTCGTGCGCTACGAGGCCAAGCGCTCCAAGAACTGGCCGCCATATCGCGACCTCACGGAATTGCTCTTAACCAACGGGTGCCCCCCATCGATCGCCTTCGAGCGGCACAGTTGCAGTCTCGAATACAAGGCCGCCCCGCAGGAAGCCTTCAACAAGCCCTGGCAACCAGCCATCGACGCCTGGGCGGAAGGCGCCAAGGTTGTGCGCTACATCGGTTACGATGCGTCACCGCGTGACGGACAACGAAACCCGACGAGGTCCGCGCACTATCCGCTGAATGGCTGCGCACGATCGTTCTGATCGGGGCGCGCGGCGCCGCGGCTCAAGACGGTAGAGGGATTATAGCGGAAGTCGACAAAGACGCGGCCCGGACGAATGACCGATTTCATCCACGGCGAAGCGCTCCTCGAAGAGGCCGAGATTAATCGCATCATCGAGAGCGCCCCGTCCGACCTGGTCGCCTTCCAGGAGCGCGCCGCGCAGCAACCCGTCGAAGCTCGCGAACCGATGTCGACCTGGCTCGAGCGGTTCCACGCACAGGAGATCCACCATGCCTGACATGCTTGTTCAACCCCCACCTTCGACGACTGAAAGGATCGCCACTCTAAACGACCGCGCCCGGCTCGGGCTCGATTGTACCGCGCGAATTATCTTCACGCTCAATCTGCTCGACAGCCTCAGCGACGGAACCCGCCGCAACGACATCCTCGCACAGGCGCGCATCATGAAGGCCATGCGCGACTGCACCTTTTCAGACGATTCACCCGAGAGGGACATGGCCTGGTTCGAGGTCGACGGAGTGAAGGTGATGATGAAAATCGACTACTACGACGCCGCGTTCGAGTACGGTTCGGAAGATCCGGCGAACGCGGCAGAGACACGGCGAGCGATTACGCTCATGAAACCCGAGGACTACTGAGTCATGACGATCAGGACAGCGGACGATTCAACCCATGCGAGCGTTGAGAGCGCGCTGCGCCATCTGCGTGCGGCACGAACCAAACTCCGCCAAACGAACTGCCCACGCGTCCTCGAAAAAGTGCGAAACGCCATCAAAAGTATCGAAAGGGCAAGGCGCAACTGCGACCACCGCCGTGCGAGGACGCAAGCATGAGCCGCCATCAGCTTCAGCTGCGAGACGGCGTGCCCGCGACATCCGCATGGATAGGCTGGGATCGTCCTTTGCGTACCTTCTTCGCACAGGTCTTCGCCACTGACCCGAAGGACGAGGATGAAGAGGTTCCGATCCTGTGGGAAGGAACCGTCGAGGCCGAACTGCCGCGGCCCATCGATGCGATCAGGCTGCTCGAGCCCTACTGCGACATTCCCGCCGAGACCGCCGCCAGTCTCGAGATCGACAGAATGAAGACGCTCGCGAAAACCGACGGGCCCAATCAAGTCGAAGCGAGGGCTTTCCTCGCTCGTCTCGAAGCCCGCGACAAGCGCGACTTGGCCTAACAACCACCACAAGTCGGTGACGCACCCGCCCTAGGGTCCGGGTGCGGATTGCGCGCGTTCGCGCGCTGCCGGGCTGCGCCCGGGGGGAAGGAGGGATGAAGGAAGGTGGTCCGGACAAGGGGTTCGGGCAAAAGCATCAGGAGAACTTCCCATGAACATCGGTACCCTCAAAGCCAATGCGGACGGCGTTCACATCGGTCGCATCGTCACCATGGCATTCGCTGCCACCATCGCCCTGCGCGAGTTCGTCTCGACCAACGAGCGCGCCCCCGCCTTCGACGTCATGGCGCTGTCGGCCGACCGCCGCAGCTGGGTGAAGGTCGGCGCGCTGTGGGAATACTCGTCGAACGACACCGGCGAGGTGTTCCTCTCGGGCCGGGTCGACGATCCCTCGCTCGACAAGCCGATCGACGTCGCCATGTTCCGCCAGGAAGACGGCGCCTACAACGTCGCCTGGCGCCGCCCGCAGCGCAAGCGCACGCTCCCCGGCATGGCCAGCGAAGGCGAGGAGGCGCTGCCGCCGCTGAACGCGACCGCGACCGGCAGCGAGCCCGAGCAGCCCGGTTCCACCGTCGGCGGCGACGGCCTGGGCGAGAGCACCGCTCCCTCGCCGAAGGCGAAGACCAAGGCGAAGGAGACCGCCGACGCCTGACCAACAGCGTCCCCCGGGCCGGTGCGACTCCTCCCGCACAGGCCAACTGCGAAGGCCCGTCCGCGCGACCCCGCGGGCGGGCCTTTTTACTGCGGCCAGCTCCTGCGCGCCTCTGAGCGGTGCAGGAGCCGCTTCAAACGGAGGACGCTGGAATCCGCCAGGAGTCGAAATGCTCTATCTGAGTGCCGACCCGACCACAGCGATGCTCGAGAGCCAGCCCAGTCTAGACCCGTTCAAACCTGTCACGCTCATCTCCTACGTTCTGCGCAATGCCAGAGTTTTCGATACACGTGATCCGAACACACACGCCCAGTACGATATCACCCCTGATTTGCTCGATACCAATTGGTACACACACGTAGTGGAGCAGACCCAAGCCCCGACCTGGGATCTGGCAGATACCCTTGCTGCCGACGGTTTTCATGGAGTGTCCTATGCATCCATGCACAATGGCCTCGAGAATGTCGCACTATGGGCCTGGAACCTGAACAGCGAGGCCATACTACGCATAGTCGATCAGGACCGCCGCCTTCCGAAAAACGACAAATCGTGGCGCTGAAAACCGTTATCCAATTGTAGCAGACAGTCGATCGGGCTTCGGGCCAAACTGAGCGGCCCTCGCGCACCGCCCCTGCGCCGCGAACTGCGTTCTGGATGCTCCCATGTCAGCGTATAGCCCCCGGCTTCCCGGCACGATCATAGCGTCCGATGGGCAGGGGCACTCACATGGTCACTTCCGCGAGAAACGCCCGGAGACGATGATCCTGCGACCGGCTCCAGAGGAGTAGCGGTTCGAACCGGATATCACGGCCTTGTGGCCGAATTCACTGGTTAGCCGAAATCAGCGTGGCTGGCGCGATCTCGCTAAAGTCGCGAGCAAGGTCCTACGGGCCAAGCGACCATGCCGGTCGTCGTCGATACTCGGATCGGTCCCATTGCTCCCTGCGCGGTCCGTCCGCCGCCTAGTGCCCCTGCCCCTCCGATCGGGATTAAGGCCAACCTGAAAATGCGAGCCGTGTTGCTCGCTTCGCGAGCTGCCCGCACCACCTCGATTTTCGAGGTTTCCCGCGCACGAGTGCGCGGTGACCCATCCCTCCTTCCGGGGCTCGTTGAGGGCACCGGCGGACGGTCCGCCGGGACCAATGGAGGATTACGAAATGAACAACATCAATCTGGTGGGCCGCTTGGCGAAGGACCCCATCGCCCGCGACAGCGCCAAGACCAAGGTCACCGAGCTGCTGCTCGTCACCGAACGTCCCGTCATCCGCGACGGCCGCGTCCAGAAGGATCCGGAAACCGGCTACACCAAGACGGACGCCGAGTTTCACAAGATCACCGTCTTCAACGGCATGGGTCTTCCGCTCCGCGAGCACAAGTCGAAGGGCGACCAGCTCGCTGTCTCCGGCCGCCTGCACTACTCGCGCTGGCAGGATGCCGACGGCAACGATCGCTACGGCTGCGAGATCATCGCCGAAAACGTCGAGTTCATCTGACCGACCAGGGGGGCGGCGCGAAAGCGCCGCCCTTTCACCATCTATCGCAGGAGAATGGCCATGAAGGACTTCGGTCTCTTTGCCGAGCGCGACGCCGCACATGCGCAACGCAAGCTCAACAACTTCACCCGCTTCGCAGAACGTCGCGAACAGCTTCTGGAAACCATCGATCTCGATGCACTCGATCGCAACACCGCGTTCGACATTCTCGAGACCGACGAGGATCTTGCCGAAACGCTCGCATTCGGCCCGATCTATGTTCACCATCTCGCGACGCTTGAAGCACAACGTGCCGAGATCGCCGCAACGCTTCCGCGCGCAGCCTGAAAGGAGATCTCGCCATGCAAGTTATCGCGATCGACAATTTCGGCCGCGACCACATCAGCGACCGCGTCGTCTCGACCGGCCTGAGTGCAAGGGCCGCCGAAGAGAAAGCTCAGAGCATGAACCAGCTTCACAGTGGGCCGCATTCCGCCCGCTACTACGTCGTGAAGCCGGACGATTATGTCCCCTATGTGTGGGAGCCCTGACGGCGCTCTACGAGCGGCCGTATATGTTGCAAACCAGCTGTGCCGGGGCGGGGGCCAGAGCCGCCCGCGCCGTACAACGCAGGTTGTTGAAGCGTCGGTCCTTCCGCATTCTGTTGAATTGACCGAGGGTTGTTGTTGAAGAACTCCGAGAGATCCGCTTCTTCGCCATAGATTTACCCCAACGAAAACCCAGTGGCCGCCCACAGATCAAGTTCGCGCTGCAGCGGTTCCAGCATTACCGAACCAAAAGGATCATACGCTTTTTCCAAGGTACTGGTCCCACTCTTCGCGGCTTCTCACCTCATGCGATCATAGCCTGGGAGGACGCGCGCTCAGTGGCGCTCCCTGCAATTACATAGCCGAGACTGTTTAAGTGCCTTGGACGCTCCATGATCGTCGTCAGGATAGTGAGACTCTTGCGCAGGTGACACTATAATAGTTGCCGCCTCCCGTCCTCCGGCCGGGACCGCGCTCTATTGCGCTAGCTTCCTTGCGGCCTTGGCTTCGCTGGGGCTCGCCGCGTCATCAAGCTCCACCGAGACCCTGCGGGTCTCGGCCCATCCGGGTCACGATCGCATGGCGGGACAGCCGCGCACCGCGCTATCGCGCTGCGGCCAGAAGAGCGGGGCAGAATGCATCGGCTCGTCCTGCGGCCCGCATGGCCTCGAAGGCTAACTGGCGTCCAACAGACTTCCGCGCTCCAAAGAGGGCGATGCGGCCTACGGTCGGGCCTCCATTTTATGATTCCACACCGCGGGCTCTCGGTCCCGCCGCTCGCGTCCGAAGCGGCCGCGCGAGGGCAACGACCCCTGGCGTTGCCGCGCGCGCGAGACGCCCCGGCCTGTCTGCCGCAGCTCCTGCGGGAGCCCGATATTCTCAAGCAAAGGGGAGGGGGAGGGTGTGTTTGATTGCATCCTCGTGTGATGGGGTCCGAAGGATACTTGCGGCAAGGATCCGGTCAAGGATCCGCGGTTCCCCCAATTTTTTCCCCGCATTTGTCTGCTTTCAGCAGACGGGAAAAAATCGGCTCCCCCACGGCCCGTAGGCGTTAACCGGGGTCCGGCACTGACGTGCCGGCTTCCCGGTCAACGTCCCTGACCTCGCTTGTCCGCTGCGCACCATTGGACCCCGTCATCACAAGATGACGGACACAAAACCAATGGAGGCTTACAATGCAAAAGTTCAACAATTTCGCCGATCTCGCGAACGCCCGCATGGAACTGGCAGACACCCGTTCCGATGTTACCACCGCGTATGATGGCGCCTTCCTCGAGCAGAGCGACATGGCGAAGCTGAGCGTCGTCGAAGAGCCGATGGCCGCCGAGATGCCCGATCCGGACATGGCCCGGGCTGCGGTAGAACTGGCGATCGGCACCGTGTTCGACGTCCTGAAGGACACCCGCATGGAGGAATTCGCCCAGCAGCTCGCCTGGGGGATGGTCAATTCCTTCCACATGACAGCCCGCCTGGTCGAAGGACGTGAGGACGATGCCGCGAAGAAGCTGGGAGAGATGGCTCGCCACTTCGATCCTTCCGAAATCTACGCGGTCGAGCTCGAAGAGACGCAAATGCTGGTGCAGACCCTTCAGGGATGCCGCGAAGCGCTCGAGGCGATGCGGGATCACGCTTCGGACTTATACCGGGTCGAGACCGGACGTCCGTTCACCGCCACCCGCGGATCGCAGGTCAGCAAGAACGGCGTGACCGCCTCGCAGATCCAGGCACGCGACTTCCTCGCCGCACGGGCCAAGGACCGCAGGGCGCAGTTCCAGCCCGAAGGGCCGCTGGTCGTGGTGTCGGGCGGTATGAAGGAATGGCACGACTACGAGATGATCTGGGACATCCTCGACGACATCAAGTCGCGCGTGCCCAACATGGTCCTCGGAACGACCGGAATGCGCAAGGGTGTCGACGCGATGGCCAACGCATGGGCACAGAAGAACGGCGTGCAGACGATCCTCTTCATGCCTGACCGACGCCACGGCAACCGCGCTCCGTTCCTCCGCAACGAGAACATGGTCAAGCTGAGCCCGGTCGAAGCAGTCGTGGGCGAAGGCTCCGGCATCCAGTCGAACCTGGCACAGCGACTGCGGCAGGCAGGCGTGCCGGTTCACGTCCGCCGCATCGCCGATCAGCGGCCGCAAACGCAGCGGGTCGGCGCGTCCACCTTCGGGTGAGCGCCTCTCGGGAGGCTCCGGCGGAAGCCGGGGCCTCCCTTCCTTTTCTGTCTCAGCAGAACGGGCTCGGGTGGCATCGAGCCCCCGTCGCCCGTGTGGGCGCATCACAGGACCCCGGCGATCACTTGCTCGCTGGCGACTATTCAGTCGCCTGCGCATAGCGCGGTCCGCCTTGGCCGAACCGGCATGGCTGCCTTGCCCGGATTTAGATGTTTCTGGAGCCTTCGCGGTCAGGCCAGTCGACTGCGGGTAAATGGCGGTGGCATTCAACATGGCTTGCGCTGGCAACTTCCGACCTCGTTGCAGTCACAGCCATTTCCGAATGAAATCGCCGTAATCGGCCGTGATCGAGTTGTCGGCAGGCTCATGGGCAATACCAACGTGTTCTCGGGTTAGATCGTTGGGGGACCACGTGTTTACGGCTTTGCGACACTCGGTTATCTGCAATCCATGAGCGATTGTGGGTGCGGACCAACCGAAGCCGAAACGAAAGAGCAGCGCCGTGCCTTGTGGATCGCATTGATCTTGAACGGCATCATGTTCGTCGTCGAAGCCACGACGGGCATTATCGCCCAGTCGACTGGCCTGATCGCAGACGGCTTGGACATGCTGACGGACGCAAGCGCATACGCGATTGCATTGGCAGCAATTGGGCGAAGCGCAAACTTCAAAGCCAAAGCCGCAACACTGAGCGGTAGCTTGCTCATGCTCGTCGGCATCGGAGTTCTTGCGGATGTCGTCCGACGTGCGATTGTCGGGTCAACTCCCGAAGGCAGTTGGATGATCGCTGTCGCGCTGGTCGCGCTTCTCGTGAACATCATTGTTCTTCGCCTATTGAGTAAGCAGCGACGGGACGAGGTCCATATCCGCGCGGCATGGATTTTTACGCGCGCGGACATCGTAGCCAACTCTGCTGTCATTGCTTCAGGCGTTGCGGTTCTGCTTACCAGTATCGGCTATTTCGACCTCTTCGTGGGCGCAGCGATAGGGTTGTATGTTGTCAAGGAAGCTCTGGAAATTCTTCGCGATGCGAAGAAAGCTCGGTTAGAGAGCAAGTTAGGATAGTCTTTCGCTCAACGGCGGTTTTCCGGAACGTCGTTTTCAAAAGCTGCCATTCTGCTCCCCACCCAATTTTCCGACATGGAGGTGTCGCCTGCCGAGGCGAGTCATGTCAGTGCCACCGCCACGTAAAGACAGGCCGCTGCGGATATCGTCGCCCTCCTCGGGTATCAAACCCTCGCGTTCGAACGGCTGACCACGACCGCATCGCTCCGGCTCGCTGACGAACATACGTTCGCCTGCGCTTCGCCATCACAATCCTCCTGAGACAGCGGTCACTTGCCGGAGCAGGTTGTCGCCTAGCCGAATGCCGACGGCTCTGCGCAACCGGCAAGCTCATCCGACAATGCCAGGGCAGCGCATCAAAGGGGAGAGGGAAGGAGGGAGACGAGCCATCATAGGAGGCAAGGATGCTCGTCACATTCCGCATCGAAGACACGCGCACCCAGCTTCATTCGACGCCCGCCGAAATTTCGGCGCTCGAACTCGCCGCGCTGACACGGCGGCTTCATGCAAGCGATATCGCACTGGACGTCGATGCGAACGAATTCGGAGCTGCGCCGCTCAACTTCGAGATCAACGCGAACTCACTTTCGATGGCCGCTTTCACGGCCTGCTTCGACCACCGCGCCGAGATCATCGCGATTGTCGAGGAGGCGCAATTTCTCGGGCGAACGCTGCGCGTCCGGCACCTCGGCCGTCTCGCTCCGATCACGATCGAGGTCTCCGAGCATATCGCTCTCGCGCGCGATCTGATGATGGGACCAGACCTCGCGGGAAAGGTGCTGTTCGCGCTCGGCCGGGACAATGCGGATGCCGGCGAACTCACGCTCGATAGCCTGCGGACCCTGTTGCAGAACCATCGCACCTACGACGCGTTCCGCGGCGCAAAGATCATGCCGATCTACGACAGCCTGGCATACCTCGCATTCACGAATTGCGGCGAACAACGTCCTGTTCTGGCGTGGGCCTCATGAACGCGGTCGCAAAGCCTCGCCCCAAGCTAAAGATGCGGTGCCCAAACTGCGGTTCGGAATCGATTTGCAAGGACGCGTGGGCCGCCTGGGACGAGACCAATCAGCGACGGGAGCTGGGCGGCGTCTACGATCGTGAAACCTGAATCGAATGCGAGCACGAAGGGGATGACCACTTCGACAGGATCGACATCGAAACCGGCGCGATCATGGGATCAGAACCCGACGAAGGCTTGACCGAAAACTGCGTTTCGGGCGAACGACATGTCATGCAGCCGCATCCCGTCACCGGCGTTCCACATTGCGTGCAGTGTTGCCCGATCGAACAGAGTGCAGCCTCTCGCGAAATCCCATCGACCAGCGACTAGCCTCCCCGCTGGAACGATGCCTGGGGAAGGGTGCCCGGCCACGCGCCGCGGCACCCTTTTCTCATGCAAGCCAATCGGAGCACTGGCGCATCCCGGCAGCGCCTCGAACATGCGGTGCAGAGATAATCTAAGCCTCCCGCCGATGGCCCGTCCGCCACCATCGCCATGAGCACTCCGGCCATGCACGGGTCAAACGAAAATGGACCGACCGTGAAGGTGCTGCGCACCTTCCGCACCACTCGATCAATTTTCGTTTCCCCTCCGCTTCGCTCCGGTGACCCGCGCACCGCCGGAGCGCTGATTCATGGCATGGCGGACGAGCCGCCAACGACAGGAGGCTACCCATGTGCTACACCACGGAAACATTCGAAGCTGACACCGCCACGACGCGCCAGATCAACACCGATACAATCGCACTCGATGAGAAGACTCTGCAAGCGGAGCGGCGCTCTTACCACTCCTTCTTCGACGTCCATGTCGTCCAGACGGAGGAAGGTTACATCCTGATAGAAGAAGGCGATTACGGCGAGCTCCCGATGCACCTCATCGACGACATAGTCTACACCGCAACCGGCAAGATGGACGACCAATACTGACGGGTATGGGCGGCCGCCGAGACCTCTCGGACGCCGCCCATCAGGACGCCTGCTTCTGACCCGCAGGCTCCATCTTTTCGAGCGCCTCTATCGCGCTCTTCGGCTTCACGCTGACGGCCAGCTCCAACAGTCTCACGGACCGTTCGTGCCCGACCTTGCGGACCAGTCGCGCAAGCTCCTTTCCGGCCTCTTCCTTCTCCATCTGCGCGAGCCTTTTCTTGCGCTCGGCAATGTCCTGTTCGGCCGCTTCCAACGCCGCCCGTTCGCGTTCCACTTTCGACACCATTTTCAACTCCATTTCCGGAATGATCGAGGTGGAATCTGATGGCCGATCCTGACTGCAATTTCGAGATGTTTTTTTGCGATCTGCTCTCGCTCTTTTATCGTTTCGGGAAGGAGGGTTTCGGCCCATCCTTCGCGGACTGCGCCGCTCAGGACCGCGCTCTATTGCGCTAGGTTCCTCACTGCCCTGGCTTCGCTAGGGCCGTCTCGTCATCAAGCTCCACCGAGCCGGGCGATGCCTGTCTCGGCCCTGCGGGTCACGATCGACGTGGACCTGTCGGTCCACTCTTGTCCGCCCTGGCAGTATCGAGGATCAGCCCTGCGGACCAAGCGTGAGGTTCATTCCGGCTAGAAAGCCGGCACCTCCAGCTGGATGACCAGCTCCTCTACGACTCCCCCAAGACCAGCAGACCAAGAGAAGAACCGCCAAGTCCCTGATTTATGCACACCGAACACGGCTGCGCCGTAGCTCTTTTCGGGACAAAATAGGCTTTGGAACAGCCACTTAGTTCAGAATGGCGCTCCCGAAACATATTTCGGCGAAAGACGAAAGAAGCGATATGATCGGAATATGCCGGTACATCAGCGCGTTAGCGCCGAAATATCTTTCTTCCGCAAACGCGCTTCCCTTTCCGTTTCGGCGGATATATAAAGGGCTTGCGATAGAGAAACCATGCACAACTCGGAAAGAGTTTGCATGGCCAGTACCTACAAAGGCATCGGCGTAGGGTTCTCCCCCGATGCTCTCGAAGCCCTCGACGCCTACGCGGCCGCACAAGGCATAACGCGTGCCGAGGTAATACGCACCTCCGTCAATATCGGCCTGCCGATGCTCAAGCTGGGTATCGCACTCAATGGCCAGCGTGCGCTCACCATCCTCGAGCACACCCAGCTTGCGCTCTCCCTCCTGGTCGAAAGGCAGTATCCGGAGGACAGTGACGAGCTGATCCGTGCGGCCATGCGCAACGTGCGAGAGCACCATGCGTGAGGATATCAGATACAACAAGCAGGCGATCACTCTGACGCACGCTTCTGCGCGCGGAAAAGTGAAGCGGAACGCGGGCAATTTCACGCGGGGATCGCAGCTGTTCCATCACGAGATCCTGATGACCTGGGCGGGGATCAGAATCCCGCTCTACACATGGATCGGAACCACCGTCCTCCTGCTCTTCGTGCTGGGCTATTTCACGTTCAAGAATCACGAAATCCACCTCGTCCTGATGAAGCTTCTTTCCTCGGTCTGGGGATGGATGTCGCTGGATCCGATGAAGGCGATCAACCTGACGCTTCCTTCCGGCCAGGTGGTGCAGGGGACGATGTCGATGGTGCCCTACCATCCCGCCGTCGAAGCCGCGTGGTCGCGGGCTATCCAAGTGACCGTATCTTCGATGCTCGGCGCGGCCTTCATCTGCGTCCCGCTGACCATCTGGTTCATCGACTTTTCGCGCAAGCGCGGATCGGACATCCTGACCGAGCGCCACGAACGCGGCGCCGTCCTGGTCGAGCGTTCGATCCTCAAGCAATCCATCCTCGCCCACAACTGGCGCGAGCATCAGAAAGAATGCCTCTCGCGCACCCCGCCGGAAGATCCCAACGCTGTTCTGAAAGAGCCGCTCAAAGACCGAATCCGACGCGGCCTTCACCACCCCTACAGGCTTGCCGGACTGCCCTATCCGTGGCGCCTCGAACAAAGCCATGCGATGTTCGTCGGCACGACCGGCGCCGGTAAGACCACAGAGCTCAAGAAGATCGTCAAGCAGGCGCGCGAACGCGGCCATCGCTGTGTAATCTTCGACCTCACAGGAACCTTCGTCGAGAGCTTCTACAACGAGGACACCGACGTGATCCTCAACCCGATGGACAAGCGCTGCAAACCCTGGTCCATTTTCAACGATTGCAGCAACTACGCCGAGTTCATGAGCGCGGCCACAGCGCTCGTTCCCAGCGGGCAATCGGTCGAGGACGATTTCTGGCAGAAGTCAGCCCGCACACTCATGGTCGAGATGTGCGTCAAGATGCTCAAGATGGGCGTCCGCTCGAATGGGGGTCTCGCCTACTTCCTGATGATGTCGGACCTCAAGACGATCCATGCCCAGCTCGAGGGCACGATTGCCGGACCGATGATGTCCCCATCCGCCGCGAAGATGGCGGAATCGATCCGGACCACCTTCATCGCCAACGCCAACGCCTTCCGCTTTTTGCCCGAACCCAAGCCGGGCGAAGAGGGCTTCTCGATCAAGCGATGGATGAGCGAGGACGTTAGGGAAGGCTCGATCCTTTTCATCACCTCCACCCACCCCGATCTCGTACTCAATCGGCCGCTGCTGACGCTGTGGATGGACCTTGCCGTCAATGCCCTGTTCCAAATGAGGCGGAGCCGGAATCTGCGCACATGGTTCCTCATCGACGAGGTCCATGCGCTCCACCGCCTTCCCGCAATCGATCACGGCCTGCAGACCGCCCGCGCGTTCGGCGGTGCGTTCGTCCTCGGAATGCATTCCTTCGACAAGCTGGAAGAGACCTACGGCGAGCATGGCGCGACCAATCTCGCTTCGCTTGCCGGCACGAAGCTGATCCTCAAGACTGCCGATCCGGAAACCTCCCGGCGATGCTCCGAATTCATCGGCAACCGCAAGGTTCGGCTGATGGATGAAGCCTATTCCTACGGGTACAACAACAGCCGCGACGCATCCACCATCACGCCGCGCTCGGATGTCGAAGAGCTCGTGATGCCGGACGACATCAGCAATCTGGAAAGCCTGACCGGCTTCATCAAATTCCCCGACGGCTTCCCGGCGTCACGCATCCGGCTCACCTGGAACGATTATCCCGAACGCGCCGAAGGCTTCTGCCGCGTCACCGACATGCGCGCTGCCGAATACGTGCCGACCGAAGAGGAAGCCACGGAAATGGGTGTCGGGGGGCGCGAGGGGGAGGGGCCGGACAACGTGCCGAAGGACACGCGCGACGGGGTTGATGTCGTCCTCAGCCAGGCGGAGATCGAAGCCGAGAAGTTGCGGGAGGAGGTGGAGGGTTCGCTCGATCGTTCGGTGGAGCAAACCGCGGGCGAATTGCAGCACAGGACCGCTGCCCAGGAAGTGGTCGACGGAACCAGCGACCAGCGCGATCACGACGACCTGTCGAAGTTCAAGCACACCGGCAAGCGCGACGATCGCGAACGGCAGCGCCTGGCCCAGCGGGACGTCGAAGAGCGCAACGCGTCCAATCGGAACGTTGTCGCGCAGACGCGCCAGGTCAGAGGACGCGACGACAGCCAGGAAAGCATCCTCGAACGGGAGAACCGTCAAGGGTTCGGCCGTGAGACGGAAGAGCACCATGAGGTCTCCATCGAAAAGGACCAGGAGATGGGCCGGTGACCCTCTCTCCATCCATGCGCCGAAGCCGGAGCGACCACATGATCGCCGCGCTGCCCCATCAAGCTACGAAGACGCGGTTCCTCGACAATGAGGTGAGAACCGGGATCGGCGGCGAGCAATTCGGGATAAGCGCCGACTGGCTCCTCCGCGGCCGAATGCTTCGAAGAGTAATCAGGCTCGGGAGCGTCTGATGCTGTCCGTCGCATCGGTTTCCTCCGCAGGCGGAGCAGCGAACTACTTCGCCAAGGACGACTACTATGTCGGCGATGGCCCTGCCGAGCTCAGCGAGTGGGGCGGCAAGGGTGCCGAGGCGCTGGGCCTGAGCGGTCCCGTCACGAAGGAGGATTTCGAGAAGGTCCTCGATGGCAAGCTGCCCGACGGGACCATCGTCAACGGCAACGAGAACCGGAGAGCTGGGATCGACCTCACCTTCTCCATGCCGAAGTCCGCAAGCCTCATGGCGCAGCTCGGCGGAGACAAGCGCGTCCTCACCGCGCAGGAGGCGGCGGTCAAGGCGACCATGACCTATCTCGAGAAGCATTTCGCCGAGGCGCGCGACTATTCGCGCAATCCGAATGGCGAAGCGGTTCAGACAGGGAAATTGCTGTATGCGCTCTTCCAGCATGACACGAGCCGCAAGCTCGATCCGCAGAACCACACCCATGCCGTCATCGCCGCCATGACCCAGGACAAGGCGGGCAACTGGAAGGCACTCTGGAACGGCGAGGTCTGGAAGAACAATTCCGTTCTGGGCTCGATCTACAATGCCGCGCTCCGAACGAACCTCGAGAAGCTTGGCTATCGGACCGAGCTTACCGGAAAACACGGACAGTTCGAGATCCAAGGAGTCTCGCGTGAGGTGATCGAAGCCTTCAGTCAACGTAGACTGGACATACTCGCGACAGCCGAAAAGCTCGGCCGACGCGCGAACGAGACCGAATTCCTGCGAGGCGTCACCAAGAACACCCGGGATCCGAAACTCAATCCTGATGACAAGCAGGCGCTTCGCCAGGAATGGGCGAAGCGCGCCGAAGGACTAGAGTTCGATGCCAAGGCGATGGTCGAACAAACGCGCGCCCGCATCGACAACGGCCGCGAGGGACCGCTGGGAACGGCCGAACGCGTCCGCGGAGTGATCGCAGCGGTCCAGGAGACCGCGCAGCTCTACACGCGTCCCGCCGACGAACTGACCACGAACGGCCTGCAGCGCATGGGTCTGACCCCGACGCAGCTGCGCACCGAACTCGTAACGGCATCCGCTGTTCGCGTGATCGGCGAGCGCGAGACGTCGTGGACGCGCGGCGAGCTGGTGAAGACCGCGCTCGACCTCGGCGCCAGGGGAGTGACAGTCGAAGGCGTCGAAGCGCGAATGGAAGCGCTGGTCGACAAGGGCCAGATGCTGCCAGGCAAGAGCGCCCGGCTCGATGGGGCGATCGAGAAATACACCACCCCCGAACACGTGGCGATAGAGCGGGCGACCCTCGCCAACGTGACTGCGGGGAAGGACGCGAGTCCAGGCATGATAAAGGCTAGCGGGGCCCCCGAGCGGTTGCGCGCGGTGTCGGGCGAGTACGATCTCAACGCCGAGCAGATCGCTGCCGGCACGCTGGCCTTGTCGAGCGACGACCGCACCGTCGTCATTCAGGGCGTGGCCGGAGCCGGCAAGACGACCCTCATCTCCGCGATCGCTAGCGTTGCGCGCGAGGAGGGCAGGGACGTGATCGGCCTCGCCTTCGCGAACAAGATGGTCAATGACCTGCGCAACGAGACCGAGATACGCACGGCGAACGGCGAGGCGGTGAAGGAGGGCATCGAAGCTAGGACCGTCTCCTCGTTCGTGAACCAGCACCTGCGCGGTGCGCTTCATGGCAGCGGACCAACCTTCGAAGCATCGCGCGCTGCGCTCGAGGGCAAGGTCCTCGTGCTCGACGAAGCCTCGCTGGTCGCGAACAAGCCGATGAACGACCTCCTCACCATCGCCAATCGCCTGGGTGTCGAGAAGCTGGTGATGATCGGCGACAAGGCGCAGCTGCAACCGATCGAGGCGGGCAAGAGCTTCTCGCTGATCCAGGCGGATTATCCCGCGCTGGCCCGGCTCGACACGAGCCTACGTCAGCGCACCGAGCACATGAAGGAAGCCTCGGGCCTCGCCCGCGCGGGCAGGTTCCGGGAGAGCTTCGCCTTGCTCGGCGACAAGGTGGTCGAGGCGGGCAAGGACCATCTGGAGGTTGCGGCGAAGACCTGGCTCGATCTACCCCCGGAGGACCGCGAGCGGACCGCGATCTATTCCTCCGGTCGCGACGCACGCGCATCGCTCAACCGGATGGTGCAGGACGGGCTGCGCGCCGAAGGATCGATCAAGGGCGAGGGGTTGACGCTCGATACGCTCAGGCCGGCCCATGCGACCCGCGAGGAGCTTCGCTACGCAGCAACCTACGCCAAGGGTCAGCTGCTCGAGGTGATGCGCCAGAATGCCCCTGGAGGGCTTTCTCGCGGCAGATACGATGTCGAGGGCCTGGACGCGAAGGGCAGGGTGTTTCTGCGCGACGAAAACGGCAAGCTGAAGCGCTTCGACCCGTCGCGCATCGACCCGGTCGACAAACGCGACGCACTGCGTCTGTCCGAGAAGACCAAGGAAACCATCCACGAGGGCGACAAGGTCCGCTGGACCGAGAAGGACGACGCCCGCAAGCTGATGAAGTCAGAGGAGGCGAAGATCCTCGGCGTCAAGGACGGCGTCGTCACGGTCGAGAACCGTCACGGGGAAACGGTCGAACTCAAGCAGAACGACAAGATGCTCGAGCGCATGGGCCTCGCCTACGCGATCAACATGCACCAGGCGCAGGGCGACACCCGTGATATGGCGATCGGCGAGATGCATTCGTCGGCGCGCCATCTCTCGAACCAGCGGCTCGCGCTGGTGATGATGACCCGCGTGCGCGACGACATCACGATCGTCACCAACGACAGGGACCAGCTGCTCGCCCAGATCGGCCGCAACCCCGGTGACAAGACCAGCGCGCTCGAGACGCTTGGCGAGAAGCGGATCGCGGATGCCCGCATTGATCGCGCAGCCCCCGACTTCAATCCGAAGATCCCCGAACACCTGAAGGTCGGAGAAGCAAGCGCGGATCGCCTGCCCTCGGTCGACAAAGAGAGCCTGCGCGCGGTGCCGCAGATCGACCTTCCCGAACGCAACATCGAACGTGCCCGATAGGAGACCGGCAATGGACAAGACCCAGCATGACCTGATCGCCAACGCCCCGCAGAAGGACAGTCTAAACTCCGTTCTCGAGCAACAGCCGACGCTTTCCAACTTCGTGAAGCAGGCGGGACTGCAGGAACTCGCCGAATTGGTGGAGGGGGACAATTTCGTGGCGTGCGATCTGGATCTGCACGGGGTCCAGGGATGCGCCGACATGCGCGAAATGGTCGCGAACCAGCAGATGGTAGCCGAATGCGTCGCAATCGGTCTCGCCATCCTCATCGCGGTGATCGTTGGTTCGATCGCCGTGGCCTTCGTCAATCTCGCAACAAAGTTCGCAGCGCCGCTCGGAATGAACCGCGTCTACGCGCTCTTTCCGCGCCGCCTGAACGAATTCTGGAATGGCAGTACGACATGACACACCTCCTGACGGGCCCGTGGGGTTTTCTCCCCGCCACGCCCGAAGAGCTCTCCGCGACCGGCGTCGTCCTCGCCGTGGCGACCGGACTGACCCTTGATCTTCTGGGCCGACCCGCGCTCATCGACGGAGAACTGACGTCATGGACAAGCCAGACCCTCCTGTTCCTCGTCATCGCCGGCGTCATCATCGCGACAGCCGCGATCTGGAGCGGTCTGCCGCGCCGGGAGCTCTCCCGTCTCAAGGTGCCGCCGCAGCGATACCGATCGCGACGCTCTCACCCGACACGCAGGCTATACGACCGTCCGCCTTCCGGCCGGAGAGCGGCCGACCAAGACGAGCGTCGAACGGCACATCGAAGCCGCGCTCGGACCGCTCGTTGCGCACCGAACCCAATCACCCTGGCAAGCAACTCAAACCTGAAGGAGGACCACGATGGCGTTCGATTACGAAGACGTAGGCACATTCGGAAGCAAGCGAGCCGCCGAGGACTGGGCACACCGTAACAGGGTGGACCTGCGCGACCTCCACATCCGCAACGCCGGAGGCGATCGCGTCGAGGTCGGCATTCGCAAGAGCGGATACGACGACAAGGAAAATTACGACAACCGCAGCGGCGAAAGGCGCGACGGCTTCTGGCGATGACGCCCATGCTCGCGCGCAAGCGCCTCAAAGGTCCGGGAGGCATTCACCTTCCGCGAAACCGCTCCGCAAGGGGCATCACGCGCCACCGGCGCATCAACCACCCGGGCAACCGGAAAGAAGAGGGAACTAACAATGTTGAAGAAGATGATGGCAGCCGCTGCAATGGCAGGAGCTTTCATGGCCGTACCGGCAGCAGCACAGGATGCCTTAGCGGCGGATGAAATGCACGAACACGCTGCCGCCACGAAGACGATCGCCGATGGGGTGAATCAGAGCACCGGCAATGTGGCCCGGCAGATGCTCGATCTTGTCGCCCGGGAAGCGAAGGCGAAAGCGACGCTCGAAGACAGTGTCGAGCGCAAGCAGCGCCGTATGTCGCTGGACGAAATGGTCAAATGCCACGACTGCAAACAGGAGAAGCAGGACTGCGGCGATCAGGCGAAATGCGATGTTCGGAATGATTGCCGGAAAACGAAATGCCAAAAGAAGGCGTGAGCTCGGGAGGAAGGGCCGCGATCATCGACGAGCCGCAGGTCCGATGCCCCTTCTGCAGGGGTCTTATGCCGGGATGGATGTCGCGCTATCCCGGCAAAACCTGCACGCTCTGCGCACGGCCCCTTTTCCTGCTCCCTTTCATCTCCTCGCGGCATTATCGGTCGGTTCTGAGCGCGATCGACGTCGTGAAGATCATTATGCTGCCCGTGATGGCAGGTGCGACCATATCGTTCGCCATGGGTCGTCTCGAGGCCGACAGCTACGCCTGTATCGTCGCTGGCGCTCTCCTCACTTGGGGAATGATCGATGTCTGGGACGGAACGGCAGGCCTCAGAACCGGCCTGGACAAGGTCAGAAAGCGGATTTGTCGAGGTGCCGTCGCTCGCAAAATGTCCCTCGCAAAGACGATCTTCGGATCGGCCTCGATGGTGCTGGGCGCGATCGGCCTGCTGATGGTAAGGTGAAGATCCGCCGACAATTTGCGGCTACGCGCATTACGCTGCTCGGAATCGCAACACTGAGCGATCAGATCTCGACGGCTTTGGCACTTGGAATAGGTGGCGGAACTTAAGCGCTCAATGCTTCCGCAGCGGGAGAAGGCCTTATATGAGCAGTTCGCTTGCCGCGGTAACTTTGGGTTGCGTCGTTGCTCTCAGGCATTCGGCGACATATTGGATTTCTCCGGCATGCCGAAAAGCGGAGTGAGGGCACGACAACCGGCTGGTGATGCGTAGGATACTTGCTGTTCCGTCATGCCCATCCTTCGCTTCGGGCGTCGGCGCCGGCCAGTTTACGCCTGCGTTCTAAATGGTTCGGCCAACTGTGCGAGGTACGCATTAGGATAATCTTCGATGCCAGCGAGGCCGATCGCCCCGGCTTTGATATGCTCACTCGATCCAAAGCGCGCTGTACCAAGCAGAACATCCCAGAGCGTTAGAAACAGACCGAAATTGACGTCGCCGTCCGTTTGGGACGCAAGGTGGTGGTGCCGATGGACAGGGGCGACGGCCCAGACATATGCCAGCGGCCCGACCCGCATCTCGACATTCGAATGCTGTAACTGGAGCTGGATCAACACCGCAAAGGAAGCCACGGCAGCGACATCTAGAGGAATCCCCAATAGAAGCCATGGCAAGGCACCGGCGGAAACCTCGAAGAACTGGTGGACCGGATGCTTCAATAGTACCCATCCGGTGAAGGCCGCGGCAGTGCTATATATCGTGGTCGGCGATGAGCGTTGTGAGGTTTTCGACGCCGTATTCGGTAAATGCCATCGCGCCGTCCGGACGATCAAGGCTGTACACCCAGATCAGCCCGTCTTCCGGGTCCATGCCCGACGCGAGTTCAGCAATCAGATCTTCTTCGACGCTTAGATGACGCGCTACGAGTGCGATCGTGCTGACCGAATGGACCTTGTTAACGTGCGCCATCAAGCTGCGATTCTGGCTCGCCCAGATTCCCAGTTCCAGGGCAGTAGTTCGTCGATCCGGTGGGCAGGATGTCCGGCGATGCGCGCGAGGACATCGGCCAGCCACGCCTGCGGATCGACATCGTTGAGCCGGGCCGTCTGGATCAGCGTGTAGAGCACGGCCGCGCGCTGTCCGCCGCGGTCGGAACCGCAGAACAGCCATGCCTTGCGGCCAAGCGGCACACAGCGCAGCGCCCGCTCGGCAGCGTTGTTCGTGATGCAGATCCGGCCATCATCGAGGAACCGGGTGAAGGCACCCCAGCGCCGGAGCATATAGTTGATGGCCTTGGCCATATCATGGCTGCGCGACAGCTTCGCGAGCTGCGCGGTGAGCCAGGCGTGCAGGCCCGCCATCAGCGGCGCGCTGCGTTCCTGCCGGAGTGCAACACGCTCGCCTGGCGTTTTGCCGTTGATGCCGCGCTCGATCTCGAACAGGGCATCGAGGCGCTGCACGGCTTCTAGCGCGATCGGGTAGATCATGCCGTTGCGTCCGCCGCGGCTTCTCCTGCGCGCGGCTCCCTCGACATCGGCCAGCTCGAAGAATTTGCGCCGTGCATGCGCGAAGCAGCCCGCCTCGATCACGGGTGCTGGCTGACGACCGGGAGCGTAAAGCTCGTTGTAGCCGCCATAGGCATCGGCCTGCAGGATCCCTGCCCAGGACGCCAGATGCTCCCGTGGATGCTCACCGCGCCGATCGCGGGAATAGTGGAACAAGGCTGCTGGCGGATCGGAGCCGGCGAAGGGCCGGTCATCGCGCACATAAACCCACAGGCGCGCCGTATCGGTCTTGCCCTTCGCCATGACCGGCACGGTCGTATCGTCGCCATGGATCCGGGCTGCATCCAGCACATGGGCTTCGATCCGCCGGTAGAGCGGCATGAGTGCGAAGGCGGCGGCACCGACCTGATCGGCCAGGGTCGAGGTGCTGAGCGCTACGCCTTCGCGGGCGAAGCGCTCGGCCTGCCGGTTGAGGGGCTGGTGCTGACCGTACTTCTCAAAAAGTAGCATGGCGAGGAAGCTGGGCCCGGCCCATCCGCGCGGCACGACATGGAACGGCGCCGGGGGCTGCGTAATCGTCTCGCAATCCCGGCAGGAGAACTTCTCACGCACCGTCCGGATCACCTTCCACTGGCGCGGGATCACTTCCAGCGTCTCGGTGATATCCTCTCCCAGCTTTGACAGACGCGCGCTGCCGCAGGACGGGCACGAACAGGGCGCGGGGATGACGACGCGTTCGCGGGGCAGATGTTCGGGGAACGGCTTGCGGCTCGGGCGCTTGCGGTCGAACGCGGCAACCTCGCTCGTCTTCGCCGGAGCGGCTTCGGCAGCGCAATCATTCTCGCAGGCATCGGCCTCGAGATCTTCGAGCTGCAATTCCAACTGGTCGAGCAGACGTCGGCTGCGTTCGGCGCTGGCGCCATATTGCTCGCGACGCAGCCTGGCGATCTGCAGCTTGAGGTGCGCGATCAGCGCCTCGATCGCGCTCTCGCGGGCCCTGGCCTTGGCAAGGCGTGCCTCGGCATCATCGGCGCGTGAGAGCGCGGCGGCCAGCAGCGCCTTGAGCGCTTCGACGTCGTCCGGCAGGGGCGATGCGGCCGTGTCCATAAGGGGCATGGAATCACAGATCGGCCTTCGGTCAAAGCCCAAAATGCGCCAGCCAACGAAGAAAATGCAGCCCCTATCCGGCGCTCTGCGGACGCCATGAATATTGCGGGTTACGCCAGTCGATCCCCTCCAGCAGGCAGGACAATTGGGCATTGGTCAGCGAGACGATGCCCTCTCTCGCCGAGGGCCAGACGAAGCGACCCTTCTCGAGCCGTTTGGCATAAAGCGATATGCCGATGCCGTCGTGCCAGATGATCTTGACCAGCGATCCCGTCCGCCCTCGGAACACGAACAGGTCGCCGCCATGTGGATCGCGCTTCAGGCCCTGCTGAACCTGCAAGGCCAACCCCTGCATGCCCTTGCGCATGTCCGTGTGGCCCATCGCGATCCAGACCCTCGCGCCCGATGGGATCATCGCAGCGCCTTCAAGGTCGCCGAAACCAGTGCGGCAGGCGCATTCGACGAAATGCGCACGCACCGACCATTGCCAAGATCGACCGTGACCGCGGCACACGGATCGTGATCGGCAGGCTGCTCATCATCGGCGAGCACGGCCTGGGCGAAATTTATCTCCGGTACCGGCAAGGACGCAGCCGCCGACTGTTCGCGCAACTTGCGACGCCATGTGTAGATCAGGCTGGTCGAAACGTCGCGCCGCCGCGATACATCGGCAACGCAGGCGCCCGGCGCAAAGGCCTCGGCGAGGATCTCAATCCGCTCCTCCTCGCTCCAACGCCGACGACGCTCCGGCCCCGTCATCACCGTGATCTGACCCATGCTCCGCTCCTAAGCTCGCTCATACGAGCGCTCTTAAGACCGGTCGTTCACTCGCCGGACAAGGCGGGCCTCACCGGATGGGTACCTTCAATAGCCCGTTGAAGCCGTACATGTGGCGTACCGAATGATGCACGGCATGAAAACGCCAGAGAAACGAAACCCTGTGACTGGCGAAATGGGCAAGGGTTATCCCTAGGTCGAGAAGCACGATCGCGATGGCCGCATCAGCCCATAAGGGCAGCGTCGTTGGCCAGGCTGATTCCCAAGGGACAAGGCTTGCGATGAGCGGAAGAAGCAGCACCATAGCCACAAGAGACCCTTCGTTTACAAGGGCATGCAAAACGTCCCGCCCGCCATCCCCATGGCTCGAATTCCACTGATTTTCGAAAGGCGCGATATGCTCGGCGGCAAGTGAGGTCCCGATCGCAGCGATGACCAGAACTAACAGCCAGGCCGGCGAACTATCCGAGGACACGATCGCCGTAGCGCCCCCGACAAAACCAAAAAAATAGAGTGGGGCATAGAGATAACGAAAAACGACCACTGGAGCCTCCATCAAACGATGGATCCATTTACGCTCCCGTCGCCCACCGGTCTTGAACGTTTCGGTGGTGTTTTAACGCACGATGGTAATCGCGATTTTTGCAAGACCCAGTGATGGCGTCACGCCGAACCATTCGACCAAACGACGGGTAAAGTGCGCTTGATCGGAAAACCCACCCGCGGCCGCTGCGGCAGCGACACTATGAGATTGGTCGAAGCTCTCGATGGCACGCTGAACCTGTAACCATTGCAGGAGCTTGGTTGTCGGCACTCCAAAATCCCGAACCGCAATTTCCCGCATCCGCGTGGTCGAAACACCGACGGCTTTGGCCAATTCCGAAGGTGTCGCCCCGGGTTCGATCCGTTGCAGCGTAGAGCGGAGGCGCGGGTCGATTTGGCTCGAACCCTTCCGGTTCAAAAAGCCTTCCATCCATTTGCGTGCCTCGTTCCCAGATCCAACCAGAGCCAATGCATTCGCTTCAGCGGTCGAAAGCCGTTCCAGTCCAACACTCTTGTTGAGGTCACGGGTTCCCATGAAAAACGGATCGACATACAGATTTCGCAGGATGGCACCGGATGGCGTCAAGCGGTGAACCGTGGTGGCAGGGATGAGAACAGCTTCACCGGGCGACAAGCGAAGATCTCGGTCAGCGTTAATGCTGCAAGAGTCGACCAGCGAAAGACTGATCTGGTGTGCCAGATGACTGTGCGGACGGTTCTCTCCTGTTTGGGCGTCGAGAAGTGCCCAGCCAAATCCGAGCATCATGTTGCCCTCCCATGAGGCGTCGGTGCTTCTCAAAGAGCGATTTCGTCTTAGCTGCTGTGCAATCGGACGTTCCTTTCTGAGAGATCTCAACGCGTTCCCGGCTCTCCTCAAGTCTCTTTCAAAGACCGCTCACTGCGCCGGATATCCTCGAGAATGATCTTGCTGCCTGGCAGCGCCGGCATCCGGGAACGATCGATGCGCAGATCCTGCGCGGGAAGCCGATATTCCATTTCGCAAAGAAGCATTCGCAACGAGCGCTCCATCACTTCGAGCACGACTGTCTCACCGGGGCAGCGATGATTTTTCGAGACATCGCCGCCGCCCTGAGGGATTAATGCGAACGCGGAAAAGTCTTCCTTGCGAAAGCGATCCGGATTGACGATTTCCGGCTCGTTCCAGAGATGAGGATCAGTGTTGGTTGCGTGTAAGTCGAGCAGGAAACGTCGGCCGGCGGGAAAACGGACATTTCGCCAGCGAAAGTCCTTTCGGCTCCTGGCAGCGACCGCAGGGAAGAACGGATAGAACCGGCGCACTTCCTGCACGAAACGGCCTAACTCAGAGCGATCGGATGCAGGGGTCGGAGCCACATCGGGAAATGAATGGAGAGCATGCGCCAGGAGAGTGATATAGACAGACGTAGCGACGGTTGGGCGCAGAACGTTCAGCAGTTCGACGGCAGCGATCCTGGGACTTAGCAGCGCACCATCCTCATCCCGGTGCGCAGCAATCACAGCCAGCGCCGATTCAGCGGGTGGGACCAGACGGCGGTCACGCGCATCCTTGATGACGCGAGCAAGCCACGCTTCGGAACGGCTGCGAGCGCGCCGGGCCCGAAAATGGCCCAAGCCGAGCGCGGCCGCGCGGTCGAAGAGTAGAACAAGGTCGCGAGTTCGCTTGATGCGCTCTTCAGCCGGTAGTGGCACACCGGCCCAGTCGCACACTGCTTCGGCCAATATGGGATGCAGCGCTTCGTAGAAGATTACCTGCGATTCCCGGGTCCATGCCGGGAGCTGGGCCAACCACATTTTCTCGAATTTCTCTCCCAGAGCCTCGACACGCTCTTGCGTCAGCAACGACACGAACATTTCCTTGCGCCGCAGATGCCGCTCGCCATCCAGACCCTGGACTCCGCCCTTGCCAGTCAAAGTCGCCCGAACCGGTTCCGGCATCGCGCCGTCGCGCGACATTCGCGCTTTATCGTAGAACATCTCGGCCGCAGCTTCGCCGCGCAGGCACACAGTCCGCCGGAGCAACAGGCGGGTTTCGAACATATTGCCACCGGTTCGCGAGCAGACCGTGTTTACGAAGTCATAGGGCCGCCTCAGGAAATGGAGTGTGCTGTCGAAGGGCCCTCGCGGTATGAGTTCTTCGCTCTGTTTTATGGAACGTTTCATAGACCAATACCGTCCTCTCGATTTGGCATATCGGTGCCGAGCCAGGCACGGCAAAACCAACCGGCGCGCTTTTGATTATGCTCCCGCCGATAAGTCTCGCATTGCCCCTTATGCTGCGATCAATCCTGCGGCTGCGGTGTGACGCGCAGATAAGGTTTTACCGTCTCCCAGCCTTTGGGGAATTTCTCACGCGCTTCTTCATCGCTGAGCGAAGGCACGATGATGACGTCCTCGCCCTGCTGCCAGTTCACAGGTGTGGCCACGCTGTGGTCCGCCGTCAGTTGCAGCGAATCGATAATCCGCAAGATCTCTTCGAAATTTCGTCCCGTGCTCGCGGGATAAGTGAGCGTAAGTTTCACTTTCTTATCGGGACCGATGATGAACACCGAGCGGACGGTGAATGAATCATCAGCCTGCGGATGGATCATTCCATAGAGATCAGCGATTTCACGATCCGGGTCCGCGACCAGCGGAAAGTTGAGAGCATGACCCTGGGTTTCGGCAATGTCGCCCGCCCAAGCTCGATGATCTTCGAGCGGATCGACGCTGAGACCGATCACTTTGACGCCGCGTTTGTCGAATTCAGGCTTGAGGCGGGCAACCTCACCAAGTTCCGTCGTGCAAACAGGAGTGAAATCCGCAGGGTGCGAGAACAGCACCGCCCAGTCGTCACCCATCCATTCATGGAATTTGAGCGTGCCATCGGTTGTGTCGGCCTCGAAATCGGGTGCGGTGTCGCCAAGTTGAAGTGTCATTGAAAATCTCCTGTGGTGAGCGCTAAAGCAACGCAGCTACACGTACAGATGGGTGCTACAGTTGCTGTAGGTGCAACCGAGATCGCGACCAAGCGGCGTTCAGACGCGATAGACGGCATCGCCAGCGTGCTGGTGTGGCGACCTTCCGCGCTATGCGGAAGCGTTCGTCTTTTCTCATTGCGTCCGGTCTTAATCAGCTCGTATTCGCGCTGGTTTCAGGCTGGTCTTCGCCCACCAGGATCAAAAGCCCCAGTCCCGCTACGATCGCGACGTCGGCCAGATTGAATGATGGCCAATGAAAATTGTCCCAGTACAAATCGATAAAGTCCCTGACGGCGCCAAACATCAGCCTGTCTGCAACGTTGCCGAGCGCTCCGCCAATCGCCAAGCTCAAGCCGAGCGCATGGATGGGGGATCGGGTTCTCATCAGCCAAATCCCGAGCATGCCCGAAAGCAGAACGCCGATCGCGATAAGGATCACGGGGGCTGCTCCACCGGCCAGTCCGAAAGCCACGCCGCTATTGGCGATGGCGACTAGATTGAAGCCCGGGAACACTGCGATCACGTTACCCGAACCAACCAAAGAATGCGCCCAGGTTTTCGACAATTGGTCGAGGCCGAAGCTAACCAGAATCAAAACGGGCGCAAGCCGTTTCGCCGCGCTCAAGGTCATCGGACGCTGGATGGTGCATTCACGACCACCATCTTTTCTTCGCTCATATCGACCATCGTATAACCTATACCGCCTGTTCCGAGACCCGACTGACGACGTCCTGCGAACGGCATCCAGTCGACGCGAAATGCGGTATGATCGTTGACCATTACGGCTGACGCGGCCAGCGTTTCGACGCAGTAATCGGCCCAGGACATTCGGTCGGAAAACACAGCCGCCTGAAAGGCGTAGGGAAGCGCGTTCGCTTGGCCGATCGCAGCATCGACGTCGTCGTATCCGTAAATGCAGACCACAGGGCCAAACACTTCCTTGCGCGATACATCGGCGTCGCACGGCGGATCGACAAGGACCGTGGGCTGGTAAAGGGTGGAACCCATGCGCTTACCCCCTGCGGCGAGCCTGGCGCCGCCCTGAACGGCTGCATCGACCCAGGATGCGACGCGGTCGACTTCGGCAGGACGAATGAGCGGACCGCATTGGGTTTCCGCTTTGGTCGGATCGCCCACAGTCAGCGCTTCTGCTCCCTCAGCGAGCTCGGCAGCGAAGTCCGGCAGTTCGGCGCGCGGAACGAACACGCGCTGCACCGAGACGCAGACTTGTCCAGAATGATAAAAGCCGCCTTTCAGGAGAGGAGGAATTACCTTGCCGCTTGCGACGCCCTCATCGACGAGGACCGGAGCCGCGCCACCGTGTTCCAGTGCCAGGCGGGTGCCCGGCGCCAGTTTGGAGCGGAGCATCCAGCCAACTCTGGCCGAACCGATGAAGGAGAAAAATGCCGTCCGCGAATCGATGACCATTTGTTCGGCGACATCGTTCGAACATGGCACAAAGCGGCACCAGCGTTCATCGAGTCCGGCTTCATAAAGGATTTCGACGAAGCTCTTGCAGGAAAGGGGCGTGTCCTTGGCCGGTTTCACCAGAACAGGGCATCCGCTTGCGACTGCCGGTCCCACCTGATGGGCGATCAGGTTCAGAGGATGATTGAAAGCGGAGATCGCCACGACCGGCCCAATCGGCTCACGGAAGGTATAGGCTTTGCGTCCTGCCCCCGCCTGCGTCAGGTCCATCGGGATTTCGCGCCCGCCGCTGGCGAACAATTCGTGTATGCACAATTCGACGCTCTGAATGGCGCGACTGGTTTCCACGCGCGCGTCGACGATGGGTTTACCGCCCTCGAGCGCAATCTGCATTGCCAGTGTCTCCGCGCGCTCGCGCATCAGCCCGATGGCGCGCTGCAGGATGGCGATGCGTTCATGCGCGGGGAGCCGCGCTTGTCGGTCTTCGTGCAGCGCGCGCGCCTCGTCGAGCCAACGATCGACTTGCGGCCAGTCGACCAGCTCAACGCTGCCAATGCATTCCTGGTCGTAGGGATTGAGGACCTGCCACGTCATTGGGGACACTCCATCGCCTTGAGTTCATCGATCAGAACCTTGCGGTTCTCGGAGTAATCCACCGGCAAGTCGACAAGGTGAACGCCGCCGCTTTCAAACCCTTCATTCAAGGTCGGTACCAGTGCTTCGCTGCTTTCGATCCGGTGGCCCGTCGCACCATAACTCTTCGCATAGGTAACGAAGTCGGGGTTGGCGAAGCTCAGACCGTAATCGGGAAAGCCAAGTTCTTCCTGCTTCCACCGGATCATACCGTAAGCGGAATCATTGAGGATGAGTACGACGAGGTTGAGGCCGAGCCTGACCGCGGTTTCCACCTCCTGCGAATTCATCATGAACCCGCCATCGCCGCATACGGCGAGCACGCGGCGCTCGGGCGACAGCATCGCTGCCATCATCGCCGAGGGGAGACCCGCTCCCATCGTCGCCAGCGCGTTGTCGAGCAGAATCGTGTTCGGCTCATGCGCGATATAGTTGCGGGCGAACCAGATCTTGTAGATGCCGTTGTCGAGTGCGACGATGTCGTCGCGGCCCATGACCGCCCGTACATCTGCAACGATGCGCTGGGGCACCATCGGAAAGCGGCCATCGTCGCTGCCTTGGCGGATGTGCGCCGCGATGTCCTCATGGACTTTGGCGTAGGCTGCCGGGTCACTAGGGTGTTTGCCGCGCAGCCGGTTTCCTAGTCGCTCGACAGATCCGGCAATATCGCCAATGACTTCCAGCTGCGGAAAATAGACCTGGTCGACCTCTGCGGCCTTGTAATTTATATGGATAACGGTGCGTCCGTCAGGCTCCATGTAAAAGGGCGGTTTCTCGACCACGTCATGGCCGATATTGACGATCAGGTCTGCGCGATCGATGGCACAATGAACATAGTCATCCGACGATAGAGCCGCCGTTCCCAGATACAGGGGGCTTGCCTCATCGAGCACTCCCTTGCCCATCTGCGTATTAAAAAACGGAAATTGGGTATCGTCGACGAACTTTCGGAGCGCCTTGCAGGCGCTACGTCGGTTGGCCCCGGCACCAACCAAAAGCAGCGGGCGATCGGCGGCGAGAATTCGCTCGGCAGCTTCGTCTAGCGCGGCATCTCCGGCCACCGCATATTGGCGGGGGTGGGGCGCAACGACCGGTTCGGAGGTTTCTTCCTCGGCAATATCTTCAGGCAGTTCCAGCAGAACTGCACCGGGTCGCTCTTCCTGAGCTCTCCTGAAACCTTCGCGCACGAGCGAAGGAATGCGCTCCCCATTCACGATCTGCTTCGCCATCTTGCACAAGGGAGTGAAAAGCGAGACAACATCGACGATCTGGAACTGCGCCTGCTTCGAGACCTTGATGGGTTTTTGGCCGGTTATCATGACCAGAGGGAAAGCGCCCAGAGCGGCATAAGCTGCGGGCGTCGTGAGGTTTGTCGCCCCTGGTCCCAGCGTGGCAAGGCATACGCCGGCTTTACCGGTAAGACGTCCATAGGTTGCCGCCATGAACCCTGCCCCTTGCTCGTGCCGGGTAACGATCAGACGGATCGACGAGGTCCGCAGTGACTCCAGAAGATCGAGGTTTTCTTCGCCCGGAACCGCGAAGATATACTCGACGCCTTCGGCTTCCAACGCGGCGACAAGAAGATCGGATGCTTTCATGGAATGGTTCTCGCATTGGTGAGGGCCTGGAGGCTGTCGGTGGCAGGTCTTCTGCTCGGCTACTGATTCAGGCTGTGACGGTGAATTGCCCCATCATGCCGGCATCTTCGTGCTCGAGGATGTGGCAGTGGTACATGTAAGGCAAATCCGGGTCGGTGTAGTCCTCGAACCGCAAAAGGAGCCGCACGGTCTCGCCCGGATAGACGACGACCGTGTCCTTTAACCCCTGTTCCGCCGCCTCAGGTGCCCGGCCGTTCCGGTCGAGGATACGGAACTGCACATCATGAATGTGGAACGGATGCGCCATCATCGAGGCATTCTCGACCTGCCAGATTTCGGTGGTATTGACCCGCACTGTCTCGTCGATACGCTGCATGTCCATCGATTTGCCGTTGATGGTAAAACCGCCTCCACGCATCATGCGCATTCCCATGCCCATATCGAGAACGAAACGGCGCGTCCGGACCGCGTCGCCTGGATCGATCTGAGGCAAGGTAGCGAGCTGGCGCGGCATAGCGATCGCCCGCCTGCGGCTTGCGGCCGGCCGGATGTCCAGCACGGTAAAGCGACGCCTTTCATCCATCATACCGCCCATCATCCCATCGCGACGCTCCCGTTCGCCCATCATCCAATTGTCCACCGGCCGGTCGGAATCGCGCGTGGGTCCGGGCCCTCTCATTCCCCGGCCCCTATTTCCCATGCCCATGATTTCGAGCCCGTCCGCAAGCAGCGAAACCGGCCTTCCGTCGCTGACATCGACGATTACCTGCGCGCGTTCGCCCGGGGCGAGAACAACATTGTCGGTTGGCAGCGGCGCGGCGAGCAAACCGCCGTCGGTTCCGATCTGATGGAAGCTGCGGCCATCGTCGAACCCGAAACGGTAAAAGCGTGCGTTCGAGCCATTGACCAGACGCAGCCGAAGGCGATCAGACTTTGCTTCAAAGACGGGTTCGACGATGCCATTGACCAGCATCGTATCACCCATCATCCCCATCATGACATTGTGCATACGTGTGGAGTAAATGAGGCTTCCATCGCTCGCGAAAGCGCGGTCCTGAACGACCAGCGGTATATCATCGATGCCATAGTCGTTTGGAAGGTCGAGCGCCTCGCTCGCGCTGTCGCGGACGTAGATCATTCCGGCCAGACCCTGATAGACCTGTGGCCCAGAGCGACGGTGCGCATGCGAATGATACCAGAACATCGATGCGCGCTGGCGGACATCGAAACGCGCGGTCCAGCTGCCTCCTGGCTCGATCGGTTGATGCGGTCCGCCATCGGCGCGCGCAGGCAGATGAAAGCCGTGCCAGTGGACGGTCGCCGTTTCGGATAGATCGCTCGTGACATTCATCCGCACCGTATCGCCCGCGTTCAGTTCAAGCGTGGGGCCGAGATAGGGCTGGTTGATGCCGATGGTTGGCGTTTCGATCCCGTCAAAAAATTGCGAGACGCCGTGGCGCAGATTGAGATCGAAAACCCTCTCGCCGCCTTCTCGTTCGCCTGAATAAAGAGGAGGAATGAGAAGTTGCGAGCGTGCCGTTCCCGAAGCAAGCGTTGCTTTCTTGCCTATCAATAGGTCGCGCCCGGCATATGCGGCTATCCCCAATGCACCTGCGCCAAGCATCGCACCGCCAAGAATGGAACGTCTGTCGATCATATCGCTTTCCTGCGACCGGAGCGCCGCTAGCCGGATTCGGCTTGCGGCGTCCGCACTTGCAGGCCTTTCGTTCTGTTGCGCCAATAACCCAGCGTGATCAGGGCGAGTGTGAGGATTTGCGCTGCCACCGGCTCGAGTGCTGGTGCAATGCCCAGAATCGGAACGCGGGGCAGGTCCGGAAGCGGGGTGATGCCCAGCAGACCGGCTTCCTGGAGGCCCGAAATGCCCTTCCCGGCCAGAACGACGGCAAGAATGCCGATCAGGATCGAGCTGTACGCGAAGAAGGTTCCGATCGGCAGTCGGCGGCTGTAGCGCAGCATCGCCCAGGCGATTAGTCCGAGCAACACGACTGCGGAGGCGGCGCCGCCGAGAATTGCGTCGGCATGCCCCTGAGTCCAGAGCGCCGCGAAGAAGAGAATCGTTTCAAAGACCTCCCGATAAACCACCAGAAACGCCAGCCCGAACAGAAACCATGCGGACCTGCGCGAGAGAGCGTGCTGCATGGTTTTCTGGATATAGCGTTGCCATTCGCCGGCCTGCGACTTGCCGTGCATCCAAATACCGACCGACAGCAGGACGAGCGCGGCAAAAAGCGATCCGAACCCCTCTACGAGTTCACGGCCTGCTCCACTTATGCCGATCAGGTAAGTCGCTGCCACCCAAGTCAGGCCACCGGCGACAAGGGCCGACAGCCATCCGCCATGGACGAAGGGCAGAACTTCCGTTCTCTCGGCCTTGCGCAGGAACGCGATCATCGCGATCACGATCAGCAATGCCTCGAGCCCTTCGCGCAACAGGATCGCAAAGGCTCCTGCGAATGCCGACGCCTCACTGGCATTGTCCGGGGCGAGGACCGTCTCGGCGCGGTAGAAAAGAACGTCGAGCGCATTCACCCTTTGGGCGACGGCGGCCAGCGGATCCCCGCGACCTATTGCCGCTCGAAGCTCCGCCATGCCGGTTTCGACAGATGCGAGCAGGTCTGCATCGCGCGTGCTTAAGACGGCTTCCAATGGTTCGAAGCCATCCAGATAGGCCGAGAGTGCGAGTTCGCGCGCTTCGGCCTCATTACCCGCTTCGTAAGCGGCAAGACTTTGCTGCAAGCGTTTGCGTGCCAAAGCGAGTGAGCCGGTCGTATCGCTCGCCATGGCTTCGGGATGAGCCCGCAAATAGGCCATAACGGCATCGGCACGCTCGGTGCTGATCGCCTCGCCAAGGGTTGCCGGCGTAAGGCCGGATAGAGCGGCGAGGTCAGGAATACGCGCCCGGATTTCCGGATCGTCGTTCCAGATCCGTCTGCCGCGCTCCACATCCTCAAATGCGATCGACCCTGAATAGTAGGCCAGGCTCCAGCGATCTTCCGCCCCGAGATCGGAAAAGCCCGGCATGGCCGTTCCCTCCAGACCCTGTCCAATGACCTGGTAGAGCGCGAAAGCGCTTCGCTCGCGGGCACGGACGACGTCGTCGAACGCGATTGGCGGGGGATCGAGTCCCTCTGCCGCGGGGCCGTCGCCTCCTCCGCTCACGCCATGACAGCTTGCGCAGTTCTGGGCGTACAGCGCGGCACCTCGCGCGAGGTCGGGTGCCGCCTCGGGAGCAAGCGGAACGGGAAACGCCGCGATCAGCTCGCTTGCCAATCTGCGCGCGTCTCGTGCGACGACAGCAGGCTCCACCTTCGTCGAGATTGACTCGACGAGAGCCTCTGCCTCCGCAACCAGCTGGGCACGGTGCGCGTTTGCGGGCAGGGCAGCCATGCGTTCGGCTACCGAGGCAGAAAATTCCTGCATTTCGGCATACTCCAGCTCGTTCGTGACTTCACCGCCGCTAACGGCTTCGGTGTAATCCACGGCGATGTAATCGAGCAGGCGCCAGGTCGTCTGAACCGCGTCATGCGTGCCTGCAGAAGCGGGCATTGCGACTGCGATCGACAGGAAAGCGATCAATTGGACCGCAAAAGCACGTAGCGTCATTTGGAGGCGGCCTTTCCGAGAGCCGAAACATGCTGCGCGCGAAGTTCCTCGGTGGCACGCCGGACAATAAGATAGGCCGAATGCAGGAAGATCAGTGCGATCACCGCTGCGACCAGCAGATCGGGCCAGGCTTGCCCGGTCCAGGCGACCAGGGCAGCAGCGATGATCACTCCGACATTGGCGATCGCGTCATTGCGGCTGAACAGCCAGATCGCGGATACATGTGCGTCGCCTTCGCGAAACCGCATCAGCACAAGCGCCGCCGCGATGTTGACTATCAAGGCTGCGACGGCGATCCCGCCCATCAAGCCGGCTTCCGGCGCGACCGCGTTAAGCGATCGCCAGACCGCCAGACCGATCACTCCGAGGCCTAGTACGCCCAGAAACAGCCCCTGTGCCAGCGCGACCCGGGCGCGCGTGCGGGCAGTCCACGCAAGAGCAAGGATGCCGATGAGCGTGATCGATCCATCGCCGATGAAGTCGAGAGCGTCGGCCTTGAGCGCTTGGCTGTCCGCCAGAAACCCGCCGAAGGCCTCGAAAACGCCAAAGCCCAGATTGAGCAATACGACGATCCAAAGGGCGCGGCGATAGGCGGGGTCTGCGCCTGCTCTTTGCGTATCGCCTGTGCAGCCGCAATCCGATGTTTCGTTATTCGACATGAGGCATTAGGTAACACCTCTAGCAACTGTAGGAGCAAGCCAAAATTGCGAATGGTTCGCGGTTTCGGAGCTGGAGGAGTGAGTTCATGCTTATCGGAGGTCTTTCGAAGGCGACGGGCACCAAGGTCAATACGATAAGGTTTTATGAGGATATCGGACTGATGCCCGAAGCCGCGCGTACGGCAGCGGGGCAGCGAACCTACAAAGAGCAGGACGTCGAGCGCCTTTCCTTTATTCGGCATGCTCGAAAATTGGGGTTTTCGATCGATGAAACACGCTCGCTTTTAAGCGTGAAGGCGAGACCGGATCAGAGCTGTGACGAGGCGGGTGACATCGCTTTGCGGCACCTTCGAGCCGTGGACGAGCGCATCAGTCGGCTACAAGCGCTTCGTTCCGAACTGAGAAGTGTGGTCGCGGCCTGCACGGGCGGCGAGGTTTCCGAATGCAAAATCATCGAAACGCTTTCTCGAAACCCAGCCGCCTCTTCCGCGGGTCGCTGACGCGAAAGCTATAATGGGACTATGGACACCGAACCCAGACAGCAAAAAAAGTGCTTGCACCTCCAGTCGCTGGAAGCGTTATCATCGTGATAATCCAGATTCTGATGTCGTGATCTAGGATTGGATGGCTGATTATGACGGAACTTGGGTAATTTGAATATTAATCAGCTTTCGCCTTATAAGAACGCTGCATTCATTCCATGGAATTTGGTCGAAAAAGAAACTACTCGAACAATATTCATTGTCCGGACGCTTCGTGACAATATCACATTACAGCAACCGAGAAGATTTTTGTTTCAACTTTCGTTTCACCTTGTTAGGGGCCACAGGATGTTCGATCTGAACGCCTTGATTCCCGTCAGGATTGTCGCCGCCCTTTTGGCGGTCGCAGCGCTGATGGCGTCTCCGGCGGTCGAAGCAGCGCAATGTGCGGACGAGCTGTCAGAAATAGCCTATTCGGTCCAGATGTTCGACATTGATGCGGACGAGAGCCCGCAAAACGAAAGCCCGGAGCAGCAGGAATGCGCCCACGGGCATTGCCATCACGTCGCCGCAGCACTGAAATCGAAGCTTTTAAACGACATGCCCGACCGGCTTAACATCACGGTTGGGTCGCATATGGCCGAAGAATTATTCGGCGATGCGAGCAATTTACCCAAACGCCCTCCTCGCGCCTGACGACCGTCACTGCGCTGCTTGACGCAGCGCATTTCGATTTGTCAGCAGAGAGAGTTTTGAAAAATGCCAGCCATCAAATGGCGAGGGGCCCTGATAGCAGGGCTAACCCTCGCCGCAATTGTCACGCCTGTGGCAGCGCAGGAGCGGGAGCTTCTGACGCTCGACGAGGCGTTGGGCCGGACAGGCGTGGTTGCCGAACCCGCTAACACCGAGTTAAACCCGCGCATCGTCGGCCCTCGAGCGGAAGCCGAGGCGGCGCAGGCTCTTGTCGGACAGGCGCGGTTGCGGCCCAACCCTGAAATATCGCTCGAGGTCGAGAACATCGCCGGGAGTGGGGCCTTCTCCGGGCTAAGCGCCACCGAATATACGCTTGCTGTCGGACAGCGGCTCGAACTTGGAGGTAAACGCGGCACACGCGTCGAGGCTGCCCGGGCGCAGGCACAGCTGGCGGATCTGCGGGCTGACCTTGCGGGGGCCGAACTCGGATTTCTTGTCCGTGAACGCTACGTAGCAGCGGCTGCAGCAGCCTCGCGCGTCGAACTGGCCCTCGATGTGGTTGAGCGAAACGAAGAGCTCGCCCGCATTGCCGGTCTCCTCGTAGAAGTCGGGCGCGAGCCCCCGCTCCGTGCTCTTCGGGCCGAAGCGGCCTTGGCGGAAGCGCAAGCCGAACTTCAGGCCGCCGAAGCGACAAGTCTTGCAGCCCGAACGGCCCTCGCCTCGCTATGGGGCGATCAGGGGGCGCCGCCGCTTGTTCCGAGCAGGTTCCCCGGGATCGAACCGCCCGGTGCTGTAATGGCGACAGCAAGCGGTCTGCAATTGCGAGTGGCGCGTGCGGAAAGCACCGCCGCCGCCGCCGAGATCGATCGTGAGCGCAGCCTGCGCATTCCCGATCCCGTCGTTTCCGCCGGTGTTCGACGCTTCGAGGAAAGCAATGACAGTGCCTTTCTTCTCGGTGTCTCGATCCCGCTTCCCTTCTTGAATCGTAATCAGGGCAATATCGCTGCAGCCGAAGCAAGGCTGCGCGCCGCCAATGCTCGCGAGGCTGTAGCGTTGGCCGATTTCGAGCAAGCCGTGACGCGCGCACGATCGCAATATCTTGCTGCCGAAGCGCGCGTCGAGACGCTTTCCACGACATCACTCCCCCAGGCCGAGGAGGCTCTTCGGCTCGTCCGCATCGGTTATCGCAATGGCCGTTTTCCGTTGATCGAAGTGTTGAGCGCAGCCGAAGCGCGCGATGCCATTCGCGAGGCGTTGATTGCTGCGCAAGAAGACCGGGGACAAGCTGCCGCCGAACTGATCAGGCTGGCCGCACAATGAGGAATACCAAAATGAACCGCAAAAGACTGGCGATCATCGCCGGAATTGTCATACTTGTTTCGGCCTTGATGCTGATGTTCTGGCCTGACAGCCAGGTCGACACCCACGCGGACGAAGAGGTCGCAGAGACAGAACTGCCCGAGGGGCTCGTGCTAATCGAGCAAGAGCAGATCCGCACCGCCGAGATCGAGGTCGCAGCGGTGCAAACGGGTGCCGCTGTCGAACTCGTATTTCCTGCAACGGTTGCGGCAAGTCCGACCGCCAGCGCACGCATCGATGCACGGGCTTCCGGTGTCGTGCGCAGCGTTGGCAAGACGCTTGGCGATTATGTCCGGCAGGGCGAGACCGTCGCTCGGATCGAAAGCGCCGATGCGGCTGCACTCGCTTCCCAGCTTAGTGCCGCCCGCGCCCGCGTAACCGAGCTTTCGGCGGCCTATGAACGGGAGCGCCGGCTATTCGAAGCCAACGTGACCGCACGCCAGGATCTCGAAGCGGCGCGCGCCAATCTTGACGTTGCCCGTTCCGAACTGAACCGGTCGCAGGCGGCCGTCGCCGCGGCAGGCGTGAGCGGCGATGGACGCTCGCTCGCTGTCACCAGTCCGCTTTCGGGCCGTGTGACCGCCGCTCCAATCGTGCTCGGCTCGTTCGTCGACGCCGGGGAGGAGCTTTACAGCGTGGTCAATCCCAGCGGCTTGCAGATCGAGGTTGCGCTGCCTTCCGAAGATGCTTCACGCATCCAGCCTGGCGACGAGGCTGCGTTGATCCTCGGCGATGGAAGGGAGATCGGCGCTCGCGTCCGGTCGGTAACGCCTTCGCTCGATGCCGAGAGCCGTAGCGCGACAGCGGTTCTTACCTTGACGCGCGCCGTTCCCGGTCTGCAGCCCGGATCGTTCCTTCAGGCGCGTATTCGCCCCTCGGGCGAATTGGACCAGAGCCGTATCGCGGTACCCGAAGATGCTGTGCAGGTGCTCGAAGGACGCGATGTTGTCTTCGTGCGGACACGACGCGGATTTCAGGCTCGGGAGGTCGAGATCGGCAGCCGGTCTGCCGGAATGGTGACGATCCTCTCCGGGCTCGAGCCCGGTCAGCGGATCGCGACTGCCAATGCCTTCCTGTTGAAGTCCGAGCTCGAAAAGGAGGGCGCAGAACATGGCCATTGATCAAACCACGGCATCTTCTCCCATGTCTTCGGACGAAGGTAGCCACCGTCACGGCCCGATCGGAGTCATCCTCGATGTCGCCGTTCGTTTCCGCTGGGCGATCATCGTCCTGACCGTGTTCGCAGCGATCTACGGAGCGTTCAATCTGGTGCGCCTGCCGATCGACGCGGTTCCCGACATCACCAACACGCAGGTCCAGATCAACACCAGCGCTGCCGCGCTCTCACCTTCGCAGGTCGAGACGCAGGTGACCTTCCCCATCGAAACCGGACTTGCCGGGATCGAAGGCCTGGAGATGACACGATCGATTTCGCGCAACGGCTTCAGCCAGGTCACCGCGATTTTCGAGGAGGGCACCGACCTCTACTTCGCCCGGCAGCAGGTGAACGAACGGCTCGCGCCGATTGGCGCTTCATTGCCCGAAGGAGCGGAGCCTACCATGGGGCCGATCTCCACCGGCCTTGGCGAAGTGCTGATGTATACGATCGAGTATGAGCATCCCGGTGGCAAGGGTGCGACCACTGGTGGCCGCACAGGCTGGCAGTCCGATGGCAGCTTCATCACCGAACGCGGCGACCGCCTCGAGAGTGAGGTGGCTAAGGCGGCCTATCTGCGCACTGTGCAGGATTGGGTGGTCGCGCCGTTGATGCGCTCGATCGACGGCGTGGCCGGCGTGGATTCGATTGGCGGGTTCGAAAAGCAATTCCTTGTTCAGCCCGATCCGGCACGTCTCACCGGCTATGGCCTGTCATTCGACTCACTCATCGATGCTCTAGAAGCCGCCAATCTGGCGGCAGGCGCCAATTTCGTCGATCGTGCCGACGAAGCCCTGCTTGTCCGCGTGGACGCGAGGCTGGGCAGCATTGCCGACATCGAAGAAGCCGTCATTGCGACCCGCGAGGGCGTGCCCATCCGCATCGGCGATGTGGCCGATGTGGAGATCGGCGGCGACCTGCGAACCGGTGCTGCTTCACTGAACGGTGAAGAGGCGGTGGTGGGAACTGTGTTGATGCGCGCGGGCGAGAACAGCCGGACCGTTGCGGCTGGTGCTGCCGAGAGACTTGAAGAGGTCCGCGCATCGCTTCCGGACGGAGTTGTCGCTGAGATTGTCTACAATCGTTCCTCACTAGTCGATGCGACGATCTCCACCGTCGAAAAGAACCTGCTCGAAGGCGCATTGCTCGTGATCGCCGTCCTGTTCCTCTTGCTCGGCAATATCCGCGCCGCCATAATCACCGCACTGGTCATTCCCGTTTCGATGCTGATGGCAGCGGTGGGGATGAACCGGCTTGGTGTCTCAGGTAATCTGATGAGCCTGGGCGCGCTCGACTTCGGGCTGATCGTCGATGGTGCGGTCATCATTGTCGAGAACAGCGTCGCCCGGCTTGCGGCCCGGCAACATCGCGAAGGACGCTTGCTTACCTTGGGTGAGCGGCTGACCGAAACGCGTCTCGCAGCGCAGGAAATGATCAAACCGACCGTCTACGGTCAGGCGATTATCTTCCTCGTCTTCGCGCCGCTGCTGACCTTTACCGGGGTCGAGGGCAAGACGTTCTCGCCCATGGCGATCACGATGATGCTCGCGCTGGCTTCGGCCTTCGTTCTTTCATTGACCTTCGTGCCAGCGATGATTGCGGTCCTGCTCAACAAGAAGCTGACCGAAAAGGAGGTGAAGCCCATTCGCTGGGCCAAAGAGCGCTACGGTCCCGCCGTGCGCAAGGTCATTGCGCGGCCCTGGCCGATGATTGGTGCCGGGGTTGGTCTCTTCACAGTAGCGGTTTTTGTGTTCGGCTTTCTGGGCAGCGAGTTCACCCCGCAGCTCGATGAACGCGACATCGCGGTGCAATCCTTGCGCATCCCCTCGACATCGCTCGAACGCTCGCTGGCGATGCAGCGGCGGGTCGAAGACCGGCTCGAAGAGTTTCCCCAAGTTGATCTTGTGTTCTCACGGACGGGCACGGCCGAAGTCGCCAGCGATCCAATGCCCCCCAATGCTTCGGACGCTTATGTCATCCTGAAGCCTCGCGACGAATGGCCCGATCCCGATTTGCCGAAAGATGAGCTTGTTGGTGAAATGGAAAGCGCGCTCGGAGGCCTCATCGGCAATCTCTACGAGTTCAGCCAGCCTATCGAGCTGCGCTTCAACGAGCTGATCGCCGGTGTGCGCGGCGATGTCGCGGTCAAGCTCTACGGCGATGACCTCACTGCGCTCACCGAAGCTGCGGGCGAGGTCGCGGGCGTGCTTGGAGGTGTCGAAGGCGCCGCGGACGTGAAGGTGCAGCAGGTGACCGGCTTTCCTACGCTGGACATCGCCTTCGATCGCCCGACCATCGCGCGCTATGGTCTGACCGTCGAGGAAGTGGCACAGTCGGTTGCTATCGCGCTCGGCGGGCGGCCAGCAGGACTGGTGTTCGAGGGCGATCGCCGTTTCGATGTTGTCGTGCGCCTCGAGGATGCTACGCGCGACGATTTCGACCAGCTCGGCGCGCTCCCGATCGTGCTTGAAAACGGGGTCACCGTTCCTTTGCGGACATTGGCCGATTTTCAGGTCGTCGATGGCCTTGCCGAGGTTCGGCGAGAGCAGGGCCGAAGGCTTGTGATCGTCTCGGCCAACGTACGCGAGCGCGATCTCGGCTCCTTTGTTGAGGAAGCGCAGGAAAGGGTTTCGACCGGCGTCGATATGCCGCCGGCCTCCTTCATCGAATGGGGCGGACAGTATCAGAACCTGCAGGAAGCGCAGGCGCGGCTCACCATCGTCGTCCCGATTGCCTTCGCTCTGGTTCTCCTCTTGCTGTTCATGGCTTTGGGTGGATGGGTTCCAGCGCTTGCCGTGTTCAGTGCCATTCCCATGGCCTTGGCTGGCGGGGTGTTCGCTCTGGCGCTGCGAGGCTTGCCATTCTCGGTGTCGGCAGCGGTCGGCTTTATCGCGCTTTCCGGCGTGGCGGTGCTCAACGGTCTCGTCATGATGACCGCGATCCGGCAGCGACTCGACAGCGGGATGTCACTGGATGAGGCGATTGCCGATGGCGCGCTGGCGCGACTGCGACCGGTGCTCATGACCGCGTTGGTGGCGTCGCTGGGTTTTGTGCCGATGGCGATTGCCACAGGAACAGGTGCTGAGGTGCAACGTCCCTTGGCTACGGTGGTTATCGGCGGGCTGATCACAGCCACTGCGCTCACGCTGTTCGTTTTGCCAGCGATCGCTCGCCTGGTACTCGATGATGGCAAGGAGAAGCGAAGCTGGCGCCAAAGATGGTGGGACCGCCTGCGTCGCAACGTCACGCCTGAGGAACGTAAAGAACTTCGGGATGTTACTTGAAGGGGAGGGCTAATTGAAGTTAGCTAGGTCAATTTGTCTGCCTCAGATCGCTTCGGGACTGACAAGTCTCGAAGCGATCCGGTATCGGACTCAATTGCGGGCGCGCGGAGCCTCGGCAGAACGCCCGGCTGCGATACGGGCACGGCGTGGGTGTTTTTCGCCGATGGCTTCTATGCAGAGGTGCAACCTTCGGACGGTGATCTGTCCGCTGTCGGCATCTGGCGCGATGAGGGTGAGGCCATCGCATATACCATGACCATAAGCCCTTCGAACGGCATGCGCGGCCAATGCAAGTGCGCCATCTTACGATCGAAGATTGTAGCCCGGGACGGCCCTTCACCTGCAACTATCGAGGTTTCGAGCGCATCTTTTACCGCTGTCCAGAGGACGCGCCAAAGCCGCTCGACGGTCGCGCGGAACATTCAAGAGGAGAAATCGCCATGCTCACCGCAATCGAAGATAACGGTCTGTTGCTCATCAGGGCGGACGGAACGCTTTCCGATAGCGACTATGACCGCTTCGTTCCGTTTTTCGAGCGCGTCGCGGCGCGAGTTCCTGGGACGGTTCCGATGCTTATCGAACTTGCTCCCGACTTTTCTGGCTGGGATATGGGCGGTCTCTGGCGCGACCTGAAATTCGATGCGAAGCACAAGGACAGCTTCGGCCGGATCGCGATGGTCGGCGATAGTAGTTGGGAAGAGTGGGGCACCAAGCTTTTCGATCCGCTATTCCGCGCGGAGATGAGGTTTTTCACACCTGTCGAGCGGGTTGCCGCCGAAAGCTGGGCGAGAGACGGAAGGAATGCGTCATGAGCGGCGAAGGCGAACTCAACCTCGATTCGGCCGAAAAGCGCCGCACTCTCTGGATCGTTTTCTGGCTCAATGTGGCGATTGCGATAGGGTTTTTCATCACCGGGGTAATCGGCGATTCCAACGCGCTGATTGCCAATGGGCTCGACAATTCGTCGGACGCGATTGTCTATGCATTGAGCCTGCTTGCGCTCACCCGCTCCCGGGTCTGGAAGCGCGGAGCCGCGCGTTTTTCCGGGGTCATGCTGCTTGTGTTCGCAGGCGGTGTGATTCTCGATGCCATCCGGCGCTTCATGGAGGGTTCGGATCCGATCGGCGGCGTCATGATGGTGATGGCGCTGGTTGCCGGTGCGGTGAACCTCTGGTGCCTTTACCTGCTGAAACGTTTGCAGAATAAGGATGTCAATTTACGTGCAGCCACCACGTTCAGTTTGAATGATTTCGTTTCGAACGGCGGGATTATCATAGCGGGTATCGTAGTGTTTTTCACCGGATCGAATTGGCCCGATCTCGTCGTCGGGATCGGTGTGGCCTGCATAGCGATCTACGGCGGCATCGAGATCCTGCGCGATGCGCATATGGACATCCATGAGGAAGAGGGCACAGAGCACGAGGGCTGGCGCAAGTGATCGCGGTCTGGGCAGCGGTTCTCCTCGCCGCCGTCTGGGCCGCTCATTGGGGCGCGGAACGCCTGTCCGCACCGCTCAAGAAATTACGCAAGCAATGGGGGTTCTCCGTCGCGGCGGGGGGCTCCTTTTTAGGTCTAGCCGCCGCTTCGCCAGAGATGGGCATCAATGTGACGAGCGCTGCTCGTGATGTGTCCGATATCGGCCTTGGCGCCATGCTGGGTTCGACCGTTCTGGTGATTCCGGTGATCGTGACGACCGCTTATCTGGCGACCCGTAAAGGGGCCCTTGAAGGTGCTGACAAGGAGCACAAGAAGCATCGTCGTGATCATTACGTCGCGGTCGATAAGGGGGCTCTTACCGTCCAGGCGCTGCCTTACCTGGCGATCCTCGCGGTCTTCGCTCTACTGACGCTTCCCGCCCCTTGGCGCGGGTTGCAGCCGATCGATGGATGGCTGCTGCTGATCGCGTATCTCGCCTATCTCCTTCAGGCTCTCGTTCGGGGCCGAGAGAAGGGAGAGGAGGTAGAGTGGAGTCTAAAGGAGAAATGGATGGCCATAGCGGGCGTCGGCGCCCTGGCGGTCGGGGCCTACTTCACCGTATTCTCGACCGAAAGGATCGTGAGCGCACTCGGCATCCCGAATATCGTCGGCGGTCTTTTCATCACTGCCGCCGTCGCATCGCTGCCCGAGGTGTTCACGACCTGGAGCGTCGCGCGCTCCGGTCAGGTGACCTCCGCCAGCACAAGCGTGATCGGCGACCATGTCGTGACCATGACGCTCGCCTTCATCCCGCTCACCATCATCGGAACGCCGATCGAGAATTTTCAACTCTTCTGGGTCAGTCTCGCGTTCGTCGTGCTGATGGCCGCGCTATACGCTCTCTTTCTTTCGTTGGGAGACGAAGAGAAAAGAGGCTTTGGTCGATGGCACATCTTCGCGTTCTGGGCAGCCAATGCGGCTTTTATTGCCGTAATATTCCTGTGGGTGAAGCCTTTGCAAGTCTCCGGAGGAGCCGGATGAGCAATGACAACCGAGATCAGGGTGAACGGAGCGGCCATAGCCACCGCGAAGAGGATCATGACGATCAGCCCTTGCTTATGAGGACATCTCCCCGAAAAGATTTTGATGGAGATTTGCCTGTCGCGCGGAAGAAAGTCGCAGACGAACTTCCGGCGGTACGGGGTTTGAAAAGCTAATGAGCCTTTTCGACACTATCTTTGAGACACAAAGCCGATCGCATGTTTTGCTTCTTGCGATATTCGCAAGCACCGGCTTGGTCGTAGGGACGTTGTGGGTCGAACGTGTGGGGGCGGGATTGCGCCGGTCCGATCTGTTGTATCCTGCTGCTGCGGGCGTTCTGTTTGCGACCGCTGCGCTAGCGGTTACGCCGTTCGTCCAATCGGCAGTCGACAGCTGGGCCATCCCTGTGCTCTTTTTGCTCGGTGGAGGAGCCTATGTTCTTCTGTGCAAGGCAGCCGGCTATCTCAGAGGCCGTTTCGCGGACGGCAAAAGAAAGCAGCATGATCATGACGAGGATTTGTCCAATGTTGCTGTATCGTCGATCTTCTCCATCGTCGATCTGATCGGCTATGGTTTGACCCTCGGTATTGCAGCAGCCGCTTCCGTGACTTTGGCAATAGTCACCGCGGCAGGGTTGGCCATGGCGAATGTCTTGGTCAGTCGTCAGATTGGCTCCAGGTTCATAGCCGCTAGCTCAAGCCGAATGGACCGCATCGCGCTACAGGTCGGTCTCGCTCTGGCCTTCATCGGTTCTGCGCTGTTGGCATTCTGGATGGTACACAGTGTCGATAGTTTCGGGCTGCCTTGGCTCCTCACCGTCCTTGCAGGGTTGCTCCTGGCTGCGGCGGTAAGAGCTTTGCTTCTTCATCAAGCGGCACACACAGCGGGGCACTTCAAATCGCTTCTTGTTTTTCTCGTCGGGTTCGCCCTTCTCGCACTCATTTTCGCCGGGCTTGATGAATTATCAGACGCGGTGGATCTTCCGAATTCGGGTTTGGAGCATCCCGCAGAGCGACCGGCAGTCGCGTTTAGCATTGAACCCTTCACAATGGGACGCGAGTAATGGAGCAATCCCACGGTCACGCCGGACATAGTCACGGCGAAGAAAATCTCAGCGATCGCCAGCTGATCTTTGCAGTGGCGATCAACGTTTTGCTTACAGTTGCCCAAATCATTGGCGGGATCGTCTCAGGGTCGCTCGCGCTCATAGCCGACGCCTTGCACAATTTCAGCGATGCGGCTTCGCTTGGCCTGGCCTGGTTCGCGCGCAAAATCGGGCGGCGACCCGCCGACAAACTTATGACCTTCGGTTATGCGCAAGGCGAAGTCGTCGCCGCACTCATCAACCTCACGACGCTGCTTATCATCGGCTTCTACCTGTTGGTGGAGGCAATCAACCGGTTCGCCGATCCCCAACCGGTCGAGGGATGGACCGTCATAGGCGTGGCGGGCATAGCGCTGGTCATCGATCTGGTGACTGCCTTCATCGTCTATCGCGGTTCGCATGACAGCATCAACATGAAGGCGGCCTTTCTGCACAACGTCTCCGATGCTCTCGCGTCGGTCGGTGTGATCGTTGCTGGCGCGCTGATCCTGCTATACGATCTCTACATCGCGGATCTGATCATCACCCTAATCATCGCCGGTTATGTCTTCTGGCAGGGGGTGACCCTGATGCCGCGGACAGTCCGGCTCTTGATGGGCGCGGTTCCCGACGAGCTGGAGTTTGATCGGATCGTTTTGGCACTCGAAAAGTTGGATGGGATCGACGGAGTACATCATGTTCATGTTTGGTCGATCGGCGAGCATCACCGGGCGCTGGAAACGCATGTAACCCCTGAAGGCGCTTCACTTGAGCAATTCGAGAAAGTGAAGGGCCGGGCTAGGTCGATGTTGAAAGAAGAATTTCAAATTGAGCATGCGACATTCGAAGCGTGCTTTGAAACGGACTGCGAAGCCGATCTCGTTCCCGCGCATCAAACCGCACATCCGCATGAAGTTGGCGGACCCCATCAGCCTTAGATTTGTGTGCGTATTCGATGACGTCTGCAGACCACGATAATTGCTGAAAAACCGGAAACCCGGGCCGTCAAAGCTCGGCCGCAAGGTTTGGGTGCGTACGAGTGTTCGTTGAACAACCCTAACTCAGGCTTGCGAGGATTGTCGGGCTTGCCATCGGCCTGGCCCTGCTCGTGCAAAAAGGACCGCGCTGCGCAAGGTGTTAAATGCGTTGCAGTTGCTCGGTTACAAAGGAAAACAGCCGACCGCAGGCTTACTCTTTGAAGCTCAGGTAAATCACCACATCCTTGCCTCATCGGTGTCGCAAATCCCCCGCGCTGCGCTGCACAGCTACGCGCACGAGCGCTACCGAGAAGTTTTCCCAAAGCGTGTTTTTGCTCTTGCGAGGCAATCGCAATAAGGTTAGGGCCCGGATTTCCACACTCGGAGAACAGGAAGTTTTTATGTATCGTACTACCGTCTCGTCCCTCGCAATCGCTTTGTCCGCACCGGCGGTGGCACAAGAGACTACCGGGCCTGATGACGGAGAGGTGCGCGCCGAACAGATTGCAGACGAGCGCCGGGAGAATCCGGTGGATTCGATCATCGTGGTCGGCGGCCGGATCGATCCCTACCGTATCGCGGGATCGGCCGATCTTATCGACAGCGAGGATCTGCGCCGGTTCGATTACGGGGATGTAAATCGCGTCCTGCGGCAGGTCCCCGGCATCAACACGCAGGAGGAAGACGGGTTCGGCTTGTTCCCGAATATCGGTCTGCGCGGCAGTCCGGTCGAACGTTCGAGCAACATCACGCTCATGGAAGACGGCGTGCTGATCGCGCCTGCTCCCTATGCCGCGCCGGCAGCGTATTATTTCCCGGCCATCGGGCGCATGCAGGCGGTCGAAGTCACGAAAGGGGCCGCCGCCATTCGCTATGGGCCCCGTACGATCGGCGGGGCGGTCAATCTTCGGTCGACCGACATTCCGGCCGACGGGCTGGCTGGCTACGCTTTCGGGCAATACGGGTCGCGCGACTATTATCAGGGACAGGCCTGGGTCGGTGGAGACACGGACTACGTCGGCGCGCTGCTTGAAACCTACCAGCAGGGCAGCGACGGCTTCAAGACGATTGATGGGCTTCCCGACGCCGACACCGGTTTCGAGCGACAGGATTACCGTGGACGCTTGGCTGTTCACACAGCACCGGACGCGCCTGTCGAGGCGCGACTGGAATTCGTCTATGGCCGATCGGACCTTGAAGCCAACGAGACGTACCTTGGACTTGCCGACACCGATTTCGCCGCGGAGCCCTATCGTCGCTATGCGGCAAGCCAGCGCGACGCTTTTTCCGGTGAGCACGATCAATATCGCGTTACCGGCAGCTTGGCATTTTCTGACGGAACGAGGATCACAGCTACGCTGTACCGGAACGACTTTGCCCGCAGCTGGTCCAAGCTCCAGGATATCGACTTCGACGGCGATGGCAGCTTCGATTCAATTAGCTCGGTTTTCGTTAATCCAGAGGACAATGCCGGGGCGCTTAGCATCTTGCGCGGGGCGGATAGCTTCGAGGGCGCGGTTCGCATACGGAACAACAACCGCGTCTATCGCAGCGAAGGCGCTCAGATTTCGCTTGAGCGCCCCTTCGAGATGGGCGGCGCGAGGCACAACCTTGCCGTATCTGTCCGCTACCACGAGGATGAGGAAGACAGGCTGCAAAACGAGGAATTCTACTCACAGATCGGGGGTGATCTCGTCTTCGAACGGCAGACCGATCTTGGTCAGCAAGCCAACCGGGAAGCGAAAGCAAAGGCGATCGCGTTCTATATCGAGGACCGGATCGAGATCGGTGCCCTGACACTGACTCCCGGCTTGAGGTATGAAGGGATTGACCTGACCCGGCTCGACTATGCCGGGTCGGACCCGGATCGCTCAAATGGGCCGACACGTGTCCGTCAGACCAATATCGATCAGTGGTTGCCAGGTCTTGGCGCCACCTACGAGTTGGGTGATGCCATATTGCTGGCAGGTGTGTCGCGCGGTTTCTCACCTCCCGGTCCAGGCAATCCTGATGCACGGGCCGAGGAAAGCTGGAACTACGAAGCCGGGGTCCGCTATCGGAGCGACAAGGTCCAGGTCTCCGCGATCGGCTTCTACAACGACTACTCGAACCTTCTGGGCAACTGCACTCAATCCGTGGGCTGCAGCGTCGGTGATATTGGCGATCAGTTCAATGGCGGCGCGGTTACGGTCAAAGGGCTGGAACTGTCGGCGGCGGTTGAACCTCGCCTTTCCAATTCGGTCTCGTTCCCGCTCTCGCTTGCCTACACGTTCACGGATGCAGAATTCGACAGCAGCTTCGACAGCGAATTTTTTGGCGACGTAAACGAAGGCGATGACCTGCCGTACATCGCGCGCCATCAGCTCTATGTCGAAGCGGGGGTAAACATGGGACGTGCGGCGGCTACCGTTGGCGCCAACTACGTTTCCGAGTTGCGCGACAATCCAGGAAGCGGAGCCGTTGCTGAAAACGAGAGGATCGATGATCGCATCGTCTTCGATATTGCGGGAAGTTACGCGCTGACTGACAAATTCTCCCTGTTTGCGCGCGTCGACAATGTTCTCGACAATCAATACGCCGTGAGCAGGCGCCCGTTCGGTCTGCGACCAGGGGTTCCGCGGCGCATTGTGGGTGGTGCTCGGGTCAGTTTTTAAACTCCGCGTGAGGCTTTTGGCGTTGATGTTCGCGCCCCCTTCATTTTGCGTGCTTGGAGGCGAGAACTGAGATGAAAGCTGACCCTAGATCGAATGCCAGACGGGATTGGGCAGGGCGGAACTCCCCACCAAGACTGTTGCGGACGCCTGGGGGTGAGCTCGTCCGCGAATCCTGGTTCTCGAACGACAATCGTATCCCTGAAAAGTCGACCGGTGTTTTCAGTATCAGGGATTCGTCGCGATCTTTCAGGCCACGCGTGGCGCGAAAAGGATGACTGTGGCACCGCCGAGGCAGATCAATGCTCCTAGCAGATCCCAGCGATCCGGCTGTGTATCTTCGACGAGCCAGAGCCAGCCAAGCGACGCGGTGATATAGACGCCGCCATAGGCGGCGAAGGCTCGCCCTGCAGCATCCGCCTCAATGCGAGCAAGGAGATAGGCGAACAACACGAGCGCCAATACTCCGGGAAGGAGCCACCAGGCGCTCCTGTCCATTCTGAACCAGGCCCAGAACGCAAAGCACCCCGCAATCTCGGCGAGCGCGGCAAGGGGATAGATCCATATCGCGTTCACGCTTCAGTCCCCTCGGCGAGCGCTTCAATGACCAGACAGGTGCCGACCGTTCCTTGCTCGCAGTTTTCCAGCATCCGGCGCAGTTCCCTTCGGAGAGCCTCCAGATCGGCAATCTTGCGGTTGACTTCGCCCAGGTGCGCTCGTGCCAGCGTGTCGACCGCATGGCAGGCCCGCGACCGGTCGTCGGCCAGTTCGAGAAGTTCGCGAATGCGCGTCATGGAAAACCCCAGGTCGCGCGCGCGGCGAATGAAATTCAGTCTCCGGGCGTGCTCGGGACCGTAGTCGCGATAGTTGGCCTGTGTGCGGGGCGGGGACGCGAGAACGCCCTCGCGTTCATAGTAACGGATGGTTTCCGCTTTTACGCCCGCCGCGCGGGCGAGTTCACCGATCCGCATAGGCTTCCCTCGATCGCTTGACCTTGTAGCGACTACAAGGTGTATAAATCGATTCGACACAAGGAGTCGAGCGAATGGGAAAAAATTGCTGCGGTCCTGTCGAGGACGTCGAGGCGAATAATGATCCGCTGTGGCGCCGTATCCTGTGGATCGCTCTCATTCTCAATGCGGTTATGTTCAGCGTCGAAATCGTGGCGGGCCTTGCTGCTGATTCGCGTGCATTGCAGGCTGACGCACTCGATTTTCTGGGCGATGCGGCAAATTACGCCATAAGTCTCTGCGTTGCCGGAATGGCGCTTGCGTGGCGCGCTTGCGCAGCCATTGCCAAAGCAGCGACCATGCTGGCGTTCGGGCTATGGGTGCTTGGCTCCGCGATCTGGGGTTTCTTTGTCGGTGCCTCGCCGGACGCCGGGACCATGGGCATTATCGGAACCGTCGCGCTTGCGGTGAATCTCGCAGTTGCCGCGATGTTGTTCCGGTTTCGCACGGGTGATGCCAACATGCGCTCGGTGTGGATTTGCTCGCGCAACGACGCGATCGGCAATGTAGCGGTTCTGGGCGCGGCGCTGGGTGTCTTCGGAACCGGGCGCGCGTGGCCCGACCTGGTCGTGGCCGCCATTATGGCCAGCCTAGCAATTTGGGGCAGTATTGAGGTATTCGGTCAAGCGCGCGGTGAGTTGCGCTCTGCTTGAGAAGGGACTCCGACAGGCAGTTACGTGATAGCACGACCTCTGCTGGCTTACGCTAACTTCCTTTCAAAGCCCATTGAAGGCCAACCGCTTTCAATTATTGCAGGTGACCGCATGAGTACTGGTCCATCAAAACCATCCTTGCGGTGGACTCCGGAGACGGTGATGTTTTCGGCGGCCGGGTAACGATTGTCTCTCCTGATGGTGACAGTCTTGATGCAATTCGTCGCGCTGCTCATCCCGGCGACCGCTGCTCATTAGGAATCACTTTCGCTCGCTTCGACTAGGCTGACCCAAGTCCCATTTTTCGTGAGAGCCAAAGGGTCGCGGTCGGGACAAGAACCCACATGATTATGGGAACGAGTCCGATCTTTGTCCCAGGGACTAGCGGCATAGTGGGACTGTAGGTCCAGCCCCAGGCAGCCCCAACGGCCAATATTTCGACCACGGATGTTATCGCGAGACCGATGGCGAGATAGATAAGGAAGCGGGATATTGGCCAGTCGACAAGCCAAGGTGTTCGGCGGTTTCCCAACGAGGCGCCCAGATAGGCCGCCACCATGATACCCGCGTCACCGAACGATGCCAGACCACATCGGTATGCGGCTTCAACAGGACCAAGCCCGTCAGTGCTGTAGAACGGGAGCTGGAACATTTCCCAGGCGAAGGCAATCAGTCCGCCGAAAATGGCGATCCACAGGGCGGGATGCGCGCCCCGCCACACTGCTTCGGGCCTACCCGTATTAATAGGCTCCAAAGCTCACCATCCTATTGCATTGGCTCCGCCATCGCCATGCCGATCCGCTAAACAACGAACCGGTCCCAGCTTCCGTAATGTTCGTCGCTCCGATGCCCTCTTGGCAGGCTCAGTACAATCAGAAGCGCTCCGAGCATCGTACCGACAACGTTGCCAACAGTACTGGCGCCTCCGTCCATAAGCCACGGAGCCACGATGAGCCAGGCACCGAACGCGACGTTGAGAAAGCGCAATGGCCTTGCGACCTCCGCCATGGCAATTACCGATACCGTGATGACCAGCGCGCCGACCAGATGGTCGCTGTCAGCAAGAGGCGGTACATTCCCAAGAACGAGCCTGGAGAACATCAGGAAAGCACCGATCAGCACACTGATGGCCAATGTCCATGGGACCGTGACCCCGCGCGCCGCCGAACCGCCGATCGCCGCGAGCGGAGCATCGAAACCGGGATGTGAGTCCTTGCTGCCGCCTGGCAGCGCGTCGCCGCGGAAGAACGAGCGCCAGAACGGTCGCCCGCGCCGCGTGTTGAGAACCAGGAACTGGCCCATCGCGACCAGCTCGTCGAGCGAATAGGGGATCATGATCAGCATCGCGGCCGCCGCCATGAGGCAGATCGTGCAATAGGTGCCGATCATGATCGGCTGGATGATGATGAAGTAGATGCTGATCACGCCGAGGGGCACGACGACGATGCCGAACAGTGTCACCATCCAGGGCATGGTCCGCCAGCGGGCCCTGCCGCCCATGACGCCCATCAGGATCTCGAACATGTAGCTCATCGCACCGATGCCGCCATCGGCCACCGGCCAGGCCTTGGAGACATCGGAGGTAATGATGTATTCGGTCCCGTTGAGCGCGCTTGGCGAAGCGAAGAACGGCTCCCACACGCCGTCGATATGGCCGAGCTGATATGCCGTGAGGATACGTGAAAGAAAGAAACCGACGGCGCCGAGAATAATGATCGGCATGCGCTGGACATAGGTCGAGGGCGAATAGGTCCAACCCGGCGGCACGTCGCTGTCGTCCATCATGCCTTCCGGAGCCATGCCCGGCATCATGGGCACCAGGATGGTGAAAGCGATCACCAGTGCGCCGATGAAAGTGTCGTTGGCATAGACGGCAGCATCGGGCGTCCAGAACAGCAACGGGGCGCCGAGCAGCCAGATGCCGATACAGGTGTTCGCCCATTGCGCCCAGCCTCCGCGCGGCGAAAGGGAAATGGCCGCGAAGATCATGATCAGCACGCCGCTCACCAAATCGTTCCAGGCTGTCAGCCAGCTTCGTAGCGCGGGATCCCAGAGATCGCGATCCTCGGTTATGCGCGTGACTGCAGCGGTAAATTCGCTCTGGTCGAAGGTCCCGAAGACAAACGGTGTGGTCGCGAGCCATAGGCCGAGCAACATCGTAAACCAATGAACCCAGAGCATGTTGAAATGCATCTTGCGCATGTGACCGGCGTGGTCCGCCAGAGCATCTTCGCTTAGCGGGGCAGGCTCTGCCTCATCGGCTTCATCGAAATTGCTGCCGGCCACCCGCGCGGCATTGAGCTTGTTCTCAGCGTACCAGGCCGAAGGATCGGCTTTCAGACCTTCGACGATCCGCGGGAGGGCGGTCCTCAGCCTGTGCTGCGGCGTCCAGTCCAGCCTTTCCCGCGCATTGCTGAGATCGAGTTCGTAGTGGTCGTCCGAAATGTCCACCATCCACGGCCGGATGAAAGTCTCTTCGCCAAGCACTTCGTTTTCGACCCAGGCGCCGGTCTTGGCGAGGCCCTTCGGCACCGTGCGCGTCGTCCAGTCCTCATCGTGGATCAGGCGTCCAAGCGACTTTTGCAGTTCGCCATAGGACATCACGTCATCTTCGCCGAGAAGAACCGGCCATTCACTGGGAAGCTCGCTCCGCCGGTCGACGATTCGCTCGATCCCGTCGAGCAAATCCTCAAGGTGCAAATATGGCTGTCCGGTGTCGAGGTCACCGGGATAGACGCGGGCGCTCGGCCGCTTCTCGTAAATTCGCGCGACCTGCTGTGCCAGAAACGCCGAATGGCCTTCATCGTCGTATACGCCCGCAGGCCGCACGAAGACCGCATCGATGTCGCCGCGCTTCTCGCGGATCAACTGCTCGGTGCGGACCTTCGATTCGCGGTAGGGCAGATCCGTGTCCAGCGGCGAGGTCTCGTCGATCAGCCCGCCGCCCTTGATGGGGGCATGGGCCAGCATCGTGCTCACGAACACGAACTGGTCGATTTCGAAATCCTGAAGTGCGTCGAGCAATCGACCGGTTCCCTTGACCGTCACCGCGTCATATTTGGGGTTCGGTTCACCGGTAAGATCGAAATAGGCAGCAAGGTGGACGAAGGAGGCGATCCTTTTGCCATAGGCGGTTCGAACGCGTTCGAAGGCGGCATCGATGCTCGCCTGGTCGGTGACATCGACACAGACGCATTCGGCCTCTGCCGGGGGATGGGGAGCGGCGTCGCGGTCGAATCCGATCACGCGGTATCTCGCTGCAAGCTTCTTTACGATGGCTGAGCCGATATAGCCGCTCGAGCCAGTAACGATCACGACAGGTTTATCGGAGTTGTCAGTCAAGATATGATCCTTGCTTCGACTTTGAACGACCTCACGACCCTTGAGCGGTGCCTAAAAACCTCAATCTAACAGAGTTTCCAACCCGAAAGCGTGCGGGAAAACGCAGTCCTTCTCCCTGTTACGAAATAACGATCGATTTCCCTCACATCGAGAGCAATTTCCGCAGCGAGCGGGCATTGGATTTAACTAACGGCACCCTTCCTGCCGAGCCTCGGGTTTCCTCGGCAGCCGATAATACGGACCAGCGCGAAAGACCAACGAGTCGGCTTTGAAATAGGAACACATGGTAAGGGGAGACCGTAGTTCTGTCATATCAAACTACAATTTTCGAAGAGTAGGAGGCGACATGAAGGCCCAAGACGTAATGACATCGAACCCCGCATGCTGCAATCCATCGAGCACCGTGCAAGAGGCAGCTTTACTGATGGTCGATAATGATTGCGGCCAAATCCCCGTTGTCGATGATTCCGGTGCGTTGGTGGGCGTGGTGACCGACAGGGACATCGCCTGCCGCTGTGTTGCCAAAGGCAATTCCTCCGACCAACGCGTTGAGGAGGTGATGACATCATCACCTGTTACTGTCACCGCCGATGCAAGCGTCGACGAATGCTGCACCAAGATGGAAGACAATCAGGTTCGGCGGCTTCCGGTGGTCGATGACGAAGGCAAATGCTGCGGCATCGTTGCGCAGGCCGATATCGCCAGAAGCGCAGCTGAGAAGGAAACGGGTGACCTCGTGCGCGAGGTATCCGAAGCTAGTTCGGAGCCAGCTTCGGCGGGATGCTGCTAGTCGCAAAAGACTATTTATTTTACGCGCTTAAAGCGGACGGGGCGATCTGATCGGTCCCCGTCCGCAATCGCTCGTTACTTGCCAATCGCCTCGCCCCCGACTATCTCGGGCCGGTGAAGTTCATTCGTACCTTGACCTTGATCCTTTTTGGCTTCGGACTCTTTGTCCAGGTTGGAGCGAATGCGGCAGCCCTTCCTCAGATCGAGGCGGCGGAGATGAGCGATTGTGCCGAGATGGCCGATAGCGATACATCCACCGATCCGGCAGGACCATGTTCCAGCATGACGCTCGATTGCGTGATTGCCATGAATTGCCTGCCGCCTCTGGCTCTGTCGAATGCGACTGAAATGGAGGGTGCGCCCCTTCGTTTGGTACCGAGCTACCTTGTTTCTGCGGCCCCGTGGTTTGAAACAGATTCACCGCGACCGGAATCGCCTCCTCCAAAACCAATCCTCACCGTCTAGTTTTTCCTGGAGGCGCGCTGCGCCTTTTGCGAGACTGACGAACGATGCAGCCGCACGAACCGGTCTTCGCCGGTGCGGCATGCTATGTCGTCAGCTCGCTCTGCACGAGTGAGATTTATGAACTGGCGAATTGGTTGGGTGCCGTTATCGGCCCTGCTGGTCGCGCAGGCTGCCCAAGCGCAGTCGGTCGGCTATGAAGAAACCCTTGCGGCGGCGCGGGCGGAACAGCCCATGCTTGAAGCGGGCGCTTTGCGCATTCAGGCGAGGCGCGATGCCGCGGACGCAGCGGACGAATTGCCCGATCCTCGCGTTCGTGCAGGCGTGATGAACTTGCCGGTCACCGGACCTGCGGCATTTGATCCGTATGCGCAATTACCGACGCAGCTCGCGGTGGGCATCGAGCAGGAAATTCCCAATCTTGCCAGGCGGCGAGCACGATACGGCCTTGCCGGATCCGAAATCGGTATTGCCGAAGCCCGTCTTGGCTTGTCCGAACGTTCCATCCTCGCCGAGGCGGGGACGGCTTGGATTGGCCTGTATTATGCCCAGCAGCGCCTCGCTCTTGCGCGCGACTCTCTGGACGGCTTGAGGGACTTCGTTCCGGTCGCCGTCAGTGCCGTCGCTTCGGGATCGGCTCGACCTGCCGAAAGTCTCGCGATCCGGCGCGAGCTTCTCGAAATCGAGGATGCCATTACCCGGATCGAGGCCGCGCGCGCAGCCGCGCGTGCCCGGCTGCAGCGCTATATCGCCGGAAGCGAGCCCGTCGCTGCGGGGGGCGCTCCCCTAGTTACCGTGGACCCGGAAGGGCTTCGGTTCGCGTTGGAGGCCAATCCGGAATTGCGTCTGGCGGATGCCGAGCAGCGACGAGCCGAGGCTGCAGCCGATTTGGCACGCGCTGAAAAGCGGCCTGATTTCGGTGTTAGTGTGACTTATGGCCACCGTAATCCCGATTTTGGCAGTGTCGTATCGGTCATGGGATCGGTCACTCTGCCAATCTTTACCGACAGGCGGCAGAATCCGCGCATCGCGGCGGCCGAAGCAGACGCTGCTGCCGCCTCGGCCGTGCGCGCCGACCGCCTGAGGGCGATCACGGCCCGGTTCGAAGCCGATCTGGCTGCGTGGCGCAGTGCACTGCAGCAATGGGAACGTGCGCGTGACCAGCTTCTCCCGCTCGCGCGGGATCGTGCGCAGCTCGAAACCGCCAGCTTCGCTGCTGGGCGCGCCGACCTCGTCGATGTGATCGCAGCCAAATCTGCGCTGGCGTTGCTCGAGCTCGAGATCCTCGAACGCGAACAGATTGCTGTCGAAGCCGCTGCAATTCTACGTCTTACTTATGGGGAGGACAGGCCATGAAAGCCGTGTTCGAACGTCTTTCGCCGCGCCAGCGTTCTTATGCAGCGGCGGCGGGTATTGCCCTGATCAGCCTGGGGGCTGGCTACGGTCTGTCGATGCTCGGCGGCGGCAGCGATGACGGTGACGCCGCTGCCGATGCCGGCTGCGAAGAAGTGCTCTACTGGTACGATCCGATGGTGCCGGATCAGCGCTTCGACGAGCCGGGCAAGTCGCCGTTCATGGACATGCAGCTGGTTCCCAAATGCGCTGGTGGCGAGGCGCAGGCTGGCGAAGGGGTCAGCATCGATTCCGCAATGGTCCAGAACTTCGGGATCCGCACTGCCGAGGCCGAATACGGCGTGCTGGAACCGGAAACGACGGTGACCGGCACGCTTGCCTATAATGGCAGCGAGGTGGCGATCGTCCAGCCACGCGCGGGCGGCTATGTTCAGCGAACATACGGCCACGCCCCGCAGGATCTGATCGCAAGAGGCGCGCCGGTCGTCGATTTGCTGGTGCCTGAATGGGGCGGCGCCCAACAGGAATTTCTTGCCGTGGCGGCCACCGGCGACGCGGCGCTTACCAGTGCTGCCCGCCAGCGCCTGCGACTGCTCGGGATGCCGGAAGGCGTGATCTCCTCGGTTGCTCGAAGCGGCAGACCGCAATCGACGATCACCGTCACCGCGCCGCAATCGGGCGCCATTACCTCGCTCGGTGTAAGGCCGGGCATGACCGTCATGGCGGGGCAAAGCCTAGCCGAAATCAGCGGCTACAGTCCGATCTGGCTCGAGGCGGCTGTGCCGGAGGCGCTGGCGGGGAGTGCCCGCGTTGGACAGCCGGTAAGCGCAACGCTCACCGCTTTTCCTGGCGAGCGATTTGCAGGGCGTATCATTGCCATCCTGCCGAGTGCACAGGACGCAAGCCGGACGATTACCGTGCGCGCGGCGATGCCCAACCCCGGCCTTCGCCTCAAACCGGGCATGTTTGCGCAGGTCACGATCGCTCCTGAACGGCGTGAAGCATTGCTCATCCCGTCGGAGGCCGTGATCCGCACCGGCGAACGCACGCTGGTGATGATCACTCAGGAAAGCGGAGGATACCGACCTGTCGAAGTCCGGATCGGGCGAGAAGCAGGCGGCCGCACCGAAGTTCTCGCGGGACTCGCGGCAGGCGAGGAGGTGGTTACCTCCGGCCAGTTCCTGCTCGATTCCGAGGCCAGCCTTGCCGGTATCGATGTGCGTCCCACCGAGGATGCGCCAACGACTGCCGGGGAAAACGAAGCGCAGGCGAATGCGGACGAGCCGCGCACCTATCGAGCCACCGGCACGATCGAACGTATCACTGCTGGCAGCATCACCTTGCGGCACGGGCCGGTTAAAGCTCTGGAATGGCCAGCAATGACGATGGGTTTTGCCACTGAAGGTCCGGCCCAGGTTCGCGGTTTCCAACGCGGCGACCGGGTGACCTTTACCTTCGTTCAGGCAAGCACCGGGCCACGCATCGTCTCGATCCGGAAGACCGGCCAATGATCGCGCGGATCATTGACAGTTCGATCGCCAACCGCCTGTTCGTGGTTCTGGCGGCGATCGGCCTGGCGCTCGCCGGCTTCTGGGCAGTGCGGACCACCCCTGTCGATGCGCTTCCCGATTTGTCCGACGTGCAGGTGGTTATCCGCTCCAACTATGCCGGGCAGGCCCCGCGTATCGTGGAGGACCAGGTTACCTATCCACTGGCGACGACCATGCTCTCGGTGCCGGGAGCAAAGACCGTGCGCGGTTATTCGTTTTTCGGCGATAGCTATGTCTACGTAATTTTTGAGGACGGGACCGATCTCTACTGGGCGCGCTCGCGCGTGCTCGAATATCTCAACCAGGTCCAGAACCGCTTGCCTGACGGCGTCGAGAGTACGCTTGGTCCCGACGCAACCGGTGTGGGATGGATTTACGAGTATGCCCTGGTTGACCGCAACGGGGGTCACGACCTTGCAGGGCTGCGAAGCCTGCAGGACTGGTTCCTGCGTTACGAGCTGAAGACCATTCCGGGCATCGCCGAGGTCGCCAGCGTGGGGGGCATGGTCAAGCAGTATCAGATCGTCCTCGATCCTTACCGCATGGCCTCGCTCGGCGTGACTCACGCCGAAGTGGTCAAGGCGGTCCAGGCCGGCAATCAGGAGGCGGGCGGATCCATCGTCGAGATGGGCGAAGCGGAATTTATGGTGCGTTCGTCAGGCTATCTAGGCAGCCTCGATGATTTCCGCGCGATCCCTCTGCGCGCCGAAGCGGGGGGTGTCCCGGTGACGCTTGGCGATGTGGCCAATCTACAGATCGGCCCCGAACTGCGCCGCGGTATCGCTGAACTGAATGGCCAGGGCGAAGTCGCGGGCGGCATCGTTATTCTGCGGCAAGGGGCCGACGCGCGCGGTGCGATCGAGGCGGTGGAGGCGAAGCTGGAACAGTTGAAGGCGAGCCTGCCCGACGGGGTCGAGATCGTCACCACCTATGACCGTTCGCAACTGATCGACGCGTCGGTCGATAACCTTACCACCAAACTGATCGAGGAATTCATCGTCGTCGCGCTCGTGTGCCTGTTGTTCCTGTGGCACGCCCGCTCTGCGCTGGTCGCCGTGGTCACCTTGCCGCTGGGCGTTCTGGCAGCCTTTCTCGTGATGCGCTTCCAGGGCGTGAACGCCAACATCATGTCGCTCGGGGGCATTGCCATCGCGATCGGCGCGATGGTCGATGCGGCGGTGGTGATGATCGAGAACGCGCACAAACACATCGAGCGCTGGACCGAGGACAATCCCGATACGGTCATGTCGGCTAACGAGCGCTGGCGGATCGTCGCGGACGCATCGAAGGAGGTCGGCCCGGCGCTGTTTTTCAGTCTGCTGATCATTACCCTGTCCTTCCTGCCTGTCTTCACCTTGCAGGCGCAGGAGGGGCGGCTCTTCGCTCCGCTGGCCTTTACCAAGACATATGCGATGGCGGCGGCGGCGATCCTGTCGGTCACGCTGGTTCCAGTGCTGATGGGATGGCTGATCCGGGGCAAGATCCCGCGGGAAGACAGCAATCCGATCAACAAGGCGCTGACCCGTGCCTATCAGCCGGGGCTCGACTCGGTAATGCGGCGTCCGAAAGCGACGCTGGTCATTGCCGGACTGCTCTTCGCGACGACGTTGGTGCCCTTCACGCGGCTGGGCGGCGAATTCCTGCCTCCGCTCGATGAGGGCGATCTGCTCTACATGCCGAGCGCGCTTCCCGGGCTTTCGCCGGGTGAGGCATCGGCACTGCTTCAGCGGACCGACCGCCTGATCAAGACCGTTCCCGAAGTCGACACCGTTTTCGGCAAGGCCGGCCGCGCTGACACCGCCACCGATCCCGCGCCGCTGACGATGTTTGAGACGACGATCAGCTTCAAGCCGCGCGAGGAATGGCGCGAGGGGATGACGCCCGACAAGCTGGTCGAGGAACTCGACCGGGTGGTCCGGGTCCCGGGCCTCGCCAATGTCTGGGTGCCCCCGATCCGCAACCGCATCGACATGCTCGCGACAGGCATCAAAAGCCCGATCGGGGTCAAGGTCTCAGGCGAGGATCTGGGCGAGATCGAACGCGTGGCGCTTCAGGTCGAACAGATTGCCAAACAGGTACCAGGTGTCAGTTCGGCGCTCGCTGAAAGACTTTCGGGCGGGCGCTATGTCGATGTTGATATCAATCGTCTGGAAGCGGCCCGTTACGGGCTCAACATTGCCGATGTGCAGCAGATCGTGTCGGGCGCGATCGGCGGAGCGAATGTCGCGCGCACGGTGGAGGGGCTAGCCCGCTATCCGGTCAATGTCCGCTATCCGCGCGAGATTCGCGACAGCGTCGATGAGCTGCGCCACCTTCCGGTTCTGACCCCTGCGGGACAGCAAATCACGCTTGGCACAGTGGCGGATGTCCGCGTGACCAGCGGTCCGCCCATGCTCAAGAGCGAGCAGGGCAGGCCGACCAGCTATGTCTATGTCGATGTGCGCGGGCGCGACCTTACCTCGGTGGTGAGCGAGTTGCAGGAAGCGATCGGGGCGGAGGTCGATCTGCCAGCAGGCGTCAGCCTTTCCTATGCCGGGCAGTTTGAATATCTGACCCGCGCCTACGAGCGGTTGCAGATCGTCGTGCCGGCAACACTCGCGATCATCTTCCTGCTGCTCTATCTGATCTTCCGCCGCTTCGACGAGGCGCTGCTGATCATGGGCACGCTACCCTTCGCGCTGACCGGCGGCTTCTGGCTGCTCTATTTGATGGGATACAACCAGTCCGTCGCAACCGCCGTCGGGTTCATTGCGCTGGCAGGGGTCTCGGCGGAATTCGGCGTGGTCATGCTGATCTACCTGAAGGCCGCGCTGGAGCGGCGAGAGGGCGATCTCGATGCCGAGGAGGTATCGGCAGCCATCCGCGAAGGCGCGCTGCTCCGCGTCCGGCCCAAGGCGATGACCGTCGCCGTGATCCTCGCCGGTCTGTTCCCGATCCTGATCGGCACCGGTGCCGGATCCGAGGTGATGAGCCGTATCGCGGCCCCGATGATCGGCGGGATGATCACCGCCCCGCTGCTTTCAATGTTCGTACTTCCCGCCGCCTATCTGATGATGCGGCGCCCCCGGACCATTCGGTCCAAATCCCCCGAAGGAGAAGAAGAATGCGTATCACAACCCTCATGACTCTGTTGGCAGCGCCTCTGGCGCTCGCCGCCTGTGGTTCCGGCGACGATACCGAAATGATGGACGACACGGCCATGGCTGAAGGCCAGATGGCAGACGGTCAGATGCCGATGGACGGTGGCGATATGTCCATGATGGGATCGGACAGCGCGATGCAGACCGCCAGCGCCGAAGGGACCGTCACCGCCATCGACGCCGATGCGGGAATGATCACTGTCGATCACGGCGCTGTCTCCGCAATCGAATGGCCCGCCATGACGATGGGGTTCGAAGCCGACGAACAGCTGCGTCAGGACGTGGCGGTTGGCGACATGATCTCGTTCGACTTCACAACCGGCGAAGGCGGCAACACGATCACTTCGATCACCAAGAAGTAATTGTGAACCGGCCCCGGATCATTTTCGGGGTCGGCACAATAGGAGAAGTACGATGATGAACGGTGACATGCCAGCGGCCATGATGGGGATCATGGGCCTGTTCTGCTTATTGCTGACCATCCTCATGGTGTTGGGCATCGCTGCACTGATCAAATATCTCCGGGGCAGGTAAGATGGACCAGTGGGCGAAGGCATCGGGTCTCAATCGACGCGCATTACTGCGACGGGCCGGCGCAGCGGCGACCGGCCTTGTGGCTCTTCCCTTGTCTGCTTGCGAAGCACGAAATTCGCTGTTTAGCGCCGATGGAGCCGGCGCGAATCCGCTCGCCATTCCGAAGCTCGATCAGGGAATTGTCGAACAAGGCGAGCGGGTCTTTCGACTGTCAATATCCGCTGGGCAGAAGGAATTCGCTCCCGGAGTCGCTTCGCCTACGATCGGAGTGAACGCGCCTTATCTCGGTCCGACATTGGAGATGCGCCGCGGCGAGCGCGTCCGGCTGCATGTCGACAACGGTCTGGACGAGGGAGCCACCGTCCACTGGCACGGGTTCGAACTTCCCGCCGCCGCCGACGGCGGGCCGCACCAGCTTATCCGCCCGGGCAGCCGCTGGAGCCCGTCTTTCGAAGTTCGCCAGCGTGCCTCTCTCTATTGGTATCATTCGCATCTGCATCGCGGCACGGGACCGCAGGTCTATGCTGGTCTTGCCGCACCGATCTATGTCCGTGATGACGAAGAAGAGGCGCTGGATCTGCCGAGCGAATATGGCGTCGATGACATTCCGCTTATTGTTCAGGACCGCTTGCTCGATAGTTCCGGCAGGATCCACTATCCGCAGAACATGCACGCGCAAATGATGGGCGTGCGCGGGGATCGTATCTACGTCAATGGAACGCAAAACGCGGTGTTTGACGCCCGGACCGGCCTGTTACGCTTGCGGATCCTCAATGGATCGAACGCACGCTTCTACGAATTCTCGCTTGCCGAGGGGCGGGCCATGCAGCTGATCGCGAGCGATGGCGGGTTGCTTGATCGCCCGCACACGGTCCGCTCGCTCAAGCTTGCACCGGGCGAACGCGCACAGGTGATTGTCGATCTTTCCGAGGGGGGTCCCCTATCCCTTGTCGCCACCAGCCCGGACAGTGCGATGGGAATGATGGGCGGACAGGGTCGCGGCACGGTGGGCGGCGGCATGATGAACCGTCGCCGCGAAGATGGTGAGACAGGCGAGGTGTTTCGTATTCTCGATATCAGGCTCAGCAGAGCCTTGCGCGCGACGCGCCTGCCGCTGCGTCTTGTTTCGTTGAATGCGCCCGATCCCTCGCTGGCGATGCGAACAAGGCGGCTCGTCCTCGACATGGGGATGATGGGCCGAGGCATGACGATCAACGGGGCGGCGATGGATATGGATATCGTCAATGAGCGCGTGCCGGTCGGGCAATGGGAAATCTGGGAAATCGCCAATGCCTCGATGATGGCGCATCCGTTTCATATCCACAATGCGCAGTTCCGCGTGATCGACCGGGATGGACGCGCGCCGCCGCCGCTGGAAACGGGGTTCAAGGATACGGTTATCGTCAATCCGCGCGAGCAGGTGCGCGTGCTGCTGCGCTTCGAGGAATATACCGACCCGGATCTGCCTTACATGTATCACTGCCATATCCTCGAGCATGAGGATGCCGGCATGATGGGGCAGTTCCTCGTGGTGAACAGCTAGGAAGGAATGGGCATGAGCCAGGATGAGAGCGTAATCGAAGGCACCGCAATCGATCCGGTTTGCGGAATGAGCGTTGCGATCGACGGCGCCGAACACGTCGCGAGACACGAAGGCGCCGAGCATTATTTCTGTTCTTCGCGCTGTCACGACAAGTTTCTCGGCGATCCCGATCTCTATCTGTCGGGTGCGCATCTCGGAGGATGTCCCTGACGGGACGATCTACACTTGCCCCATGCACCCGGAGATCCGTCAGCCCGGGCCCGGATCGTGTCCGATCTGTGGGATGGCAGTCACTTCGAAATCGGGGCCCCTGGCTCTTCATCGTCTCGGTCCAGCTCTTCGCACGCCGTATCGCAAGGCCATGAAATCGCAACCGATAATTACGAATCAGACTCTTTGAAGGACCGTTTCCGCAAGAATAGTTCAACCGGCCCCAAGCTGGTCATTGGTCTCGCAAGTGGTGCTGGACAAGGTGCGATCGCAGTAGGCCAACCATCGGCAGCAAACTCGCACTCAGTAGGGGGCAGCAAGGCTGTCTGCGAAATGAAAAGGTATCGGATGTTGAACGATTGCCCTGAGCCCGGCGAAGATTCGGCACATGCTCGATGCCAAGCAGCTGCACCCCGGCGATCTTGTGGTCGACCTATGCTGCGGCTCAGGACAGAATTTCGCCGATCTGCAGCGGCGCGTTGGCCCTTACGGTCGTATCATCGGAGTGGATATTTCCGCAGGCATGCTTGACGTCGCAAGCGTCCTTGTCGCGCGCAAGGGATGGGAAAATTTTCGATCTCGTTCAAGCCAACATTTCCGACGACAATTTGCCTGACAACACGTCAGCTGCCCCGTCCACATTGGCATCGATATCATTCAGGACGTCGAAGTAGCTGTTGCGCACTTGGCCGCAACAATGCCAGACGGTTCGCGTTTGGGGATTCTCGGATGCAAGGAGTCAGGGTCTTGGCCGACTGGCTCCTTCGGCTCGGTATATTTCCCAGTCGATCGATGGATATCCACCGCGAACAGCTCTCGATCCGACCGGATCTCGCTGCCGAGCGATTGCGTCAACCGGTCGCGCGCACTTCCTTCCGGTTTGGTATATTCTACTGGTCTGTCGCGGTTAAGAAATAACTCCCAGTAGATAAACACCCCAAGAGAGCACTACTGAGTTGCTTAGCTTCACCCAGTCTCTTTTGAGATCGAGGCCAACGTAGTGCCGCAGCCGTCCGTTGGACAATGCTGAGAATTGCGGAGCCTCCAACAAAACTAGGCTTCGTGGACAAAGGATATCCAGAGTTTGACTGAGGCGAGCGCGACGAAGCCGAGGTAGGACTCTCTGGTCTTGTCGTAGCGGTTGTTTCGCGGCCACGTTAAAACGTCGTGCAGACGAGAGAGGGCGTTTGTTATGGTAATCGGGACACGAGTTTCTGAGCGGCTTCTGTACCTAACGCCGCCCGATGAACAATAGGTTTCTTCTCGAACTTGGGCTAGCTCGCGGTAAGCGCAGTATAATTGGGAGACCCACATGGCGGTAGAAGAATCCGATGGACACGTCGAGAAATCGGTAACGCGTGACGACGGCAGCTGGCAAATCCCAGAGCCGGGTCACTCTGAACTCGTGCAGATGCGAATTCGCCTCATCACCCTTGAAAACATCGTTCTCGGGCTGCTCTCTGATGCGACCGAAAAGCAGGTCGACCAGATAAGGCGGCGCGCCGATATGATAGAGCCACGCGCTGATGCCACAAGGCATCCGCTCACCGAATTGGCAGCAGACGACATGCGGAAATTTCTTGATCGATCTCAAAGGATCCTGAAAGTAAGCCGTTCCAGCGACGCGATCATAGAATAACTATCGACCAAGTGAGTGAAGTTGCTGGTTTTGCCGGATCCGCTTTTTACGACCGTCGCGAATAAAGGCTGAAGCGTGAATCGAACTTTTTGGCTGATATTTTTGTGGGATCCTGGTCGCCTTCGTCTGAGAGATTTTCCAAATGCCTTTCTTCGACGGTGCAAACCTCACCCCATATGAGCGAACAGTACGCTGCGGCCTCGCCAGTCTCGGCGATGGCCGAATCCTGTTGACGGTTAATGAATTGGCCGTCCTCAAAGGCGGTGGCAACTGGCTTTGGTAACCTTCCAAGTCCCCGATCGCAATCTACCTTGTCTTTGGTCTCGAGGTTGCGGCCGTGGTGGTATTGATTGCCACCTCGCTGCCGCGCGAGAGCATGTCAAGTTGGCGCTATAGCGACTTGATGCCGGTCGAGCCTGCAACGGGCCTGGCTCTGGTGCTCATCAATATGTGGATTATCGTACCTGACTTTCCTTGGCTTTCGTGAGGTTTGTGCGGCCTAAACCTGAATGATTAACCTCGGCGCTTACTGTTTCGTTCAAAATTCCCCCCGCCGCCTTATCCTAGGCATGCGATTGGCGAGCAGGATAAATTCGGAAAGGGCAAACTATGTGCCGCCGAGCGCGAAAAGCAGGAGCCACCAACTGTTGATGTGGTGGCTCTGCGTCCAATCCATGATGTGGAGTCTCCAGATGATAACTCCGCCAGCTAGCCAATTGCGGTGAGGGCGAGGCCGATCAGACGTCGTGCGGCGCAAACAGAATAGCTGCGGCACTGGCGGGACAAATCGCCGTTTCCAGCAGGTCCCAGCGGTCCGTCGGAGTTTCTTCGACCATCCAGAGCCAGCGACGTGAGGCAGCGATATAGACGCCGCGATAAGCCGCAAACGCCCGACCTGCGGCGTCGGCGTCAGTCCGCGCAAAAAATGTGCGAAGAGGGCGAACGACAGGATGCCGGGTTCAGCCACAAGCGCTGAGCGATCCATACTCATCCACGCCAGAAAGCAAGACACCCCGCGATTTCGGCGAGCGCGGCTAGGGATAGATCCAGACGGCGCTCACTGGATCGCGTCTTTTGCGAGCGTCTCGATAACCCGGCAGTCGCTGACGGTGCCCTGGTCGCAGGTCGCAAGCATTCGGTCGAGTTCCCCGTGGAGCGCAAGGAGATCGATCTTCCGTTCGACTTCGGCGAGATCAGTGCGCGCAAGCGCACCGACGGCCGCGCAGGATCGTGACTTGTCGTCGGCCAGGTCGAGCAGTTCGCGAAACCGGAGCATAGGACACCAACCGCTATGACAGCTCCGAAAGTTGTAATATCACGTCTCGATAAGCGTCTATATCCTTGTGCACGGAAAATGCCTGTCAGCAACAACTTGCTGATCAGTACTCGTCGCGCAGCCTTGGGATGTCTCTTTGTGCAATCAAAAGAGATGCGTGTTTACAAAGACAGGGATGATCATGGCGAAGATGAAGGCAGCGGTGTTCGTGGAGCCGGGGCGGATTGTGCTCGATGAGAAGCCGATTCCGGAAGTCGGGGCACTCGATGCGCTTGTGCGGATCACCACTACCACCATCTGCGGCACCGACGTGCACATTCTGAAAGGCGAATATCCGGTTGCCCCCGGCCTTACCGTTGGACACGAGCCGGTCGGGATTATCGAAAAGCTGGGCTCGGCCGTCACCGGGTACCACGAGGGTCAGCGGGTGATCGCAGGCGCGATCTCACCCAGTGGCCACAGCAACGCCTGTCTTGCCGGCTTTCATTCGCAAGACGGACCGGACGCTCGCCATGGCTGGAAATCGATCGGCGGATGGAAGCTCGGTAACACGATCGACGGCTGCCAGGCGGAGTATGTGCTGGTTCCGGACGCCATGGCTAACCTCGCCCCTGTCCCCGGCGGTCTGACGGACGAGCAGGTGTTGATGTGCCCGGATATCATGTCGACGGGCTTTGGAGGGGCAGAGCGAGGCGGCGTCCGGATCGGCGATACCGTCGCGGTATTCGCGCAGGGGCCTATTGGCCTTTGCGCTGCGGCCGGCGCGAAGCTTGCCGGGGCAACCCTCGTCATTGGGGTCGATCGTTTGCCCGCACGTCTCCAGACCGCGAAAGCGCTGGGTATTGATGCCGTGGTGGACGCCGGCACCGTCGATACTGTGGACGAGATACTGCGCCTGACCGACGGGCGGGGGGTGGACGTCGCGATCGAGGCGCTTGGAAGCCAGGCAACATTCGAGGCATGCCTGAGGGTGCTGCGCCCAGGTGGAACGCTTTCGAGTCTTGGCGTCTATTCCGCGGATATAAATGTCCCGCTGGATGCGTTTGCTGCCGGGCTTGGCGATCTCAGCATCGTAACGACGCTGTGTCCGGGCGGAAAGGAACGCATGCGCCGCCTCATCAACGTCCTGGCGGCGGGGAGGGTAGACCTCCGGCCCATGGTTACCCATCGCTACAAGCTCGACGACATCGAAGCAGCCTATGAACTCTTCGCCCACCAGCGTGACGGCGTACTCAAGGTGGCCATCACACCTTAAAAAGCCTCCCTCTCTCGAAGGGTCCCAGGCCTTGGGGTTTGGCCAAGAGAAAGCCGATACAATAATGGATATTTTGATCTGGATCATGGGCGAGGGCAATCAAAAAGGTCTTTGCCAAACCCAGGCTTCAGAACCGCACGACCGAACCACCAGCAGAGATAATAGATGACATCAATTGATCGACGAAAGTTTTTGGCCGCAGGCAGCGTCTCGCTCGGTGCCCTGGGTATCGCGGCTGCCATGCCAGCTTGGGCGCGCGGAGCGATGGGGGGAACTCTTGCGCGTCGCGGTAGCGATGTCCTGTCGGGAGAACATCTAAGCCTGACAGTGGCCGACGCCGTTTTCGAGACGGGGGCTCGTCGTGGTCCCGCCGTCACCGTCAATGGGACGATCCCGGGACCGTTGTTACGGCTGAGAGAGGGACAGAACCTTGTCGTCGATTTGCTCAACAACAGCTCGGAAGATACCTCGGTCCATTGGCATGGCATGTTGGTTCCATTCCTTATGGACGGTGTTCCGGGCGTATCGATGGCTGGCCTCAAGCCGGGCGAACGATTCCGCTACGACTTCCCGATCCGGCAGGCGGGGACCTACTGGTGGCACGCGCACACGTTGCAGGAGCCAATGGGACATTACGGCCCCATCATCATCGATCCGTCCGAGCCGGAGCCTTTCCCCTATGATCGCGACTATGTCCTCATGCTCTCGGACTGGTCACCGATGAACCCGCACACGATCATGAAAAAGCTCAAGGTGGCCGACGCCTATTTCAACTACAACAAAACCACTGCGACCGACGATTATCCGCTGAGCGGTGCGGCGCGCAGGATGTGGGCGCGCATGCGGATGATGCCGACCGACATCTCTGATGTGACCGGGTCGACCTACAGCTTTCTCGTCAACGGATATGGTCCCGACGACGGGCTGGAATTTTCCTATCGTCCGGGTGAACGAATCCGCCTCAGAATCATCAACGGCGCCGCGATGACATATTTCAATGTGCGGATTCCCGGACTGCCGATGACAGTTGTCGCCGCAGACGGGCAGAATGTCCGCCCCTTCGAGGTTGACGAGTTCCAGATTGGCAACGCGGAAACGTACGATGTCATCATCGAGCCGAGAGATGGCGATGCTTTTGCTTTTATCGCCGAAGCGATGGATCGCACCGGGATGGGGCTGGCCATGTTCGCGGCCCGACCGGGCGCGCGCGCTTCCGTCCCTGACCTGCGCGCGCCGCCGCTGCTGACAATGGCCGATATGGGCATGAGCGGCATGGAACCTGGCTCGATGGACCATGAAGGCGTGGGAGACGCGCAGTCTGCGCCAATGGGTGCGATGGCGATGGACGGAACGAGCATGCGCGACACATCGAAGTTGCCACCGGACGTAAAGGTCGGTCCGGGGCTCGACATGGTGGCAATGAATCCGGTCGACCGCATGGGCTATCCCGGTACCGGGCTCGATGAGGTCTCCCACCGCGTGCTGACGTACAAGGACCTGGTGGCGGCCAAACCGAACAGGGATCAGCGCCGGCCCTCGCGCTCGGTCGAGATTCATCTGACCGGTAACATGGAGCGCTACATGTGGTCGTTTGACGGAAAGAAGTTTTCTGCCGTCACCGATGACCCCATTCGCTTCGCGTTCAACGAACGCGTCCGTGTGCGTCTGGTGAACGATACGATGATGGCGCATCCCATTCATCTGCACGGCCACTTCTTCGAACTGGTGAATGGCCACGACGGTTTTCAGCCCCTCAAGCATACGCTTACGGTCCAGCCAGGAAGCAGTGCAACTTTTGATCTGACTGCCGATGAGCCTGGCGACTGGGCATTCCATTGCCACCTGATCTACCACATGCACAACGGCATGTTTCAGGTCGTCACCGTCCGCCCCCTGAACGGGGAGGTTGGGCAATGAGGACTGGAGCGTTCATTCTTCTGCTGGCTTCGGCTGCTCCTGCATACGCACAAGACCATGCGGCGCACCAACCCCACGAAGTGCAAGCAGCTGCACCAGATAAGGCGCCGCCGCAGTCGGCGCATCCCGAGCAGGAAAGCGAAATCCAGGCAGCCACAGCGCTGCCGCCGATGGATCACGGGTCGATGGATCATCAGCAGCCAGGCGAGCCGGGAGGAATGGATTCCGGCGCCGTTGGCCACGATCCTGCGGGAGCCATGGAGATGGACGACGGCGCCATAGATCACTCGGCTCATGGCGCGATGGATAAAGTTGCGGTAATCCCGGAAGCTCCGCCGCCGCCGGAGGCATATTCTGGCCCTGCCTATGCGGCCGATGCCTTCGTCGGTCCCCGAATCATGGCAGCTTCGCGCGCAGCAGTGGCACGCGTGGTCAGCGGCCTGCCCGTCTTCTGGTTCATGGCTGACCGGGCGGAATATCGCGTGCGCCAGGGCAAAGATGGATATTTGTGGGATGTTCAAGGCTATTACGGCGGCGATATCGACAAGTTCTGGTTCAAGAGCGAAGGTGAGGGCGTTTTCAGCGAGAATCCGGAATCAGCTGAAGTGCAGGCGCTCTGGAGCCACGCAATTGGCCCCTGGTGGGATATGCAAGCCGGTATCCGGCAAGATCTGGCCGGTCCCGACCGGACGCATGCAGTCGTTGGCGTCCAGGGGCTTGCCCCCTACCTTTTCGAAGTCGATGCGGCCGCCTTCGTTTCCAACAAGGGTGATGTCACCGCGCGGATCGAGGGCGAACTTGACCAGCGTATCACCCAGCGGCTGATCCTGCAGCCGCGCGCGGAGATAGGCCTTTCGGCACAGGACATTCCAGAGCTCGGGATAGGCGCCGGCGTCGACCGGATCGAGGCCGGCTTGCGCTTGCGATACGAGTTCGTGCGCGAATTTGCACCCTATGTCGGGATCGATCAGGAGTGGCGGCTTGGCCAAAGCGCCGATTATGCCAGGGCTGCCGGAGAGGATCCGAGCGTGACCAGTTTCGTCGTTGGCGTGCGTCTATGGTTCTGACACGCAAGCCTCAGCTGGGAAACGAATATTGTCGAGTATGAGCCGGATCGTCAATTGCAGTGGCGGCCGCGGCCAGTCCTTCGGCCGAGCACAGCTTATTAGGCGATCGGAAGAAATTTTGTACTGAGCGTGGAGAGTATCCACCCGTTCGCAAACAGAATGAAAGGCGCAGATTATGGTCGGGCCCTCCTCTGCCTCATCCTTGCGAACTCTCGATGATATCTCCTTTGGCGGCAAGACCGCGATCGTCAGGGTCGACCTCAATGTGCCCGTCGAAGACGGGGTCGTGGCCGACGCCACCCGGATCGAGCGCATTATCCCTACGCTTCGCGAACTGATCGCGAAGGACGCGAAAGTTGTCCTCCTTTCTCACCTGGGTCGTCCGAAGGGAAAGGTGGTTGCCGATATGAGTCTCGAGCCCGTCGCGGGCGCGCTGGAGAAAGCGATGGGCAGGCCGGTTCGTTTCGTCGCGACGAACTGGCGCGATGGCCATGCGAGAGAGGCCGTCAAAGCCGCGGCGCCGGGCGATCTACTGCTCATGGAAAACACGCGGTTCCATCCGGGTGAGGAGACCAACGATCCAGAGCTGGTCGCGCAGTTCGCAAACCTGGGCGACATATACGTAAACGACGCATTTTCCTCAGCGCATCGTGCTCATGCATCGACGGAGGGCATCGCGCACGTGCTGCCGGCGGTGGCAGGGCGCGCTCTGCAGGCTGAGATCGAGTCGCTGAGCCTGGCTCTCGAAAACCCGGATCGCCCGGTGTTCGCGCTTGTCGGCGGAGCCAAGGTTTCCACCAAGCTCGATCTCCTCGTCAATTTGGTCGCCAAGATGCAGGCCATCGGCATTGGGGGTACGATGGCCAACACGTTTCTGGCTGCCCAGGACCGGCCAATAGGCAGATCGATGGCCGAACGCGAAATGCTGGACAATGCCCGTGAGGTTATCCACCGTGCTAACGAGGCCGGTTGCACGATTTTCCTGCCGATCGACGTGGTCGTAGCCACCGAGTTTAGCGCCGGCGCCGTCTCGCGTACGGTTTCGGTTGAGCGGGTCGGCGCAGACGAAATGATCCTCGATGTCGGTCCCGCGACAGTAGCGCTTCTTGAGAAGGCGCTGAAGCACATGCGGACCGTCGTCTGGAATGGTCCGGTTGGAGCGTTCGAGGTTCCGCCTTTCGACCAGGGAACGGTAGCCCTTGCCGGGGCGATCGCCGATTTGGCAGATGCTGGGCGCCTCCGAGCAGTCGCGGGCGGGGGTGACACGGCCGCAGCGCTCAACCACGCGGGCGTTGCCGACCGGTTCAGTTACGTGTCGAGCGCAGGCGGGGCGTTCCTCGAATGGCTAGAGGGCAAGGCGCTGCCCGGCGTCGTGGCGCTCCGAAGATGAAGGTGAAATCATATGCGCACAGAACCATGTATGACCTCTTTCCTCGCACCTCTAGGCTTCTAGCGCCTCGCGCGCACGCTTGAGCACCTTCATCTCCTTAACCTGCTCGTTCCTGAGCTTTCGGACCGCGTTGGCAGTGTCTGTAGGAACGCCGGGTCGCTTCAGCAGGACATTAGACATTTCTATCGCGCCGCGATGATGTTCGATCATCTTCCTCAACCAGACCCTGGACAAACCGGGACCGAAAACGCCTGTGGTTGCATCGTGCATTTTCTGTATCGGCCGCAGATAGACCAGCGCGCTCTCGAGATCTGTGGGGCCGTCGCGTAGCAGCTTCTCGAGCTCTCGGACCGCGCGTTCCTGCGCTCGCACCGTGTGCATTGCCAGAGTCCGGATTTGAGGAGATGGATTTTCCTGAAGAAGCATCCGCGACAGTGCCGCTCCGCCCTCGTGGTGCGCAATCATCATTCTTACCCAATTGCCGCCCGAGCTCGTTCCGATGGCGGCTCTCATGCTGTCGTACATGGCGGTTTCGGCCCGGAAGAATGGCCCAAGATCATGTGAAATGGCCTCGGAGGGATCGCCGCCGTTCTGGGCCCCCGTGCGGTCACAAGCCGATATTATCATCAAGAAGCAAGTTGCCGTGATCTGCCGTGCGTCCAGTCGTTTCTTCATATCCGCCGATCTGAGGATTGCACTGGCATATATTCTTATCACCCCGAATGTTGGTTCGTCACACGTCTGCGTACCTCCAATGAGCTGGCACTATCAGCATCTTGGATAGTGAGTGTCTTGGGCTGACGGGCGGAAAGGTCGCTCCAGGTTCATCGGAGGTTTCGTGTCGATGGAGGAAATCGCCTCCTGCCATCCCTGCCAAAAGTCGAATGACACCTTCACGATTTCTGGACCTGGGACGGGAGATTGCGAGCAACAGGACGCTTCTGAAGCCTTGTCCGGACAGGCGGCTGCGGAGCAACCATGCCGATGATGAGCTTTTCCGTCGGCTTGAACCTTTTCAGTGCGATGGTCGGATAGTCCTTGGATTTGCCGTGGGACAGGGACAAGGTACACCGGACTTTAATGTAGATCGCTACATCGGGAGGGAATTCATGGTCGGCGGAAGCCATCCTGCATCAGCAGCTTCAGGATCGGATATTCTTGCGCTGATTGGCGATGGTGTCGTCAGCACAGACGGAAGCGGACGCATCCTGCTTTTCAACCGTGCAGCTGAAGAGATTTTCGGCTACGAGGCTGACGAGATACTTGGCGAAACGGTCGAGATCCTTCTTCCTCGTCGCTTTCGTGCGAGACATGTCAGCGACGTGAAGGCGTTCGAGGCGGATTCGGAGGCGACCCGCCGCATCATGGGGCATCGCAGGGAAGTGCTCGGGCAACGCAAGAATGGCGAAGAATTCCCCGTCGAAGCCACGCTATCCCGGCATGTGCTCAGTGGGAACACCACCCTCACGGTCGTGATCCGAGACGTCTCGGAGCGCAGGCATCTTGAGCAGCAACTCGAAACGCGTAACCGCGAGCTTGCAGCGAACGAAAGCCGCCTGCGCCTGGCGCTTGAGGGCGGGCGCATGGGTACGTGGGAGTGGGACCTCCAGAACAATGAACTCGTGGGCGACGACGCCTTGCGGCACCTATGGGGGTTGAGCGAACAGGAACGGCTCAATGTCGATGATGCTTTTGCGAGGGTTCACCCGGAGGATCTACCCGGGCTGCGCCGGGTGCTCGATAACGCCATTGCCAGGACCGAAGAGTTTGCAGGTGAATTCCGGACTCGCGATCGGGAGGGATCATCCCGCTGGGTAGCCGCGCGGGGCACGGTCTTGCGCGGAGGGGCAGGAGAAGCCAAGACCCTTGTTGGCGTCTCCTTCGATGTGAGCGAGCGGCGTGAGCTTGACGAACAGCGACGCCTGCTCGCCGCCGAGCTGAATCACCGCATGAAGAACATGATGGCGTTGGTTCAATCCGTCGTGAGTCTTTCCTCCCGTGGCAGCCAATCCGTGGACGCTTACAAGCAGGCGCTGCAGGGGAGACTTGGCGCGGTCGCCAAGAGCCTGCACCTGACGCAAGGCGGCGAGAGCGGCACCACTCTGCTTGATCAGCTCCTTCGCGAGTTGGAGCCTTTCCGGAACGCGCACGGCACCAACATCGTGCTCGCAGGCCCAACTGTCCCACTTGATGCGAAGACAGGTCTTTCAGTCGGGTTGGTTCTCCACGAATTGGCTACCAATGCTGCGAAATACGGGGCCCTGAGCCTGGCGACAGGGACCGTCTCGGTAGAATGGGCCCTTGAGGACAGTGATCGAGGCTGTTGGCTGACGCTGGAATGGAGAGAGAGCGGCGGACCGCCCGTATCTCCGCCAACGCACCGCGGTTTTGGCAGTACCCTGATCGAGACAACGCTTACGCGATCTTTGCGCGGGAAAGTTGAAATAGACTATCTTCGCCAAGGATTGCTCTGCCGTATGGCCTTGCCGCTCGAGAACAAGGAGGAGCGGCCGAGCCTCTGATTTGGCCATTTCCAAAATATCTGATCAGCGGCAAACTTATTAGCAGGAAGGAACGCTGCCTCCCGAGCAATCGGTTGGTGCCTTTCGCGCCGCGTTTCCGCGACTCGTCGGTTGAAGCCCGATGAGCCGCCGTGTCGTTTTACCGGCGCGGCGGCTCTGATCGGTTTGTTAATGATGCGTCATTTCGCCCTGCTGAGCCGCCATCTGCTCCATCATGTCATGCATCATCGCCATGCGTTCCTGACAAGTGCGCATCATGGCGGCATGATCGCCTTTCATCATGCTTGCCATGTGTTCCTGCATTTTCTGCTGGTGCTCGGCCATCAGCCGCTGGCGCTCGGCCGGGTCGGTGGCATTGCGCGCCTTTTGCATCAGCGCGCGCATTTCCTCCATCTTCTGATGGTGCTCTTGCATCGCTTGAGACCCCATCATCATGCCGGCCTTGTGGTCCGGTTCACCAGCCTGAGCGGTTGTAGCGCCGTGCTGATGTTCAGCCTGCTGTGCAATGGCGGGCGACGAAGCAAGCGCGGCGGCAAGTGCGGTTGTAGAAAGTGTCCGTTTCATCATTATTTCCTCTTCGTTCCAGGGGGTCGATCGTGAATCTTCTTTACATAGGCATTCTCCTTGGAACATTTCTCAGGGGGTAAACAGGCCTATCGAGCCATTGTCAGAGCGCCGCTATCACCGCTTTCAATTTATCCCTCACATCCGTAGCGACCTCTGCTAGCGCCTCGTTTTCGACCCCTTGCATCGAGGCGACCGGATCGACCGCAGCGACTTCGAACACTTCGGCAGCAACCTGCTGGATAATGACGTTGCAGGGCAGCATGGTTCCGATCTTGTCCTCGGCCTGCAATGCCTTGTGCGCCAGGCTTGGATTGCATGCGCCCAGAATACGGTAAGGCCGGAAGTCCGCGCCGATCTTTTCCTTTAGAGTTGCCTGCAGGTTGATCTCAGTGAGAATGCCGAACCCATGTTCTTGCAGCGCGGCCTTCACGCGCTCGTGCGCGGCTTCGATGTCTCCTGCTTCGATGGTCTTGGCAAAATAATAGCTCACGTTCGTTTCTCCTGTGTTGTTGCGGGCCGACCTAGGTGCCGAATAGTGCCGGATCATGCCGATGGAGGTGGTCATGCACGTGCGGCGCACAGAGCGATGCGTCACCCGGTCCGACGTCGCGGCGCCGGCAACAGGCGACGGTTCGGCCAGGTCGGCCAATCGGGGCGGCAAGGTTCGGGCAAGAGGGCAACTTGCTGAGAGGTTTGCCGGAGCAACCGCAAACTGCTACGAGCCCCGCACCAGGCTGGCTCGGTGCGCCCAGTTCGAAATCGCAGGTCATTCCGGTTGATCATCACGCTTAGCCGCCTTCAGCCCGATCATCACCACGCTGTGGGTAATGGCAAGCGACCTGACGGACTTCGCCCGCGCCCAGAGGGTAGCTTTTGCCGCCAATCACAAGCCGGCTCGGTCCATCCCAGCTCTCGGATGCAGACACGGTGATGCGGCCGCCTTTGATCTCGACATCGAGCCATTGACCGCGGTGGCGAATGCGAAAGCTCAGACCTTGCAGCTCGTGCGGAAGGCAAGGGTCGAGCCGCAGCGTGTCATCGCGAATTTCCAGTCCGGTCTGCCCGCGCTGGATTAGATCAACCGTGCCGGCCATGGCACCAAGATGAATGCCCTCTGGGGTCGTACCTCCCTGAACATCGGCAATGTCACTCTCCAGCGCGTCTTTCAGCTGCATCCAGGATTCCGCTCGGTCCGATCGAGCCAGAACCCAGGAATGCACAATCCCGCTCAGCGTCGAGCCGTTGGAGGTTCGTCGCAGATAATAATCGACAGTTCGCGGGATCAGCTCTTTCTCAAAGCTATAGCCAAGATGGCTAAACAGATGTCCCAGTTCGTCGGACGAAAAGAGATAAAACAGCATCAGCACGTCGGCCTGCTTCGATGCCTTGTAGCGATTGACGGTGTCTCCCTCGGCCTCAAGGATGCGATCGAGCCGGCGAATGTCTCCGTACCTCTCTCGGTAAGCCTCCCACTCGAACTCCAGCAGCCTTTCATAACCTTCGAACTGGCTGATCACTCCTTCGTGGAACGGTACCATCAGCTTGCGGCCGATCTCATCCCAGGCGGCGAGGTCATCCGCGCTGAGGCCGAGTGATTCGTCGAGTTCGGTTCGCCGTTCAGCATCGAGGTGATTGCGGGCCTCTAATGCGCGACCGAGGACCCACGCTGCCATGACATTGGTGTAGGCGTTGTTGTCGAGCCCGGGTGTATCCGACCACGGATAGCGGTCGTGGAATTCGTCCGGGCCCATTACGCTGCGGATTTCGTATCGGCCGCGAATTGGGTTGAAGACTGCAATGCTCGCCCAGAATCGAGCGATCTCGAATAGCATTTCCGCGCCGTAAAACGACAGGAACTCGTTATCTCCCGTCGCCTGGTAATAACGCCAGACATTGTACGCGATGGCGGCATTGACGTGATGTTGCAGGTGCGAGTTGTCGGGCAGCCAGCGGCCGGATTTGGGGTTGAGATGGAGCGTCTGCGTCTCCTCCCGCCCGTCGCTGCCGCTCTGCCACGGGTACATAGCGCCCCGGTATCCGCTCTCGCTCGCCAGCCATCGTGCCATAGGTAGCCTGCGGTGACGGTAGCACAGCAGCGCACGCGTGATCTCGGGGATGCGCAGGTTGAAGAACGGGAAAATGAAGAGCTCGTCCCAGAATATATGACCGCGATATGCCTCGCCATGAAGCCCGCGCGCGGGCACACCGGCGTCGAGATCGACGCTGTGCGGTGAAACGGTCTGCAACAAATGGAAGATGTGCAGCCGCAGGATCATCTGCGTGCGCTGTGCTCCCTCCATAACGATGTCGCAGCGGCGCCACAGATGCGACCAGGCGCGGGTGTGATCCTCGAGCAGCGCCGCAAAGCGGCCCGACTTGCGCAGCGTGTTCCGTGCCGCCTGCTCGGGACTCGAAATAGCCCGGTCACGCGAGGTGTGTAGCGCGACGATCTTTTCAATCGTGACGGGGCTTCCTTCCGCCACCTCGAACGAGAGCGCGTGAGCGGCATAACCGTGATCCTGCCGGAACTGGCGCTCGCTCTTTATTCTTTCGTTGTTGCTGTAAGCGTGAGTTTGGGCCGCCTCGGCGATCCGGATACGCGACTGGCTGGTCTCAGCGACGAGAAGAAGACCATCCTCACCGAATTCCTCGGCGATCAATGGGATGAGGTGCTTGCCATCGAGCTGGCGGTAGCGCGTAACGCCGCTGTTGGTCACTCGTCCGTCGAGGGCGGACAGCACTTCGATGCCCCCCGACCAGTTGTCTGGTGCAAGCGTCCATTCTATCGCGGCAAGGTGGGGCGAACCCATGTGGACGAGACGGCGGGCGGTGAGACGCGTTTCCCTCCCTTCGCGGTCGCGCACGCGCATTGTGCGCCGGAGCACGCCTTGCTTGAGGTCCAGCTCCTGGCGGTAGGAGAGGACCCGGGTGCTGGGCAGATTGAGCCACTCGCCGCCCTCCGGCCGGAAGGTGAGCGGGAGCCAGTTCGGCAGGTTGACGAGATCCTCATTTTCGACCGGCCGCCCGGCAATGTCCGTCACCAGACGATTGTATCCGCCCGCCAGGTACATGCCGGGATAGTGGGTTTCGTCTGCATCGCTCTCTTCCGCGGCGCCGCGGGTCGCGAAATAGCCGTTGCCGAGCGCGCACAGAGCCTCGCGCAACGCTTCCTGATCCGGGTCGAAGCCGTCATAGGCAAGGGTCCAGCTAGCCACGACGCGCCAGCTTTCGAGAGAGGGAGCCCAGAAACTGCTCGACCGCCTGGGTGTCCGACAATTTATACTGCGCTAAGGTGTGGCGGGCAGCGTTCGTCACCAGGATGCCGATCCCCCGACCTGACAGTGCGGCAAACGCGTCTTCGTCCGTATCGTCATCGCCGATATAGAGCGGCACGACGTCTTCTGCTTCGAGATCAAGCGCGGACAGTAGCCAGAGAACGGCCTTCCCCTTGTCCCAGTCCATATCCGGACGCAGCTCGAAAACCTTCTTGCCGGTCGTCTGCCTCAGGCCATGGCGTTCAGCCGCCGTCTCCGCGGCGCGTTTGATTCGCGTGATTTGCCTTCGCGCCACCAGACGGTAGTGGACAGCGATGGCGAACTTCTTGCGTTCGAGCAGAACGCCTTCGATGTCGCCAATCTCGGCCTGGAGCAGTGCTTCGGCACGGTCCAGCGCCGAAAGAAAGGTGGAAGCGCCTTCATGCTCCTCATGCAAGCCATCGGGACCTGCGATGTCGAAGCCATGACTTCCAGCATAGACGAGACCGTCAAGGCCGACCAGACGAGCCACGACCGCGCGGTCACGCCCGCTGACGATGGCGACATGACAGTGCGAGGCAAGATCCGCGAGGATCCCCCGCATTTCGGCGGACAGGACGGCAAGTTCTGGCCGGGCGACGATCGGCGTCAGCGTCCCATCGTAGTCGAGAAAAACGGCCGGACGCTTCTTGGAAAATAGTGCGCATATGCCGGCCGTACAGGAGAGGGCGTCGGGCAGCAGATCGGCGGTCTGATGGCTCTGGATCGGAGAAATCGGGCGAAGCTCCAGTTCGGCAAGATCCTCAACCACGATATCGGCACCATTTGCTTTCATGGCAGCCGCAACGCCGGTCCGGTCGATACCGATCACGAGTCCGAAGCCGCCCGCCCTGCCGGCCGCTACACCGGCAATGGCATCTTCTATGACAGCCGAGTGCTGCGGGGGCGTTTCCAGGCGCCGCGCTGCTTCGAGAAAGGTATCTGGCCGCGGCTTTCCTGCCAGCGAAAGCCGTTCGGCTTCCAGGCCGTCGATCCGCACATCGAAAATCCCTTTCAGACCGGCTGCATCGAGGACAGCCGATGCGTTCTTGCTTGAGGAGACGAGAGCGGTTTTCACGCCTTGACGGCGAAGCTCTCGGATGAAGGCAACGCTGGTTTCGAAGACTTCTACGCCGCTGTCTGCGAGCTGCTCCTGGAAGAAACGATTCTTGCGGTTGCCGAGACCACAGATCGTCTCCCGATCAGGCGGATCGGCAGGATCGCCATAGGGCAGGCTGATCTTGCGGGATTGGAGGAAGCTGCGCACTCCCTCGTATCGGGGCATGCCATCGATGAAGCGTCGGTAGTCTTCTTCTTCGAACGCGCGATATGGCTTGCCGCGCCGGTTTGTACGCTGGGCAAGGTATACGTCGAACAATTGCTTCCATGCGGCCGCATGCAGCTGCGCCGTATTGGTGACCACGCCGTCAAGGTCAAAGATGAAGGCCGCGTAGCCCTCTTCATGCGGTTCGGCCGGACCAGGGCTCATCGCTTTGCTGTGTCTCCGTTCTGCGGCGGTCCACCGATGACCGGCATCAGCGCTCTGCCCTACTTCGAGTGATGAAGCTTCTTTTCTCCCTGCGGGCGCACAAGAGAGGCTCCCAAGAAGAAGGACTACCATTAGACGAACGCGCTGCTGGCGCATTACACCGGTGCGCGCGCCGCTCGCTCATGCGGTGGTCCTCCGGACGGGCAAGTTTGCGGCATGGGCCGGGGAGACGACCGACGTATCGGCGCGGCTTTTCACCTGTCGGCGGTTCTCGAAAGGACCATGGGAGCGGCCCGCGCGTAACAAATCGGCATAAGCAACGTCTGTCGCACGATGTCCGGCTCGAGATCACAGAATACTTGCTACGCTGCCCTTGGCGGGCGGGGCTGCCCGGTTGCTGTCCCTCGGCCGGCACCGTGTCCAGGAAAGCCGGGAGGAACTGGCGAATGAAGACGATTGTCACATTGACTCTGAACCCGTCGATCGACGGCTCCGCCGAGGCGGACATCGTGCGACCGGTTCACAAGATTCGAACGTCCGATGAACGCTATGATCCTGGTGGGGGCGGGATCAATGTGGCTCGGGTCATCAGGGAGCTGGGTGGCCCTGTACTTGCGATGTATCTGGCCGGCGGCGCGACCGGCGGTGTGCTCGACGACCTTCTCGATACCGCATTGATCGCACACCGTCGTGTACCGATCGCGGACCATACCCGCATCAGTCACGCAGTCTTTGAACGTTCGAGCGGCGAGGAGTATCGCTTCGTGCCCGCGGGTCCGCTCGTGATGGAGTGGGAATGGCGCGCAATCCTGGAGGCCCTCGAAGATATCGATTGCGAGTACCTCGTCGCCAGCGGCAGCTTGCCGCGTGCTGTTCCCGACGATTTCTATGAGACCGTAGCGGCCCTGGCGCACCGCAGGGGAATTCGACTGGTTCTCGATACGTCGGGAAGCGCGCTTCGTGCCGGGCTTGTTCGCGGCGTCCACCTGGTGAAGCCCAGCCTTGGCGAACTTGAGGCGCTGGCCGGACGCAGGCTCGCCGACGGCGCGGCACAAGAGGCGGCGGCCAGAGAGCTCATTGATGCTGGTTCGGCAGAGATGGTGGCGCTGACGCTTGGGCGCGACGGTGCGTTGCTCGTGACCGCTCAAGCCGCGATACGCCAGCCGGCGCTCGATGTGGTCGCAAAGAGCGCGGTCGGCGCTGGCGACAGCTTCGTCGCGGCGATGACACTCGCTTTGGCGCAGGGCCGTGATGAGCAAGATGCTTTCGCCTACGGCATGGCGGCAGGCGCTGCCGCCGTGTTGTCGCCTGGCACTGGCCTGTGTCGCCGCGAAGATGTCGAGCGGCTATATGGTGAACTGACCAGGCAAATCGCGCCTCGGCCGTGAGCGCACCGGAAAATCGAACAACGGGAACGGACAAACCAATCATTGCCGCTCGTTTGAGCGAACCCTGATGGGTGCCCGGTCGCCTTAGATGCGCGGCGTTGACATAGCTCAATGCCGGCCGAGGCATTCGCGTGTCAGGTGCCCCAGATGGCGACCGGGCCATCGGATATGTCGGTGCCGCTTCAGTGAGAAAAGCTTCTGCAAGAAACCCCAATCGTGCTGCAAGCTTGCGCCGCTTGGTTCTCTGCCTGTTGCTGGCGCTCGGCCTGAACTTTCTTCATCTCGATGCGGCCGTGTTCGCGGCTCCGGTCGCGACATCCACGTCGCAAGTAGCCGAACTGGAAGAGCATTGCACGACCGGCGCACTTCACAAACAGTCCCCTGCAACCGCTGACCATTGCCGCTCGTCGATCTGCTGCGCGGTTCTGCCCGGTAGCAACTTGTCTCGTCGCGCCGCACCGACAGCCGGAGCATGGTCGATTGGGCCAGCGGACACTTTTGATCCTGCACTCCTCGAAAGAGAAATCCCACCGCCCCGACTGGCCGCGTAAATCCGGCTTTTCGCGGTGGGTATGCGCGGGTCCTTTGCGATCCGACCCCCCCCCCTTTTTGGTTTCCTCGGCATGGAGGCATTACTATGCCAACCTTAACACATAACGGGTCATCCCGACCCTCGTCTGCACGCGGCGAGGACGCCGTCATCCAACGACTGACCGAATGCCGCGCCGAATTCATGCGGTACTTCCAACGGCGACTGAGCCGTTCCGAGGAAGCGGAGGATGCGTTTCAGGATTTCTGCGTCAAAGTCCTTCGGGCCGCCTGGGAACCGCAGGACAACGGGAAGGTGGACGCCTGGCTCCGACGCGTCCTGCGCAATTCGCTTATTGACCATTATCGGCGGCGCGCGGCGCGGCAGCGGGGCAGGGATGCCTATGAAGCCGAGCCCCGGGAAATGGCGGATACTCCCGAAACGGACTATGATGAAAATCCATGCACTTGCGTTCAGGACGCCTTGCCGGCGCTTCGCTCGGATTACGCCGAAATCATCCGGCGCGTCGATCTCGAAGAAGAACCGCGAGAAACTATTGCGGCTGATCTCGGGCTCACGCCCAACAATATCGGAGTACGCCTGCACAGGGCGCGTCGGGCGATGAAGGATCAGATCGAAAAGCGCTGTTCCACCTGCCATTTCAGGAGCTCTGGCGACTGCGATTGCAGTCCCGTAACGCACGAGGCGCAGCGGAACAGCGAACACGATGGTCTGAAAGGAGCTGCCATCGCGGCATCCTTCTTCTGAATTGCGCGCCACCTGTTGTTCATTGTGCGAGACAGGAGAGGATTGGCGGCATGGCACGCCCTGGCTGGGCCAGGAAGGAGTGGAGTGATCTTTTGAATATCAAACGCCCACGCATCGTCAGAAGAGCAGTCAATCACATTGGGATTCTAGCCAAGATCACTTCGCCCAATGGATCAGACTGCTCCTCTGGCAAGCGCCGGTTCTCCTGATGGAGGGGTGATCCCGGCAAGACGCGGTATCAGTGCGGGCGAAGGCGTTTTGGCAATGTCGAGGGCATTCCGGTCGTGCGGCTTGGATCGCGCGCCTGCTGTTCCTTGTGCACCGAAAGCGAGAATGCACTGCTTCTGCCACCAGCGAGCCCGAGGACGGTCCGATCGGTTGCGCCATGGCGCTGGGGCGAGACTTCGCAGCACCGATCGAATTTGCAGGTCCGCGGCTCAAGGGCCGCAGGGATGCGGCAGGTATATTCGTCGAAGCGCAGGTCCCTCAAAGGTCAGACAACGCAAGTTTTCGCTTTCGCTAAGGCGCACTTGCATCAAGCGAGGTCTGAAAAGCCTTTGTAGGCAGGCTTGGCTGTAACAACCGCTAAGCCACTGCGTCGATAATGGCTGGAGACCCACATTGACCCATGACGACCCATTGCCGGATGATGATCCCGACACCGCCGCCCGGGCAGCGGATGCTGCAGTTCGCCGCGCGCTCGTCGAAGGGCACCGGCAGATTCTAGGTTTTCTTCGCCGGCGACTGGGCAGCGGGGAGGAGGCCGAGGAGGTCCTGCAGATGTTCATGCTGCGCGCTGTCGAGCGGTCTGCTGACCTGCGCGATGTGCGCAGCGTTCGTGGCTGGCTCAGCCGTATTCTCGCCACGACAATCGTTGATCACCAGCGTCGAGCCGGCAAACGGCGTAAACGGGAGGAAATCGTGGATCCCGTCGATCTCGAGCAACTGTCGATCGAACCGGATGACGAGCTCGAAGAGGCGATCTGCAATTGTCTTTACAAGCTCTTGCCGACTCTCAAGCCGGAATATGCCGAGGTGATCTGGCGCATAGACTTGCTAGAAGAACCACGGGACCGGGTGGCGGCGAGCCTTGGTGTCAGTTTGAACAATATCACCGTCAGGCTGCATCGCGGTCGTCAGGCGCTCAAGAAGCGGCTGGAAGAAATGTGCATGACCTGTCCGGTTCATGGTTTCCTCGACTGTCGATGTGACGAGGCAGAGCGATGGCGCCGCCGCCGCGAGCAACTGGGCGGGCGCGCCGAGATATAGTGGCCGCACCGTCAAATCGACCTGGTCGGAGTTCGGGTGCCTTTCCGCTGACCTGACGGCCCGGCAGTTTAGAAGCCTTCGTTGAGGTCCTCAAGCGCAGGCAGGTTGGAGAGATGGACGACGCCAGCTTCGCGAAGCTCTATGAACCCGTCCTTTTTCAGTTGGGTGAAGGTACGGCTTACGGTTTCTACCGTGAGACCGAGATAGTCGGCGATATCGGTGCGGGTCATGGGCAGTATGACAGGATCAGCCGTTCCTCCGGACCGCGCGGCGCGGCGGGATAGCATGAGGAGGAATGTGGAGACCCGTTCGCGCGCGGTCTTGCGGCCGAGCAGCACCATATGGTCCTGTGCGGCCGCAAGTTCGTTGGATGCTATCCCGAGAAGCCGCCGCTCGATGCCCGGAAAGTCCGTCAGCATGGCAGCGAACTGCTTGCGGGGGAATCGGCAACATCGCACCCGCGTGACTGCCTCTGCACTGCAGCCGTATCTTTCCAGGAAAGAGAGCCCGAGGAAGTCACCGGCAAACAGAAAACCGGTAATCTGTTGCCGGCCATCGGGTAACAGCTTGTAGACTTTTACCGTACCGTCGGTGACATTGAAAAGGTGGTCTGCCGGGTCGCCTTCGGTCACGAAAATCTGATGCCGAGCAATGTCCTGCACGCTGGTAATCGCGGCAAGTCGGTCAAGATCGCAATCGTCGATCGCATCGCATACACTGAGGACGCGCGCGGCACATGCAGCGCAGGGTTCCGGCAAGAGCTCCTTTCCGGACGAGAGTGACTGTACTTGCTGTGCGCATGCGCTCTTCATGGACTTCCTTCGTCCACCAATTTGTAGCTTAACAATTGAGACACATCAAGGAACTCCGCGATCCCCGCATTATCAACTGCTGCGGTGATGGAGTTGTGAATGACGCACGAGATGAATTTCGGGAATCCGATCAGCGTCGCCCCGCTCCGGAGCACGCAAATCGGCCAGGCGTTTCCTCTTGTCCGAGAAGTCGCACCCATTTTGATGTTCGAGCAATGGATCCGGATTGCCAGTCCCCTGACATTGGAAGATAAATTCGACAGACGCGGAATTCTCGCAGCGACAGTCGCTTCTGGCCACCTTTATGGGCTGTGCCTGTACCGAGTCGAACCACTTAAGAGTCCCAAGCCCCTTGTAGCACATTATCTCGCCACGTTCGGCATCGGTCAGCAGGCGCCGGTCGCCCGGTCTCTGGTCGCTGCCATTGACAGCCTCGCGTTCCGACTTGGCTGCGAGATCATACAGACCAGCGTTGCCTCATCACAGCGGAGCGTTCGCGCCTGTCTCGAGGCGGCCGGTCATCGTATCCGTCAGGTGGAATTTTCCAAGTATATTGGAGACGCGGAGGATAACCAAATGCCGGCACGATACACCGATCTATCATGGCTCGAACAGTGGCACCGGGGCGACGATATTTCCTCCGCGGCAAAGCGAGGATAAGCGCGGTCCTCACTCGCCGCTCCTGACCTTTCGCTAAGGCGCCTCTGTAACAATGCCGGTGCTCGCGCGTCTCTCTCGAGGTCAGCCCGCCGGTTTTGATGGCGACCCGGCCAGGCGGTTTTTCCAGAGAGGAGGTTGGCATGAGGATGGAATGGCTGCGGCGCGTTGCACGCATGCATGCGATAGCTCTCGGTGGACGCGCGCGGCAAGGGGACGCGCGGCGTTTCCCTGCCGTACGAGTTCTTACAGCCCGGAAAGCGCGACTCGGCAATTGCGACCAGAGGCAATCCATTCTTGGTCCGCGCTCATCGCCCCGCGACTGCGACATCAGGCCTCGCATTGATCCTGTCGGAGGCACCGGATACCAGGGTCGACTCTACGAGACTGCCGCCGCCGGCAACCGTCCGTCCGCGCGATTTCCCAGGGGCCAGTGGCCGGCGCGCGGGCACTTCTCGAAAGCCGCGCTATGAGCGCGAGAGTCCGATTGCGGGCATCATGATCGGTCGGCTTCTCCACATTGGCGCACGGGCTATAGGTCTGCTCGGCCTCGCTGCGTATGAGCGATTGCGCCGCACACCGCCCGATCGCTCTTGCTTACCACGCCGCGCCCGCATTTCGCTTGAACGGCTCGGTCCGACATTCGTCGAGCTCGGGCAGACATTGAGCTTGCGCCGGGATTTGTTGTCCGAGCGGTGGCTCGATGAACTGGGGCGGCTGCAGGATAATGTCGAGCCTTTTCCAGGTGCTGAGGCGCAACAGGCGGTCGAGGAAGCCTTTGGCCAGTCGACCGAGCAACTCTTTGCGACTTTCGAGACCAAACCTTTGGCGGCCGCGTCCATTGCGCAGGTCCACCGCGCCCGTCTGCACAACGGGCGCGCGGTCATCGTCAAGATTCGCCGGCCCGCAATCCGCGCCCGCATCGACCGCGACATGCGTGCGCTGGTCGCTACCACCCGGTTACTCATAATCATTGCCCCCCGACTTGAACGCCTTCAACCGCTGCGTCTCGTCGACGAAATATGGGCTAATCTGCGCAAGGAAACCGATTTCCGGCAAGAGGCACGCAACATCCGCCGTTTCAACGAAGCCTTTCGCGACTGGCCGTCGCTCTTTATCCCCAATGTAATTGACGACCTTCAAACCGAGACCGTTCTGGTCCAGGAAATGAGCGGTGGGACGGGGATTGCCGACCCTTCGGTTGATGGCCCTCGCCTGGCGGAAGTACTTGTCGACGCCTATCTTAACCAGTTCTTCGTCATCGGGCTCTTCCACGGCGATCCACACCCCGGCAATTTATTCGTCACGCCTGATGGAAGACTGTGCTTCCACGACTTTGGTCTGACAGGATATCTCGATAACCGTACACGCCGCGCGCTCGCGTTTTTCCTTCAGGCCTTCGTAAGTGGCGACCCGCTGTGGATGCTGGATTCAGCGATCGACCTGGGGCTGCTCCATCAGGTCGATGACCGATCCGCGTTTATCAGGGGCATCGACGAAATACTCGCCGACTATGCGTCACTGCCATTGAAAGACTGGTCGCTTGCCGAGGCGGTCCTGCGGGTTGCGCATCTGGGTCCTGACGACAAGGTTATGTTGCCGCAAAACCTCGTGGTTCTGATGCGGACCCTATTCCTCATCGAGAGCGCTCTGCGTACGCTCGATCCGGACCTCAAAATCCTCGATACGCTGCTGGCGCGCGGTCGCGACGTGATGAAACGCCTCCTGAGTGATGAGACGGGCAATGGTGGCCGCGCTCGTTTGAAGGCAGAAGCCGCGCTGGCAGCCCATGACTTGCCCGGCGTGCTCGCGGCCTTTCTCCGGCGCCTGCAGAGCGATGGCTTCCACCCCGCCATAATTGTCCGGCACGAGGGACTGGAAACCATCGAAGCTCACCTCGACAGGACCGGCAACCGGCTCGCCTTGGCGCTCGTGACCCTGGGCCTCTACATCGCGGCGTCCCTTTTGATGCTGCACAGCGCCGGGCCACGGGTGCTGGGCAACGTCCCGCTGCTCGCGCTCCTCGGCTATTTATTGGCGTTGGGGTTATCATTCCGACTGGTCGGGGCGGTCGGGCGGTCAGGCCGGCTATAGAAGGATTGACCGATGGACAGCCAGCGAGAATCAATCAACCTGAGGAGAATGACGTGAATGGAAATCGAAAGATCCGCGTAGCCGTCAACGGTTATGGTGTCATCGGCAAACGGGTGGCCGACGCGGTTGCCCGGCAGGACGATATGGAACTCGCAGGGGTTTCCGACATCAACGCCGACTGGCGCTCACGCATGGTGACGCAAAAGGGCTATCGGCTATTTGGTGCGGCGAAAGAACAGGCCGACCTCATGCGTGAAGCCGGACTCGATGTGAGCGGAACGCTTGAGGATCTGCTCGCAGCAGCCGACCTGGTCGTCGATTGCACGCCGAAGCACGTAGCGGCCAAGAATGTCGAAATCTACCGGCAGGTGGGTATCAAATTCATCGTTCAGGGCGGCGAGAAGCATACGGTCACCGGGCATTCGTTCGTGGCCGAGTCGAGTTACGTGGGCGCGCTCGATCGGGAGAGCACCCGCGTTGTTTCCTGCAACACGACCTCGATTGTCCGGACGTTGAGCGCGCTGAAAAATGCCGGCCTGCTCCGCCGGGCCCGGGGTACGTTGCTGCGCCGCGCCACCGACCCGTGGGAGAGTCATCTCGGCGGAATCATGAATACGCTGGTTCCCGAACCCGAAATTCCTAGCCATCAGGGGCCTGATGCCAAGAGCGTCGATTCCGAGCTCGATGTCGTCACGATGGCGGTAAAGGTGCCCCAAACCCTGGCGCACCTGCACTACTGGGCGGTGCAACTGACCCGCCCGGCGGAAAAGGAAGAGGTACTCGAGGCTTTTCGTTCGTCAAGCCGCATCGCGCTCATCCGCATGGCAGATGGACTGACGGCCATCAACACCGTGAAGGAGCTGATGGCGGATCTCGGCCGGCCCCATGACAACCTCTACGAAGTAGCCCTGTGGTCGGACATGCTGAAGGTGGAAGGGGATGAACTCTTCTACGGCTACATGGTCGATAACCAGGCGATCGTCATTCCTGAAACGATCGACGCAATAAGGGCTCTGGTCGGGCAAATTCGTGATCCGAATGAGTCCATAGCCAGGACCAATACCGCGCTTGGTATCGGGACCATCGCTAAAGCTCTGGGAGATCAATGATGAAGATGAAACACATTATGACACCCTCGGTCATTTCGGTTACGCCTGAGACACCGATCCCGGAGGTTGCCCGGCTCCTTCTTGAGCGGCATATCAGTGCCGTGCCGGTGATCGATACGAACGGCGAGCTCAGGGGCATTGTTAGCGAAGGGGACCTACTGCGCAGGACCGAGGACGGTAGCCATCCGCACGGTTCCTGGTGGTTGAGACATTTCTCCAAAAGGGGGGCAAGCGCGGCGGATTATGTGAAGGCACGCGGGCGTTTCGCCGCAGACGTGATGACGCCCGGAGTAGTTACCGTCACGGAGGATTCCCTGAGCAGCGAAGTGGCACACCTGCTGGAAACCCAGAGGATCAAGCGTGTTCCGGTCATGCGCGAGGACAAAGTAGTCGGCATTGTCAGTCGCGCCGATCTTATACGCGGTCTGGCCGCGGGCAAAGACATGGCGTCTCCCTCCGTGTCAGTCGCAGACGAGACAATCCGCGAACAGCTTCTCAAGGAACTCGAGCAAGCGGACTGGGCCCCGTCCTACGGTATCAGCGTGATTGTCGCAGACGGGACCGTGCGTATCTGGGGCCTTGTGGATTCGCAGGATCAAGTGGACGCGCTCCGGGTCGCAGCCGAGAATGTCCCGGGCGTAAAGGGTCTGGAACTGAACGTCGAATCAATGCCTCCCTATGCCTGGGGGGCTTATGGCTGGGTCGCCTGAAGCCTCTGCCTGAACACTACGCGGGCAAGGGCAAAAATGGTGGATCGCTCCATTGGGGCAGCGGTTCATGCCGGATGCCCTTAACGCGCACCATCGCAGGGGGTTGATCAGGGATATCTGAGCCCGGTGCCGACACTAGCGTTATGCCGTGATGCTAGGTCCCGGAGCATGACCGAAGCGAGCAAAAGTTTGATGTTCCGACGGCGGTGTTCGCCGGCCCGAATCCATCCGGGCGCCGATCAGGGGCGCGGTAAGGGCCCGTAGCGGACTTGGCTGCTGGCTCTGTGCACTGGAGAAGGTCTGAACTTTACCGTTCCCCAACCAGATTACGCGGCTCGCCGCGCCCGAACGCCTCGATATTCTCCACGGTGGTTTCGATGATCCGCCGAACGGCGCTTTGCGTATTATAGGCATTATGGGGCGTCACAATCACGTTCGGGAACCGCAGCAAGACGTGATTGGCGACGAGCGCCTTGAGGTCGTAGCCATCGCTCGACGCTCCCCGAAAAATCTGCGCCTCCTCGCGCACGAGAGGCTCCTGTGGCAATACGTCAAGTCCCGCCGCCCGAACCTTGCCGTCCGCCAGAGCTCGTACCAGCGCAGGCACATCGACAACGTTGCCCCGCGCAGTGTTGATCAGGAGTGCGCCGGGCTTCATCAGGTCGAATTCACGGTCGGAAATTAGACTCGCGGTTCCCGGCGTTGCCGGTACGTGGAGCGTGATTACATCCGCATCTGCGAGAACTTCATCTAAATCGGCATAGCGAAACCCGAATTGTGTTGCCGCGTCTTCATCCGGATAGAGATCGTAGGCCACAACATCCATGCCGAATCCGCCAGCGATCTCGATCGCGCGGCGGCCTATTCGTCCGGTTCCGATGACGCCGAGCGTCTTGCCGCGCAGTTCGAAACCGCGCAGCCCGGCTTGCGAGAAGTCACCGCGGCGTGTGCGCTCCACCGCCTCGACCAGATTGCGGGCGACGGCCAGGAGCAGGGCGAAGGCATGCTCCGCCACGGTCGAATCGCCATAATCGGGTACGTTCGCCACCGCGACGCCGTGCGCCTTGCACCAGTCCAAATCGACATGATCGTATCCGGTAGACCGGGTTGCGATCAGCTTTAGACGCGGGAACTGAACCAGCACGTCGGCACCGAGCTGCGAGTTCACGAAGGTGCTTACAATTTCTGCGGAAGCGTAGGGCGCGGCCGTTTGTGGGTCGAGGCGCTCGCGGGTGCATTCGATCTCATGCTCGGGTTCAAGCCTCAGACAGGCCTGGTGTTCCCACTCTTCCGTCTCGAACACGACGACCTTCATCGAGAAGTGTCCGGCTCGGAGGTTGTTCGCGCCGGCGCGGCCTTCAGACTCTGCTCGACTTGGGCAACGTTGCGAAGCGTAGAGACGAAGCTGTCCGGGTTGAGCGAGATCGAATTGATGCCTTCTTCAACCAGAAACGCGGCGTATTCGGGATAGTTGCTGGGGGCCTGGCCGCAGATCCCGATCTTGATGCCGGCGGCGTGCGCCTGGACGATCGCTGCGCGAATCGCACGCTTTACCGCTTCATTGCGCTCATCGAACAGGGGGGCGAGATCGCCCGAATCCCGATCGACCCCGAGCACGAGCTGCGTGAGGTCGTTGGAACCAATCGAAAAGCCGTCGAAGCGCTGCGCGAACTCTTCGGCAAGGAAGACGTTGGCGGGAATCTCGCACATCATGTAGACCTCGAGGCCGTCCCGGCCGCGCTCGAGTCCGTTCTCTTTCATCACGGCAAGCACGCGATCAGCCTCCTCGAGCGTGCGGCAGAATGGCACCATGACGATCACGTTCTCCAGACCGATCCTTTCGCGCACCGTCTTCAGCGCACGGCATTCCAGTGCAAAACCCTCGCGATAGCGCGCGTCGTAGTAGCGCGAAGCACCGCGCCATCCGAGCATCGGATTCTCCTCTTCCGGTTCGAAAACGCTGCCGCCGAGGAGGTGGGCATATTCATTGGATTTGAAGTCGCTCAAGCGAACGATCACGGGGTGCGGGTGGTAGGGCGCTGCGAGCTTGGCAATTCCCAGCGCGAGCGTCTCGACGAAGAAGTCCACTGGGTCATCGTAGCCGCGCGTGCGCTGGCGGATCTCTCGCCGCGCCGCTGGATCGGCCACGCGGTCGGGATGGATCAGCGCCATCGGATGGATCTTGATCAGATTGTTGATGATGAACTCCATCCGCGCAAGGCCAACTCCTCGCGCAGGCAGGCGCCACCAGCGGAAGGCGGCGGCAGGGCTGGCGATGTTCACCATCATCGCGATTCGGGTTTCGGGCAGGTCGGAAACATCCACCTGCGATGACTCGAATTCCAGGGTGCCTTCGTATACAACGCCCCGATCACCTTCAGCGCAGGAAAGGGTGATTTCCTGCCCGTCAAGCAGCAGTTCGGTGCCGTGGCCCGTGCCGACGATGGCGGGCACTCCCAGTTCGCGGCTGACGATGGCGGCGTGGCTGGTCGTGCCGCCATGATCGGTGATGATTCCGGCGGCCTTCTTCATGATCGGGACCCAGTCGGGGTCCGTCATGCCGGTCACGAGGATGGCTCCGTCGCGGAAGGTGTCGATGTCGGCGGCGCTGCGAATGGCACATACTTGACCCGAGGCAATCGCTTCGCCGATCGCCGAGCCGGTGATGATCGGCTTTCCCTTCGTCTTCAGGCGGTAGCTCTTGATTTGGCCGGTTTGCCGGGACGACTGCACCGTCTCGGGCCGCGCCTGGACCATGTAGAGTTCGCCGGTCTCTCCGTCCTTGGCCCATTCCATGTCCATCGGCCGGCCGTAGTGGTCCTCGATCGTTGCGGCCCAGCGGCCGAGCTCCAGAATTTCCGCTTCGCTGAGAACGAAGGCCTGGCGCTCCTTCTGGGTGGTTGCAACTGTCGTGGTGCGCTCGCTCCCGCCGGTCGCGTAGATCATCTTGGTCTCTTTGGCGCCGAGCGTCTTCTCGATGATCGGGGTGTAGCGCCGGTCGTCGAGTAAGGGCTTGAAGACGAGATATTTGTCGGGATCGACCGCGCCCTGCACGACGGTTTCGCCGAGACCCCATGCGGCGCTGATCACGGCGACGCCGGGAAATCCGGTTTCCGTATCGATCGAAAACATGACTCCCGAACCTGCCAGGTCGGAGCGTACCATCCGCTGGACGCCGATCGACAGCGCGACTTCCAGATGATCGAACCCCTGGGTTTCGCGGTAGCTGATCGCCCGGTCGGTAAACAGCGAGGCGTAGCACCGCCGGCAGGCGTCGAGCAGCGTGCGCTCACCGCGCACATTGAGAAAGGTTTCCTGCTGACCGGCAAAGCTCGCCTGGGGCAAGTCTTCGGCAGTCGCGCTGGAGCGCACAGCAACACTGATCTCATCCTGGCCGCTGCGGCGGGAAAGCTCGCGATAGGCGTCCCGGATTTCCGTGGCGATCGCCTCCGGGAATTCTCCGTCGAGAAACAGTCGGCGGATCGTTTCGCCTGTTTCATGCAACGAGGCGTTTTCACTCTTCAATGCCGCAATGCTGGCGCGTAGCTCCGGCTCGATTTCGTTGGCAGCCACATATTCGCGAAAGGCCGCGGCGGTCGTCGCGAAGCCGCCCGGCACACGCACGCCCTTCTCCTTGAGTGTGCGTACCATCTCACCAAGCGAGGCGTTCTTGCCGCCGACGATGGGAACGTCGCCCACGTTCAGGGACTCAAACCAGGCTATGCGTTTTTCCGTCATCGCTGCGCTCCTTGTGCACTCACGGCTGATATAAATCCTATTGCCGACTACCTGCCGCGAAGCGATTTCCGACAGCGAACCAGGGACCGCTCTTGCTGCCGCGCCGGCCAAGGACAGACTATCAGTATGTCCCGGAAGGGACGCAGGGCAGCACCCGATCTTACAGTACCGCGTGGTGCGGGTCCCCCGGGAAACCGGCAAGCGGATTTCCATGTTGCTGCCAGACTCGTCATTTCAGACGCGGAGATCGGCGAGCTTGCACGCGATTGGAGAGGGCGTTCTGGTAAGGATCGGCCCGCTGCGACGTCTCTTTGATGACGCGCCAATGCGCGTGCCTGCTGCAGATACGAGCAGTGACGAAAGACGTGACGAAGACGGTGTCGCAATTCGGACGCGGGTCGATCGGCGGACGACTTTCGGAATGTGCTGGGGCCGTGCCGCTGCCGTCGGTTGAAACATCGCAGGACAAAGCGTGAGTTGGCCGAGGCCGCGGTCATTGAATTTGTTTGCTGGAATAGGAAACTTCGAATGAAGCGAACCATTGCTGCTCTGTCGGCGCACGAGATTCTTGACTCGCGCGGTTGGCCCACGGTCAAGGTGACAGTCCGTCTGGAGGGCGGTATCACCGCAAGCGCGTCGGTGCCCTCGGGAGCATCGACTGGCCAGTTCGAGGCCCACGAACTTCGCGACGGCGATGCGGCGCGGTATGCCGGTCGCGGGGTCCTGAAGGCGGTCGCAAATGTTGAACGCGAAATCGCGGGCGCCCTCATCGGTCTGGATGTTGTCCTGCAGCCGGAAATTGATCGGTTGATGTGTGAACTCGACGGAACCGAGAACAAGGCGCGGCTCGGCGCAAACGCCGTTCTCGGTGTTTCGCTGGTGGTCGCTCGGGCCGCTGCTCAGGCGATGGAATTACCGCTCTACCAGTATCTCGGGGGTTCCACCGCCCGGCGTCTCCCGGTCCCCATGATGAACATTATCAATGGCGGCAAGCATGCCGCCAATGGGCTCCAGATGCAGGAGTTCATGATCGTACCGCATGGTGCCCCGACATACGGCGAAGCGCTGCGCTATGGTTCGGAAACCTATCATGTCCTGAGGGGGCTTCTGGAAGAGAAAGGCCTGGGTGCGGGGGTCGGTGATGAAGGCGGGTTCGCGCCCCATCTGAAAGACGAGCGTCAAGCGCTCGAGCTGATCGTCCGCGCAATTGAGGTGGCAGGCTATGAACCAGGCCGTCAAATTGCCATCGCGCTGGATCCCGCAGCGACCTCCTTCGTCAAGGACGGCGGTTATGTCCTGCCCGGGCTCGGCGGAGCGCATATGACCAGTGACGAACTTCTGGCTGTCTACACTGACTGGATTGCCGCATTTCCGATCGTGTCGATCGAGGATGGTTTCGGCGAACAGGACTGGCCCGCCTTTGTAAAGCAGACCCTGGCGATGGGAGACCGCATCCAGATCGTCGGCGATGACCTGTATGTTACCAATTCGCGTTTCATCCAGCGGGGCATTGATGACAAAGCCACGAACGCTGCTTTGATCAAGCCCAACCAGATCGGCACGGTTACCGAAACGGTGGCGGCGATCGAACTGTGTCGGCGAGCTGGACTGCGCTACAAATTCTCCCATCGATCCGGCGAGACAGAAGACGACTTTATCGCAGATTTTGCCGTCGCGATGACCGGTGGTCAGTTCAAGGGCGGAGCGCCGTGTCGAGGTGAACGTCTCGCCAAGTACAATCGCTTGCTGGAAATCGAGCACCAACTCGGCGGCGAAGCCATTTTCTCATCGCCATTTGTCGCATGAGAGCCGCCAGGCGTCTGGATTGCCATTACTGCGCCCTGATGATGGCCGCGAAGCTCGATCGCGCTGGGGCTCAGACACCATCCCGTTTAGGCAGCGGCGAGGACTTCGACCACGTCAGATGCTCGTAGACGTTTGCCCAATAAAGGCCAAATGCGCCGCCAAATAGCAACTCTTTAACTGGTATGCCGGCAGGCAGTATCCCTGACAAAGCGGGCAGATTCCAGACCTGTTCGATATAGGTAGGCGTCGTGATCCGAAGACCGACGATAAAGATTGCGTAGAACACAAGAAAGAGAATGCCGCCGATAAACGTCTTGGCGAGGAGATCCGGGCGGCACCAAACGGCGGCCCCAGTACCGGCCGCCATTGCAATGACCGCAGGATAGATTGGATTCCACCCAAGAGCCATGAGCGGAAAGAAAAATAGCACCGGCGTGGCCAGTGCAAGGCGGTGCAGACGGTGCCGGTGATGGGACTCGACGGGCATCGTCTCGTGCCGGCTCATCAGATTGTAGAGCACAACGCCAATGCCGCCGATGCTGAAAGAGAAAATGATACTCTCGAGGTCAAAACCGGTTTTTGGGCGAGATCGAATAGGCTGGGCGGATGCCAATATTCAGGGACGAATAGCGGCTCGGTCAAGCCGAGTGGCGCCGTGCCAAGTGCGGCCCGCACCATTACCTTCCGGTGCACGGGGAACGCAAGGTAGATCAGGGCAAAGGCCAAGAGGAATGCCAGCGACCACATCAACCAGACGAAATCATTGGACAGGTTCATCCTCGTTCCCTGACATTCTCGGGCACGCAGGCAAATCCTTGTCGCTCAGAGGCGGTGATGCGGTCATGCGTTAGCGGTATCGCGTTCGGGCGATGTGCGCTGTGAACCGCAGCACCGTCAATCGGCCTTCGCAACACAGCCTTTCGCAGACGACAAGACCGAGTCTCGGATCGGACAAAAATGTTCGCCGATGATCTCGGAGACTTGCGCACACCGGTGCCGGAGTTGCCCATGCCAATGACACGGTGTTTTTGCGTAATGTGCCTTCAAGATTTTAGTTTCCGTGGTCCACGGGACTGACTTGCGGCGGTTTACGGCGCGATAAGACCCTGTTCGAGCGCAGCGCTGTCGTAGAGGAATACGGTGTTGGGATCCGGCAAGCCGAAATCGGTGTGCGGCGCTTCCCCGAATCGGCTCAACAGATCGCTGATGAGCGAAAGCCGGGTGTGGTGTTTGTCGTCGGCCCGCACCACCGTCCATGGTGCGGCAACGCTGTGTGTACGGGCAAGCATTTCGTTGCGAGCCGCGCTGTAGGCATCCCAGCGTTTAATTGCTTGGTCATCCACTGGACTGAGTTTCCACTGCTTCAGCGGATCTTTCCGGCGAGCAACCAGACGCCTTTTTGTTCCACCTTCGAAATATCGAGATAATATTTGACTAACGTGACGCCGCAATGCGCGAGAAGCTGCTCAAACAGCGGCACGGCCGCCATGAATTCCTCACATTCCGCGTCCGTGCTATAGTTCATCACCTTCTCGACGCCTGCGCGATTGTACCAGCTACGATTGAACACAACCATCTCGCCCTCAGCCGGAAGATGGTTTGCCCAGCGCTGGAAATACCAGGACCGGCGATCATGGTCCGATGGTGCACCAAGGGCCACCACGCGGGTGTCTCGAGGACTCAGATGCTTGACAATGCGCTTGATCGTGCCGTCCTTGCCGGCGGCATCGCGCCCTTCCAGAATGATCAGCAGCTTGCGGCCATCGGCGATCACCTGGCGTTGCAACGCGCTGAGCGCGATCTGAAGCGCATGGAGTTTCTCGGCGTAGCCGGGCGCAGATCTTTCCTGCTTGTTCTTGCTCATATCGATCTGACAATCTCTACTAGGGCTTCGTCCTGGGCCGTTTTAGAATGGGCGGCGCGGTCGCCTTTTGGGCAGATTTGGATCACCAGACCGCGAGCGCGACAACCTGGGAATAAAACCCGGGACGCGTGCCATGTAGGCGCGATAGTCCTGGCCGAAAGCGGCGAGCGCCTCGCGCTCTTCGCTCCGGGCGAGCCGCACATACATGACAACCAGGACCGGGAACATCGCCAGCGTCAGGACAGTCGGCCATTGGAACAGGAAGCCGAGCATGACGAGGATGAAGCCGTCATATTGCGGATGCCGGACGTAGGAATAGAGACCTTCAGTGGCGAGCTTCTCTTGCTTCTGGGCCCGGTAAAGCCGTGCCCAACCGCTCGATATCATCCAGAAGCCACCGCCGATCAGGATGAAGCTCAGGATATGGAAGGGCCCGAAATGAGGGTTGGCTTGCCATCCGAACAACTCCTCGAGCAGATGGCCGGCGTCATGCGAGAACCAGTCCACTTGCGGATAGTTGCTCTGGAGCCAGCCCGAGAGGAGGTAGATGGTCAGCGGAAAGCCGTACATTTCTGCAAAAAGTGCGACGAGAAAAGCACTGAAAGCGCTGAATGATCGCCAATCGCGCTTGGTTTGCGGTTTGAAGAAGCTGAACGCGAAGAAAATGAAGATCGCGGAGTTGAGGATCACCAGACCCCAAAGCCCATAGGCGGCGGATGCGTCGCTATGCATGGCAGGTTTCTGCGGAGTTATCGGCGACGGGCGCTGGAATCAGCGACCTTGTGTCCGCTGTGGCGATCGCGGAGCGGACTCGCGCCGTTGTTGCTGGCGCGCTGATCATCATCACCGCCTTGGCCGCCATGACCTCCGTGTCCACCGTGTCCACCATGCATAAACATGTGGAGCAGCGGGCAGGCCAGCAAAAGCAGAGCCCAGGGAAGAATGCCAAGCGCGTGAACCCTATGCTCGGCAAGCAGGAAATACCCCGCAATCGCTGCGAAACCGAGGAAGACGATCGGCATCCGCCATCCCCGTCTGTCGGACGCGTGCTTGTGACCTTGCCTCATATCTTGCTCCCACCTTCAGCCTAAGGACGGTCGCCACCAATGAAAGGAGGCCACCTCAGCATCATGGACGCGCGGCGGCTCTCCAGATTACAGTCGCTCGGCAGAATAGCACTTGACCCTTTTATCGAGTACCGAGCTGGGGGAAGGCGCTAAAAGTTCCAACGAACACGCTCCATTTTTGCTCGAGAAGCAGCGCGTCAGGACGAGATGAAGGTTTTCGCTAACGTGAGAGTATGTGAGCCGGCAGATGACGTTCGTTCATCGGACCTGTATGCTCGGTTCTATTTTGGCGTAAGAAAGAGAAGCTATGATTCGTTTGGTCATCATGGGCGCGGCCCTCATCTTTGCATCGAATGCGGCGCATGCTCGGCAAACCGGAACGCCGAATGAGGCTATCATGGGTGTTTGGGCAAACCCGTCCGGAAGTGTTCGTGTCCGGATCGAGGAGTGCGGCACGAAGCTTTGCGGCGTCGTTGTTTATGCGAACGAGAAAGCGAAGGCCGACGCAGCGAAGGCCGGAACCGACGTGCTCATAGGCATCAATCTCTTCCGCGAGTTCGATCGGTCCGGCCGGAACGAATGGCGCGGAAAAGTTCTGGTTCCCGATCTCGACAGAACGGTCGGCGGGGAGTTGAAACCGATCAGTGCCGACACCCTCCAGGTTCATGGATGTATGTTCGGGCATGTGGGGTGCAAGAACCAGAAATGGACGCGGGTTTCAAACTGATGTGTGCTGCCGGGAGCGTTGCAACCGCAGAAAGCACGTTGAACACGATCGTCCCTTTGACCTCTGCCGTTTGCATTCCGGAGCAGGAAAGTGAAGAGGCAAGCTGGCTCCCTGCATCACGACAAAGGGATCGTCGCCGCCTTCTCTCCGTGCATTGTGATTGGTCACCGATGGGTACGCCATATGACTCCTACATGGCTGATCTGTCGGTCACTTATTGACTTTAGCGGGCAAATTGATCTTTAAAGCGAACATCCACGACACTGCCGCGAACCGAGACGACCACGTTCGCCAATCGCCATGCAGTGCTCATGGCGTCGTGCCAGATGTACTTGCCAGCTGACCCTGGCGTCCGGACGGCCGACAACTCTGCAAGGTTCGAGGGGCGGAAAATGGGCAGGGGGAGGGCTCCGCCCCTCGAACGGCGCCTGCGCGCTGCTGTTTGTTGCCATTATCGCGCGCAGGAACGATCGAAATCAAGGATGCGCGCAGCAACAGCGAGGGGCATCTCCCGACGGCTTGGTTTTGGTTGGCGCTTCTCGCGGCACCTTGCCTTGCTCTCGACCGGATCGTGGCTTGTCGCGGCAGCAATCCGATTTGTGGGAATGGCTTTCGGCGTGTCCCGAGCTGGACTGCATGTGAGAATCTCCGTCTGCAAAGTCGTTTTGGTCAACTGCAGCGCGCTTGGGGCTGCTGCTGTGGCTATCCTTGTTTGCTTTTAACGTTCTTCAATCTGCGATTCTTACACTTGGGATCTGATTTCTTGGCCTGCATCGCCTCAAGGGACCTGCAATGGCCGGATCGAGCATATCGGTCCTTTTCCGGCCTTCCGGTGCTGAGCCCGAACGCCTGACATGCATCATTGCTTGGTCCGATCATGTCATGGCGGGCAGCTGCGCACGGGGCCCGGGAGATCACCGACATTCTCCCCATACGCCGACTTGCCCTGGACGGAGGCGATTGATGGTCTGGGAACCTTCCTTCATTCCATGGCTCTGTAAGATTTCGAATTCCGGCGCGTCTTTGATGGCGTAGTTGCCTCCTATTGGGGCAAGCAGCGCATGACAGTGTCCAAGCGATCGGAGAACGAGATGCAGTACGACGCGAGCGGCAACATCTTTACCATAATTGTCATCCTGTTCATTGCGCTGGCAGTTTTCGCAGGCTCGATCCGCATTTTGCGGGAGTATGAGCGCGCGGTGATATTCACGCTCGGTCGTTTTACTGGGGTCAAAGGCCCCGGGCTGATCTTTATTTTTCCGTTTGTACAGACCATTGCACGCGTTGATTTGCGTACGATCGTTCTTGACGTGCCGACCCAGGACCTGATCTCGCGCGACAACGTCTCCATTCACGTGAACGCGGTGATCTACTTCCGCGTGATCGATCCGGAGCGTGCGATCATTCAGGTGGAGCAATTCGATTACGCAATCAGCCAGCTAGCGCAGACCACGCTTCGCTCGGTGCTCGGCAAGCACGAACTCGACGAAATGCTCTCCGAGCGGGACAAGCTCAACAAGGACATCCAGGAAATTCTCGATGCACAAACCGACGCGTGGGGAATCAAGGTCGCCAATGTCGAAATCAAGCATGTCGATATTCAGGAAAGCATGATCCGTGCGATCGGCCAGCAGGCTGAGGCCGAGCGCGAGCGCCGGGCCAGGGTCATCAATGCCGAAGGCGAGCAACAGGCGGCGCAAAAGCTGCTGGAAGCGGCGGAAACTCTTTCCGCACGTCCTGAAGCCATGCAGCTGCGCTATCTGGGTGCTTTGGGCACAATTGCCGGAGATAAGAGCTCGACCATTGTTTTCCCGTTCCCCATTGAATTTGGAGGATTGTTCGAGACTCTAGCCAAGCAAAAGGATGCGCCTGGGGCGGCAACGCGTAACCCATAGCAAGCCGATGCAGTCATGCACCGTGCCCGGAAGTGAAAAAGAGGAAGGTGCCTTCACTATGAGATACAGATCGTTCTGGCGCCAAGCGCTTGCTACGCTGGGCCTAGCAGGAATGCTCTTCGCTCCGGTCACAGCCAACGCGGGTGTAATCGATGGTTCTCAGAGCGCGGGCGGTCTCACGGCGTATCTAGGCGTGGTGCCGGCGGCAGTGGTGAAGGGTCATCCAACCGGCCATCCCGAGGCGGAGATGCATGGCGGCCCGCCGGCAAGCTCTCACAGCATGCACATCACGGCCGCTGTCTTCGAAAAGGCTTCAGGGGCGAGAATCAAGGACGCGAATGTCACCGCGCATATCCTCGAGCCTGGTGGAATACAACGATCGGTTCGCCTGCAACCGATGACTGTCGCGGGCGCGCTGACTTTCGGCGGGTACACAACCTTTGCCCGGGGCATTAATTACCGGATCGGAATTGTCGTGGACCGCCCGCCGCACATGCTGCCGTCGCAATCGAAGCAGACTCCGCACGCGATGCATCGCAAGCCGTCTGTGACGGTGCATTTCACCTATACCCATGATTGAAGCATGTCGCGCGGCAACCCGGACGGTTGACAGGTGCGTTCCAGCGACGACGGAGGCCTTCCTCTTCCATGGCGCTCTTGTCGTCTAAAGCGCGGGTCTGCATAGCGACAGCAAACTGTAATTCACCGGAGGCTCAAACGTCTTCAGAGGGCGGCGGCAGAAATTCGGCACCGTCAGCGGTCCGGCGCAGGAGGACTTCAGAATGGCAGACCCACTCAAAACTCTAGATCAGCACCCCTTACGGTCCCGCGCGGGGGCGCCCGCCCAAATCTACGATTCGGGGCTGCGATCCTATATGCTCGGCGTCTACAATTATATGGCCAGCGGATTGCTGCTCACCGGCTTGGTCGCGCTATTCGTGGCCAGCACGGACAGTGTACGCGCACTGTTCTTTGCTGCAACCGGAGCGCCGACAGGATTGGGCTGGGTCGCTGTATTCGCGCCTCTGGCGCTGGTGCTTGCCCTGAGCTTTGGCATCAATCGGTTTTCCGAAAGGACGGTCAAGGCGATGTTCTGGAGCTACGCGGCACTCATGGGCGTGTCGCTCGCTACCATTTTTCTTGCTTACACTGGGGTCAGCATCGCCCGCACCTTCTTCGTGGCGGCATCGGCCTTTGCCGCGTTGAGCTTGTGGGGCTATACGACCAAGCGCGATTTGTCCGCGTGGGGATCGTTCCTGATCATGGGCGTGTTCGGACTGATCATCGCCATGCTCGTCAACATGTTTCTGAAATCCTCGGTGATGGACATGATCGTGAGCGGCATTGGAGTTCTGCTGTTTGCCGGGCTCACGGCCTATGACACCCAGAAGATCAGGAACATCTATTCTGAGGTTAAGGGCAGCGATTTCCGCGGCAAGGCTATCGTAATGGGTGCACTGACGCTGTATCTCGATTTCATCAACCTGTTCCTGTTTCTGCTCCGCTTCATGGGTGAGCGCCGATGACCATACCCGCTGGCAGCTCCAACGGGCGCGGTAATGCACCTTTTCCGGTTCCTCCGGCCGAAGGTCCTGGCGGTCGCGAGCACGGCGTATTCAAACGGAGTGCAAGGCGCGACAGCTGCTGCCGGACGGAAGTGGCACGCAAAAAAGCAGCCCACGCCCGGATGAACGGAGGCAGTGCATGCACGACCCGGTGTTGATGGCGCGAATCATTGGCGGTGCCGGCTTCGTTGCTGCGCTCGACCAGTCCGGCGGTTCGACGCCAACTGCGCTGACAAACTATGGCATCAGCGCTCACGATTATTCCGGTGAAGAAGAGATGTTCGCCCTCATCCATCAGATGCGGAGCCGGCTCATTACCGCTCCGTCGTTCGATGGCCGCAAGATCCTGGGTGCGATCCTATTCGAGAAAACGATGGAGGGCGAGGTGGACGGCACGCCCGTGCCGGACTTGCTCCGGCAGCGTGGCATCGTGCCCTTCGTCAAGATCGATAAGGGTCTGGAAGACGAGAATGACGGTGTTCGGCTCATGAAGCCGATCCGGGGTCTCGAGACCTTGCTTGGCCGCGCAAAGGCCAAGGGCGTTTTCGGTACGAAAATGCGCTCGCTGATCAACGAGGCGTCCACCGGAGCCATTGGCGCTATTGTCGATCAACAATTCGACATCGCAAATCGCATTCTGGATAAGGGCCTGATGCCAATCGTCGAGCCGGAGGTGAACCTGAAAAGCAAGTCGCGCGCCGAATGCGACGCGATACTCCTTGGCGCACTGACGAAGGCACTCGATAAACAGCCAATTGGTCGCCGGGTGATGCTCAAGCTTTCCATGCCAGCAGCGCCAGACCTATTTGCGCCGCTTGTGGGACATCCCAGCTGTGCGCGGGTGTTGGCGCTTTCAGGCGGGTATTCGCAGGAAGAGGCTTGTGATGAGCTGGCGAAAAATCATGCGCTTGTGGCAAGCTTCAGCCGTGCGCTCCTGCAGGATCTGCGCGCCGGGATGGATGACGAGGATTTCGATCGCGTGCTCGCCGAAGCCATTGAGCGGATTTACCGCGCGTCGACCGTGAAGACGGCCAACAACCCGGCGTGAATTTTTCGAGAGCTGCCAGCGTGGGCTGCATTCGCCTGTTCCCGCTTACGTTCCGTTCGACCTGGCTTGCGCCTTCCAGCACATATCGCAAACCGGGTCGCCGCGGGAGAGAGTCTGTCGCCGCTCATAATGGCCTCGATGGCCGTCATTCGCGATCATGTCGGCACCGGGCCAGTCATACTGGCACCAGCTTTCGTAAAAGGCTTCGAGATCGCCGCGGTCGCCCGTTTCCGCGACAAGCTTGCGGACGAATGTCTGCGGAGGACAATGGGTAAAATGAGTGATCATGTCGTCACCCTCCCGGCGCGCCTCGACCGTATAACCTGGCGCGCCAGGCGCGTTGAACGGAAAGCGCAGCAGCAGTGAGATCGTACCGCGTAGACGTCGGCCAGGATCGCGCGTAATCAGACGGAGGGGAAGTGAATTCAATCTGAGTAGCAGCGCATAGACGTCCCACCCGATATCGGCGACGGCGCTTCGCGCCGATGCTCTGGAAAGCCCTGCGTTGAGCAAGGCCCGATAGGCCGCGGCGGTATAGATGGCGAGTTCCACCATGAGGCGATTGCTCACACTCGGAAGTTGGCCGAGATCCGCCAAGAGACGCAGCCTGCGAGCCTGCGGTTCCAGGCTCTCGAGGAACAGATCAATCTCATCCGACAACCAGCGGAGCGTGGCGCCATCCACCTGCTCGAGCGTTCGCGTCTCGAGCACCTTGCGTGCGGAGCGGGAGAGGCGCCAGCGGACCAGACGACGGACAGGGTGCCAGAAGATATTTACCTCCTTATGGCTCGCTTCTGAGATCGAGCGATCGCAGTCTCAGTGCGTTGCCGATGACCGATACCGAAGACAGACTCATCGCGGCGGCTGCGATCATTGGGCTCAGCAATATGCCAAACCAGGGGAACAGCACGCCAGCGGCAATCGGCACGCCGAGCGAATTGTAGGCGAAGGCGAAGAACAGATTCTGCCGGATATTGCGCATGGTTGCACTCGAAAGCCGGTGCGCCTGGGCCAGGCCTTCGAGATCTCCGCGCACAAGGGTCATGCCGGCGCTTTCAATCGCGACATCGGTGCCGGTTCCCATCGCCACCCCAACATCGGCCGCGGCAAGCGCAGGCGCATCGTTGATCCCGTCGCCCGCCATTGCGACAGTCTTGCCTGCCGCCTTCAATTCACCGACGATGCGGTTCTTGTCCGCAGGCGAGACATCGGCATGGACCTCGTCGATCCCCACTTCGTTCGCCACGGCGCGCGCGGTTGCCTCGCTGTCGCCGGTCAGCATGACCACCCGAATACCGGCTGCGTGGAGACGGCCGATGGCGCGCGCGCTGGTCGGTTTGATCGGATCGGCAACGCCAATCAGCCCGGCCGGCTTACCGTCGATTGCAACGAACATCACCGTCCGCCCCTTCGCGCGCGCGGTTTCGGCGGCGTCGGCCATGATCGCGTCATAGGCACCGACCCGGCGCATCATCTTTGCGTTGCCGATCGCGACGCGCCGGTCGCCGACTCTTGCCTCGATACCTTCGCCCGTCACGGAGGAAAAATCGCTCGCCGCCGCGAACTTGTGGCCGCGCGCGCGAGCGCCCTTGACGATCGCCTCGGCGAGCGGGTGTTCACTGCCGATTTCGGCGGCGCCCACCAGGCGCAGCATCTCCGATTCATCGATGCCCTGTGCAGGTTCGACCATGACCAGCTCCGGTCGGCCTTCGGTCAGTGTCCCGGTTTTGTCGACGACGATGGTGTCGACCTTCTCGAAGGTCTCGAGCGCCTCGGCGTTCTTCACCAGGATACCGTTTTGCGCACCCTTGCCGGTCCCGGTCATGATCGACATTGGCGTGGCGAGGCCCAGGGCGCAGGGGCAGGCAATGATGAGTACGGCTACGGCATTGACCAGGCCATACGCGAACGCCGGTTCCGGCCCCCAGACCGCCCAGGCAGCGAAGGTAAGTATGGCGATGCCGATTACCACGGGCACGAACCAGCCCGCGACAAGATCGGCCAGACGCTGGATCGGCGCGCGGCTGCGCTGCGCCTCAGCCACCATCTGCACGATCTTGGACAGCATCGTGTCCTTGCCCACGCGTTCCGCAGTCATGACAAAGCCGCCGGTCTGGTTGACCGTACCCCCCGTCACCTCGTCGCCGATTGACTTTTTCACCGGTAGCGGCTCGCCGCTGATCATCGATTCATCGACGCTGCTCGAGCCTTCAAGAATACGGCCGTCGACGGCGATCTTGTCGCCGGGGCGGACGCGCAGGCGGTCGCCCGTCGCGACCTGATCGAGAGCGACCTCACGCTCCGAGCCGTCGGGCATGAGTTTTAGCGCGGTCGGCGGAGCGAGTTCGAGCAGCGCGCGCAGAGCGCTCGATGTTGCGCCCCGTGCCTTGAGTTCGAGCACCTGCCCGAGCAGGACGAGCGTGGCGATGACCGCCGCCGCTTCGAAATAGACCGCCACCCGGCCATCGGCATCGTGAAAGCCGGGCGGGAAGATGTGCGGCGCAATCGTTCCCACGACGCTGAACGCATAGGCGATGGCGACGCCGAGCCCGATCAGCGTGAACATGTTGAGGTTCATCGTCCGGACCGATTGCAGACCGCGCGTAAAGAATGGCCACGCGCCCCAGAGCACGACAGGTGTGGCCAGCGCCAGCTGTATCCATTGCGCCAAGGCCGGTTCGACAAGCTGTGAAAACGGCTGTCCCGGGATCAGATCGCCCATCGCGTAGATGAACAACGGGATAGTGAAGAGCAGACTTATCCAGAAGCGCCGGCTCATGTCGATGAGCTCCGGATCGGGGCCGTCATCGAGGCTGAAGGTTTCCGGTTCGAGCGCCATGCCGCAGATCGGGCACGAGCCTGGTCCTTGCTGCCGGATTTCCGGGTGCATCGGGCAGGTGTATATCGTGCCCTCGGGCAGGTCCTCGACCGCCTGCAGATGCGCCCCGCTCAGATACATTTCGGGATCGGTCACGAATTTCTGCTGGCAGTGCGCGGAGCAGAAGTAATGCCGCGCACCATCGTGCTCGGCGCTGTGCTTGGCTCCGGCAATCGTAACGCTCATGCCGCAAACCGGATCAATCGCTACGCCTTCGGTCGGCAGCGCGCCGCTGGCAGAGTCGCAGCAGGTCTTGTGATCAGTCATTTGCAACTCCGAACCAACGCCTTGTGAGGCGGTGCAGGGGGACGAGGAGGGCCGCCGCCCAAAAACCGTAGATGAGGGACCAAAACAGACCCGCGAGAACACCGCCGAGTGTCAGCCATTCGAAACCGGGGAGCCAGGGCGACCAGGCGCGGTGCATTTCGAACCCGGAAGGCAGGGCCAAACCGTAAAGGATACAGGCGATAAGACTGATCATCAGGAACAGGCTCAAAGCCGTGCCCCAGACCAGGATCGCGCGGGGAATGGACAATTGCGTCATGATCGGCTCCTTGCTTCCGGCCGGGCAAATTCGGCGTGCTTCCCGGTTTGTGCCGCTCCGATGGACAGGATAGTGCTTCGACACCATTCTCCGATAGCCGACAGGCGGACATTTGTAAACTTTACCCCGGTAGGGTAAGGAAGGGCGGTGCATTTGGTACGATACGCCCTGAGGCGACGAGGGATCGAGAGATGAAGTTCACCAAGGAAATCGCTCGTCTGCGGCGGGTCGAGGGCCAGGCGAGGGGTGTGATCCGCATGTTGGAAGAAGAGCGGTACTGCGTCGATATCATGCATCAAATCGCTGCGATGGAAGCCGCCTTGCGGGCAACGAGAGCCAAGGTTCTCGCCATTCATGCCCAGGACTGTGTTCAGGAAGCGATCGAGAGCGGCGACAAGGAAACGCAGCGCGCCAAATTCGCCGAACTCGCTGCGCTTTTTGGAAAGGCGGGTCGCTGAGGGCAAAATGCCGGTTGTCATAGCGTTCTGCTTTCCCAGGGCCTCTCCATTTGGGTCCTTGGACAAGGCTTTGAAGGAGTCCTGAGTTGCCTGTGGGGTCATCGCTGTCTCTCCAGCGAGGCCATCGATAGGAACGCGCCGATATAGGCAAGCGTCGATTCCGCGCCCGCGTTGGCATTCATCCGGTCCTCGTGAAGGCCATCATGACACAGACCCTTTTCTGGTTCCACGAGCGCGCGGCCAAGATCATTTCGTCCGAAAAACCATGCCATCGCGATATCCGCGCGCTCGCGCCAGAGGGCGGTGTCGGCACCTGAACTGGCGGCTGCGAGGCACCCATCGACCATGGCATGGGCTTCGATGGGCTGTTGATCGAACCTGCACGGCAATTGGTGTCTGCGTCCAAAATTGTGCGTACCGACCGGGTGAAAAACCTGTCCATCGTACTGCCAGTCCCAGAGTGCCTGCAGGGCCGATAGTCCGGCTTCCCGCAGGTCAGCCATGCCCAGCACCGTACCGGCCGTAATCGCGGCCTCGGCCACGCGTCCATTGTCGTAGGCCAGCCCGTCTTCGAACCACGGCCAGGCAGGTTGCACGGCGTCCCGCCATCGCTGCAGCAATGCATGCGCCAGTTGCTCGCGCAGCTGCTCCGCTTGCCTCCAGGGAGAGCTGTTGCGCAGCAATATGTCCAGACCCGTCAGGACCAGGCTCCACGAACGCGGCGAGGCGAGCTCGTGGAGGCGCGGCAGAACCGCTTCGAAAAGATCGCGTCCCCAGACCCGCATCCAGTCCTGAGGGGGCATCGCAATCATGACGCACAAGGCATGAACAGCGCGAGCGCAAGCATCCTCAGCCGCTTCCTCGTCCAGCCAGCGCCGATCATACGTCATGAAGTTCCTGAAATATCGTGCCTGCCGGTCGAAAGCATGATCGAGAAACGCGGCATAAGCGGCGAGAGCGTGTTGCTCTGCGGCGCTTAGCGTGCGCAGGTGGGCCAGACGGCACATTACCGTTACCGCTCGCGCGTTGTCATCGAGACAGTAGCCGTGAGAACGGTCGACGAAATGATGCCGGGCGTGTTGGGCCAGACCCGTATCGTCGGTCAGCGCCAGCAAGTGGACGGTGATCGCCAGGTCGATCATCTTCTGCCATCCTTCACGGCCGCAAGCTGAAGCCCGCGCACGCTCGCTGCGTTGCCCGGGTGATCCCGACGACGAGACGAGGCGCTGGTCGTCATCGGCATTTGAGTCGTCCACGATAAGCCTGGATTGTGAGCAATCGATTCGGGTTAAACATGTTAAAGCTTCCTGTAGCGTGGCACTCTGTTGCAGAAGTTTGAGGTAGGCGATCCTCAGCGAGAATATTCGTATTGGAAAGCTCGATGGATGATGATCCTGCCACTTCGGCGGCTGCCGGCGACGATGCCTTGAGGCCGATGGACGAAGTCGTCCGACGGGCGCTGGTGGACAGTCATCAGGACATTCTCAAATTCCTGAATCGGCGTCTTCACAGTTCCCACGAAGCGGAGGAGGTTCTGCAGCGCTTCATGCTCAAGGCGATCGAGCGCGCGGGAGACCTTCGCGAGGCAAAGTCGGTCAAAGGTTGGCTTTCGCGCGTTCTGGCAACGACGATTGCCGATTTCCAGCGGACTGTCATCCGACGGCGCAGCAAGGAGATCGGTGTCGATCCGCATGAGCTTGCCGAGAGCAGCCATGCGCACACGCAACCGGAGGTGGATCTTGACCAGACAGTGTGCAATTGCCTTTACCGGCTCCTGCCGACATTGAAACCTGTCTATGCGGAGGTCATCTGGCGCGCCGATTTGCTCGAAGAGCCGCGGGACGAGATCGCGAAAAGTCTCGACACGACGGTCAACAATGTGACCGTCAGATTGCACCGCGCACGTCGTGCGCTGAAGACCCGACTCCTGCAGATGTGCCGCACGTGCATCGAGCATGGCTTTCTCGACTGTGAATGTGCCCATGCAGAGTCCTCGCTTCGAGCCAATGTGGAAGGGTCCTCGGCTGATTAGAGACGGCAGATATCTGTCAGGTCTCGAGCGGTTCTCCGGGGCGTAGTGGCAAGTGGACTGTCCGGGACATTGGTTGACAATACCTGCCCGGGCCGGAGCAGGAATGTTTTCGCTCACTTGAAACGAACAAGCAGCTGGCATGTTGTCGGGACGACGGCAGCCGCTCATGGGAAGACGACACCGAATCTCGATAAATCTCCTGCATACCGACTGTCTGACCCATCACCACGGTCGCTGCTTCGTGGCGGGTGTTCTGTCCGCATCACTACGAAGGGCTTTCGTTGACGCGTTGACGACCCGCCGACGAGGATTCCGGCCGGGCTGTTTCATTGCGCCACGCCTTTAGCGCTGCGGCGATTTGTGGGACGACACTGATTGCGTTGGATGGATGCGCAATGGTGTCGGTACTGACGATCCGGCCGGTGCCCGCCGCCTGCAGTTTCCCAAAGGCATCGCCAGCCAGGATCGGATGGACGACGATCGCGATCGGCGCTGCGGCAGCTGCTTCCCGAAGAATGTGCACCGCTTCGATCATGGTGCGCGCGCTCGAGGCGATGTCATCAATGATCACCGGTGTAAGGTTGGATAAATCGGGCAGATTGGCGGCGGAAATACTGACGTCATAGTCGCCCCTGCGCTCCTTGCGGAGAACTGCGTAGCGAGCGCCGGCAAGGCCGGCGATCTCTTCGACCCACTGACCGCTTTCCTCGTCGGGACCGACAAGGACCGGATTGGGAACTTCCTGGCGTATCCACCCGGCGATTGCGGGCGCGGCCTGAACCGCAATGGCCGGAATGGAATAAACTGCGCCGAGGTCCGAGTGACGATGAAGGTGCGGATCGACGGTGATGAGCGCATCAAACGTGCGCGAGAGTAGGCGCGCGAAAGTGACCGAAGTTACGGCTTCGCCTTCATTGAAGGCCTTGTCCTGGCGCATATAGGCCAGATAGGGCGCAACGAGGCCAACGCGGCGCGCGCCCATTTCGCGTGCCTTGTCGGCCGCGAACAAGAGGGCCAAGGCCTTGGTATCGGGCCGATCGAGCGTGCACAGCAGAACGACGTCTCGCTCACGGACGGAGGACAACAGGCGCACATAGCTCTCGCCGTCCGGAAACTGGCGCCAGACGATTTCTCCAAGCTCCATGCCGGTCTCGGCACACAAGTGAGCCGCCATGTCGGGCGAGGCGCTGAGCGAGAACAGGACCGGATTCATAGGCTTGCCAATCGGATGGCGTCGGGATTGGCGGCGGCGAAGGCCAGCGCGTAGTCCAGTTCGCCGCGGCTCTCCGCGTGAACGGTGAAGATCGGCTCTCCCCGCGCTACTGTCGCACCCAGCTTCACATGCAGCGATATACCTGCCGATTTGGATCGCGGTGCACCCGCCAACTTGGCAACACGCGCCAGCGTCCGATTGTCGAATGCCGCCACCCTGGCACTGCGAGGTGCGCTGATCGTATATCGCAGCGGTGCGGTGGACGGTTCGGAAAAGCCCCCTTGAGCTTCGCAAATCGCCATGAACTTGTCGAGCGCCCGGCCGTCGTCGAGGATCGCGCTCGCCTGCGCACGCCCCCGCCCGGGCGGTCCGCCGGCGAGGTCGAGTATTCTGCCTGACAGATCAATCGACCGCTCGCGCAGGTCCGCCGGAGCATCGGGAGCTCTGCGAAGGACGGCGAGAACATCGTGCGCCTCGAGCGCTGGCCCGATGCCCGACCCCACCGGCTGTGTTCCGTCGGTCAACACCGGGGTCACCGAGAGATGGAATTCCGCCGCGACCGCGACCAGATGCGCGCTGAGCCTGGCTGCTTCAGCTGGTGAGCGCACTTTGGCAGTTGCGCCCACGGGTAGATCGAGCAGGACATGCGTCGCCCCGGCCGCGAGCTTCTTGGACAGGATGGACGCGACAAGTTGGACTTCACTATCCACATCGAGCGCGCGCTCGACTCCGATCAGGATGTCGTCAGCCGGGCTCAGGCGCACATTGCCGCCCCAGACGACACATCCGCCCTCACGCTCGACCACGCGCCGCATCGCTGCCAGATCGAGATTGACTGGCGCCATCACTTCCATCGCATCGGCCGTCCCTGCCGGCGAGGTGATGGCGCGGGAAGAGGTTTTGGGCATGGTGAAGCCGGCAGCGGTGACAATCGCCACAATGAGCGGAGTGGTGCGGTTGGCCGGGAGCCCGCCGACGCAGTGTTTGTCCAAAACCAGTTCATCGGGCCAGTCGAGCCGGTCACCCGCTTCGAGCATGGCACGTGTCAACGCCGCAGTTTCTCTCACGTCGAGCGGCTGCCCGGCAAAGGCGGTCACAAATGCGGCGAGTTCCACGTCGGAATAGCGGCCGGTGGCGATATCCGCGACGATCCGCGCAAGCCGGTCCTGCTCGAGACGATGGCCGTAGATCTTGGCGCGCACATCGCTCATCGAAGCGAGTGGCTGCGGATGACGCACTTCAATGACATCGCCATCGCCAGCGTGAAGCTGGCGCCAAAGAGCGTTCGGCAATCCGACCTCGTCGGGGTCGAGCAGGCCGTTTGTCGTGAAAAAGAGCGTTGCGAGTGCGCGGCGGCCTCCCGCATGGACTTCCACGCGCGTCCGCGTCGCGAACCCTTCCGAACGGGCGACTGGACAGTCTGCGTGCATGAACACGATCGCTTCGCCGCCGGTCTCGATGCCGAGGCGTCGGACGCGCAGGCCATGAGGCGCCACTGGCTGGTCGGTAAGCATCTGAGGCCCGCTCGCCCTCACGCGAGAACCACGCGCTCGCCGTGTTCGGGCACCCGCGCCTCCCACCCAAGCCGTTCGGTGATGCAACGGCGAAACATATCGGAGGCCTCCGGCTCACCGTGAGTCACGAATGTCTGGATCGGCGGATCCTCGAAGCCGCCAAGCCATCGCAGGAGTTCGCCCTGGTCGGCATGGGCAGACAGCATGTCGAGAGTGGCAACCTCTGCGCGCACAGGAATGAACTCTCCGTGGATCTTCAGTTCGCTGGCACCATCGCGCAGGGCTGCGCCCCGTGTCCCGCCAGCCTGGAAACCGGCCAGGAGGATCGAGTTGCGGGGATCGGGGGCATAAGCTTTGAGATGATGCAATATCCTTCCGCCCGTCGCCATCCCGCTGGCCGCGACAATGATTTTGGGCATGGGGTCGCGATTGAGGCGCTTTGAGTCCTCGACGTCACGGACGTATTCGGCAATGCCGCAGGCCTCCCGACACTGCTCTTCTGTTAGGCGGTGCTCTCCAACATGGTCGCAGAAGATCGAACTTGCGTTGACCGCCATCGGGCTGTTGAGGAAGATCGGTACAGGACCAAACCGTCCGCGGCGACGCAGCTGGCTCAGATGAAACAGCAGCGTCTGCGCGCGTCCGACAGCAAATGACGGGATGATGACGCTTCCACCGCGCCCGATGGTGCGGTTGATGACATCTTCCAACGCGGTTTCGGGGTCGGTCTCGTCATGGTGTCGGTTGCCATAGGTCGACTCGACGACGAGATAGTCTGCTCGCGGAACGCGCACCGGATCGATCATCGTTGCTGCGGAGTAGCGGCCGATATCGCCCGAAAAGACGATCCGCTTCCCGTTGCAGTTCAGCTCGATGCTGGCCGCCCCGAGAATATGCCCCATTGGCCGGAAGATCGCGCTGCAGCCTTCGGCAACCCTCGTTGGTTCGTCGAAGCCGGTCGGAGCGAAGGAGGCAAGCGCCGCCTTGGCATCGCGTTCGGTATAGAGTGGAAGAGCCGGCGTGTGTTTGCTGAACCCGCGCTTGTTGGCATAGCGCGCGTCCGCTTCCATGAGATAGCCGCTGTCCGGGAGCAGGAGCTCGCACAGCTTGAAGGTCGCGTGCGTGCTGATCACGGGGCCACGGAAACCGTCGCGGACAAGCGCCGGAATGAAACCCGAATGATCAAGATGAGCATGCGTGAGGAGAACGGCATCGATATCGGCCGGCGCTACCGGGAGCGGTTGGCGATTGCGCAGGCGTAGCTGCTTGAAACCTTGGAACAGGCCGCAGTCGACAAGGATTTTGCAGTCGCCGGTCTCGACGAGATATTTCGATCCGGTGACCGTACCGGCACCGCCCAGAAAAGTAAGTTGCAAGGTCATTGGCGCCTTCCTCGGGTGTGGAGCGGCACACCGCGCCGCTTGATGGATACAGACGCGCTCGCTCGACTGTTATTACAACGCGACTGCCCCGCGTTGATTTCTCTGCCGCATTTGTTCGTGCCTGTCCGGGCGTTGTCGGCTGCTCAATCGCTGGAATGATCCCGCTTCGACAGGGGGGGCAATGCGCCAGCGGTATGCTGCGGGTAGCACAGCATCACGCAGGAATCGGGCTCGCCGTGGAGCTCCGATCGCTTTCTCCGGACTCCGCTACGCTGCTGCCGATACCTTCCATTCGCGTCCTTTTGAGGAGCAGTGCATTCACGGCCACGAGCGCGGAGCTCCCCGACATGGCGATGGCGGCGATCGCCGGGCTGATGATCAGCGGGTAGAGGACGCCCGCTGCGACCGGAAAGGCAATGACATTGTAAGCGACAGCCCAGAACAGGTTCTGGTGCATCTTGCGCAAGGTTGCTTTCGAAAGAACGATGGCGCCGACCACGTCATAAGGATCGCTGCGCATAAGTACGACATCGGCACTTTCCATAGCGACATCGGTGCCGGCCCCGATCGCAAAACCCACATCGGCCTGGGTCAGCGCCGGCGCGTCGTTAATTCCGTCTCCAACCATGCCCACGCGCTTGCCCTGCGCCTGCAACTCCTTGACTTTATCGGCCTTCTGTCCGGGCAGGACGTCGGCGAGCACGGTGCCGATGCCCAGCTGTGCCGCCACGCGCTTTGCCGTGCCCTCATTGTCGCCGGTCAGCATTGCCACTTCGACCCCGCGCTTGCGCAGCGCCGCGACCGCCGCAACAGCGGTGGGGCGCGGGGCGTCGGCGATGGCGATCAGACCGACCAGATCGCCCTTGTGCGCGACGTGAACGACCGTTCGTCCGGCACCCTTCAGCTCGTCCGCCGCTTCGGACAAGGCGCCTAGTGGGACGTTCTCCTCGTCCATCAGTCGGCGATTGCCGAGCAGCACCGTGCTGCCACCGACCAGCGCCTCTGCGCCCATGCCTTCCCGGTTGTGAAAGTCGCGGACGTCGTCGAGCGCGAGATCTCCTGCGCGGTCAAGGATGGCGAGTGCGAGCGGATGTTCCGAACCACGCTCGACCGCGGCGGCGAGCCGCAAAACATCCTCGTCGGACCGGCCTTCCGCAGCGACGATGTCGACCACATGCGGCTGCCCCATCGTTAGCGTGCCGGTCTTGTCGAACACGATGACGTCGAGTTTGGTCGCATCCTCGAGCGCGCCGGCATTCTTGAACAGGATACCGTTGGTCGCGCCGAGCCCGGTCCCGACCATGACCGCCATCGGGGTCGCGAGTCCCAGAGCATCCGGGCAAGCAATGACGAAGACGGTTATCGTCAGCGTGACGGCGAACAGCAATGGCGCGCCGAGCCACCAGAACCATGTCGCAAAGGTCGCCAGTCCGATAAGGATCGCGATCAAGACCAACCACTGCGACGCGCGGTCGGCAAGCAGCTGCGCCGGGGCCTTGGAATTCTGCGCTTCCTGGACGAGCTTGACGATTTGGGCCAGCGCGGTGTCGGCACCAACCTTGGTTGCCTTGTACCGGAAGCTGCCGCTCTTGTTGATCGATGCGCCGATGACTTCGTCGCCGACCGCCTTGTTGACCGGCATCGACTCGCCGGTAAGCATCGATTCATCGATCAGCGAGGTTCCTTCGACGATTTCCCCGTCGACGGGGATCTTGTTGCCAGGCTTGATGATGATCGTCTCGCCCACCTGGACTTCGGAGGTGGCGATCTCCACTTCGCGGCCTTCGCGAATGACGGTCGCCATCGGCGGCGCGAGATCGAGCAGTGCGCGAATCGCCTGCGACGCCCCGGCGCGCGCGCGCATTTCGAGCCAGTGGCCGAGCAGGATGAAGACCAGCAGGACCGCGACTGCCTCGTAGAACTGCACACCGGGAAAGAGGAAGGTCGAGCCGACGCTGAAGAGATAGCCTGTTCCAACCGACAGCACGACAAGCACCGCCATATTGAGGATCCCGTTGCGCAGCGCGCGCCAGGCGGCGACGAAGAACGGCCAGCTGGGATAGATGACCGCAGCGCTCGCGAGGAAGAACAGCCACAGATCGAGGCCCAACCCGAAAGGCGGAGCAGGCGGCGTGAACATGCCGCCCATTGGCGAATAGACGAAGATCGGAATGGTAAAGAGGAGAGCCACCCAGAACCGGTTGCGCATGTCGCGGACCATCGCTTGCATGTCGGCACCAGCGCCGTGTCCCATCTCGTGCGCCATGGCATCCTGCGCGTGCGCCTTGCTGGCAGCCGCAACTCTTTCGTGGCCGGCATGAGCGGATGGTACCGGGTCGGGGCCTGGCTTGCAGACATGTCGGGGATGGACCGCGCCGCGGCAGCGGAAGCCGCAAGAGAGCACGGTCTGGCGCAGCTTTTCCTCGCTCGTCAAACCCCCGTCAAAATCAATCGTAACGCTTCCCGAAGCCGGATTGGCGACAGCGCGACTGACGCCGTCCTCGGCTTCCAGTTGTTTCTCTACGCCGAGATGATCGAGTTCCTCGAAGAGGCCGCCGACCTCAAGCGTCACATTTGCCAAACCAACCTCCAGAAGATTTTTCGTTCTCTCGTCCGGCAGCGTGCACTGCGGATTCGTTGCTCGCTTGGCAAAGACGCTTGAACACCGACGGAATTACACCGTGAGTTCGGATTCGCTCTTTCACGGTATCGCGGCGCGACCAATTGGCTCGCCGCGTCGCACCAGATCGGCTCAAACGGTTCGCGCCGCGAATAGATCGTTGCGGCGCTCATTGACGATGGCACGTGCAGCTTCCTCGGGGAAGCCGATGCCGGTCAGGAGTTCTTCGCACAATTGCAGACTGGCCTCAACGGTGTCGGGTACCGTCCCCGACGCACCGAGTGCTTGCAGTCGGCGTGCATGCTCCGCATCTTGGGCTCTTGCGTAGATGGGCACATGCGGCCAGAGCTGGTGAGCCGCGCCGACAACATGCTCGGCACTGCCGGGCGCATCCATAGTGGACACGAACGCCGCAGCGCGCTCGATACCTAGATGCGGAAGAAGATCCGGCTGACTGGCGTCGCCAACGACAACCGGCATTCCCTTCGCACGCTGACGTGCGATGATTTCGCCATCGGTATCGAGCGCGACATAACTGATGCGCTGAGCGTCCAGCAGATCAGCCAGAAGATGCCCAATCCGGCCGAAGCCTCCGATAATCATGCGGGCTTCCCCTGTCCCGAGGTCGGCAGGTACGAGGGTGCCATTCTCCCGCTTCTCCAAAAAATCGGCCAAGCAGACGGTCGGCGGCGGAAAGGGCCGGGGGGAGAAACATCGTCAAGATAACCACCATAAGCATGAACTGACCGACAGTTGGGTCCAGCACGCCGACCGCAAGTCCGGCAGCGAGGACGACGAATGCAAATTCGCCGCCTTGGCAGAACAGGACCGCAGTCTCCGCAGCGACGGCGGCGGGCTGCCGGATCGCTTTCGAAACCACGAACAGGGTCCCAGCTTTGAGTGCGACGAGGCCAATCACTGAAAGTACGACCCAGCCCAGCAACTGCCAGACGGCACTCACGTCAAGGCTCATGCCAACGGACATGAAGAAGAGGCCCAGGAGTAGGCCCTTGAAGGGCTCAATATCACTGGCGATCTGGTGACGATACTCGGTGTCTGCGAACAGCAGCCCAGCAAGAAATGCGCCGAGCGCCATCGAAAGGCCCGCCTGTGCCGTGAGTGCAGCGGTTCCAAGCACAATCAGCAGGACGGCGGCCATAAACACCTCGCGGCTGCCGCTGCCGCCGACGAACCGCAACAGCGGCCGAATAGCAATGCGTCCGACGGCCAGAATGGCGGCGATAATGATAGCAGCCTGAAGGATCGCCCGTGTAGCGGCTCCGGCCAGCGACTCGCTACCTTTCGCGCCGGCCACGCCTACGAGAAAGAGGATGGGGACGACGGCGAGGTCTTGAAACAGGAGGATACCGAACGTTGCGCGCCCGGACCGGGTGCCAAGACGCCCTGTCTCAGTCAAACTCTGCATGACGAGCGCGGTGGATGATAATGCCAGACAAAGCCCTAAAATGGCGGATGCGATCATGGAGTTGCCAAAGGCGTAGGCGATCGCCCCGATGATGGCAGCGGATGCGCAGACTTCCCCGGTGCCAAGACCGAAAACGATCCGTCGCATCCCCCACAATTGCCTCGTTGAGAGTTCAAGGCCGATCATGAACAGCAGAAAGATTATGCCGAGCTCAGCGACGCGACGGACACCGTCGACATCCGCGATAACGACATAGGCGAGCAATGGCACATCCACGACAATGCGATTCAGACCGTGCGGCCCAATCAGGAGACCGGCAAATAGAAATCCGAGGACAGAGCTGACGCCGAGTTTACGGACGGTCGGGATCACCAATCCGGCAGCCGCGAGGAAAACAAAAATTTCCCTCAAGTAGGGAATTTCGTGATCCAACAGTTAAGCCTTTCGAATAGCTGCCATTGAAGCGAGTTGCTCGCACGCTGCCGATCTATGACCCGGTAACGGTCGTCTTGCTTGCAAATGGGTCTTCGAGATACCCGGACGACAAGGATCAAGGAGCATCAGGAATTTTGAGGCGCGTCACCTCGCATCGCTTTGCCTCCCTCCTTCACCAACAGGAAGACTGAAAACTTTCCCCGATCCAGCGCCACGCCATTCCGTCACTCGGCGAGGAAGCGCTCGGAATTTGCTGTGTCCATTCGCGCGCCGGAGGCGAGCGCGGGCGAACGCCGCAAGAAGAACATCAGAACCATCACGCTCATGATAGCCGCAAAGAAACACCAGACCGATATGAACCAGGCTCGATAAAAGATGCCGGCAAGAAGAAATGACACGATCGCTGCGATGCCAAACCATCGCACCCAGCGGTGGCTCGACAGAAGAGGGCTTATGCAGGTTCCCAAAATGTACAGAGCCATGACGATTTGAACGTAAAAGTGGGGGGATACGTAATCGATATGTCCCTCGGCGGCTGTAGCCACAATCGGAAGCCGGATGAGGAAATAGAGCAGATAAACACCCACTGCTGTTCCTCCCGCAACCGCCACCAGCAGCGCCTTGCGGCGCCATTTCACAGGTTCCAGAAAATAGACGGCGAGCGGGACAAAGATTGGCCAGAGTACGTGTGAAAATATCGAATAGGCGTAAGTCAGCACGGTACTGAGAAGCTGCGTCTTGTCAGGGAATGTCAGCCAAAGCGCGCCCTCGATCAATTGCTGAACGCCAAACAGGAGCGGTATCGCTGCATATGGCCGCTCGGCAGGGGTCCGCGCAAGGCGTATGCTGAATGCACCGGTAACCAGCAACGCTGCTCCGGCGGTGAAACTGGCTGTGGCCGAAAAGCACATATTTGACCTTACCCCCGCAAATTTATCGCGCTCATTCTCAATCGACCCTCGCGCATTCGGCGGGGACCTGTCTCGATCGACACGTGCTTCGGAAGTTCCAAAGATGCCACACTAGAGTGCGTGCCGCGCGCAGACAAAGATCACAAACATAAGGCAACCTTGCGTGATCGGGAAGACTAATATCACGGATAAGGGGACCCACGGGCTCGCGGTTCCAGTGTAATTCATATCCGTGCCAAGCGTCTCAAATGGGCACCGGAGATGCAACGCCCGATAGCAGGGGAGTGCTGGGCCGATCACAATAGCCTTGATCCTTGCTGCGCTGGCGCCGCTCATTGCGGTCCTCGGACTGCTGGTCATGCTTCGTTTGCCTGCCGCCGTGGCGATGCCGATCAGCCTTCTCGTTACCGCCCTTGTGAGCGTCGTCATCTGGCGCGTGCCGGTAATTCAGGTTCTTGCTGCCGCCGCCGAGGGGACTGTGATCGCGGCATCGATCGTCTGGATAGTCTTCGGGGCGATTTTCCTGCTCAAGGTTCTCACGGCAGGCGGAGCCATGACCGCCATCCGGGACGGGTTCACCCGCATTGCCCCTGACCCCCGCGCGCAGATTATAGTCATCGCCTGGCTTTTCGGGGCCTTCCTCGAAGGTGCTGCTGGTTTCGGAACCCCGGCCGCAATCACCGCACCCTTGCTTGTCGCTCTGCGCTTCAGGCCAATGGCAGCCGTGGTGCTTGCGCTGATCGCCGACAGCAGCCCTGTTTCCTTCGGCGCAATCGGTACGCCCGTCGCAATAGGCCTCGCGCAGGGTCTGGAGGAAGACGGACAGCTCGATGCGGCAATCGCGGCCGGCGATGACCAAAGTTTGGAAACCATGCTCGATGCGGTCGCGGTTCAGGCAGCGATGATAGATCTCTTTGTCGGCAGCCTTATCCCTCTCATCATGATCCTGATCTACGCACGTTTCTTCGATGAGCGTCAAAGTTGGAAGGCCGGTCTCGCCGCGTGGAAATTCGCCTTGGCGGCCGGCTTTGCCTACACGCTACCCGCACTTGGCGTGGCGGCAATGCTCGGGCCCGAGCTGCCCGCGCTCATCGGCGCTCTTTGCGGTCTTGCGATCATGGTTCCGATTGCCCGGAAGGGATGGCTTTTGCCGGATGGAGGGCTGAGGCCAACTGTAGAGCACAGCGCTCTTGTCGCCTCTCCGATGTCGCTCAAGCGCGCCTGGTCACCCTATTTGCTTCTCGCGGTGATGCTTGTGGTTACGCGGATCGAAAGCCTCCCATTCAAGAGCTGGTTGAACAAGGCTTCCATTCAATGGAACAGCATCTTCGGGACAGAGATCAGCGCCTCGGTCGCGCCCTTCTACCTGCCCGGAGCCATGTTTGTTGTCATCGCCGTGCTGACGCTTCGCATGCACCGGATGAACATTGCGCAGGTTCGAACTTCGCTCAATGAGGCTACCCGTGTCGTCGGAACGAGTGCGATGGCACTGGGCGCTGCGGTACCGATGGTACGCATTTTCATCCAGTCGGGCGTAAACGACGCTGGTCTTCGTAGCATGCCCATGGAGCTTGCCAGCTTTGCCGCTGGCGGTGTCGGGACGAAATGGCCGCTGGTAGCTCCGTTGATTGGCGCCCTTGGCAGTTTTCTTTCAGGTAGCGCCACATTCAGCAATATGACGTTTGCTCTCTTGCAGACGCAGGCCGCCGAGCAGGTTGGCATGCCAATAATACTGGTGCTCGCCGGACAAATGCTCGGCGCAAATGCCGGCAACATGGTATCTGTGCTGAACGTGGTAGCCGCGGCCGCGGTGGTTGGTCTGATCAGGGAGGAAGGAACGATCATTCGTTTCACCTTCCTGCCGATGCTAATCTACGCGATGGCGTCGGGCAGTATCATCTTTGCGCTCATGCTAGCGTCGTGACAATGGATCGCAGGCTCCGGAAGTTCGATCGCTGTCGCACGGCTAAATCATGCCGAGGCCACAGAACACTATCCGGTAAAGCTGGCCAATAAACTTCCGTCGCTTCACCTAACTCTTTAAGCCGCCGAATTGGGGTAGCGGCATTTTCTTGCTAACCGGTGAGACGGGCGACCTCATCCGCCAACATTCGCTGCGATTGCTGGAAAAACTCCCGAGCGTCCAAGCCTGGCGGAATCGGAGCTAGAAGCGAAACTGTAATGACGCCGGACCGCGGGACAGATCCGGCTGGCCAGAAGCGCCCGGAATCGTGAGCGAAAACAAGTGCGGGCAGGCCAAGCGTACGATACAACAGTTCCACGCCGCGTTTGAAAATGATTGGCGATCCGACCGGTTGGCGTGTGCCTTCTGGAAAAATCAACAGTGATCGGCCGTCGGAAAGAGCATCCCGGCACGCCGCCACCATGCTTCGCACCGAGCCGGTGGTGTCGCCTCGATCGATGATGACCATGGGAGAATATCGAAGATACCAACCCAGAACGGGTATTTTGAGAAGTTCCTGCTTCGCGACTATGGCCAGATCGGGAAATAACACGAGTGCCGCGATCGTTTCCCATGGCGACTGATGATTCCCCAGAATCAAGGCTGGTCTGAGAGGAACATGGCAATCGCCGTGTACGCGATGTGCTATACCGGTCCACGCGGCAAGGAGTGCCAAGGTCCCTCGCGCCCAGAGCCGCGTAATTCTGCGCACAACTCGCGGAGGTCTTCCGCTGAGCCAGAGAACAGGAATCAGAGGCGCGAAGCTTAGAGTCCAGAGAACCCAGGAAGCTTTGAAAAGCCATGTTCTCAGCGTGAGAATGTGAAATGCCTTCCATTTGCGTGCCGCGCGGACCCATGCTGAGCGGTCAGGTGGGCCATCAAAACAGACGCGTACAGGGCACAGGAATTACACGAGCACCTGTTGCACGGCGCGCGGACCTGGCTCGTGGTGCGCGGGCGCGGTTCGAAATCTTCGATGGTCATGATAGCGTACTCGGATCGGCCAACTTGCCGTGTCGACGAGCTGGGTGAAACTTCATGGAAGCTGGAAAGGACGACAAAAGCCGACCCTCCCGAGCGCATTGCGATATCCGGGCGGCCAGAAGATCGGCTTGCCGGGAGGTTTCCGAGCTTCAGAAATGTGTGGAAAGCGGCGGGCCGCAGGCTATGATCGTCCTTATTGCGGCTTTGGTCTCACCGATAAGGGCAACCGGCACAGTTGCGATTCCCGCTGCTCTTACGGGCGTATCATTGCCGCCTGCAAACACTGCATCCCCAAAGAACACCATGTCGTCTTTGCGAATGCCGACCACCTCGGCAAAGCGCGCAAGCCCGTAGGCCTTGTCGACGCCGCGCCGTGTAATATCGAGCGAAGTCGCTCCACCGATACGGATCGAAAAGGCTGGCAACTTTGGCTCGAGGATAGCTTTGAGCCGCTGACGTTTGCGAAGATCGGGATCCCAGCTTCGTTTTTTGGCGAGTGGCGCCTGCTGGCCGAGACCGGAAAAGGTGATCTGCGTACCTCGATCCTCGATCCGATCGCCCCAGCTCTGCCCGGCATCCACTCCGAGCGCCTCGATTGCCTGTTGCAGCGCTGTGTAGATCGCGCTGCGCTCGGTTTCAGTCAGAACATCGGCATAGACTTGCCGCCAGCGGCGCTCATATTGGAAAAACTTGCTTCCGGAAGTGGGCAAGAGAAATAGCCGGGACAGGTCAGCGACATCGGGCAGCCGTCCGAGCAGCTGCTTGTCGAATTGGGGCCAGTCCCCGCCTGAGATGACCACAACCGCCAGATGATCGAGCAGGCTGGTCAGAAGGCCACCCATTTCGGCATCAATCGGCTGCTTGCTTTCAGCCAGAGTCCCGTCGAGGTCAAATACGGCGATCGATTTCATGGACGCTCTTTCAAATCCGAATTCAGATTGGGATAGCCACCGAAAACGAGATGCGCGCGCGCTGGGGTCGCGTTTGGCGCAGATCCGGCGATCTCCAATTCAGCCCTCACACTCGCCCATTCACGACAAGCCGTGGCGCATCTGCGCGCAGGGGATCACTGGATCCGGCCTGCGAAAAGGATGTCTGTGGTTGGGCCTCGAAGTGGGAGTCCGCTTGTTGTAGCGGGATGGGCCGGTTCGCAACATCGCCAATTATCATTGCATACCGTTGCGCCACCGCCGACCAGGTCATTGTGCGGCCGAGCGCAAAGGCGCGTGCCTCGGTCTGGCGCCGCAAGCTGAAGTCCGACAGGAGGCGGCCGACGGCACCGGCCATCGCCTGCGGGTCGCTGAACGGCACCAGCAGGCCGCGGTCGTCCGCCAGCAATTCCTGCGCATGCCAATAGGGGGTCGAGACGACCGGCTTTCCCAAGCCCACGGCATAGGCAAGCGTGCCTGAGCAAATCTGCGCCTCGTTCAGATAGGGCGTGACATAGATATCGCTGGCTGCGAGAAGCTGCAGCAGATCTGGCAGATCGACATAGCGATCGACAAACCGGAGATGGCTGGCAACGCCGAACTCATCCGCCAGTTTGCGAAGACTGTCGCGATAGCGCTCCCCCTCGCTCGCGCGTAGGTGCGGGTGGGTTGCGCCGACGACCGCATAGAGAAGGTCGGGATTGGTCCGGACCAGTTGCGGCAGCGCGGCGATCATCGTCTCGATCCCTTTCCCCGGTGAAAGCAGGCCGAACGTCATGGCAACCGAGCGCCCGCCGAAGCCAAGCGCGTGCTTCGCGCGCTCTGAATCGGACAGAGCAAGGTCGGGAATACCATGCGGCACAACAGCAATCTGGTCTGCCGGTGCAGCATAGATCTGTTCCAGCATCTCACGGCCCTTTTCGGCCATCACGACGAGACGGGCCGAATGCCTAATCAGTTCGGCCATGACCCGTCGCTGATCGTCATCCGGTGTGCTCAGAACTGTATGCAAGATGGTGACCAGAGGTTTGCGAAGCTGGCGCAGGAAGCTCGCGAGATAGGATCCCGCCGGACCGCCATAAAGCCCGAATTCGTGCTGCAGGAGAACGGCATCGACAAGCGAGGAGTTCAGATACTCGGCGGCGTCGGTGTACGTCCGGGCATTTTGCTGTTCAATTTCCAGACCAACTTCCGCAGGGTAATCATACGCTCCAGCTTGATCGGTGACCGCAATCATCCTGCAACCCATTTTGGGCAAACCGTGCACGATCGCGCCGCGCAAATCCTGTGAGAAGGTGGCAATTCCGCATTGCCGGGGCACATAGCTGCCGACCATGGCGATCTGAGGGCTGGCATTCACGACGTTGACTGGATGCATGGTGGATTCTTCACTCGGTCTGTGTGGTAGGGCGAGGCGGTTGCCGATGCTCTCGGGCAAGGTTCGTCCCCTGGATATTGACAAGGACGCGGAGTGAGACTTTTCCTTACGAAGAGCGCGCGCCGCGCGCCGTATGACAACTGTAAGAAGTCGCGCATCGAATCGTCCCTGTGGGCGTTTGATAGGCGGTCCAGAATGGAATGCTATTCATCCGGAGTGCGCATGGCCCGGTAGCGTGGGATCCGAGATGTAAACAACACGGAGCTGCCAATTTCTTCGGATACCGACTGCCCGGCACGGGACGCCCCCCACTCCTCCGTCCCGTGCACGGGGAAGGGCGGCACGTCCAAATCCTGGCGTGTCGCCCTTTCATCTGTCGTCCTTGCGGAACTGGCGCCAATGGGCATTCTCGTTGACGGTGGCAGGTTCTGGGATGGCCGGATCGGCTGCACTGATAGTGCGGCCGGCCCGGCATGAACCTGACAGATCCCATTCCGCTCGCTTACCTGGCGCTGGAATGGACGATCCGCCTTGTCATGCTCGTGGTTGTCACCTCACGGCGCTCGCCGGAGGAAGCCCGCACCTGGCTTCTGTTCGCTCTCTTTCTTCCGATCCCGACGTTTATATTCTATCTCATCGCAGGCCAACCGAAGGCGCCGCGCTGGCGTAGGCGGCGGTTCGTCGAGGGGCAAATCCTGCTTGCGCGCGCGGCCCGGCAAATCGCCCATTCGCGCCATTGCCTACGGCCGGCGGTGTCGAGTCATCTGGAATCAGCCACGCGTTTCGTCGAAAGCCTCAGTCGATTTCCGGTGCTGGGCGGAAATGCGATCCATTTTCTACCTGATTACGAAGGCGTAATTGATCGGCTTGTTGAGGATATCGAACAGGCAAGCGATCATGTTCATCTGACGACCTATATTTTTGCGGATGACGCAAGTGGCGACCGGATTATGTCGGCGCTGCTGCATGCCGCGAAGCGCGGGATCGATTGCCGCGTGCTGATCGATGCGATGGGTTCGTTTTCCTGGGCATCTTCCGTCACGCGCAGACTGAGGTCGGGAGGTGTCGCGGTCGCTCGCGCGTTCCCCGTCGCATTTCCAGGTTTGGGCAAGGTGCGTGCGGATATTCGCAATCATCGCAAGATCGTCGTGATCGACGGGCAGGTGGGCTATATCGGTTCGCAGAATGTTATCGACAAGAAGGCGTCCTCGGGCCTGATCAACAAGGAACTTGTGCTGCGCGTCGAAGGGCCGGTTGTGCTCGAACTGCAAGCGGTCTTTACCGCCGACTGGTTTCTCGAACGAGGAGAGGTGCTCGACCGGAGCCAATTTTTCCCACATGGGCGCGCCAAGGGCAAATACGCCGCTCAGCTTCTGGCGAGCGGTCCGGAATATCCGTTGGCGGGCGCAGGTCCGTTAGTGGTTGCCCTGGTTCATGGCGCACGGCGCAGTGTCACTTTGACGACCCCATATTTCATTCCGGATGAATCGCTTCTCCAGGCTCTGAAAACAGCCGCGATGCGCGGCGTCGAAGTCCGGATCATTCTTTCGCATGCTAGCGATTCCTGGCTCGTAGGCTTGGCGCAGCGATCCTATTATGGAGAATTTCTGAGCGCCGGGGTCGCGATCTATCTTTACCGCGAGGGGCTGCTGCATGCCAAACACATCAGTATTGACGACGAGATCGTCCTCATCGGATCGCTCAATCTCGACATGCGCTCCTTTTATCTCAATGCCGAGGCCAGCCTAGTTTGCTACGATCGAGAGATTGCTGTCGATCTCAGGATGGAACAGCAGCGCAATCTGGCCGTTAGCGATACGCTCAGCCTGGAGGCTTGGAGGAGGCGGTCCTTCCTCGCGACCTTGGCGCAGAACATTGCACGGCTCTTCGGCCCTCTCCTTTGAACGCTTCACCACCCCCGCGCGGAGCATTGGCGGAGCTTCCTCGGCAGTGATTGCTCGTAATTAGCCTTGTCGATCAGGGTGCGCGCAGCCAGTATGCGGAGCGCAGAGCTTGTCGCTTACCGAAGTCTGCGAGCGCATCCTGGATCCGGCATGCTTGGCCGGCTTGCCCGTCCTGGGAGGTCGAATATTGCCGACAGCGCCAAACGCTCGCGGGTTGCGCGCCCCTTTCAGCGCGGTCGCCTCGGCGAAGAAAGCGCCCACATCGCACCAATTCTCAATGCCTGAAAATCGCCGCGCACGCGGCGACCGCATTCAATCTGCCATTCCCGGATAATGACTGGCCGTCCAGGCGCACCGGCCTTGAAGCCATACTACCTTGGAGCGATGTCCTGTAATAGATCGCCTTTGGCGGCGTCTTTCGAAAGTCATCCAGCAAGGTGGGAGCCGAAATGCGCAAATCCAAACAAGTCCATGCCGTACTTGGCCGGCGTTTGCTCGCGGTTCTGGCTCCGTTGCTTCGACGGCTCGTCAAACGGGGCGAACTCGTGCTGATCGACGCCGCGGGCAACCGGATGACTTTCGGCACGCCGCAGGATAGTCCGCGAGTGATCGTACGGCTGCACAGGCTTGACCTTCCGCTGCGCCTGCTCATCAATCCCTCGCTGACGCTTGGCGAAGCCTTCATGAAGGGAGAATGGACGATCGAGGAAGGCACGCTGCGCGACTTCCTGTTTGTTGTCTCATCGAACCTGACCGCGCTCGATGAAGCGCCTTTGGCGCGCCTGCGCGCGAAGCTGGGGCGTTTGGCTCATGTCCTGCGGCCCATCCGCAAGGCCAAGGCCAAAGCGAACGTTGCGCACCATTACGACCTTTCGAGCGGGCTCTATGAAATGTTCCTCGACGAGGATTGGCAATATTCCTGCGCCTATTTTGGCGAGGATTGTGACACGCTCGAGGACGCGCAGGCTGCCAAACGTTCGCACATTGCAAAGAAGCTCCTGCCCCAGCCAGGGCACCGGGTCCTCGATATTGGCTGCGGGTGGGGCGGACTAGCGATCGAGCTGGCACAGCACTGCGATGCGCAGGTGACGGGGATCACCCTCTCGGAGGAACAGCATCGCCGCGCTGGGGTCCGCGCCCGCGAGCAGGGCGTCGATGATCGCGCAGCCTTCAAACTGGCCGATTACCGCGAAATCGACGAGCAATTCGATCGCATTGTGTCGGTGGGAATGTTTGAGCATGTCGGTGCGGCGAGCTTCGGTACCTTTTTCCAGGCGATCAAGCAGAACCTGGCGCCGCGCGGAATAGCCGTCGTACATTCGATCGGCCGCATGGAACCGCCTGGCGGGCGCGACCCGTGGATCGACAAGTACATCTTTCCGGACGGCTATGTTCCCGCCCTGTCGGAAACACTCGCGGCCATCGAGCGCAGCGGCCTTTGGGTGACCGATATCGAAATATTGCGCCTCCATTACGCAGAGACGCTGCGCCACTGGTACGAGAGATTCCAGGAGCGGCGCGCCGCGGCGCACGCACTTTACGACGAACGCTTCTGTCGGATGTGGGAATATTATCTCGCTGCCTGTGAGATGATGTTCCGCAATGGAACCCTGATGGTGTTCCAGGTGCAGCTTGCCAAGGAGCGCGACGCCGTTCCCCTGACGCGCGACTATCTCTATTCCGATCGGCGGAAGGGGCATCCGCACTGGGCGGATGAGGTGCTCAACGAGCGCGTCGAAGCCGAAGCCGTCCCGCTGCGCGTGGGTGAATGCGTATGACGCGCAATCCATCATTAGCGACTGGATCGCGCGGCGCGCAGCTCGGGATCATGAAGCGGCTGCCGGTCGAATTGCATCCCGATGCATCGAGGGTCGTCATTCGGCCGTTCTTCCCGGCCGATGATCCCCTTGCCCTGACCGTGCCGGAACGCTCGCGGCTGCAGCGGATCGCAGACAGGGTGCTCTCGATGGAAAATGCAGCCGTCTCGGCCTACCTTGCGCAGACATTGCTTCCCTTCGTGGACCGCAGCTACTCCGTCGAGAAACTCTTGCTGGCGCGCTTCGAGGAGATCAACGGCCGCATCATCGCGAAATGCTCCGCTACGCGTGAACAGGCGTTGCTCATCGGCGCGTTCTTTCACCAGGAATACTCCTACGAGGCGGCGGCGCTTTTTAATCCGAGTGTCGTACCCCATCCCGATCAGTCGGGTATGCCACCAGGCAGCCTGCGCTTTGTGCTATCGTTGCGCGGCGTGGGGGAGGGGCATATTTCGTCCGTCACGTTCAGGACCGGCAGTTACAATGTCAAAACCGGACTCACCATTGATGCGCCGAGCCGCCAGGTCGTCGCGCACCGGCTCGAGCGGGATCCAAATCCATCCGCTAGCGATGGGAGCATCCGGATCGTCTGCAACGAAGGTGATGATCTTTCCGAACGAGTTCTTTTCCCGGTTACGGCGCAGCAACGCAACGGCATCGAAGATTTGCGCCTGGTTCGCTTTGTCGAGGATGATCGCTCATCGCGCTATCTGGGCAGCTATACTGCCTATGACGGCCGGGCCATCGCGCCGGAACTTCTCACAACCGACGACTTCCGAACCTTCAATCTCCACAGAATGGAAGGACCGGGGGCGGTCAACAAGGGCCTCGCCTTTTTCCCGAGACGGATAGACGGGAAATACCCATTGCTGTGCCGCCACGACGACGAAAGCATCTGGCTGGCGCTCTCAGACAATCTTCACCATTGGGGCGAAAGCGTCACTGTCCTCTCGCCGCGCTATCCCTGGGAGTTCATCAAGATCGGCAATTGCGGCTCGCCTATCGAACTGGACGAAGGCTGGCTCGTGATCACGCATGGCGTCGGTGCAGTACGAAACTACGCCATTGGTGCGTGCCTGCTCGACAAGAAAGATCCCTCCAGACTTCTGGCGCGCACCCCCGAACCGCTGTTGCGTGCCCAAGCGGATGAACGTTCAGGCTATGTGCCCAATGTTGTCTATAGCTGCGGCAGCCTGGTGCATGACGGGGTGCTTCTTCTTCCCTACGCAATTGCGGATAGTTACACGACATTTGCCACCGTCCCCATCGACCGGCTACTTGCCACTATGGAGTGAGGGCAGGTTTTTTGGTATTGGTTGGCGCTGAGCGCAGGACAAGCGGTGGATTCCAGACGATCGAATTTGGGCCAGCAGCGTGCTGCTGCACCGCGGATGCGGTTTGCGCGTACCCAAAGAGGACCCCCAATGTGGGGGTAGCTCTGTATCCTGTGCGGCGATGCAATACCCTGAACACCGTCCGGTCGATGACGCTTTGATTCCGCCGAGGCTGTCTGCCATTCTCGTGATGGTCCTTTGGGCCTCATGCTACCCGCTGATCACGATCGGGCTCGATTTCGCCCCGCATCTGACCTTCGCAAGTCTTCGCGCCGTTACGGCAGGGTCGGCGCTGCTTCTGGTCGCGCTTTGCCTGGGCAAACCCTTCCCGAAAGACAGGGCGGAGTGGGGGTGGATCGCGCTTGCAGGACTTGGCATGACCGGATTGGGTTACTTCGGGATGTTCCATGCAGCCGAATTTGTCGCTCCCGGCCTGGCGACCGTCGTGGCCAATACCCAACCCATCTTCGCCGCGGTACTCGCATACGGCCTGATCGGGGAACGCCTTGCGTTGCGCGGATGGACCGGCCTGCTGATCGGCTTTCTTGGCGTCATCATCGTCGCTGCCCCCCAGGTCTTCGCCGGCAACGAGCGCTCAACCGGACTTGGCCTGATGTACGTGCTCCTGGCCGCGCTCGGTGTTGCCGCTGGCAATGTCGCAATCAGGAAGCTTGCCAACCGGGTCGACGCGGCGATGGCGATGGGCCTTCAATTGCTGATCGGCGCCATTCCGCTGATGATAATCGCCGTGCTGACCGAACACCCACGTGCTGTCGTCTGGTCGCCGGGCTTCATAGTTTCGCTCGTAGGGCTTGCACTTCCAGGGACAGCACTCGCCTTCTGGCTGTGGCAAACGACTCTGCGCTCGATGCCTCTTTCAAAAGCGAACGTGTTCAGTTTTCTCGTGCCGTTTCTGGGCATTACGATCGGAGCCCTTTTCTTCGCCGAGCCGCTCACTCTCATGGTGATGATCGGCGTGGTCCTCGCCGGCATAGGCGTCTATCTAGGAACGAAAGCCGAGCCCGATAGAGAGCCGGTTCGTGATCAGGGTTCCGCATGCCGATCCAAGTGAAGTGGCTGGCAAGATTGATAATAGGGCACTGCGCTGCTCAATTCGGCTTATTCAACGGGACGACACCCAGAGGCCCTCAGTCACCTTGCTGCCCGGATAGGCAACGAGCAGTTCGCCATTGTAGTCGAGGGAATGCTGCTCATCGGCCAGCCATGCCTGGCCCGGCTCCACGGGGGCATCACCTATACGTCCGTGTCCTGAAAGCGGTACAATCCATGCCGCTGTGCCGGGCGCGAGTGTACCGGCGCGAGCGCCGCTCCATTGCTCGACCACGAATTTATGTCCTTCGGCGACTATCCGGCGAGCATCGGCAAGAACGTATGGTTGTGTGAGAGCCTGCCAGGGTTCGGGGCGTGCCACGCGCAGCGCTGCTTCCAAATGGAGGGCGCGCGGACGGCCATAATCGTACATCCTGTAGGTAAGATCGACATTTTGCTGGATCTCGATGAGGGTAATTCCCGCACCGATCGCGTGGATGGTTCCTGCGGGCAGATAGTAGACGTCGCCGGGGCTCACCTCGCGCCAGTCAAGCATCGTCTCTATGGTTCCATCGAGCGCTGCGAGGCGCAGGGTGTCGATGGCGACAACTGCCTTCAGCCCCAGGCCGATCTGCGCACCCGGCTCAGCCTTCAGGATCACCCAGCATTCGTCTTTGCCCCTCGGATGTCCGAGCGCTCGCGCTTCGGCATCGTCTGGATGGACCTGGACAGAGAGCCGCTCGCTCGTAAACAGGTATTTGACAAGAAGGGCGCCTGAGCGGTGGTCGGGTTCTTCGAACCAGATTTCACCGATCGGATCGTCGCCGCTTGCTGCCTGCGCAAATCCGAAGCCAGGCTGACGGCGACCCCAGACCTTGGCCACCGAGCGGGGAACGAGCTGGACAGGGGTCATTGCCGACGCCTCCCTTGACTACCCCTTGCTTGAGGGGCTGGTAAGGAGAAACCATGTGCATATGGCGGGGTCCGTACGCCGATCATATCAGTGCGCGAGAATCAGCGGAACGGGGCTCGTCGTGATAAGATCCTGGGTGACGCCGCCCAGAACAGTTTCGCGGAGTCGTGAATGGCCATAGGCACCGAGCACGATATATTTCGCTTCGAGACTCGCTGCGGCCGCAATGAGCGCATTGGCCACGGTGTCTCCGTCGAGCGGCCAATCATGACTTTCGGCGGTGACACCATATCGCGCCAGATAATAGCGGACATCGTCCAAAGAAGGTTTCTCCCCCTTCTCGCTGACACTTACGATATGCAATTTGGGCGCGGCGCGCAGAAGCGAACGGCTCTGCCGGATGGCGTTGGCAGCTTCTGGGGAGCCATTCCAGGCGATCATGGCAGCACTGCTGTTGGTAAAGCGTTGCCCGGCAGCCGGCACGAGTAGTACGGGCGATTGAACATGGAGCGCCACGTCGGCGGCGAGCGGCGCCCTGCGCGGGAGAATTGTTTCCTTCTCTTCGGGTTGGCTTAGAACGACGAGGTCGGCAAACTTCGCGTGTTCGATGATGGTCTGAGCCGCTGATCCCTCGGCGCGAAGCCATTGCCAATCGATTCCCTCCCGTTTGAGCGTATCTTCGATCCGCACCTGTTCAAGTTTCTCGTTTTGGCGAAAAGTCTCGAAGATGCCGGAAGGAACGTATGACCCTCCAAACGGATCGCCGACAAAGAAATACGCATCGAGAGGGCTTGCCTGCAAACAGATCAGCTGCCCGTTGTGGGCGCGCACGACTTCCATGGCAGCAGCTAACCGTGCGGCCTGGCCAGGATCCTGGTTTATGTGGAGCAAAACCGACTTCATCTGATCATCCTGGTCCGGTTGCAATCGAGCGCTTGCGCTGGATCAAAAAGCACTCCTTGTTGTCTTTGACGTTTCACTCGATCCGATCTTACACACCGTCCCTGTCCAGCGCTGTGGACCTTCGAGACGCCGCTTTTGACAAGGGCACGGGATCCCTTACCGAGGGCCGAACTCCCACTCATCGCTCGCTGTCGAAATGCCGCTGCCGGGGCCAACACGCGTAGCGAGCGGGCGGGTATGGCCGCTCTACCCATCCGAACAGCCGGAAGCCTTCCCGAGCGAACATCACAACTTGCGAGCACGAAGAGGATTCAGTGAAAATTCAGACTTCCAGGACTGGCGCAAAACCGCCACCCGGTGTGCGCATGTTGGTCGTCTGCCCCCTGTATAGCCGCGCCGCCTTCAACAATACGGAACCAGCGTAGGTATAGAGCCTCACATCGACCTTGAGGTCCACAGCCTCTCCATCATACTTGACCTTGCGAAGACTCGGCGGCGCGTATTGCTGGGCGATATAGTCACCGTCCCGGATCTGTGACCAGACGCTGCGGGTGAGCTTGGCACCGCGATAGGCGGCTTTGCTGCCATATCCCTGCGCCGGCTTGAAGAAGAGATGCCGACGTTCCGCCCAAAGCGACGCGGCGTTATCAGGTGTTACCAGAGTGGTAGCGGGAATAGTCGTCGCAAGAACCTCAGTCTGCTCTTTTGCCAGGCCCCAGCGGGTCAGGAGCGCGGGGTCGCTCAAGAGCGAGAGGTTTCGCTTATCGGCCAGCATGGCGTGGACGTATGGGTTGGGCGTGACCACTGCCAGATTATTCAGATAAGCGTCCTTGAGGACGGAATGATCCGGCTCTTCCAAGGTAAAGTCGACGAGACGATTGTACACCAGATCGATCTTGCAGCCATCCGCAAAAAGTTCACCGCCGGAAGCCTCAAAAGCCGTTGGATCCGCGATGACCGCCGAAATTCCCTGACGCTCGAGCGCTGCCTTGGCGAGCAGAAACTCCGGATAGAGATGCTGATCAAGGGGCGCGTCATCGACGATCGCAATGGTCTCGGGTGTCCCAGTGCGGCCCTGGCGTAACCACTCGCTGCGAAACATTCTCGCAATCGCCGGTCCAAAATCCTCCACTGATCCATTCGAGCCATCGGAGCCGAAGCAGCAGGCACGCTGCGCCCTGGCGAGGGCTGCGTTGAGGAACGCGCCCCCGGCATTGGTATTGATCTCGATCAGAACCGGTCCGGATTCGGAAAGATGAAAATCATACCCCATCAGTGCACCGGCAGGTCCCAGATCGGGAGCGGAGCCGGACGGTGCCCACTTCCGCACCGCCTCACCATATTGCGCGAGGGCTGCGGCGGTCTCCACCGCCGTGACGACGCGCGTCATCACCGTCATTGTCTCCGGCGCGATAAACACCGGCGAGTTCGCGAACAGGTGCGGGTGCGAGGTCGCCAACTGCTCCCCGAAACCTTCACGTCCGGTCTGGCTGTTCAATGTGGCCTGAAGCATGTCCCGGTCGAGCGTAATGCAGGAACAGACGGAATTGGCACGTAGTGCCGCCTGGAGCGCTTTGGACTTGTCTTGCATCGGGTCTCCTGGCGGCATCTTGAGGATTATACCCAAGGACGCTGCGGCTACTGGAATATTTCAACAACATTGGGGCGGCTAGGGTCAGGACCCATTGATATGAGAGGTGCGATCTGATTCAGGCTCCGCAAGGAGACTGGGCATGAGCGACCTTTACTGGCTGACGGATGAGCAGATGGATCGTCTGCGGCCGTATTTTCCCAAGAGTCACGGAAAGCCTCGGGTTGATGACCGCCGGGTGCTGAGTGGCATCGTTTTCGTCAATCGAAACGGGCTGCGCTGGCGGGATGCGCCCAGCGACTACGGTCCGCACAAGACGCTCTACAATCGCTGGAAGCGCTGGGGCGAGATGGGGGTATTTGTCCGCATGATGGAGGGGCTGGCTGCCGCTGGTGCCTAGCCCAAGACCGTCATGATCGACGCTACCTACCTGAAGGCACACCGCACGGCATCGAGCCTGCGGGTTAAAAAGGGGGTCTCGGACGGCTGATCGGCCGCACCAAGGGCGGCATGAACACGAAGCTGCATGCTGTCACCGATGCCCACGGCCGGCCGCTCAGCTTCTTCATGACCGCCGGACAGGTCAGCGATTACACCGGCGCAGCAGCGTTGCTGGACGATCTGCCAAAGGCGCAGTGGCTGCTCGGCGACCGCGGCTACGACGCCGACTGGTTCAGGGATGCCTTGCAGGCCAAGGGCATCCAACCCTGCATCCCAGGTCGGATATCGCGGCTCGAGCCTGTCAGGTACGACAAGCGCCGCTACAGGCGCCGCAGCCGTATCGAGATCATGTTCGGGCGCCTGAAGGACTGGCGCCGCGTCGCTACCCGATATGACCAATGTCCTACCGTCTTCTTCTCCGCCGTGGCCCTCGCTGCCACCGTCATCTTCTGGCTATGACCAATGAGTCCTGACCCTAGTCACCTGAATCCGAAGTTCGGCTCATTGTCTTCTGGCAGAAGCGTTTAACGGCGGCGAGGATCTCGTCGGCGGATTTGGTCCAGCGGTAGGGCTTCGGGTTTTCGTTGTGCTCCTTGATGAAGGCAAAGATGTCTGCTTCGAGCTCAGTGGTGGACCGGTGGACACCGCGCTGGAGTTGCTTGCGCGTCAATTCCGCGAACCAGCGTTCGACCTGGTTGATCCATGAGGCTGATGTCGGCGTGAAGTGGACATGCCAATGCGGACGGCGGGCCAGCCAAGCCTTGATCCTCGGCGTCTTGTGCGTGGCATAGTTATCCATCACGAGGTGCACGTCCGGCCCTTCCGGCATCGCAGCATCGATCTGCTTGAGGAAGTCGAGGAACTCGGTCGCCCGATGGCGCTTGTAGCATTTTCCGATCACCGCTCCTGTGGCGACGTCGAGTGCTGCAAACAGCGAGGTCGTGCCGTTGCGAACGTAAGTATGAGTGCGCCGCTCAGGGACACCTGGCGCCATCGGCAGGACCGGCTGCTCGCGGTCGAGCGCCTGAATCTGGGATTTCTCGTCGACGCACAATACGACCGCCCGGTTCGGGGGCGACATGTAGAGGCCGACGATATCCTGTACCTTGTCGACGAACAGCGGATCAGTGGAGAGCTTGAACGTCTCGGATCGATGTGGCTGCAGGCCGAATGCGGCCCAGATCCGGCGGATAGTAGTATGTGAAAGGCCCGTCTGGGCAGCCATGCTGCGGATCGACCAATGGGTCGCGCCCCTGGGCTTGGTGTTCAACGTGCGCTCGATCACCTGAGCCACCTGCGCATCGGAGACCGTGCGCGGGCGGCCGGGCCGGTATTCGTCGGTGAGCCCTTCGATCCGGTCTGTCACGAACCGACGCCGCCACTTGCCGACCGTGTGCTCGTGCACGCCGAGACGCTCGGCGACTTCCTTGCTCTGCAAGCCATCGGCACACAACAGGATCATCCGGCACCGGTCCGATAACGATCGAGCCGCCTTGTGTCGCCGCACCTGTGCTTCGAGAAAAGACCGCTCCTGCTCGCTCAACACTACTGCATCCGCCAACCGCCCTGCCATCGCATCACCTCCCGAAAATCAATCAAGAGAATGTTACGGACTACAGTTCCAGGTGACTAGCATGAGTGCGCAACCAGACCTTGATGACCGCTCGCGCGAGTTGCACACTCGTTGCCATGGTGCCCTATCGTCCCCTTACAGCACTCGAAGCCCACGAGGTCAGCTATCAGCCGCCGCCGCTCGTCGATTTCAATGCTTTCGATGCCGACCGGGCAATTCAGGATGGTGTCGCCGGTTCCGGAGCGGGGCACTGGGACCGTCTGAGTGCCTTCGGCGAACTGGTGGGTCAGGCCGAACCGTTGAGCTTGGTAGGCTTGCCAATGCGAACCCGCCAACACCCTTAGGTTTCGACCGCTTCGGTGAGGCCCGGATGAAGTTGAGTTCCACCCCGCCTCTCACGCTCTGATGCAGATGGGGGTCGAAGAGGGGAATTTCCGCGGCGGCGTGGACCAGCGTAAAGGCGGGCCAGACCTGCGTGCAGCGCTGCTCTACCTTATGACGCAGGCCGATGCCGGCACGGTATGTCCGATGTCAATGCTTTATGCGGCGGTCACCGCCCTTTGCGCGGAGCCGGAAGTGGCTGCGGAATGGGAACCGCGTGTCTCCGCCGCGAAATACGATCAGCGTTTCATTCCCGCGCAGGAAAGACTGGGTCCACCACTGCCATGGCGATGACCGAAATGCAGGGCGGCTCGCACGTGCGCGCCAACAGCACCCGCGCCGCCTCGCTTGGTAGCGGTGAATTCGAGCTGATCGGCCATAAATGGTTCTGCTCGGCGCCAATGTCGGATGCCTTCCTGGCGCTGGCCCACGCCGAGGAGGGATTGACCTGTTTCCTCGTCCCGCGAGTGGCGGCCCGACGCGGCGCGGAATGCGATCCACGTCATGCGCCCGAAGGACAAGATGGGCGGCCGCTCTACAGAGGGACCGCGCCTTGCTTACGAGGCTTTTACCGAACAAGTTGCAGCGAATCGTCTGACACAAAGAGCGCTACCGCTACTTTAGCGATAGACTGCCAAAGGGCTTCCTGTGACCCGAGCGCAAACTGGCCGCGATTCTTGCTTGCGCACCGCACGAATTTGATGTGATTGGCTAGCAGATTGCGCTCGTATCCTTACGATCGAAAATGTTTGGCGCGCTCCACGAGCTGGGTCATCTGGGACGCGGCATGAATGGTGAGGGGATGTTGCCTGGCACCGGGACGCGGGGTGATGAATTCCGCCATCTCGCCAATTTGCGTCAGTTGTTCGTCAGTGGCTTTGGCTAGCACACTTAGCACAATATTTTCCAATGCGATTACCCGGATGCGCAGCTGGATGATCTCGGCATCGGAAAGTGCGGGAATATCCCATTCGTCGCAAGCTGCTGCCAAAGCTTCCTGAGGGCCGCACGGCGTGGCCCCGCCCTCATCTTCCCATCGCGAAACCGCGGCGCTCTTCTTTTGCTCTGTCATATGTCGAAACTCCTGGATTGAGGAAGCAATCTATCAAGACGGGCGGATACCTGAAACCGCGGGAGGTGAGAGCCAGCGCATCCTGAAGCTTGGAGCCGGACAGCAGTGCATCCTTGCCGATCACGCATGGCCGATAAAACCTCGAGCGGCGCATCAAGCAAGTCGGCCGCTTCGGAGGCAGCGGGGATGAACTTGGAGCCCATCACCATCTAATAAAAAGATGCGTGCTTCATCGGGGATCAGCCGCGTCTCGTCATCCGGGCCGGTGGTGGATTTCACCTTAGTTTCGACCCGGGTTTCTCATCCTTTCTGCCTATTCGACGCAGGAAGAGAGCTTCAAGAGCAAAAACAGCGGCGATGAGGGCCGCAGCGATGCCAACAATAAGCGGGTCGGTGTCGAGTTTGGTGGCAGTAAAGGCAGCAAGAACAACACCGTCGGCTGCAATCGCGGCGAGCAGAACGGAGCTTTTTGCAGCGATCTCCTTTCGTAGGTGCCGGTAGACACCCCAATGCACCAGCATGTCCATGACCAGATAGAAAAACGCCCCGAGGGAAGCGATGCGCGACAGATCGAACAGCACCGCTAGCGAGCCGGCTACCACGACCGTGTAGACCAGCATATGGCTTCGTATTCCGCCTTTCATGCCAAAATGACTGTGCGGGATCATCTTCATGTCAGTCAGCATCGCCAGCATGCGCGAGACCGCGAACACGCTGGCGATCACCCCCGAGGTAGTTGCCGATAGTGCAATGATGATGGTGAACCAGAAGCCCAGTTGACCCAGCGCCGGTCTGGCGGCGGCGGCCAGAGAATAATCGCGCGCTTGGGCAATCTCGCCAATCGTCAGGCTTGCTCCGACAGCCAGTGCCACGAGCAGGTACGTCACCACGCAGATGACAATCGAGATGACGATCGTGCGACCAACATTGCGATGCGGATCAACAATATCGCCGCCACTGTTCGTAATGGTCGTGAAGCCTTTGAAGGCGAGGATGGAAAATGCCACCGATGCCAGAAATGCGCCGCCACCGGTTTGCGAAGTGTCTTCGGAAAAAGAGCCAGAAAAGAAACCGCTCGCCCAGATCGCCGCCACTGCGAAAACGACGATGCCGCCGACCTTGATCACGGACATGATGAGCGAAAAGCCGCTCACCGAACGATTGCCGGACGCATTTACGAAGTAGGCGAAGACGATCAGAGCTAGCGCGAGTATAGACAGGAAAAGGGCATTCTCCTCTTGGCCGAACGGACGCAGGGCGTAAGCAGCGAAGGTACGGGCTACCAGGCTTTCATTGATCACCATCGAGAGCGCCATGAGCAGTGAGGCAGAGGCCGCCACGACGCCCGGACCATAGGCCTTTTGCAAGATCATCGCGATGCCGCCAGACGATGGCCAGGCGTTCGACATTTTGATGTAACTATAGGCCGCAAGCGCCGTCACGATAGCTCCCACGACGAAGGAAAGCGGGAACAGCGGCCCGGCCAACTGTGCGATCTGACCGGTTAGGGCAAATATTCCGGCGCCGATCATGACCCCCGTGCCCATAGCCACGCCACCGGCGAGACTTATGGCAGATTCGCTCTTGCTGCTTTGGGTCCCGGTCGATGCCGCATGTCCCTCGTGTTTCATCTCGTTCACAACTCTCTAACTTTGAAAACAAGGCCAACCTGCGCGCGAGGGGGCAGGGTGCATCTTCGCGATCGCCGGCACGAGACTGAAAGGGCAGCGGCCTGCCTCATGCGCCCCGCGTTTATCTGCGGTCAAGTGGGCTTTGGCGACTGATCCTAAATGCCTGGCCGGCGTATAAGGTCGGACGGCATGCCCTTTGGAATTCCGCTCGGTTTGATTACCAGATGTGATATTAGTCATTTCAGTTCCTCGGCTCGACAATAGAGCGCCCCGTTGGTTGCCCAGTTTTCGGACGGTGGGGCCATCCGCTTTGCGTTAGGGGTAGCTTGCGAAAACCCTTTGTCCGCCCGGGCCAAATGCAAACACGTCATATGCCTGCTTGCGGCCGCGAGCCTCCATGCCGGGGGAGCCGAGCGGCATACCGGGCACGGCAAGCCCGGCGACGCCGTCGGGTCGCTCGCGCAGCAGTCTCGCAATGGCTTCAGCGGGAACATGTCCTTCGATGACATAGCCGTCGACCGCCATCGGGTGGCAGGACGAGAGTCCCTGCGGGACATCCCTCTCCGCCTTGACAGCGGCCATATCGGTGCTGTCGACCGCGGCGACTTGTGCGTCCATGTCCCGCTCGACATGAGCTGCCCATTGTTCACAACAGCCGCAGCCAGAGTCACGACACATCGTGTAGCTTGCGGCCTGCGCGACGTTCGAACAAGCCGCAAGAACGACGAGCAAAGCACTCGCGAGAGGTCTGCGCAGGGCCGATGGAGAGGCAGTGTCGGTCAATTGAGGGTCCTTTCCTTGAAGCCGCGCCACAGAGAAATGGCACCTGTGGGCGTATTGAATAGGGCTAACCTCTTGCTGTCGATAAATCGGGCAGAGATAAGATTTTCCATTACGCCGTCGGCGTTGGGCTGGGTATCCGCAGATCCGTCCAGTCTTTGGACGGTTGCGCGAAACAGCGCCCGCATCAGCGGGTTTTCCTGCTTCATGTAATCCGCGATCAAGACCATCCCGCCGGGTTCGAGCAGGTTCCAGATCTCCTCGATGAGGGCCTCCTTCTGCCCCGCCGGTATCTGGTGGAATAGAAGGCTGCTCACGATCTTGTTTGGTCGCCAATTGTCCTGAAGCTCGAGGCTGTCGAGAAAACCATGGTGCCAACGGATGGACGACATCTTATGCGCAGCTTTTCGCCGGGCTATGTCGATCGTGGCGCGGTCCGGATCGACACCGAGCAGGTCCGCTTGCGGACAGGCGGAGCGGAGACCGATGAGGAGACTTCCCGTGCCGCTTCCGACGTCGATCAGACGATCGTCTGGCTCGATCTTCGCTTCGGCTATCATCGCGCTCCGCCATCGTTTCTCCGATGTCAGGCAGCGAATTGCAACGTCGTAGAGCGGTGTTAGCCAAGCTTTTCCGAGCGCAGGTGTGAAGTTGACTGCTCGACCGAGAGTGCTTGTCTTTCGCATCGCACGTTCCCCAGGGAGGCGGGTGAAATGATCATCTCTAGCGGTCCAAGCGTTGCAGACGGCAATGGGCACCGACAAACGCCAGGCATTCCACGCAGGCCTGGTCCGTCAGAACGCTTGCCAAAGCGAAACGGCCGTCCATTTTGTGGGGCCAATTTCGGCCTACTCCATCGCCCGATCGTAGATCAACATGTACCGCTGTTGCCCCCAACCGGCTTGTACGCGAGGAGACTGGGCTCGTACGATACGAGGGAAACCCGATATATAGAAACAGTGCCCACAACTGCTGGGCTTCCGGCACCTCCAGGCCGCCATACTTGGCCTTCCAGTTATAGATCGTCGCTTCCGACGCCTCGTGCCGTGGGACAGGTCGCCGGTCTTCGCACCAGTCTCGGCCTCCTTCAACACACCAATGATCTGCTCTTCCTTAAACCTCGTTCGCTTCATCATCCGTCCTTACCATCGGGGCCAGACTCTAATCATGCGTTGAGCGAAATCAGGGGTCCGTCAGCTGCTCGCGGGCTCCAAGCTCGACGAACCCAGGCCTCTCACCGCCACGGAATCAGCCGTTCATTCGCTACGGCGGCAATTTAACAGATCCTGAGCCTAGCTCGGCCAGCCCTGGGGGGACTTGCCGCCAATTCGATGAAGTTGTTCCACGGCATCTTCGGGGCAATCGCCACATTTGCGGTTGGCCGGGACCGCCACATCGATTTTTTTCGGATAGGCAAGGTCGAGATTGGTCATGATATCCTCGAACTCTTCAAGTCGGATTGCGTCGTTCAACCGCGGATTGCGCTCACGTTCCTGCGCGACGGTGGAGACGTGCCGATGCTGATAATCGTGTGCGGGATAGACCAGGGTGTCCGGGGGCAAGGTAAAAATCTTGTCGTGAACCGAGCGATAGAGCGCAGCCGTGTCACCATTCTGAAAGTCCGTTCGGCCGCAGCCATCGATCAGCAACGCGTCCCCGGTAAATACCCTTTGCTGTCCGCCCTGATCCAGAAGATAGCAATGGTGCGTATCCGTGTGGCCCGGAGTGAACAGGGGCCGGAAATTCAAGCCTCCAAGATTTAGCGGCCGATCCTCGGTAACGCCGATATCCGCGCAAGGGAGATCGTCCTGCGCAGGGTAGGCGACCTTGCAGTCTGTGAGCGCCCGCAACCGACAGGCGGAGCTGATGTGGTCTGCGTGGATATGCGTGTCGAGCGTGTAGGCAAGCCGCAGGCCAAGCTCGTTGATAGTTTGAAGATCGCGTTCGATTGTCTCCACCACCGGATCGAGCAACAGGGCCTCGCCGGTGTCCTGCCAGCCGAAAAGGTAGGTGTACGTCGAGGATTCGGGTTCGAACAATTGTCGAAAGATCATGACCTGCGCCTAACGTTCGATCAGGGGCTGGAGATCGGCCTGGCCGACTTTGAGTCCAGCGACTTCGGCCTTGGCCGCGGCTTCGCTAGCGCCCGCGTCCTGCTGGTGAGCCCAGTGAGCCAGGGCCATCAGGCTAGCCCGCTTGCCGCTTGCCGCTTGCACAATGAATGGCGATGGGTGTCGGCAGTTGCTCCATTTCGACACGGATGGTCGAGGCGGCCCTTGTGGTGAGATCCGCGGGTGTCACCGGGAAGCTCAGGTACGCCAACCCGCTTTTCGCCGCCACCTCACCCTCGGTGCCGGGAGCTAAGACCTCGCCGTTTTCTCCTGGTGCGCGCAGATTGACAACGGACCGCATGCCGGCGCATGAGAGCTCTCTCAGATCCGCTTGGTTCGGCGCACGTGTGAAAACGTGGAGGCTGTTGTCCAGATTGATGAGCCCATCCACGTGTCTACTCCTTCAAGCGCTCAACTCAGGCGTGTCTGCCGGCGACGAATAGCCTGGGGTTGATATCGGCATCACTGCTGTCTTGGAAACGAACAGCGTGCTCGATGTTCCCACGACATCACGTCTCCTCGGATTGAATGCCCAACTATGTCCGGCCCTCGCAATGGTAGGCATAGATTTAGAGCTAGGGGGTTGCGCGGAATTGGCAATTTTCGATTCGCCTTGCTGCGGCGCTGAGCGTGGTGGTGCGCGCGACCGTGCGACAAGGGGTTGGCGAAATCAGTCCAGTCATGCCCCAGAATGTTCAGCCATGGCCGCAGTCAAACATCGGCGTCTCATTCCTCCGCTTGTCCGGGCTCAGGAGAGCAGGGTGATCGGTGGCCGGGGTGCGATCCCGCCGCCGAGAAGCTTCGGCAAGCCGGCGCGGACTGGCCACGGATCACAGATAAAGCCGGAACCGGAAACTGCATGGGACCATTCCCCACGTGGAGTGCAATCTGCGCCACAACCCCAAACTGGAGATGAACCATGGAAGCCCGAAATCTCATGACTGCCGATCCGGCGTGCTGCAGCCCTTCTGACACCGTCAAGGACGCCGCCGGCCTGATGGTTGACAACGATTGCGGCGAGATCCCGGTCGTCGACGAATCCGGCGGGCTGGTCGGGGTCGTGACCGATCGCGACATCGCATGCCGCTGCGTTGCGAAAGGCAAATCCGCCGATACACCTGTCGAGGAGGTGATGTCGTCTTCGCTCGTTACTGTCACTCCGGACACGAGCATCGAGGAATGCTGCAAGAAGATGGAGGACAATCAGGTCCGCCGCCTCCCGGTTGTGGACGACGAAGGCAAGTGCTGCGGCATCGTTTCCCAAGCCGACATCGCCCTGCATGCCGACAAGAAGGAAACCGGAGATCTCGTGCGCGAGGTGTCGGAATCGACGGAGGAACCAGCAGCCGTCGGGTGTTGCTGAAAAAATATTCGTCGAGCCCTTGACCATCCAATGATGGGAAGACGCGTCGGGATGGGTTACACCGCCGCTGTGGCCCAGCACGCCAACGCGCCGGCGCAGGCGGAGAGCCGCCAATGATGCAACACGGCGAGATGGCCAAGGACAGCATGACGGCGATGATGAGCGACCCGGAGATGCGGGGCGAGCTGAAGGCCATGATGCAGAGCTGCAACCAAATGATGGCCCGCATCGACGCGATGTCCAGCCCGAAGAAAGCGCTCCGGCCAACGCATGAGAAAAGATGACAGTACCCCGACGGGGTCTGTAGGCGGCTGCGTCGCGCTATTGAGCTCGACGCCCCCTTTCCTGGCATCTGCGGACGGCGAGTGGGCGACGCGGGATTGTCTCCACTGGGCTGCTTTCTATCAATCGCAGCTGTAGCGACTGATTTCGCTGACGGAGCCAATCTAAAATGCTCGGCGTACCCGCAGGAATCAGCCTTCGGCGTTTTTGAGCACTGGCGTGGTATCGTCCGCAAGCGCTTTCGGATCCGGATTTGCGTTTGCCTTGCCAGAGCGACCCCACTATCGCGGCGGAGTGTCCCTCGTGCGCGCCCTTGCTCTTGTTTGCGTTTGCCTTGCGCTTTTCGTGCAGAGCGCCGCACAGGCTGCTACGCCCCCCCGATGGAGATAGGCGGCTCCGTCGATTGTTCGGAGATGGACGACGGTATGGCGATGAGCATGGCGGCTGAGGGGTCCTCCGACCAGAAGCCCTGCGAGCGCATGACGCTCGGGTGTCTTGTGGCCATGGGCTGCGTTGCGCCGATGGCGGTCCCCGATGCTGCACCCGTGAAGCTCGCTGTCTCGCTATTCCCGCGTGCCCCCTTCCTCGCGGGCAGTTCGGCGGGGCTCCACAGCAGACCTCTCCCGCCGGAATCACCGCCTCCACAAGCTGACCGCATCGTCTAGTTTCCCGCAAACGGCGCACAGCAGCCGTAGGTGAGGTTACGATGCGCCCGCGTCGCCTTTTGCGAGGCGCGGCGGCATCTTCGGCTTGGCATCAGATTACCTGCGAGGTTATACCATGGATTGGCGAAGTGGCTGCGCGTCAGCGGCACTCATAGTTTTTGCCCAGGCGGCGCAAGCACAGCCGGTGGGCTATGAAGAGGCCTTGCGCGCGGCTCGCGTCGAACAGCCCGTCCTGCAGGCGCGTGAACTCGAGGTAGAAGCTCTGCGGAGCACGGCGGAGGCCGCGGACGAATTACCCGATCCGCGGCTACGCACGGGCATCGTCAATCTGCCGGTCACCGGCCCGGCGGCCTTCGATCTCGACCGGCAGCTTCCAACCCAAGTCCAAGTGGGTGTCGAGCAAGAGATTCCCAATCTAGCCAAGCGACGCGCGAGGGCTGGGCTTGCGGTATCGGATATCCACCTGGCCGAAGCGCGCCTTCGCGTTGTTGGCCGGGATGTCGAAGTCGCCGCTGGCCGCGCGTGGATATCACTGGCTTATGCGCAGCAGCAACTGGCGCTGGCTATCGAGGCCCAGGCTGAATTGCGCAAGCTGGTGCCGGTTGCTCGCAGCGCAGTCGCATCGGGTTCGGCGCGCCCTGCGGAAAGCCTCGAGATCCGCCGGGCACTGCTCGAGATAGACGATGCCCGGACGCGCATCGAAGCCGATCGGGAAGCGGCCCAGGCGCGGCTGACGCGGTATATCGCCGGGGAAGAGCCGGTGGCGCAAGGTCCGGTGCCGCACACCGATGTCGATCCGATTGAGCTGCGCACGGCTCTGGAGAGCAACCCCGGGATCCTTCTGGCGAACACCGCCGAGCAACGGGCCCGTGCTGCGATCGATCTTGCCCGGGCGGAAAAGAGGCCCGACTTCGGCGTCAATGTGATCTTCGGCCGGCGAAATCCCGATTTCGGGAATGTCGTCTCGGTCATGGGTTCGGTAACCTTGCCGATCTTCGCCGGTCGTCGGCAGGAGCCGCGCATCGCCGCAGCCGAAGCGCAGGCGGCAGCGGCGCTCGCCGAGCGAGCGGACGCACTGCGCGAACTCGAAGCCCAGTTCGAGGCCGACCTCGCGTCCTGGCGCAGCGCGGCACGGCAGTGGCAGCGCGCGCGCGAGGAGCTGTTGCCCCTGGCCCGCGACAGGGCGCAACTCGAAATCGCAAGCTTTGCCGCTGGCCGTGCCGAACTGATCGACGTGATCGAGGCCAAGACCGCGCTGGCCCTGCTCGAACTGGAAATTCTCGTACGCGAAGAGGCGACGGTCGAAGCCGCCGCCAAACTGCGACTTACCTACCAGGAGCATATGCAATGAAAGCCGCCTGGCAAAGACTGACCCCGCGCCAGAGGTCCTACACGCTCGCGGCCGGGATAGTGCTCGTAAGCCTCGGCGCTGGCTATGGCCTTGCCCAGGTTGGCGCAGGCTCCCCCGGTGATTCCGGCGGAGCTGCAGCGGAGGCAGGCTGCGAGGAGGTGCTCTACTGGTACGATCCGATGGTGCCCGACCAGCATTTCGACGAACCCGGGAAATCGCCTTTCATGGACATGCAGCTGGTTGCAAAATGCGCCGGTGGGGACGGAGCGAACGCCGGCGGCGTCAGCATCGATCCGGCGCTGGTGCAGAATTTCGGCATTCGGACGGCCGAAGCGCAGCTCGGCGTGCTCGAACCCGAGACGAACGTCACCGGCACACTCGCTTACAACGCCCGGGAGGTGTCGATCGTGCAGCCGCGCGCCAGCGGCTTCGTGCAGCGAACCTATGGCCATGCGCCCGACGACATTATTAGACAGGGTACTCCCCTCGTGGATTTGCTGATTCCGGAATGGGGCGGGGCGCAGCAGGAATATCTGGCGGTCGCCGCGACCGGCGATGAAGCGCTTACTCGCGCGGCACGCGAACGGCTGCGGCTTCTCGGCATGCCCGACGGCGTTATCTCGTCGGTCGCGCGCAGTGGCCGCCCGCGTTCCACATTGACGATTACGGCGCCTTCTTCGGGCGCGGTGACAATGCTCGGCGTGCGACCGGGAATGAGCGTGAGTGCGGGCCAGACCTTGGCCGAAATCACGGGGCTCAATCCGATCTGGCTGGAAGCGGCGGTCCCCGAAATCCTTGCCGCCGACGTGCGCGTTGGCCAGCCGGTGAGCGCGACTTTGACTGCTTTTCCGGGCGAACGGTTCGCCGGGCGGATTACTGCCATTCTGCCAAGCGCCCAGGAGGCCAGCCGCACGCTCACCGTCCGGGCCGAGATGCGCAATCCCGATCTGCGACTGCGACCAGGCATGTTCGCGCAGGTTTCGCTTTCTCCGGCGCGCCGCGAAGCGGTGTTGATTCCTTCCGAAGCGATCATCCGCACCGGCGAACGCACGATCGTGATGCTGGCGCAGGAAGAGGGCGGCTATCGCCCCGCGGAGGTGCAGATTGGTCGGGGAGCGGGCGGTCGGACCGAGATACTCGCGGGCCTCGCGCCGGGCGAGGAAGTGGTCACATCGGGCCAGTTCCTGCTCGATTCCGAAGCCAGTCTGGCGGGGCTCGATGTTCGCGGCATCGACGAAGTGTCGACGGCCGCAGATGAAGGCGAAGCGCAAGACGATGCGGACGAGCCGCGCACCTACCGGGCAAGCGGAACTGTAGAGCGCATCACTGCCCGCAATGTCACCTTGCGACACGGGCCGGTTGCCGCGCTCGAATGGCCGGCGATGACCATGACATTTGGGATCGAGGGACCCGCGCAGCTGCGCGGCTTCAGGCGCGGCGACCGCGTCTCGTTCCAGTTCGTACAGGGATCGGACGGCCCCCGCATCACCGGCATCCGGAAGGCAGGCGACCAATGATCGCGCGCATAATCGAAAGCTCGATCGCCAATCGCATGTTCATCGTATTGGCTTCGATCGCCATCGCGCTCGCGGGGTTCTGGGCCGTGCGGACGACGCCTGTGGATGCACTGCCTGACCTATCGGACGTCCAGGTGGTTATCCGCTCAAATTACCCTGGTCAGGCGCCCCAGCTTGTCGAGGATCAGGTCACTTATCCGCTGGCGACGACGATGCTTTCCGTACCCGGCGCCAAGACCGTGCGCGGATACTCGTTCTTCGGTGACAGCTATGTCTATGTCATTTTCGAGGACGGGACCGACCTTTACTGGGCGCGTTCGCGCGTGCTCGAATATCTCAACCAGGTGCAAGGGCAGCTTCCCGCAGGCGTGGAGAGCAGCCTTGGCCCCGACGCCACAGGTGTCGGCTGGATCTACGAATATGCGCTCGTCGACCGAACCGGCGGAAACGATCTAGCGGGTCTACGGAGTCTGCAGGACTGGTTCCTGCGCTACGAGCTCAAAACCATTCCCGGCATTGCCGAAGTCGCCAGCATCGGCGGTATGGTCAAGCAGTACCAGATTGTCCTTCAACCCTACCGGATGGCATCGTTCGGGGTGACGCATGCCGACGTCGTGCAAGCGGTCCGGGCTTCCAATCAGGAAGCGGGCGGCTCGATCGTCGAGATGGGCGAGGCCGAATATATGGTGCGCTCCTCGGGCTATCTCGGCAGCCTCGATGATTTTCGGGCGATCCCCTTGCAAGTCGCTAGCGGGGGAGTGCCGGTGACCCTGGGCGACGTTGCGACCATTCAGATCGGCCCCGAACTGAGGCGCGGAATAGCGGAGCTCAACGGTCAGGGCGAGGTCGCCGGCGGGGTGGTAATCCTGCGGCAGGGGGCCGACGCGCGATCCGCGATCACCGCGGTCGAGGCGAAGCTCGAACAGCTTCAGCAAAGCCTGCCCGACGGCGTGGAGATCGTTACCACGTATGACCGCTCGCAACTGATCGATGCGTCGGTCAAAAATCTCACCACCAAGCTGGCCGAGGAGTTCATAGTCGTCGGGCTGATATGCGCCTTGTTCCTGTGGCATGTACGTTCGGCGCTGGTTGCCATCGTTACATTACCGCTGGGTGTGCTCGCCGCTTTCGTGGTCATGCGCTTTCAAGGGGTCAACGCCAACATCATGTCGCTTGGAGGCATTGCCATCGCGATCGGCGCGATGGTCGATGCCGCGATCGTCATGATCGAGAACGCGCACAAACATATCGAGCGCTGGACGCATGAAAACCCCGACAGCGTGCTGGCGGGCGACGAACGCTGGCGGGTCATCGGGGATGCCGCGAAGGAGGTTGGCCCGGCGCTGTTCTACAGCCTGCTGATCATCACCTTGTCCTTCATTCCCGTGTTCACCCTCCAGGCGCAGGAGGGCAGGCTGTTTGCGCCGCTCGCCTTCACCAAGACCTATGCCATGGCTGGGGCGGCAATCCTTTCGATTACGCTGGTCCCTGTGTTGATGGGCTGGATGATCCGCGGCAAGATTCCGCCCGAAGACAAGAACATCCTGAACCGGGGCCTGACCCGCGCCTATCGTCCGGGTCTGGACTGGGTGATGCGCCGGCCGAAGGCAACGCTGGTCATTGCGGCGCTGGTCTTCGCGACGACGCTGGTTCCCTTTACCCGGCTTGGTGGCGAGTTTCTCCCGCCGCTCGACGAGGGTGACCTGCTCTACATGCCCAGCGCACTGCCGGGGCTGTCTCCAGGGCAAGCTTCTGCGCTCCTCCAGCGGACCGACCGCCTGATCAAATCGGTGCCCGAAGTCGACACTGTCTTTGGTAAGGCCGGCCGTGCCGACACGGCGACCGATCCGGCGCCATTGACGATGTTCGAAACCACCATCCAGTTCAAACCGCGCGAGGAATGGCGCGAGGGCATGACGCCCGACATGCTGGTCGAGGAACTCGACCGCGTGGTGCAGGTGCCGGGTCTCGCCAATGTGTGGGTTCCGCCGATCCGCAACCGGATCGACATGCTCGCGACCGGGATCAAAAGCCCGATCGGGGTCAAGGTTTCGGGTGAGGATCTCAGCGATATCGACCGGGTGGCGCAAGCTATCGAACAGGTCGGGAAGCAGGTGCCGGGCGTGAGCTCCGCCTTGGCCGAACGATTGTCGGGCGGGCGCTATGTCGACGTTGATATCGATCGCTTGGCCGCGGCCCGATACGGCCTCAACATCGACGACGTTCAAATGATCGTATCGGGCGCAATCGGCGGCGCCAATGTGGCGCGCACGGTCGAAGGGCTGGCGCGCTATCCGATCAATGTGCGTTATCCGCGTGAAATCCGCGACAGTGTGGACGAGCTCAGGGCGCTGCCGATGCTGACCCCTGGGGGGCAGCAGATCACGCTGGGGAGCGTAGCGCAGATCAGCGTTAGTAGCGGGCCGCCCATGCTCAAGAGCGAGCAGGGACGACCCACGAGCTATGTCTATATCGATGTTCGCGGACGTGATCTCACTTCGGTCGTCAGTGATCTGCAGGAGGCGATCGCGGCGGAAGTCGATCTGCCTGCGGGCGTGAGTATATCCTACGCCGGGCAGTTCGAGTATCTTACCCGCGCTGCCGAGCGTATGAAGATCGTTATACCGGCGACGCTCGCGATCATTTTCCTGCTACTCTATCTGATCTTCCGCCGCTTCGATGAGGCGCTGCTGATCATGGGCACGCTGCCCTTTGCACTCACCGGCGGGTTTTGGCTGCTTTACATGCTCGGCTACAACCAGTCGGTCGCGACGGCTGTCGGCTTTATCGCCCTGGCCGGCGTTTCGGCAGAGTTCGGCGTGGTCATGCTGATTTACCTGAAGGCTGCGCTGGAGCGGCGAGAGGGCGATCTCGATTCCGACGAGGTATCGGCGGCGATCCGCGAAGGAGCGCTGCTGCGCGTGCGGCCCAAGGCGATGACCGTAGCGGTCATTCTTGCCGGACTGTTTCCGATCCTGATCGGCACCGGTGCCGGATCCGAGGTGATGAGCCGTATCGCGGCCCCGATGATCGGCGGGATGATCACCGCCCCACTACTTTCAATGTTCGTACTTCCCGCCGCCTATCTGATGATGCGGCGTCCCCGGACCAAGCGGTCCAAACCCCTCGAAGGAGAAGAAGAATGCGTTCCACAACCCTCTTGATACTTATGGCCGCGCCGCTGGCGATGGCTGCTTGCGATGCCGAGCAGAGCACCACTGGAATGGATGATATGCCGATGGCAGACGGGCAGATGTCCGATGGACAGATGCCTATGAATGAAGGCGACATGCCCATGATGGATACAGAAGGCATGATGCAAAACGCCAGCGCGGAAGGAACCGTCACCGCCATCGATTCCGACGCCGGAACGATCACGATTGAGCACGGTCCGGTTCCCGAAATCGACTGGCCCGCCATGACCATGGCGTTCGACGCCGACGAAGATCTTCGCAGCCAGGTTGCCGTTGGTGAGGGGATCGCGTTTGAATTTCGTACTGGTTCGGAGGGCAACGCAATCACTTCGATTGCCAAGCAATAATTCGTGGTGGCGGCGCCGGCTGTTGCTGACGCCGCCACTCCGAGAAGGATGGTCGAAGGCAGGAAGGACCGGGCGATAAGGATCGGACGTCGAGATTTGTTGAGGGATATGGGCTTTGCCGGTGTCGGCATTGCGGCCCTACCTCTGGTCGGCTGCGAAGCACGAAGCAGCTTTGGGCCACTGCGCTCGTCTGACGATCCCCAGCCTCTTGCCATCCCGCCTTTGAATCGTGGCGCGGTCGAAGGCGGAGAGCGGGTTTTCCGTTTGTCTTTGACGACCGGGCAGAAGGAATTTGTCCCCGGAGTAGCCTCGGCAACGATCGGCGTGGATGCCGATTATCTGGGGCCGACACTGGAGATGCGCCGCGGTGAGCGGGTACGTTTTCACATCGACAACGCACTTGCCGAGGGTGCGACCGTCCATTGGCACGGGTTCGAGCTTCCCGCTGCTGCCGATGGCGGGCCGCATCAGCTCATTCGTCCCGGCACCCGCTGGAGCCCGTCCTTCGAAGTGCGCCAGCGCGCCTCGCTATACTGGTATCATTCGCACCTGCATCGCCGCGCCGGGCCGCAGGTCTATGCGGGACTTGCCGCGCCGATCTATGTTCGGGACGACGAGGAAGCCGCGCTCGATCTGCCGAGCGATTACGGCGCCGATGATATTCCGCTGATCGTCCAGGACAGGGCACTCGATGGGTCCGGCAAGCTCATTTATCCGCTGAATATGCATACACGGATGATGGGCGTGCTCGGGGAACGAATATTCGTGAACGGCACGCAGAACGCCGTGTTTGATGCGCAAACCGGCCAGTTGCGGCTACGCATTCTCAACGGTTCCAACGCGCGCTTCTACGAATTCTCGCTTGCCGAGGGGCAGGCGATGCAGCTGATCGCGAGCGATGGCGGGTTGCTTGACCGCCCGCACACGGTCCGGTCGCTCAAACTTGCGCCAGGCGAACGTGCTCAGGTAATTGTCGATCTTACCGAAGGGCGCCCCCTGTCGCTTGTCGCCACAAGCCCGGACAATGCGATGGGAATGATGGGCGGGCAGGGTCGCGGCATGATGGGCGGCGGCATGATGAACCGCCCTCGCGATGGCGGTGAGACTGGAGAAGTCCTTCGCATTCTCGATATCAGGCCCGGCCGAGGCGCGCGCGCGAGGAGACTGCCGCCGCGTCTTTCTTCGTTGAATGCGCCCGATCTCTCGCTGGCGGTGCGTACGCGCCGCTTCGTCCTCGACATGGGCATGATGGGTCGCGGGATGACGATCAATGGCGCGGCGATGGACATGGATATCGTCAATGAGCGCGTGCCGGTCGGGCAGTGGGAAATCTGGGAAATCGCCAATGCCTCGATGATGGCGCACCCATTTCATATCCATAATGCCCAATTCCGGGTGATCGACCGCGATGGACGTAGGCCGCCGCCGCTGGAAACGGGGTTCAAGGATACTGTCGTCGTCAATCCGCGCGAGCAGCTGCGCGTGCTGCTGCGCTTCGAGGAGCATACCGACCCGGATCTGCCTTACATGTATCACTGTCATATCCTCGAGCATGAGGATGCCGGCATGATGGGGCAGTTCCTCGTGGTGAACAGCTAGGAAGGAATGAGCATGAGCCAGGATGAGAGTGTAATCGAAGGCACCGCCATCGATCCGGTCTGCGGAATGAGTGTTGCGATCGACGGTGCAGAACACATCGCGATGCATGACGGTGCCGAGCATTACTTCTGTTCTTCGCGCTGCCACGACAAGTTTCTCGGCGATCCCGGGCTCTATCTGTCGGGTGCGCATCTCGATGCGGTCGAGGATGTTCCCGAAGGGACGATCTATACCTGCCCTATGCATCCCGAAATCCGTCAGCCCGGCCCAGGCTCCTGTCCGATTTGCGGGATGGCGCTCGAACCGGAAACGGTCAGCCTCGACGAAGGCCCTGATCCCGAACTGATCGATATGCGGCGCCGTTTTTGGTGGAGCGCTCTCCTGACGTTGCCGCTTTTTGTCTATGCGATGAGCGACATGGTCCCGGGACTCAGCTTCGACCGGCTGATCGAGCCTGCCAGTGCGCAATGGGCGCAATTTCTCCTTGCCACACCGGTGGTGCTATGGGGCGGCTGGCCGTTCTTCGTCCGCGCGTGGCAATCGCTCAAGACGCGCAACCTCAACATGTTCACGCTGATCGGCGTCGGGGTCGGCATAGCCTATCTCTTCAGCCTGGTGGCAACCGCCCTTCCGGATATTTTTCCGCTCGCCTTTCGCGATCATTCAGGACGCGTGGGCGTGTATTACGAGGCGGCAGCAGTCATCACGACGCTTGTCTTGCTGGGACAGGTTCTCGAATTGAAAGCGCGCGGTTCAACCTCGAGCGCTCTGCGCGCTCTGCTCGAACTTGCGCCGCCCTCTGCCGTGAAAATCTTCGGGAGCGGCGATGAGCGGGAGGTGCCGCTCGACGAACTGGTGTCCGGTGATCGGCTGCGCGTTCGCCCCGGAGACAAAGTGCCGGTGGATGGAGAGATCGAGGAAGGATCGAGCACCATCGACGAGTCGATGGTCAGCGGAGAACCGCTTCCGGTGAAGAAGGTTGCCGGCGACACGGTGATCGGCGGGACGGTCAACCAGACCGGCGGGTTCATCATGCAGGCCACGAACGTGGGTAAGGACACCATGCTGTCCAAGATTGTCCAGATGGTTGCCGAGGCGCAGCGCAGCCGCGCGCCGATCCAGCGGCTCGCGGACCAGGTCGCGGGCTGGTTCGTTCCTGCGGTCGTGGTTGTTGCGATCGTCACCTTTGCGGTGTGGGCCATCTGGGGTCCCGCGCCAGCGCTTGCCTATGCGTTGGTCAATGCGATTGCTGTTCTGATTATCGCCTGTCCCTGCGCGCTGGGGCTTGCCACGCCGATGTCGGTGATGACCGGCACAGGCAAGGGCGCGCAGCATGGCATCCTGATCCGCAATGCCGAAGCACTGGAGACATTGGAGAAGATCGATACGTTGGTGGTCGACAAGACCGGCACGTTGACGATGGGTAAGCCTGACCTGGTTGCGGTCGACCCGGTCGAGGGTATCAACGAAACCGAATTCCTTGCCGCGGTCGCGGGCGTCGAGATGGGCAGCGAACACCCGCTCGCGCACGCCATAGTAGAAGGCGCGCGGGCCCGCGGTGTTTCGCCTGCCGAAGCCACAGACCTGGCTTCGACCACGGGGGAAGGCGTCGAGGCGAATGTACAGAATCGTCGCATCGCCATCGGCAATGAAAAGATGATGCGGCGGGTGGGGATCGATGACGATGTCTGGCTGGGCTCTGCGGAAAGCGGTCGCTCGCAAGGACAAACAGTGATGTTTGTCGCATTCGATGGGCACCCTGCGGGGATGATCGCGGTGGCCGATCCGATCAAGCCGACCAGCGCGGCAGCCATCGCCGCTTTGCACGCTCGCGATATCCGCGTGGTCATGCTGACCGGCGATAGCCGAGCAACGGCTGAAGCGGTCGCGCGGGAAATGGGCATCGACGAGGTGCACGCCAATGTCTCGCCCGAGGACAAGCACCGCGAGATTGAAAGGCTGAAGAGTGAAGGACGCCGCGTCGCCATGGCGGGCGATGGTATAAACGATGCGCCGGCTCTGGCAGCCGCCGATGTCGGCATTGCCATGGGAACGGGCACGGATGTAGCGATCGAAAGCGCCGGTGTAACATTGGTGCGTGGTGATCTGACCGGGGTAGTGCAGGCAATCATCCTGTCGCGCGCGACCATGCGCAACATCCGCCAGAACCTGTTCTTCGCCTTTGCCTATAACACGCTCGGGATACCGGTTGCCGCAGGGGTGCTGTTCCCGGCGTTTGGACTGCTGCTCAACCCGATGATTGCGGCAGCGGCGATGAGCCTGTCATCGGTTTCGGTTATTGCCAATGCTTTGCGATTGCGGGGGGTGAAGCTTCCGGTTTTCGAAATGCAAGTGCAGGATCGAAATAATCGCTAGAAAACCGGGGTGTCACGAAGCGGCAAATGGCCTTATTTGTGATGACGGACACGAAGCTTGAAGCGATCAATGCCGGTTCTGCCTAGGAACGCTGGCAGGCAATCCCTCTGCCCAGTGATTTCTCCTTAGCTAGTTCCAGGGCAGCGCGTAGGCTACTATTGCGTCGCTGACAGGTGTCTTCATGAAATGATGCCCGCCTGCCATAACCACGACATACTGGCGGCCGTCCTGGGAGTAGGTCATCACGTTGGCTTGGCCGCCGCCCGGCAGGACGTCGGTCCAGACGGTTTCACCGGTTTCTACGTCGATCGCGCGGATCAGATTGTCGGTCGTCGCGGCAATGAACAGCAGTCCTCCTGCCGTCACGACACCGCCGCCATTGTTGGGCGTACCGATCGTGAACGGAATGCCAAGAGCAAGACCCCAGGGACCGTTTGCGCGTGCCGAACCGAAGGGCCGGTCCCATAGCGTCTCGCCGCTACTCATGTCGATCGCACGAATGCCGCCATAAGGCGGCTCTTTACACAGAAGGCCGGTCAGCCCGAGCCGCCAGCCCGCGTTGACGTCGATGGCGAACGGCGTACCGGTCTGGGGCGAGCCTTCACCTTCAGAACCACCGCCACCTTGATTGCCCTGCGGGCCGCGCGGCTCCCATCCCTTTTCGTCCGCCACTGCGCGAGGGACGAGGCGGTTGTGGTTGGGCATGTCGTTATAGTTGGCGTAGATCACTCCGCGGCGCGGATCGATCGCCACCGATCCCCAGTCGGATCCACCATTGTAACCGGGATACTGGATCCACCGGCGATCTGACGTGGGAGGCGTATAGTAGCCATCATAGGCCGACTGCCGATACTGGATGCGGCAGATCATCTGGTCGATTGGCGTCATGCCCCACATGTCGCGTTCTTCGAGAGAGGGTCTGCGCAGCGTCGCAAAGCCCGAATAGGGCTGCGTGGCGGTGCGCTCGGCGGGCTCCACACCACCTTGCGGCACGGCGCGCTCGATCACGGTGTGCAGCGGTCGACCGGTACGTCGGTCGAGAATGTAGATCTCGCCCTGCTTCGACGGGAGAATAATCGCCGGCGTTCCGCCCGGCAGATCGACAAGCGTTGCCTGGCTCCCGAGGTCGTAGTCCCAGACGTCCTTGTATACGGTCTGGAAACGCCAGCGTGGCTCGCCCGTCTCGCCGTCCAATGCCACGAGCGCCGTCGAGAATTCGTTTTCCTGTGGACTGCGATCCGAACTCCAGTAATCGACCGCGCTGTTGCCCATGGGAAGGTAGACGAGACCGAATTCCTCGTCCGCCGAAGCCGTCGTCCACATATTGGGCGTCCCGCGCGTGAATTGCTCGCCTGGAGCAGGTTCGCCAAATTCTCCCGGACGCCCCATATCCCATGCCCAGGCGCGCTCCCCGGTAACGGCGTCAAACGCCTGGATTACGCCCGACGGTGCGCTGTTGCGCTGCCCGTCGAGAACCTGATGGCCCGTCACGATGTTGCCGCGCACGATCACCGGAGGAGCCGTGATCGCCACCATGCCTGGATATGTCTGGCCCATGCCCTCTTTGATATCGACCTCGCCGTTGACGCCAAAGTCGGCGCAGGGGCGGCCGGTTTCGGCATCGACGGCGATGAGACGGCCATCGAGCGTCCCTTCAATAATGCGCATCGCGCAATTCGCTGCAGCTCTCGAAGGTACGAGCGGCGCGCCTCCATTCTGGGAAGGAGAGCCTTGGGCGCCTCCGGAAAGCTGTGTGCCGCTGTCCAGTGGGCGGGTGTAGGCGGTCACGCCGCGGCAGGAGGCCGAATAGGGAATGGCGGCGGTGGAGACTTGTGGATCGTGGCGCCAGATTTCCGCGCCGGTTTGCGCGTCGAGCGCGATGAGAATATTCATCGCCGAGCACAGATACAAACGGTCGCCGATCTTCAGCGGGGTCGTTTCTGGGGCGTATTTGCCTTCACCCGCACCTAGGGGCAGATCGCCGGTATGTGCTATCCATGCGCGCTTCAGGCCGCCGACATTGGCCGGTGTGATCTGATCCAACTGCGAATAACGCTGACCTGAATGGGTTCCTCCCCAGGCTGGCCAGTCAACGCCCACATCCTCGAACTCTATCCCGGCCTGGGCTATCGGGAGTTCCCCCCTCACCGGATCGGGGCCCGATGCCGATGCAACCCAGAGTGCAACCGCAAGGAACACCACCGCTCCCCCAGCCCCTGCAAGTGCAACTGGCCATCTTGTCGGCCGATAAAGGCGGGGTGAAACCAAAGCGACCAGAGCGAGGAGAACGGTCGGACCAACAAGCCGCGGCACGAGCGCCCACGGATCATTGCCGCTCTCCCATAATGCCCAGGGCACGGTCACCATATAGATGCCGACGTAAATCCACGCGCCCAAGGCTTTCCCGCGAAAGATGAAATAGGCGGAAGCAAGCAGCGCCGCGCCGGTCAGCCCATAGTAAAGCGAGCCGCCAAGGATTGCGAGCCAGATGCCACCGGCAAACAGTGTTGCACCGATGAGTCCGATCAGAATCGCGACTATCCGCGGTAGAATCGAAACCTTTCGATGAGGTGCGGTTTGTTCGGAACTGTTCATGACGGGCCTCGCTGTTTTGATCTTGGCAAACTTTCCCGATACTTCTGGGCAGGGATGACATTGCGCCTTTCTATCATTAGCGCGATTATTGGATACCTTGGATAGATCACCGGACCTTTCTGCGGCGCAGTTTCGGGAACCGGTTCGCCAGCAGTACAAAGCCCGACAACGCGATGACCGTTCCACCGATTCCGAAAAGCAGCAGCCACCAGCTGTTGATCCGGTCGCGCTGGGTCCAGTCCATGATGTGCAAGCCCCAGACGAAGTCGAAGAAGCGCCAGGTATCGCTTCGAGCGGCGAGAATCGCACCGCTCGACGCATCGATGTAGAGCCTCGTCGCGTCTGGATCGGAGAAGGTGATTTGCCACGCCGGAAACGGACCTCGGAACTCTGTTCCTATCGGGCGCTCGATCAGCTTAGCACCGGTGATCGAGGTCTCGGGACCGGTCCAGGCCCGCGAAGCGACGGCCTGGGCATCGGCGAGTGGCAGGGGAGATACCCTCGTTCCGGTCTCGGTCTCATGAAGCGTCATCGAGCCATCGCTACGCTCGACTTGAACGAGGGGACGACCAGCTACGGATTTGGTCGTCACGGCAACGATGCCCTGTCGATCCACCAACCATCGCGGCGCCGGAAACTCAGGATCGAGTGTTTCGGCCTCGCGCGATATGACGTGCTCGGACCGTACCTGCTCGATCTTGAGAAAGGACATGATAGCGCCGGTTCCCATCCACAACAGCACCTGCACGCCGACAAACAGCGCGAGCCACTTGTGCAGCTTGCTGCCGAATATGTGCAGCCGCAGCTTGCGTGACGGCTTTCGTAGAGCTGGAACCGACGCCATGAGGTCTTATTGGTTGCGGGGAGGACGCGACGATGAATGGTATTGCACGATCTTCCAGCCATTGGCGTCGTGCGTGAGCACCGATGTCGCCACACCTTCGCGATCGATCACGCGTCCATCCGCCAGTTCAATCCGGTAGGTATAGGTTTCCCGGCCGTAAGCCATGTGTCCCACCCGGGTGACCGCAAGGGTCGGTTCACGGAAGGTAAAACGGGTGATCGCATCCAGCTCAGGTCCGAGGTGATGCTCCATGTAGTTCGTGAAGCTGCCTTCATCCTTTCCGTTCTCGTAAACGAAGGATTCTTCCGCAAACAGGGCTGTCATGGCCTCAGCATCGCGCGCCGTCAGCGCGTTACGATACGCTGTCAGAGCAGCCTCCGCCCCCGCGACGTCGTCGTTCATGGCCGCCATATGATCCGCATGGTTCATGCCCTGCGCCGAATGGTCCATCTGCATCGATTGCGAATGCTCCCCATGCGCGGAATGGTCCATGTCCTGGGCCAACGCCGGTGCCGCAGATAAAGCAAGCGCCGCAGCGGCCACGCCCCGAATGATTATAGTGTGCATCGAACTTTCCTTGTTAATCAGAACCAGAACCGTATGCCGACGACATAATTCGTCACGCTGGAATCTTCTCCCTCGGCGCGTGCGTAGTCGGCGCTCTGACCGATCCTCCATTCCTGATCGATCCCGATATAGGGCGCGAACTCACGCGCGAAATGATAACGCAGGCGAAGGCCGGCTTCGACTGTATCCAAGCCCGCACCGATGCCCAATTCAGGCACGTCCTGCGCCGAAAAGGACGCTTCCACACGGGGTTGAAGGACCAGGCGCTGGGTAATTCGCTGGTCGAGCTCGGCCTCAATGCGCGCCGTCAGGTCGCCTTTGTCCGACAGGAATGCGGCGGCATCCACTTCGAACAGATAGGGTGCGAGACCCTGGATGCCGACCACCGCATAGGTGCGGTCCAATGGCGCGAAATCCTGCCGGATACCGGCCTGGAAATCGAAAAACGGCGCGATGGCGCGACTGTAGAGCGCCTGGACTTCGGCGCTTTCGATCTTCTCGCCGAAACTGCCTTCACCTTCCGATTTGAACCAGAATTTGTCGAGATCGCCACCGTAATACCCCTGAAGGTCGAACAGATAGCCGTCGGATCCTTCGCGCGCGCGGAATTCGACGCGGTCACCCTGGAACCAGAAATACTTCTGGCCGCCTTGTTCCTGGCGCAATTGGTCTCGGCTCTCGCGCATCGCCTCCACGCCCCAGATGGCATCTGCGGTCCGTGCAGGACCTGAACCCGCGGAAGCAGGAGATGGTCCGGAAGGGATCTCCATCACCATGGCGTCGTGACCCATCGCAGAGTGATCCATCTGCATGCCATCCATTCGGTCACCGGCAATACCAGATTGGTCCATGGACCCATTATTCATCTGCGAATGATCCATCGATTGCTGGTTCATTTGTGAGTGGTCGATTGTCGATGGGCGCGTGGATTGCGGCGTCTCGCTAGGCGCTTCAACCTGCGGCTGCATGGATTGGTGATCCATCGCACCATGGTTCATTTGCGAATGGTCCATGGGCATTGCGGAGGATGTAGGCGAAGCATCCTCTCCACTGCCTTCCTCTTCAGCGGCCTTCTCTGCGTCCTGCGGGTCGGCAGACTGCATCGGCATGGAGTGGCCGTGGTCTTGCGCGAAGGCGGGCATCGCCGTTCCGGCGAGCATGAGCGCGATCATATACTTCATCCGCTCTCTCCCACGCGCTGTACGTCGGGCTGGCCTGCTTCCTGCGCGACCGTCACGATCTGGAACATGCCGGCATGCATATGATAGAGAAGATGGCAGTGGAACGCCCAGTCTCCTGGTTCGTCGGCGGTGAGATCGAACTGGGCAAAGCCGCCCGGCTGGACGATCACCGTGTGTTTTTGCGGCTGGCGATCGGCAGGTGCGCCGTTGACGAGCTCGAAGAAATGACCGTGAAGGTGGATCGGGTGCGCCATCATGGTGTTGTTGACCAGCTTGACCCGAACCCGTTCGTTATAGGCAAAGCGGATCGGCTCGTCGCTGACGGCCGAGAACTTCTCGCCGTCGAACGACCACATGTAGCGTTCCATGTTCCCGGTGAGATGAATTTCCATCTGGCGCGACGGCGTGCGCAGATCGTCATTCGGTTCGAGCGCGACCAGATCCTTGTAGTTCAGCACCTTATGCGGAACCTTGTCGAGGCCGATACCAGGATCGCCCATCCGGTCCTGCGGGTTCATGGCAACCATGTCTATGCCTGGACTGACCTTCACATCGGGTGGCAGCCTGGACGTGTCGCGCATGTCCATGCCGCCCATCGACATTCCAGCCATTCCGGCCATCGCTCCCTCGCTTGACCCGTCGCCGCTGTCGCTCATGTCCATACCGTCCGGCGGCGAGGTTCCATGTCCCATCGCGCTATGATCCATGCCTGACATGTCACCTTCCATTCCAGCCATGCCACCCATACCCGCCATGCCCATATCGGCCATCGTCAGGAGCGGCGGATCGCGCAGCGCGGGGACAGGCGCGCGGGCACCGGGGCGGCTGGCAAGCGTCGCGACCGCCATGCCCGAGCGATCCATGCTTTCCGCGACGATGGTATGCGCTTCGCCGGTCGGTTCGACGACTATATCGTAGGTCTCGGCGGTGCCGATCTGGAACTCTTCGACCTCGACCGGCCTCACGTTGAGACCGTCGGCCGCTACGACCCAGAATTTCAGCCCGGGAATACGGACGTTGTAAAAGGACATGGCGCTGCCATTGATCACCCGGATGCGGACCCGCTTGCCGCGCGAAAACAGATATTCCAGCCCTTCTTCGGGACCGTGTCCATTGGCGAGGTAAGTGTAGGTCGAGCCCGTGACGTCGAGGATATCTGTCGGCATCATGCGCATTTCTGCCCACATCCGGCGCTCTTCTCCGGTCAGCGGATAATCATCGGTCAACGTGCGTTGCTGGTAATTGAAGTACCCCTCGCCCTTCTTCAGCTTCGACATGATTGTGTGGGGATGCATCGGCGTAAATTCGCTGAGCAGCATCACGTAATCGTAGTCGGCCTGCACCGGATCGGGTCCGGTAGGATCGACGATGATGGGCCCGTAATGCCCGGCCTGTTCCTGCAGGCCGGAATGGCTATGCCACCAATAGGTGCCAGCCTGCCGTATGGCGGGCATTTCGTAGGTGAATGTCTGCCGCGGCCCGATACCGGGAAAGCTCACACCGGGCACGCCATCGAACTGAAACGGCACAAGCAGTCCGTGCCAGTGGATCGAACTGTCTTCGTCCAGCGCATTTGTCACATTGAGATTGACAGGATCGCCTTCTTTCAGCCGCACCAGCGGACCGGGAACGCTACCGTTCACCGCCACTCCCATACCGCTACGGCCCTGAACAATTCGCGGGCCGCGCGCGATGGTTAGATCGATATTGCGGCCGGATACTTCATCGAAACCCTGGCGGATCGTCGCGCCATTCATGTTGCCGCCGCGCGCCCAGGCGGGCATCGCGGCGGTGGCACCAAACAGGCCGCCGGCGACGATACTCGAGCCCAGGAATTTGCGTCGATTGATTGCTTGCATGAGAAAGTCCTGTTCGAAGGAGGTTTGCCCTATCCTACGCGGCTGGAGGCGCTTCCCCTCACGCGCGCGAAATTTTTTCCTTCAGAGCCTTTCGGGCACGGTAGACCAGCGATTCCACCGCCTTCTCCGAAACACCCATTATATCGGCAACCTCGTTCTGGCTTCGCCCATCGATGGCAACGAGAATCAGCGCCTCGCGCAGCCGCACGGGAAGCCGTTGAATTTCGGCATGGGTCTTTTGCAGAAGCTGCCGATCGACTGTCTCGGATTCCGGCGAGGGCGCAGGATCGGAGGCAAGTTCCGGCATGGAAGCCTTTCCGAACCCCAGGAACTGCGCTGCCTTCCGCCTGCGGAGTTTGTCGCGGCATTTGTTGAGTGTGATCGTCGTGAGGAACGGGAGAACGGGCCGCGCCGGATCGAGGCGCTTGCGGGCGATCCACGCCGAAGCAAGGGCATTCTGCACAACGTCTTCGGCTTCATCATGTGAGCCAACCATTCGCAATGAGGTTGCAAGCAGGCGGGGTATGAGCGGTTCTACAAGTTCCGTGAATGCGCGGCGGTCACCGGCGGCAACTTTTGCAACAAGCGCCTGCTCCTGACTATCCGGCTGCCCCTGCACTCCGCGATCATTCCGAAGGCGAACCGGTCAGTGACCGGGCAACCTGCTGATCGAATTCGCGTTGCTGCTCTTGGTCGAGAATGCGGCGCATCGCGAAAACATGCCGGACCGTCGCCTTCTGCAATTCGCCCATGCTCTGGTGGACCTCGTCGATGGCTAGACTGACCTCGGGGCCGTATTCATGCTCCTTGTCCATCGCGGCGGCCAGATTGGCGTTAGCACGCCGAACCGCCAGTTCGCGCTGGGCGTTCTCGATTGCGTAGCGCTCCTCGAGACGGTCGAGCCGATCTTCCTGTTGGGCGGTGAGGTCGAGCTGTTCGTGAACGAATTCGTGGAGACTGCCCGGCTGGGTTGGCGCGAACCATCGCTCTGCTGCGACCGCGCCCAGAAATCCCGCAAGAGCAGCGAGTAGGACGGCAAGCGCGATATACAGTTTGGGACTTTTCATCAATCGACGTGTAGCAGCGCGGCGGGAGAAAGGCGGGCGTCGCTAAATAGCGGGTAGGCGGGTTCCTGAGCATAGACAGGAGCCTGAACCGTGAGGGCACCCGCGCCGAGTCCAACTGCGAACAGGCCGGCAAACAGCATGCTGCGCATGGCCCCGTCCCGCCGCGCACTCATATCGCCGACACGTTCCCAGACGCCTTCCATGAAGCCGCCGAGCACGCCGGGCGCAACATCGTGGGCAAGAGCGCTCAGAATAGGGTCCAGGTCCTGTTCCATCGGTGCGGGTCGATCCTTCAACTGCTGTTCGTTCTTCCCATACGCGCGGCGCGTCCGCTCCCCGCAAAGATATTTAATGAGGGGAGGCGGCTCGGGATGCGTAACAGGCAGCATAGCTCTCGTTAATCTGCGGTGAAAGGGCACGCGCCACCATGAAAGCAGTCCATTTTTTGATACTTGTTTGCGCGGTGATCCTGCCGCTCGGTCCTGTTTATGCGCACGGCGACGAAGCGCATGATCCCGCTACGAACGCTGCCGCCTCTTCCGAGCCAAGTCAGGAAGCGACTGGCATGAGCGGGATGCAAAGCGCCTCGGGTCAGTCTGCCGAAGCCGGCCACGGCTCCGACGGCCATGATGACGCATCCGGCGGACACGAGAGCGCCAGTGAGGGTGACTTTGTCACTGTCCTCAAGAAGCTGCATCCCGCGACGATCCATTTCCCGATTGCACTGTTCCTGCTGGCAGCCTTGGCCGAATTGTTCGTCATGGCCGGGAGAGGCGCTGCAGCCGAACCCGCTGTCCGCGTGCTGATCTATGGCGGTGCGGGCGGTGCCGTCGTCGCAGCCCTGTTCGGCTGGATTCATACCGGCCTCTGGTTTGGCGGCGATACGGTCATGCATCTCCACCGCTGGAACGGAATGCTGATCGCCGCGCTCGGTCTCGCTCTTGCCGCCCTTGCTTACAGGCCGCGTAAAGACAGAGTCCTTCTGCGCACCGGACTTTTCGCGATGGCCGCGCTCATTCTGCTTCAGGGTTTTCTCGGCGGAGAGCTTGCGCACGGCCCCGATCACCTTGGCCTCTCCTGGATCTGAAGGATAAACATGATGCAGCATTTCAAGACGAAGAAGATGATTGGAACGCTTTTCCTCGGGACCGCGCTGGCGGGCTTGGCGGCGTGCGATCAACAACCCGAGCCTATGGCGGATGACGGAAATACGGCTGCCATCGAGACAGCACCGGCGAGCGCGCCGTCGCCAGTTGAGGCCGCTTCCGTAAATTCGACCGAGACCGGCGTAGAAACCGCGCCCGTCGCCAGCGTACCCGCGACCGAGCGCAAGCCGGCTGGTCCGGCCGAAGCGCCACCACCGCGCACGCCGACAACTGGTTTGACGCCGGCACCCGCTCCAACGACCTCGGATGTTCCGGAACCGGTCGACCCGCATGCAGGGCACAACATGGAGACCATGTCCGATCACGACATGGAAGGAATGTAGGAGATTTGAGCATGAAATTCATAGTTACTGGCTTGGGCATACGCCGCGCGCGCGCGGCACTCGCTACTTTCGGCGTGATCCTCCTTGCAGCCTGCACGAGCGCCGCACAGGCAAGCCCCTATGTAATGTTCCGCGATCCGCAATGCGGATGCTGCGGGGAATGGGCGAAGCATGTTCGCACCGGTCTGGATCACGAGGTCACGGTTCGCGAAGACCGTCCCATGGCCGAGGTTAAGGCTGATGCAGGCGTGCCTGACGACTTGATTTCCTGCCATACGATGGAAGTCGATGGCTATGTGATTGAGGGACATGTTCCTGCACGCGAGATCGCGCGCCTTCTCGAAGAACGACCCGACGGCGTGACTGGCCTCGCCGTTGCGGGAATGCCCCTGGGCTCCCCCGGCATGGAAGTTGGCGGGAGGGTGCAGCCCTACCAGGTCATTGCCTTCGGCCCTGCGGGCGAGCGCGTATTTGCAAGCTATCCATGACCCGCTGGAGCGGGCTGGAGTGAAAACGATCCGATTGAAAGGAAAGCCGATATGACCGATCGATCGATCCGCCCGGACATCTTGCGATGGGGCTGGACGCTCAGCAGTTTTCTGCTTCTCAGCTATCTGCTTTGTGTGGGTTTCGGCCTCCTTTTCCCTGAGCGGTTTCACATGCACGAAGCTTGGGCGCCTCTTTTGCCCGGCTTCGAATGGCTGACCTGGCGCGGCTTCCTTGCCGGAGCCCTCGGCAGCTTCCTTTATGGCTGGTATATTGCCGTCGTCGTGGTGCCGCTTTACGCCGTGTTCGGTCGAGAAAAGCGCGGATGACATTGCACCTCACACTCCACAAGACCTGTCGTGATCGACGCGCTCCCGGCATTCCGGACGGGGGAGTTCGAGCCTTATGACTGCGACGAAGCATGGCACACATGCCGCGATGGAAAGCGCGCCCGACGCCGCTGGTGAGGGGACAATAAGTCTCGCCGGGGGTGTGGCTATGGGTACCGGCGTGATGATCGGCGCCGGCATTTTCGCCCTCACCGGTCAGATCGCGGAACTTGCCGGCCCGCTGTTCCCGCTATCGTTCGTTCTGGGTGCGCTCGTCACATCACTGGCCGCCTATAGCTACATCAAGATGTCCAATGCCTGGCCGTCGTCGGGCGGCATCGCGATGATACTGCAGAAAGCCTATGGTCCTGGCGTCGTTGCGGCCTCGGCTTCGCTGCTCATGGCGCTTTCGATGGTTATCAACGAAAGCCTCGTTGCGCGAACCTTTGCTACCTACGCCCTGCGACCGTTCGGGCTTGAGGAGAACAGTCTCCTGCTGTCAGCCCTGGCTCTTGGGTTGATCGTATTCGCCTATATCGTGAACAAGGCGGGCAATCGATCGGTGAGCGGCTTCTCGCTTGTCATGTCGGCGATCAAGATCGGCGGGATCGCTCTGTTCGCCGTGGCCGCAATCGCCGCGAGCGGATTTTTCTCCGGCGCGTTTGCCGAGCCTGCGTCTATGACGAGCGGCGGCGCGTTCCTGGCGTCGGTCGCGTTCTCGATCCTGGCGTTCAAGGGCTTTACCACGATCACCAATAGCGGCGGAGAGATCGTCGATCCGCATCGCAATGTAGGCCGCACGATCATGATCTCGATCGCGATCTGCGTCGTCACCTACCTGCTCGTCGCGTTCGCGGTCGGGTCCAGTCTGACGATCGGCCAGATCGTCGAGGCGCGCGATTATTCGCTCGCTGCCGCCGCCCGGCCGGCGCTTGGAGAGCTCGGGTTCTGGTTTACCATCGTCATTGCGATTGCGGCGACCACTTCGGGCGTGATCGCCAGCGTATTTGCAGTCTCGCGGATGCTCACCATGCTGACCGAGATGAAGATGATCCCGCACAGTCACTTCGGCATGAAGGGTCCGATCCGCGGTCACTTGCTGGTCTATACGGTGGTGATCGCGGGCACGCTCGCGGTGCTGTTCGACCTGTCGCGGATCGCTTCGCTCGGGGCGTTCTTCTATCTCGTCATGGACATGCTGGTCCATTGGGGCGTGTACCGCCATCTGCGCAAGGAGATCGGGGCCAAGGGTTCGGTCCTGCTTGCGGCAATCGCTGCCGACGGCGTAATTCTTGTCGCCTTTGCGGGGGTGAAGCTCGATTCCGACCCCGCCATCGTGGTGATCGGGGCGGTCCTCATAGCTGCGGTATTTGGTCTCGAAGCCCTGTTCCTGCGCCGGAGACGTGCGGAGGATGGGAACGCGCATGCGGACGCCGGCGTCAATGGAAGCAGCCAAGACCATCAAAACGAGGCAGAAAAACAATGAAGCAGGCAAAAGTATACCGGATGGTGATGGACAAGCACATCTGTCCATACGGCCTGAAAACGGTCGACCTGCTCGAACGGCAGGGTTTTGCGGTCGAGGACAATCACCTCTCCTCGCGCGAAGAAACCGACGCGTTCAAGCAAGAGCATGGCGTCGAGACGACACCGCAGACCTTTATCGATGGCAAGCGGATCGGCGGATACGACGATGTCCGCGCCCATTTCGGCAAGAAGAGAACGCAGACCGGCGACGACACGATCAGCTATCAACCCGTCATCGCCATCTTCGCGATCGCGGCGCTGCTTGGCCTCGCCATCAGCTGGTACGCGCTTGGCGAGCTGCTCACCGTGCAAGCTGCCGAATGGTTTGTCAGTCTGTCAATGTGCTTGCTCGCGGTGCAGAAGCTGCAGGACGTCCGCAGCTTCTCGACCATGTTCCTCAATTACGATCTGCTGGCGCAGCGCTGGGTGCGCTACGGTTTCATATATCCGTTCGGCGAGGCGCTGGCTGGTATCCTGATGACCGCGCATGCGCTGCCGATCATCTCGGTACCGGTCTCACTGTTCATAGGCACGATTGGTGCCGTCAGCGTGTTCTACGCGGTCTACATCCAGAAGCGTGAGCTCAAATGCGCCTGCGTGGGCGGCAGTTCCAACGTGCCGCTGGGGTTCGTGTCGCTGACCGAGAACCTGTTCATGATCGGTATGGGCCTCTGGATGGGAGCAAAGGCGCTCGGGTGGATCTCGCTATGATTGCGGCGATATTCCTCGGCATCGCCCTGTTCGCGATTTCCCTCTACTTCCACATGTGGATGCTACGCAGTGCGAAGGCGATATCGCCGCCCGGGAAGAACCCCCGCCATCTGCGCTTGCTTGCCGGTTCCACCCTTGTCCTCGTCAGCCATCTGGTGATCGCCGGTATCTTTGCAGGCGGTATGTATCTCGCCAGTGTTTGGGGACTTGGAGCGCTGGAGCAGGACGTCATCGATAGCTGGATGGACTATTATTACTTCGCGCTGATTACGATATCGACTGTCGGACTGGGCGATATTCTGCCCGCCGGTCACATGCGCGCTATTTCCGGAATAGCCGCACTGACCGGGTTCCTGATGATCAGCTGTACCGCCCAGTATCTCTACCAGACCATGAGCAAACAGGAGAATTGATATGGCGAAAGGCACGCAACACGATCACAGCGAGGGAGGTGGCGGTAATTACTGGCGCTTCATGGCGATGGTCTCGACATCGACCGTTGTCATGTTTGTCCTCATGTATGCCAACACCTATGATGCCGATCACTTCTTCTGGAGCGAAACGCGCTTCTGGATGATGTTCGTGATGGGCGCGATGATGATGGTCGTCATGCTCCTTTTCATGTGGGGGATGTACAAGAACAGGACCAAGAACTTCATCATTCTCGGCGTCGCAGCGGTGGTCTTCGCCCTGGCATTGTGGCTCGTGCGCAGCCAGACCACGATCGACGACGAGGAATATATGGCGGCGATGATCCCGCACCACTCGATCGCGATCATGACCAGCGAACGGGCGCATATCCGCGATCCGCGCGTGCGCAAGCTCGCGCATGACATCATCCTCGCCCAGCGCCGCGAGATCGCGCAAATGAAATACCTCATCGAGGATATCGAGGAAAACGGAGTGAGAGATACCGAGAGGCTGCCCGCGGGCATCGAAACTCCGGTTCCGGCATCTCCACAACCGGATCCAACCCTTGCCGAGACACCCGAAGAAGGAGCTGCGCAATGAAAACGACCTTTATCCTCGCCACAGGGCTGGCTCTCGCGCTGGCTGGGTGCAATCAGAACACCGCCATCGGCAATGATCGCGAAGCGCAGCTTGATCCACCGGCCGAAGCTTCGCCAATCGAGCCTGCTTCCAGCGCGCTGCAGAACATATCGACGGCGCTCGTAAAGCCCGAGACGATGAGCGATGCCGATGTTTTGGCAATCGGCGGGAAGGAAGGTCGTTGTGTCTTCCGCTTGACAGAGGTTGGCTACCCCACCTTCGTTTACGAACCGGGAAGCCAGGGCTTCATCAAGCTGAACGGCAAACTGATCCCGGTCAGCGCCGCCGGTACGGATCGCTATACCAGCGGCGATCTGCTCGTCACTACGCGCCTGCTGGACGATGAAGGCAATGCGGGCTTGCAAGCGCAGGAATTGATCGTGGTCCCGCCCGGGGCAGGAGATGAACTGGGGTACCGTGGGTATTCTATCTGCGATCAGTAGCAGAAAAACCTGCGGGAGCTGCCTGAATTTTTGCCTTAGGCAGACTATGCGCGGGTTTCGAAGCTGCAATGGACAGGCGGCTCCACCTCCCCCAAGAGAGCCTGCGGGTCGCAGGCTCTAGAGCCGTCTCGGAGCCCCGCGCGTGACCAACCCCATGCGCGGGGCTTCACATTCAAGCGCATCATTTGCAATTGCGAAGGTTTCTTTTTGACAGATAATCTGACCCTTGCCGTCTTCGGCGCCGGTGGAAAGACCGGCACGCTGCTCCTCGAACAGGCGAAGCGGCGCGGCCACCACGTGCGCGGTCTCGAGCATCATTTGCCGGACCCGGCGAAACGGATCGAAGGTGCCGACTATATCCAATGCGACGTGCTCGAGGACGACCTTGCTGATGCCATCCGTGGTTGCGATGCGGTTATTTCTACCCTTGGCGTTTCGTTCACGCCATCGACCGCGATCGACCCACCACCGCTCTACACCGAGGGAACACGCCGCATTCTCGAAGCGATGCGCCGGGCGGACATCGACCGGATCGCAGTGATCTCCGCAGCTTTCGTGGACCAGCAGCCCGGAATGCCGTCATGGTTCCGGCTGACTGTTGTCCCCGCTCTGGCAAACATTCTCGAACACATGCGGGTCATGGAGGGCATGCTCGAGGCCGAGCAAGGTCTCAGGTGGACGGCCGCAAGACCCGGTTGGCTTATCAATTTGCCCTATAGCGGCGAAGCGCGAGTGAAAGCGCGGACGCTATCGGCGGACTGCTTCCGCTGCCGCCATGCCGATCTCGCTGCCCTGCTTCTCGATTCAGTAGTGAGTGGGAGGTGGATCAACGAAAAGCCTGCAATCGGCAAGCCGGAGGCTGACGATCTTGAAGGGCTTCTTGCCCTTCGCGAGGAACTGGAAAGCCTCTTCGCATCTTCGTCGCGATAGGTTGAGCGATGGCGATGTTTGTCGCCGTTTGGAATGCGCCGCTTGCGGCATCGGCAATTCGGTCTGGAGTTTGAGAACATGACACATGACAAGAAAGACATCGCAGTGTCGCGGTGGGAAGGCGAGGGCGGGGCACTGCCCTGCGGTCCCCAGGAAGCGCTAGCAGCCACTTGCGACGAGTGGGATATCCCCGCCCTGTCGGACGCGGAGCTCATCCAGCTGCGCATCCGGGTCATTGCCTTGGAAAATATCGTTCTCAGCCTTCTGTCGAAGGCAAGCAACGAGCAGCTGGAGCATATCGCTGAAATGGCGGACTTTATAACGCCGCGGCCCGACGCGAAGCAGCATCCGCTGACCATCCACGCAGCGACCCAAATGAACCATATGGTGGAGCGCGCCAAGCATTTTCGATCATGACGCAGAATGCGGATGGCAACTGGTTGCTTATTTTTCCCACGCTGCCGTTCAGGTCTTTCTCGAAACAGCCTTCAGGAGGGGGGACACCGTCTCTAGCGGTTGAACTTTCCAAAGAGATCGGAAAGTTCCGCCAGTTTCATTCGCTGTGCTTCCTCGTCGCCGCTTTCGATTATGGCTGCGATGGACTCCTGCGCATGGATGGCGAGAACTTTGGTTCTCGTTGCTCGCAAGGCAGCTTCGATGGCTGAAATTTGTTGCAGAATGTCCACGCAGGAACGCTCGTCTTCCATCATGCATATCACGCCTCGTGCCTGACCCTCGATCCGTCGCAGGCGTGTGATCTCTTTTGCGAATTTCATCGTTCGATTCCTCACGATCTCAGGCGACACACAGGAGACTGCCCGGTTATTGCGGGCATGTATGCGAACCGCCGCGTAAATTGGCTGAGCGAAAAGTTCCCTACAAGGCTACTCGGGAAGGAACCGCTAAGCTCTCGAAGGGTTGATCTAATCTGTCGTTGAACGTGGCTTAAAAAGGCCGTCATCCAGTGTGCGGTACTGCGGAAGAAGAACGTCTGCCAAATCCCAGGGAACAGGAGCGGCGAATGGCCGAGAACCAACGATCGAAACGAGCGGAAAGCGGCGGTAATTACTGGCGCTTCATGGCGATGGTCTCGACCTCGACGGTGCTCATGTTCTTCCTCATGTATGCCAACACCTATGATGCCGACCACTTCTTCTGGAGCGAGACGCGCTTCTGGATGATGTTCGTCATGGGCGCGATGATGATGGTCGTCATGATCCTTTTCATGTGGGGGATGTACAAGGACAGAAAGAAAAATTTCATCATCATTGGCGTCGCAGCCATAGTCTTCGCGCTCGCGCTCTGGCTGGTCCGCAGTCAGACGACGGTCACGGGAAGCGAGTACATGCAGGCGATGATTCCGCACCATTCGATCGCAATCATGACCAGCGAACGGGCGCATATCCGCGATCCGCGCGTGCGCAAGCTCGCGCACGATATCATCCTCGCCCAGCGCCGCGAGATCGCGCAGATGAAATATCTTATCGCCGATATCGAAGAGAACGGAGTGAGGACCACCGAGAGGCTCCCCGAGGACATCGAAACTCCGCAAGGAGCAATGCGATGAACAAGACATTCTACACTTTTGCCGGACTGGCATTCGCTCTTGCTGCCTGCAACCAGAACACCGCCATCGGCAACGATCGCGAAGCGCAGGTCGATCCAGCGCCCACTCCCGCGCCGATCGAGCCGGCGGCGAGTGCTTTGCGGAACATCGCCACGGCGATCGTCAAACCGGAAACGATGACCACAGCCGAGGTCCAGACCATCGGCGGCGAGCGCGGACGCTGTATTTATCGGCTAACCGAAGTGGGTTTCCCGACGTTCGTCTACGAACCGGGTGTTCGCGGCTTCGTAAAGCTGAACGGCAAGCTGATTCCCCTTACCGCCGAAGGCCCCGATCGCTATTCGAGCGGCGAACTCCTGATCGCGACACGGCTTGTCGATGAAGAAGGAAATGCCGGTCTTCAAGCTCAGGAAATCATCATCGTCCCGCCAGGGGCGAAAGACGAGCTGGGCTATCGAGGATATGTACAATGCGATGAAGGAGTTACGTTGTGACAAGCTTCACCAAGGGGTTGAGCCTCGGTATCGTCGCAACCCTGCTGCTGCTGGTGGCGATTGCGCTGATCGTCATCCTAACCGGTGCATACAATGTAGCGGCCGATGATCGTCATTTGCCGACTACCGAGTGGGCACTCGACACTTCCATGACCAATTCGGTGCAAAGCCGCGCCGAAGACCTTCAAGCACCTGAATTCACTCCGGCAATGGTCGCGGCCGGCGCGGGTGACTACAAGGCCATGTGCGCGCATTGCCATGGCGGTGTCGGCGAGGGGCGGGCGGAATGGAGCGCAGGCATGCTGCCGCATCCACCTGCTCTGGCGACAGCCGCGGAGATGTGGTCGGACGAAGAGGTGTTCTGGCTCGTCAAACACGGCGTAAAGGCATCGGGAATGCCTGCCTTCGGCGGCACGCACGACGATCGGGCAATCTGGAACATTGCAGCGTTCGTGAAAAGCATGCCGGAAATGACCGAGGATGAATATGCCGCGTATCGGGGTGGTCACTGATGCCGGTGTTCGGAACGGGAGCGCTCGCGCCGTTGCGGTCCCGACTGCTTCGGTGCACCGACCTATTTGAAGGATGGTGTCGTCGCAAGTGAAGCTGGCAAAGGAAGAATAGTACCGTGCCACCAGTCCACCCCGTGTTCGTTCACTATCCCATCGCCTTGGGAGCCACCTCGGTCCTGGCAGACACCGCCGCGCTCGTCGCCCACCTCCCCTCGCTGCTCGTTCTCGGGCAATGGTCGATGGCGATTGCTGCTGCAGGTGCGGTAATTGCCGGTATCGCTGGCTACTGGGACATGAAGCGAGACGATCTGGCGGATGAGACACACGAGCTGGTGCACCTTCACTTGAACTCCGGGCTGGTTCTGTTGACCGCTCTCCTTGTCGCGGCAGTATGGCGTTGGTCTCTGGCAGAACCAACGCTTTTCTATCTTGTCTTCGCCTGGATACTTCTCGCCGGCATAGCGCTTCAGGCCTGGATGGGCGGAGAGATCGTTTATGCCCATGGCGGCGGCGTGGCGGCAGCGGGACAGGGAACGGCGCCCGAAGAAGAAGCGAAAAGACCTTCGCGCAAGTTCTACAGTATACTCACCGGCAAGGCCAACGGTAGCAAGCAGCATGATCGGTGAATGGCTTCTTCCCGCTCTTGATCGGAATACGCTTAGGCGGAATAAGCCAAGGCCAGAATCAGCCCATAAGTTGCTTGCGCAAGTACCGTCGTGAGGGGGGTGAGCTTTCCGTAGTGCAGTCCGAATGCTCCCGGCGGCTCGAGCCGGTGCTGACGGCTGGGAGCATCGTATTCGGTGGCCATACGCGGATGGATTATAGGCAGCGCAGGAAGGAAAACGGCTATCAGAAACAGGCCATGGGCAGTTCCCAAAAGGAGGCCGAGCCACCAATCGGATATATGTAGGCTAGCGAACAACAAGGCATAAAAGAAAGCGAAGAACCAGCCACCAAGCAAATAGAGCAGATAGCCGAAGATCAGAGCCCGTCGCCGGTCAGCGGCCACGAATGTGCCGAAGAGAAACGGCAGGCTGAGGCGGGAAAAGCCGAAAAGTTGCGCGCCTTCCAAAATGCTGGTCATCACTGCGGTCGCCACCAGGCCCCACACTGCCGGCGTGACCCAGTTCGCCAAAACCTCCTGCAGCGCTTCGTTCAAACTTCGTCTCCGTTTTTCTCGCCAAGGGCCAAGGCCGCGTGGACGAGCGCCGCATGCGACAGACCTTGCGGAAGGTTGCCGAGCATGATCTGTGCCTCTGGATCGTACTCTTCCGAGAAAATCCTCAGGTCGTTTCCTGCCCCGAGGAGCTTGCGCATCCTCCCCGCAGCTTCGTCGCGCCTGCCCGCCAGCGCCAGATATTCGGCCGCCCAGAAACTACAGGCCATGAACGCTCCTTCGGGGGAGCTGTTATCGTCTATGGACGGATCGTAACGCCAGACGAAAGATCCTTTGGCAAGCTCCGCATCGATCCGCTCGTAGGTCGCAACCATTCGCGGATGATCCGCCTCGATGATCCCCAGCTTGGGCAACAGCAGAACGCTCGCGTCGAGATGCTCGCAGTCCAAGGCTCCGGTATAGGCCTGTCTGTCCTCGTTCCAGCCGTGCTCCAACACGACGGCACGGATCGTGTCGAGGTTTGAGCGCACCTTGTCGCGGTCGAGTTCCAGAAGGTCGCGCTCTTCGAGCCACAGCGCGCCATCGAGAGCACCCCAGCACATCGCTTTCGAGTAAAGATGGTGCAATCGGCCTCGCCGCATCTCCCAGATGCCATTGTCAGGCTGCTGCCAGTTCCCGCACACGGTCTCCACAAAACCGGCCAGTCTCTTCGCTTCGGACCGACCGAAAGTCCCGCCCTGTTCTACCAGTGCGCGGGCGCCCAGGATCACAGAACCGTAACTGTCGAGCTGCACCTGTTGGCTGGCGCCATTGCCGATCCGGACGGGGGCGGAATTGCGGTAGCCCTCAAGATGGGAAACCTCTTTTTCCGGAAGATCGCTTCGGCCGAAAATGTCGTACACAGGTCGCAGTTCGGGCTTGTCCCTTTGCGTCGCATGCATCAGCCAATTGAAATAGGCCTCGGCTTCGTCCTGCAGTCCGCAGCGGACGAAAGCCGAAAGCACGAAATAGGCATCGCGCATCCAGCAATAGCGGTAATCCCAGTTCCGCTTGCCGCCGATCCATTCAGGGAGCGAAGATGTGGCGGCGGCCGCGACCGCGCCCGTTTCGCGGCTGGCCAACAGCCGCAAGGCCATCAGGCTCCGCCGGACAGGCTCGCGAAAATTGCCGCTATAATTGCTGCGCGATAACCACGCGCTCCACCACTGCTCGGCAGCCTGACGCTTCGTCTCGCATTCTTCGCCAAGCACAGGGATGACGCCGATGTCGCGGCGACAAAAGGACAATGAAAAGTACCGGCGATCGCCGGTCTGCAACTTTTCGGATCCAGCGACCTGTCGGCTGTCGCTGTCGCAATCCGCAACATCTGTGCGAAAAAGGATCAGATCGGCCTCGTGCTGGCAGGCCCACGATGTTTTGCCACGTTTTGCAAGATGCGGGTCTTTGCCGAAACACGGGCGAGGTTCGTAAACGAATTCGATGGTGGGGTTGCCACTTTCCGCCTCGACAATGCGAATGAGTTCGCGCTCGGGCTCGAGAGTTCCGCCGAGGCCGTTTGTGCGTAGCGCAAGGAAATCGGTTACTGAAACAATGCCCGTATCCTGGATCAGGCGCGTACGCAGGATCGGCGCTCCACCGATATAGCAGCGTTCGGTGGTGCTCTTTCCCTTCAGCCCGACTGCAAATCTTCCTCCCCAAGCCCCCAGCACGCCGGCGAATAGCGCCGGATCCGCGATGTTGGGCAGGCAGAGCCAGTCGATGCTCCCTGCCTTGGAGACCAGAGCACAGGCCTGCATATCTCCGATGACAGCGTAATCGGCGAGTGGCCTGAAGCCTTCGTCAACCTGATCAGCCCTCACCTTCGCCACAGGCGCGCAACGGCCGTCGCGATGCCGATCAGACCCGCCCCGATCGCGAGGGGAGCGCGGTTTTTCGTCAGCCACAATTGACTGCTGCGTCGCTTCGCCTTGGCGTCGAACGAGCCATGCGCACCATGATCGCCCGCTACCGGCTCATACAGATTGTGCCGCCGGTCGGGCGAAACAGGCTCGTCGGTCTGCTGGCCCGAAACGGCGGTACTAGCCAGATAGCGATCCAGTACCGGCGAGGCGAACCTGTCTCCCCAAACCGATTGCAATGTCGGCCAGCCCAGCTTCACCTCCTTGCGGCCTGCGCTTGCAGCAAAGTGTATCGCCTCTGCGGCGACTTCGGGTTGGTAGGGGGCGCTCGCCGGTTTGGGCTGCATCGGCAGGTTCGTCTTGATCCAGTCGAACTGCGGGGTGTTGACGCCGGGCAGTTGGACCATGCTGATCCGCACCCTGGACTTGTCATGGAGCAATTCGGACCGGACCGAATCGTGGAAACCTTGGATCGCATGCTTGGCCCCGCAATAGGCCGATTGCAGGGGTATGCCGCGATAGGCGAGGGCGCTCCCGACCAGCACGATCGAGCCGCGGTCGCGCGGCACCATTCGCTTCAGCGCGGCGTAGGTCCCGTGCACCTGTCCGAGATAGGTCACTTTCGTGACCCGCTCGTAATCCTCGAGCGACATGTCGACAAAGCGCGAGAGGACGCCGGCGAAGGCTGCATTGATCCATACGTCGACCGGTCCCAATTCTTGCTCGATCCTTGTTGCCGCGTCTTCGACGGCTCCGGCATCGGCGACGTCGCACTGGCAGATGAGGCCTTCGCCGCCAGCCTGCTCGACCTCTCGCATCGCGCCTTCAAGACCATCGCGTCCTCTGGCGATCAGACCGATCTTCGCGCCGTCTTGGGCGAACCGCCGTATGGTCGCCCGTCCGACCCCTGCCGAAGCACCGGTAACCACCACGACTGGTTTCGAGTTCGTTTTATCCATGTCGTATCAAAGCTCCCCCCTACTTGCGAGTTCCGCGATCCGATCACCGGTGCGGCAGGCGATCGCCTGGATCGTCAGCGAAGGGTTCACTCCGCCGGACGTGGGAAAGACCGAAGCGTCGCAAATCCACAGATTGGGAATATCCCAGCTGCGGCAGTCGGCATCGACCACGCTTGTCGCCCGATCCTTGCCCATGCGGGCGGTGCCCATCAGATGTGCTGTCTCGCTCTCGTTGCGCCAGCGCTGCGTAACTCCGACGACGTCCAGCGCGCGATCCATGAAATCCAGCGCATGATCGATCATGGCGTGCTCGTTGTCGCGGAAGGAGAACGTTACCCTTGAAATGGGCAGGCCGTATCGATCGGTCTCGTCGGCGAGCGTGACGCGATTGCGCTCGTCGGGAAGCACTTCGCCGACCATCTTCAGGCCCACCGAATGATTATAGCGGTTCATTTCGTCGAGGAGCTCGTGCCCCCACAGGGATTTACCCGAAACCGTTCTTGCCCAATCAGCAGGCAACGGTCCCGGGGCCATGTAACACCAACCGCCGTGATAGTCCTTGCCAGCATCCTCGTAGTTCCAGTGTTCGGTCAGGGCGAGACTGGGCGGTGCCTTGTAGGAGCGGATCTCGTCCTGCGAATAGCCGTGAACCGACTGGTTGAGATGGACAATGAGGTTCCTGCCGACCAGTCCCGACGAGTTTGCGAGACCGTCGGGAAACTCGCAAGTGGCGGAGTTGAGGAGCAGGCGGGGTGTCTCGATCGCATAACCCGCCACCACGACGTTCCTGGCCTTCTGAAAGCGCCATTCATTACCGCGATGATAGTGGACGCCGGTCACTCGCCCATTCGTAGTTTCGATCCGCCCGACCATCGCCAGATCGCGGATTTCGGCCCCGGCGGCGAGCGCCCGAGGCAGCCAGGTGTTGAGCACCGACTGCTTGGCATTGGTCGAGCAACCGGCGGCGCAGAAACCGCGATAGACGCACGGAGGGGCCTTGCCGCGTGGCGCTGAAAGCGTCGCGATCGGCGTTTCGGCCCAAGCGATACCGAGCTTCTCCGCGCCCCTTGCGAGATAACGGGCGGGGGCGTTCAGGGGATGGGCGCGATAAGGATGGCGCGGGCGCTTCGGTCCCCAAGGATAGCGGACCGGACCCGAGATGCTCAAAGTTTGCTCGACCTCGCGGTAATAGCGCCACATCTCACGCCAATCGAGCGGCCAGTCGACCCCATAACCCAGCTTGCTGCGACTCTTGAACCATTCGGGCCGGAACCGCAGCGAGACCATCATGTAGTGGACGGTCGATCCGCCGACGGCCTTGCCCGAATTGTTCGCGCCCAAATGAATTGGATCGGCACCATCGACAATCCGCTCGTCGGTCCAGTAGAGCTTAGACTGGTGATGCTCGTCCGAGGCAAAATCCTCCAGCGGTCGCCAATAGGCTCCGGCGTCCATGGCGATAACCGAGAAGCCCGCTTCGGCCAGCTTGCAGGCAAGCGTGCCGCCGCCTGCACCGGTGCCGACGATGACGAAGTCTACTTCTTCCTCGCCATATTCGCGCATGGGAACCCAGCCGCCGCGCGTGAACACATCGGGGGCCTTGCCATTCAGCGCGCGGGGCCGCTCTTGCGGGTTATCGTTCATGATGTTGCGGCCACCCGCGAAGGGGACGCCGTGATTCCTCGACGGCTTCCCACGGATCACGCCTGTTCTCGCCAAGCCGGACATAGCCGCGCGGGGATGCCGGTCCGCCAAACCCCATCGCGCTCCACAGCGAGGGCTGCGCCCAATGCGCGGAAGCCAGATCGGGCAGCAGACGCCATTTCCAGAATAGCTCGGACGGCAAGTCCTCCCATAGTTCGGCGCAGACCTCGCCATGTTCCACCATCCCCAGAACCTTGTTTGCGTTATCGGGTTCAAGTTCCGCAAAGTCGCGATCGAAGCGCAGCCTTGCTTCCGCTTCGATCGCATCGAGCCCCCGGCGCCAGCATTCGGCGGTGCGGGGCAGGCAGTCCAGCCGGTGCCCGTCGCCTTCGTCTTTGCCGATCTTTCGCACCACCATCGCCAGGGTGGTGGTTGCGGGTCGTTCCGGTGAGTCGGGGCAAACACGGGTTGTGATCGCACGCAGTGTTGCCAGTTGGGTATCGCTGAGCACGCCTTCGGCGACGGCAAGGGCAAGCCGCCTGTCGACGACTTCGCGGGTTTGCTCGTTCCAGCTCGGTGTGTCTCGCTTGGCAAGCACGTCATAGGTCGGAAAAGGGTCAGTCACGGGCGAATCTACGGATCAGCAACAGTGCTCCAAGGCCGGCGATGGCAAGCCCCGTGAAGGACGGTGGCGCGGGGATGGGCGGCCCGGCGAGCACGTTCTGTCGCCAGTTCTTCCAGCCTCCCATGTTCTTCGACACGCCATAGGCGTGAAACGCCGATCCCAGCAGGCCCAGCGCCGCGGTGGCGGCGAGCGAGGCAGTGGTGATCCAGGTCACGCGCCCGGTCAGGGCAGCGCGCGCCAGCGCGAGGGCAGCGACCGGCGGGATTGCCACTGGTAACCACATTGCGGGATTGTGATACGCGCCTCGGAAGTGGAGCAGTGCGGCCTCTCCGGCTGTCCCGGCAAGGCCCAAAGCGGTGAAGCCGGCAAGCGCACGCCCCGATAACAACGGCACTGGACCCAGCGCCGCGGCGCCGGAACCCAGTGCCTGGGAGGCTGCGCCGAGCGCACCCGCAACAACCAGCGCGGCAGGTGCACCGATCGGTGCCTGGTAGAAGACATTCCCGAGGCTGAAACCACCCGGCTGCTTGGCAATGTTGTAGATATGGAAGCCCAGACCGGCCGCACCTATCCCCACGCTGGCGGCATGAACGCCGATGGACCACGGTCTGACCGCGCTGTTCGCTCCGCCTCGTACAACGAGCGCGCCGTCAGTGATGAGGGATAACGCCGAAGCCCCGAGCGGCAGGACCATCGCCTTGTTGGCAAAGGAGCCGCGATAATGCTCCACAGAGGAATCCGACAGCACCGAACCGGCAACAATGGCCGCGCCTCCGGCAATCAGTCCCGCAGCGTGAGGTCTATCGTCGGCGGGCATCAGTCTTCCGTGAAAACCTTGCTCATCACCTGCTTCGCTGCACCTTTTAGCATGCCCGCTTCGTTCGGATCGCCCTTCAACGCGCTCGTCATGAACGCCTTGGCCTGCTCGAACTTGATGTGCGGCGGCAGCGGCGGGACCTCCGGATCGGTCTTCACCTCGAGAACGCACGGCTTCCCTGCCGAAAGCGCCTCTTCCCATGCAGAACCGAGCTGCCCTGGGTCGTCCACGAAAATTCCCTTGAGGCCGATCATCTCGGCGAACTTGTGATAGGGCATATCGGGCAGGCGCTGCGTCATTTCGGCCTTCGGATTGCCTTCCATCACCCGTTGCTCCCAAGTGACCTGGTTCAAATCCTCGTTGTTGAGCACGCACACGACGAAGGTCTTGTTGGCCCATTTGTGATGGTACTTGGCCACCGTAATGAGCTCGGCCATATTGTTCATCTGCATCGCGCCGTCGCCCACCATCGCGATCACCGGCCGGTCGGGATAGGCGAACTTGGAGGCGATCGCATAGGGCACGCCCGCGCCCATAGAGGCGAGACCGCCCGAAAGCGAGCCCATCATGCCGCGTCGCATCTGGACATCGCGGGCATACCAGTTGGCGCAGGAGCCGGAATCGCTTGTCAGGATCGCGCGATCCGGCACACGCGGGGATAGCTCGGTAAACACGCGTTGCGGGTTGACCGGGTTGGCTTCCACCATCGCGCGGTCGTGCAGCGTCTCTTCCCAGTCCTTTTTCCAGCCAGCGATATCGTCGCGCCAGCCAGTGTCGGTTTTCTGCTCGAGCAGGGGCAGTAGCGCCTCGATAGTGAGCGCGACATCGCCCTGCAGGTTCACATCGTGCGGGAAGCGGATCGAGAGCATTCCGGGCTCGATATCTACCTGCACCCCGCGCGCCTGGTCTTCCTTGGGCAGGAATTCCGAATAGGGGAAACCGGACCCGAGCGTCAGCAGCGTGTCGCACTCCATCATCAGATCGTAGCTCGGCTTGGTGCCAAGCAGGCCGATCGATCCGGTCACCCACGGAAGATCGTCGGGCAACACGTCCTTGCCGAGCAGCGCCTTGGCCGCGCCTGCACCCAGCTTGTCGGCGATGGCGATGACTTCATCCGTCGCACCCTTACTGCCAGCGCCCACGAGCATGGCCACCTTCTTGCCTGAGTTGAGAACTTCCGCCGCACGCTGGAGGTCGTCCTGCGCCGGGACGATCTTCGGCCTGCTATATCCCACACCCGAGAACACCGCCCCGTGCTTGCGGGGCGGTTCCGCCATGTCCTCTTCCTGCAGATCGTTGGGAAATACGAGCGCGGTGACGCGGTTGTTGCCCTTGGCGATCCGCACTGCGCGGTCCACCAAATGGCGCACCTGCGCCGGGACCATGGCATAGCCGGTGAATGCTCCCGCCACGTCCTTGAACATCGAGGTCATGTCGAGTTCCTGCTGGTAATGCGCGCCCACGGCGGTGCGCGCCTGCTGGCCGACGATGGCCAGCACCGGCATGTGGTCCATCCGCGCATCGTAGAGCCCGGTCAGCAGATGCGAGGCGCCGGGGCCCGAGGTCGCCAAGCACACGCCCAACTCGCCGGTGAACTTCGCATGCGCCGAGGCCATGAAGGCGGCCATTTCCTCGTGGCGCACCTGAACGAATTCGAATTTGTCCTTCATCTCGTCGAGGGCGCCGACAAGACCATTGATGCCGTCTCCGGGATAGCCGAAGATCCGGCGCACGCCCCATTCGTGAAGGCGCTTCCAAACAAATTGCGATACTGTCTGTGCCATGATGTCTCCTGAGTCAGGCCCATCCGTCGTATTTGGGAAACGAAAGGTGCCCGGCGAGAGTTCCGAAAGACCGAGGTCTTGAAAAGAAAACAGGAGCAGGTGCACCATGGATGCGATCGGTTGCAAACGTTGGGTTATCGCCGAGGGCTATATTCCCGGAAGCAGCATGGTGAACGCCGATCGGGCACTGGAAAGCCATGAGACCGCATGTATTCTCAATGCCGGTGATCAGCCTGCCAAGGTGCGGATCACTCTGTTCTTCACTGATCGCGATCCGGTCGGCCCTTATGAAATCGATGTCGGGCCCCGGCGAACACTGCATATGCGGTTCAACGATCTGGCCGAACCGGAGGCGGTACCACGAGACACCAGCTATGCCAGCATCATCGAAAGCGATGTTCCGATCATCGTCCAGCATACCCGGCTCGACAGTCGCGCTGCTGAGATCTCCCTCCTGTCGACGATGGCCTTTCCCGCAGAATAGTTCCGGATTAGAGCGGCAGACGGTCTTCCCGGACAAACAGGTCGGGTGACAACGCATCGAGGTTCGGCACGCCATACTGGCCAAGCTCGTTCATCATCTCGGATCGGAGAAGTTCGATCGCGCGGCTGACTCCCGCAGCCCCGAAAGCGTAAAGGCCATAAAGTGTGGCCCGACCGGTCAGAACCGCGTCCGCGCCCAAGGCGCGTGCTTTGAGAATATCGCTGCCTCGGCGAATGCCACCCGAGATGTAAAGCGCGATACGATCTCCGGAGAGTTCTCGGGCGCGCGGCAGGATATCGAGCGCCGAAACCGCCCAGTCTGCCTGCCTACCCCCATGACCGCCAAGAATAACGCCATCGACACCATGCTCAATCGCGCGTGACACATCCTCGAGATTGAGAACACCTTTGAGGAAAAGAGGCTTGCACCATCGTTCGCGGATCCTGGCGAGGTCGTCCCAGCCAAGCGATTTCGGCATTTGCTCTCGGATCCAGTTCGCGCTGTCGAAGAACGAGCGCTCGTCCTTCGGGACGAAGTCGATGACGTTGGAAAACTCCGGCAGACCGCGCGAAAGCGTCGTCACCAGCCAGCGAGGATGACGTGCAGCGTCGATCAGTCCGGGAAGGTTGGGGAAACCGCTAGCGGTTCGGTTCCGCTCGTCCCATTCGCGTTGACCGAAGATCTGGGCGTTGCTGGTGACCACCAGGGCTTCGCAGCCTGCCCGGTCGGCGCGGTCGACGAGCTCCTGCCAGATTTCCTCGCCACCGAAGACATAGAGCTGCCACCAGTGCCGCAGCCCCGGCACCGCCGCGACATCTTCCATCCTGTCGTTCGACATCGTGCTCTGGATGAACGGTACGCCGGCTTCGGCAGCGCCTTGCGCCAGCGCGACATCGGCATTGCGCATGAAAATGCCGTTGAGGCCGGTTGGCGCAATCGCAAGAGGGAGCGATGCGTCGCGGCCCAGCATTTTTGCGGAAACATCGCGGCACGCTTCGTCGGACAGCGTGAAGGGCATCGCTCGCCATTCTGCAAAGGCTTTGCGTTCCCTGTCCAGTGTGGCTTCTTGCCCCGCGCCGCCCTCGAGATATTCAAGGACGAACCGGGGCATGAGCTTGTGGGCCCGGGCGCGGAGATCCGCGATCGACCTGACCCGCGCTATTTTCCTGCCGGCATAGTGAATGCGCCGGGGAGATGATCCGACTTGGGCGACAGTGCCACTCGCTTCTCCCCGCCTGCTCAGGTCCCGTCCCCTGTCGGATCTGACCTACTGGACCGCACGACCTGGCATCTCCTCGTCGGAAACCCGCCAGACCGTGTTGCCCACATCGTCGGCGACCAGCAGCCCGCCTCGCCCATCTAGGGCAACCCCGACGGGCCGACCGTAAGCCTCGCCATCGGCGCTCAGAAAGCCGGTGAGGATATCGTAGACCGGACCGCTGGGTCGCCCTTCAGCGAAAGGGACAAACACGACCTTGTATCCGCTCGGGGGTTTGCGGTTCCACGAGCCGTGCTGACCTATGAAAGCACCTTGCAGGCCAAGCGGTGCCGGCTTGGAAGGATCGGTAAACGCCAGCCCCAGCGAGGCGGTGTGCGGTCCCAGCGCATAGTCGGGTATCAAGGCCCGCGCGACGAGATCGGGACGTTGGGGTTCGACCCTCTCGTCGACCTGATCACCCCAGTACGAATAAGGCCAGCCATAGAATCCGCCATCCTCGACCGCTGTCATGTAGTCGGGCGGAACGTCCGGTCCAAGCTCGTCACGTTCGTTGACCGCCGTCCAGAGCCGGTCGCTCTCCGGTTCGAAGGCCATTCCCACCGGATTGCGCAAACCGCTGGCGAAGAGGCGTTCGGCACCGGTGCGCAGATCGATCTCGCGGATCGCGGCGCGACCGACTTCCTGCTCCAGTCCACATTCGCCGATATTACTCGCCGAACCGATAGCCACATACAGTTTCGTGTTGTCGGGACTGACGGCGAGGCCGCGCGTCCAGTGCTGGTTATATGGCCCGGCGGGAAGGGTGGCGATTGTCTCGCCCGCACCGGCGATAGTCGTGGCGCCGGTTTCATAGCGGAAACGAAGGACCGCATCGGTATTGGCGACATAGAGATCTGACCCGACCAGCGCCATACCGAAGGGCGAATTGAGACCGGTGATGAAGGGCGTCCGCATATCGGCGACACCGTCATCGTCCGTATCGCGCAAAAGCGTGATACGGTTAGCGCTCGGGACCGCCGAACCAGCCTTCTTCATGAAAAGCTTCATGAAAAAACCCTTGATGCCCTTTCCGAGTTCAGGCTGCGGCGGCGCTGCGGATTCTGCGACGAGGACATCGCCGTTGGGCAGAACATGGAGCCAGCGAGGATGATCTAGCCCGGTGGCGAATGGCGTGACCGCCAAGCCCCGTGCCGGCACGGGCGCGGCGCCGTCGGGCCAGCCGGTGGCGGGGGCGACATCGAACGTTGGCAAAAGAGTCTCGGCCGGTTCGACGATCTGCGGCGCCGGCCCGCTTGCGGCTTCCACCGGTATATCCGCCACATGGCCGCATCCGGCAAGAGCAAGGGAGGCAAGGCAGGTTAAAAGAGCCGTCAGGCGCATGGAGCCTCCTTTTGTAGTTCGGATTCGCCGCGCACTCCCTGTTCGGTAGCCGGTCGCGCAAACGTGAAGAGGCCATAGCGCATGGCACCGGTTCGATAGGCAAGCATCAACCTGGGTAAACTTAGCGCAAAGCTGCGGTTGCGCGTCTCGCTGCTGGTGACAAGTTTACGATAGGAACTGTCGGTGGCGAGCCGTTTCATGAGCCTAAGCAGACAAATGTCCCAGGTCCGCCTTACCTGACGGCTTATATCCTCGAAAGAGAGAAGCTCGAACCCAGCGCGTGCGGCGAAGTCGACATACTCCTCGCGCGTTCCCATTCCTGGAAGTTGCCCTTCGCGGCAAATCGGCTCGAGCAAATGGCGGATCTCCCATGAGCGCGCGCTTTCCGATGCAAGCCAGGCGCAGATCACCAACTTGCCGCCGGGCTTGGTGACGCGATGAGCTTCGGCGAAGCATCTCTCCTTGTCGGACATATGCTCGGTGCTCTCGATCGCATAGGCACCGTCGAAAGACTGTTCCGCCAGATCGTTGTGCAGCCAGTCGCGGAGCAGAAATCGAACACTGCCAGTCCGCTGCTCTGCGCGCGCATGTTGCTCCTGCGAAATCGTAAGGCCGGTAACCTCCACGTCATAGGACGTGGCAAGACGCTCGGCCGTTGCACCATAGCCGCATCCAATATCGCAGAAATGCTGCCCGGCTTCGGGTTCCATGCGTTCGCCGACCAAATCGACTAGTGCGTCCACTGCCTCGCTGGCCCGCTCGTCGCCCGATCGCCAATAGCCATGATGGACATGTTCGCCCCAGACCTCGCGATAAACACGATCGAGCTCGTCATAGTGACCAGAAACATCGCGCGATTGCGGTTGGGAACGGGGAACGATCATCACCGGTTCCAATCCGTGTGGCCGGAGACTTGTTCCGAGTTGCCCTGTAGATAGTATAGAAAATCAGAGATTTGGTGGCAGAGTGCCGCGCAGCGTGGAGTGACTGTATGAGCAAGCGTCTGATCACCCGCTATCTTTCCGGCATCGTCGAGCGCGGAACGCTGGTGGTGCATTTCGCCGACGGTTCGTGCGAGAATTTTGGCACGCCTTCCGAACATTTCCCCGATGTTGCCATCCGATTTGTCGACCGAAAGGTCTCTCGGGACATACTCCTCGACCCGCGACTGGGCGCGGCGGAGGCGTTCATGGACGGGCGCCTGCTTGTCGAGCGTGGCGGGATCATGGAACTGGTCGAACTTTTGCGAGCCAACACGCCTTGGGACCGTGGAGGTTCGATCGGCCCGCCGAGCCGCCTGCGACGATGGCGTAACCGTGCCGCTTTCGCTTTGGAGTCGGTGAATTCGCGGATTGGCTCGCAGCGCAATGTCGCGCATCATTACGATATCGGAAACGCGTTCTACCAACTGATGCTCGATCACCAGCACATGCAGTATAGCTGCGCCTATTGGGACGAAGGCGTCGAGACACTGGCCGAAGCTCAGGAGGCCAAGCTCGCCCATATCGCCGCGAAGCTCGCGCTCGCACCGGGTCAAGAGGTTCTCGATATCGGCTGTGGCTGGGGCGGAATGGCGATCTATCTCGCCCGAACAATGGATCTGAGCGTCACGGGCATCACGCTCAGCGAGGAGCAGCTCGGCCTTGCGCGTACACGCGCCGACGAAGCGGGCGTCTCCGACCGCGTGAAGTTCGAACTGATCGACTACCGCGATCTTGCCGCCAGCGGGCAGCGTTTCGATCGGATTGTCTCTGTAGGCATGTTCGAGCATGTCGGACGCCCGCAATTCGAGACATTCTTCCGCAGCTGCGCCAATATGCTCGCGGATGACGGAGTGATGCTGCTCCATACGATCGGTCGGATCGGCACACCGGGGACAACCGACGCTTTCACGCGCAAATACATCTTCCCCGGCGGCTATATTCCGGCGCTTTCGGAAACCGTCGCGGCGAGCGAGAAATATCGTCTCATTGCCAGTGACGTCGAAGTGCTGCGGCTGCATTACGCCAGAACGCTGCGCGCATGGTATGCCAATTGCGAAGCCAACCGCGAGAGGATCGAGGTAATGTTCGATGCGCGGTTCTATCGCATGTGGATCTTCTACCTAGCCGGCGCCACGGCGGCTTTCGAAAATGGCGGAATGTGCAATTACCAGATTCAGTATTGCCGGGATCGGCGGGCTTTGCCCTTGACGCGCGGATATATGGGCGAGGAGGAAGGGATGTTGCGGGGCAGGTGGGGCAACCTTTCGGGACGGGTTTCTTAAGTTCCTTTGCTGACCTGACAGCAACCGTACGGGCCAGCCACGGAAGATCATGTCCAGATGCTACTGCTCATGGTGCAGTTCTACTTTCGCGCGAAGGAGTTGCATCATCCAATCTGGTCGAACGCAAGGCGCATATCATCAAGGCGACAGCTTCATGCGTGTCTTTCACGTGATTTTCCGCATCATCGAGAGAAACCACCATATCGAGCAGGACGTTTTCGTCGCAGTTTGCTTGACCGTCTTTGCCGACATACCGGTGTCTGACGGTCCTGATCGATCGGATCAGTGACCGGCTGCACCGGGTCCAGATCCATGAACCCGACGTATTGCTCGACGCTGCAAAAAGCCTCGCTGAGATCGGGGCGAGTCTACGATGCTCGCGTGACATACGGATGCGCGCCTTGCGGCGTTACCTTCGCAGATGCAAGGAGCGCGTTCCGCAATTGGTCAGTCGGCTATCGGGATAGGTTTTAGCAATTCAATTCTGCGCTGCTTTCCACGCGCCCATCGAACCCAGGTACACATCCACATTGTCAAAGCCGTGGGCGTCGAGCCAGCCTGCCGCCACTGTCGCCCGCATTCCGCTCGCGCACATGAGGGTGTAGCTGCGGGCCGGGTCCAGATCCTGCCAGCGCTTAGACAGTTCGCCGACATAAATATGCTCCGAGCCGTCGATCGCGGCTGCCGCCCGTTCATCGGCATCACGCACATCGAGCAGTGTCCATTCGTTGTGTTCGCCGGTCAGCCGCCGTTCGACTGTTTCGGTATCCACCATCGGAATCGATCGCATCTTCTTGCCCGCCGCCGCCGCGGGCACCACGCCTACGTAACCACCCAGAACGTTGTCCAGTGCAATGCGGACCAGGTGTTCCATGGCAGTATTCAGCTGGCCCTGCGACGAGGCGATCAGGGCGACACTCTCCCCTTCGCCGATAAACCACCCCGCAAAGGCGGGGATCATCCCAACCGGGAGATTGATACTGCCGGGCAGATGGCCCGACGCATAGGCGAGCGGCTCGCGGATATCGACGAGGTGGTCCGCGCCGCATTCGCCTAGCTCCTGTAGCGACATCGGTTTCGGCTCAATGACCCGCGGAGCGGGACTCCCGCCCTCCAGGTTCAGCCGCTCCATCAACCTGAAATAGGGAGGCTGATAATGGTTCTCTCCCACCTTGAAGTCGATAAAGGCTTCGCGGTCCTCGATCTGCAGCCGCGGATTGTTGTGCCGCTCGTGGCCCACGCTTGAGAACTCGCGGTCGGCCATGCCCGACCCGCAAACAGAACCGGCGCCGTGGGCCGGATAAATGATGGCCTGATCGCCCAGGTCGCAGATCTTGCGCAGGGAATCATAGAGCAGGCCTGCGACCTCGCGTTTGCGGTCGGGATAGAAGTCGGTGCGTCCGACGTCGCCGACGAACAAGACGTCGCCGGTAAACACGGCAACGGCTTTCTCCGGATATTCGGTGTCGAACAATGCGTAGGCGAGATGATCGAATGTATGGCCCGGCGTCTCCAATACGCGGAATTCGAGCTGGCCGACGCGATAGCTGTCGCCCTCGCACGTCGTTTGCGCATAGACGACTTCGCCATCGGCGTTCGGGCCGTGCAGCACCTTTGCCCCGGTCATGTCGGCCAGGACCGCTGCGCCGGAAACGAGGTCCTCATTACGATGCGTCTCGAAAATATGCGTGATCGCCAAGCCTTCGGCGCGGGCCTTCTCGATATAGATGTCGCAATCGCGGCGCGGATCGATCACTGCCGCCTGCCCGCCGGACCCGACGAGATAGGACAGATGGGATAGGCCGGGTGTCTTGATTTTTTCGAGAAGCATGATGAGTTTCCTTCTGGTCGGTTTACGAGGGGATGCGGTCAGGCCGAAAGCAGGCCTCCGAGCAAAACGGTTGGCAACCGTAAAGGATTGCGAGTTCACAGGAAAAGTGCCGCCTGTGCGGACGATGAGGAAAAACAAGTGCGTCGAGAATGCCTATAGCGATGGACGCCGAGAGATATGCCAATCTCGATTTCCTTTTTGGATATTCGTTCATATCAAACCTCGAGCGATATCGTCGGGCAGAGACGGATCGGCATTATCCCGCGACAATTCGCGAAACGCGCGGTTCTGCGACAGGAACACACGCCCGCCGATTTTCTCGAGAAATTCGGTTCGCTTGAGCCGATCCATCACCGGGCCTTTAACTTCCGATAGGTGGAGGTCGATCCCGCTATCGGAGAGCCGGTGATTGATCGCCTCGAGGCTTTCCAGGCCCGAGGCGTCCACTTCGTTGACCGCACTGCACATCAGGATGACGTGGCGCACCTCTGGCTGGTCCGCGACGCGCTCGAGCACATATTCCTCCAGCCAGCGCGCATTGAGATAGGTCAGGCTTTCATCGATACGGATCGACAGGACGTGCGGAACGGTAAAGACATCATGCCGCTCCACATTACGGAAATGTTCGGTTTCCGGAACACGCCCGACGATAGCCGCGTGCGGCCGCGATGCGCGCCACAGATACAGCAGCAGACCAACCACGACACCGGTAATCACGCCCAGTTCCACGCCAGCCAAGAGAGTGGTGACGATGGTCGCCAGATGCGCTGCGAAATCCGCCTTGGAATAGCGCCACAGCTGACCGGGCGTCTTCAGATCGACCAGGCTGAGCACCGCGACGATAATCGTGGCCGCCAGCGTGGCGATAGGCAGGCTGAACAGCAGCGGCGTAAGGAACAGCGATGCCAGGGCGATCCCGATGGCCGTATAGGCGCCCGCAGCCGGCGTTTCCGCGCCGGCATCGAAGTTTACCACCGAGCGGGCGAACCCGCCCGTCACCGGATAGCCGCCCGAAAAGGCGCTTGCGATATTCGATGCGCCCAAGCCGATCAGCTCCTGGTCGGGCGCAATACGCTGGCGTCTCTTGGCGGCCAAGGTCTGCGCGACCGAGACGCTCTCCACGAAACCGATCACCGAGATCAGCAGCGCGGGCACCCATAGCTGCGCGATCAGGTCCATGTCGGTCGACGGGGTGGCGAAAGGCGGCAGGCCCTGCGGAATGGCCCCGACCAGATCGACGCCCTTTTCCGCAAGATCGAGCATAACGGCCGCGAGAATGGTCAGCGCCACCGCGATCACGGGCCCCGCCTTAGCAGCGATATCGGCGGCGCGCGGTTTCAGGCCGATCCTCAAGAGGGCTGGTTTCAGTCCGCCCCTGACCCAGAACAGGAACAGCGTCGCCGGGATACCGATGGCCAGCGTCCACGGATTGGTCAGGCCTATATTGGACGCAAGCGATCCCAGCATCTCCGGCCAATTGTCGCCGCCGCCCGAAATCCCGAGAATATGCTTGATCTGGCTCGTGGCGATCAGAATGCCGCTGGCCGTGATGAAGCCGCTGATCACCGGATGCGAGAGCAGGTTGGCGAGAAAGCCCAGCCGAAGAAAGCCCAGCACAGCCAGCATGATGCCCGACAGAGCGGCCAGCGTGATCGCGGCTTCGAGATATTCGGCCGTGTCCTGCGCAGCGACAGCGCCCGCGGCCGATGCGGTCATCAGTGACAGGACCGCGACCGGACCCACCGCCAGCGTCCGGCTCGTCCCAAACAGCGCATAGGCCACCAGCGGCAGGATCGAGGCATATAGCCCGACGACCGGTGGCAGCCCGGCGAGCAAGGCGTAAGCCAGGCTTTGCGGGATAAGCATAATCGTGACGATCACCGCCGCCACCAGATCGTTCGTCAGGACAGAACCATTATAGGTGCGCCCCCATTGCAGAATGGGGAGGTAGCGTGCCAGCAAGGTGGGTTCGGCCATGGCTTCGATTGCTCCGACGACGCTTTAGCGCTGCGGCTCGAACAAGCGTACGATCAGCATTCCGCCCAGCATCGCCACCACGAAAGCCGCCGCCTTTGCCGGTTCGATCGCCAGTGCAGCGAATCCAGGTCCGGGACACAGGCTGGCAATTCCCCAACCGGTGCCGAACAGCGCCGCGCCGCCGATCAGACGGGGGGTCAGGTCGGTCCGGTCGGGAAGAGCGAACGTCGCGCCAATCAAAGGCTGCGCCATGCGTGCCTGGATCCGCCAGGCAATCGCCATCACGATCACCGCGCCGCCCATCACGAAAGCAAGAGTGGGATCCCAGTCCCCAAAAATGTCGAGAAAACCGCGTACACGCGCCGGGTCGACCATGCCGCCCAGCGCCAGCCCGGCGCCGAACAACGTCCCCGATAGGAGCGTCACCGGCCACGAACGCGTCATGACAGCACCTCCAGCCCAAAGGCATTCATGATGGCGACGGTCGCGATCCCGGCCGCCATGAAGGTCACCATGGCGACGAGCGAGCGCTGTGACAACCGGCTGACTCCGCAAACGCCGTGGCCGCTGGTGCAGCCACTGCCGATGCGCGTGCCGATGCCGACCAGCAGGCCCGCCACAATCAGCGGTACGTAACCGGCAAAGCTGGCCTGGATCCCGCCAGGGCCCCAGGCAATCAGCATTGCGCCAATCGGCAGACCCAGGACAAACGCCCACGCGCCGGATCTGGGCGTACCGTCACCGCTGATGCCGAAGGCGCGGGCGGCGATGCCGGACACGCCGGCAATTCGCCCTGCGCCCAGCAGCATCAGCGCGGCCGCGAGGCCGATGAGCACGCCTCCGAGCAATCCTGCCAGTGGAGCGGCGTCGGGAAATCCGGGCAGCATCACAGCTTGTTCACCGGCATCTTGAGGTAGGACGTGCCGTCATCTTCCGGCGGAGGCAAATGTCCACCGCGCATGTTCACCTGGATGGCGGGCAGGATCAGGCGCGGCATCTCCAGCGTCGCATCGCGCTGCGTGCGCATATCGACGAACTCATCCTCATCAACATCTTCGTGAAGATGCACATTGGCTGTGCGCTGTGCGAGCATGGTGGTTTCCCAGACGAATTCGGTGCGGTTGGGTGCCTTGTAATCATGGCACAGGAATACCCGCGTCTTGTCCGGCAGGCGCATCAGTCGCCGGACCGAGCGATAGAGATTGCGCGCATTGCCGCCCGGAAAATCGGCCCGCGCAGAGCCATAATCGGGCATGAACATCGTATCGCCGATAAAGGCCGCATCGCCCACGATATAGGCGATGTCGGCCGGGGTATGGCCGGGAACGTGGAGCGCGATCAGCGGTATATCGCCGATCATCAACTCGTCGCCATCCTCCAGCAGGCGGTCGAACTGCGAGCCGTCGCGCTCGAATTCGGTGCCTTCGTTGAACACCTTGCCGAACACGCCCTGAACGGTCACGATGTCGCGGCCGATGGCCATTTCGCCGCCCAGCTTCTCCTGCAGATAGGGCGCGGCCGACAGGTGATCGGCATGTGCGTGGGTTTCCAGAATCCAGTCGACGGTCAGGCCTGCCTCGCGCACATAATCGATAATCTCGTCCGCCGCTTCCAAGCTGGTGCGGCCCGAAGGCTGATCGAAATCCCAGACGCTGTCGATAATGGCCGCGCGCTTGGTCTGATCGTCGCTGACGACATAGGTCGCGGTAAAGGTCGGCTCATGGAAGAACGCTTTGACGTGAGGCGCTCGCGGATTGCCGGCAAGAACGCCGTTCACCTGTTCGATGGCCTTTTCGATATTCGTGTCGTCACTCATACTGTCTCTCCGATGTCGTCGCTCGGCTGGGGGATTGGCCGAGCTCAGGGCAAAACATGTCATGCAGCAATTCCAGAACACGCTGCGCATTGGGGTCGCACACACGGTAGAACACCGACTGGGCCTCCTTGCGGGTCGCGACGAGATCGCCTTCGCGCAATTTTGCGAGGTGCTGCGACAGGGCGGACTGGCTCAGCCCGACGCGCTGCGCCAGATCCCCGACGGACAACTCGCCTTCCTCGGCCAGGAAGCAGAGGACCAGCAGGCGCGATTCGTTGGCCATCGCTTTCAGCAGGCGGCTGGCCTCGCCAGCCTGGCGCATGAAATCCGTTTCTGAAGGCCCGTCCTGGCCCATAATCTTCTCCATTAGCTATTACTAATTTAGAGCAGGCTAAGATATTCTCAAGGAATGACTTTTGCCTTTCACCGATCTTTCGATGGTGGCATTGGAACCTGTAGCCGCTCCAGCTTCGTTGAGCGGGCAGGAGAGTGAACATGGAATACGATTTGGTAGTGATCGGCACGGGGACTGCAGCCATGGTTTGCGCTATGCGCGTTGCGAAAGCTGGCTGGAAAGTCGCGGTCGTCGACGAGAAACCGTTTGGCGGCACCTGCGCGCTACGCGGCTGCGATCCCAAAAAGATGCTGGTGGCCGGCGCAGAAGCGATCGAAGCAAAACAACGAATGACAGGTCACGGGGTAGAGGGGACTTTACGCATCGATTGGTCCGACCTTATCCGCTTCAAGCGCAGCTTCACCGACCCCGTGCCTGAAAAGCATGAGCGTCGGTATGAAGAGGCCGGCATCGTGACCTTGCATGGAACGGCAAAATTCACGGGGCCTGATCGGCTCTCCGTAGGCGACCAGGAAATCGAATACCGCAAAATCCTGATTGCGTCAGGAGCCAGACCTATACCTCTAGTCATCCCGGGCGAAAAGCACCTGATCGACAATGAGGGCTTTCTCGAATTGCCCTCGCTGCCGAAGCGGATCGTGATGGTCGGCGGCGGATATATCGCCGCCGAGTTTGCGCATATCGCCGCCCGCGCGGGAGCCGAGGTAACGATCCTCCAGCGGGGACCGCGCATGTTGACGCAGTTCGAACCAGAACTGGTGAGCTGGCTCATGGATGCGATCAATCGGATCGGTGTCCGCGTGATTACCGATACGACCGTCGATGCCATTCGAGAACGGGACGGAGAGTATACGGTCCATGCGAGTGGCAAGGAGGGGCCGATCGAGGTTGCGGCCGATCTTGTCGTTCATGCGGCAGGACGGGCCCCGGCGATTGAGCGGCTCGATCTCGAAAAGGGCGGTGTCGCAGTCGAAAACGGAAAGCTGAAGCTGAACGAATTTCTGCAGAGCGTGAGCAATCCGGCCGTCTACGCTGCCGGAGATGCTGCCTCGAACGGGCCGCCACTCACGCCCGTTTCCAGCCATGATGCAAAAGTTGTCGCGACCAATCTCGTCGAAGGCAATCACCGCAAGCCCGACTACAAAGGTGTACCGAGCGTGGCCTTCACGCTTCCGCCTATCGCCCGGGTTGGCCTCACCGAGGCCGACGCGAAAGAGGCGGGGCTGAAATTTCGAACAAAGTGCGAGCGGACCTCTCAATGGTTCACCGCCAGGCGGATCGCTGAACCGGTCTACGGCTACAAGACACTGGTTGATGAGCAGACGGGGAAGATACTGGGCGCCCACCTTGTCGGACCCGGCGCAGATCAGACCATCAATATTTTCGGACTGGCGATCCGCCATGGGCTCACTGCGGACGATCTGAAGACTACGATGTTCGCCTATCCAACCGGCGCGTCTGACATCGGATACATGGTCTAGGGGTGGGTCTAGGGCCGGGCGGTTTCCAGCATGTCTATGACTGCGCAGTCGGGCACATGCCCGCCCGAACACTGCTCGACGGTGGCGGCTAGGTGCCGTTCCAATCGGACGAGATCGTCGATTTTGCCCCGCACTTCTTCGAGGTGATGAACTGCAATCTTGCGCACTTCGTCGCAGCATGCTTTGGCAGGACCGCCCAGGTCCAGAAGTGTCCGAACCTCCTTTGGCGCAAAGCCTAGTTCGCGCGCCCGCTTGATGAATTTGAGTGTGCGAAGGTGACCATCGTCGAACACCCTGTGACCGCCTGCTGTGCGCTCCGGCGCACCGAGCATTCCGATCTTCTCGAAATACCGGATCGTCTCGATATTGACGCCGGTCTTGCGCGCCAGCTCACCTATCGACAGGCCGCCCATGTCGAATCTCCTTGCACCTATATCTACTACAGGAAGTACATAGGGATCGAATCGAGCGGAAGCAAAGATGACCGAGCAGACTATCCAATACGACGAGCCGAAAAACGTGAGCGATCGCGGGGTGGCTGGCGTCGGAGTACTGGCAAGTGCAGCTGCGCTTCTCTCCGCGGCTGCTTGCTGCGTTCTGCCCTTGGCCCTTGTCGCGGTCGGCCTTGGCGCTGGAGGGCTCGCATGGTTTGTTCCCTACCACTTGCCGCTCACAATCGCAGCCTTCCTAGTCGTGGCCCTTGGGTGGTTTCTTCACTTGCGCAAAGTGCGTTTTTGCAGTGCTGATGGCTGTGCGCAGCCTGCCCACAGCAGCGCTACCCGGCTGATATTGCTGATTGCCACCGCGATGGTCGTTCTGTCCGCGCTATGGGGTTTTATTGAACAACCGCTGATGCGTGCACTCGGAGGAGCCTGATGCAGACTGTCTCCACGATCACTTGCCCCCAATGCGAAGCGGCCACGACCGAAACCATGCCGAGCAACGCATGCTGGTTCTTTTACGAGTGCCCGCATTGCCAGAAAAGGCTGAAGCCGCTGGCCGGAGACTGCTGCGTCTTTTGCTCTTATGGAGATGTGCCATGTCCGCCCATTCAGGAGGCGCGCGAAAATGGCGGCGGTTCCACTTGTGGCGCGTCGCAGTAGAGGACCGCATCACCAACGGTGCGAACGAGATGTCTGTTCCAGTCGTCGAGGGCTTTGCCCTATTTCCTGTTTCCAGTTGGGGCGCTGGTAGGCGCGCGCAACGCCTGCTTGCGAACCGCTCACATGGTTCACCACCGCCAAGCCAGCTTCGGGTAAGGATACCGCTAGCGATTTCAACGAGGAGAAATGCAAGCGACAAGAACCCCGATATTACAAACGAAGGTTGCCAAATGGCCCTATATGACCCATACGATGCCATATAGGAGTATCATGATGACTGCATTTCAGCCTGTAGACACCGCAATTCGCGATTTTCGGCCCGTCCCGATTACCGATGACGAGGCCGCTGCGATGTTTCGTGCGGTGGTAAACCTGTTCGGAAAATGGGATGTGACCGACGAACAGGCATCCACACTGCTTGACGTCCCCGTGCGGTCTTACCGCCGCTGGAAAGCGGACGGTGAACCCGGCCGGATCGACCGCGACGGCAAGGCGCGATTGTCCAACCTGATCGGTATTCACAAGGCGCTGCGCTATATCTTTCGTGAGACACGGCGCGCCCATGACTGGATCAAGGCACCCAATAGCGCATTTCAGGGTCGCTCCGCGCTCGATATCATGCTGGGCGGCGAACTGACCGATCTGATGCGGGTGCGCCGCTATCTCGACGCCGAGCGTGGCGGCTGGTGATCGATCCCGACACGGTCCCGGTTTCCACCATTGAATGGCAAGACGCGGTCCGTATCATCCGCAGCATCCATCCGCCGATCGATCTGTTCGAGGATATTGCCGATCCTGCCGACTGGCCGCTGCTCATCTCGGCGGAGCAAAAGACCAATCCGCGATTGATGGAAAATATCGGCAATCTCAACCTCGTACCGCAAGAACGGCGTGTCGGCGGACCGGGGGCGACGTATCTTATGGCACCGTTCACCCATGTCAGCCCCGACCGCCCGACGCGATTCAGTGACGGCAGCTATGGCGTGCTCTATGCGGGCAACAGCTTCGAGGTCGCGCTGCTCGAAACCATTCATCATCATAGCCGCTTCATGGCGCGCACGAACGAAGCACCAGGCTGGACTTCGCAATTCCGCGAGGTCGTGATGGACATCAATGCGCGGTTGCATGATCTCCGCGCGGATGAGGGACGATTTAGTAAAGCCGCGGATCCGAATGACTATTCGGCAAGCCAAACGCTGGGAGGGCAGTTACGGGCAGCCGGGTCCAACGGCGTGGCTTATTCCAGCGTGCGCCGCGAAAGTGGCGAGTGTGCTGGCCTGTTCTATCCCGACCTCGCCTCAAATGCGATCCAGGGTCGCCATCTTGATTATCATTGGGATGGGGAGCGGGTTGATCTCTACCGCGATACCAGGACAGGGGAAGTGTTTCGGATCGTGTGACATGTGAGATGCAAATTTTCGGCGGAAATTTTGGAAGGGACGCGGCGCTGACCATACGCCGACAGCTCTGGTCTAATATTGCTGTGGGCGGCCTGTCGATATCCCCGCGACCGCCTGTTCCATCATCAATCGTGTCGAACGCAAAGCGCAATTCAACAAAATGCGATCTTCTTGAGTGCAGCCGATATAAATTCGCGCGTCTTCGGGATCGACGAGCATATCGATCAGAGCGGTTTCGTCGCCGCTTCGATCGCCATCTTCGCCGGCAACAAAGGATCGTTTCATAGCCGCTTCGCAAAGGGTCATCAGGCTATCAAAAACTGGGACGAGAATTTCAAGCCGATGCCGCGCCAGCGTCTGGTATATGTAGGGCTGAACCGCTTCGCCATGATCCTTGGCATCGCGCCAGCATCGCATGACGTCCAGAATTATGCTTTCCGGCATATCCAATGCTTCATCAAAGCGGACCGCCTGAGCCTCCGCCATTGTTTAAAGCCTCTCTAGTCTCTCGAACAGAGTCTTGGATCAGGACGCGCGGAACCAATTTATTGTATCACATACCGAGCGGGGTGGGCGAGCGGTCGCCTGATCGACAAAGCTTCAGTACGGCGATACCGGCGATCAATCATCCTTGTCGGCGTGCTCGGGTTTCCCTTGGCGCTCGCCCTTGGCGAAATCCTCAAGCTCGTCCTCGCTCATCGAGTCGTACATGTCTTTCGAAGCGCCTTGCAGATCGCTCACCTTGGTATCGCCGCGCTTCGCAGACAGAGCTGCTCCTGCGGCTTTTTGCTGGGCTTTCGATTTTGTCGGCATGGTATCTGCTCCTCGTCTCCACTCAATATGCTTCTCGCCACTTCGTGCGCGCTCGGTTCGTGGCTTCCGTCACCAGTAAGGTGTGACCGCCCAATAGTCGTACGACCGCGTCTGGTAATCGCGGTCATAAGCGGTGTCGCGCTCACTTTCCTTATAGGTCGGCGCGCCCTTCAACTGATCCTCGGTCACGTCGAGCTGATAGCCACCCAGATCGGTATTGTAGTCGAACTTCTCCCAAGGAAGGCTGTGCAACTCGCCGCCCATACCAAGGAAGCTGCCCACCGAAATCTCGACATCGCGGGCCTGACCACCGCGTTTTTCGATCAGGACACGTTCGACAGTACCGATCTTGTCGCCATTGGACCCATAGACCGCCGTTCCTTCGACGCGGTCGCTGCCAATCAGATCGCTGCTCCTTACGTTTTGATGCGACATCGTGATAACTCCTTTCCGACTGAAATTGACCAAGAGTGACTTGGTCACAGCGGAGTAACGCTCGCACCGCGATGATAGTTTCTCCGCTCGTCGCAAAAATCCTCTTTGATAACAAAGGTTAGTCACTGAAGCAGTAGGCTGATCGCCATTTAATATGAGCAAGGCGCTCGAACGGCCCGGCGGTTTTCTCGTCGAGAATAGGCTGGCAGCACGGCAGGAAACCGCGTCAAGTTTGCGCGCAACTTGCTGGGGGGCGCTGCGGGATCACATTATGGCGGCTCTGGGAATCCCGGTCCGGAGCCTAATCTTCCGACTTCGAATGCTCGACTATCATCAGAACAAGCCCTGAGAAAACCAACCCAAAGCCCAAGAGGTGAGACCAGCGAAAAGGTTCGCCGAGCAACAAATAAGATAGCACAAGCGCGCTGAGGGGCATGACCGCCATAGCACCTGCCGTGAGTGCTCCCGGCGCTTTGCGGGCACCATTATACCATAAAACAGGAGCAAGCCCCGCTGTAGCCGCGCCCCAGAAGGCTACCGCAAACCACCCAGTCTGACCTACGTCGGAAAAATCGAACGGTTGGGGGTCGAAAACGATAGCCAGAACAACAAAAACCAACGCAGCAATCAATGAGGCTGCCAGCGTGGCCTCCAGCGAGCTTATACCGTCGGACAGTTTCCGTGAAAGCAGGGTGTAGGCTGCCTCGAAACACACGGCCATTGCGACAAGAGCTGCGCCGAGGATCGGAGCTTCCGTGTCTCCGCCTCCTTCCGTTCGTAGCAGATTGATTGCTACTATCCCCGCGACCGCAAGGGCCAGTGCTCCCGACGTCCGCCAGTTCATTGCGGCACCGAAGAAAACTACGGCCGCGCCGGCAGTCACTGCCGGTGTTGCGCTCATGATCGTCGAGCCGATCACGCCTGTAGTGAGACGCATACCAAAAAGCATGGCTGCGGTGAAACCGACCATCCCGAATAATGAAATCGCGACAATCACCCACCAGTCCGACCGCTTCGCACCGGCAAACCGTTTCGTCAGCAGCCATGTAAATGGAGCAAGGACCAGACAAGCGATCAGCATTCGCATGCATGATGCCGTGAAGACCGAGAACTGTTGCCCGATTAGCTTGCTGAGCGGCGTCGCACTGCCAAAGAGTGCCATGCCCAGCAAAAGCTGCACAACAATCGCAGGAGCGGTCGAGCGTCTTTCGGATGCCATGATACTGCAAAAAGTTAGCATGCCGGGCTCCGCTTGGAAAACATAGTCTTGTTTCCGTTTCGCGGGCGGCGTCTCGTGTCAGATAGCTCAGTTCTTCAAGGATCTCGTCTATTTCTTATGCTGCGCCAGAGCCCGATCGCACGTATTCGAGCGATGAGAATTGGGAGGTTGGGAGTGATACGGACGTGACCCGCTCATCCGGCGACCGACCGAGATCAGTCCTAGGGCCACGCGCGCTACTTGGTAGCGGATCCGCGCACAAGCTTTCCTGGGAAGGGTTCCGAAAGGCAGGCCGAGCTGATCCGCTAGAATGATAATACTTCTTATGTTAAATCCGATACTTATTGTTAGCATATCAGAGTGCATGTAAAGTTCGCTGACGCAAGAGCGTCAGCCTTAGAAAACCGAAGGCCCTGTTAGCAGTGCCGGGTTCCATTTGCTGGTTGACCTCGGCAAACCATCTGGTGGCGTGCTCTTCATTGAGCTCGTCGATGCAGAGACCCGGAAAAGCCTCCTGCAAGTAGAGCCGCCGGTAGCAGCCATTGATGTTCTTGGTCTTTGGGACACCAGCGCATTGCCCATTTCTCCCAGAACTCGTCGAGGAACTGGGTGAGCAGAAGGATTTCGGCGAACTGATCGACATCTGCGAAAGTGGCGGGAGGGCGGTGTAATGACCGCTGGCACACTTTCACGCACCGAGAAAATTGTCCGGCTCAATGACCGGGCGCGGCAGGCGATGGGGCTGGCCGGTGTTGCCGTGGCGACAGAGGGATTCCGGGCCTTGCCCGAGGCAGATCGGTCTCGGGTGCGTGAGTTGATCGAGACCTTCGACGCCTTCGTGCCGGACAACGATCCGTAAGGCGCGCGTGATTTCGGAACGATCTATCAGGGCGGCGATGGAAATTGGACGATCATGCGACCGGCACAACTTGCCGAAACCGTGTTCTGGAAGATCGATTCCTACGACCGCGATTTGCGGTTCGGCAGCGAGAACCCGGCCAACCTAGCGACTGCCCGTCGAGTGCTGACGATCATGCTTGCCAGCGAATATTGAGGGGTGGAGCATGACCAGGCGCAATCCACCGGTCCACACCGCCGGACCCGACCCCGACCAGATCACCATGCCGGGCGTGCGCCCGGCCACTCTTAGCGAGATGTTGCAATGCCGCGCCGACATGCCGCGAGGTGCTCGGGCCGTGCAGCAACCGATACCTTGACGCGAACATCGCGGTCGAGCCGGTCGAGGATGCGCATCAGCCGGTCGACGGTGAAGCGGTCGAGCTTGACCTGGCGGATGCGCGAGAAATCGGCCGCCGCGATACCTGTGCGGGCCTGGGCATCGCGGACGGTCAGTTTTTCCTTGTCGAGCGTCTTGACCACTTCGGCGGCGAGGATCGCGCGGAGCTGACGCAGGCTCGCATCGGCCACGTCGAAATCGGCAAAGACATTGCCTGACCCGCGCACCAGTTCGATGTCGTCCTTCTGTTCGGTCATTCCAGCATCTCCTTCAATCGTCTGATCCGCTCGCGCACGAGGTCGATCTCGCGCTGCGGCGTCGATATTCCCTTCGTCGACTTCTTCTGGAAGGCATGCACCACCCAGATATCGTCATCCAGTTGCAGGGCGTAGACGACACGGTAGGCATCGCCGCGCTCCTTGATCGCCAGCTCCCAAACACCGGAGCCGAGACCAGCGAGCGGCTTGGCGATGTCCGGCGCCCCGCCATCGGCCACGATCGTCAGCGCATCGAGCGCCTTGTCGATCGCACGGGCCGGGAACGCCCCGAAATCCTTGCGCGCTGCCTTGATCCACGAAATCGGTCGAAGCGTTGGGGCGCGACATGATCCTATGTAGTCATATCTGACAACACTTGTCAATCGGGTATGTCGGGATGTTTGCCAGCGTGATCGAAGCGAAGCTTTCGTCTAACCATGTTTTCGGATTCATCCTGGTAGGACGTTCCCCACCTTCCCTGACCGCCCTCGTGCCGTGCGGAGATCAAAACCGAAGCCTTCCATCCGGCTCCGCAGACGCCCTTGGCGATGCCGAACGGCAGCCAAAGGCGCTGCCAATTCCTGCGGTGAATATAGACGTCAATCTCCGCATCGCCCAATATATTCACGGCAGTTCGTGTGGAGATTGGGGAGTCTATTCTCCGCCAACCGCATGGAACCAGAGCGACCGGATGCGAAAAGTCGGTCGCTTAAGCCTTTTCAACCGACCGATATGCCACTCCGATCCGGTGCTTGGCGCTTTCGCGTCGACGACGAACTGCATCGACAAAACGCCGCGCCGACGCCGCATTCGGAAAGCTGTCGCGCGCGCCCTTTCCTTTACAACCTATGCGACCCCAGTGACGATCGACGACGGTCCAGCCAAACAGGTCAAGCGTGACCGTGAGCTGATAATCGCGTGCGATGTTGCGCGCAGTATCGACAGCCCGCCAGTGCTCGCGGCATTCGAAGTGCTTTGCCATGAATAAACATTACTCACACCGAAACCCGCAAATCCAACGCAGAAACTGAATCACCGCCCTGCCCTGTGATTCAAATCTTCGATTAAGCATCGCAGGGGTCCTGCTATCCGAGCTTGGGCCACGCGGCCTGACATTTTCCGCAAGGACCTAAAGCATGCGGCGGAGGCCGCGCTTTCGCCGTCGATGCGACAAAATGATGACAACGTGGGCTATCTGAAGTTGATATCATCCCACTCGTTGAGGGTTGGCTTGACCCAGGATCTGATCGCGTTGGGCGCTGACGGTGTCGCGATCTTGAATGCAATGCGCTGGGATTCTGCATCGACGGTGCTGCGATACGGCAGGAAGCTGCAGGCATATTCGAGCGCAACCGCACGGTTTCTGGGAAACGATCCGCAATAAGACCAGGGTTTGATTCCGGACAACGAAGTTTCGATACTAGCTTTATTGAAACAGCATCTTCTCGAGTGCATCCGCCAGTTCACATCGCTTCTTGGCAGGGAGCCGGTCCAGATTGCGTTGCTTCCACAGGACGGCAGGCAGGTGCCAAGCTTCCGGTATGCCGAGAAGTTGCCAGTCCGGCTCTCCGCGTTTGAAGCCGACCAGAAACCGCCGATGCGCATCGGGCATGTCGGCAACCATCGCAGCGATGATCGCCTCGCGCGCTTCTTCAAGATCGGCCAGCGCGATCGGCTCATGCGTCATTCCGACAAAACCGCGCTCGAATTCCTCCATAAGCGGTTTTCGTGTCGGGGCAAGAACTTCGCCAATCGGGCGATGGTGACTGATGACGTAGACAAGGAATGCGCGCCGCAGCTCGTCGCCTATACCTTCGTGCGCCAGGAGATCGCGCACGTCGAAAAGATCGCGAGGGTGCTGGCGGTCGAGCGCCGCGACGATCTTGCCCGCATAAAGGTCGCCGAAGGATACGACCTGCAATTCGGCAAAGCCAAAGGCGTCTTCGACTGTTGGCACAACGCTCTTCACGGCAGGATCGTAGACGGTGCCGCGCAGTACCGGCGTCACCTCAATCTTGATCTGCACGCCTCCGGCGCGGACGACCAGCTTGGTGACGATTTTCTCGTCGGCCGAGCGCGAAGCATGGACCTTCGCATCCGGTATTCCGCGTTCGATCCGTTTCGCTATTCGCAGCATGGCCGCGTCGATCGCGGCAAGTGACCTGGTGCGATCCTCGACCGGCAGATAGGTCAGGTCGATGTCCACCGACAGGCGCGGCATGTCGCGCACGAACAGGTTGATCGCGGTACCGCCTTTGAGGGCGAAGGCTTCTTCCTGCGCCACGAAAGGAATGGTGCGGATGAGAAGGGCGACCTGTTGCCGGTAAGGGTCGAGAAAGGCCATGATGCCCGCTACCCCGCCAGATCGGACGGTACGGTTATGTGGTAGCCGGGGTCGAGCGTGCCACCTCTGACCAGGACGCGCTTCCCCGATCCAAGATCGACACGGGTCACATCGAGCCGGGATCGCCAGGCATGCCGGTGGCGGTCCGCGAAGAACAGGAATAGCCGTTTTACCTTCACGCTGGCACACGTCTCCAGCAGGGTTTGCAGGCGACGCGGGCTGAGATCGCTCAGCCCTTCCATCAGGGCATCGACTTGATGGAAACTCTCATGCTTGGGCAACTCGTCGAGCAGCTCGAGCACGGCGCGTTCCTTGCTGGCATAGCGGATGGGCAAGCTTAGGCCAGCGGCGCTGACCATGACCGGGCTGGGTTCCGGCGGCGCGCCGGCATCGCCGGGAAACAGACGCAGACTGTTGTGCCAGCGGAAGGCTACGTCGAGCGGCAAGCTGTCCAGCCATGTCGGCGGTCGCTTCGGCCCGTAGAGGTGAACCTCGCGCATCTCCGCCGAAAGGTAATGGGCATAGCCTAGCTGTTCGAGTGCGGTGCGCCCGCCGACGGTCAGCGGCAGGTCCAGCACGGTCTGGAGCGAGATAACCACCTGCGGCCATGTCAACGGCGCGCGCGAGCGACGATAGACCCGCCGCGCCGGACTTTCGAGCCAGCCAGCGCGGACATACTGGCTGCGCAGCGCCGATGAATAGCCGTGAGCCTCCATCCACGCGGCATCGGCCAGGAGTCCCTCGGGGAGTTCCCGCTGGAGCCGGTTTAGCTTGCCGTCCGAACGCTTAGTCATGCTTCGTGTTTTGGCATACCTTCAAACCAAAATCCAGTTTGAAGCTTTCCGCTTTTGCCAAGCCAAGCTTGGTGTTTGGCGAAGTCTACAAACCTTAGCTCGGACTCAGGGCCCAAACCTGCGGTCGAACTCACGCCTCAGCCGCGAGATCTCGGACGTCTAGTCTGCGAGGTATCCGCGCTGACAATGTTTCGGCATCCCGCTCAAAAGCAGACCAGTTCTCTTAATCTCCGCATTGCGCAATACATTCGCGACAGTTCATGCGGAGATTGGAAAGCCTATTTTCCCAAACTGCCTGAAACCATGGCTACGGGATGTGAAAGGTCGCTCGCCTATGTTTCTTCAACGGACCGATATGCCACTCCGATCCGGCGCTTGGCGCTTCCGCGTCGACGACGAGCTGCATCGACAAAACGCCGAGCCGACGCCGAATTCGGAAAGCTGTCGCGCGCGCCCTTCCCGTTACAACCTATGCGACCCCAGTGACGTTCGACGACGGTCCAGCCAAACAGGTCGAGCGTGACCGTGAGTTGATAGTCGCGTGCGATATTGCGCACGGTGTCGACAGCCCGCCAGTGCTCGCGGCATTCGAAGTGCTTTGCCATGGAAAAACATTGCTCACACCGAAGCCCTCAAATCCAACGCAGAAACTGAATCACCGCCCTGCCCTGTGATTCAAATCTTCGATTAAGCATGCAATGTGTGCACTGCCTTCCAACCCTGTCCCATGCGCAGGTTTGGAATTGCCCGCAAGGACCTCGATCAAAGGACTCCGTAACGGACCGCCCGTCCTGATTTGAACGCAGCATTCCGCCAGTTATTGTTTTTAATGACCTAGAATGCTATGCCCAGACAGGAGCGAATGATGGAAACCTTTGATCCATACGCAAATGACGGACCGATCGAGTACGTCGTTAAGACCGGTGACCCATCGCGTGGCGCATCGATGCGAGATGAACGAATCCTCCTCGATGATGGCTTTGATGCTTCTTACAGTTCTGGCGAAACAAGCTCTGGCTCTCTGACCGCTCTCGTTTTAGCTATCCTTTTCATGATCGTAGCTTTCGCCAGCATGTAGGCTGGCCGGGTTTCTCTAAAAAGGCTCGGTTTCATCTTTGATCCCGATCATAGAATCTCCGGTCAAAGCGTTCCTCCGATCCATCGGGCGATCTCTGATCCTCATCAAATTCACGTCGGCGCTGACCATATCGCTGGGTATTCGCATCGAGCCGCTGTCCTAGCGAGGTGCCTCCGTCGTCGATTCTCTTGCCAATCGAACCGTCGGACGAGCCACTTGCCAAGTTGCGCGCTCCCCCATGTGAACGACGCGGCGCGGACCCACGAAGGTCGGCTTCGGAAAATTCCCCAGGAACAGAAACATTTCCGATGATTGACCCACTCTGGGGGATCAAATCCTTATACGGGGCGACGCGCTGATCGTAATAATCGGAGATGATTTCGCGGGCCACCAGATCGTAAGCAGCCTGTTCCTGAGGGGAGTAGTCTGTGCGGGCAAGACTGGGCGCCGTAATGCCCATTTCAGCGGCTTTCTCCTGATAACGACCTGCCACGATCTGGCTCATGTCGAAGTTCACGATCGCGCCGACGCCATCCCGCGTGGATGTGTTACTGCTAAGAGAAAGCGCAGTTTCATCGATCTCCGCAATGCGCCCATCAATCCTTCGGATCTGTTCGAGCGCCTGCTCACGAGAATGGGAGTTGTCGGTGTATGCTTCGCTTCGGTTAAAACTGCCGCTCTGCGAATATGTGCCGCTGTCCTGCGTAACATTCGATCCGTTCGAGCGGTTGTCCGATGTCGATGAGTCGAAGCCATTCGACTGATCGCGACGACCTCCGCGATCGACACTGTCCACATAGACGCCCTGGCCCGAAACTCCTGCCTGTACTCCGCCGCTGATACCGGGTCGCCCACCGCCTCCACGTTGATTGCTACCGCCTCGGCCACCACCGGCGCCGACGCCGATACTTCCTCCCCGGCTAGTTTCCAGCCTATCGGTTTGCGTCTGCTGCTTCCCGGAAGTGGTCGTGATGCGTTCACTTTCGTTGACGCCGTCTCGGGCATCCACCGACTGGTTATCGAAGCGCTGAATATTCTCGCCAGAACGATAACCGGCCGAACTCTCCGACCCACTCGAATTTCGAACACCACTGGTTTGCCTGGTCGAGGTGCGATCAAGAAAAGAAACTGCGCGCGAACGTTCCTGGGTCAATGTATTTCGCGCCGTCTCCAGCTCCGAAAGCGTCTGCTGCCTTTCCGCGTTGTTGAAAGAACTGAGCGACGAGCCGAACGCAAGGCGGCTCATACCCGGAGAGGTGTCGAAGACCGACGAACCATCGGCCATTGTTTTGGTGAACGTTCCGTTCGAATTCACCATCGACTGGACCGCGGCTCCACCCGTGAACGAAGGCGCGGTGTTCCACTGGTTGGCTTGCCGGTTGGAGCTCGACAGGTTCATGTAGCTCTCGTTCCCGTAGGAATAGTTACCGGTCGTTCGCTCGACAGCCGCCGCTTCCGCTGCAGCCTGTGCTGGCGCGAGCATCGACGTCGCTTGCGATGATACGGCCATCGCTCCCCGCGCCATGCCGGCAGCAAGGAACGGAATCGACATCATCAGGAAGCCTGCAATCGTCGCGGTATCGGCGTTGACAGCATCGATACCGGCCATGCCTGCCATCGTGATGCCGCCCGGCGCGGTCGCATTCAACGAGTCCGACGCGCGATCCATGATGAACATGTGCAAGACCACATAGAGTGGGCCCCATGCGGCCAGATAGAAGAAGCCGGTGAAATAACCTTTCAGCGCGGTCACCCCTGTGCGCGGAAGAAGGAAGAGCGGAAAGAGGACCGGGAACATCGCATAGAAGACGACGGTCAGCACGATGTTGAGAAGCGGGACCCACGTCATCGCTTGCTGTGTGATCGACGTGTAGGTGTTGCGCGCCTGTTCCTCGGCGCGGAGCATGGCGAATGTATCGCCATCAGCCGCACCGAGATTGGCGCGCGCTTCGAGGAAGGCACTCACCAGCGAGCGTTGATGGAAAATCTGTTGCGCGGTCTGACTGCTACCGTGGAACTGATTGGCGATGACTGGGAGGTCGGCGATCAGTTTGGCGCGAGCAGCCGCGGGCGTGAGGCCTGGAAAGAGCTTGCGGCCCTCCTCCTCGAGCTGCGCATCGGTATAGGTGACAATTCCGCTCTGAAGGCTCGTGTATCCTGCCTGGCAAGTCACGATCGTCGGGGTGCCCGTGGCAGGGATCCACTTCATACCTCGCGCCGGCGAGCCGGGGCCCATATCGGTCAGGATGTCGTTCGAGTTCGCGATCGTGTCGAAAGACGCATGGCCGAGCAAGATGTCATAGAAGAGGCACTGCTTGAAATACTCCTCGAGATTGGCGCTGATGCGGGGGTCGCGGATCTGGAAGTCCCGGGTGCGATCCCAGAGCCTCGCTCCATAGATCATACCGTTGTTCGACATCTGCAGGGTGCCAGGCATCGTGAAGACGGTCTCGGCCGTGCGCGTCAACCAGTCGCCGGCAGTCGAGCTGACCGACGCGATGAGGGCCAGACCAACCGGGACGTTGCCGACCGTCGAGGGTGCCAGACTGGGATTGAGGCGATCGGTGACCTGCACGGTGGTCGTCGGAACGATGAGTGCCCCGTAAATGAGTGTCGCACCCAGGAACCAGTTGAGCCAGGCGCGCCAGTTCAAACTGAAGGCGACGATCAGAAGCGTGTATATGAAACCCATCACCATCACGACCCGGAGAAGCGAACGGAAGCCCCCTCCCCCCGTCCATGCGGAGACCGCGTTGAGGACGTTGACGATGTATTCCCCGCCCCCAATCGTGAAGATCTCCATCATGGTCCCTGATCCTTACTGGACGCCTTGGTTCGACAGCGACGTGCTGAAGGACAGCGCCGCCGACATCTGCGGGGAGAGATTGTTGCGCAGCGTGCCCTCCAGGAAGACCGCGCGCTGGATGACGTGCTGCGTTCGATCGAGGCGCAGGTTCATGCCTTGGGAATATCCATCGAGGACGTGGCGCACGGAGACGATCTGGTCACGCCATTGCGACAGCGCTTCCTCGTTCGCGTTCTGGAACGTCCCGACTCCCCGCGATGCGTAGCCGTAATATTGCTGCGCAAGCGCATCGAGCAGATCCATCGACACAATCTCGGCCAGATCGTTCATGTCATTGGCTGTCATTCCGCCAAGCGTCGCCGCCGCGTTGACCGAAATGATCTTGTATAGCGGGATCGTGGTCGCGCCGAGCAGTCCGATCTCGTCCGACGTCAGCGCGGTGTTCGACCGGATCTTGGCATTCATGCTCTCGATCATCGCACGGACGCGAGGCTTCAATGCCTGCGCCTGGTCGACCGACATGGTCTGAGTCGTCGGATTGAGACACTTGTCGATCGTATCGCACTTCAGCATCGTGACCGAGTTCGTGCCGTCGAGAAGCGCCGTCAGGAGCGCGCGATCGCCTTGCCCGAAGAACTGGTAGCCGCGCTTTCCGCTCCCATCGCCATCCTGATAATAGATGACGGTCCCCACGAACGTCATGAGGTACTCGCGGAATTGGGGAGAGAAGCTCGGATAGCTCTGCTTCAGCATATCCCACGTGAAGTTGTAGCTTTCCGACGGAATGTTCGGATCGCTGTTCGCAGCGATCGTCGACTCCCGCTGACCGCCGGTCCCGCATTCGTGACGGCCTTTCGCCCAGTCCGAAAAGAGCCCCTGGCTGTTGCCGATCGACTTGCAGATCTCCGACGACATGCGGTCCGACTTTCCCCACAAACCGCCGACGAGATTTTGAGCGGTTTCGCAGCTGTTCATGTTGAACTGGTTCATCTGCTGAGCCTTCTGCGCCATCTCTTCGATCGTCGAGGCGATCTGCGGGCTGATCGACTTGATGGCGAGCTGGAAGGCGAAGCCGAGCGCATTGTTGGCGGTCGCCTTCATCATCGCGACGATCTCGTCGGTGTTGATGAAGGAGAAGCTGCCCGAGAAGACGTCGATGCCGCCGCAACCCGCCTTGATCGAGGGCAGTTGCAGATTGACCGGGTTCACGCTCTTCTGCGGAAACCGTGTCCAGATGTTCCCACCCGAATAATAGCCCGCGGATTGGCCCTGATAGGCGGTCGGCCCGGTCGCGTTGGCCGCCGCACCCATGTCGTTGAAGAAATCGTTGAGCTCGGCCCCAACCTGCGCGCTGACCGGCGCAGCGGCCATGCCTGTCGTCGCCACCGCGAAGAGAGCGACACCGGCGCGTTTTGCGAAACGGGCGGCGATGCCGCCTCTCGTCCGAGTAGACATCAGTAATCGCTCCCTGGCTCGATCTGCGTGAGGTAGAAGATGCGCTGCATGACTTCGTCGGCCGCCATGACGCCGTAGCCGATCGGGATCGGCTGCTTGGTTTGCGTGTCGAACAGGACGATCGCCGGCACGGTGCCTCCCTGAAGACCCATTCGCTGGTACTGTCCGCTGTCGATCACGTAATTCGGGAAGAGCTCATTCGGACCACCGTCCATTGATACAGCCAGCACTTCGAGGCCGTAGTTGTCGGACAACGCGCGCATGACCGGCGAGAACGTCCGGCACGCCGAGCAGCTCGAAGAGTAGAAGTAGAAGACGCCGTAGCGCTGCGTGAGCGCCTGCATCGATCCCTCGCGCTGGTCGCGGCGGTCCGTGAGCCAGGTCTGCTTGGCCAAGGTGCCCACTGGCCGTTCGAGTGTGTAGTCGAGCTCGGGGTTCTGCCAGATCGACCTGCTCCACGTATCGGCGAAGGTCGACGCACGATCGAGCTGCTCACGCTGAAAGCGGATGTAGTTGACGATGTTCTCGGAGGTCGGTTCGAGGATCGCGAGCGCCTTGAGTTCGTCGAGCTGCTTGGTGATCGCCGCCATTCGCTCCACGGCGGGTACGGTTTGGGCGGGCTGTTGCTCCCTCTCCTTCGCCTCGCGCTTCACCTTCTCGGAATTGCAGTAGAACCACGACCCGAGCTTGCGCTCGTGGCAGTAGAAGGCATCGCGCTGGGACGCCGTGTCCGCCGTCTGCGCCAAACTGGGGGCCGTGGCTGCGGCGACTACTGCCGCAAGGCTGAGCAAAGCGAGCTTGTTCATGAGCGTTTCCCTTTGTCGAGGTCGAGCATCTGCAGGAGGAAGGCGGTCTTGAGGTGACCCCGACCACGGTCGATCATCCGGATCATTCCGCCGGACAGGGTCGTCGCGCCGTCGATGCCGGCGTCGGTGAGGCAGAAATCGAAGGCGCTCTCGCCCGCCCGGGAGATCCAACCGCGTTCGAGCAATCGGCCGATAGCGGCCACGAGCTCCGCCCTTGATGCTGGCCGCAGGAACCAGTCGTGGATGCGCGAGAACATCTCCTCCTCGCTGGCAGCAAGGTTGCGTCCGATCGCGACGCTGATTGCGAGATCGAGCACCTCGGCAGCTGGGAACGGATCCCCTTTCTGAAACGCAATGACTTCGCCGCCCGACACTTCAAGTCCCTCCATTCAGAGTGTAGTAGTCTTCAATCTTGGTCTGGATCTGGAGCGACATTTCGATCTCGTCGGGCAGCTTGGCCGCATCGACGAACTCAGCGTAAACCTCGCGGAAATCCATCCGGCTGAGGTCGAGCTGCTGGAACTGGGCAATGAGGAAACCCTCGCAGTCGGGCTCCTTGGCCTTGCCCCATCGCATCCCTAGCTGAGCCTTGCCTTGCTCGTTGAGGATGCGGACCAGCTTGCTCCCGTAGCAGCAGTAGGATTGCTTGCGCGTCACGCAGACGCCGAGGATCTTGTCCGAGCAGTAGGTGCCGACATAATGGCAGAGCCCGGCGTCATCCTTCTTGTCGACGTCCCGGTCCTGGCTGTTGCAGAGCCACGGCGTGAGAAGGGGAACGCCCTTCCCGCTGCAGCAATTGGACAGCCCGAACACCTTCTTCGTGCATTTGAGGTTCTCGCCGCTGAAGATCTTGAGCTGGTTCGGGTCGAACTCGTCCCTGAGTTCGCCCAGGACGTTCATGGCGACCATTGCGTCCTTGAACTCGGTCGACGCCTCGCGCGTGACACTCGTGCATTCGCCGTCGATGCAGTAGAGGTCGCCAGCACAGACGTAGGCAGGCGGCGGAGGCGCGCCCGTGTCCGGTGTCGTGCACTGGAACCAGCGATCATAGACGTTGCAGGTGATGCCATCGGCGTCGTAGCTCAGACATTCGTCATGGCTGAGCGAGCATTCCGGACGTGCCTCGAGCGCAGCACAGTCGTTCGCCGGAAGCAAACCCTGGCACTGATACGTGCGGCTCCACTCCCAGCACGGGCGGGTTACGGGCAAGCCATTGATGACGCGCGTCTCGCTGGGAGCCGTGCAGGTCTCGCCTTGGAGCGAGCACGTCGCTCCACCGATCGTGGCTTCGCATTGTGTTTCGTCGACGGACTCGCTGACAATCGAAATCGTGTTCCGCTCAATGCCGCCGGAGACCGCAGTTTGCGCGGGGCAAGAATAGGTCAGACGGTAAATTGGGTCGCCGGGTTCGGAGCAGTAGCGAGTGCGTCCATTGTCGTACCACTGAAGGCACCCTTGGCCTATCCGGACCCGGTTGATCTCCTGACAACCGCCGGCATCGAGCTGGCCTTGAATGGCGGCGCATTGCCGCGCGCCTAGATTGACATCCCTGTCGAACCCCTCATCGCAGGTGTACTCCCAATACCGGGAACCCTGTGTCTGAATTGTCAGGAGAGCCCTGCACGTCCGCGCTTCGTCGAAAGGCTGCGAGCCCTGGTTGCAACTCTCGAGATAGGTGGTCGAGCCACCGCCCCCGGGAGGCAGTGGATTGCATGAACCGCTCGATCCACCCGGGCTAGCGCCGGGACCAAGATAGGCGTCGGGATCGCTTTCGATGGCGGATGCCGCGGAGAGATCGATCGTCGCAGGATCGACGACCTTGCGGTATGGATCTACGACGATGCGATAGTCCTGCTGATAGCGCTGCGCTTCGCCGGCCGTCGTCAGGCCGACCGCATCGTCAGCATACTCGAGCGATGGAAAATCGGTCCCTCCGTATGTCGGGACGTTCGCTTGCGCACCATCGGCGAGGATGGACCCGTTGGTGGCATCGCGGACGCCCTCCCCGATCGCCTCGCCCTCTGCGCGCGCATCGGCCGAAGTCATCTGGGCATGGGCGAGCTGACCCGTCGCAACGAGAACGGCACAAGCAAGAACGAGGCCGCGGATGTTCACCGCGCAGACCTGTAGTTGGCGAGCGCAACCCGCGAGACCGGCGAGCCGGGGCCGTTGGCGTTCGAGAAGGTCTCTAGCACGTAGCCAACGCTGACGTTGCCGGCGATCCGGTCGTGCGGAGGCGGCGTGGTCACGCAGTCGAGCTGGTCGCAGGGTTCGAAATCGCTCGAAAGCGCGACGTAGGTCGGTACCCGGTCGACCCGAAACGACCGGAACAGCCGCGGATCGATCGCGACGTTGCTCGCGCCAGCCTGGTCCACAACATTGCGGATGCCGGTGATGAACGCCTGCGGGTTTCCGGCCGAGAAGCCACGGAACACGACGACGCCACCAGCTTTGGTCGTGTCCTCGATCATCTTCGCGAGAGATTCCTCGGGCATCGAAAGGCTCGCGAATGCGATGAACAGTGGAGCACCTTCGGGATTGGCCATGCCCGCTTTCGCGCCGGCGACCATTTCGTCGAAGTCGAAAGGCCCGTCACCGCCCGCAATATCGGACACATCGAGACCTTCGATCGAAGCGTAACCCTCATTGACGATCGTCTGCGCCTCTTCCTGATGTTCCTCGCCATTGGAGGTCACGTAGTCGAAGAGTGCCTGGGCATCCTCTTGGAACTCTCCCGCGCGCGCCTCGATAGCTTGGGGGTCGAACCCGTCAGCGCTCTGCGCGAAGACCGCCGTTACACAGCCGATGAGGCTGAAGCCGGTGAGCGACATAGCGATTTTTCGGTTCACGGCGAGCCTCCGTCCTACAGCACGCAGCAATTGCGTTTACGCCAAAGGAGGAAGCCGACGTCCTCTCCCTTGACCGGGTAAACCTGTCCGGATTTGGGCAGGATGGTTGTCGCCCCGATCGGCGAGCAGCTTTCGCGTCCGCTGACCATCGGCGTGGGGTTGACCTGCTGAAGCCGATACTGGCTCTTCTTGAGGATCGGCATGATGTATTTGGAGCAAAGGGCCTTCGAGCCGCTGGTTCCCCAGGCGAGGCCCTGACGATGCATCTTGTAGATCATTCTCTCGGCCGCGAGCCGCGCCGACTGCTTGATTCCGACATTGGCTCCGATATTGCCGTTCATCGGATACATCGGCCCTTGGCAACCCGAACACCAGAACAGCTCGTCGATCGGCAGTTTGGCGGTCGAGGCGATGCAGTCGGCCGAACACGCGGCCTGCGCGATCGGCGAGGTGAAGAGCGCCGCTTCCGGGTTTAACAGCGTCGTCAGCTCGTCGTCCTGCCAGAGCGGATCGATCTCGCTCATATAGGCAATGTCGAAGGAGCTCGCCTCAAGGCACAGGAAGTCGGTTACGACCTCCAGCCAATAGAGAAGCGGATAGATGTAATAATGAACGTGATATTTGGCGGTGTTCTGCGATTGTCCTCCGATCTGCGAAGAGTTCGACGCATAGCCGTTACCGATCGGGAAGCCAGGGTCGAGCTTGATGCCTCCGAGATTTGGAAAGCACCACGGTTTTGTCGAGACATCGACAAGGCGCACGGGTTCCCAGAATCCCATCGCAAGCCCGACGCGCGGCACGGGCGTTCCGCACGCGCAGATCGGCAGATCCGGATTCTTGGTATCGGCGCGCGAGGATGGCCAGATCTTGAGCGATCCGAGCGAAAGTGGAAACATGCAGCCCCAGCACACATCCGTGATCGGATTGACAAACGATCCGGAACAACGCCCCGGACCGGAGGGCAGTCCTTGGGCGGACGCCGGCGCGACAAGAGCAAGGGCGGCAAGCGCCGCAACAACGGTAAGCCACCTACGCAACATCGTCGGTCTCCCTGAAGAGCCAGGCATCGTCCGCGGCGTTCTTCAGCCTGGCCCATGCCCAGCCCTGAACGGCCATGAAGGTGAAGGCCGCGGCCAGGCTCGGGAGAGCGGCGGACCCGATCAGCTGGCGAAGCTCGCCAAGGAACAGAAGTGCGACCGCGAGAACCAGGCAGGCTGCGATGACGCGGAAGCGCGCAGCCCGCAGCTCCTTGGTTTCCGGAGCGGCCAGCGGAACCGGGATCATATCGCGCCAGGACGTCACGATTGCCTCCGGGGGATAGCTTTTTCGGTAACCAGCAGGAGATCGCCCTTTGCCTCGACGAGCGCGGGCGTGCGGGTGATGCCGAAATGACTGGTGAGCTTGCCCTCCTGGTCGAAGTAGAACCGACGCTGGTGAGTTTTCATGGATTCGAAGGGCGAACCGTCGACGAAAATGATCTTGGCGCGTTCATCGGGTCCGTGCCCGAGCGCCCATTCAACCTCGGCGGGATCGTCGCCGTCCACGAAGACGAGCTTCTTGGATAGCCCCGAAGTCGTTAGCGGATTGACCCGCTGACCACGCGCCGCGATCAGATTGCCTTGGTGGTCGCGAATGTCGTTCTCGACCACGATCGCGGGATCGAATTCCCACGAACGCGTCTCTTCGGCACGCGCCATTCCCGGAACGGGAACCGGACGCATGACGCGATCCTTCACTTTCGCGGCGAACTGCTGGTTCATCTCGTCGAGCTTGCCGGTCGCCTGCGCATGATCGAGACGCGCCTTGATGACGGACAGGAGGTCGGGCTCGATGACGGGCCAGGTCTGACCCATCTGGCCATGATCCTGCGCCTGCGCCTGCGCAGTCGGCATCGACGGCGCCGTCGCAGCCGCGGTGACGGCGGCGCATGAGAGGATGACGAGACGATACCTCACAGGATCGCCACTCCCGTTCCAACGAGGCGGTCGCGGCACACGAAGCCGATGTGCGAATAGCGGCTGTCGAAGCCATCCTTGTGGTGAGTGGCCGCGAACACGCAGCCTTCCGGAACGACGCCGAGAGGACCTTCGGTCAGGGGATCGCCCCGTTTGGTGAGCGGCTTGATCGATGCGATGCGCTCGCCATTGACCAGCACGTCGCGGCCTTCGCGGGTCACGAAATCGCCGGGCAGACCGAAGGCGATCTTGGCGAAGGCGCCAGGCTCTTCGCCGAAATACTTCTGGGTGACCGGATCATGGCCCGGGTGGAATATCACGTAATCCCCGCGGTCGGGAAAGCGGCCACTTTCGACAAGGAACGCCCAGTTCGGCAGCGAATCCGTTGCGTTAATCATGAAGGCATGGGTCTCGCTCCATTGCTGCAGGGACGTCACCGCCGTTCCGACGCCGAAAAGCGCGGCGATCGCGAGTAGCTTGCCCTTGGTCGACAGCCGCTTGGCTCTATTGTTGAACACCGCCCTGCCCTCCCCCGTTCGCGGCCATGAACGCCTGCATTTCCTGCTCGACACGCGCGTCTTGCGTTTGTTGCATGTCGATCGAAGCCTGGGCGATTTGCGGGCGCGGCACCTTCGCGTAGACAGCCGCCTTTACGCTCTGGGTGACATCCGGAACCTCGCCGCCGATCACAGCCTCGTGCACGAGAACGACCTTCCCGCTCTTCGACAGGCCGGCGACGGTCCGATCGAGTGTAGCCATGAAAACGGCCGTTTCCTGGGCGGCGGTCTGTTCGTCGGAACTCGATCGCGCCTGGGCCTGCAGATATTCGCCGATGATGCCTTGCAGCTGAAGCTGCACGAACTCCTGGCGTCCCCCATCTTCAGAGACGAGGTTCTTGGTGACCCAGGCTCCCCAGATGAAGATGGCGGCGGCGGCAGCGAGCAGCGCGATCTCCCGGGGTGAAAGACCCGCGAAAGCGCGTTTGGCAGCCACTGTCTTGGGCCTGCGAACTTCGCCGGTCGCCGCACGATCGGCATTCTCGAACAGATCAGTCATTGTCACCTCCAGCGACTTCGAAAACGGAGCGAAGGCTCGCGCGGCGAAAGAAAGCGATGAGAACCCAGGTGCCGCCGAGGACCGTGAATACGATCGTTTGGAATTGCGCCTGTCGAGCCGCGTCGGCCGCGAGGAAGCGCGCGGTCAAATTGTCCAGCTGAAGCATCGTCCCAGAAAGGGTGAAGCTGCCGAGGAGGACGAAGAACAAGGTCGCGACGCCAAGGGTCGCGAGGCCCGTCGTGGCGAACCACCCGATCAGGCGGAGCGCAACGGCCATTGCGTCTTGGCCGCGTGCGATCCGGGTGTGCGGGGATCCGGCGTGTGCAAACGCGTTCATTCCGCGGCCTCCAGCATATGATGGCTTTCGGGAAAGGCTACTGCCTCGATCGCATCGTGCATCGGGAAGCCAAGGTGGACGTAATCCTCGATGTCGGCGAAGACGTCGGGGCTCGAGGAATAGAGCGCTGCCGAATACCGATCGAGGACGAGCCGCCCGATGCTCTCGGTGTCGGGCCCCCGAATGAACACGTCCGAGTAGTCCGCGCCGTTGCGCTTCAAGGACCGCAAGAGCGCCTCGGTCATGTTGTCCATCTCGAAGCGATCCGAATTGCGAAAGTCGGAGATCGTCTCGCCCTTCTGCTGAAGGATGAGGAACCAGTCGGAGTTCTCGAGCGCGGCGCGCGACCCCTCCGACTTGTAGTAATCGTGGATCGATTGCGTCGCCGTGATGAGCGAACCGCCATATTTGCGGCAGGTGCGCGAATAAGTCTCGACGAAGTCTGCCATCGCCCCGCCCTTCAGCATCTGCCAGGCTTCATCGATGATGAGTGGTTTGGGGATCGAGCGGTCCATCCGGCGCATCACCTGAGAGGCAATGAACATCACGGATGTCAGCACCACGCCGCGCAACTCCTCGCGCGTCGCCAGATCGGAAAGCTCGAAGACGGTGAGGTCGGCTGACAGGTCCAGATTGGCATCGCCGAGGAAGAAGCGACCGAATGTCCCGGTCGAGGCGAACGGCAGCAGCGAGGTCGCAAGATCGTAGGCGAAGGGATGTTCGGGCTGCTTTAGCGCCTCGATGATGTGGTCCACCGTTCCATCGCGACCCTCTGCTTCCCAGACGGCGTTGACGGCCTGGTCGATGAGCCCCCGCTCGGTGTCGTTCAGTCGGGTCTCGTTCCGCGCCATCTGCGAAATGATCGACTTCAACATGGCGAGGCAGTCGACCAGATAGTCATCGTCGCCTTGGGCCAGCTCTTGGTCGATCATCCGGAAGGGGTTGATCGAAATGCCCGAAGAGAGCTTGAATTCGGTAAAGGTGCCGCCGAGCGCCTTCGCCATGTGCTCGAAACTGCGACCGTCATCGATCACGATCGTCTTCGCGCCGACGCCGGCGAAGCTCGCCGTCAGATCCTGAAGGAGGACCGATTTCCCCGAACCCGACTTGCCCGCGATCGCCACGTTGTGGTTGCCGGCACCGTTCTGGAACGGCGACCAGAATTGCGGTTGTCCCCGGCGCCCGATGAACAGCAGATGCGGAATGTTGCCGCCTACATATTCACCCTGGATCGGTGCGATGGCCGCGACGTTCGTGGAGCGCATGGTGCGCAGCCGCTTCATGCGCTTGTAATCGGAATCGAGTCCGTCCGCGAGCATGAGCGGGAAATGGGCCATGAAGGCGGGCAGCTGGATATGGGTCTCGTCGATCAGGTCCCACCCGCTCGCCTTGTAGAGCGCCTTGAGCGTTCGCTCGCAGGGCTCGCCACGTCCCTTGGGCGCAAGGATCGAAACCGCATAATAGCATGAGACCAGCTTTTCGCCCTGCTTCACACGGTCTTGGACGAACTGCCATTCGGCGGCCTCTGTGCGAAGCTTCGGGACGAGCTTGACGCCCTTTCCCTCCGCCAGCGAGCTCGTGCGCGCGAACTTGTATCCCGCCTTGCTTTCCGAAGACTCCTGCCCGGGGATGACCCCGCACACGGTCTGGAGGACCGGGCATGGCAAGTTCAGCTTGGGATTGAAGATATCGCCGATGATCTTCTGCGTGTCCCACGGAGCCCAGCGATCGGGGAAATTGCGTACCGCCATCGTCCGGATGTCGAAGCGCTCGGGAACGAAATCCTTCATCTCCGGCACGCCCTCGACAGAGGCACCCGTTGGGCGGAGCGACTGCGCATGAAGGATAAGGCGATCTTTCTCGACATGGGTGACGAGATCGCGGCGGACGCATTGTTCGTTGATTGGGTCGAACCGGTTGTACCCCGGAACCTCGTCTCCAGCTCCGGTCGATGGAGCCAGGATCTCGTCGAAAAAGCGGATCAGATCGGTGGGCTCGAATTGCTTGATTGGAACGTCGATCGATTCCAGCGCCGAAATGGTTCCGTCGCGCATCGTCACCAGATCATCGGTCGTCAACCCGGAGCCTTGACTGACGCCGACCGACATGACGACACGGTAATTGCGGACGAAGAAGGGGCCGTCGCTCGCGAGAGTCGACCACGCGCCGTTGCGGAGCTTGTCGAGACGATGTCGGGCAAGGGTCTGGAAGACGCCCGAGGCGCTGAAGCGCGGTAGCGCCCAGTCCTGCAGCTTCTCCGCGACGCGCGGAGAGGAATAATTGGTTACGCTGAATTTGGTCCCGGGCAGGAGGATATCGGAGAACAGCGAGCTTATGATGTCGTTGACGCGATCATTGGCCCCGACCAGCGGCGCAAGCTCGAGGATGAAGCCTTTCGAGCGGACCTGGTGGAAGACCCGCTTGTCTTCGTCGTAGGAGCGATAGCCAAGGTAATGCGACAGCATCGGCACCTGCGGCGGGTTCGACTTCTGCTCGGGTTTCCGGCTGTCGCCGACCACCAGGTCCACGATGTTGCTGAATGCTCTCATCATCGCGCTTCACTCCACCACGCCGGGAAACGATGCGGCCTGCCGCCGCGGCTTCGCCTGCTGGCCTGCAAGGCGTTCGGATACCTGCGCCTCGATCGCCGCGATGGGATCGGTCCCTGTCGCGACGGCGACTTCCGGCGGCTTTGCCGTAGGATCAGCCGCGGGCGGGAGGATATCGGGGGTGATCGCGAGGAACGGCGGGGCACTCTCCGCAGCGGCAAGCAGCCCCTGGTTGCGCGTCGGATGGCGCCCGCGCATCGCCATCGCCTCCATCGCATCGCCGCGACCAGGCAAGACGGCCTCGGTCCTGACGGTCCGCCGTGCGTGGATCATGCCCGTCGCATCGGTGTAGCCCGGAAAGACAACGGCAAGCTCGTAACTGGGGGCACTGGTCGCCGTCATGGGAACGGACGCGAGAACGGTGTTGTGGACCGGAGCATCGATCCCGTCATCCATCTGGTAGGGACCGGCGGGATTGAGCAGATCGGTGGAGCTCGTTTCCTCGATCCGCGATATCGCGTTGTCGTCGATCACGGTGGAGGGGGCGCACACACCGTCGGGAGCATCGCACCGGAAACTGCCGCTCACATTGGTGCCCAGTGTGGTGCAGGCCGAGAGCGCGCCGCCAAGCGCGGCGATGGCGAGAATGGCTTTGCTGTTCACGATGCACTCCCTTGGATCCAGCTTTCGAGGAATTCGCGGGGGCGGTAGCCGTGAACGACGGCACCATCCTCGCGGACGATTACGGGGGTTCCATTGAAGCCATGCCGGCGCGCGAAAGCTTCGTTGGCATCGAGCCCCGACGTGTCGCATTCCGATCCGGTGGTAATCGACCCGCCATCATACGCCTGATTCACGGCCCGGCGCTTGTCGGGAGAGCAGATCACGGCTTCGGAAATCGGGCGTGTGCCGAGCACCGAGATTGGGCGCTCGACGACCTTCACGTTGAGCGTCTCGAGGGTCTCGTGAAGCCGCTTGCAATAGCCACAGCGGAAGTCGCTGAAGACGGTGACCGTCTTTGTCCCCCGGCCCATCACGACCGCGCCGTTCTGCGGCAACGCAGCCAATGCGCGAGGGTCGATCTGATCGTCGATCGAGCCGCCCGTGGCATCGCCTGCGGCGGGCGCTTGCATGTCGACGCCAGGCGAGGCCGACTCTCCGCCCCCTCCCCCGATCAGCATGTCGGGGTTCATCTCGAGCAGCCGCGCCGCCGTCAGATCCTGCTTGGTCTCCATGTCGTAGACGCGGCCGATAATGAGATAGCGAGCGCCGTGATCGATGTAGAAGAGGTTCTGCCGAGCCTGCACCTCGCATACGCCCTCGATCTTCTCGCAGTCGATCGCTGTGATCTCGGTCTTGGGCAGGCGTTCGGCGAGGGCCTGTTGCACGGCGGCGTCCGAGGAACTCTGCGCAAGAGCCTGGGCTCCAAGGGCAAGAACGCCTCCCGCGCCAAGGATCCCGACTGCTTGAACAGTCCGGACGAGACCGGCTTTATGATCGTCGTGCATGAGCCGCTTGAGGGTCAAATTCTTCAGCATGATTGCCTCTCAGTTCCTGATGAAGGTGCCGTCGAGGAACACGACCTCGACACTTGCGCCGGTGGGCATCTCGACGACGGGCTGATATTGCTCCGCGCGCTCGATGAGATATTCGGAGAGGGTCGTGCCGGCCTGTTCGGCACCGCCGCCAAGAGCGCGCAGGCCGACCTCACTTGCATCCGGATCTTCGCGACCCCCCGAGATGATGGGCGCATTGAACGAGCCGTTGAGGGCGCTGCCGGCGCTGCTGACGAGACCAGCGAGGAAGGCCTGAGTCGTCAGGGACCCCTCGCGGCTGACAACCCGGCCGCGAACACCGACCTTGCCGCCGAAGGCGATGAAGCCCTTCACCTCCGATACGGCGAAGCGGCCGCCAGGCTGCGCGCATGTCATGCGCTGAAGCTTCACGTAGACCTTTTCCGAGGAGAGATCCCCGTAAGCCGCGCCGTTCACCATGCAGCCCTGTACGCGAGTGGCGAGAAGGCGACCCTCGCTGTAGACCGAGCGCGCTGGTCCGGTGATGCGCAGAAGGACAGGGAGCGGATCGCTCTGGCTCCGCGTATTCGTGGTGGCGTCGACCCCGACGACCACCGTCGCCTTCGCGATCGAGTTGGGAGGCAAGTAGTTCGGAGAGTCTGTGTAGATGGCGGGCGACTTGGAAGCGTCGATCCGCGAACCCGTGCCATTCGCCGTGAACGAGACCATCTGCACGTCGTTGGCGCGCCGCGGCGGCTGCGGCGTCGCCGCGACAGGCGATGAGGAGGGGGCGACTCCCAAAGCCTGTGCGGCGGCGACCGGACCCGGAGCACTCGGTCGGGCGTTGCCGCGGCTCGCCTGCTGGCGTAGCTGCTCGTTCTCGCGCTCGTATGCTTCCAGAACACGCTGGCCATCGCGGACCATCGCGGCGTTCTCGTTGCGCAGGCTCTCGACCTGCGACTGAAGCTCCATCATCTGGCCGGCCTGCGCTTCGACGCCCTTCAGCCGCTGCCCCTGGGAGTTGATCTCGCCCTCGTACATGGCGACCCATTCCTGGTCGACACGCTGGCGGTTCATGAGGGCGTCGGTCGAGACCGTGGTCTCGGTCCCGTCGTCCATCGCCTGTTCGATGGTATCGTCGGTATCGAGGACGTACATCGAACCCGCGATCGCGATGACGCCCACCAGCCCGTACATCAGCATCTTCTGACGCTTCTGGGTCTGGTCGTTCTCCGCGATCGAACCCCTCTCGTCGAGCTCATCGTGCTCGTCGTATCCGGCGGCATCCAGATCCTTGGGTTTGCGCTTCAGGAGATCCATCTCAGTTACCTTCCTGTGGGGACGACGACATAGACGGCAGTCGCCTGCCCACTCGCGAGGTCACGGTTTGAAATGCTGACGGCGATCGCACCGTCGCCGGCGATGAGCTCTTCCTGCAGCGTCATGGGAGCGGCTCCGGTGTTCTCGATCCGAAGAACCTTGCCCGTCATGGTCGGGCTGCGATATTCGCTGACCAGCTGGACCTTGATGTCGCCGACGTTCACCGGCGCGCGAGCGGCGTCGCTGATTTCGAAGCCCGTCACGGGACGCTGTTCGAACATCGCCCGAACGAGGCCCACCGCACGATCGGCGAGCGAAGCAGCTTGCAGCGTTTCGGCCTGCGGCTGCGGATGCTCGATATCCGCGTTGGCCACGAAGACCTGCAACGCGCCGTCACCCGACACCTGACAGTCGAACTTGTAGACGTATCCCTTCTGCGTTGTGCCGAAGAAGGAAATGTTCGGCTTGGTGTAGCCTCCCGGCACCGACAGATAGATGTCGCCGCGCGTGGGTTCGTGGACAATCGAGAAGTCCTCTGCCTCGATACCGCTCTGGACGCGCGACACGGCGACGAACTGATCGTCCTTGAGCGCGATCCGGGTAAGGTCTGATTTCGACGCCTGACAACGTACCTCGCCGTTGTCGACGGCGAGAATGTGTTCCTGCGCGAGTGCGGGCGCAGCCGACATGACGAACGCGCCTGCGATAAGCGCCGCGCCGCTCAAGCGCGTAAGGTAGCAGTCGAGGCGCGAGGCCAACAGCCCGCCGGAGACGATCATGAGCGAAGAAATGACGGGGTTCATTCTTCCTCTCCTTCTTTCACGACGACGCCGAAGCCCTTCAGGCGGAGCGAGACGCCGGTATATTTCCAGTGGAACTCGAAGACCTTGTGTTCGCGGCGGACGTCGCGCGAACCGACGATCGTATGGAGGACGCCGCCGACCTGGCTCGTGAGTTCGTCGGGGTTGGTCCTGATCCAGTCGATGGTAACGAACTGCGTGACCTGCGAGCCTTCCTGCTCGGCCATGATCTCCATCAGCTTGGCTTTGAGCGCGCCGCGCGATTCCGGCGCGGCGATCGCGACGATCCCGTCGAGCCAGTACTGGAGGGTTTCAGGCGAGCGATTGAGCGCGAGCTGCGCGGTGTCGCGCGTTACCGCCTCGAGATACTCGGGCGTGACCGACGAGGAGCTTAGCGTCATTTCGCTAGGGAGGATCGGCTGAAGGACGACCTCCCGATCGCGCGTCGAGGCGGCCGTGAACATCACAACCACAAGGATGCCTGTCCGTCGTCAGAACATTTGGCACAGAACTGGTCGCTCGTTTGATGAGTGTTGGCCTCGTCTGGAGGGTTGATCTT
>NZ_JAVAIL010000003.1:0-639859 GCF_030717865.1 Qipengyuania benthica | reverse complement strand
AAATCATGACGAACCGACGCAATCCCGCGCCTCCGGCTGCGACGCTCGACATAAACTGCGACTGCAAAGAATATGTCATCGACTACCTTTCCAAGAGCTTCCCGGTACGATTGATGCAGGTCTTCGCCGACGAGGATGGTAATCTTCGCTCCGAGGCGATGAGCGACGGAGAGGGCAATCCCGTTTTCTGCCCGCGCGCCATTGCTGCGCGCGATGCGCTGATCGAACACCTTTGCGCACTGCCGCCCATCGCCACTGCGCTCGATGCGATTATCGAACATTTCGGAACCGACGCCGTGGCCGAAGTCACGGGTCGGACCCGCAGACTTGTCGTAGGCCGCGATGGTCAGCAGCGCCTCGAACGGCGACGCCCCAGTGCCAATGTCGCCGAAGCGCAAAGCTTCATGGAAGGGACCAAGCGCATCCTGGTCTTCTCGGATGCAGGAGGCACGGGTCGATCCTACCATGCCGACCTTGGCTGCCGGAACCAGCAGCGCCGGGTTCATTTCCTGCTCGAGCCGGGCTGGCGCGCCGACAACGCTATCCAGGGTCTTGGCCGTACCAACCGCACCAACCAGGCCTCGGCTCCGCTGTTCCGCCCGGTAACCACCGACGTGAAGGGCGAACGCCGCTTCATCTCGACCATTGCACGCAGGCTCGATGCATTGGGCGCGCTTACGCGCGGCCAGCGCCAGACCGGCGGACAGAACCTGTTCGACCCGGCAGACAATCTCGAAAGCGATTATGCGCGCGATGCGCTCAGCCGCTGGTTCCAGTTGCTCTATGACGGCAAGCTCGAAGCCACCACATTCGGTAACTTCGTTGAGCGCACAGGCCTCCGGCTTGAAAACCCCGATGGCGGGCTGACCGACAACCTCCCGACCATCCAGCGCTGGCTCAACCGCATCCTCGCGCTGCCAATCGCGCTACAGAATGCGATCTTCGAAGAGTATCTCGGCCTCGTCGAGGCACGGATCGAAGCTGCGCGCGAGGCCGGAACCCTCGACCAGGGACTGGAAACCGTAAGGGTCGATCGCTTCACGGTGCTCGCCGATGAACTCCTGCGCACCGACCCCGTGACCGGAGCAGAAACTCGCCTCGTCTCGCTCGAAGTGACGAGGCACCTTCGGCCTTTGCGATTGCAGCGCCTGGTGCGGATGCACGAGATCGGCAGCCCGCACGCGATCCCGATGCGCAATGCACGCTCGGGCAAGGTTGCGCTGTCGGTTCCAGCCCGGCGCCTCATCACTGACGACGGGGCCGTGATCGAACGTCGGCGCCTGCTGCGCCCGCTCAAGTCCGCCAACTGGACGCTAGAGGCACTCGCTGAGAGCCACTGGGAAGAAATTGGCGTTACCGCATTTACCAGCGCCTGGCGAACCGAGGAAGAGGAGGCCGCCGCTTCACCTGTGACTGAGCGCATCCATCTTGCCACCGGACTGCTGCTTCCGGTCTGGAAGCGCCTCCCAGGCGATCATGTCCGCGTCACCCGGCTCGTTGCCGAGGACGGCCAGTCGATCATCGGCCGCGAAGTGCTCGATATCGATCTCGCTACGATCGCCGAGACCTTTAGCCTTTCCGGGGTTACCGGGCCATCGGCAGAGCAGATCGGCGACCTAGTCATCGCCAGCGGCAAACCGCTAAGCTTTGCAAGCCACGATCCACTTACCGTGAAGCGCTCGCTGGTCGGCGGCGAACAGCGCCTTGAACTGACCGGGTTCTCGCCCGATCGGCTCGACTGGTACAAGGGCAAAGGCTGCTTCACCGAGATCATCCGCTACCGCACGCGCCTGTTCGTCCCGGTGTCGAGAGCCTCGTCGGTCCTCCCCGCGCTTGCCGCCTGATCCCTCGGGCAGACCCCAATCTCAGGATGAGAGTGGAGGGAGCCCTTTGGGCTTGTGGGCCTCGTGATCCTCACCTGCGCCTTCAATCCATCAGGAGAACACCCATGATCCAGTCGATTCCCTTGAAGAAGCTTGTCCCGAGCCCGCGCAACGTTCGCAAGTCGAGCGACGTGCTGGCCGACCTCCAGCTGCGGGCAGACATCGCCGCGCGCGGCCTGCTGCAGAACCTCGTCGTGCGCAAAGGAAAGCGCGGCAAGTTCGAGGTCGAGGCCGGCGGTCGTCGCCTCGCCGCTCTGCAGGCGCTGGCCGAAGAGGGCACCTTGTCCGAAAACCACGAGGTCACCTGCCTCGTCATCGAAGGCGAGGAAAGCGAAGTGCGCGAAGCCAGCCTTGCCGAGAACTTCCAGCGTCTGGCGATGAAGCCTGCCGACGAGGCGCAGGCCTTCGCTTCCATCATCGAGGCGGGAGCCACCCCTGAAGACGTGGCGCGCCGCTTCGGCCTCACTGTCCGGTTCGTCGAAGGGCGTCTGCGCCTGGCAAGTTTGGCACCCTGCGTCTTCGAAGCACTCGCCGAGGGCACGATCACGCTCGACATGGCGAAGGCCTACGGTGCGATTTCCGACGTCGAGCGCCAGGCGCATGTCTATGCCGAGCTGCAGGACGCCTGGTACCAGATCACGCCTGACACGATCCGCCGCATGGTGCTCGATGCCACGGTGCGTGGTTCCGATCCGCGTGCCGTGCTCGTTGGACGCGATGCCTACCTCGCCGCAGGCGGCCGGATCGAGCGCGAACTGTTCGACGACGATGCCAGTGAAAGCTGGATCGATATCGCGCTGCTCGAAGACCTCGCGCACAAAGCCATGGAAGAAGCCGCAGAAAAGGCCGCGCTCGAATATGGCCTTGCCTGGGTGCGCCCGACGCTTGGCAACTACGTCAGCCATGACCTCGTCGAAGGTCTCGGCCGTCTGCCATGCGAGCCTGCGCCTATGACCGAGGAGGAAGCGAAGGAACTTGGCGAGCTCGAGGTCGACTACGACCGCGTCGCCGCCGTGCTCGAAGACGAAGACAGCGACGAGGATGAGGTCGCCAAGGCCGAGCTGGAACTCATGGTGATCGACCGCGCCATGCGCGCGCTCAATGACCGGCCGCCGGTACTCGCCGACGAACTGAAAGCTGAGGCCGGTGCCTTCCTCGTCCTCTCGCGCAATGGCGAGCCTTCGCTTGTTCCGCAGTTCTACACCGAGACCGAAGTCATCGCTGACGAAGGTGTGGTCGAGGCCATTGAAGAGAACGGCCCGGCGAAGCCCAAGGGGAGCTCGTTGTCGCAGCGCCTGCTCGACGAGCTCGCGATGCAACGCCGCGATATCCTGGCGATCCATCTCGCCAACGATCCGGCACTGGCGCTCGACTTCATGGTCTTCACGCTTGCCGATGCCGATGGGCATGACTGGCGGGCCCAGAAGGCGTCGACCTTGGTCGGCTCGGTCGCGTCCGGCCCGGTTGCCGGGTTTGAGGCCAAGGACGCTCCGGCAAGCGCTGCGCTGGCAGAGTTCGCAGGATCGCTCGATGAAAGCTGGCGTGCCGGCGAAAGCGACGTCGAGCGGTTCGCCAAATTCCGAGCGCTGTCAGACGAGGCGCGTTCGGCATGGCTCGGCCATGTCGTCTCGCGCACGCTAGTCGCCAGCCTGGCCTGTGAAGGAGAACGCTCGGTGCCGATGCACGAGGCGCTTGGCTCCCTCCTCGAAATCGAGACCGCGCTTTGGTGGCGTCCCACGGCGGCCAACTATTTCGACCGCGTGGCCAAGGCTCGCACGCTCGAGGCGCTCGATGCCGCTGGTGGTCCAGAACTGGTCAGTCGCTATGCCGCCTCGAAGAAAGCAGAGCTGGCGAGCGCTGCCGAGCGCATTTTCTCGGGCAACTTTATCGGCGAGGCAGATATCAAGGAACGGGCGCAGGCCTGGGTGCCTTCGATCATGCGTTTCGCCGGTGCCGAAGAGGTCGAACCGGTTGACGCCGAAGCGGATGAGCCGGTCAGCAATGTTACAGCAGACGAGATAGCCGAGCAGGCTGCCTGACCCCTCCTGACAGGTCCAGATCACTCGGCGGGCGGTCCGTCCCTATTGGGACGGGCCGCCTTTTCCATACAAAACATTTGGCCGGCAGCTGACTAGCTTCGATCAGATCAAGCATGACGGCAACTGGCGTTTCTGGCGACAATCGTCGTTAGTTGATCCGGTGAGCCACGAGCCTGGTGCAATGGCGAATGGAGTCTACCAGTTCCGCCTCGCTGCCGAATGTTAGGAATTCGCGAGCCGCTTCGGTGACCTGCGGCGACAGAGTTACATCCTCAAGAAGAATATTAGCATATTTATCAAGAGCGCGAAGGCGATCGTTGACCCGCTTTCGCTTGCCATTGAGGACCTTTGAAATCGTCCCCTGATCGATCCCAGTCCTTGCTTCGATCGCGGTTTGTGTGGCCAAGCCACGCGAACGCACGGCCTTAAGCTTTATAGCCAATTCAAGAAGGAAGGCCGAATCATCCATTTACATTAAGGTGGCATATTGGCATATTCACTGCAAGATTTGAACATTGGGATATGATGGAAGCAGCAGCACAAAGTGGATCGACCCACATCGCCTTCCGCGATTGGACCGGAGACCGCGCCATCGCGACTGTCGGCACCAACGCGGGCGCGATAGCACTACCCTTTCAGGAATGGCGCCGTTTCAAGGAAGCATTCGCACCCGAGCTTATCGACCAAGCTGCGACAGAAACATCAGGAAAGATCAATCATCTAGTGGATCCGTTCGGAGGGTCGGGGACTACCGCGCTCGCAGGACAGTTCCTTGGCGTTCGACCGACTACCATCGAGGTCAATCCCTACCTTGCCGATCTTATCGAGGCCAAGATTGCACCAATTGACGTCGATGCCGCTGCAGTCGCCTTCGGACGCGTGGTGGAGCGGGTCGGGCAGTCCGAAGCGATGACCATCCCCAAGTTTCGTGGGGCACCTCCTACGTTCGTGGAACCCGGCGTGGATGGGCGCTTCATTTTCTGGCAGGATGTGGCGCGGAGGCTCGTTGCCTACCGCGATGCCATCGCCCTCGAACCTGATGAAGCGGTCAAGCGCTTGTTCAAAGTTTTGTTGGCTTCCGCCACCGTTCCCGCCAGCAATATCGTCGTGAGCGGAAAGGGAAGGCGGTATCGCCGAGGCTGGCAGACGCGCCGGCCCAGTCCCGACGTGATCGATGCCTGGTTCCGGGATGGCGTGCTGCGCGCGCTGTATGACCTGCGCCGCTTTTCCGATCGCAAATGTCGGGACTACCGACTGCTGCGTGGTGATGCGCGGCAGCGCGTTGGCGAAATTGATGACCTCGATTTGGCCGTTTTCTCGCCGCCCTATCCCAATTCATTCGATTATACGGATGTTTACAATGTCGAGCTATGGACGCTCGGCTATCTCGACAGCGCGCAGAAGAACACGACGCTGCGCAAACAGACGCTTCGCAGCCATGTACAGATTTACCGGGATATGTCCTTCCACGGGATTTCCAGCACGACGCTCCAGCGGACGATGCAGGAGTTGGAGGCGGCGAGCGAAAAGCTGTGGAACCGGCACATCCCGGCGATGATCGGCGCCTATACCGCTGACATGGCGATCATCCTCAAAGGGCTCGCGGAAAAATTGCGCGCGAACGGTCGCATATACATGGTCGTCGGAGACAGCCGCTATGCGAACATCGACGTGCCGATCGCAGCCATTCTCGCCGAGATCAGTCCTGGGCTCGGCCTCGAGCCGTTGCGGGTCGAGCCTTGCCGGTCGATGCGCGCGTCGCCGCAACAGGGTGGCCGCCCCGAACTGGCCGAGAGCCTGGTCGTGCTCGAACGCCGCTAGACGCCGGAAAAGCCCGCGATCCGGGCGTGCTCCGACGAGCCGAAGAGCGGACGCACCGTGTAGCGCGGCACCGGAGCAAGCTCCCCCAGCAGCTTCACGACATCACCGTCGGCCATCAGATCCTCGCTTTTGTCCTCGCGCAGATCGAAGATTTCTAGAAGTCCTTCCTCGGACTCACGATTGCTCTGATATGCCCAGGTCTGGCGCAAGCCTTTCTGGATCGCGTCGACATTCACCGTGCGGGAAACCGCCGCCGCCTTGGCTTTGCCTTTCGCGTTCGCGAACGCCTTGATGACCTTGAGTTCGACAATCGCCCAATAGGCCAGCTGGCCTTCGGCACTTGGCTTGAGCAGGCGAACATCGATACGGCCTATATTGGTCCGATCCTCGACGCCGACGCGGACGAGACCTTGGAACCACATGCCAAGCGCGAGTGCGAGCGCGTCCTGAATGCTGCGCTCCGGCTGTGATCCGGGGACATATTTGGCGGCGCGCTTGGGCTCCCAGACCCCAGGCACGCAGCAGGTCGGAGTCAAGAGTCCGGACAGATGAAAATGGTTCAGCGCGTCGAGCAGCTCTTCCACCGTCGCCGCAGGGGGACGATCCCGGATCTTGTGAGGCCGGATCAGATCCTCGACCCCCTCTCGCCGCACTGTCATTGTGCTGGTCGTGCGGTAGGCGACCGCCACAGGAAGGTCGCCCAGACCGTTTTCGCTGAGCCAGTCGAGCAGATTTCCTGGAGCGCATGGCAGCGTCAGGCCCCTCCCCGCTGAACAATCGCGGTTCATCAGAAACAGCCGACCCAGCAACGGCTCCTGAGTCGCGATCGGGTCCATAATCGCATCGGATGGGAATCGTGCGGCATATTCGCGAGGCCGATCGACCATGACGAATGCAGCGACGTCCGCATCGGCTTCGGAGGGCCAGCCGGCTTGGGCGCGCGTCTCGACCAGCGCGCGTGCCGCTTGTGCGAACCGGTCTGGGTCTTCGGCACGTACGTTGGGCAGCTTCGGTAGGATGCCCGCCACCGCGGCCAAGACGTTGTCGTCTGTGCCGTTGACACTGGTAGTCTGCTCAGGCGGCATTGGCGACCCGTCCGAGATAGGTGGCGTAAAGATAAAGCTTCTCTCCAGGCGAGAGCTCGGCGTCGTCCGGCAGGAACGCCTCGAAGCGCTCCGACGCCTGCCAACTCGGATTCGCTTGCCACGTATCTTCGGCCCATTCCGCGAAATCGACGATATTGTTGAGCGAATTGACCGAGCGGTAGGTCACGTCCACCGATGCCGCGATGTCGATCTCGTCGTTCGGCAAGGTCGCCAGCGCGCCGGCCAGTTCGACCATGAAATTATGCACCCGACGATCATCGGCGTCGATCGCCTCGTCTTCCTTGCCGGCGCCCAATCCCGCGAGAAGCGGTGCAAGAAAGGAGGACGCGAAATTGAGCGCGTATTGGCCTTCCAGGCGCGCGCCATTCTCGCCGCGCCCCACGTATTCGAGATTGCTCACCTCAACGAGCCCGAGCACCACCAGATGATCGAGCTCCTCCTGAAGATCGGGATAGTGCGGCCCGCCGTCGATCTTCAGAATCTTGCCGTCGAACGCGGGTAAATCCCAGACCGGGCTGAGCACATCGGATAGATAGGCAAAGGCATGGAGGCGGGCCGACGCGAGCGGTGTCACCGCGGCACGCTCCGCGGCATCGAGCAGAAGAAGCAAACGCCCACGCCGACGCAGTCGCGCGATCTGGTCCGGCGAGAGCCCGCCGCTCGTCATGGCTGATCCCCGGTGAGCGCGTGATCCAGCAATTGCTCGTATTTGGCGCGGTCGCGGTCGAGCGCGCGGTTCGGCGCCGCAAGTTGCAGAAGGTTGATGAGCCGACCGCGCCGCGCAACCACTTCCGCGTCGTCCTTTGCCGGACCATTGAACAGCGACGTGATCAGTCCGGCATTGGAAAGGTTGCTGGTGACGATCAACCGATTGTCCGAAGACTGCGCGAACTTGGCGAGCGCCGCCCCGACCCGCTCCATCGCCAACCCATCGAGACTGGCCTCCGGCGTCTCCATGATGAACGTGGAGGGTGCGCCCTGGGTCGCGACTCGGACCAGCGACAGGCGGAACGCCAAGTCGATCAATTCGCGCTGGGATTCCGACACGTCAGACGGGTCGATTCTTCGGACAAGTCCGGGACGGTTGGCGGCCGCCATGTCGGCCTGAAAAGCGGGAACGCGCAACCGATCTTCCGCCCTTCCCGCCTGAGTGTAACGTGGCTCCGCTGTGACCTGGACCAAGCAAGCCTTTTCGGCGAGCAGCGCGTTGGTCAGTTCGACGAAGCTTTCCATCAACTCGGCCGAGCGCGACGTTACCAGCTCTTCCTTCTCTGAGAGCAGCGTCCGCAATTCCAGTAGGTGCTCCCCGAGCTTCGTCCGCCATTCGAGCTGCTGGCCGCGCAATGTCACCAGAGCTTTCTCGAACTGATCGCTCGTAGTGCTGCGTGGCAGGCTCGCGCGCAGCCTCTGGTCACGCGCCTTGCGATCGGCGATCGAACGCCGCAGATCGCCTACCTTAGCGATCGTCTGAACATAGGTGTCCGCGATCACGCGCAATCGCGCCGCCTTGGCCTCTTCCTCTTTCCGTGCAAGTTCGGCCTGCCTGCGTGCCTGATCGAGCTTCGCCTGCTCGAACTTATGCTGCGGGATGATCCGTTCCTGCTTTTCGGGCTCGGCCCCACACGCCGGGCAGCACCCGCCCTCGACCAGGGCCTCCAGCTCCTTGCGCTTCTCCTCTGCATCGGCATCGCATACGAGGCATTTAGCCTGCGTCATGATGCGTGCCACGACGAGGCGCGCCGCATCGTCCATCGTCGGATAAAGATTGAGAAGCGCCGTATATTTGAGCCGCTCGACCGCGCCTGTCGCCTCTTCGCGTTCGTGTTTCGCCTTTTCATGTTCCAGACGAACCGTTTGACGCTCAGTTTCTAGATCGGCGAGCACGCTATCGAGCCGCGCCGCCTCGACCAGTTCGGCATCAAGCAATTTCTGCTCGGCTTCGAGCTGAGCGATGACCCCTTCGGAACCCGCTTCGCGCTTGCGTGCTTCGCGAAGGTCGCGCTCAGTCGCAGTGATCCGCGTCTGGATGTTGCGCGCCTGACTGTCGGCGCTCTGCACCAACCGCTCCAACTGCGCAACGCGGGTCGCGTCGTCCTTCTCTAGAAAGAGCGCACGCAGCACCTGCCGCTGTGCGTTTTGATCCCATAGTGCGCCAGGTCGATCCTCGTGGAACAGCAGCACATGATGCATAATCAGTAGGACATCGATGAACGACCCAAGCCCCATAAGTTCGGTCAATGCGGTTTGAAAACTCGCTTCGCGCTCCGCGCGGGCGCCAGCGAGAGGCAGCGCGACCCCGTCGATTACGCATTCGACTAAGGACAGATCTGCAAGCCGACGGGTGACGCGCAAGGACTGATCGCCGAACGTCGCGCTGAGCACAACAAGCGCCGCTTGTGCGCCATCGGCGACCCGCTGCGCGAAAAACGCAATCTGCTTCGGTCGCAGCGCGACGGGATTTTCAGGAACGGAGACGCCGAGAGCGTGTGGGGCGCCCTCGCCGGTGACATCGACAGGGCCAGTAAGAGCACGCAAGATCGACGTCAGAATAGTCGTCTTACCAAGTCCATTGATGCCTGCGATCAACGTCAGTCCGGACTGGAATTCGTGATCGAGACCAGAGCCCTCTGGCTGACCGGGAAATAAGCCATAATCACTAATCGTGAGGTGCTTGAGAACGGGAAGCCGGATCATTCGGCTGCCCCCTCAGGAGCGGCCGATCCAAGGTAAAAGAACAAATTCATTGGGCACCGGTCCCATGTTCGCGCTGTTTCCGCAATATCGCACCTCCTAGCCGACGAGTCGCCCAAAACCGATCCGGCCCAGCCTCCTCGATGTTTGACGACTTACCCATCAAACGCAAGATCAATAGAGAACCGGACCGTTAGACTGCGATGGCTGCACTGATCAAGTAAGCCTCTGACATTCGCTAGATTTCAATAAAGTGAGTAGCTCAAAAATTACTCGATCCTTCGTCGTCATATTTGGCCTGGCCGTATTCTGAATGTGTGCCGTTGACCATGGGACGATCGGACCCGATCGGTAGCACTTAGGCGCAAGACCGTCGTCGTTTAAGGAGAGGGGAGGGAGCCTTGCTCAGCCTGAACCGGGACATGTCCGTCCCCGGCGATCAGGAGAACTCCCATGACCAAGTCCCGCCGCACTGCTTCAGCTTCGCCAGCTCAGCGCATCACCGCCGCCATAATCGAAAAACTCGAGCAAGGTACCAAGCCTTGGGTCAAGCCATGGCGCGGTGTGCCCGTCTCGCGACCGTTACGTTCCTGCGGGACACCCTATCGCGGCATGAACACTTTCTGGCTGTGGCTGGTGGCCGACGGCTGCGGCTACGCCTCGCCCTACTGGATGACCTACCGCCAGTGCCAGAAGCTTGGCGGACAGGTCCGCAAGGGCGAGAAATCGACCATCGCGATCTTCTACAAGAGCTACACCAAGGAGGTCGAGAACGCCGAAGGCGAAGCAGACACCGAGAACCGACGCGTGCTCAAGGCCTATGCCGTGTTCAACGCTGACCAGTGCGATGGCCTCCCAGCATTTTACCATCCCAAGCCGCTGGTTGCCGCACTTGAGCCCGAAGGACGCGAAGACCGGCTCGATGCCTTCTTCGGTCAAGTGGGCGCAGACCTGCGCCACCATGGCGCGCAGGCTTATTACGAGCCGCTGCGCGACCGGGTCACCATGCCACCAGCCGAACTATTCGAAGCCTACGACCACTACTACGCGACGCTCGCACACGAGTTGTCGCACTGGACGGGTCATTCTTCGCGGCTCGACCGCGATCTCAAGAACCGGTTTGGCAGCGAGGCCTATGCTGCCGAAGAACTGATCGCCGAGCTTTCCTCTGCCATTCTTGGCGCCGAACTGGGTCTTCCGGTTGCTCACCTCGACCATCACGCCAGCTACATCGCATCCTGGCTCAAGATCCTCAAATCGGACGAGCGCGCGATCTTGACCGCTGCGGCCAAGGCCGAGGAAGCGGCCAGCCTGTTGCTTGACCTTGGGGGTCACCAATCTCTGGAAGGCGAGGCCGATGTCGATCTCGCCGATGCGGCCTAAGGAGCAGTGAGATGGGACGTTCCGTCAGCTATCCGACCGGCTCCGTGGTGGCCTTTCGCCTGCTTGATGACGGCGAAGAGGACGATGTCGACTGGGCCTACGAGTGCCTCGTCGACGAGGTCATCGATACCACAAAGGCGACCTTTCCTTCCTTTGAACGCTTCGAAGGATGGCGCGGCCGCGAGAACCGCATCCTCCTGCGAAACGCCTTCGCCGATTGCGGCATATCGACCTATTGCGGGCTCGCCGCGATCTGGCTCGCCGAGCGCGACGATTCCCAGTACTGGGAGGCGGATTTCTACATCCCAAGAACGGCAAGGGCACGGCACTGGCTCGCCCAGGTGTCGGGACGCTTTATCGACATGTTCGGTGAGTTGCGCCTGGTCGGTCGGTTCTCGAATGGCGAAGCGATCTTCGAGCGCTCCCGATCCAACTGCGACACCGGGTCCTGATCCTGCCTCATCCCTCTCCGCCGGGAGAGGCCCTTGGGCCGGTCGGGGCGCGCCGCAACCTGCGGCCCGTCGGCCCGTGTTACCCGCGCCAGCCTAGGGCCGCAGGTTTCCCGCTACGCGGTGCGCCTTGCCCCTTTCCACGGCCCTGATCGGGCTCCGGCGGACAGGCCCGAGGCAATGGTGCCTCCTCTCCTTGTCCCCGCGATCAGGAGACACCCCATGTACGACAGCTTCATCGATCAGTTGAGCGGCCTTGACCTTTCAGGCCTCAGCATCAGGCCAGCCCCCTTCAACGAGACCGACTTTCCCTGCGAGGATGCGATCGACCAGACGCTTGGTGCCGTATGGTCCGACCTCTTCGCGATGTTTTCCGACACGGCCCTGGAAGCAGATGCCGAGGATATTGCCTGGGGCGTGGTCAATCTCTTTCACCGCGCAGCCAGCCGCAAGTCGGCTCAACTTGATCGGGCCAGCGACGAGATCCGGGTCCTCCTCGCATCTGCCGATGGATCCGAGGTACATTCGAGCAATCTTGAAGAGCAGATCGAGCGCGCGCAGGCCGCCGAAGCCAGCATGCTGGCCTTCGAGCAGATGCGTGAGGCGGCGGCAGCACTGTACCGCGACGAGACCGGTTCCTCGTGGAAGCCCGTATCCGGTTCGCGCGCGAGCCATTCGCGCCACCTTACCTCGGCCGTGATCGATGCCCGCGACTTCCTCCGCGCACGCGCTGAAAATCGCCGACATGCGCTGATCCCCGAGGGCACTCCGGTCCTCTTTGCCGGTGGTCGTCAAAGCTTCGAGAGCGCCGAGGACGCGCGCGCTTATGCCGACAATATCTGGGCGACCCTGGACAAGGTTCGCGATGCGGTTCCCGATCTCTTCCTGGTCCATGGCGGCGACGGCAAGGGTGCCGATCGCCTGGCCGCCAGCTGGGCCGAACGCCGCGAAGTGCAGCAGTTGACCTATTCGCTCGATCGTCGGCTTGGTGCGCGCGCCGGGTTCAAGCGCAACGAGCAGATGCTTGCGCTCAATCCGCGTTATGTCGTCGCCTTTCCGGGCAATGGCGTGACCGAACGGCTCGTCATTGATGCCAAGGCGCGCCGGATCACCGTGGTCGATCGTCGCGGCCCCTTGGGCACCTCTCCAGGGTCCTGAGGGGCCCTTCATCATCTGCATCTGAATTGCCTGGATGTGCATTCGGCGCCGACCCGACTATGGACCGGTCATGCAACTTGACGATCTGCTGCAGCGCTACTTTGCCACCACCGACCTCTCCGGGGTTGGTCCCGACACCTTTGCAGCCGGCATTGAGCATTGCCGGGTCGATCTCGGCCTTGAGGAGGACCGGGGCAAGCGCTTTGCACTGTGGTCGTTCCTGCACATGTTCGGGTCCGCCCCCGATCTCGATGTGGCGTTCGAGAACGAGGAAGACCGGGAAGCAGCCCGCAACTTCATGGATCTCTTGGCGGCATCGGAAGGCGATGGGGTAAGCTGATTGCAGCAGGGTCTTGGTGTCTTCAGACCCGCACCCGATACCAATCCGGCTTTTGTCGCGAACAGTCCTGAACCAGGTCAGCTGAGGACGGCAACCCGTTCCTTTCCGGCCGTGTTGGCAGCTGCGCTGCCTGCCCGCACCACCCGTCATGAACAGGTTTCCCTTCGGCCCTTCAGGCCTGCGGTGCAGTCCTCCCATGCCCTGCTTCTTCTGGATGTTCGCAAGCCGGAGATGGTCTCCGGTTTGGAGAACTGAAGGAATACTATCATGACCAATATCGCAATCCTCACCGGCCGCATCGCACGCGATCCGGACACCCGCGAGACCAAGGGTGGCACCAATGTCACCGGGATCACCGTCGTCACCGATCGCCCCGCACGCGACAAGGACGGCAAGACCTACAAGGACGAGAACGGCTACACCGCCAAGGAAAGCGAGTTCCACCGGGTGACCTGCTTCAACGGCCTCGCCAAGACCGTCGGCCAGTACTGCTCCAAGGGCCAGCTGGTCAGCGTGCAGGGCCGCATCCACTACACCCAGTGGGAGGACAAGGACGGGGTCACGCGCTACGGCACCGAGATCCTCGCCGACAAGGTCGACTTCCTCTCCCGCGGTAGTAGTTCGAGCGACGACAACGACAACACCGACGCTCCCGATATCGACTGACATCGATGCCGGTCGTCCCCCTTGCGAAGAGGCTCTGCCGCAAGCGGCAGGGCCTCTTCTTCCGTGGTTACTGGGTTCCCGGCGCTGCACTCGAAGCACGGGTTACACCGCGCCCCGTCAGTTTCTCGATCGCGGCATGCTCACCGAGTTTCCCGAGTTCTTCGGCAACCGTCCTCAGGCCCTTTTTCGAGAAGCTTTCGAGGCCGCTTCCCAGGATGATTTCGCCGAGTTCCCTGGCCGCTTGCACTTCAAGTTCGCGTTGTTTGGCGTCGAGCGCCTCGCGGTCTGCTTCGAGCTTTTGCAGGGCTGCAATCGCGCTCCTGTTTCGGGGCATGTTACTTGTCCTTTTGTCCCCCTCGGATCCGCTCCCCGGTTGTTTCCATGCCCGCGTCACCGGGGTGTAGGAAAGGCAATTCGCATGCAGGAGATGTTTGATATTGGGCGGAGGTTGTGGGTCCTTGCTCACGGTTCTTCCAGCATGATGGCCTTGCGCCTCCCGCCTCAAGGACGGCAGGGCCCCACCATTTTGCCCGCCACCGGATTGCATCCGGCAGCGAACAAAATCGTTACCCCCACCGCCGCTATCGCGGTCGCCCATTCGGGCGATCCCTGACCCGGAACCCACAAGACCATCGCACACGCCTCCTGTCGTCTCACGACAGAAATCAGGAGGATTATCATGGCTTGTTCGATGCATTGCGCACTTCCGTCCCGGAGCTATTTCGAGGCCCTGGAAGCAGCCGAGAAGAGAGCGCTGCACAGCTTCTTCGATCAGCACGTTATCGAGGATGACGAACTCGGGTACTTTGCCCTCGACGAGGGTGACTACAACATATTGCCAGCACATCTCGCAGCGCGGGTGGTCCACACGGTCCACGGCGGCATGCTCGACGAGTTTTGAGACTTCTGACAGGGCGGGAACCGGGGACGGTTCCTGCCCTTTTTTCTTGTTCGCCGGATAGTCCAATCAAGCACAAAAAGACCGGTTCGGTCGGTTGCCCTGGCGGTCGCCCACCGCGATGCGGCGGCGCCCGATAAATGGAGCGGTGCTGTAGACGCACTCTGTCCCGCGCATCTGGCGATGCGCTCCTGAGGGTGCGGCGTGATTTGTTCATGGGCCCCGCGTGCACTTGCGAACCGGCACCGGGTCGGGCGGCGTGAAGCTAGGGCACGCGACATGCCCCGCTTGCCTTGCTTCCCACGCGCCCTTGGCCGCTGCCTTTTTCGCAGGTGCTGTCCTTGGCTGGAGGAGTCGAACTGCTTTCTATCTGCATGCGGTGAGCTGCCAGGCCCGGTTGCTCGCGCTCCAACGTGGAGATCGGAAAAGGTCGTCTCCGGTCAATCCCCCTTGCTGCCTGGACCGCCTCGCGCACTTGGGAGCAGGGGAGCACACCGTACCCCGCGAATTCGGGATTTATCTTCCTGTTATCGCGCCAAAATTCCGTTTTGCGCACTTTCAACCCGCCTGCGAGTAGAGCGGCTTTGCGCCGATCCGCCAGCCACTCGTCTTGGTGTATCGCTCTGAATTATAACCCGAATCTTTCGATTGACTGCGAGTTGTTCACGATTTATTCTCCTCGGCACCTTCCGCAAGGTGAGCCAGGTTCCGTCGGCCCGACAAGGAACCTGTTTCATGACCCGACACGATCGGCTCCAAGCATTCGTGCCGCTTCCCGTTTCCACCTGGGTGCGGCAGCGGGCGGCTGACCAAGGAGAGAGCGTCAGCATCTTCATCCGCGACCTTATCGTCGCGGCGTGGCAGTGCGAGAACGAGGCGAAGGACCGGCCCGCAGGGCTCGATCCCGCGCGCCAAGCTATCTTCATTTCGGTAGCGCTCGATGCACTTCTTGCCAGCCATGCTGACGCGAGTTTGCGCGATCGTACCCACGAGGCGTACCGGCGACGCCTCGAGCGTCTTGGTCTCCCCGTCAACTCGAACATGGGAGGCCATTCCCATGAAGCATAATCTCCTGAACTTCACCCGCGGCAGCCAGCTGCTCGGTCACTTCGGTTTCATGTTTGCTGCGGGGCTGAAGGGGCCTTTGATTGTCACCGGACTGGTTGCGGTCGGCACCTGCTATTGGGAAGTGCGGTCGGCCCTGAGCGATCACCAGATCTACCTCGTCTGGATGCATATCTACGCCAGTCTCTATGCCTTCATGGAGTTCGATCCGGCCAAACTGGTCAACCTTGAATTGCTTGACGGCGAAAGGGTTGGCCTCCCGTTTGGCATAGTTCGTGAGTTCCCGCCGATGCGCGAGGCGGTCGAGGCGTTTCGTACGGCAGCGAAGCAGGGATTGCTGGTCTCGGCGGTGCTGCTTATCCCGGCCTTCGTGTTCTTCTGGTGGTTCGCCGAGCGCTTTGGCGGGCGGTCGAAGGAGCGCAAGCACGAGCGCGGTGCAATGCTTGTTTCGCTCGACGAACTCGAAGAAGAAATCGAGCGTCACAACAAGGCATTCCGGGCCGAAGAACTGGGACGCAAGTTCGGCTGGAAGTGGCGGCTTGCGAGCTCGTCGGCGCTTGCCGAAGCGGGCCATTACCAACCTGCACATCTCGCCGGCGTAAGCTGGCCGTGGCGGCTCGAACAGAGCCACGCCATGCTTATCGGGACAACCGGAACCGGTAAGACCGTGGCGCTCACCGAACTTGTTGCCGAAGCGCGTGAACGCGGCCAGCGCGCGGTCATTTTCGACCTCACAGGGGCTTTCATCGAGGCCTTCTACGATCCTGCTCGCGACATCATTCTCAATCCTGTCGATGTTCGATGTCCGCTATGGAGCGTGTTCAACGACTGCACGACGGAAGCTGAGTTTCATGCCGCCGCCGAAGCGCTCGTGCCCCATGACGGGGGTGGTTCCGAACAGTTCTGGGTGCTCGCGGCGCGCATGCTGTTCGTCGAGATGTGTCTCCATCTTGCCCGTACCGGCACGGCGACCAATGAGGCCTTGGCGCGGCGGCTGATGACCGCTGACCTGTCCGAAGTGCATAAGCTGATGCGAGGAACGATGGCCGATCCGCTGACCGCCCCGGAAGCGGCCCGCATGGCGGAATCGATCCGCGCGGTGTTCAATGCGAATGCGAAAGTGCTCAAGCTCTTGCCCTCATCCGGACCGCGCTTTTCGGTCCGTGACTGGGTCAAAGGCGACTGCCAGGCGGGCTCGATCCTGTTCCTTTCTGCCCGCTATGTCGACATGAGCATCTCCTCGCAGTTGCTCACGCTATGGCTCGACACGGCGATGAATACGCTGATGACGCTGGAGCGCACGCAGGACCTGCGGATGTGGTTCCTGATCGACGAGCTCGGTGCCCTTCACCGACTACCGGCGCTTGAAAAGGGGCTGCAAACCGCGCGCAACTTCGGCGGTGCGATCGTCACCGGCGTGCATGCGTTTGCCAAGCTCAAGGAAGTCTACGGCGAGAACATGGCCATGACATTGTCCTCGCTTGCGCGCACCAAGCTCATCCTGGCGACGGCCGATCGAGAGACAGCGACCTGGTGCTCCGATTTCATCGGCCACCGGCAGGTGCGCGACATGGAAGAAGGCTACAGCTATGGGTATAACAATGCGCGCGACGCAGTCAGCTTGACACCTCGGCGGCAGATCGAACCGTTGCTCCTGCCCGACCAGTTCATGAACCTTCCGCGGTTGTCTGCCTACATCAAGTTTCCCGACGGATTTCCCGCTGCGCCGGTGTCGCTCATTCCGCGCAAGCGTGGTCGTATTGCCGAGGGATTCATCGCCCGCGAGAAACCGCTCATAAAGCCTGGCCAGGGTCCTGCGGCAGCGACGCCCCAAGCGAACCCGGGTTCGAAACCGAATGACGAGCATCCCGCTTCGAACGACGACGGTGCCGGTAAGCCTGTCGATTCAAAGCAGCTCAAACTCGACCTCGAGGGGCAGCGCCGTGACGCCGATGAACCACACGATCGGCAGGAGCCTGTCCCGCTTGAAAAGCTGAACGCAGGGCTCGCTACTGGTGATCTCGATGCCGAAACCGGTTCCGTTTCGCATCTGGATGCAGGTCCAACGCTACCTCTCGCCGCCGTGCAAACCGGCGCGGATGCACCGGCAATGGGCGCAGAACAGCATCCGTCCGAACCAGTAACCGCCGGCGATGACGCAGGTAGCAAGGCTGGTTCGACGCAACCTGGCCGTTCAGCTGCCAACGGGCGCCAGTCGCTCACACCGGTCGAAAAAGACCTTCGTGAAGGTGCGGTTGCAGATCCTCCGGAAAAGGATTTCGGCGAGTTCGAGCCCGACATGTGAAAGGCAAATGGGGAGGGATTACCCGGCCGCGAGGGGAGCCGTGACGAGGACCAAACTGGATGCTTTCCGTCGCCAATGTGCGCTCCCCTTCGGCTGCCGCGAGCTATTTCGCGGCAGACAATTACTACACCGGCGCCGATGCCGATCGTTCCGGAACCTGGGTCGGGAAGGGAGCGGAACGACTTGGCCTTGAGGGCCGCGTCAGCGCCGAGCAATTCGATGCCTTACTGCGGGGAGAGCTTCCCGGCGGTGTCCAGGTCGGCAACGCGGGCCAGGCCCACAGGCCGGGAACGGACCTCACATTCTCGCTCCCGAAAAGCTGGTCTCTGCTCGCGCTGGTGGGCGGCGACCAGCGGATTGTCGATGCCTATCGCGAGGCCGTCATCGAGACCTTGCGCTGGGCAGAAAAGAACGCGGCGCAGACCCGGATGGGTAGTCAGGCTGGTTACGGGAAGGTCGCGACAGATAACCTGACGATTGGTCTTTTCCAGCACGACACCAACCGCAACAAGGAGCCAAACCTGCATTTTCACGCAGTTGTAGCCAATGTCACGCAAGGCAGCGACGGGAAGTGGCGCGCGCTTCGCAATGACAAGCTTTGGTCGTTCAACACCCTGCTCAACTCGATGACCATGGCGCGCTTTCGTCTGGCGGTCGAGCAAATGGGCTACGAAGCAGGGTCGGTTGGAAAGCATGGCAATTTCGAAGCAGCGGGCATTGCCCGCGAGCAGGTCATGGTCTTTTCAACGCGGCGCGAAGAAGTCCTCGCAGCCAGGCGAGGGAGCGGACTGGAGGCAGGGATTGTCGCAACGCTGGAAACACGCAAAGGCAAGGAACCAGTGCGCGATCGCGAGGGCCTTCTTTCGTCGTGGCGCCAGCGAGCCGAAGAGGTCGGTCTCGATCTTGGCAGCCTGATCGACGCATCCCGGATGCGTACGGCGGCGAAGACATTAGCCGGTTCGAAAGAGCAAAGCCTCCTTCAGCGCGGGATTGCGAAGCTGAGGGAGTTTGCGCAGCGGATCAAGGGCGATCCTGCTGATCCACTGATCCCTGCCCATGTCCTCAAGCAGGATGCGCCGACCATTGCGGCTGCACAGGCAGTTGCTTCCGCGGTGCGTCATCTTTCGCAGCGCGAGGCAGCCTTTCCCCGTGAGGGATTGCTGAAGGCGGCGCTCGATTTTGGGCTACCGACGACGGTGGGCCACGTCGAAACCCGTGTGAACGCATTGATCAGAAGCGGTGCACTCGAATCCGGCAAAGGCGAGCACAAAGGCTGGCTGGCGAGCCGGGAGGCGCTTGACCTTGAAAGCACCATTCTCGCGAATGTCGACCAGGGACGAGGTGCGGTGTCGCCCATCCTGGATCGATCGGACGCCGCAGAACGGGTCCAGGCTGTTGCTGCGATCAACCACGGAATTTCGCTCAACGAAGGGCAGGAGGATGCGGCGGGCCTTGTGCTCTCATCGCGTGACAGGATTGTAGCGATCCAGGGCATTGCCGGGGCGGGCAAGAGCAGCGTGATGAAGCCGGTCGCCCAATTGCTCCGCGAGGAAGGCAAGCAGGTGCTGGGGCTCGCGGTGCAGAACACGCTCGTCCAGATGCTCGAGCGCGACACCGGCATCCGTTCGATGACCATCGCCCGCTTTCTCGCGCAATGGGGCAGGCTTCTGCACGAGCCGGGAAATGCCACGTTGCTGAGTGAGGCTCGGAGCGCGCTCGGAGACCATGTCCTGGTGCTCGACGAGGCCTCGATGGTGTCGAACGAGGACAAGGCCAAGCTGGTACGGCTGGCAAACCTAGTCGAAGTCCAGCGCCTGGTTCTCGTCGGCGACAAGCGACAACTTGGTGCCGTCGATGCCGGTAAGCCCTTCGACCTCGTTCAGCAGGCCGGGATCGAGCGCGCCAAGATGGATGTGAATCTGCGCGGCCGCGATCCCGCCTTGCAGCGAGCGCAGGCCGCCGCGCAGGAGGGGCGCATCGACGATGCTCTCCAAGCCCTAGCCCCTTCAACCATCGAGGCTCGGGGGGACAGTGCGATCGTTGCTGCCGAGCAGTGGCTCTCGCTGAGCCCGGCAGATCGTGATCGGACGTCGATCTACGCGTCGGGGCGATCACTTCGATCCGCGGTCAACGAGGCTGTGCAGCGCGGCCTCAAGGCCAATGGCGAGCTCGGGCCGAGGGCGGCAAGGTTGAGCGTCCATGTACGGATTAACGCCACGCGTGAGGAACTGCGACACCTTGGAGCATATCGGGCCGGCATGGTCCTCAACTTCCGATCCTTCGACCGCACCCAGGGACTGGCGGCGGGAGACTACACGGTCAAATCGATCGACCACGCGCGAAAGCGACTGGTGCTTGAAGACAAGAAGGGACGTGCCCGCAACTTCAGCCCATCACGGCTCCGACCGGGCGCAAAGAATGACCGGCTGTCGCTTTTCGAGCGAAAGTCGCTGGTCGCTTTCGAGGGTGACAAGATCCGTTGGACCGACAACGACCACAAGCGCGCGCTCTTCAACGCCGACCAGGCGAGGATCGTCGCGATCGATCCGAAAGGCGTCACGGTGGAGACCACGTCGGGAAAAGAACTGCGCTTGTCGCGAAGCGACCCGATGCTGAAACGCCTAGACTTGGCCTACGCGCTGAACGCGCACATGGCACAGGGACTGACGTCAGATCGCGGGATTGCCGTGATGGACAGCCGCGAACGCAACCTCGCCAACCGGCAGACATTTCTTGTCACGGTCACCCGGCTTCGCGATGGCCTGACGCTTGTCGCAGACAATGCCGAGAAACTCGGCCGGGCCATCAAGTCAAACAGCGGCGAGAAGACATCGGCCCTCGAAGTTACGCAGCGGCTCAAGGCGGCGGCTGCCAAGGGCCTCACGAGGGACAACGGGAACGAGGTTGTACCTTCGGAAAAGGAGAAACTCGAACTCGCGAAGGAACGCGTAAAGCCCTTCGAGATCGGGATCTAGGGGGATTGGATAGAAGCCGACCGCTCCTACGCGTTCCGGAAGGTCTCGAGGAGCTGGTCGTTCGGCGTCAATTGATCCATCTGGACATTGAGGCAGGCCGTCCAAAACGTCGTACCATTCGAAGGATCGGTCTGCCCGGCATCCCAACGTTTCGCCACCCGGTCGAGGTCTTGTAGCGAGATCCCGCCCATCAAGTATGCCTCTTTGAAGCGCCTAGGATCTGTCGCGCCGAGAGACTTTTCGCGGAGCAACGAAATGAAGTAATAATAGTCGGGGCGCTGGTGTGGGTGGTTGTACAGCGGGACCGAGTTGTCGAAGTGGCGTTGCGGCCGAACCGTCCGATCTTTCGTCTTCACGTCCAGCGCGAGCGAATTCCCGATAACGTAATCACGGCGGGTAGAAATCGTGTCGTTCTTGAAGGTGACCTGATGGTGAGCGAGGTATCTCTCGAAGACGATCTCGCCGATGCAGCCGACGAGATTTGCCTGTTCTTGCCTATGCGAATTCTCGAAGATGGGGAGGCTGTCGGCACGCTCCATGGCCTCATCGATCAGCTCGACGGTGAGCTTCATGCGCCGATAGCCTACAGCCATGATGATACCTTCAAGAAGTGGTCAAAAAGGGCGCTCACTTACACTGAAACGGCTTAAAGCTTCGTGTTCTCAAGGTTCTGCTGTCTATCGATACGGGTCCCGGGAGTCGAGAAATGGTCTCCCGTGGAGCTGCTGGCTGATTGGGCGTTGGAATCTTTAAGTGAAACGCATACCCGTGAGAGGCATCTATTTTGGGCCGTCTCAGGCGAGGTTTTGCGCGTAGCTCCATGGCAGACAACTTCAACTACATATCATTCGGTAACCCCGATTTCGTCATAGATGTTGACGAGATCGGCATGAGCCGTGGCCGCATGTTCGAGTATACTCCTACCGAGCTGGCCAAGGGCTTGGAGGACCTTGGGCAGCCTTCCCTCGAATTCCTCGGCAAGCTGCCGACCTTCCTCTGTAGCGAGATTGACCGGTCGACCGACAATCCCACGATGATTGTTCGCTACGGGCGCGTTTCGAACCTCGAGGCCGGCAAGAGGGAAGTTACGGCCGATTTCGAACCGATCATAGATTTCGGCGAGGTCGCGTTCGAGAGCGTTGAGCAGGCAACAGAGATGTTTGGCGCCGACGGGTTCCAGCTCTACCGCACGCACTGGGCCGTGCGCGAAGGCGCATCCGGTCCGATTCTCGCAGGGCTGGCCGAACGGAAGCCAGCATTTGCCGATGCGGTCGCCGAATTGCTCGGTGGAGTGGCCGATGCTCCCGGTGCAGAGCCTCCCGAGAGGCACAAGAACATCATAGATGAGGTCGACAGCGTTGAAGCGTTTCTTGAAGTTCTGCAGGCGCATCCGCCCAAGGATGGAGAACAGACGTTTTACAGGGGCCACGAGGATGTCACGTTCGAACTAACGCCTTCGCTGCTTCGAAAGTGGCCGAATGGCAGTTGGAAGTTCATGCCGAACGAGGATCGCCTCTGCAAGGAACTGCTCATCGCCCACTACGACGAGTTCGAGGGAGACCAGTACTGCTTCGACCAGTTGGTCAGGATGCAGCATTACGGGTTACCGACGCGGCTTCTCGACATCTCGAGCAACCCGTTGGTGGCGCTGTTTTTCGCCTGCTATTGCAAGCCCGAACTGATGGAAGAGGAAGGGGAGGTCATCATCTTCCGCGTGCCGGAAGAGCAGGTCAAATACTACGATTCCGACACGGTTAGTTGCATATCCAACCTATCCAAGCTGAGCTACGAGCAGAAGAACGATATCGATCTATCCTTGGAGCTCGAAGCGTTCAACGGCGAGCCGGTCACGGGCAAGCTCCTGCATCACATCAAGTCGGAAAAGGGCTTCTTCGAAGCCAGGATCGTGCCCGATGATCTTGGTTCGATTGTCTGCGTGAAGGCAAAGCAAACGAATACCCGTATCAAGTCGCAGTCGGGTGCATTCTTGCTGTTTGGCCACGAGGCGATCTTGCCCGAATCTGGCCAGGACGGGCTCGAGGTTTCGCGCATCACCGTCAAGGACAAGAAGCGGATCCTTGGTCAACTCGACGCCCTCAACATCAACGCCACGACGGTCTATCCCAGCATCCAGGAGACCGCGCAGCACGTGAAGGCACGCTACAGCTTGCCAGACAGCTAGATCGCGCGGCCGAACCAAATGACGCGGCCGACCACCTGGATGCCCGACCGGTCGACGTCATCCCAGCTCGGGTAGGCCGGGTTGTCGCTGCTGATCGTTATCTTGCGCCCACCGGGCTTAAGAGTGACGCGCTTCACGACGAGGGCATCGTCGGCGCGCAGGACATAGATCCCGTCACGCAGGCGGGAGCCGTGGTCGGACGCATCGACCATGACCTCGTCGCCGTCGCTGAGCGTTGGCTCCATGGAATCGCCCAAGACGTGGATGATCGAGAGGCTGGGGCTCTTTGCCGGCGTAAGTCGCTTGAGCCACCGTTCGTCGAAGCCGAACCGGGTATGCGCCGTTTCGCTCTCGGCAATCGCCCCGAAACCGGCCGATGCATCGACATCGAGCACCGGGATCTCGACCAAGCCGTCGCGAACCGGCAATGGCGGGCCACCCAGGACTTGCTCGTCGACGCCGAAGAAGCTCGCCAGCGTTCGCCGGTCGTTATCGTCGAGCCTACGCGGCGATCCACGCTTGATGAATTGCTGGATATACGACGAGTTGCGCCCGATCAGGCGGGAAATAGAGGAGTAACCGAGCCGCCTTTGCTGGATCAGCCTGTCGAGTTCTTCCCGTACTTGTTCCATCGCTTGCATCCTTCCGGTCAATTCCGGGGTGAAGGAAATTTCCTAGACTCAATGGAGTCTTCCTACTAAGAACAAAGCAAGAACACAAGGACAAAGCGAGTCGAGGACCACATGAAACTGCTGGATAGGATCGAGTGCCACCTGCGGGAATCGCGGATGTCCGCGACGCGCTTCGGGAGGCGGGCAGTCGGCGACCCCCGGTTCGTTCTTGACCTTCGGCTCGGAAGGCGACCGCGGCGCCGCACGATCGAGAAAGTTGAAACCTACTTGGCGTCGTATGAGAAGCTGACCGTGCCTCGCGAAGATCCTAGGCAGCCTTGAAGGCACACCTGCTGGAAACGAAACACGACTGGCAGTCGGGGTTCCGCGCGCGACAGGTCAACGCGGCATGGTCGAGCACTGACCAATTGACCTTTTTCGGATCGCCTCGCCTCACGAGCCACTTGCAAGCTTGCTGAAGCCAAGGATCGTGCCGGATGTCGGCAAGTTTGCGCGGACGCACGAAGCGCTCCACGACGCGCGCCATGTTCACGTCGATGAGCGGAAACCTCTCTCCATGCTGGAACATCAAGATCGCGTGGGCCACGTACTGGCCAACGGCAGGCACCTGCAGGAGCTCCTCGTAACGGTTAGGAAACATGCCGTCATGCTTGGCAGCATACGCGGCGAGTGCACGCAACGAGGCGGCCCTGCGTTTCCATAGGCCGAGCGGCTTGAGAAACTCCTCGAGCACTTCGACGGGGGCTTCCGCGAGGTCCTGCCAACCCGGGAATCGGGTGAAAAACCGGTGGTAGAAGCTTGCGACCGTCTCGGCCCGGGTCCGCTGGAGCAAGACTTCCACGCAAACGAGCTGGTAGAGTGGTGTACCCGGCTCGCGCCATGGGAAGGACCGGCCACCACCCTGCCGGTACCAGTCCGCGAGATCGGCCGCGAGGAGCGTCAGCTTGCGCTTTTCGCCGGTCCCGAGGACCGTGTCAGGCGAGGACATGGACATTGGATGGCGGGAACAGTGCCGGGAAGTCCTTTTGCTTGATCTTGAAGAGGTAGCCGTGGTCCCTGACCAGTTGCTTCTCGCCCCTCTGGCTCATGAGGTAATCGACGGAGATCACGCCGCTTTCCAAGAGCGCTTGGAAATTACGCACGTTCGGTGCGCGCGTGTGTTCTACCTGCATGTAATGGAAATGCTCGTCTGCACCTTTACCGCGGCAGCGCGCACCGACCCAGAATGTCTGGGGATGCTTCTCGCGAAGCCTGCCTCTCAAGACCTCGAGGGGCCAAGTGACTACATGCGCGCGCCGCTCTTCCTCGGCTCGGACGTGGTCCTGCTTCAGCCAGTCCTTTTCGGTGTCGACGCTCAGCATTAACCCGAGGGAGTTTGGAGCCTTCGCGTTGATCTCGCAATTCAAGCGAAGCTTGCCATTGCGATGGTACCCAAAGTTGCTGAGCAGGTTCCACGCCGAGCCGACGGGGCTGACCGTCCAATCGGGCGACTGCGAGAATAACGTGGACCTGGTGGGAGCCCGCTTGATCCGCTTCGCCTTGAGCTCAATCCCCTTGAAGTCAGGCGTCTTCTCGGCATTGGCCGCGATGCCGAGCAAGGTTTCCAACGTCATGCCGACGCCGGTGTCACCCGGACGTAGCGTGCGAACGAAACCCTGCTCGGCAATCTCCCTCAGCGCATCGAGCAATTCGCCGACGACAGGGTCCTCACCTCGCCGGTACATTGCCGCGATATGCCCAAGGGGGCTGCCAGCGTTGTCGAGCGAGGCCAAGACCTCGGGCCGGCTCGCGTTGACCACGTAGAGGTCGCCTTCGTGCTCGAAGACGGCAAGCAAGTTGTAGGGATCGGCATAGCGCCCGAGCAGGGCAAACCAGATACGTGGGTCGCCGGACTTAGTCTGGGGACGATACAGGGACACCGTTGATTCCACGAGGCGATCGGGCTCGACGAAGTAGGCCCTGCGGACCACCTTGTTCTCCGGGCCTTGCGCCTGGTCGTCGAAATCGTGGATACCGGTCGACAGGAGGTAATCCCGCACGTTGGCGGTCGCGTCCATGATCGACTTCTTCAGCCCCGTTTCGGTGGGGACCAAGAGCGCTACGTCGATCTCGTGGCGCGTGAACGCGGCGAGGACATCGCCGACGTCCGTGTCACTCTTCTCAAGCACGGGTTCCCACGGCCTCGTCCAGAACCTTGCGGAAATGCTTGCCGACAGCCTCGGCGAGGCCGACGGGAACGGCATTGCCGATCTGCGTGTACTTGGGAACCTCGCGGTCGAAGTTGCCCTCGAGCGGGTTCCCGGCCCGGCGGATACCACCCGTCGTCCGCTTGCCCGAGAACTCGTACCAATCGGGGAACATCTGGAGCCTCGCCCATTCCCTAACGGTAAGGATGCGCGGCTGGCTAAAATGGACGTAGTCGTCCGGAAGCGAGGTCGCGGTCATGTTCGGCTCGGCATTGCCCCAACGCGGCTTCAACACGCGCTGCGAGAATTTCTTGGTTTGCGCGTGGGTGGGAATCTCGCCGCCATTCGCCAGCATGTAGTCGAACTTTTCGACGATTTCGCGCTTGTGCTTGCTGTACTCCTGCTCCGTCAGCTTGCCTGCCCGGGAGGCGGCCCAGGCCGGCGGGGTGCGAAAACCCTGTTGCAACTCGTTCATCGGCTTGCGCGGGTAGGCAGAAGTCTCGAACGCTCCAGCAGGGAAGTCGCCGCTTCGCAGGATCTTCGTGATCTTGGGATCGATGAGGTCACCAAGCAGGTCTACCAAGTCGGGAAACGATCCCGGGTTCGGCGGTGGCAAGAACCCGCACGCGACAGCGTCTTCCGCGTCCTCGTCCTTGTCGAGGAAGCTACAGGCCTCGAGAATGTCCTTGCGTATTCCGACGAGCAGCACGCGTGGCCGGTTCTGCGGAACGCCGTAATCCTTGGCGTATACCAGCGACCACCGGACCTCGTAGCCCGGGATCTTGCGGAATTCTTCCAAGACATCCGGGAAGATCTTCCGCGAACCCTCGCGCGTCCAGCGGGAAGTCAAGAGCCCGCGCACGTTCTCGAACAGGAACATGCGCGGACGAAGCCGGTCAATGATCTTGGTCATCCTCGCGTAAAGCCGGTTGGAAGGCAGGGCTTCCTTGTCGACCGCGTAAGAACGCCTGATCCCAATGCCCGAGTATCCTTGGCAAGGAGGGCCGCCGGCGACGAGGTCGAGGTTGCTGAGCTTGCCGTGGCTTGCTTGCTCGAAGCGCAGGTCGACCTCGCCCATCGATCCGAGATCGCTGACCAGCTTCTCGAGCCGCTTGCCCTTGAGCTCGTGCGCGTCGTGGCAGCGAAGCTCGGCATTGTCAGAGAAGCGCATGCCGCCGAGCTCGTGTCCCCGGTTGCGCAGGTAGGTTGCCATCGCGTCCTTATCGAGCTCGTTGACGAAGACCGTCGTGAAGCCGGCATTCTCGAGCCCGGTGCCAAGCCCGCCGCATCCCGCAAACAAGTCGACCGCGGAATAGATCGAACGAGTCGCCGTTGGCTCTTCGGCGGATGTCAGCGGGACCGCGGTCGTCCCGTCCTTGTCGAGGGTCTTGGTGTCGAGAGTCATGCCGTGTTTGCTAGCACGGGGCCTGGCGGCGGTCCAGGTCTTTCGCTCGGTTTTTCGACTTTTCAGTTGATCGATGTCGAAGGTCGTTGGAATTCGTGGTGCTGCCTTCCTTCTTGCCTGGTGTAGTATTGCGAAAAGGAAAATTAGCATGGGAACCCGGCTTGAGTAAAAAAACTTGCCGGGTTACCAATCCCTTGCACGGTTCTTAACAAGTCCCCGCCTATTCAACTTGGCATTCGGGGGGCACCGGATCTCGGGGGTACATGAGGCTAATTCCTGCGCAAATCCTAGGGTGCGATTCCGCTGCGGAGCGGAGGGTGTTCGGATTTCTCACGGAAGTGGGCTTTAGCGCCTACGACGTTGCGCTTCATTCACTCAACATCGGTCACCACGAGTACAAGCGATGGGGCGAAGCGGATTTTTTCCTGGTCGGGCGGCGCGGTATTCTCCTACTCGAGGTGAAGGGCGGTCGGGTCGCATGCAAGGACGGTATCTGGGAGTTTACCAACCGCCACGACGAAACGAACCGCAAGAAGGAAGGCCCCGCCGAGCAGGCCAAGTCGGCATACTTTTCGCTGGAGAAGAACTACCTAAATCCCAAGTTCTACCGCGAGTTGCATGGAGTGCCCCGCGGCTGGGCGGTGGTGTTTACCGATATCCCCCGGCTGGCCAACGACGGTTCAACCTTGTTGCCCGAGCATCCAGACGAGATCACTGCTTACGAAGAAGACTGCAAGGGTCATAACTCGTTCAAGAAGTTCTTGGCGAGGGCTTATGACCACTGGGCATCGAAGCAAAGAAACGCGGTTGAGCTTTCTCCGCAACTGGTCAAGGCGATCTCGGATTCGCTGCGGCCGAACTTCGAACGCGTTCCTTCTCTAAACAGCCAGCTGCGTGACATGGAGCAAAGGCTCTACCAATTCACCGACGAACAATACGAAAAGCTCGACGCCATTTCCGAAAATGAACGGATCCTCGTCGCGGGTGGCGCGGGTACCGGCAAGACGTTCGTAGCTGCCGCTTGCGCACGTTACGAAGAAGCAGAGGGGCGCTCGGTTCTCTTCCTGACCCGTAGCAGCTACCTGGCTGGTTTCCTGTCCAACCAAGGATTGCCCAGCGGGGTGACCGTCGCCACGATCGACGAGGTCCAAAGGTTTCACGATGAAGGCAAAACTTGGGACGTGCTCGTGGTCGACGAAGGGCAGGATCTTTGCTCTTTGGAATGCATCGACCTCTTGGACGGTGTATTGGCTGGAGGCTGGGAGAACGGCCGCTGGCGATGGTTCGGCGATCCCAATTACCAAGTATCCCCGAGTTTTCCGGTCGATCAGGATTGCCTCGACTACCTCAAGTCCAAGGGTGTCGTAACCAACCTCAAGAACAATATCCGCAACGCGGGAAAGATCGTCGAGGCAATCAAGCTCTTGGCGGGAGCGGATGTCGGCAAGCCAACCAGCAAGCCTGATAGCGGTATCGTCGACCTCCAGCTGGTAGAGACCGAAAACGAAATCCTTCCCCGCGCAATTGCGGCGGTGCGGAAATGGTTGAGTGACGATGACCAACTGCCGCGAAACTCGATCGCGTTGCTGGTGCCTAGCAGTGTTGAAATCGACAAGGCGGTGGACCTCCTCGACTCGAAGAACGTGCGGTCAGAAGCATTGAGCAAGCGGGCCCTTGGCGGGAAACCTCGTGACTGTGTACTCGTTGCGACGATCGAAGACTTCAAGGGCTTGGAACGACCGCTCGTTTGCGTGGCAGGACTGGGGCAGGAGCACGGTTTTGCCTCGAGCGCCTACAAGGGAATTTCGCGCGCGAACCACGGCCTAACACTGGTCGCGACCCGCGAAGCCGTGGCCGAACTGACCGGCAAGGCCGCCAATCATGGCGCGTCGAAGGGGGAAATTGAATGCTAGGAAGGGACAAGATCCTTCGCGAAACGCGGCGCAGGCTCATCGGGCCGGGTCTCGGTAAGCCCGGACCCAGCGGGACCCACGCGGACGAGATCATCGAAGGGCGCATGAGCCTCGCCTACATGCAAGGCATGCTCTTCCCTCGCGCCGAGCGGTCTCCTGCTGACCTTGGCGGGGACGAAGCGGAGGACGCCTCCGACGAGGATGCTGATGATCCGCTGAGCATGTCTAACGCTATGCTGCCGGCATCGATGGGGATGTCATTGTGCATTGCGCCGGGCAGCAAGGTGCAGATCACGGTCGACGCAGCTGTCTACGAGCAGGTCGAGCCGAGGGAAGATGCCGAGAACCCCGAGGCAGCCAAGGACAAGGCAAAGGCCGCGGAAGCCCCGGTCCCGGCGGATGCATCTCGCGATGCGAAGTCAGCGAAGCGGCGAAGCAAGGCCGATGGGCGGTGGCAACGTCGCGCGTTGGCCCCGGCATCGCAAGCTGTTGACGCAACCGGCTTAGAGACCACCCTCGTCCTCGAGGATCACGCGACACTGGAAGTGCTCGCGCGAACCTTGCCAAGTGGCGACGTTCTTCTGACAACTAGCCTCTCAAACATCCACGAGGCGAAGAACGCGAGATCAAGCGAGGCTACCCTTTACCAGGTTTCAATTCGAGCGGAGCCCCTCGAAGGCCAAATCCTCAAGTACCCGGCGGCCCGGTACGTCCCACCCACGGACGAGGAGCGTGAACTCCGGGTCATTTACGGTGAGCAACGCCCCTATGCCGTGGGGCACGGGGTGGCGACCGATTGGAAACTTGAGAATGACGAGTGCGAATGGGTCTGCACCGAAGCCCTTCCCACTGCCCACGTTTGGCGACCGGTCTTCGACAACCTGTCGATCACGAGGGACGGTGAACTCGTTTCCTTCGACGACGACGAATTGTTCAAGATCGCGCCCCTTGCCAGCGGTGATCTTTCCGGTCCCGAGCTAATCGAGCGCCTAACGGGATTGGTCGAGTTCTACGAAGAATGGATAGCTTCGCAGGCCGCGATACCGGTTGACTCCGAGCTGGCAGCCGACGCCTCTAGAATGATCGGACGATGCGAGCGAAGTGCCGAACGCATGAAGGAAGGTATCCGCATCCTTCAAAGCGACGAGAGCATCGCCCGCTGTTTCATGCTGGCGAACCGCGCGATGCTCATGTCGATGTCCCACGCGGGCCGGGCGACCGGCCGGGGACGCGAAGACGGAGTGCAGGGGCCCTTCGCGCTTGGAAAGGCAGAAACTGGCCCGATCGACTATTTCGAGAATCCCGCGCAGTGGCGCCCGTTCCAGCTGGCGTTCTTTCTTCTCGTCTTGCCGTCGCTCGCGGGAAAAGAACTTCCCGATCGTGATCTCGTCGATGTCATCTGGTTTTCGACCGGCGGGGGTAAGACCGAGGCATACTTGTTCGTCTCTGCCTTCGAGCTTTTCCGGAGACGGATTCTCGAAGGGAAAGCGGGCGGCGGAACCGGGGTCATAAACCGCTATACCTACCGCTTCCTGACCGCCGACCAGTTCCAGCGTACTGCCGGCGTGATCTGTGCCATGGAAATGATCAGGCGCGAATTGAACGCTTCGGGCGACCCATCGGTTGGCGAGGAAGAATTCTCGATCGGCCTATTCGTGGGAGGCGAAGTTAGCCCCAATTCCTTCGCCGGCAGCCATGACGGCGCGATGTCGAGGACGCAAGAGCTCCTGGATTCAAGCCAACCTCGCGACGCGAATCCTTACCCCATCGAGAGTTGTCCATCGTGTGGGACACTACTCGTTCCAGAAGAGAAGAAAACGAAGCCGGACGGTAGCCCTGACGAGGCCTATTACGGGTTCATTGCGACCGCCAACAGTTTCACGACGAGGTGCCCGGAAGAGGACTGCGCGTTCCACGGCGGATTGCCTGTCTACTTCATCGACGAGCAGTTGCTCCGCGCACCGCCTTCGTTCTTGCTCGGGACAATCGACAAGTTCGCAATGATCCCTTGGAAGGAAAACGGCGGGGTACTGCTCGGGCTCGGCACGAAGTGGTCGTCACCCTCGCTCGTGATCCAAGACGAACTGCACTTGATCTCGGGTCCGCTCGGGACCCTGGCAGGGATCTACGAAGCCGCTTTCGAGACCCTGATGGCAGCCGGGGGAAAGCCGCCGAAAGTGATTGCCTCGACGGCAACCATAAGGAACGCTTCCGTCCAGTGCAGAAGGATATACGGCAGGCCATCGATGGTGTTTCCATCACCCGGTCTGCGCGCGGAGGATTCCTTTTTCTCGAAGCTCGACACGGGCAACAAGGAAAGGTCGAGACTTTATGCAGGGGTAATGGCGCAGGGCCTTCGATCGACTGTCGCGGCCTCTTGGACGATGGCAACGCTGCTACAGTCGTCATACGAACTCGTGGAAGCAGGCGAGCTAACCGCGAACGAGGCGGATTCCTACTGGACGTTGGTAGCCTACCATAACAGCAAGCGCGAACTGGGTCGTATAGTCAACGCCACCCGAGACGAAATTCCGACACGCATGAAGGTCTATGCCTCAGACGAGGAAGTGGAGAGGCCATCGAACTTCCAGGTGTTAGAATTGAAGGCACACGCGGAGACACCGGTCCCTAGGGCGAGGCAATTGTTGGCCCGACGGCATAGGCCAGAACAACCCGCGATCGACGTGGTCCCCTGCACCAACATCATCTCCGTCGGCGTCGATATCGACCGTCTCGGCATGATGATGGTGAACGGTCAACCCAAGCTCAGTGCAGAATACATCCAGGCGACCAGCCGGGTGGGACGTGGCGCAGTGCCCGGCCTCGTATTGGCTGCCTATTCTCCGAGCAAGCCAAGGGACCGCTCGCATTACGAGTCTTTCCGCGATTACCACGAGCGCTTCTACAGCTTCGTCGAGCCAACAAGCGTCACGCCCGGAGCCTTGCCGGCGATCGAAAGGGGCCTCCACGCGGCCTTGGTGACGGTCGTGCGTCATGGGACAAGGCTACGAAAAAACGCGACAGCAAGGCAGTTCGATCCCGCTGAGCAGCCGGTTGTAGCTATCATCGAGCGACTCGAGCAACGCCTGTTGAGGGCGTACGATGGACCACGCGAAGCCGAAGAGCGGGATCGCATCTCGGCGAAATTGACCGAGAAGGTGACGGAGTGGGCCGGGTGGGCAAGTGCAGTAGAGGGGCTGCAGTACACGTTTGCCAGCAACCAGCAACGCCCACACTTGCTCGTTCGCTACGGTAACAAGAAGATCGACGGGGCAGGCTGGCACACGCTGCAATCGATGCGGCACGTCGACAAGGAAATTATCTTGGAGGACATGGCACTTGCCCAAGCCAACAATTCGTAGCGCGCAGCTCATAAGCCCATTCGGTGTTGGCTCGCTATGCGAGATCGACGGCCAGTCCTTTTTCGTCCGTGGCACGGGAAGCTGGGCGAAGGGCTACAATCTCGAGAAGATCGAGGTGGGATCACTCACCGATTGGCTCCGGCCTCGCCAGCTGAGAAAACCAACGGAATCAGTCGCGATATTGCGGTTCCCGCATTGGCATTTCTGCCCGGAATGCCGGAAGATGACCCGGTGGACCGCGGAAAAAGACAAGCAAAACCTAAAGGATGACGGCAGCCTTCCCAAGCCAACCTGCGATGGCGGCAAGTGCAAGAATGCCAGACTGGTTCCCATGCGGTTCGTTGCGGCATGCGACAATGGTCACATCGACGAAATCGATTGGCACTGGTGGGCGCACCGGTCGCACGAGCCCGCGAAACATGGTGCTTGCAGCCGTCAAACCGCGAGGCTCCACTTCGAGGTGACGGGCAAGAGCGGCGGTGACTTCTCAAGCATGGTTATACGGTGCAGTTGTGGATCATCGGGTAACTTGGAGGGAATAGCAGATGGCCCGCTCCCGCAGAAATGCCGTGGCTACCAACCCGGAGAGCAATCATCGACTTGCGTAGACCGGGACAACAAGAAGAATCCTGGGGCTCCGAAGCCGCTCTACATGGAGCCGCGAGGTTCCAGTTCCTTACACTACGCCTCCGTGATCTCCGCGCTCGATATCGACGGCGACACGGAGAAGGATAGCTGGGAAAAGCTCCGCGCCGACGCGATCTACCAGAGCACCTTGCAAACGGCGAGGATGCTCGCGGACTTGCAGGGCGGCGATACAACCATGGCGATCCAGGCCAGCCGCCCAAACCTCGAGGCACGCGCCATCGATGTCGGTATCACCTTAGAGGATGCGCTTGCTTGCTTCAAAGCGGACCTAGGAACTAGTCCAGCCGAAACTGGACCCACCCCTCCGGCAGGCGAGATCAGCCAGCAGAGCATTCTTGACCAAGAGTTTCCCGTCCTTGCAAACCCCAAGGGACAGAATTCCCGGTGGCTTATAGCCCGGCCGGAGAAGCCAACTTCGCGCTTCGGTCTCGATGAGCTGTTCGAGCGTTTCGTTAGAGTGGAAAGACTCCGTGAGGTCCGTGCATTCCGAGGCTTCCAGCGGCGCAACGTCTCAGAGAAACACGCCATGATCTCGCCCTCGCTGGGACGGCAGCAGCCTGACTGGTTGCCGGCCATGATGGTGCTTGGCGAAGGCGTCTTCTTGGAATTCTCTAATTCCGCGATCGCTGGCTGGAGGAAGGAAAACGAAGAACAAATCGAGGAGTTCACCCAGTCACACCTCGTGGGTGCCGAGGCGCTGGGATTGCCGGTACGCATGGGGTTCAACGCGAACCCAACATTCATCATGGTCCACAGTTTTGCCCACTTGCTCCTGAACCAGCTGTCCTTCGACTGCGGATACTCTTCGACCTCGCTAAGGGAGCGAATTTACTGCGGAACGGACTCCGAGCCGTATGCCGGGCTGCTCATCTACACGGCTGACTCGGACGCCGAGGGATCCATGGGTGGCCTGAGCGAGATGGGTGCGCCCGAAAGGCTCGAGGATGTCATCTATCGCGCCGTGTCACGCAGCCAATGGTGTTCCGGGGACCCGGTCTGCCGCGAGCTCGACGCGCAAGGTGTCGACGGATTGAACCGTGCAGCGTGCCACGCGTGCTCGCTTGTCGCGGAGACAAGTTGTACTTTCTCGAACGTACTCCTCGACCGTGTCCTGGTGTCCGGCGACGGACGGAAGAATGGTCGCGGTGTTCGCGAGCCGGTAGGCTACTTCAGCAAGGTTCTAGAGGTCTAAGTATGCGGTTTCCCTCGTTAAGTGATCTCGACCGAGAGCAGCGTCGCATTTACGGCGATGCACCGGCCAACGGGGCGATCTTGGTCGTGGGCCCGCCCGGCACCGGGAAAACGGTCATGGCTTTTCACCGTGCCCAAAAGCTCGGAAAGCTTGGTCAAGATCCGCATGTTATCATGTATAACAAGGTGTTGGCCAAGTACACGTCCAGCAGGTCAAACGTGGCTCCCGATGTTGGCGTGAGCACGATGCATACCTGGGCAGGCAGGTGGTGGAAGCGGGCGACGGGCTCCTGGCCTCCGATGATCGCCGGTGATCGCTGGGCTCACGATTGGCCCGACATATGCGCCCGAGCGATCAATGCATTCCAAAAGGGTGCCAGCCGCAAGTTTACCTGGGGGCATCTCATCATCGACGAGGGGCAAGACTTTCCTCCCCAGATGTACATGGCACTCGGGATGATGCTGAAGCAAATGGAAGCGCACGGCGTCGCGGCGCAGGTGACGATCTTCGCGGACGACAACCAGCGTTTGCAGGCTGACCGGAATAGCCGGATCAAGGATATCAAGGATTACCTTTTCCTCGGTGCTGCAGCCGATCGCGTTTTCAACTTGAAAAAGAACTTTCGCAACACGCGGCCCATCGCCGAGTTTGCAAAGCATTTCCAAGTCGGAAACGAGAGCGGCATAGCGGAACTGCCGGACGCTGATGGTGAGAACCCGCAGGTTGTCTTCGCTGCCAACGACCGGGAAATCGCTGACTTCATTGCGCGAAAGGCGAAGATCAACCCGGGTAAGCAGGTCGGCGTGATCGTCTACGGTGGAACCAAGGACGTAAAGCGGGCCTACAACCAAGTCAAAACGCGGGTTGGCGAGCTGGCCAAGCCCCCGCATTTGCAGATGTACCTCAGCGGAAACAGTACGCACACCGACCAGTCTCTGGACTTTGAAAGTGGCAACACGATTACCTTCCTCCATGCACAGTCTGCGAAGGGTCTAGAATTCGACATCGTTTTCTTCCTCGGCATGGAAGGAATGAGCGTCGATACCTCGGGCTTCTTGAACGAGCGGATGGCACTTTACGTTATGAGTTCCCGGGCCCGTTCCGAGCTCTACATCGCGTTCAAGGACATAGATCCAAGGGCCGCTCCACCCGCATCGTTCCGCTTGCTGCCTCGTCCAAGCATGGACTTGTGCCGGTATGTGGGCCTGGGATCACTCGACCAAAGCGTCGGGGTGTTCCAAGAGGCCATCGAGGCCAACGATGATTTCGAAGAAATGGAGGCAGCCGAGTGACAGAAGATAAGCGCGAACTCGAGCTCGATTTCGAACCGAAAGCAGAGGGTAAGGCATCGAGCTGTGAACTCCTCGTGCCGATCCACGCCGACAATTTTGCCCTCGCGTTGGCGTCTGGCTACCTTGGTGGGTCATTGAAGGGTGATGCGGCACGGGATCTCCAAAGCTACGCTGCCAACGGGCTGTTCGCCTTCAGTGGCGAGGTTCCCACCTGGGCGATCTTAGAGGGCGAAGATGGGGACAGGGTCCTGCTCAGCCTCGAGGGAAGAGTAGAGATGGCGGCGGAGCCTGCGACCATGGAATTGCTTGGTGGTCCCGAGAGAATAACGAGGGTCAGGTCGGCCTATTTCCGAGACGAGGCCTCGTTGGCGAACTTCAACGCATCCTACGATGCATTTCCCGACGTTCCCATGAACATCGTCGAACTTGCAGCGAAGTGGCCGGTTCGCGAAGCTGGCGATCGTCCTACAGATCTGCAGGAGCTTCCGATAGAGCAACCAGGTCGACGAAGCGACCTCGACTTTCTCGGGGGCTTCGCGGCGGGAATCATCGACCTCCTAGCGGAAAGCACCTTCGATGAGGCGATCTGCAAGTTCCTCGACGAGCCGGGAACGGACATTGCCGAGAACGGTCGAAAGCTGTTGCTTGCGCTCGAACCTCGTTCTTCGCAGGTGGATGTCTCGATCTGGACGGCGACGATCGAGGCGTTGCGGTCTCGGTTCGGCAAACGCGGCTTTGATCGGCGCGAATTCCTTGCCGAAGTCGAGGGGCGCTTGGCAGACCATGGCCCAGAAGCAGAATCCTGGGTGAGGGGATGCCAGAAAGTCATCGACGCCGAGATAGACATTCCAAGTCTGGCAGACGGCGAAAAAATCGGTCGCCGCGCTTCGCTCGCGATTATCCTGTCCCATGAGCCTTCGGGCCTTGAAGAGCTCGAGAGCAACCTCGAAACTGGTCCGCGCGTGCGAGCGTTGGTCACGGCTGCAGTCTACGCCTTCGCGGGACTTTCGCGGATTGACAGCAAATTGAAGTCTCCCGCGCCAAGAATGGATGCCGTGCTCGAGGTAGGGCAAAGAATGGCCACGGGTGATCCCGTCGAGGTCAAGATCGAGACTTCAAAGACGGGCGCAGACCTGACCCGGCACCAGGTTATCAAGGTTGCCGGGAACAGCGTAATTGAACGGCAAGTTGAACCGCCAGCGTACATGGTGATGCTCAAGGCCAGGATACAAGAGGCCGGCTACAAGGTCGAACTAGACAGTGCCTCCGGGCAGATTGGCATTCGCCCGGGCAGCGCGAAGGGCGAGTTTATCATGGTCGAGGATTGCTCGCGATCGTCGCCTGGCAACCCTATCGTGAACCTAGTTTTGCCGATCGCTACCCTGGGCGCTCGCCCAACCGTCGCTTCGCTTAAGAAGCTCATGTCCGCTGCCTGGGAGAACGCGACGACCGTCGCCCTCCGCGAGGTCGGCGAGACCGAGGAAGTGGTTGCAATGGCAAGCTTGCCGCTCGCCACGCTGGACCGCGACGAGCTTAACTTCCACGTCGAGCGTTTGCTCCTGGTTTCGACAGAACTCGGTGGGAAGAAGCGCAAGGGGCGTCGCGTCAAGAACTAGGAGGTCATATCCAATGGCTATCAAGGCAGACCGTGGCGGGAAATCGTCGAATAATTGGTACCAGCGGGACCTGCCCGTCAATATCGCGACACACAACCGGAAGCTCGAACTTTGGCTCGAACTGGACTCCAAGGGAGGCGGTGTAACCGATATACGGATCGAGGTTGAAAAAACTAGCTTCGAAGACCTGCTTTCCGCGATGCTGCATTGCGATTTTGACAAGACGGCTCGTTCATTCGCCACGGCTTGTCAAAAATGGAGGCGTGCTAACGTACCCAAAAGCCGCTGATAGCTAAGTAGGCAAGCGACCTATCTACTCGCCAATCCGTGGCCACGAGCTTTAGCTAAATCGGGATGCCCAAGTCATCTCTTCGGGAGCCTGGAAATAAGGTGTCAAAATCGACGCATTAAGTCTGAATTCCGGCTTTGTGTCGCGATTTCGATACATTAAACTCCCGTCGAATGGAGAATGTTATGGCTGGGAAAGAAGACCCCACGCAGAATTCGGAACATCGCTGGGAAGGCTTGCAAGAGATCGACCGTGCAATCTCCGAAAATCGCCTCACGTCATACTCTTGGAAGAAGGCCTGGGCCGACCCGTGGGGCAGGATCAAGCTCATCGCAATCTTCGTGGCGCTGGCTGCTTTTGTCGCGTTCGTAATCGTCAACGATGTAATCCTTTAAGGGCGCCGCCACTCCTTTATTGCATCTGCCGCCTCCTCGCTCGCGCCTGTGGCGTCTTCTGTTTGGCCATCCAAGTAGCCTCTCACTGTTCCGATCCGCCCGCGACCTTGCCGACGAACCCGCTCGACCTCATCCGTGATGCCAGACCGATCCGGAGCATCGGGCATTGAGGGACCACCTGCAGAACCTACAGCTCCCCTAGCTCGCACCTGCCCCGCACTCCCGATCCCGGGGCGGCTGACAGGAGCGAAGTCCGGCAGCGAAAGGTCGGCTTCGATGTCGTCCTGCAGCCGATCGGCATAGCTTTCGACAAACCGGGATTGCAGCTGCTGGCCGCGCGCGCTCATCTGGAACTCGATGTCGTCGAAGCGCACCGGCCCGTAATAGTCGCGATTGGCTTCCATCTCGGCCATGCCCCATTCGCGATAGGCCTGGCTCAGGTTTAGCGTGCCTGCGGCGCTGTTGGCCTCGTACCAGCTGGCCTGGTTCTCGAGGCGACTGGCCATCTCTTCGGCCCGACGCGCCTCTCGCGTATAGCTCTCGGCTTCGGTCAGCGATCGGCTGAGACCCGACGAGCTGGTCGATACCTGCGATACCGAGCTTGAGCTCGTCTCGCGCAGAAAGCCTTCACGCGTATTCGACCAGTTGCGGCTATCCGAAAGCTGCCGCAGCGTACCCATGATCCTGCCGCGATCTTCCGAGGCGATCCCGATATCGCTGTCCGTCCAAGTCTGATTTCGGCCTCCCCTGACGCCAAGTTGAGCAGTACCAGGGCCTCTTTCTCCCTTGAGACCCAAAGACGCATCGCCGTTGAGAAACCATGAGACCGTGATGTCGTCAGACGCGCGCCGGGACAGGCCGAACTGCTGCTGGAGCGTCCTCGAGGCATTGTCGACTTCGCTGAATGCCGTGCCGATGCTGTCGTTCGTGCCGACGCCGCTGACCGTGTCGGAGCTCTGACCCTGGCTGTAGGCGTTGCGGATCTCGCTGAACCGGGTGAGCGCAGAGCTCGTCGATTGCTGGGCGAGGTTGGCATAGGTCTCGCTCTGCGTTCGGCTCTGGCTAGCCATCGTTCCGAGGCGTCCGGTGAAGTCCTGCCCCAGCGTCGGTGTGAACGGATAGCTTGAATTCGGGACAGCAGCGAACTCGCCATCGGGGAAGCTGGTAGTCTGCGTGCCGCTATCGCTGAAACCACGCGTTTGTGCCGCGCCATAGGCGAAGTTGGGTGCCAGATTGCCCTGCGCAAACTGGCGGGAAAACACCGTCGAATTGTCGATGTTCGAGTTGCCAAGCGAGACATTGCCGGTGCTCGCTTCGCGCGAGGCTTCCTCGGCCGCGTTCTGACTTGGGTTGAGATAACTCGTTGCCTGGCCCGAGATCGCCAGCGCACCACGTGCCACCCCGCCGGCAAGGAAAGGGATCGAGGCGACAAGATAGCCCGCCAAGATGCCGATATCGCTGTTGACGTCGCTCATGCCGGCAAAGGTCGCCAGGCTAAGGCCCGTGCTGCCGCCAGCGGCGGCGACATCGCCCGCGCCTTTGAACATCAGGATCATGTGCAGGATGACGAAGAGCGGTCCCCACGCCGCAAGGTAGAAGAAGCCGGTGACGTAGCCTCTCAATGCAATGGGTCCGGTCCGCGGCATCAGGAACAGCGGGAACAGGACAGGGAACAGCGCGTAGAACACCACTGTCAGCACGACATTGAGGATCGGGACCCATTTCATCGCGTTGTGCGCGATCGAGGAATAGGTCCGCTCGGTCTGAATATCGGCCCGGGTCTGCGCGAAGACGTCGATGCTGCCGGTGCCGCTCGCCCCTGCAAAGCCGTGCATGGCCTGGTTCATGGCATTGATCGTCAGCACCTGGCGGAAGATGTCGCTCGCGCTGCGCGAGATGCCGGTGAGATACTGATAGGCAATCGGGAGGTCGGCCATGAGCTTGGCCTTGGCGAGCGCTTCGGTCTGGCGCGGATAAAGCTGGCGTCCAGCGACAAGCGTCATCTCGTCAATGAGGCTCGCCCATTGCCCCGAAAGCGCGGTGTAGGCTTCGCGGCAGGTTATGATCGAAGCCGTCACGCTGTCGTCGGCCTGCCGGGTGAGGAATTTCTGCGCGCGCGCCGCGCTGCCCGGTGCAATCGTCGCCCAGATGTCATCGCTCTCGGACAGCTCCTTAATCGAATAGCGGCCGAGCAGCAGATCGTAGAACACGCATTGCCGGACATGCTCGTCGAAGTTCGCAGCAAACTCAGGATCGGAAATGCGCAAGCTCCGCGTCGATTCGAGCAGCCGTGCGCCATAGATCATGCCGTTCTTCGAGTAGTTGAGGTCGTCCGGCAGGCCGAATACGAGCTCGGCAGAGCGGGTCAGATAGTCCCCCGCCTGGCTGGTGAAGCTTGCCATCAGGGCGAGCCCGAGCGGGACATTGGCCACCGTTGCCGGTGCAAGGCTGGGATTGACCCGGTCGGTCACATGGACGTCCATGCGCGGCACCATCAAGCACATGTAGATAAGCGTCGCGCCGAGGAACCAGTTGAGCCAGGCACGCCAGTCCTGGTTGAACGCGACCACTATGACCGCGAGCACCATGCCCATGACCAGCGCGACCTGAATGAGGCTCTTGTAGCCGCCCGCACCGGTCCAGGCGGCAACGGCGTTGAGGACGTTGACGATGTACTCGCCGCCGCCGACCGTGAAAATCTCGACCATGCTGCCTGACCCTTATGGAACGATGGAGCGGGACTGCATCCCGCGCGACCAGTCGAGCGCGGCCGCCATCGACGGCGACATCGAGGCAGCGAGCATGTTCTCGATCATCGCCGTCTTTTCGATGATCTGCATGATCGCCGAGACCCGCGCCTGTCCGGTCGCTTGCCGCTGGGCGAGGCTCGATCGCACCTCGGCAACCTGAGCGCGCCAAATCGCGAGTTTCGCTTCATCGGCCGCGATGAAACTCGCCATCGAGCGTCCAGCCTCTGCGGTGATGCGTTCAAGGATGGCATAGAGGAGATCGATGCTGGCAATCTCGGCCAGCGTGTCGCGGTCGTCGGTTGCCATCCCGCGACCATAGGCCGCCTGTACGGTGAGGATCTTGTAGAGCGGCACCGATGCCACCTGGAGCAATTCCTTTTCCTCGTTGCCGATCGCTGTGTCGCTGCGGATGGCCTCGACCATGCTGCCGATGAGCCGGGCAACGCGCGGCCGGATGGCCTTTGCGCTCGTGAGGCTCATCTGCTGGAACGTGGGGTTGAGGCACTGGTCGGGCTCTTCGCACTGGAACACCCGCACCGACTGGCCCTGTGTCCCGTCGAGCAGCGCGGTCACCAGCGTAGAAGAGGCATCGCCCGCGAAAGGCACGAACTTGCCCGGTTCGTCGTCGCGGGGCGGCACGTAGATCACCGTGCCGATGAGCGTCATCGCATACTCGGCAAGATCGCGGTCGAAAGTGCCACCGGGGTTGAAGAAGGCGCTCTGCTTGAGGACATGCCAGGTGTAATTGCGCGGCACACCGGGATTGACGTCGGCATAGTCGGCGCCGGCGCTCTCATTGGTCGACGCGCGCTGGCCGCGCGTCCCGCAGCCATGCTTGGCGGCGGCATAGTCGGTGAAGATGCCTTCGGAATTGCCGATCGCTTCGCAGATCGCCTTGTCGGCGAGATCGCCCTTGGGCCAGACGCCGCCGACCAGCCCCTGCGCCATCTCGCAGGAGTTGATCGAGAGGTTGTTCATGAGCTGCGCCTTCTGGCTGAACTCCTGCATGATCTTGTTGCACTCGGGGCAGACGGTATCGATCGCGAGGCTGAAGGCGAACCCCACCGCATTGTTCGCGACGGCCTTCAAGAGCGCGACCATTTCACTTGCGTTGATGAAGGAGAAGGACCCGGCGAAGATATCGATACCGCCGCAACCAGCGCGGGCACGCGGCAGCTGGAGATTGGCGATGTTGGTCGTTTTCTGCGGGAAGCGCGTCCAGACATTGCCGAGGCTGTAATAGCCCGCCGACTGGCCTTCGAACGCGCTCGGCCCGGTGACATTGGCTGCAGCGCCCATGTCGTCCATGAAGCGGTCCATGCTGTCGCCGACGTTTGCGGCGACGGGGGACGCGACCATGCTGGCGGCAGCTATGCTGAGCGCCGCATTGCGGATGCTAGTAATCATGTCCGGCTTCCTTCGAGGTGAGGAGGTAGATGCGGTCCTGCAGCTCGTCGGCCGAGAGCACGCCGTATCCGATCGGGATCGGGCGCCTGGCCACGCTGTCCCACAGCACGAGCGCCGGGGTAATGCCGGGTTCGAGCCCCATGCGCGGCCGCTGGCCGCTTTCGACCTTGTAGTCGGGGAAGTGCCGGGACGGTCCGCCATCGGTGGAGATCGCCCGGACAGTGATGTGCCAGCGGTCCGCCACCGAGCGCACGATCGGGCTCATCACTTCGCACGCGCCGCAGGTCTGGGCGAAGAAGTAGAACAGTCCATAGCGTTCGGAGAGCCTGGCCATCACCGCGTCGCGGTCGGCAGCGCGCGCGTCCTGCCATTGCTTCTTGGCGAGCGCGCCGACCGGTCTTTCGAGCGTGTAGTCGAGCTCGGGATCCTGCCAGATCGCGCGCTGCCAGACATCGGAGAACAGCGAAGCCCGGTCGAGCTGGGCACGCTGGAAGCGGATGTAGGCGGTGACGTTTTCCGGCGTCGGATAGAGGATTGCGCGTGCCTTGAGTTCGCGCAGTTCCCCCGTGACCGCGTCGAGTTCTTGCGTTGCGGTTACCTGGGCCGGTTGCTGCGCCATCTGCGGCTCGTCTGCCGGCACCGGCTTTACGCAATAGAACCAGTAGCCGAGCCTCCGCTGCTCGCAGTAGAGGGTGTCTGCCGAGGCAGCTGGCTCTGCCTGGCGCTCTTCCTGGGCAACTGCCCGAACGGGAAGCAGTGCAGCGAGACACATAGCCAGTGCTGGGAGGGCCAGCATCGGCAGTGATTGGCGGCGCGTCATTGGCCACTCCTTGCGTAATAGTCTTCGATTTTCTGCTGGATAAGGATGCTGGTCTCGAGCTCGTCGGGGAGCCGTGCAGCCTCGGTGAACTCGGCATAGACCTCGCTGAAATCCATCTGGCTGAGGTCGAGCCGGGCGAACTCGTCGAGCGTGAAACCCTCGCACTGCTCTTCCTTGGGCTTGTCCCACGGCTTGGGCAGCTGGAGGCGGCCCTGTTCCTGCAGGATCCGCGAGAGCTTGCTCTCGAAGCAGCAGTAGACCTTCTTCTTGGTCAGGCAGACGCCGAGGAACTTGTCCGAACAATAGGTCCCGACATAAGCGCACAGTCCCTGCGCATCGCGTTCGTGGAGCAGCACTTCCTCGCGGTTGCAGCCGAGCGCGACGAGCAGGCTGATTCCGGGGATGAGCGGGAAGCCCTTGCCCTTGCAGCAGTTGAGCACGCCGAAGACCTTGGAGGAGCAGGTGTTACGCGTGCCCCGGAACAGTGTCAGCGTCTCAGGATCGAACTGGCCGCGGGCCTCGTTCATCGCATGGAGGGCGGTGACGGCATCCTTGAACTCATCGTTCGCGGTGCGCTCGATCGTCTCGCAGCTGCCGTCGATGCAATAGACATCACCGTCGCAGACAAACTGGGTGGAACTGTCGTTCCCGGGAAGCGGGCACTCGTAGATGCGCTCCCAGGTCTCGCATGGAGTTTCGTCAGTGAGACATTCCTCGCGGACAAAGCGGCAGGTGCCCTGACTTTCGATGTCGGAGCAGTCGGTCGCCGCTTCGCGCGCGATACAGGTGTAGCTGCGTTGCCATTCCCAGCAGGGCCTGGTGACAGAGACGCCGTCGATCACGCGCGTCTGCGGATCGGTGTCGGTGCAGATCTCGGCGTCCAGCGTGCAATCGCTATTGCCTGCGAGACCTGTGCACTGGCTTTCGTCAGGGGTCGTTGTTACGGTGGTCGCCGTGGCGATGCGGTAGGGCGCCTGACCTGCGACCTGTTCGTCGCAAGTCAGCTCGGTAAGGGGATCACCGGGCTCGGTGCACCACTTGCGCCCGCCGGACCAACCCCACTGCAGGCAGGGACCGTCCCGGTGTCCGGTCACCCGGCAAAGGGCGCCCGAAAACTCTTCGCAATCCGGCGCACCTGACAGGCTGAAGCTGCCCATTGGGCTGCAAAGGTAATGATACTCCGGTTGCTGGCTGACCCTGGCGACGAGTGGCACCGTGCATTGGCCAACCGACTGATCGATCCGTGTGCCCGTATTGCAGGTCGCGGTATAGGTGCCCGCTGAATACGAACCAGGCGGCAGCGGAACGCACGATCCCTGGCTGCCCGAAATGGCCATGCCGCTGGTGTAGTCGAGCGGCGTCTCGTTGATCGCGAGACTGCGGGCAATCACGTCCTCGATCTCGTTCGGCTCGAACCTTGCGCGATTGGTCATGCTGTCGCGGATGGTCCGCATCGGCGTGCTGGTCGGCGCGGCGCTACGGGCGCGGGCCTCGATCTGGTCGGGATCGCGCGCAAGATCCTGCAGGTCGCGCGTCGCCTGCGGATCGAAATTGGGAACGCGCGCCGCGTCGGGATTGGTCGTTGCTGCCTCGCGCGCCTCGCCCAGCAGCTCGGTGGCAAAGTCCTTGCCATCCGCCCGGGCTTCATCGCGGGTCTGAGCGTGAAGCGCCGATGCACTGGTCACGGTGATGATCGCGGCAAGGATATTGGCGAGAGTTCTGCCGGTCATGGCCGTTCCTCCCTGGAGAGCTGGCGCAGATGGAGACGGGCAAGCTCGGCGCCCGGACCCTTGCCCGAGGCGAAGGTATCGAGGACTTCGCTTACGCTGATGTTGCCGGCGATACGGTCGTGTGGCGGCACCTCGCTGGTGCAATCGAACCCGTCGCATGGGCTGAACTCGGTGCTGAGCATGACGAAGCTCGGCGCGGCCTCGATGTTGAACGCGCGAAACAGCCTTGGATCAATGCCGAGCGAACCGGCCGCGTCGCGGGTGCTCCAGATGGCGGCGAGCCGCTTCTTGAACGCCTCGCTGTTTCCTTGCGGGAAGCCGCGCAGCACGGTGACGCCTCCCGCCCTGGTCATGTCTTGGACCAGTGCTTTCAGCGCCTCGGGCGGCATCGACAGGCTGGCAAAGGCAATGAAGCGCGGTGCTCCCCCGAGCGATGCCTTCTCGGCGGCAGCTTGCCCCGCGATCATCGCGTCGAAGTCGAGGACGGCGTCGGTCTCGATTGCCTCGATGCTGTCCGCATAGGCTGCGCGATTGGCCTGCGCTTGCGCCTGGATAGCCTGTGCATCCTCGGTCAGTGCCTCGGCGCGCTGGCGGACATTGGTGCTGAGCGCCTGCGCATCGTCGGCGTGTTCGGCCGCGCGCTCGCGGATCGCTTCGAGATCGATGCCTTCGGGCGCGCTCTGGGCGAGAGCGAGGCCACCGAGGGTGACGGCAAGGCCGACGGGCAAAAGGAGGAGGTGCTTGTTCATAGCGCGCAGCAGTTCCGCTTGCGCCAGACGAGATATCCCATGTCTTCGCCGATGGCGGGGATGACCTGTCCGGCCGATTGAAAGGTGGTTGAGGCGCCGACGGGCGGGCAGGCGTAACGGCCCGAGGTCGCCGGGTTTGGGTTGGTGGCCTGGAAGCGGTATTGCTGCTTGCGCATCACCGGCATCAAATATTTGCCGCACAGTCCCTTGGACCCCATCGTCCCCCACGACACGAGTTCGCGGTGGAGCTTGTAGGCAAAGCGCGAGAGCACGAGCCGCGATGCCTGGACGTGGCCTATGCTGGCCGAGACATTGCCGTTCATCGGATACATCGATCCCTGGCAGCCCGCGCACCAGAACATCTCGTCGATCGGCAGCTTCGCGGTCGAGGCGACGCAGTCGGCCGCACAGGCAGCGAGCGCCAGCGGGTTGGCAAAAAGCACGGCTTCGGGGTTGATGATCGCGGTAAGCTCGGAATCCTGCCACAGCGGATCGATCTCGGAGATGTAGAGAATGTCGATCGAGCCCGATTCCAGGCACAGGAAATCGGCGACGATCTCCATCCAGTAGATCAGCGGATAGGCATACCAGTGGACGTGCCAGCTCGAATAATACTGGCTCGCGCCGCCCACCGCCGACGGACCCGAGATCGAGCGAAAGCCGATATCGAAACCCGGATCGAGTTTCATGCCGCCGAGGTTTACGAAGCACCACGGCTTCATGCTGACATCGGCAAGCCGCACCGGTTCCCAGAAGCCCATCGCGATCCCGGGCCTTAGACCGCACAGGCACACCGGCAGATCGGGGTTATCGGGATCGGGCCGGCTCGACGGCCAGATGTCCAGTCCGCCGATGGAGATCGGGAACAGGCACGACCAGCAGATGTCGGTGATCGGGTTGACGAAGCTGCCGGTGCAGCGACCGGGACCGGCATCGGCCATGGCGGGCGTTGCGGTGGCGAGACCAAGAATAGCGGCCAGAACAAGCGCCAACTTTCTTAGACGGGTCATTGGGCTGACCTCCTTTTCGGTGGCAGCGCGATTTCGCTGATTTCCAGCAGGCGGCCCTGCTGGCGCACGCGTGCGGGCACCGACCTGATCCCGAACCTCTCCGTGAGCTTGCCGCCCTGATCGAAATAGAAGCGGCGCTGGCGAGCCTTCATCAGCTCGAGCGGCGCGCCCTTCACCAGGATCAGCTTGGCATTGGCGTCCTGCTTGAGCGCCCAGGTGAGTTGATCGGGATCGTCGCCATCGAGGAACAGGAGATCGGCGCGAAGGCCGACGCTGTCGAGCGGATTGACCCTCGTGCCGGCGGCATGGATCAGCTCGCCTTTTGCCCCGCGGATATCGGCAGCGAGCGTAATCGTCGGATCGAATTGCCAGCGCCGCGCTTCGCTGGCCCGGACGATTCCCGCGACGGGGTCGGGTCGGCCCACCCGCGCGATCGTACGGCGCTTCAGGTCTTCATTGAGCCGCGCGGTTTCTCCCGAACGTTCCATCTGCGTCAGGCGCGAATGGATCTGCTCGAGGAGGTCGCGCTCGATCACGGGAAACACCGTGCCGCGCTGGCCATAGTCGCGTGCCAGCACCTCGGCAGGGCAGAGCAGGACTGCAAGCAGGGCCGTAGGGAGGATGAGCTTGCTCACAGGATCGCCCTCCCGCTGCCGAGGATCTGGCCGTGGCAGACGAAACCGATCTCGGCGTAGCGGCTGTCGAGGCCGCGGGGATGGCTGGTCCCGGTGTAGAAGCAGCCGTCGGGGATCGGTCCTTCGGGGCCTTTGTGAAGCGCAATGCCGAGACGGGTCATATCGAGCCGCGCGGCGATCTTGCGCCCGTTGATGAAGACCTCGTGGCCACGGTGGCTCACGACATCGCCCGGCACGCCCAGCACCCGCTTGCCGAAGAGCTGCGCGCCTTTTCCGAAATGCACTTCGACGAGCCTGTTTGCCGGCGGCTCGAAGAAGATCAGGCTGCCGCGCTCGATCCGCGCGTGCTTGTCGAGCCAGAAGGCCCAGTTGGGCAAGCTCGGGCTGGCATTGATGAGGAAGGCATGGTCCTTCGCGAAGGCGTCGACTGCGCCCCATCCGAGCGGCAACAGCACCAGACCGGTCAGGACCAACGGCCGTTTGATCGTGCGGACAAGACGAGAGGCAAACTGCGTCACTGACGGCCTCCCTGCTCAAGCTGGCGGGCGATCCGTGCGCGCAGTTCGTCGGTGGCATCGGGGGCATCGCCCGCGAGCACCGCTTCGCCGACCAGCACCACGCGGCCATTGGTCCCCATTTCTGCAACGGCGCGTTCGGAAGCCTGAAGGAAGGCAAGCACGCGCGCCTGGCTGGCTTCGGGATCCTGTTGGCCGCGCGCTTCGGCATCGACGAAACCCGCGATGGTCTCGGCAAGCCGGACGGTCACGATCTGCTGGTGCGGCTCGGTCAGCTCTCGGCTGACCCAAGCCGCCCAGAGCAGCGCGGCCACGAGCGCGAGCATGCCGATAATCTTGAGCAGCAGCGGGCGATTAAAAGAGTGTAATCTGCGCGTCTCAGTCACGGTTTGTCTCCCGGGCCGGATGGTTTTCGAGATCGGCCGCGAGCCGCTTGAGGAAGCGCGGCATGCGAAACAGCGTCACCGCGCCAGCGAGGACGAGGAAGCAGCCCTTGAGGTCCTGGCTGAACAGGCTGCGGCGCAGGCTGTCGGCTTCGAGATATCGGTCCGACAGATTGGCGAGCTGGGTGAAGAGGCCGCCAAGGTCCCAGCCCGCAACGAACAGGAACAGCGCGAGCGGCAATCCCAGCACGATGAGCAGCGAGGTCGCGGCAAAGCGCGCGGTTTCGATGAGGACGAAGCAGCTCCCTTGCAGGAACGGCAGCAGGCTGCGGAGGTTGGCCGGAGGGGTTCGGTCGGCGAGATGCGAGACCATCATTGTCCGCCTCCCGCCACGATGCGAATGGCATCGGCGAGGCTGTGCCCACGCCGTTCGCAGTCCTGGATCGCCGCATAGGTGTCGGGATCGGAGGAGTAGATCGTCGCCGAGAAGGGATCGAGCACGAGCCGGCCGACCGCCTCGGTCTCGGGACCCTTGATGAAGACCTCGCTGTACTCGGTCCCCGAACGCTTGAGGCTGCGGATCAGCGTCTCGGTGCGGTCGTCCATGTCGAGCCGCGCGTTCGCCCTGAAATCGGCGATCGTCTCGGCCTTCTGCTGAAGCACCAGCATCCAGTCGCTGTTCTCGAGCGCGGCGCGCGCGCCATCGGACTTGTAATAGTCATTGAGGGACTGGGTCGCGGTGGCGAGCGCGCCGCCATATTTGCGCGCAGTGCGGGCATAGGTCTCGACGAACTCGCCCATCGAACCGCCCTTGAGCATGGCCCAGGCCTCGTCGATCAGCAGCAACTTCTTGGTCGCCCGCGATGAGCGGGTCATCGCCTGGCTGGTCATGAACATGATCGCCGAGAGGACGACGCTGCGCAGTTCCTCGCGGGACGCGAGATCGCTCATCTCGAAGACGGTGAAATCATCGTCGAGCGCGAAGCTCGCCTTGCCTGCAAAGAACCCGCCGTAGCTGCCGCCGCGGCAGAAGGGCGCGATTGCGGTGGCGAGATCGCGGCCCGCCTCGCTTTCCGAACCGTGGAGAGCGTGCGCGACATCATCGACCGATGCGCCGCTTCCGAGGGCCTCCCAGGTCGCGGTTACGGCCCGGTCGATGAGCCCGCGTTCGGTGTCGCTCGGCGCGGTGCCGGGACGCGCCATCTGGCCAATGATCGCCTTGATCATGGCAAAGCAGTCGAGGCGGTAATCCTCATCTTCGTGCGCACGGGCATCGTCGACCATCGAGAAGGGGTTCAGGGAAAAGCCCGAGGCGAGCGTGAACTCGACGAAGCGTCCGCCCTGCAGTTTGACCGAATGCTCGAAGCTGCGCCCGTCGTCGATCACCACGACCTTGGCGCCTGCGCCGCGCAAGGCAGCGCATAGCTCCTGCAGCAGCACCGACTTGCCCGAGCCCGACTTGCCGCAGATCGCGATATTGTGGTTGCCGGCAGTGTTTTCGAACGGTGACCACCAGAAGGGCTGGCCGCGGCGGCCAACGAGCAGGAGGTGCGGGATCACGCCGCCGAGGTACTCGCCCTGCATCGGCGCGATATGCGCCGCCGTCGTCGAGAGCATGGTCTTGAGACGCTTCAACCGCGCCATGTCGTCGGCGAGGCCATCGGCAAGGCTAAGGGGAAAGGAAGCGACGAGGCCTTGGAGCTGGAGGAAACGCTCGTCGGCAAGGTCCCAGCCCGCCGCCTTGTAGATCGCCTTGATGATGCGTTCGTGCGCGTCGCCCTGGCCGAGCGGAGAGATACTGGTGAGCCCGTAGAACAGCTTCACAAGCTTCTTTCCGGCCTGGAGTTCGGCCTGGACGTGGCGCCATTCGGCCGACTGTTCGGCGAGCTTGGGTAAGAAACGCGCGCTCTTGGTCTGGCTGAGGCTGGTCGTGCGCATGAACTTGAAGCCCGCGCGCGCCGATGCGGCTTCCTGGTCGGGGTAGACGAGGCACAGCATGGTCGCCGTCGGACAGGGGAAACGCAGCTTGTCGGTGAACATGTCTCCGATGAGCCGCGCGCATTCCCAAGGTGCCCAGCGCTCAGGGGTAGAGCGCACGGCATAGTGCCGCACGTCGAAATGGTCGGGATAGCATTCGCCGACTTCGGGATTGCCCTCCTCGTCTCGGCCGGTCTCGCGAAAGCGCTCGGTCCTGAGGATCAGGCGATCGTCGCCGACCTCAAGCTCGATGTCGCGGCGGATGGCCTGGACATCGAGCGTATCATGCGGGTTCCACGCATGGATGTCGGTCTCGTGCGCGGTGGTAGGCGAAGTAAGCTCGTCGATCAGCGCCAGCAATCCGCCCGGACGCAGCTCTTGCGCGTGGAGGCCGAGCGAATGGAGCATGCCCATCAGCCCTTCGCGGCATTCGGAGAGTTCGGCATCGGTCACACTGCCGGGCACTGGCACGCCGAGCGAGACGATCAGCCGGACGTTGCGAGCATGGAAGGGCGCATGCGCCGAGCCCGAGCTCCAGACGAGATCGTAAAGGCGTCTGGTGCGTGCCCTGGCGATGGCCTCGTAGATCCCGCCCTGCTCGTAGCGCGGAGCGAACCAGGGGCCAACCACGCTGCCGATCCGCGGAGATGCGAAGTTCAGGACCTGGAGGCAGGCGCCCTGCGGCAGGCCTTCGGAGAAGAACTGGCCGAGGATCTCGCCGGTCCGTTCGTCGGCCCCGATCAGCGGGGTGACTTCGAGCACGAAGCCCTTCGAGCGGGCGTTGCGGTAGAGCTTCGCCCCCTCGTCATAGACCCGGTAGGGCAGCCAGTCCGAAAGCATGTCGAGCCCGAAATGCGCCGGCGGCTTTTCAGGACGGGCCGTGTCGGCAAACAGGCCCCGCGAGAGCGCGTCGCGCGCGGCAGCAAGGGATAGCGTCACCGGCTCTCTCCTTCAGGTGTTTCACGGTGGGGGACCGGCTCGCGGGGAGGGGAAAACGAGCCAGGTCCCCCGGGTTCCGGCGCGTCAGCGCCGGGCATCGCCGGAACGGGCTGCGAGGGGATGAACAGCTGTTCCGGCAATGTGTCTGCCTCTTGGGTTTTTGGCGGTTGGAAATCGGGTGCGGGGTTGCCCTCGCGCGTCGCGGCAATGGTCGATGCCAGCGAGCGCAGGACTTCGCGGCGGCCTTGCGGGGCGCGCCAGCCTGTCCCTGCCTGTTCGGGCAGCGTCAGGTGAACGACGCGCGCCTCATGGTCGCGGCCCGCCGCATCGCGGTAGGGCGTCAGCACGATCTGCAGGCGGCGAACCGCTTCTCCGGTCGGGGTCACCGTCCGATGCGCGTGAGACGCGTCAGCCTTTTCGAAGCCGGTTGCCCCGGCATCGATTGTGGAGGTCGGCGCGCAAGTCCCTTCCGGAGCGCGGCAGGCGAAACTGCCTTTGACGTTTCCGCCAAGGCTGGCGCAGCCACTGGCCAAAAGGAGCGGCGCAGCAAGCACCACGGCGCGAAGGATCGGAAGCCGGCTCATTGCGGCTCTCCCTTGCCCTCTGCGACGAAGCGGCGGATCGCCGCGGCATCGCGGTAGCCATGCAGCACCGCCCCATCGCGGGCGCGCACGATGACCGGAGTTCCGGCAAATCCGTTGGCTTTCGCGAAGGCTTCGTTGGCATCGAGCGCCTTCGCGCTCTTGCAGGTCTTGCCGGTCGCCGGAGCCTGCCCGGCGTAGGCTGCATGGAGTGCCTTTGCCGGATCCTTGGCGCACAGCACCGCCTCGGAAATCTTGCGGCTTGCCGCCCCGAAGATCGAGATCGGTCGCTCTTCGACATGGACCCTTGCCTTGGCGAGTTCGGCAGTCAGGCGCTGGCAATACCCGCACTGGAAGTCCGAGAAGACGACCAGGCGTTCGCCCTTGGGGTTGCCCCAATGGATCGCGCCCGCAGCAGGAAGCGACGAGAGGTCGACATGGCTGGCGGCCGCCTGGACGGGCGCTTCGTCGCGTCCCGCCGGCGCATCGCTGGCTAGGCGCGCCGCCCCGGCCGCGAGCAGATCGGGATTGAGTTCGAGCAGGCGGGCGGCAGTGACGTCGCGCCGTTCTTCCATGTCGTAGAGACGGCCTACGAACAGGTAGCGGGCGGTCTCGTCGATGTAGAACAGCGTGTCACCCGAGACGACTTCGCACCAGGGGCCAAGCGTGTCGCAGCTGATCGCATCGATCGGGGTCTTGGGCAGCCGCAGTTTCAGCGCCTGCGCGACATCGCTCGCCATGCCCGCGGCGCTCGCAGGCATCGCAGTGACGGCAGAGACGCCGAGCGTCAGCACGGCGGCGGCGCTCGAGAGGGCAAGGGCAAGGTGGGCGGCGCGCGCCTTCAGGCTTGGCGGCGAGTCATTGTAGTTCATTTGGAGGGGCTCCTGACGTGGACGCCGTCGAGAAAGACGATCTCGACCTCGATGCCGGTCGGCATCTCGACGACGGGTTGGTATTGTTCGGCGCGTTCGATGAGGTATCGGCTGACGGTGTCGGCGGCTTCGCCGGCACCCTGGCCAAAGCCACCGGCGAGGATGTCGGTCGGCGACAGCGCCTCGCGCTGACCGTTGGCGCCGACCTGGCCGGTAAAAATGCCGTTGGCGTTGGCGGAAAATCCGCGGCCGAAGCCGCCCACAATCCCGGCGAGCAGCGCCTGGCTGACAAGGCTGCCTTCGCGGCTGACCACGCGGCCGCGCACGCCCGACTTTCCGGCGAAGGAGATGAACCCCTTGACCTCGCTCACCGCGAAGCGCCCACCGGGTTGCGCGCAGGTCATGCGCACCAGCTTGACGTAGACCTTCTCCGCCGAGAGATCGCCGCGCGCCGCGCCATTGACGAGGCAGCCGGTGATATCGGTGGTGAGCAGTTTGTTGCCGCGCATCACCGAGCGGGCCGGACCGGTGATCCGGAGCACCACGGGAAGCGGATCGCTCTGGCTGGCAACGCCGGTCGAGGCATCGACACCCACGATGACCGTTGCCGGTGCGTAGCTGTTGGGCGGAAGGTAATCGCGGCTCGCTTCGAGCAACAAGGCTGGCGCAGTCTCTGCCGCACGCGGCTTGCCGTCCTTGCCCGTCTCCGCGCTGAAGCTCATCAGGCTGAGCTGTCCGCCTTGCGTTTCCGGCGCTCCTTGCGGTGGCTGGACAGCTCCGCCGGTGCCGACGCCGGGTCCATAGGCAGGTGGCGGTGGCAGTGGCGGCGCGGCGGCAGGTGCCTTCGCAGCTTCGCTCAGCTGTGATCGCAGATTGGCATTCTCGGCCGAGATCGCGTCGATCGCCGCCTGGCCGTCGGAGCGCATCTGCGCGTTCTCGCTGCGCAGGGCTTCGAGCTCCTGTTCGATCTCGGGGCGCGGCAGCTGGGCCTGCTGGAGATCCTTGATCGCGCGGCCCTGTGCATCGAGCCGGTTACCGTAGCTCGCGACGAACTCGCGCTGCGAGAGGTTACGATTGACGAGGCCGCCGGTGTCGATTGTCGCCGCACCATTGGCATCGGTGCCAGCCTCGTCGCCGTCGCCGCCGAAAATGAACATGCCGCCGCCGATGAGCGCGATGGCCCCGATCCCGGCGAGCAGCATCTTCTGGCGCTGTGCGATCTGCGAATTGAGGTTGCGCCGTCCGCTTTCTCGCGCTTCCGGCGAGCCCGGCAGAGGCCTCTTTCCGGCGTCCTTCTGTGGTGCCTCGGCCATCAGTCGAGTCCTCCCTTGGCAAAGACTAGGAAGGCACTGGTCGCTTCACCGGGAGCGAGTGCATCGCGGCCATAGGCAAAAGCGAGCGCGCCTGCGGCACCTTCGCGCTCGGAGCCAAGCGCAAGGCTTTCCTGGCCGAGGTTGCGCACGAGGAAGCGCTGTCCGGTAAGTTCATCGCCCTGGTATTCGGCGACCAGCTGGACCTCGATCCCGCCGGTACGGCGCGGAGCCGACAGTTCGGCGCGGGCAGTGAATCCGGGCAGGACGGCATCGCTCGCCATCGCCTCGATCAGGCGGATCGCGGCGTCCTCGGGACCGGTCTCGGTCTCCCATTCGGTGGCCGCGGCTTTAGCGAGCGCGGGATTGGTGATGAAGAGCTGGGTCGCTTCCTCGCCGCCGAGACGGCAGGCGAACTTGTAGACGTAGCCCGCCTTGCTGGTCGCAAAGAAGCTGACCCGGGCAGCGGCAAATTGCGGGGGCACGGAGATATAGATGTCTCCGCGCACTGGCTCGTGCGTCACCTGGAAATCATTGTAGGGAAAACCGCTCGCGATCTTCGAGACATTGGCAAAGCCGTCATCGATAAGCGCGATCCGGGTGAGTTCGCCGCGAGCGAGCTCGCAGTCGATGGTCGCGTTGTCGGCCGCTTCGACGAATTGGTCGGCATACGCCGGGACCGGCGCGAGCGCGAAGGCAAGCACGGCGAGGCCGGTCAGCTTGAGCCCGGGATCGGGGCGCCTTGTCGCGCCGATCGCGAAACAGGCAAGGCCGGTTCCGGCAAGCGCAGCAGCGAGGGGAGATGGGAGAAGGCTCATTGGCCGGGTTCCTCCTTGTCGGTGGGAAGTTGCTCAAAGCCGGCGAGCGCAAGGCTGAGGCCACGCTTCGACCAGCGGAAACGGAAAGAGCGGCGCTGGCTCGCGATCACCTGCGCGCCGACGAAGGTCTTGAGCGTGCCGGTGACGGTCGAGGTCAGGGCCTTGGGATCGAGATGCATTTCCGCGATCACGAAGGCCTGGCTGATGTCCGAGCCGCGCTGCTCCTCGACGATCCGGACGAGCTCGGCCTTGAGGCGGCCGTGCGCGGCGGGATCGGCGAGCTTCAGGATATTCGCCATCCAGTAGTCGAGGCTTTCCGGTGCGCGATTGAGGAGCATCAGCGCCGTGTCGCGGGTGACGAGCTCGAGATAGGGCGCGTCGATCCCGCCGCTCGAGACGGTGATCCGCTCGGCGGTGATCGGCACCAGCACGACTTGCTCGTCGCGGGTAACCGCGGCGCCAAGGCTGACTAGCGTGGTCAGGCCCAGGACAAGTGCCAGCACGGCAAAGCGGTTGCGTTGCCGGAGGTAGGTCTGCGCCTGTTCGTGCGCGAATTCTGCTCGCATGGGTCGCCTCCCTCAGCCCGCCAACAGGCGGCAGTGGGAGGGCGGCGTGGCTTTCAGTCCGAGAAAGCTCCCGGGCAGGTACCAGTACGCAGCATGCACCAGTGCCGAACCGGCGCCGCGTGCCTTTGCCTTCCGCAAGGCAAGCCAGGCCCCGGCGGCCAGGCCGATACCGATGAAGATATGCTGCGAAAGAATGCCCCAGGCGAAGGGAATGAGAATCCCTGCAAACTCGTCGATGGTCCAGAAGCCGATGAGCTCCGGGTCGTCGAGCCGCCGTGGAACGAGATACCTGTCGGCCATGCCGCCCTCCTGTCGTGACCGGATCCGCTGATCAGATGACCGCGGTCACGACCGAGGTGACAATCGGAACGCCGGTACCGACACCGATCCCGACGCCGACCGGCACCGCGACCTGGCCGAGCGAGAAGCGCCCGGAAGCGAGGCCGATCAGACCGCCCGCAAGGCTGAGCACGGTGATGATCTTGCCGCCCGAGCCTTCGAGAAAGTCGGTGAACTTGGTCAGCGCGGGATCGAAGGTGGTGTCCGCGCCGGCAAAGGCGGCACCGGCGCAGGCCAGCGCCGCGCAGGCGGGGAGAATGTAGTCGCGGCCACGAACGCGGTTGGGCGTGCGCTGCTGGACCGGAAGGGCAGTCTTGGTGGTCATGGATGGAAACTCCGAGGGGTTGAACATCAGCCAGCGATGCGTTCGCTGTATGTTCTTTCCTCTCCCCGGAGCCGGGCTGTAGGAAATCGGGAACTGGATTTTGAGGCTGCCGACCAAGCAAAAAGCGACATCTGGAGGTGCGATGGCCGTGATTCGCGCAGGCTGATCGCGCAGCAGCGCCGACAGTGCCGAATTCTGAGCGAAGCGAGCCGCGCTATGCGCGAACGCGGCCGAAATTCGCGCGAATCGTCGAAGGAAGCTGATTCGTTCCTTCCTTCATGTTCTTTAAATGTTCTTTTTGTTTTCCTACAGGCTTCCTTCGCGGTTAGCCGGAGAGTCGATCACATATGGAGATAAGGATTCGTCGATGACCAACATGACGCTCTTTGCCGAACAACAGGTTCGCGCCGACCTCGCCCGGCTCCTTTTAGCAGCTGTCGAAGCCAGCGGTCGTGCTCGCTGCGACATCGCGCGCGACGCGCTGGTCCACAAGGATGCCCTGCGCCGCGTCCTTGCCGGCGAACGCTCGGCCAGCCTCGGCGAAGCCTTGCGCATTCTTGCCGCGAGCGGCGTCGCGCCGCACGCGCACCTGCTCCTATTCCTCGTCAGCAGCGGCGATCACGCGACCGCCTGGCTGCAATCGGACCTCGCGCAGTTCTTCGAGGACTTTTCTGGCGAACTGCCTTCAGCGCTCGAGCGTGTCTTGGGCAACCAGGTTCACGACGTGAAGCCGCGCTGGGCTAAGGGCACCGCTCATCGTGTTGCACGGCTGCTCTCCGATCACATCGATGAACTTGAACGCAAGGACGCCCTGCTTGGCGATGTCTTTGCCGGTGTCGAAGGAGGCCATCGTGGGTGAAGGGGTCGCCAAGGGAGCGACCGAAACCCGCCGGGTTACCCGTCTCATCCGTCTTCCGGAAGTGCAACACCGCGTCGGGCTAGGCCGTTCGACGATCTATCGCTGGATGGCCGAGGGCAAGTTTCCAAAGCCGGTGCAGCTAGGCGGATATGCAGTGGCGTGGTCTGAAGCTGAAGTCGAAGCCTGGATCGCAGGTAAGCTGAAATGACCGGAAGTGGGCCGTAATCAGACTGTCCGCTTCGAGATCAGGTTAGTGTAGAGCAAACGATCAAAATTGATCGCCTAGCTTACCGGCATAGGGGGAATGAATCATTACTGCTTCAGCCACGAGCGCATCGTCCTCCTCGTCGAGACAGAAGGCCTTGACCTCAGTATCGATCAGGGCACCGAACAGTTCGGCCATGTTGTCCAGCCAGTCGGGACCACCGACAATTGCGTAGCGATCAAGCCGCTTGATAAACTGGGCTTTCGCCTTCGGAATGCTTGTCGAACCCAATGTAGCGAGGTCGAAGCCATGCCAATTCTTCACACGCGCCATCATCCGTGATGTATGGCGGGCGTCCAGCGCTGCCTTGAGTTGGGCGATAATTTCCTCTGCGTTCTGACGGTCTATCCGGCCATCGAGCTCGAATGCGACGATCGACGGGTCACCAACGTCGATCATGCGAACGGCATCGCCGTGCGGGCGATCGGTCTGGCCGAGCACCCAGTCGCGCGCCTGTTCAGCTTTGTCGCAAGAGAACACCTCATAGGTCACACCGGGCAGCATGGCGCTTCCGATCCGAGCAGCGGTGCGCAGCCACGGCTCATCGGCGACGATTGCGATCCGATCAAGCTTGCCGAGCATCTTCACCAAGGCGCCGAAATGCGACATCTCTTGCCAGACAGCAGAGAAATCCAGTCCATCGATGTCCGCAAACTCGAACAGGAGGTTGGATTTCGCGGCCCCATCTAGGCCCTCTGCAAACGCCACGAACCTGCGAACATCGTCCTCGGTCAATTTCTGACTCACAATAATGCGATTCACGGTGGGAGCGATTTGTTCGATCTCAAGCATGGCGATTTATTTCAGGGATTTCAGTTGCTATTAAAATAATTATCAGATAGCGGCTGTCAACATGTTCAGGCCCGATTCTCCTTGTTCGACCACCGCGCGCCTTAGATTGCAGCGGGCTGCAATCGTCATGTGCTGCGCTGCTTCGGCCGCGTGTGCTTCGCCCAATCTGGAGCCACCCGAAATTGCTCGGAACTTGCCGCCCGCTTTCGCAGGCGGGGGCGTTTCCGCACAGCCTGATGACGACTGGTGGAATCGTTTCGGTGACCCACGCCTAGCAGCGCTGATCGAAGAAGCGGTGAGCGAGAGCCCCCAAGTGGGGCAGGCGCTCGCAAGGGTCGAACAGGCCCGCGCGCAGGGCAGTATCCAACGCGCGGATCAACTTCCGCAGGTTTCTGCGGGCTTGAACGCGTCACGCGCGCAGCAGACGCTAGGGGGACTGGGGCCAATAGGCGCAATCCCCGGTGTCGGGGGCGGAGATGGAGCGGAAGCTCCAACCAGTTTCACGACCGAGAACTACGATCTGTCCGTGAATGTCAGCTGGGAAACGGATCTGTTCGGTGCACTTCGAGCCCGTTCCGCTGCTGCGCGTGAAGAGTTTCTCGCCAGCGAAGCGAATTTGAGAGCCGCGCGGCAGGCCGTGGCCGCGCAGGTGGCGCGCAGCTATTTCGCATTGGTCGAAGCACGCGCGCAGGTCGCGCTATCGGAAGAAGTGGTGGAGACCTTCGGCGAGATCGCTCGCCAAGTCGGCAACAGGGCCGATGTCGGAATCGCTCCGCCGAACGACAAGCTGCTGGCCATCTCCAACCTGGAATCAGCCCGCGCCGGTTTGCAACAGCGCAGGGAGGCCGTCGAACGCCTGACGCGGCAGCTGGAATTGCTTCTCCGCGATTATCCTTCGGGAACACAGGCGACGACTGCATTGCTGCCTCCCATCCCGGAACCGCCGCCGACCGGCCTTCCTGTCGACCTTCTGACCCGAAGGCCCGATGTGGCAGCTTCGATGTTCCAGCTACGGGCCGCCGGATTCCGCACCGCCGCCGCGCAGCGTTCACTGCTGCCGTCCCTGAACCTCACGGGATCTGCCGGCACTGCCAGCAACGAACTTGGCGATCTGCTCGACGGGGATTTCTTCGTCTGGTCGATCGCCGGACGCTTGCTGCAACCGATCTTTCAAGGCGGTCGCTTGCGCGCGCAGGTGCGCCTCGCCGAAGGGCAACAGGACGAAGCCTCTGAACGCTTTGTCGAGACGCTGCTGACGGCTCTTTCGGAAGTCGAGACCGCACTGGCAGTCGACGACGATCTGGCCGCGCGTGAAGCTGCACTGGTCGCAGCGGCGGAAGCTTCGCAGCAATCGGTCGACATCTCGTTCAACCGGTATCGTGCAGGCATCGATCCCTTTCTGACGGTGCTCCAGAGCCAACAGGGGGCGCTCGATGCCCGTAGCGCCGTCATCGCCACACGGCGTGCGCGTCTTGAAAACCGCGTCGCACTTCACCTCGCGCTCGGCGGTGGCTTCGGCTCGCCCGCTGCCACTCCGCAATTCACAGGTGGCGCTTCAACCGCCCAAGTTCCGCAGGATTACGACCAATGAAATTTCGATTTTTGCTGTCCGCCAGCATAATGCTGGCCCTTTCGGCCTGTGGCAGCGGTGCCGAGGACGCAGATGGCGAAGAAACCGAGGCAGCTGCACAGGCGCAAGCGATAAGCGTCCGGGTTGCGCGCGTGCAGACCGGCGACATCCAGTCCTGGGTCTACGCCCAAGGGACAGCCCGTGCTGGTGAGCGCGAATTTCTGAGCTTCGAAAGTGCAGGGCGGGTAGCCTATGTCGACCCCCGGCTCGATGAAGGCGACCGGGTTCGCCGCGGTCAAGTCATTGCCTATCAGCAACAGGCGCGCGCCGAAGCAGGCGTTGCCAACGCCCGCGCGAACCTCGCGGGTGCCCGCACCGAGGTGGCCGTGGCACAGGCAAACCAGCGCGAAGCCGCTGCCAACCTCGAGCTCGCACAGGAGACTTTCGAGAGGTATCGCCAGTTGCTGGCGCTGAATTCCGCTTCCGAGCAGGAATATGACGAGGCAGAGGCTCGTCTGGCGCAGGCGCGAGCGGCAAAGGCAAAAGCGGACGCCCAGCTCGCCTCTGTCCGTTCCAGCGTAAATGCCGCGCGGGCGCAGGTCGATGAAGCGCAGGTGAGCGTCAGCGAGAGCCGGATCGTGTCGCCGATCAACGGTGTCATCGCGCGCCTCAACATTGAGCAAGGCCGCTATTTTTCACCGCAAACGCTGCAGACAGGTAGCGAGTCCGGCGCGCTCTCGACAGTGCCTGTCGTCATCATCAATCCCTCCTTCTTCGAGATCACCGTGCAATTGCCTGCCTTCGAACGCGATGCGATCGAGGTAGGATCGGAAGTCCTGATCGATGCGGGCGGCTCCACAGAGGCCACCGGGCAACAGGCAGCCGAACGCCCCGGCATCGGATCCGGGCGCGCTCCAGGTCTTGCCGTCAGCGATTATGCCGTTGGCGGGCGCGTCACCGCAATCTCGCCTTCGCTGGATCCGGAGCGACGTTCCTTTCAGGTGACCATCCGCAGCAACAGCGGATCGGTGCGCCTTCAGGATGGGGAGTTCGTCACCACCTGGATAGCGGGTCGAGAGGCCACTGACACCGTCATTGTCCCCTATGACGCGATCCGGTTCGAGGACAATGCGGCCTATGTTTTCGTGTATGATCCGCAGACGCGCGTGGCGCGGCGCACAGCGATTCAACTCGGGCTTCAGGGCATCGAGGGGGTTGCTGTCATATCGGGCCTCGATGCTGGAACGCCAATCGTCACAAGCGGTGTCGAACGCCTTTCCGACGGCGACAGGGTTCGCCGGATTGGCGAGCAACGTCGCCGTAGCGGTAGCCGCACGGGTGAAGCCCAGTGAGCAATTCAGCTACCGACGACAATCCGCATATCTTGTCATCCGAGCCTGATAAAGCGGGTGCGACCGAGAGCGAAGCGGTAGCGAATGCCAGTCCGCTCGCACGGTTCTTCTTTCTCAAGACCACATTCGGCATCCTGCTGACCACGCTGCTCGTCGTGGGCGGGGTCATGGCCTATTTCAGCTTGGTCAAGGAATCGCTGCCCGACCTCGACATTCCCCAGGCGACGATCACCACAACCTGGCCCGGTGCCGACCCGACGACGATCGAGGAGCAGGTGACTCAGGAGATCGAGGACGAGTTGACGACGCTCGCCGACGTCAAGGCCATCAACAGTGCGTCGTTCGACAGTTTCTCGCTCATCTCGGTTGAGTTCGACGCCAGCGCCGATTCCGATGACGCAATCGCGCGACTGCGAGAGTCAGTGGCCGACGCCGAGGCAGAACTGCCTTCCGAAGCGGAGAAGCCAACCGTCGAACAGGTTTCGGTCGATGATCGACCGGTGCTGACCGTCGCGCTCTATGGCGAAGCGGGGCCTGCGGCGTTCAGCGCGCTCGGAGAAGATTTGCAGGACCGCCTCGAGCGTATCAATGGCGTCAACGAGGTGGATCTGGCGGGCGTGCGTGAAGAGATCGTGCAGGTTCTGCTAGAACCGCAGCGATTGCTCGCGCTCGGCCTTTCGCCCGTAGAGGTTCGCAACGCGATTACCCGCGCCAACCTAGAACAGCCCTTCGGTGAAATCGAAAGCGAGGAAATCGGTGCGGTCGTTCGCCTGGAAGGTCAATTCCGCACGGTCGACGACCTTCGCGCACTGCCGGTAACCCGTTTTGGCGACGGAGCGACGGGCAGACCCGTTCTGCTGGGTGAGGTCGCGACCGTCCGGCGCCAGTTGGAAACCGAGGACTCGCGCACATTCTACAGCGAAGATGGCGAGCGCTTCCGCCCTTCGGTCAGCCTGTCGGTCAAGAAAGTTCCGGGTGCGGACACCATCCAGCTTATCGACGAGGTCATCGCCGAGATCGACGCGTTCTCGCAAAGCAATGGCTGGCCGCAAGGTGTCGACTACACCGTGGTCCAGGACGAAGCTGAGACAATCTGGGACTCGCTCATCAGCGTATTCAACAATGGCTGGCAGGCCATGCTCGCGGTTTTCATCATCCTGTTTCTGGTGCTGAGCTGGCGCGAAGGGCTGATAGCTGGCCTGTCCATCCCGGTGACCTTTGCAGGCGTACTGATCGTCGTGCTGTTGATGGGCTATTCGCTCAACGAGCTCGTCATTATCGGCATGGTGCTGGCGCTCGGCCTCCTGGTCGATGTCTTCATCCTGATGATGGAAGGCCTGCACGAGGACATTTACAGCAACAACAAGAGTTTCGGTGAGGCAGCGCTTAGCACGATCAATCGCTATGCCGTGCCTGCCTTCGCTGGGCAGCTCACCACCATTTTGGCGCTGGCGCCATTGATGGCCATCGGCGGCGTCTCGGGCAAGTTCATCCGTGTGCTGCCAATCACGGCGATTGCGTGTCTGGTGCTCGCCTACATCGTTGCCCTGTTCGCGGCGGTCCCGCTGTCGCGTTATCTGCTCGAGCGGGTCGCGAAAGGCGATACCGAAGAGAAAACGAGCAAAGCGGACGAGCTTTCGGTGAAGGCCTCGAACTGGCTGGAAGGATGGACACAGGCGAATATCATTTCAAGCCGCAAACGCGCCTGGACCTGGGTAGGCGGCGCGGTCGGCGTATTCATCCTGTCATGCATTGCCATCGCGCAGACCTCGCTCGTGCTTTACCCCAAGACCGACGGCGAAAACCTGGGGATCAATATCGAGCTGCCCGCTTCGACCCAGCTCGCGACATCGCAGCGGATTGCCGACGATGTCGGGGAGATCCTGCGTGAAAAGCCCTATTTCGCCGATGTCCTGAAGCTTGTAGGCAGGAAGAGTCCCTTCGCCGGAGGATCGGTCGCGGCGTCGCTTCAGCCTTCGACGGCGGAGAACTTCATCGGCTTCTCCGCGACCTTCGTCGACCGCGAGAATCGCGATGCCGCCGGATACGAACTGGCCGACGAGCTGCGCGAGGAACTGCAGACTTATCTCGATCGCAATGTCGCAGGCGCGGATCTTCTCGTGGTGCCCGAAACCGGGCAGCCGACGACCGGCGATCCCATCGAGATCGTCCTGACCGGCCCCGATATGGGCAGGTTGCAGGAACTCTCGGAAGAGGTTCAAGAATTGTTGAAGGACGAGGCAGGCGTGGTCGACGTTCGAGACAACCTCGGGAGCGTCAAGGGTGAGATCGCGCTTCAGCCGAACCGCGAGGCACTGGATTTCTTCGGCCTGACGCAAGCCGACCTGGCCGCGCAAATCCGCTTCGCCCTGTCGAACGATCAGGTGGGCGAGTTCGTGACGCCCGGTCCCGAGGACGACCTTGAAATCCGTGTCGGCACCGACTGGCCGAGCCGGAGCGGCTTCGAGGCTGGCGGCCCGTCGCGCTACGAAGAACTTGCGATGGTGCGCGCCTTCACGCCGCGCGGGGAAAGCGTAGCGCTGCTCTCGCTGCTCGAGCCGGTGCAGTCTGAAGCCGCCGTGGCCGTCAGTCACAAGGACGGACAGCGGGCGCTGACCGTGCTGGCGAAGAACCAGGATCGCGCCGTCACGGAAATCATCGAAGCGCTTCGACCCCAACTCGACGCGGCTCAGGAAAGCTGGGCCGCCGACTATAGCTATGCCGTCGGCGGCGAGGCGGAAGAAACCGCCGAGACATTTGGCTCGGCGGGCATCGCATTGGCGGTGGCCATCATCATGGTATTCGGTGTCTTGGTTATCGTGTTCGACAGCTTCCCGCAGGCTTTCATCCTCATCACGACCATGCCGCTGGCACTGATCGGGACGTTCCTCGGCTTTTTCACCTTCGGCCTCAGCCTGTCCTTCTTCGCCGTTGTGGGCGTGATCGCGCTGATCGGGATCGTGGTAAATAACGGCATCGTCATGGTCGATACGATGAACACGCGACTACAGGAGGGCATGAGCATCGCAGACGCTGCAGCGCGCGGCGCGGCAGACCGGCTCCGCCCGATCCTGACGACATCGGTCACGACCATCGTAGGCCTGATCCCGCTCGCCATCGGTAGCCCGATGTATCGGCCGCTTTGCTTCGCAATCATGTTCGGACTGGTTTCGTCGACGATCCTGTCGCTGTTCATCATCCCGGCGCTCTACACCCTGCTGACTCGCAAAAGCCGCGCCCAGGCCGAGGCGCTCGATTAATGCGTCGTTTCGCGACCCTGTTGCTCCCCCTCGCATTGGCTCTTGGTGGATGCGCGACCTGGCCCGACCGGATCGAGCGCACGCCGTTACAGGCCGAGCAAGCGCAGCTGCCGGGCTATTCCGACGTGCGCTACTGGGCGGACGCAACCGCAGCCGAGTTCAACGCAATGCGTGTGGAGATGGAGGCACAGCAAGGAGCAGAACAACCCGCCATCCTCCTGGCCCTTTCGGGCGGCGCGCATGACGGTGCCTATGCAGCGGGCTTCTTGACGGGTTGGAGCGATAGCGGCGAACGACCGCAATTCACTATCGTTTCCGGTGTCAGCACGGGCGCCCTCATAGCGCCCTTCGCCTTTCTTGGTTCGACATATGACGAGCGGCTTCGACAATTCTACACCGGGATCAGTCGCCGGGACATCTACCGTCAACGCGGCATCGTCGGACTGCTGACCCAACCGAGTTTCGCGGATACCACACCGCTAGCCGAGCTTATCGCGCAAAACGTAGATGAGGTGCTGCTGGCGGCTGTCGCGCGGGAGCATGCGAAGGGTCGGCGACTCCTTGTCCAGACGACGAACCTCGACGCAGCGCGCGGTGTCATCTGGGATATGGGCGCGATCGCCGCCAGTCAGGCACCGAACAGGCTTGCCCTCTTCAGACAGGTTCTGCTGGCATCGGCGAGCGTTCCCGGGCTGTTTCCACCTGTGCTCATCGATGTGACCGGCGGGAAAAGCCAATTTGCCGAAATGCATGTCGACGGCGCGGCAACTGCAGGTTTTCTTGCTCTGCCGGAGAGCCTGCTCGTTGATAGCAATGGCGCAGGTGCCACCGGCCAAGAACAGATTTACGTGATACTCAACGGGCGACCGCGACCAGAATTCGAGGTGATCAAACCGAACACCTTCGAAATTATCGGCCGCGCGCTAGATACGGTGTTGTCTGCCCACGACAGAGCTTCCGTGCTGGCAGTGCAACAGTTCGCCACAACCAATGGCGTCGATTTCAATGTGACTTTCATCGGGCCCGAATTCGACAACGAGTGGGAAGAGCTGTTTTCGCAGCAATATATGACCGAGCTTTACGCCCATGGCGTAAGCCGAGGCGAAGCGCGTTCCTGGTTCCCGAGCCTCATGGAAGCCGAGGGCGAAGGCCAATGACAATCGCCATGCAATCGCTGATCGGTGCGCTGATGGTCGGCTTTACAATGATCGTCCAGGCAGGCTTCGTAGCTGCTGCATTCGCCGTCGATGACCGCGTGATCCCGTCACGGTTCCGCAAATCGCGAGTGGGTGGAACGCTGCTGCTTGCAAGCGCGACGATCTGGATGTTGCTGGCGTTGACAGCGGCCGCATGGCTCTGGGCCGGGCTGTTTATGGCTCTTGGCGCTTTCCAAGCGCTTGAGCCGGCCCTGTATTTCGCCACCGTGTCGCTTACAACGCTGGGCTTCGGTGATGTCATCTTGTCACAAGAAGTGCGGCTGCTGTCGGCCATCGTGGCGGCGAACGGCCTCATCATGTTTGGCTTCAGCACCGCTTTCCTGCTCGAATTCGTCGGCGACGTTCGTGAGGAAGAACGAGCGACTGCTCCTCGCAACACCTAGGAAATTGAAATGCCCAAACCCAATCCCTTTCTCGTCTTTTCGGTCGCAGTCGCGGCTCTGCCAGCTCTGCCGGTCTCAGCGCAGGAAAACAGCGACGAAGAACCGCGACGGACCCGGATCGCGTTGGGGCCGCAGATCACGCCGAGCTATCCGGGCTCAGACGATATTTCATACCGGCCACTGTTCGACCTGTCGCGCGCTCGCGGTGACGAAGAGTTTGAATTCGAGGCACCGGACGAGGGATTCGGGTTCCCTCTTCTGCGCGGCGAAAGGTTCTCTGCCGGGCCATCGCTCGGGTTCGAGGGGAAGCGATCCTCTTCGGATGTGGGCGGCGCACTGCCGGACGTCGACATCTCCGTCGAACTCGGCGGCTTCGTCCAGTATCAATTAAGCGATAGCATTCGCCTTCGGGCCGAGGGGCGGCAGGCTGTCAGCGGTCACGATGGCTTCATCGGCCATCTGGGCGCCGACTATGTCTGGCGCGAAGGCGACCAGCAGCTCTTTTCCATCGGACCACGTGTGACGGTGACGGACAGCAATTATCAGGATGCCTATTTCGGAGTCCGACCCGAAGACGCTGCGGCCTCGGCCCTGACAGCTTATGACGCTGACGGCGGACTGCAGGCAGTTGGAGTCACTGCTGGCTATATTCATCAGTTCACACCGCGCTGGGGTATTTACAGCTACGCCAAATATGATCGCCTTGTCGGCGATCCCGCGGACTCGCCGCTGGTCGAACGGTTCGGCTCCCGCAACCAGATGTCGGGCGGCATCGCGCTCACCTATACGTTCGGCAGGAACATCTCATGACGACACGCAAGATCACATTGAGCGAAGCGGAAACGGACTTCATCGAGCGGATGGGAATCAACGCAGAAGCTGACGGCCAGGCGCGGATCACTGGCCGGATATGGGCGCTTTTGATGGTGGTGGCACGGGATCTGACCTCTGCCGAGATTGCCGATACACTCATGGTCAGCCGCGGCAGTGTCAGTATCAATCTCCGGCTGCTCGAAAGCCTCAAGATCATCGAGCGGCGATCGAAGCCGGGTAAGCGCGAAACCTATTTCGGCATGTGCGAGCACCCCTACACTCTGCTCATCAAGCAATTCATCGAACGGTTCGCAGGCTATCGCCGCATGATCGAGGCGGCGGCAAGCAGGGTGAACCGGCCGGAAGGCCGGGAAAACGTCGTCAACCTGGCCAAGTTCTACGAGCTTCAGGAACGCGGCCATCGGTATATGCTTGAGGAACTCGAGAAGTCTGAATCGTGATGGCTTACCGCACGTTCTTTTTGGCCGTCGCCAGCTGCATGCTGGCGCTCTTGTCGCCGCCTGCTGCCGCGCAGACGCTGGCTGCACCGGAACCCGCCGCCGAAGCCAGTGACGCTGAGCCTCAACCCGATCCCTTCAAACGCGAGACACCGCGTTCGACCGTGACCGCGCTTCTGCAGGCATTGGCCGATGGCGATTATGTGCGCGCAGCAAATTACTTCGCGGATGGAGCGGATGGCACTGATGCCGACGCGCCTGACGCAAGCATTCTCGATGGTGAAGCGGCGGCACTCGCACGCAGATTTCAAGCCGCGCTCGACCGTGGCGGTTCCTTAACGCCATTCGCCGCTCTGTCGAACGACCCTGAAGGCCAACTGGATGACGGTTTGCCGGCAGATCTCGAGCAGATCGGCAGGCTGGCCGACGAACCGGAGCCGACGCCGATACTGCTTGAGCGGTTGTCCTTGGAGGACGGAACGGCGCAATGGCGGGTCTCGTCGCAAACGACGCAAGCGATTGCAGATTTCGTGCCGCCGGAAATGGTCACGGAAACGGACGAGGCCGAGGAAATTGTGGTCGGCGGTGCACCGTGGACCGACTGGTTACTCCTGATCGGCATCGCGATAGCGGCGTTTATCGTTTTTAGGATCGCCTCGGCCCTTGTTCTCCGGCTTTTGCGGAGTGCTCTGTCCGAACACGAAGCGAGTCCGGTATACCGGTTCTTTCAAGCGGCCCTTCCGCCGCTTTCGCTCTATTTAGTCGTTGTCACTTTCTACCTGGTTTCCGCCGATCTACCAGTGTCGATCGTCGCCCGTCAGACTTTGCTCCGCTACGCCGGCATTGTCGCATGGATCGCTCTGGCTTGGTTTGCCTTGCGACTGGTCGACGCTATCGCGCGCGTGTTGACCGGCCGAATGCATCGCGCCGAACGACGACAGGCTGCAACCGTCGTCACGTTTATGCGCCGCGGCGCGAAGGTGGCGCTGCTGGCGATTGCTTTCATCGCTGTCCTCGACACGATAGGTCTGGATGTGACCACGGGCATCGCTGCGCTTGGCATCGGCGGACTTGCTCTCGCTCTGGGAGCGCAGAAGACCATCGAAAACCTTGTAGGCTCCGTCACGCTGATTGCGGACCGGCCGGTGCAGGTGGGCGATGTCGCAAAAATCGGAGATGTCTTCGGCACGGTTGAGGATATCGGGATGCGCTCAACACTGGTGCGCACCAATGATCGCACGTTGGTTTCGATTCCCAACGGCAACCTGGCGTCTGATCGGATCGAGAATTTTGCTCTCCGGGATCGCTTCCTGTTCAATCAGACACTGGGTGTCACCTACGATACCGATGCCGACCAGATGGAGCGCCTGCTCGCCGAACTGCGCGCGATACTTCAGGCGGACGAGAACATCATCGACGATGAAGTCAGGGTCCGGTTCAACGGCTTCGGCGACAGCGCATTGCATGTCGAGTTCTTCGCCTATTTCCGAACCCGCTCCTATCCGGAATCGCTGGCAATGCAGGAAACGCTTCTGTTCGCCATTATGCGCAAGCTCGATGAACTCGGCATCGGCATCGCTTTCCCGACCAGGACGATCCGACTGCAGACCGAACAGACGGTTTGAACCTGTGGTTCGAGGGAGCGGCCACCATTCGCCCGAGCGGCCGGCAAGCCTAGCGCTGGGCAATACCGGCTTATCGACCCTGGGTTTGGGTGTGTCCGAGGAAGCGGCAAAGCATCCAGGCAGGAGCGGCGTGGAGCTGCTTCGCGACGGCGTTGACGCTTTCGCCATGCGGGTTTGGCTTCTGCGCAACGCCGAGCGCTCGATCGATCTGCAATACTACATCTGGCATGATGACCTGACCGGGCATCTTCTTTTCGAGGAGGTGCGCAAGGCAGCTGATCGCGGCGTGCGCGTCCGCTTGCTCTTGGACGATAACGGGATCGCGGGTCTGGACGATACCTTGGGCTGGTTGGACCGGCATGCCAATGTCGAGATCAGGCTGTTCAATCCCTTTCGCAACCGGCGTTTCAAGCCGCTCGACTTCCTGTTCGATTTCTCCCGGGCGAACCGCCGGATGCATTCGAAAAGCTTCACGGTCGACAATCAGATCACGATTGTCGGTGGTCGCAACATCGGGGACGAGTATTTCGCCGCGCGCGATGCAGACGTCTTCGCGGATCTCGATGCCATATGCGCCGGTCCGGTCGTGACCGAAGTTTCGGACTGCTTCGATCGGTTCTGGAATTACGAGCTTTCTCGATCCATGGAAGAGGCCGTGGGCGCGATCGATGCAGCGGATCGTGCAAAAGCGGAAACCGAACATCGAGCAAAGATCACCTCGGCCGAAGCGCGCTCGTATATGGCTCTGGCAGATAGTGCGAGCATTCTGGTGCGGATTGCTACCGAAGACATCGAACCGCGGTGGGTTCCCGTCAGGCTGGTCAGCGATCCGCCAGACAAGGTTTCCGAACCTCATTCCAACAAGCCGACGATGTTCGATGCGCTGACCGAATTGATCGGCGAACCTGAGCAGGAACTACTTATTGTCTCGGGCTACTTCGTGCCTACGAAACGCGGAGCGATAGCGTTCGCCGATATGGCTAGGCACGGCGTGGATGTGCGCATCCTCACCAATTCCTATGCATCGACCGATGTAGGGGTGGTGCACGCGGGCTATGCGCCTCATCGCAAGACTCTCGTTGCGGCGGGTGTCCAGCTTTTCGAAATGCCCGCACCGAATGATCGCCCAAAGGTGAAAGGCAAGTTCATCGGAGCCGGATCAGGAAGCCAGCGATCCGGGAACGGATCGACCCTTCATGCCAAAGCCTTCACGGTCGATGGCAGCACGGTGTTCATCGGATCGTTCAATTTCGATCCGCGGTCGTTCGACTTGAATACCGAACTTGGGATCGTAATCGAAAGCGCGGAAATGGGCGCGGAAATGCGACGAGTCTTCGACGATGCGATTGCGCCCAATACCTACCGCGTCGTCATTTCCGAAGATGGCAAGCTGGGTTGGATCGATACGCGCGATGACGAGCCGGAAGTTGAATTCACCGAACCTGGCACCACTTGGTTTTCTCGTCTCGTCGTTCGAGCGCTTTCCCATGCGGGGCTGGATCGATTGCTTTGATTCGTAATCGAGCATTCAAAGCCAGAAATTTTCCGCGCTACGGCTGTCTACTATAGGATGGGCGAACGGCTGGTTTCAGGACAGCCAGAGAAACCTTCGAATGACCGAGATTGGGGCGCAAAGCCGAGATCACTGATCGAGAGTGGAGGGAGCTTTGCTCTTCCTGAGCCGGGGCATGTCCGTCCCGGAGATCAGGAGAACTCCCATGGCCAGATCCCGCCGCACTGCTTCAGCTTCGCCAGCTCAGCGCATCACTGCCGCCATCATCGAAAAGCTTGAAGAATGCACCAAGCCCTGGGTCAAGCCGTGGCGCGGTGTGCCAGTCTCGCGGCCCTTGCGTTCCTGCGGGACGCCTTATCGCGGCATGAACACCTTCTGGCTGTAGATGGTGGCCGACGGTTGTGGCTACGCCTCGCCATCGGCCGCGGGCTCGCCAGTCGTAGCCTTCAAAGCCCGTTCCTCATCGCCTCCAAAGAACCAGGTATATAGAACCGGGACGACGCCCAGCGTAAGAATGGTTCCCACTAGAAGTCCGAAGGCGATCGCGCTGGCCATGCCATAGAACAGTACGTCTTGCGCGATAATGAGCGGAAGCAAACCCAGTACAGTGGTTATGTTGGTCATCAGGATCGGGCGAAAGCGTCTTAGCGACGCTGAGATGACGGCATCGGTCACGTCGTCTTTCTCCTTCCTTTCGATATCGCACCTGTCGACCAGTACGATGGCATTGTTGATGATGATACCTACCAGCGCGAACAGTCCGAGAATGACCATGAAGCCGAAATCCGCGCGCATGACGTGCAAGCCGATCGCCGCGCCGATGATCGAGAGTGGCAGGGTCAGCAATATTATGCCGGCGCGCCGAAATCCCCGGAACAGAGCGACCAGCATGATAACTATCAAACCGATCATGGCCGGTACGCTGGCGAACAGGGCACCGGTACCCTCCGCGCTCTGTGCGATAATTCCGTCCCATTCGATGAAATGACCGGGCGGCAGGCTGGCTTCGAGTTCGTCGAGCTGTTCCTGTATTCGCGGCACCAGATCCTGCGGCGTCACCTCGGTCGGTCTGGCTTCCACGGTTAGGGTTTCGATCAGATCCTCTGTCTGTATCCGCCCGAGCTGGGGGCGCAGCGTGACGGTGGCAATTTCACCGAGTTGAACCGGCTCGTCGCTGCCGGTCAGCGTAACCGCCTCTATCCGCCCGGGGTCGGAGCGTTCGCCTTCCGGAGCGCGTAAGATGATGGGAACCAGATCGTCCCCGTCGCGAAACTCGCCGGCAGGTTGCCCTGCGAAGTAGGCCGAAAGGGCCTGCGAAACGTCCAGCGAGGAGACACCCGCAGCGCGCGCCGCTGCCTGGTCGACCGAAACCCGGTATTGAAGCGACGGGTTTTCCCAGTCGGAAGTAACATCGATCGTGCCTTCGACATCTCGCAGGAGGGCAGCGAGCCTGTCTCCCGTTTCCAGGAGTACATCCCGGTCAGGCCCGCGCACCTGTACCTGCGTGATGTTGGGATCGCTCGGCCCGAGAAACATTCCCGCTATTCGCAGGCGAATACCGGGAAACTGGGCTGCCAGATCGTTGCGAAGCGCGAGGACGCCTTTATCGCGGGCTTCGGCATCAGCAGCGTTGATGACCAGGAAGCCGCGGTTCGGCGCGGGATCGACGGGAGCGAGAGACAGCACGAAGCGCGGGCCACCGAACCCCGAATAGGCGGCGACATTATCGAAATCGGGATAGCGTTCGTCATCTTCGATATATTGCGCGATCTGCTGTATCTGATCGTCCGTCGCGGCGCTCGAAGTGCCGACCGGCATATCGGCGTAGACGAGGATCTGCGCCCGGTCGGAGGCAGGAAAGAACTGCTGCGGCACGAATTGCAACGAATAGCCCGCGAGGACGAAGGCAGCGGCCATCGCGCCCATGAACAGCTTGCGATGATCGAGCGCCCAGCGCAGACGATCTTCGTATTTGCTATTGGCCCATTCGAACGCCTGATCCACCTTGCGGCGGATCTTCCCTTGCGTCTCCTTATCGGTCGGCTGCGCGAACCAGTAGCACAGCGTGGGCGTGACCATCATCGCGATCAGCCATGACGAAGACAGAGAAATCAAGATGACGAGCGAGATGCTGCGGGTATATTCTCCCGAACCTTCCTCTGCCAGCATCAGCGGCAGAAAGACGAGAATCGTTGTAATCGTCGATGCCAGGAGCGGGAGGGCAAGCTCCTTGCCAGTTTCGCCGATCGCATCGCGTCGGTCCACGCCCTGCGCCAGCCGGGTCTTAAAATCCTCGGCGATGACGATGCCGTTATCGACCAGCAGTCCCAGCGAGATCACGATCGTCGCCAGGCTCATGCGTTCCAGCTTGATCCCGAACACGCCCATCACCCCCAGCGTCACCAGAATCACGACCGGCACGATGGAGCCCACGATCAGGCCGGTTCTGACGCCTAGGAACAGGATGACGACGCCCAGTACCAGCGCCAGGGTCTGCAGGACATTGAAGCTGACGCCATAAACGGCGTTCTCGACCTGATCGGCCTGCCAGGTCATCACGTTAAGTTCGACGCCCGCGGGCATCGCCTGGCGCAACTCGTCGATCGCAGGGCGCGCGCGTCCGGCGTAGTTTATGACGCTTTCTTCATCGAGCATGGAGATCGCGAACACGATGGCCCGTTCGCCGTTGAAATAGGCGGTCTGAGCAGGCGGTTCGAGAAAACCGCGCCGGATTTCGGCATAATCGCCCAGCCGTATCGGGCCGATCTCGGGGCCGAGTTCCAAATAGAGATCGGCGATCTCCTCCACGCTGTCGAATGATCCGGAAGGCTGGATCGCAATGCGGCGGGTCTCGGTTTCGATCGTTCCGCCGGGCGCAACGGTGTTCTGGGATCGCAGAGCCTGCGCCACCGCAGAAAGCGGCGCACCCAATCGTGCCAGCGTTGCATTGTCCATCTCGACATAAATGCGCTCATCCGGGCGGCCCAGAACGTCGACCTCCCGCGTGCCCTCGATCATGTAGAGCCGGGTACGGATATGTTCGGCGAGGTCGCCCAACTCGACCATGTCGAAACTGTCGGATTGCAGCGCCATGGTGATCACGGCGACGTCGCCGAATTCGTCGTTGATGAAGGGCTTGCGCGCCCCTTCGGGCAACAGGGGCGTCGTTTCCTCGACCTTGTCCGCCAATTCGTCCCAGACCTGGTCGAGGTCGCTCGCCGAAAATTCAGCCTCGGCGTGAATGATCGACTGACCTTCCATTGAGGTCGCACGCACCTCCTTTATCTCGGGAATGGTCCTGATCGCTTCGGCAAGCGGAGTGGTAATCAGCTGTTCGACCCGGCTCGGCGAGAGACCCGGGTGGCTGGTGGAGACCACCGCCTCGCGGATGGTGATCTGGGGATCCTCCCGCGCGGGCAAGGTGAAATAGCTGACTGCACCGTAGACCATCGCCAGCGCGATGGTAAGCAGTACCGCGGGGCGGAAGCGGAACCCGATTTCGGAAAGCGTGGTCATCGCGCGTAGCGTCGTGGGCCGACGCCGAGGCGGCTCACCTCTTGCCCTTCGGACAGGAAGGCTGCGCCTTTCGATACGATCATGTCGCCGCGCGAAAGGCCCGACAGGACCACCACCTCGTTTCCACTGGCCTTGCCGAACCGGACGGGAGCCTTTTCCAACCGTTGCGTACGCGGCAATATGCGCCACACGTAACCGCTATCGTCATCTTCCGGTATGATCGCCGTCAGCGGCACCAGGATTCGGGCGGTATCCCGCCCGTTCTCCGATTGCACCGGGCGATCGGGCAGGCGGACCTCGACGACCTGACCCGCTTCCAGTTCGGGGCTGGCCGCTGCCAGAGCGGCGACGATTTCGAACGCTCCCGGCCCGCTTGCCCTACTGCCGATATCGGTAATGCGGGCAGAGCTTGTGATGCCATCGCCCGATGAGGGCGCAACGGTGACGTTCTGCCCCACCGACAGCCGGTCGCGCTGGCGTTGCGGGACCGAGAAGCTGACCTCCAACTGGCTGCCGTCCAGTTCGTAAACCGATTGCCCCGGGGAAACCTGGGTTCCCGGTTCGACCAGACGGCGGGCGATCTGACCGGAATAAGGCGCTCGCATCCGCGTATCCGAGAGCGCTTCGCGCGCCACGCCCAGCTGCGCCTCGTTTGCATCGGCAATCGCACCGAGGCTGCCGAGCTGGGCTCGCGCATCCTCGAGCCGGGCCTGCGATGCTGCGCCTTCGGAGTACAGATATTCCTGACGTTCCTCGTCCTGCCGCGCCTGATCGAGGCGCGCGCGGCTTTCCGCGAGATTGGCCTGCGCTCTAGCCACTTCGAGCCGGTAGCTTGCCGGGTCGAGCGTCGCGATCACACTGCCGCGCGCCACCCGGTCGCCAAGGTCGGCCGACATGCTGGCGATCGTGCCGCCGACTTCGAAGCTCAGGACCGTCCGGTTCCTTGCCTGCACCCGGCCCGGAACGTTCGTCGCGATGTCGGTGTTGGAGCCGGTGCCGATCTCGATCCACGCGACGGGCTTGGGGGGCGGGGGTTCATCCTGGCTGCCGCAAGCGACCAGCATCAGCGAGATGGCGACGAGAATGGTCGATCTTCGAAGAGATAAGAGAGGCATCACGGCTTTCTGTTCAGTCGGAAATAGGCAGGATCGTGGACGGCGGGGCCGCCGCCGAAGGAGGTGCCGGGGCGGGAGCGGGAATAGCGACATAAGGCGGAAAGGCTTGCCAGCCGCCGCCGAGCGCGGCGTAAAGCTGCGCTAGTGCGAGCGTCGAATTGCGGTAGGAAATCGCGCCGTTGCGCAGCGCATCGCTATATGTCCGTTCGGCATCCTGCAATTCGAACCGGTCGATATCGCCCACTTCGAAACGGATCCGCGCGAGACGAAGATTTTCCTGCGCGAGTTCTATCGTGCGCAACGCGAGCGGACGCCCCTCACGTGCGAGGTCGTATTGCGCGATCGCGGTTTCCGCCTCCTCGATCGCGGTCAGCGTGCCTTCGACATAGGCCAGGGCGGCGGTGCGCGCTTCGGCTTGCGCCAAACGAATGTCGGCGCGCACCCTCCCGCCATCGAAAACGCGCCAGGACAAAAACGGCACGATGGTAAAGCGCGTGCTGTCGCCGGACAGGATCGTCCCGGGATCGATGGAGGTAAAGCCCCCCGATGCATCGAGGCCCAGTTGCGGGAACAGTTCCCCGCGTGCGACGCCGACCTCGAATGTTTCCGCCGCCAGTTCGCGTTCGAGCCGGGCGACATCGGGGCGGCGCCTGAGCAAATCCGCCCGGGTTCCCACCGGAATGTCCGGCAGCTCCAGCAGCGGCGGCACCCTATCGGCTAGGGCGATCTCGTTTTCCGGCAGGCGTCCGGTCAGGACGCCCAGCGCAAGCGCATTGGCCTGAATTTCCGCTTCGACACCTGGCAGCTGCTCCGCCAAACGCGCGAGTTCCGCTTCCACAAGGACCAGCTGCGCGCGTGAAATGGCGCCTGCTTCCAAACGGGTTTCCGCAAGATCGAGCTGCGTGCGTTGCGCCTCGATCCCGAGCAGCAGTGCCCGCTTCTCCTGCTGGAAGCCGGCCATGGTGAAATAGGTGGCCGCCGTTTCCGATGCGATCGCCAGGCGCGCGCCGTTGGCGGCTGCGATCAGCGCTTCCACCCGGGCATCGGCCGCATCGATCCGGCGCTGTGTCTGGCCCCATAGATCGACTTGCCAGTTGAATGCCGCGCCCAGAGCATATTGCTCGTATTGACGCTCGAAGCCGGGGAACTGAGCTTGGCCAAGCTGGGTGTTGAGGCTTTGCTGGAGCACGGTGGCCGAGCTTTCCGCACTGACCGAGGGATAGCGGGCAGCGCGGGCGCGAAGGCGACGGGCATTGGCTTCCTCTATGCGCGACAACCCCTGGCGTATCGTCAGATTGTTCTGCAACGCCGCCTCGATCAGCCTAGCGAGTTCCGGGTCGCCAAGTTCCCGCCACCATGCGACGAACTCCTCCTCCGCCACCGCTACGTTGGCGCGGTCGATCCAGTCGGTTTGCGCGGCAGGCGGGGGCTGGCGATCATAATCGCCCCCCACGGCCATGCATCCCGATAACAGCATGCCGGCGAAAAAGATCGGCGGGTATCTGAACACAAAGCGTGTCCGGCAGGATCTGTCGCTGATCAATTCGGCTGAACCCCGTCTTGAATGAACTGAGCGGTTCATTCGCCTGAACTATCGAGATAAGCTTTTCAACCTCCATTACGAATTCAGGCTTATCATTTCGCCCCGGGGGTTATAGCAAGGCAGCGGGCAAGGAGAGTCGGAACCTTTCCGAAAAGCGCGATTTAATGAACAACGCCGAGGCCACGAAAATGACTGCGCCCCATCCCAGTATTCACGCAAAGGTTCTTGCTGCCGCGGTCGAACAGTTCGCCGCCAATGGTTTCGACGGCGCCAATATGGACGCGATCGCACGCCGGGCCGGTGTTGCCAAACCCACGATCTACAATCATTTCAGGGATAAGTCCGCGCTATACTTGGCCTCAATCGAGTACATGCTGGGCCGCAACCGTGCTACCATCGCCAGCCCTTCGTTCGCCAGCCTCCCCGCCGGAAAAGGTATTCTGAAGGTGGCGCTCGAACTTACCTGGCTGTTCGGCCGCGATGACGACATTCTCATGTTCTGCAAGATGTGCATCGCCGGGAACGAACGGTTCCATACCGCAGCCGACGTGTTCCTTCGTAACGGTCCATGGCGCGGTACGGACGAGATCGCATCCCTGCTTCGTGTCTGGCACGAACGTGGTGAACTGCGGATCGACCGCCCGAGCTTCGCGGCGCGACAACTAAGCGAATTGTGCAAGACCGATATTTTCGATGCACGGTTGTTCGGCGGACCAGCAATGGCAACCGAGGAAGAATGTCGCTTCACGGCATCCGAGGCAGCCAGGACGTTCCTTGCGCGGTATGCGCGCCACGAAAGGCGAATGCTCTTTCGTCCTAAGACGGGCGGTAGATAGCGTAAACCCCGCAACGGAAACGCAGACCGATGTCCAGCTTCCGAGATCAGCTATCCGCGATAGGACGTTCCGCACGCCGCCCGTAATTTGTAATATGACGCAGGTCCGTTCCTTCGGCACCGACTAAAAAGCCATTTGTCAATGAACCAGTCGAGTCGGCCTGACCGTTAGAAAATTGCCGTTCGCGTCGAGCTTTTGAACAAATCGTCAATCGCTGGCGTAATCTCGTCGAGAGGCTGTTCAACAAGCTCAAGAACTGGCGCAGGGTCGCCACACGTTACGACAAGATCAAGGAATCCTACCTCGGCTTCGCGCTTTCAAGCCCAAGGATAAGCCGTACAAGGTAACCGATGGGCGCAGCCCGTATGTTGAGGTCACGAGGACCACCATCATTCATATCGTAAAGAAACCAACCTGTACCCTCGTTGAACGAACGACGCAGCAGGGGTAGCGGCAGAACCGAACCTGCACGAGCGGGCCCGAAAACAATTATGTCGGGTAGTAGAACATGACAACATATGGAGTGAGATTCTGACGCATATAGCGCCAACCGGACCTACCACTCGGTTCCGGTCGGGTCTCTTTCTGACCATTGAAGTCTTAGTCCGATTGTTGGCTCTGACGCGATCCGGAAACCTCGGTCCTTTCGTCGAGCCACCTACTTCCGCCCGGCGTTCACGACCCGCCTTTTTCGGCGCACCAGTGATGCTATCTGGCCACGGTGCCCATTTTGATAGATCGAAGGTTAATCTTTGTTTTCGGTCACCGGAAGGCGGCTGTCGCGACGCACATCGCTCTGAAAGTCGTGGGGGTATTTCGCAGGTCTTCGAGGAACAGGCCTGCCAATTTTCGCCCTGCAGTTAGTTCCATCAGGATAGCGCTGTTAGCATACGTAGGCACCGCGGCCGCTAGCCAAAAGGTTACCAGCAGGACCGTATACACGTGTTTCAGCGACCGAGATATTTTTACCGATCTTGATAATCTTGCCCGATGCTACGAGTGGTCCTGAGGTTGCCGGGCGGTGGTAGTCGACCCTCAGATCGGCGGTCGCCTTGGCCCCTGTACCTTGCGACAATAAGGTGTAGAGCCCGGTTAAATCGATCAGAGAGGCGAGCACGCCGCCATGCGCTGAACCGATTGCCGGGTTTGACACGATCTCGTCGCGCCAAGGCATCTCCAGTTCAAGCTGCTCGCTCGAACATGACCGTAAAGTGAGGCCAAGCCATCGGTGAAACGGGGCAATCTGCAGGATCTCTTCGAGGCGCTTAGGATCGATCCTTGTCGGATTATCGCTCATGTAACGGCCCCCTGCGGACTGTGATTACGTTTGAGAAAATCGAGTATCGCTGCCGAAAAGGCATCGTTGGCATCGCCAACCACCATATGCGTTGCCTCTGCGATGTCGGTGTATTCAGCGTGTGGAACAAGTTCGAGCAATTGCGCGACCGCGTCTTCGGAAACCAGATCGCTCGATCCGCCGCGAATAATATGCAATGGCACCGAAAGCCTGCTGGCTGCATCGTTCAGCGCATCAAATTGGCGTTCCTGATGAGACGGATCGCTTCGCTTGGCTAGTGTGATGTTGCGGATAAAGGCCGGATCCCAATGCCAGTAGTAGCGGCCGTCTTCCTTCTCTCGCAGATAGCGCCGTAAACCCTTGCCGGCTCCGCGCTTGCGGCGATTTGGCATGTAGCGCGCGACGACCTCTGCCGCTTCGTCCGGTGAAGAGAAACCGGTCTCCACGTGCTCCTCCATAAAGCCGACTACGCGCATAACGCCCCCCGTCTCCATACGCGGCGCGATGTCGACGAGAGTGAGCGACGCGAAGCGGCCCGGCGCAAGGTGTCCTTCGGCGATCAGTCCGGCCAACCCGCCAAGGGAGGCCCCGACGAGCGCTGGCTTGCGGTCCATTTTTGAAGCGATCGCAACGAGATCTGAAGCGAAGTCGCGCGTTTCGTAAGCGCCCTCGGCAGACCATTCGCTGTCGCCATGACCGCGCATATCAATTGCGATCGGACGAAATCCCGCATTGGCGAGATCGGCTGTGACACGTTTCCATGCGTGACGGGTCTGGCCGCCCCCATGCGCGAGCAAGACCGGTAAAGCATCGGCATTTCCGGTCGCTTCGGCTGCTATGGAGATGCCACCATCTCCCTCGATATGGAAAGTTTGCGACTGCATACCGCAACCTCTATATTGTAAATTGGTTTATAGTAAACGGCTTTATTTCCTGATCGGCTATGGTAGGTTGCCCAGGATGGCTGCCACGACGGACTATGACACGGATATAAAGGGGGCAAGTTCCCTCACCGATACCGATCGGCTGTTCTTTCTTATGGAGGAAGTGACGCGGCGTTTGCGCAGAACCTTTGATTCTTCGGTTGAACAATTCGGGCTCACGCGGACGCAATGGCGCACATTGGCTTATCTCCTTCGGAGCCCAGGCATGACCCAGACCGAGCTGGCTCGGGAACTGGAGCTAGAGCGCGCTAGCATCGGCCGGACGATTGATCGCCTGGAAGAACTTGATCTGGTCGAAAGACGCAGCGCGAAGAACGACAGGCGCGTTTGGCGGGTTCATTTACGCCCTGCCGCGATCGAGCTACTTCCCAAGATGCGAGTAGAAGCTGATGCGGTGTATGCTCGCTTGCTCGGGGGGATCCGTTTTGGGGAACTGGAGCGCTTACGCGGATCGCTGGCCAAGATGCGTGACAACCTGGGCAGCGCGCCATAATCACTCGAAATCGAGCCCACGCCCCGCATTCACACCCCACGTTGCCCTTCAGAGGGGGACTGATGCTCAAGTGATGGAGGCCGAGCGCTTGCGATCATAAGATCCCGGCAGTCGTGGCAGGCGAGGTGGCCGGAGCACTCGCACTCACCCAGCGCCGTTCGGTTCCTTTTTAGCTTGAGCGACCATTGGATTCAGTTTCTGCTGTAGCGTGAAATCAGCGAGTGTATGCATGGCGGCACTGCTAGCGAATATGGTTGACGCTGAGCTTGAACACGCCAGGCTTGCGCGAGCCTTCCAAGATAGCGCGATGGATAAGCATATGTCGAAAGATGAGATACGTGATTACGCCCCCAACGAAAAGGATGACATCCTTTATTTGCTAGAAGAGGTGAACAGGACCGCTCGGCGGACCTTCGACGCTCTGATCGTGGGGCTCGACCTCAATCAAACACAATGGCGGATCATCGCGTCCTTGTTGCGAGAACCTACGCTAACACAGACCGAGATTTCTCGCCTGCTCGAGCTTGAATCGGCGACGATAGGACAGGCTGTCGCAGTTTTGGTTGAAAAAGGTTTGATCGAGCGAGAGCGGGCGGCGCACGATCGAAGGGTTTGGAACCTCCACCTCACCGAGCAAGTAAGAACCATCTGGCCGGAACTGCGCGAAGCGGCTGATCGACTCCACGAAATTCTCTGGAAGGGAATGTCTGCGCCTCAAATCGACCTCCTGCGTACGATGCTTCGAAAAGTTGCGGAGAATCAGAAGCAGGCTGACACTTGCGAAGAAAGCCGATGAAGCATGATCTGGAAAACAGTGTCGGTGAACTGACGCGGCTAGCAGAACTCGGTCAGATTTTCGCCCGGCACGGTCTGAAAAATCTCGGAAGCTTGCTTGGCTTTATGCCGGTTTCGGAGAATGAGCCAGATACCGAGGACTTGCGTCCTGCATCGGTGGTGGCGCTGTTGCGCGATGTCGGCCCTGTCGGAATAAAGCTTGGCCAGCTCCTGGCGACCAGAAGCGATCTGTTTACACAACCCTGGATTTCCGCGTTCGGCACTCTCCACGACCAGGTGGAACCGCTGCCGTTCGATAAGATCGAACCGGTGATTGTATCGGCTTGGGGCAGCGACTGGGAACGTGAATTCGCCGCTTTCGAGAGAAACCCGATCGCCTCAGCCTCTATCGCGCAGACTTATGTCGCAACCCTGCTGGACGGAAGCGAGACTATCGTGAAAATCCGCCGACCCGGCATGGCGTCCAGGATCGAGGCGGACATGAGGCTGTTGACACGGCTCGCGGGCCTCGCCGAGCGTCGGTCAAGCGACATTGCCCGCTATCGACCCGTGCAGTTCCTCCAGACATTCGCCAAGAATTTAGCGCGGGAGATGGACCTGGCGGCAGAAGCACGCGCCTGTGAACGGATTGGCGGTTATCTGGAGATGCTTGGGGTGAAGACCCCCGCGATCCACTGGCAACTTACAGGCATGACGATCAATGTGCAGGAAGCCCTGGTCGGAAAGCCTGCGTCGCGGCCCCCGGCAACTGGTCAGGGAGATAATGCGCGGTTCGCGAAGCGCTATGCCGATGCGGTGCTACGGATGATCCTTCTCAATGGAGAGTTTCATGGCGACCCGCATCCCGGCAATGTTTTCTGGATGGAAGGGAACCAGGTAGGCTTTATTGATTTCGGCTCGGTGGGCTTTCTCAGCGGCGCGCGGCGTCAGGAAATCGTCCGACTGATTTTCGCTATCGCGAACGAACAGATAGACAAGGCGGCCGATCTGCTGCTCGACTGGGCAGGCAATCCGCTCGTGGATCGGGCGCATTTGGTGATGGACCTGGATGAGCTGATCGCGGAATTTAGCGGCACAGCTCTTGCCGGGATAGAATTCGCGGCAATTTTCGATCGGGTTTTCGGATTGTTGCGCGATTATCGCCTCGTATTGCCGCCCGACCTCGCTATTTTGCTGCGCACCCTGCTGACCGCAGAGGGCTTCGTTCGCTCTTTGGCGCCGGACTACAATATCGCCGAAGAAACGAAGCCGATCGTGATGCAATTGTTTGCCGAGCGATTTTCGGTCGGAGCCGCGCGGGATCATTTGGCCAAGGTCCGCAGTGGCCTGCTTGATTTCTCGGCATCGCTGCCCGAGCTGATCGAGAACGCTGCATCGGTCGCTCGATCGGGTACGATTCAGGTGTCCATCGACCCAGCCAGTCTGAACCCTCTGACGCGGGAAGGGCACCGCAGCACCCCCGTCAAGGGTCCCGTGGTCGCCGCGTTGATCGTCTCTGCCGCCCTGCTGGCCGACCAATCGTTGATACTGGCAGGAATTGTTCTGGCTTGCGCGGGATTAGCACTCATTCCTAGATGGAACTGATAAGACCATACGCTGGAAACGCTTCGATCACGGCCGCCGGGCACCGATATTGGCTACATCAGGGGAGAAGAGTGGAAATGACCGAACAGAAACCTGCCGAGGCGGTGCCTGCCGCCACCATGCTGCTGGTGCGGGATGAACCGGAGTTTCAGGTTCTCATGGTGAAGCGACATCATCAGATCGACTTCGCATCTGGAGCACTGGTCTTCCCCGGCGGGAAACCCCACTCCGAAGATTCTTTGGAGGAATGGGCCGCTTACTCCGACGGGTGGGATCAGGTCGATACGACCCAGAGAATTTTAAAGATCGCTGCGATCCGCGAAGCTTACGAGGAGGCTGGCATTTTGCTGGCGGTCAACCGCGATGGCAGCCCTTTCGAAGGGGCCTGTGACCCAGACAGCCGCCGGGCAGTCGAACAGGGGGAAAGATCGTTCCTCGATGTCGTTCGGCAGTCCGATGTGACCTTGCGGCTCGACAGTCTCACCGATTTTGCGCGGTGGATTACCCCGGTCTTCATGAAAAGACGGTTCGACACCTGGTTCTACGTCGCTCGAGCCCCCGAATGCCAGATTGCCGCGTGCGATGGCTATGAGACGGTGGATGCAGAATGGCTCTCACCAAATCGGGCTCTGGAGATGGGGCAATCGGGCGTGCGCACGGTCATTTTCCCCACCCGACTGAACCTGGAACTGTTGTCCGAGGCGAACAGTGCTGCGGACTGCGTAGATCGCGCGCAGGCGCGCACGATCGTGCCTGTCCTGCCGCGGGTCTTGCAGCGCGATGGCAAGAATATCCTGACCATCCCGGAGGATGCAGGCTACGGCCCGGCAGGCGAGGTTATAGGTTGAGTGTCGCGGTGGCGGTGGCTTACGGCCCATGAGATCCTGGCTATAAAAGTCGTGATTTCAGTGCTGTGAGGTCGTTTAGCAAGGCCGCAAATCCTTTGGGTCGACTAACAACCGCTTCAGCTTCGTGTTTTCACTGTCCAATCCAACCATAAAAGCGGTATCGTGCACCCTTAATCGGCGCACTCTCGGCCTTCGACCGTAGACCGGTTTTTCCGTCAAAGCCATATTGGCGGGCTGAATCGATAGTCTGCGAACCTACCTTCGTAAGGGAGCTCTGGAACTGCTGTTTCGAAACGGCAGTCTCGTAAGCCCTTGGGTCCTTCAGCCAGAACATGAAACTGCTCAAGATCGTTTACGATGCAGGGAGCGGTCAGCACACGTGGGCCGTCTACGCACTGGCTGCGCATCAGCTTTCAACGGAAAGGGAGGATCGGACACGCCGTACACCCTGCGTGGATACGCCACCAGCTAGCAAAGCCATCTGCTTATCGACCAACTTTCGAACGTACTTATACTTGGTCTGACATGACTGTTTGAAAAAAAGAGGGTCCGACACAACGAAGCGCCGAACCCTCCTGCAAATAGCGAGTAAGTTTAGAACTTACCGCGTAGTGTAATGCCGTAAGTCCGCGGTTCCGCAAGAAAAGCGGAGTAAGTCTGTTGCGGAGCCACGAAAGGCGTGTTGAAGGCCACCTGCGTATACCCAACGTCAAACAAGTTATTGACCCAGCCCTCGATCGCGAAGCGATCCGCAATATTGGTTAGACCCACACGACCGTTCACTACGACGAAGCTGTCCTGTTCCTTGCCGAAGAGCAGGTCGGAGCCGGTGTTGTAATCACCAGCCATACGAGCGTTCACGAAGAACAGGCCTTCGAGGCCACTGTCGCCGATTGGCGGCGTCCACGTGAGCGACGATGTTGCCACGATCTCTGGTGCATTCGACAGGTTGTCGCCTGGCAGCAAGCGTAGTGCGGGGTCGAGCGGTGCCCCGGTATCGTCCCCGATAAGATTGTCTTCAAAGCTCGTATCCGAATAGGTGACGCCAAGGGTAATATCCAAATCACGAGCGGGTCGTAGATAGGTTTCGATCTCGACACCTTGAGCGATCACACCTGGTGCAACTTCGTCGGAAGAGCATGCTCCGGTTGTCGCGCTTGCGTCCGTGTCGGCCCCGCCGAGATCGCTATCGCAACTATTGACCGTCTGCACGATGTAGAACGCCCCATTGAACGTGTTCAACTGGAAATTGCTGAACTCTTGCCGGAAGCCTGCAATGCTAACCCCGAACTCACGCCTCGAGTATTTCAGGCCGATCTCATATGCATCGACTGTTTCTTCATCGAACTGCAGCGCGGCTGCGGAGATATTGGCCGGATCGAAAGCAAGCGGATTTGACAGTGCAGACCTGTCGAGGTTGAAACCGCCCGCCTTGTAGCCGCGTGAATACGAACCGTAGACTAGCAGATCGGGCGTAGGCTTCCAGCTCAGGATAGCCGTGCCGGTAAACTCCTCTTCATCGCGCGAGTCCTCGAGAGAAACTCCATCGAGCTCCGATGTCGAATTGCCTTGGCAGGAAAGGCTGATGATACCACCGGCCAGAGGTGCCAAAGTCGGAACCCCCAGAAAGCCTCCGAGCAGATTGCGGTTTGTCGGACAAACCGTGTTGTCGTTGCGGAAAGTCGCGTCGAAGTCTTTGGTTTCGTTTGTATAGCGAAGCCCCAGCGTCAAATCGAGCGTATCCGTGATGGCAAAGATATTATGCGTGAAGAACGCGAAGTTTTCGCTCGTTTGATTGTAGACCTCGCTGACCGTTCCCAAATCGCTGATGCTGGCCAGATTGTCGATACCTGCGAGGATCGCCGGGGTTGCAGCGCCGAATGCCGGGCTTCCGGTCAGCGTACCGTCCAATGCCGCCACGTTGGCACCCAGGCAATTGGAAGCCCCGGGATTGACCAGCGCCGGGTTGATCGCGATAGCGATGCGGCACGCTACGAAATTACCGTACTGGGTGCCGAACCGCAGATTGTCACGCACCTGCAGTTCCTCATTGGCGTAATACGCGCCGATCAACCAATCCAATTTGCCATCGAAGGCCTCACCGGTAAGGCGCAGTTCCTGAGTGAATGTTTCAAAGTCTCGAGCCAGAGCATTCTCGGTCGGAGCGCGGTAGAGAATATCGACAGTAGTGTAATCGGTGTCAGATCCCTGGCTGTTGGCATACTCACGGTAGCCCGTGATAGACGTCAACGTGACGTTCCCGAAATCCCAATTCATCTCAGCCGAAATACCGTAGTCTTCGGTTTCGCCTTCATAGCTTCTGCCCGGCGTAGGGTACAGGTCGCGGTTGAATGTATCTTGGGTAAGGGCACGCGGATCCTGCCCAAGCGCAAGCAACACGGGAACGATCGGATTTTCGGTACTCGTCAGGGCGGCCCCAGCCGATGGCCTCGTAAAAGGATCAAATCCGGCGCTGATCCGTGCAAGCGGGGCAAACTCGGGCTGAACGAACGTCGCGGCACAGCACGCTTCGTCCTTTTTGGAATAATCCCCGACAAGGCGAATGGACAGGTCGTCATTGGGTTCGAACAGGAGCTGACCGCGGACCAGATAACGATCGCGATTGTTGATTGTCCCGCTGTTGGTAATATCGTTGTAGAAGCCGTCGCGTTCAAAATATACCCCGTCAACGCGCGCAGCTACTCTATCGCCAAGCGGAGCGTTTATGCCGCCTTCGACGCGGATCGCATCATAGTTGCCATAAGTGAAGGCCCCATACGCGCTGAAATCGAACTCGGGCGGTGCGGTATAGATATTGATCAGGCCTGCCGATGAGTTCCGCCCGCCCAAAGTACCTTGGGGACCGCGAAGTATCTCGACCCTGTCGATAGGTCCGAGCTCACTCAGGGCGCTTCCCGAACGAGAGCGATAGACTCCATCGACGAAAACCGCGACCGAACTTTCCAGACCAGGGTTGTCGCCGACCGTGCCGATACCGCGAATACGCGCGGAACCGTTAGCTTCGTTGCCGGTGGAAGATACAAGTAGGGACGGGGCGACCTGGTTCAGTTCACGAATGTCGCTGGCGCCCGAATTCTGGAGGGTTTCTCCGGAGACAGCCGACACGGCGACCGGAACATCCGCAAGGACCTGTGACCGCCCTTGCGCGGTAACAATGATCACGTTCTCGTCTTCGACATCGGCCCCTTCGACCAGATTTGCATCAGGTTCGCCACTGTCTTGGGCGAAGGCCGCTGTGGGTGTGAAGGCAAATGCCGTTGCCAATGCACCAAGGGCGCAATGGTGCCGTGATGGAAGTCTTTTCATGTCTCTCTCCTCTACGAATGTGCCCCATCCTAGGCACTAGTCGATCTTAGAAACGATGCCGGTAAGTACCTTTCATTTCAAGACCTGGTACAAGAACTGATGGTTTATTCCGCATTGTCGAAATTCATGTGGCACAAATACCATGGAGGTCACTACATGCAGGTTTCTAGTAGCCAGAAAGCTTGGAAAATCGGTCCTTTAACCAGCTCGACGAACCGAAGCTCTGCTCCAGCACGCGGGCGCGCTTGAGATAGAAGCCGACGTCGTACTCATCGGTCATGCCGATCCCGCCGTGCAGCTGGATGCCCTCGTTTGCCATGGTGTGCATAACGCGGTTGGCTTCCGCCTTGGCGATGGTCGCCGCCCGCGCAATACCGAAACCTGCGTCGACGGCTTGCAGGCCCGCCTCGACCGCCGAACGCATTTGCGCGAGATCGGCGAAGAGGTCGGCCATGCGGTGCTGCAGCGCCTGGAAGCTCGCGAGCACCTGGTTGAACTGCACGCGCTGCTTCAGATAGGCGAGGGTATCGTCGAACACCTGCTGCGCCATGCCGAGCATTTCGGCCGCCGTCAGCACGCGCGCCCGGTCGAGGACGTCGTCGAGCAGGCCGTCGCCGCCATCGGCCAGCTTGTCCGCTGCCGCACCGTCGAACGTGACGTCGGCATGGCTACGCTGATCGGTGAGCTTGCGCGTGGCGAGCGACACGCCATCGCCCTTCTCGACGAGGTAGAGCCCGTCCTTCGCGGCGACCACGAACAAGTCCGCGCCATGCGCCTCGTGGACGAAGGCCTTCGTACCCGAAAGCTTGCCGCCCGATACGCTCGATTCGATTGTCGAAGGGTCGTGGGTCGGGCCTTCATCGATGGCGAGCGTCGCGATTGTCTCGCCGCTGGCCAGCTTCGGCAGCCACTTCGCCTTCTGCTCCTCGCTGCCACCCAGCACGATGGCGCTTGCGGCCACCGTGTTCATCACCAGCGGGCTGGCAGTCAGCGTCTTGCCGAGTTCCTCGACCACGAGGCCCGCCGACATGAAGCCGAAGTCGGACCCGCCGTGCTCTTCAGGGATGATGACCCCGGCCCAGCCCATTTCGGCCATGGTCGCATAGGCATCGCGATTGAACGCTTCCGGCTCGCCGCCGGCGCGCACCTTGCGGAATTCGATGACCGGGCTTTCGTTGACGGCCCATTCGCGCGCCATGTCGCGCAGCATTTCCTGTTCTTCGTTGAGAACTGCCATTGTCTTGTCTCTCTCGCCTTACTGGTGCCGAAACTTACTGATGATCCAGCATGCCGAGCACGCGCTTGGCGATGATGTTGTTCTGGATTTCGGTCGAGCCGCCGTAGATCGTCGTGGCCTTGCCGAAGAGCCAGCCGCGCACCGCTTCGAGCTCACTGTCCCTGAAACCTTCGCCTTCCCAGCCCAGGCCCTGGAGCCCGCGGATTTCGATCAGCAGTTCGCTGCGTTCCTGGCTGAGCTTGGTACCGAGCTTTTTCAGCACCGAACTGATTTCGGAGACGCCGCCGGCTGCCTTACTTTCCTCGACTGCGCGGCGCGCGGTGAGAAGGAAGCTGTTCCAGCGGATCTCGAAATCGGCGATCTTGTCGCGCAGGACGGCATCGGCCAGTTCGCCATCGTCGCCGGTCGGCCGATACTTCTTGGCGATCTCGCCGAGGCTCTGGCCCATCAGGCGGGCGAGGCTGCCGCCGCCCGAAATATTGGTGCGCTCGTGCTGGAGCAGGCGCTTGCCGATGGTCCAGCCCTGGCCCTCCTCGCCGACGAGGTTCTCCTTGGGCACCTTCACATCGGTGAAGAAGGTCTCGCAGAACGGGCTGGTGCCGCTGATCATGGTGATCGGGCGGACTTCCACGCCGGGCGAATCCATGTCGATCAGCATGAAGCTAATGCCCTTGTGCTTGTCGCTCTTGTCGGTACGGACGATGGCAAAGCACTTGTCCGCCCACTGGCCGCCGCTGGTCCAGGTTTTCTGGCCGTTGACGAGATAGTAATCGCCCTTGTCCTCGGCAAAGGTCTGCAAATTGGCGAGGTCGGATCCGGCATTGGGTTCGCTATAGCCCTGGCACCAGCGGACTTCGCCGCGGCAGATCGGCGGGATGTGCTCTTTCTTCTGCCCCTCGCTGCCGTATTCCAGCAGCGTTGGGCCGAACATCATCACGCCCATGCCGCCAATAGGATTGTAGGCCCCGGCCTTGCCCATCTCCTGCTCGAGGATCTTGGCCTGCGCCTTGCTCAGGCCGCCGCCGCCATATTCCTTCGGCCATGTCGGCGTGCCCCAACCGCGTGCGCCCACGGCTTCGCGCCATTTCTTCTGTGCGGGGGTTTCATTGGTCGGGCCGTCTACGCCCGCGAGCGCGTTGTTGGTGCCCTTGAGTTCGTCGGGAAAATTGTCCGCCAGAAACTGCTGCACTTCCGCGCGGAAGGCGTCTTCGTCTGTCTGGGTTACGGGCTCAATTTGTGTTGCCATGGGCGTTTTCTCAAAGAATCGAGGAAAGATAGATAAGAATGTAGGCTACGGGGACGAGAATCCCTCCATCAGTATTGCTGTTCGGGTAGGTGAAGAACCAATCCATCCAGCATCGGCTTCATCGGAATCTGGCAGGCGAGGCGACTGTATTCGTTGGTGCCCTCGGCGAACTGCAAGAGGTCGGCCTCCATTCCGTCTTGCATTAGCCGACCCACCTTGTCGATCCATTCCGGATCGACGTGCACATGACAGGTCGCGCAAGCACATACCCCTCCGCAATCGCCATCGATACCCGGCACGTCATTGTATAGCGCCGCTTCCCTGGCTGTCTCACCTTCTTCTATTTCGACCTTTCGTCGCTCACCATCGCTAGCCACGAACGTAACTTTGATCATCTTGAACTCCGCATTTCGATCTCGAGAGTCAGCAGGCGTGGAGCCGCACCGGCAGCCTGGTGATTCCGCGGACGAGGTTTGAAAAAAGACGCTCCGGCTCGCCTGTAACTTCGACCCGGGAAAATCGCTTGTGAATTTCTTCCCAGATGATCCGCAGCTGCAGTTCCGCGAGCCGGTTTCCCATGCAGCGGTGAATGCCATAGCCGAATGAAAGGTGATGACGCGGATTTTTGCGGTCGATGATGAACTGGTCCGCGCGTTCGATAGCACTCTCGTCGCGGTTGCCCGACAGGTACCACATCACCACCTTGTCGCCCTTCTTGATCTGTTTGCCGCCGATCTCCCAATCCTCCAGCGCGGTGCGGCGCATATGGGTGAGGGGGGTCTGCCAACGGATGATTTCCGGAACCATTTTGCCAATGAGCGAAGGATCCGCGTCGAGTTTCGCGTATTCGTCCGGGCTTTGGTTCAAGGCGAGCACACCGCCGCTGATGGAATTGCGTGTCGTGTCGTTTCCACCGACGATCAGCAGCATAAGATTGCCGAGAAACTCGAGGAACGGCATGTCGCGCGTGGCGGGAGAATGAGCCATCATCGAGATGAGGTCGTTCTTCGGCTCCTCGTTTATCCGTTCGTCCCACAGAGTCTTGAAATACATTGCGCAACCGATGAGTTCTTCGCGCCGCGCCTCGTAGGATTCGACGATCCCGGTTTCTGGTGCCGCAGTTGCTACATCGGACCAGCGCGTCAGTTTGCGCCGCTCCTCCCAGGGGAAATCGAACAGGGTCGCCAGCGTCATTGTCGTCAACTCGATCGCAACCTTGTCCACCCAGTCGAAATCTTCGCCAATCGGGAGTTCATCGAGAATCTTACCTGCGCGTTGACGGATGACCGGTTCGAGCAGTTGCAGGTTGGACGGGGCCACGGCAGGGGTCACCGCCCTGCGCTGCTGATCGTGCTTGGGCGGGTCCATCGCTATGAACATTTCCAGTTCGAGCGCGCCTTCCACCGAATGCATGTCCTGGATTGCAATTCCGCCTAGCTTCGCTTCCGAAGAGAAGACCTTATGATTAGTGTCCACCGCCATGATGTCGTCGAACTTGGTAATGGACCAGTAAGGGCCGACATAGCTCTCGCGGCAGTAGTGGACAGGTTCTTCGGCGCGCAACCTGTCAAAAAATAGACCGATGGTATCGTTCTGAAACAGGCTTGGCCGGGCCACGTCGATTTCCTCGATCGGAATTGACGCGATCCTCGCCGCGGCATCCGGCTCGGCGATCTGGCTGTCCATAAGAACTATTCCTTCTACATCACAGGCCTGATCGGCCTTCAGTCATCCATAAACGAGACGTTTCGTGCAGTCAATAAACAGTACACTCTTTTAGTCCCTTGCAGGCACAAGTCCCATCCGATAGAGTGGCGATCCGGCGAAGGTTTGAGAAAATCCTTATACTTTTTTTTCGAGAGGTGCGGGTGTGCTGATGAGTGGCAGATGCCAGCAGTGAAGAAGGCCAAGCGTGCCCTTTCTCTTGCGCAAAGCATCGTGCGGGACATCGAGGCGGGTCGCCATAACCCGGGTGACAGGCTTCCGCGCGAGGATGAAATGCTCGCGCGTTACGAGGTTGCGCGCGCAACTTTGCGGGAGGCTTTGCGGTTCCTGGAATTGCAAGGGGTCATCCATCTCCAGCTCGGCCGGGGTGGAGGTCCCGTCGTAGCCCGTCCGCAGACCGGCGATTTTGCAAGCAGTTTGTCGCTGATCCTGCATTTCATGGAAGCCGATTTGCGTGGTTTGCTTGAATTGCGCGAAGCAATTGCTCCCGATGTCGCAGGGTATGCAGCCCAGCGTGCAACTACTGCCGATCTCAGCGCGTTGGCAGGGTGTCTGGCGGAATTGCGGCATCATGAAGCCTCTGATCAGTTCGAGGAACTTAATCGCAGATTTCACGACTTGTTGGGTTGGGCGAGCGGCAATCCGCTGTTCGGTTTGCTGACCTCTGCGATGCATCTGTTGACCCGCGAGTTTTCCCATTCGCTGGGATATTCGGCACAGGAACGGGCGGTGCAGATGAAGTTTTTGGTGCGGGTGCTCGAGGCAGTGCGGATTGGCGACAGCGCCGCGGCCCGTCAAGCAATGAGCCGGTTGGTGGCCGGCTCTGCTGTCTATCTTTCGGAGCGCAGTCCCGAGCTGGTCTCGCAGCGGGTGCGGTGGGGGCAGCTGTAGAATTTTCAATAGTTTGAGTGTGCGTTTAGGCAAGTGGCTGGAGAGGAAGAATGGCGTTGAAGAGCCGAATATGCGAAATGCTGGGGATCCGGTACCCGATCCTGCTTGCCGGGATGGGCGGAGCGAGCGTTCCGGCGCTGGCGGCTGCGGTTTCGAATGCCGGCGGGCTCGGGGTCCTGGGTGCCGCGGCGTGTTCGCCCGATCAGTTGCGTGACTGGATTCGCCAGACCCGGGAATTGACCGACAAACCTTTCGGTGTCGATACGCTGCTCCCCGCGTCGGTCAGGCGCGGCTCTGCCCCTCAAAGCGGTGCTGCACCCCAAAATCCCATGGATCTGATGGGTGAATATCAGCAGTTCACGCGCGACTTCATGGATCGTGAAGAGCTTCCGGAGGTCGATGCCGCCGCCGCCATGCGGGCGGCGGGCGCGCCTGAAATGGGCAAGGGCGGCCCGCAGTTGTTCTCGAAGGAATTCTTTGAGGCGCAGATGGAAGTGGTGATCGAGGAAAAGGTGCCGGTTTATGCTGCCGGCCTTGGCAATCCTGAACCGTGGATGGATCGGCTCCATGCCAATGGCACCAAGGTCATGGCGGTGATCGGCAAGGTCAAGCATGCCGAACAGGTCGTCGGGTCGGGCATCGACATGATCGTCGCGCAAGGGCACGATGGCGGAGGTCACAACTCGCCGATCGGGACTATTTCCTTGATTCCCCAGGTGGTCGACGCCGTTGGCGATCGTGTTCCTGTCCTTGGGGCCGGCGGTATCTCGGATGGCCGGGGTGTTGCCGCTGCGATGATGCTGGGGGCAGAGGGCGCGTGGGTCGGCACGGCATTTCTCGCGACCGAGGAAGCGGGCATCGAGCGCTTCCAGAAAGAGGCGATCACCGAAAGCGGCGATGCCGATACGGTCGTTAGTCGATCGCTTACCGGCAAACCGGCGCGCATGATCCGGAACAAATGGGCCGACGCCTGGGTGCAGGCCGGAAAGGAACCTCTGCCGATGCCCTATCAATCGATGATTTCTGGCCCGGTCATGGCCTCCGGGATCAGGGCAGAGCGCAAGGATGTCATCCCCGGCTTCGCTGGCCAGGGCATCGGCCTGATCGATTCGATCCGACCTGCCGCCGAAGTGATGCGCGACCTGGTCGATGGAGCCGAGAAGGCGTTGGCGTCCGCCGGTACCTACAAGTGAAGCGCAGGAGGCAAGAAGATGGCTTACGCCAAAGGTCATGAACTGCGGCGCCCCGTAGAGCCGCTGAAGGCGCTGGGGGCGATGAGGCAGCTGATTGCAGACAAGGAGGATACGGCGCAGGTGTTCCGTATCGTCAAGGCATTGTCGGGCAATTCCTATTATCGGAATTTCAATCGCTTCATGAAGTCGAGCGATGGGCGGCGTATCGCTTCCGACCGGGCCGACCTGCTTGAAACCTTGTGCGATCGCAAACGCCTTGCGACCTGTGCGTCTGGCACGCTTGGCCGAGCCTACCTCGATTTTGTTTACGGGGAGGGTCTGACAGCAGAAGGCCTGGCGGAAGCTAGCGAGGCCGGAGGTCTGGAGGACTTCGGCGACCCCGATGTTTCCCTCTATCGTCGGCGCCTGCGCGATTCGCATGACCTGTTTCATGTCGTCACCGGATACGGCAGGGACGCACTGGGCGAATTGTGCGTTCTGTCCTTCGGAAACGCGCAATTCTATAATCACGGGATCGCCTTCATTGTGGCCGTCGGCATTCCCAAGAGGAAACTGGAAGCCACCCAGTTGCCAGTGGCCCGCGCTGCATTTGAAGCGTGGCGGCGGGGCCGGGCAGCGGCCGATCTGACCACCTTCTACTGGGAAGAAAATCTCGATCGTCCGTTGGAGGATGTCCGCCGCGAGTTGCGACTGCGTCCGCCGGAGACCTATCAGAGGGTGCGCGCTCTTTCCGAACAGCTCGAACGCGATTACCAGGCGGTCAGGCAGGCATGAGCTTAAGCGACAAATCGGCCATCACCGGAGTGGGCGAAACCGCTTTCGTGAAAGGCACCGAGAAAACCGCGGTCGACATGATGCTGGAAGCATCGCGCAAAGCCATAGCAGATGCAGGGCTGAAGCCGTCGGATATCGACGGCATGGTTCCTCCGCCGATCTACACCACCTCGGAAGAGATGGCGGCTAACCTCGGTATCGAAGTTCTGCGCTATGCCTCTACGGTCCACATGGGCGGGGCGAGCCCTACCACGGCACTCCAGAACGCCGCGATGGCAATTGCCAGCGGCTTATGCGACCATGTGCTGGTGACGCTCGGGTGGAACGGTTATTCCGCCTTGCGGCCCAAGCCTGGCGCACCGCCGACGCGGCCGATGAACATGAACACCCTGACGAATACGATCCAGGGCTATTACATTCCGTATGGCGTGTTCCTGCCGGTGCAGATGTATGCCTGGCTCGCCACCCGGCACTCCCGAATTTACGATATCGGCCCGGAAGCGATGGCGGCCGTTGCCCTAGCGTGCCGTCGCCATGCGCAGATGAATCCGCAGGCCTTCACTTATGGCCGGGAACTGGATGCCGAAACCTACCATTCCGCGCGCTGGATATCCGAACCCTTTCGCCTCTACGATTGCTGTCTGGAGACTGACGGGGCATGCGCAGTCGTGGTTTCGCGAATGGACCGCGCCAGGGACATGCCGCATGTTCCCGTGAGCATCGCCGGTGCGGCTGAAGGGCATCCTTACCCCGCCGACGATATCCCTTCGCGTCCCGACCCCTTCAAGATCGGCCTGAGCTACGCCGCGCCGCGCGCGTTCGAAATGGCGGGGGTCGATCGCGAAGACATGGATTTTCTGCAGATCTACGACTGCTTCACCTACGTGGTTCTCCTGCAGCTGGAGGCCCTGGGCTATTGCGAACCAGGTGGACAGGCAGAGTTCGTCGCGAATGGCCAGATCGAGCTGGGCGGGCGCTATCCCGTCAACACCCATGGCGGCCTGCTGAGCGAGGCCCATGTCTGGGGACTGAACCATGTCGTCGAGGCGGTGCGTCAGTTGCGCCACGATTGTGGGGAGCGGCAGGTCGAAGGCGCCCAGACCGGCCTGGTTACCGGCTGGGGCGATCTGGGTGACGGCAGTATAGCGATTTTGAGGAGGTATGCGTGAGCGACGAGAAAGATCTGCCGCCCAAGATGCGCCCCTCGGCGCAGGCCACACCGCCCAAGCCAAAGCCCCGCCCGCAGGATCCGGTGGAACAGGAATTCTGGAACCGGTGCCAGGACGGCAGCCTGTACTTCCAGCAGTGCGGCGGATGCGGCAGTTTTCGGCATTTGCCGCGCTACATGTGCGCCCGATGCGGTTCTCCCGAATGGTCGTGGGAGCGTAGCACCGGCAATGGCACGCTGTTTTCCTGGACGGTGACCCATCAGGCACTGCATCCCGCCTTCGCCGGTGAGATTCCCTTCATCGCTGCGGTGGTGGAACTGGAGGAGGGAGTGCGCATGGCAACCCGGCTGGTCGATTGCGCGCTCGACGAGCTTGAGCTCGATCTGCCGGTCACGCTGGATTTCGAGCCGATCTCCGAAGATTTTCGCCTGCCAGTATTCCGGCCCGTCGCGATCGCGCGCGCAGAAGGATAGACCAAGATGGATCTCGACTACGGACCCCAGTATGACGCGTTTCGCGAGGAAGTGCGCCAGTTCCTGCAAACCCACGGTCACCGCGCACCCGATGGCCAGGGCCGTGCCGCGCGCCCTTCCCCCGAAGCCGTCGAATGGCAAAAGCTGTTGATCCTGCATGGTTACACGGCGCGTACGATTCCCAAGGAATACGGCGGATACGGAGCCGAGCCGGACATCCTGAAATCGCGGATCATTGCCGAGGAATTTTCGCGCGCTGGCATCCCCGCAGGCCTTGCGAACCAGGGCATTTCCATGCTCGTTCCAACGCTGCTGGAACTCGGAACCGAAGCCCAGAAACGGCAATGGATCGAGCCGACCCTTAATGGCGAGATAGTCTGGTGTCAGGGATATTCGGAACCTGGAGCGGGATCGGACCTCGCCGCGCTCAAGACCAGCGCCCGGGTTGAAAATGGCGACTTTGTTATCAACGGACAGAAGATCTGGACCAGCACGGCCAAGCAGGCGGACATGATCTTTTGCCTTGTGCGGACCGAGCAGGATGCGCCCAAGCACGGCGGCATCTCCTACCTGATCTTCTCGATGGACACACCAGGGATCGAGGTCCGACCACTCAAGACCATGACCGGTCATGCCGAGTTCAATGAAACGTTCTTTACCGACGTGCGGGTTCCCATGGACCAGATCGTCGGGCAGCGCGGGCAGGGGTGGTACGTCGCCAATGCCACACTGGGCCATGAACGTGGCATGCTGGGCGATCCCGATGCACTGGAAAACCGGCTCCAGGCGCTGGTCAGGCTGATGCAAAAAGAACGCATCGGCCAGGGTTGCGCAATGGACAACGCCGTTCTGCGTGACCGGCTGGTTGCATTGCAAGCCGAAGTCGCGGCGATGAAACTTAACGGCATGCGCATCCTGTCGAACAGCTTTAGGGGCGATCCCGGCGGCATGGCGAAACTTGTCGTGAAGCTGCAGAGCTGTGAGCTCGCCCATCAGATTTCCGCGCTCGCGATCGACGCAATGGGCGAGATGGGCATACTCTATCACGGCAGCGAGCGCGAGCGCGAAGACGGCGCCTGGCAGTGGAACTACATGTTTCAGCTTGGTCTGATAATCGGTGGCGGCACAGCCCAGATCCAGAAGAACATCATCGCCGAACGCGGGCTGGAAATGCCGCGCGAGCCCAAGCTCGCTAGGCCTGCCGCGGCCGAACAGGCGACGGCCGTTGCGAGCGGGCAGAAAAAGGGAGCCGCCTGATGGATTTCGGACTTTCGCAGGACCAGCAGATGCTCTGCGACGCGATCAGTCGCACTCTTGCTGATACTTGTCCGCTCGATCATGTGCGCGAATGCGCTGAGGGCACGGTTCCCTTCATCGACAGGGTGCGTTCGGCGCTGGGCGAACTCGGCATTTGGGGAATGATGGTTCCCGAACAACATGGCGGGCTCGGGATGACAATGCTCGATGCCGCCGTCGTTGCTGAACAGCTTGGCTATGCCGTCGCGCCGGTGCCTTTTATCGGTGCCCATGTACTGGCACCCCTTGCGCTGGCACAGTGCGGTAGCGAGGAGTTGAAGGCGCACTGGCTGCCGAGGATAGCGAAGGGCGAAGCGCAAATCGCCGTCGCGATCGCCGAAACGGTCGAGATCCGGGACCGGGCAGGCGTGGACTTCGACGGCGCAAAGCTCGACGGAACGGCTTTGTTCGCGCTCGACTTCCTGGAAGCCGACGCGTTTCTGGTAGCCGATACCGCCGGTCGGATCCACTTCGTACCTGGCGATGCTGCGGGTCTGGAGAAGGTTTCCCTCACGACGATCGACCGCACCCGGAGCGTAGGAGAATTGCGGTTTTCCGGAGTAACGGGCGAAGCTCTCGCGGACGATGATGGATGCACAAGCAGGCGTCTGCGCGACGCTGGCCGAGTGCTTCTGTCGGCCGATAGTCTTGGTGCAGGCCAGGCTATGATCGAAAAAGCAGTCGACTATGCCGGGCAGCGCGAACAGTTCGGACGAGTGATCGGCAGCTTTCAGGCGGTCAAGCATATGTGCGCGGAAATGGCTGCCCGCCACGAACCATGCCGTTCGCTGGTCTGGTATGCCGCCCATGCGTTCGATGCGACGCCCGACGAGGCTTCGCTGGTGGCATGCCATGCCAAATCACATACGGGCGAAGTCCACCGTTTCGTCGCCCGAACCTCAACCGAGGTGCATGGGGGGATGGGTTTTACCGATCTCCTAGGTCTGCATTTCTGGTTCAAGCGAATCGGTTTCGACCGCCAGGTTCTGGGAGGTCCCGAAGCGGTCCGGGCCGAAGCAGCGGCCTTGCAGGGATGGACGCAGGTCGCATGAGACAATGAATTGGGCGCACGCTACCGACAAAATCGTGGTTACCAAGGAGAGAGGAATTAATACGTGATCGACTGGAACCTTGGCGACATCCTCGATGCAATCGAACCTGCGGTCCCGGAAGATGCTCCGGCGCTGATTCACGGCGACCGGATCATTACCTGGCCAGAAATGTCGAAACGTTCGAACAATCTGGCGCGCAATCTGCGCGCGCAAGGTGCAGGCGATGGGGCGAAGATAGCCTTCTACATGCGCAACCGTCCCGAATACGGGGAATTGATGGCCGCGTGCTTCAAGGGCCGCCTCACGCACGTGAACATCAATTATCGTTACCGTCCCGAAGAGGTTTTCTACATCTTCGACGATTCCGATAGCGAAGTAATCGTTTACAGTTACGAGTTCCGCGACTGCATTCTTGAACTTAAGGAGCGATTGACCAAGGTTCATACATTTGTCGAAATCGGCGATGCTTCGCAGATCTCTTCCTTCGCGCTTCCTTACGAAAAACTTGTAGAAGGTCACGGCGCGCCTCTCGATATCGAGCGTTCTCCCGATGACCTGCTGTTCATATATACAGGCGGTACCACCGGCATGCCCAAGGGCGTGATGTGGCGACACGATGACATGCGCAAGGCTCAGCTCGACGCGCAAAAGCTGCTGGGTCCGGTTCCCCAGACCATGGAGGAAATGGTGGCCCTGGTGAAGCAGGGCGAGCTTGCGCGCATCACTTTGCCAGCCTGCCCGCTGATGCATGGAACCGGGTTCATTACTGCTATCGGCACGCTCATGTCGGGCGGGGCCATCGTCACGCTGTCCGATCCATCCTTCGACGCGGAAGAATTATGGGATGCGGTGGATCAGCACAAGGTGCAGAGCATCGCCATTGTCGGTGACGCTTTTGCCAAGCCCATGCTGCAGGCGCTGGACGCACACCCGAAGCGCTGGGACACGAGCAGCCTGATTTCGATCATCTCGTCCGGCGTCATGTGGAGCAAACAGGTAAAGGCGGGCCTGTGCAAACATATCCCCCAGGTCATCCTCATGGACAGTTTTGGCGCTTCGGAAGGGTTGGGCTTCGGCTTGTCGGTGACGACCGCACAGGGCGGCACCAACACCGCGAAATTCGGAATCGGGGAATTTTGCGACGTATTCGACGAGAACGACCGGAAGGTCGAGGCGGGGAGCGGCGTGCCCGGCTTTATTGCCCGCAAGGGCGCAATCCCCACAGGATACTACAAGGACCCGGAAAAGTCGGCCAAGACTTTCAGGACGATCGATGGCGTGCGTTACTCAATCCCGGGCGACTGGTGCCGGGTGGAATCCGATGGAAGCCTGACCTTGCTGGGCCGCGGCAGCGTCTGCATCAACACCGCAGGTGAAAAGGTTTACCCCGAGGAGGTGGAGGAAGTGCTCAAAACCCATCCCGCCATTGCCGACGCGCTTGTCGTCGGGGTGCCTGATGAAAAATGGGGCGAAGCGGTGACCGCTGTGGTGCATTTGAACCAGGATGCGGACTTCGACGCGCAGGCGATCAAGGATCACGTGCGCGAGCAACTGGCAGGCTACAAAACGCCCAAGGCGATTTGCCCGACGCAAACTGCCTTGCGCGCGTCAAACGGCAAGGCGGACTACGCTACGGCCAAAGAGATCGCGAAAGAGGGTGCCGGAGCTTCGTGAGCCATTCGCCCCCACCTGACTATGATGTCGTTATCGTCGGGGCCGGGTTCAGCGGAATATACCTGCTTTACAAGCTGCGTCAGGCGGGGTTCGATGTTCTGCTGGTAGACGCAGCGGAGCAGCCGGGGGGAATCTGGTACTGGAACCGCTACCCGGGAGCGCGGGTCGATTCCCAGGTTCCACTTTACGAATTTTCCATAGCCGAAATATGGAAAAGCTGGACGTGGAGCGAACGATTTCCAGGCTGGGAAGAACTGCGCGCCTATTTCCTCCACGTCTGCGATACGCTCGACCTCTGGCCCGCAATGCGAATGAAAACACGGGTCGAAAGCGCGCAGTTCGATGACGACACCGCTTGCTGGCGATTGAAGCTCGACGATGGCGGAAAAGTAAGCGCGCGTTTCCTCTTGCCGGCCCTGGGGTTCGCCTCGCAACCCTACATTCCCGATATCCCGGGTCTTAGCGATTTCGAAGGCGACTGGTGCCATACCGCCCGCTGGCCGCAGGAAGGCATCGACCTTTCCGGCCGCCGGATCGCCCTGATCGGCACGGGTGCCAGCGGCGTACAGGTGGCGCAGGAGGCGGCAAGCTGCGCGGAGCAGCTGACGCTTTTTCAGCGAACCCCGATCCTCGCCCTTCCCATGCGGCAGGAAAAACTGGACGCTGATCGTCAGCTTCGCGAAAAATCCGAATATCCCGCTGTCTTCCAGAAAAGGCTGACGACAAGTGGCGGTTTCGAATGCCAATCGCTTGACATCTCGGCCCTGGCTGTGACCGAGGAGGAGCGGACTACGCATTTCGAGGATTTGTGGCAGCGAGGAGGGTTGCGCTTCTGGTATCATAATTTCGCTGACATACTGACGAACGAGGACGCCAATCGCCACGCCTATGATTTCTGGCGTGACAAGGTGCGCGAGCGGATCTGCGACCCCATCATTGCCGAGAAACTTGCTCCCGATGAGCCGCCACATCCCTTCGGGACCAAGCGACCATCGCTCGAACAGAATTATTACGAGATCTTCGCACAAGACAGTGTGACGCTGGTCGATCTGAACGACACCGCGATCACTCGCGTCACCCAGGCCGGGATAGAAACAGCCACAGGCATGATCCCGTGCGATCTCATTGTCTTCGCGACCGGCTTCGATGCCGGTCGTGGCGGGCTCATCGACATGAACATCACCGGCCGCGGCGGGCTGGCGCTGGCAGAAGCATGGAAGAGCGAGATCAAAGCCTATCTGGGCATGGCCCTCGCCCAATTTCCGAACATGCTGTTCGCATATGGCCCCCTCAGCCCTTCAGGCTTTTCCAACGGTCCGACAAGCGCCGAGATCCAGGGTGACTGGATCTGCGATTTCCTGATCTGGCTGCGCGATAACAGCATCGGCCTTTTCGAAGCCGATGCGCGGGCCGAGCGAAGCTGGACCGATATGGTCGCACAGACAGGGGCGATGACGCTCTTCCCCAAGGCTGAATCGTGGTACATGGGCGCCAATATTCCCGGCAAACCCCGACAACTCATCAATTTCCCCAGCGTATCTGGTTACGCCGATCTATGCCACGATGTCGCACGGCACGATTATCGTGGTTTTATCAGGAATACACTATCCGGTTTGGAGACTGCGCCAAAATGAATGAGATGAATGCAATCCATAACGGGTCAACAGATATCGATCCCGTATGGGCCGGCGATGGGGCGGATATTCCCGAATGGTTCGCCTGGGCGCTGAGCGTGCCGCGTGAGGAAGGCTTCGTAGAGGTTGGTGGGGCGCGGGTGCATTATCTTCGTTGGGGCAAGCGTGACCGGCCCAAATTGCTCATGACCCACGGGTTTCTCGCTCATGCCCGCTGCTTTGCCTTCATCGCACCGTACTTTGCCGAAGACTACGACGTGGTGGCCTTCGACCTGGCCGGTATGGGGGATAGCGAGATGCGCGGCGTGGCCGATATAGCTGCGCGGGGAAAGGAATTTGTCGAGATCAGCGAGGCGCTCGATTTGTTTGCGGATGGAAGCAAACCGACGATTATCGCCCACAGCTTCGGCTCGGGTGCAGCACTGACCGCCGTTTCCCAATCGCCGGATGCCTTCGCCGGCGTTATTGTCTGCGACCTCATGGTGATGCGGCCCGAAAAGCTGGAGAGATACTGGACCATGGGCAGATCGAGCCCCGGGTCGGGTAATCCTGACAAACCGGTCCGGCGCTATCCCAGCTACGAAGCGGCGCGCGAGAGGTATATCCTGTCGCCGCCGCAGCCAGTTGGTGAGCCGTTCCTGTTGGACTACATGGCCTATCACTCTCTCCGCCGCGATGGCGAGGAGTGGACATGGAAGTTTTCTCCCGAAGTGTTCCGGCGCAGCAACAAGCCCGACGAATGGCTGACCGTGGGCCAGAGGCTGGTCGATGCGCCCGGTCGCAAAGCGATTGTGTACGGCGAGAAAAGTCAGCTCTTTGATCGCGATTCCGCCCGCTATATCCGGGAACTGGGAGGGGGAAATATACCAATTGTTGCAGTGCCCGATGCACGCCATCATCTCATGCTGGATCAGCCGCTCGCGTTCGTCGCTGCGCTTCGGGCGGTACTGGCCTTTTGGAGCCTCTGAGATCTCCCCATGCCAAGAGGCTGGTTCCTGGTCAGAGGCCAGCGAGATGGGGGCCAAGGGCATCCATATTCAACTTGTACTATATCCGAACCATTGTCGCCGTCGGCATGGCGAACGCTTCGTTTGGTCTCGACGCCAGCTGGGGCAAAAGCTTTATCGGGAGCAACTCGCTTAGCGCGCCAACCATTGCTGATCTTTAGCAAACGTTCACTCCGCGTGCGATCTGGATCGTGGCCCATGGGGTCAAGAGATAAGGCGCTTTACTAATATCACGCGGATGTATATGCCCTTGGATGGGGATTGGGCTAATTCTCTCCCTCTCCTCTCCTTAGACTGAGGGGCGACCCTCGAGGTCGCCCCATTTTGCAGTAAGCGACGGAGCTAATTATCGTCGCACTGAAGAGATGGGAAGGGATGCTATATGACACTGAGAGCGATGGCGCTCGCCACTTCGGCCATCTTGGCTTGGCCGCAGATGGCTTTAGCGCAGGATTCCACAACTGATGAGGCGGAACCCCAAGGATCCGTAATCATCGTGACGGCCCAACGCCAATTTCAAAGTCTGCAAGAGGTGCCGATCGCGGTCAGTGCCTTCGATGCTACGGCTCTCGAAAGCCAGCAGATCGAAAACGCTGCTGACCTTCAATTGACGCTCCCGAACGTGTCATTTTCGAAGGGCAACTTCACCGGGTCGTCCTTCACCATCCGTGGTATCGGCGATCTTTGTGTTGGTGTGACGTGTGACGCAGCGACGGCTATCCATATCAATGGCTCCCCTCTTTTTGGTACCCGGCTGTTCGAAACAGAATATTTTGACCTTGAGCGAATTGAGGTCCTACGGGGGCCGCAGGGCACCCTCTTCGGCCGCAACGCTACCTCGGGCGTTGTCAACCTTGTGACAGCCAAGCCCGACCTCGGTTCTTTCGGCGCGGCCGGAGAATTCGAGTATGGGAATTACAACAGCATCAAGGCCGAGGGGATGGTCAATGTCCCGATCGGCGATTCTATCGGCGTTCGGGTAGCCGGATTCTTTCTGAATCGCGACGGTTACACCACAAACCTTTTCGACAATTCGGATGTCGACGACCGAGACATGTACGCTGTTCGTGGTTCACTTCGTTTTGAACCCGGTGCCGATACCACTCTCGACTTCATGGCATATTATTTCAGGGAAGATGACACCCGTTTACGTAGCCAGAAGCAGGCCTGCCAGCGTGACCCGCTCGGCGTGCTGGGTTGTCTGAACAATCGCCGCGACTTTGACATCACCAATGCCAATTCCACAGTCGGCGCAACGCTCAGTTCGCAAGAGTTCTTCGCTATTCAGGGAATTCCCTCGGTACTGGGATTGGGAAGCCTGTACGGCCCCGATGCATTTGCAGGATTCGACAAGCCCGACGATGTGCGCACGGTAAACACGGCGTATACTCCATTCTATTTTACTGATGAACTGCAGCTACAGGCCCGCCTCGAGCAGCGCATCGGAGCCATGACACTGACTGCAACCGGTCTTTATCAGGACACCGAAGTCGATTCGCGGCAGGACTACTTTCTGGGCATTCAGGATCGTACCGGCTTTGCTACGGCCTTGAACGTGTTGTCCGGCTTCGCGGCCAACGGTTTGCCTACCGGCCTCCCCGCACCTGCACCGGCGTTCGTGCCAGGTTCTTCGGCGTATTTTACTCCGATCGTGGTGGCTCTCATCCCCAATGGCCCAGGGGGCGTATTGTGTACCTCCGATAACGATGATGGGAACAGGGGCGCGTTCGAAGGTAATGTATTGTGCAGCGAAACGCCGCTATCCTTCGACAGGTCTTCAGAGCAACGCGAATCCTAGAGCGGCGAAATCCTCCTTTCCAGTGATTTCGACGGAGCATTCAATTTCCTGCTTGGGGGGATCTATGCAAAGTCCAAGACTACCGACAACAGTTACTATGTAAACTCATTCGCGCTTGACTACGCCAGTGCCGTTCTGGGATCGTTCGGTACTTTGGCAGGCGGTGCACCGCCATCCTACTTCGCGACATCCATGTACCGCAACAATTCTCTCGAGGCTAATCTTGAGAGCTTCGGTGTGTTCGGAGAGATCTACGTCGACCTGACCGAGCGTCTGACCTTCACCGGAGGTTTGCGGTATAACGACGACAAGAAAGACGTGACTGCGCGCACGACCTTGATTAGCTTCCTCAATCCTTACGCGTATGACGGGGAGCCGTTCGACAGCCCGATCACTCCCTTAACCGGTCCCTCTGGTGTTTTTGATGCCGATCCTGGTACGCCAGGTGAGCAGCTGACGCAATTCAGAGAAGTAGGTTTCGATGAAATAACCGGGCGTGCGGTGCTCGACTACGAAGTTACGCCTGACAATTCGATTTACGCGTCTTATGCGAGGGGCTATAAATCCGGGGGTATCAACCCGCCCCTTTCGCCCGTTTTCGATGTGGCTGAAAGCTTCGGATCAGAAACCATCGACGCATTTGAAATCGGATCGAAAAATACCTTTGCGAATGGTGCCCTGCAATTAAACGCTACTGCATTCTACTATAGGTATAGCGGATTGCAGCTTAGCCGCATCGTCGCCCGTACCTCAGTCAATGATACTATCGATGCCGATATCTGGGGTGTGGAGATAGAGTCCGTTATCCGGCCCGATCCCGATTGGCTTGTCAACCTGACTTTCAGTTATCTCAACGCGGAAGTTGCCGGCGACCAGTTCTTCTCCAATCCGCGCGACCCGGGTGGCGGCGATCCTGATGCCGTCATCATCAAGGATATCAGCAATGGTGCTAATTGTGCCGTAACGGGGCCAGCCCCCGGCGTGGCCGACGCATTCGTTGCCGGAGTGAACGCAGCTCTGGGTCTTCGTGGTCCCGAAGAATTTCCTAGCGACGGCAATCTTGCGTCGAGCGGCGCATTCAGCATTTGCGATGTCTTGGTTGGAGCCGTTCCGGCGGGCAGCGGCCTTGCGTTGTTAAGCCCTGGCGTAGAGGTCAACATAAAAGGGAACAAGTTGCCGCAGGCCCCCGAAATGAAGGTTTCGATGGGTGTGCAGTACACCGCCACTTTCGACAATGGCATGACCCTGGTTCCTCGCGTGGACGTAGCGCTGACTGGTGAGCAATACGGCAATATCTTTAACGGCAGGGTCAACCGGATCGAGCCATTCGTGCAAGCCAACGCGATCGTGCAGTTGAACAGTGCGGATGAGCGTTGGTTCGTGCGCGGATTTGTTCAGAACATTTTCGACAGCAGCTCGGTGACAGGTTTGTACTTGACCGACGCATCCTCGGGAAATTTTACCAATATCTACACTTTGGATCCTCGTAGATATGGTGTTGCTTTGGGGTTCAGTTTCTAACAGGTCCAGATCGTGTTGGCGGGGAGATCGGTGGTCCCCCCAACGACCCGAACGGACAGTGCCAGCTGGTTCGTATTTCGACCCATGACTTTGTAGCTTTCCCAGAGCGGCGTGATGCTCGATGACCGCCTCGTAAGCCTACCGACGAGACGGTCATCGAACCGGCCAAACGCGAGCTGCATCGAAATGCCTGTACGATCGCTCGTTGCTGTCGCTACGAGATGCTCGCGGAAAGCTTAAGGCCTAACATAGATACGACAATGAAGAGTCACCGAATAGCGCAATCGGGATATCCGATGGTGATACTGGCGAACGCACTCTGCGAAAGGCGGAAACATTCTGACCCCTATGATCCAAGGTTGGGTCACCGTGCACAAGGAGCTGACGCGTTAGGAAAAGTTGGAAGAGGTTTCGGGGCAGACTTCTGAGAAAACTTATCCTAACTCTGTTCAGGTTTCATAACTGATTTTCGATCGACCGGAGCTGGCTCAACCGACGTGCGATTGTCGCGAGACAATTCGACCCATCCCAACCCAAGCGACTTCTGGATCGCGATCCAGCCATTTGTCATGGCGGCGATCGCCCGATCGAGATTTGCTCTGGCCTGTTCGCGCTTGCGGATCGAAGTGTTGAGTTCGCCTTGCGAGATTACCCCTGCGGCGCGGCGTTGCTCGTTAAGCTCCACAGCCGTGTCGGCCTGTCGACTGATCTGCGCCAGCGCGGCTACGTTGGCTCGTTGTTGCCCGAACCGAGCAAGCGATTGTTCGGCGTCGCGTAGTGCGCCCATGACCACTTCAAGATAGCGCGCTTCGGCCTCGTCGCGCGCACTCTCGGCCTGATCGATCGATGCTGCCGTGCGGCCGAAATCAAGCAGGTTCCACTGCAGCCGCGGCAAGGCGATTGCCGATAAGTTGCCCGGGTCGAGGATGTCGTCGGGCTCCGATCCGCCCAAACCGAGAATCCCCATGAAGGAAAGCTTGGGGAAGCGAGCAGCCTCTGCCACGCCGATGCGCGCATTCGCCGCGGCCAGCATGCGTTCGGCGGCTCGAACATCCGGCCGCCGCGCTATCAGCGCTGCGGGATCGCCCACCGCGACCCGTTCGGGGGGAAGCGGAATTTCGGCCTGAGCCAACAGGAGCCCGTCGAGTGCGCCGGGCGCTTCGCCCGCCAGCACCGCGAGCGCGTCCTTGAACACATCTATGTCCGCTTGAGCTTCGGCGATTTGCGACTTGAGCAGTTCGAGCTCGGCGTTCGCGTCACCGACCGGAAACAGTGGGAGAGTGCCCTGTGTATAGCGCTGATAGGTCAGTTCGAGAATCTGCTGCTGCAATTCCCGTTCTCGCTCGACAAGCTCGAGCCGCCCCTGCGCTTCTCGCAGGCTCACATACGCCCGCGCGACTTCGGCGGCGAGCTGGACTTTCGCATCCTCGGCGTTCGCCACCGAGGCCGCAGCCTGAGCGTTAATGGCCTCGACACGCTGTGCCTGCCCCCCAGCGAAATCGATCTCCCAGTTTGCGTTGAGCCCGACGTTGTAGACGCTGACGCTGTCCTGCTCTTCGGTGTCTGCAGGAGCGCCGGGCGATCCCGGTGGCGGGCCGCTGCCGATATCTAGCCCTGGGATATTCGCCTGGACCGCAGTCGCCTGCGCAGCCACGGCGGGTAGCCGGTTGGCGCGCTCCTGGCGGACAGAAGCCCTTGCCTGTTCGATGCGAGCGCGCGCCGCGGCCACGCCCGGATTGCCGACCAGCGCGCGCGCTTCCAGATCATTGAGGACCGGATCGCCGAGCAGCGTCCACCAGTCGCCGGCAATCGGCGCTGACGGATCGATTTCGGGGCCGGCCCGTACGAACGCGTCGCTTGCGGCGGTCGCAAGTTGCGGAGGACCGGCATAGTCGGGACCGGACATGCAACCCGCGAGGAGCGCCATGGGAGCGAGGAGGGTTAGGGTATTGCGCATAGAGTCCTCAGTGCATCGCAAGGGATACGTTCTTCGGGAGAGGCTTGAGGAACAGTACCAGCGGCACCGTGGCCAGGGTAATCGCGCCCATGGCGAAAAACACATCGTTGTAGGTCATTACGAACGCATCGCGCTGAATGATGCCGGAAAGCATCTCCAGCGCGGCCTGTGGGCTACCCAGCGACGCCGCCATGCCGTCCAGGTATTCCTGTAACCGGGAGCTGTTGGCGTTGAGGGTTTCCTCCATGCGCCGACTATGGTGCCACAGGCGCTGGTCCTGGAACGAGGCAAGCCCCGCGAGCGCAAACGAGCCCCCGAGGTTTCGCGCCGCGTTGAAGATCCCGGAAGCATCGCCGGCATCCTCCTTGGCAACCGAAGCTACCGTCGCCTGGTTTAGGAACATCATCGTGAGAATCATGCCGATGCCACGCAGGAACTGGCTTTCGGTGAACACTCCACCCCCCGATTCCGCTGTCAGATTGATGCTGACGAAGCAGCTTAGCGCCATGATGAACATGCCCACGCCGACCGCAATCCGGATGTGAATCCTCCGTATCATGAAGGGCAGCACGGGCATCAGCAGGAAGGCCGGAACACCCATCCAAAAGATCACGAGTCCGGTCTGCAAGGCATTGTAATCGGAAATTATCGCAAGAAATTGCGGGATCACGTAGGTCGAGCCATACATGACCATACCGAGCGCCAGCGCCATCACCACTACGCTGGCAAACTGTCTGCTGAGCATCAGGCGCAATTTGAGCACGGGTTTGCGTGCATACAGCTGTCCGTAAGTCAGAAGCGCGAAGCCGACGATCGTCATCAACGTGAGCTGCACGATCAGTGTGGATTCGAACCATTCCTCACGGTGGCCTTCTTCCAGAACGACGGTCAGCCCGCCAAGGCCAAGGATCATACCCACGATGCCTGCCCAATCCGCCTCGCGCAGGTAGACCCAGTCAGGTTTTTCGTGGGGCAGCCCGATGAAGAGCAGAGCCAGGAGCAAGGCGCAGACGGGCACGTTGACGAAGAAAGCGTAGTGCCAGCTCAGGTTCTCCGTAAGCCAGCCCCCGACGAGCGGCCCCATGACCGGACCAAGGACCACCGTCATCCCGAACAGCGCCATGCCGATGGGTTGCTGCGATGGAGGCAGCCGCTTCGCCACGATGGTCATGGCGGTGGGAATCAGCGCGCCTCCCATGAATCCTTGACCGGTGCGGCCGATGATCATGGTCGTCAAATCGGTGGCAATGCCGCACAACACCGAAAAGGCCGTAAAGGCGGAAACGGCGACGATGAGCAGAGTTCGAAGGCCGAGCAGTCTTTCCAGCCATGCACTCAGAGGGATGATGATGATTTCGGCTACAAGGAAAGCTGTCGCAATCCACGTGCCCTCGGTTCCGGTCGCGCCGATTTCTCCCTGTATCGTCGGCAGCGCGGAATTGACGATCGAGATGTCGAGCGTTGCCAGCATCGCGCCGAGTGCACCGGCGGCTACGGCGATCCAGGCCGTGGCATCGGCCTTCTCGACCGGCGGAGCAACCGCAGCAGAGGCACCTGCCATCGGTCAGTCTCTGGCCGCGTTGCGGATCGAATCGAGTTCGTTTCTGGCGCCGCGGGTATCAACGCTGGCGACAACGGACATGCCCGGCACCAGCAGACGCAGGACTTCGGAAGAAGCCTGAATGGATATGCGGACCGGGACGCGCTGAACGATCTTGGTGAAATTGCCCGTCGCGTTTTGCGGAGGCAGGATCGAGAATTCCGCCCCGGTCCCGGGGGCGATGCTTTCCACTCTCCCCGATAACTCGAGATCGGGCAGCGCGTCGATTTCCAGGGTGACGGGTTGCCCGGGGCGGACGAGGCCGAGCTGCGTTTCCTTAAAATTCGCCGTCACATAAAGACGGTCGGTGGGAACCACGCTCATCAGGCGCTGGCCGGGCTGGACAAATTGTCCGGGCCGGACCGTGAGGTCACCCACCCGCCCGGAAATGCTCGCCCTGAGCGTGGTCGACGACAGGTTCAGGCGGGCCGCCTCAAGCTGCGCACGAGCTGCGTTGGCTTGCGAATTGGCCTGGTCTATCTGTTCGCCCAGCGTGCCTTGCCGCCGCTGTGCAGCCGTGAGCGCGGCGCGCGCCGCCGCGACCTGGGCTTGCGCTTCTCTGGCCTGGGCCTGCAGCTGGTCGAGCCTTTCGCGCGGCTCCGCTCCGGAAGCGGCAAGGGGGCGATAACGCGCAACCTGCTCCGCAGCCAGACCGGCCTGCGCAGATGCCGCGGCAAGTTGGGCACGGGCCTGCTCGATAGCCGCATCCTGCTCTCGCTGTTGTGCGCGAACCGTATCAGCTCCGGCGAGCGACGCCGCGATCTGGGCCTCGACCTGGCTGGTCTGGGCGCGATAATCCCGCACGTCCAGCTGCACAAGTGCATCGCCCGACGCAACCGTTTGATTCTCGGTCACCAGTACGCGCTCGACATAGCCGGCAATTTTGGGGGAGATGATGACGCTGTCGGCGGCGATATAAGCGTTGTCGGTGGACTGCTGGAATCGGCCGTACGTCTGATGATTGTAATACCAGTAGCCCCCGGCGAGCAGGACCAGAATGACGGCGATCAGCAGACCAAGCCGGACCCGCGGACTGGACAACCCCTTCGGACGTTCGCCTTGATCGCTATCGCCTGCTGTCTCGTCCGCCATGGTAATTTCGCTCCTCGCCATCGTTTGGCCCGTTGCACGAGCGATATAGCGGTCAAAATAAAATACGAAAGTCCTTTACTATTTTTTCCTGATCGATAGGACCCACTCATGACGGAAGACGAGGACACTCTCGCACTCGACAATGTCATCACCGACGATGATCGAGCGATCTTCATGATGGACGAGATCAGTCGCGCCGCGCGCAAGGCATTCGATGACCGAGCACAGCCGCTGAGCCTCAATCGTACGCAGTGGCGTGTGTTGGCGCAGCTCATCAGAGATCCTGCCCTGAACCAGACGGACATCGCCAGACGACTTGAAATCACATCCACCAGCAGCGGCCTGGAAGACATGACGCCTTCGCGCTTGAGTGACCGGACGCGGATTGCGCAAGTAATAGCAATATTCGATCGCCACGGGCCGGGCGGCATCACACCCGTGTTGGGACTAGGCCGATCTCAAACCAATACACATCCGACGCGCCCGGATGCCCCGCTCGAGGCGATGGCGCCAGGGGACGAACCTCGGTCATGTTCTATAGCGGACACCCGAATGGAGCATGCCGGACGCGAACTTTCATTGCACCGGCCCTCTGCCGGACGAACAAACCGCTGAAGGCGTGCTAGATGGAAACTAACGCAAACTTCACCGTAGTGGGGTGGATCGTTGGCATTCTGATGCTTACGATCATCGCTTTCGCGGTGTGGCTAATTGATCCGAGACCAAATCAGGAAACATATCAGATCAAGTTTGATCGCTCCGTGGAAGGCCTTCAGCCGGGATCGACCGTAACACTATCGGGAGTCCCTGTGGGACAGGTAACATCGGTCCGCCTGCCGGTAAATGGACCGGAAAACGTGCTCGTTGTTCTGACTCTCGATCCTTCTGCGGCGAAAGTCCTTGGCCTTGAAGCGACAATCAGCACCAATCTGCTTACCGGCGAGGCTGCGCTCGTGCTCGAGGGCCGACGGGGTCGTCGGGGCATTTACACCGACAAGTCAGGAAAAAAGATCATTCCCGCCTCGGACGAAACCGGACTATTCGGGGGGGATGCGACCGCCACGGTAGAGACCGTGGCAAATAGCATTCGCGTTCTGAACGAAGGACTGGAGCCAGAAAAGCAACGGGTGATCACCTCCGATCTTGTCCGGCTTCGAGTCACGACGGCCGCACTCGCATCGGACGCCGAAGTTTGGGACGAACATTTGGCCTCAACAAAAGGAAGATTGTCAGACTTAGGGCAAAGGGTTGGTGGATGGGGAAATAATCTTCGAGATGCAGATCGGCGGATCTCAGGCGGGAACGCTTCGACTATCGCGCAAAGACGCCTTCGCCAATTCAGGGAGGGGGTGCAGAACGCTGAAAACAAACTTTCCCTAATAAGGAGCGGCATTCCGGCGGTCGAAGATTCTCTGGTTGAAGGGGAAACGGTCCTTCGCGAGCTTAGTCGCGAACTTGCTCCTCTCAGCGAGAAAATCGAAGATATTCAGGTCGAGGGAATTACATCAAATCCTCCCCTCCCGGACTATCAAGCTGGAACAAGAGAAGCTGGCGCGAATATCGATGATCTAAAGTAAGCCGAACGGATGACAGCTTTCGGGCTGAGCGCGCAGCCCGTAGAATAGCGGAGATTGGAGCGCAAAGCGGATAACGACCTACTCCGCGGTCAAGTTTGAAATTGAAATTCCGAGTCCTAAAAAAGGCATCGAACCAATACATTAGAGGGATTTTGCGGGCCTTTTGCGGGCTTTTCAGCTTGACCGAAATATCTAAACATCAGAAATTAAACGGAAAAGAAGTTCGAATGTGATGCCTCTTCTGGCACCATTTTTTTGACCATGCGTAAGTCGCCATGGAGGAATCGCTTCGAGGCCGGGTTTCCAGCTTGCGATGGTCCTCGGCGACGACCGTATGAGACAACGTGCGCCCAGCCGAGGATTGGCCATTGCACCGCGATGCGATCCGTCGGTGCTGCGCATTCGGGTCTTTTTCAGTCCGCGTGGGCGGGCGCTCCGGGGGCGTGGCTATGGCCACCACCATCTCGTTGCCCCGCCGCCGTAAGTGCCGCGTAATCGCCGGCGTCCATATCCGGCATGGCTTTGACGAAGGCGGCGATGTTCCAGATCGTCGCATCGTCGTGGGTGGGGCCGAACGCGGGCATGCCGCTCATCTTGACGCCGTGCTTCACCAGCCAGTGGACCTCTTCGATGCTCCAGCGCTGCGCGGCATGAGCGAGCGCCGGCGGGAGCGGGCGCATCGTCTTGGCCCATTCGGCGCGAGAGGCGCCGATGCCTCCATGGCAATGCGCGCACATCGCCTTGTACTCACCGGCTCCTGCGGCGATCATCGCCGGCGTGATTGCACCCGGCGGAGTGAGATCGTCTGCCGCGCCTTGCACGTGGTTTCGCATGGTCGTGGTCAGCGCCCAACCCACGATCGGATTGTGGCGATCGGTCGCGGCGATGTTGTAGCCGCCTGTCAGCACGATCAACAAACCGGTCGCCGCCAGCAGGAGCAGCATGCCGAGTGCGCCGATGAGGACGTTCCTCGCCGCCGGTGTCATTTCCCTGCTCCCTCGTAGCACTGGACATAGCCCTTGTAGCCCAACTCGTCCTCGGCTCCGGGCGGAACGATGATCATCGTCATCGACTGCAGTCCCGCATCGCCCTCTTCATCGCCCGGCTGCAAGGCGACCGTAAGGCCGGCATCGGAGAAAGTTGCGTCTCCCGTGCGAGGAAGGACGATCAGCTTTCCGTTCAGTTTGATCGTCGCGAGCCCGCCCGGCTCGTAGAGAAGCGAAGGAAAGGCGACCTCGGTCAGAAGCACCGCACAGCGGCCTTCCCGCCCGCCCAGGGCTTGGATGTCCGCGTTGGTCATGGTCTCCGGCTTGATGGCCGCGGTTGCGACGTTGGCGAGCGCGTTGCGCGCCAGCATGATGGGCGCGGGCGTGGGCGCCGGTTCGAGCTGCGCTTCGCGATCATTGCCCACCGCGGTGTTCTCGTTGCAACCGACAAGCGCGAGGGCGACACTGCCGAGCAGCGCGGCGGCGGGAAGTTTCGACAATCCGGTCATTGCTCGATCTCCTCCGGAAGCCGCCGCGCGACTCTGACGCCGTTCTCCTCGATGTCCTCGATCAGATACTTCATCTGCGCGATCTCGCGTCGCTGGGCGAGGATGATGTCGTGCGCCAGCTTGCGCACGCGCGGGTCGCGGATGTGGGCCCGTTCGCTGGTCATGATCGCGATCGAATGATGCGGGATCATGGCCTGCATATATTCGGTGTCGGTGACGGTGGTCTGGCTGCGCACCAGCCAAAGGGCGAGCGCGAAGACGACGACCGCCACGCTCAGGATGATGAAGTTCTTGGTGCGGTTCTTGTACATGCTCCACATGAAGCCGAGCATCACGACCATCATGGCGGCGCCCATCACGAAGGCCATCCAGAAGCGCGTCTCGCTCCAGAAGACATGATCGATGCTGTAGGTGTTGAAATACATCAGCACGAACATCACCACGGTGCCGGTGGCGATCATCGCCATGAAGCGGACATACATACTCATGCCGCTGTCATGGCCTTTTTGCTGTTTCTTGCCGTCCGCAGGCATGTGCAATTCTCCTGTTGCCACTGTCTTGCCAATGCAGTGCGATGGCGAAAGTTTCGCCCCGACGCCAGGTCGCGACAGTTCTTCGGGGACCGGGGCCCTGGATCAACGGATCGGAAGGCACCGCCGGAACGCGCCGCCGGAATGCGCCGACGGAGCGCGTCTGCGGCGCTTGCGGCTGTTCCACCCCTTGCGTGCCGGGAGCATCCGGTATTTCGCAGAGCGACCGAGCGGTTTCTGCGACCGGACGTTCGAAACGGCGGGCAGGAGCTTGAGAAAACAGCATCGAGTTTAACTTATGCGACGGAAAAGGCGCATCTTTATCACTAAAGCTGGATTTCGGCAGGAGGGAAAGGAGGTTCGCGTGCAGGAGTTGTTTCCTCAAAGTCTGGTCGCTTGCATTCGCGACGGCAGACCGCCTTATCCCGATGAACTGGCCAGCCTCACCACCAAGCTATGGCGCGAGGCGATAGTGTACTGGGACATGGCCGCTCGAGATCCAGCCGACCTACTGGCGCTCGTCGCTCTTTGCGGGTGCGGCCAGGACCACGGGCGCTCTGCAGCGACCGCGGGGTTTTCGAGGGACCCAAAGAGAGTCGCCGGTTTGCAGCGAACGGAGTTCTCGACAGCATCGTTGACTAGCGCGGCTCCGATGGGTCGACTTCCATAGAGAGGGGAAGATAGACCGGAGATTGTGATGAAACAGCGCTAGTGGATCGCAGTGGCCTCTCGCGATCGGTGCAATGACTTTTCCGATCTTGACCGGGGGCCAGACGACCGCGCCGCCCGCGCCGGAATTCCACCAAAACACCCTCGTCGAGCGCGGGGCGCTTGTCCTCCCTCCCGTCGCCGGGCAGCCGGCCAGAATCTACTTCGAAGTCACCGATCGGGGCGACGAGAATGCAGTGTGCATCCGCGAGGTCGCGATCGAACATACGGATGTCGCGAAACCTTTCGAAACCTGGGACCGGACATGAGAAGATTGGCAAACGTGCCGATCCACCAAGGGGAAACCGTCGAATTCGGGCCTGGGCGAGCGCCAGGTGGTGCTGTCGGATTACGATACCGACGTGGTTCCAGGAGCCACCTTGGCGATGCGGCTGATCTTCTCGAACGGCGAGGCGGTGTCTACGCCCCTGGTCGTCGGGTCGGCGTTGAACGAAAATGGCATCGATACGCCAGGCCAGGCAACCGGTTTTGCGGACTGGCGCAGGGGCTTGTGCCGTCTCTCGGGCGCAAGCACCAGGCCGACCGCCGCGACCCCGGAGAAAAGTATTGCGCTCCTGCCGCTGTAGGCGGTTAAGTGGCGAGCATGAGCGACACAGCCACCGGCGAGGACGAGGGGTCTCGCATCCATCTTCAAACCGACCGCCCCCTGCAAGAGCGGCTCTGGATGGCGAACCGCGTAGGCTGGGCCGTCATGCTGGTGCTCGTGGTCGTGGCCATTCTGGGGCTGACAGGAAGCGGAGGATGGCTTTCGCACCATCAGCTTCGCGCGGGCGACGCGACGATCGACCTTCCGCGGATCGGCCGCTGGGCGGCTGCCGATCATCTCAGCGTCGAATTCGCGCCGGAGCAGCGAGGATCGTCCCGGGTGACCGTCCCGCAAAGCTTTCTCGACCTGTTTGCGATAGAGGCTGTGAGCCCCCGGCCGTCCTCCGTCGTGGCGACGCCGGAGGGACATATCTACACCTTTGATCTGTCCGGCACCGGCGGCGGTCGCAGCGCACGGTTCTCACTACGCCCGCCCGGCCCTGCGTGGCCCACTTCCGTAACCGGTTTCGCCGTCGACGGTTCGCAGGCGCCCGCGGGTGCTGTCGTCGTCCTACCCTAGGGGAGAAAGCCGAATGGACAGTGTAATCAGGGGCATCGTCATCTACGCCGTGATGCTGGTGATCGTCCGCATTTCGGGTCGTCGCACGATGGCGCAGGCGACCCCGTTCGATTTCGTGCTTCTCCTGATCGTCGCCGAGACGACCCAGCAGGCTCTGCTGGGGGATGACTTTTCGATTACGAATGCGGTGGTGCTGATCGTCACTCTGTTTCTGACCGATATCGGGCTGTCATATCTCAAGCGCTGGTCGCCTCGGGTATCGAGGCTTCTCGATGGTCGGCCGACCTTTCTCATTCAAGATGGCCAGATCGATCACCGCGCCCTCGAGAAGAGCCGGACGGACACCGCCGACGTGATGTTCGCGGCGCGGTCCCAGCACGGGTTGGAGCGGCTCGATCAGGTCAAGCACGCCATCCTCGAGAATGATTCCGGCATCTCGATCATTCCGCGACAAAAATCCGGCTGACCTCCAGCGTCGATCGCTGGTTCGATTTGCGAAGCGTCAGTCGCGCAGCGCCGGGGCAAGCGTTTCCGCCTGTCCATCCGACGGTTGCGGGACCACGCCCAACACCTCTGCCAGCAGCGGATAGACCGCCACATTGTCGAAGATCGGCAGGATCACGCCGGATCGGAACGCCGGGCCCGAAGCGATGAACAGCGCCTTCATCGCCGGGTCGAGATTGTCGTAGCCATGCGTGCCGCCATCGGGGCTGTAGCGCGGCTCGCTCGCCAGGATGAGCCAACCGGTTTCGGCGAGGCAGAAGATGGCGGGCACGCGGGGATGCGTCCCGTAGGCGAAGCGCTCGGGGAGATCGCCCTTGCGCCAGCATTGCATATGCGGGTGCGGCCTGAGCAGCGCTGCCGCGACCTCTTCTTCCCGGCCCGGCAGGGGGTCGAGGCTGAGGAACGCGCCATCGCTGATGGTGCGGAATGCGGCAGGGTCGAGCAGCCGGTCGGCGCGGATCACCCGCTCGGCGCTGGTCGCGGCCATCCCGTGATCGGAGGTGATGACGAAATTGACCGGCTGGCCGAGCGCGTCGAGCCCGGCCCCGAGTTCGCCGATCCGGGAATCCACTTCACGGATCGCGGCCCTGGTTTCGGGCGCTTGCGGGCCGTAGCGGTGTCCGGCGGTATCGACCGTATCGAAATAGAGCGTGACGAATTGCGGCCGGCTGGCCTGCGGGCGGCGCAGCCAGTCGACCACCGCGCGGACCCGCTGCGGGTTGGTGATGTTCATGTCGAAGCGCTGCCAATCGGCGGGACGGGTGCCGCGCACGGCGACCTCGGAACCCGGCCAGAACATGGTCGCCGTGCGCACGCCCTGCTTCTCGGCGGTGACCCAGATCGGCTCGCCGCCGTCCCACCAGAAGGGATCGAGCGCCTGGCTCGCATTGCCCATCGAGAAGCGCTCGCCGGGACGCGCGGCGTCCTCCATATTGTTGTCGACGATGCCGTGGCGATCGGGGCGCAACCCGGTGACGATGGTGTAATGATTGGGGAAGGTCTTGGTCGGGAAGGAGGGACGCATCTCGGCGGTTACGCCCGTGGCCGCCAGCGCATCGAGATTGGGGCTGTCGCCGCGCCCCAGATACTCGGGTCGGAAGCCGTCGATCGAGACGAGAATTGTGACCGGCTCGCGCTGCGTCGCGGCGATGGTCTGCGGTGCCGTAACTGCGGTGGCGGTGGTGCAGCCCGCGAGCGCGAGAAACAGGCTGGCAAACAAAGAGCGAAGCATCATCATGGAATCCCGAAAGGTCGCGGTGCGGCCGGTCGGGCCGCTGTTTCGACCGCCGGTTACAGAGTGACTACACTTGCGACAACTTTTCCCTTCGCGCGCCATGGGCTTGACCCTCGGCAGGCAGGCGGGAATGGGGTGCAGGCGCGACGGCCCGCGAAAGGCCCGCGAAAGGTCCGCGAAGAGGAGCCCGACCAGACATGACCGATACCGCCCCGATCACAATGCGATCATGGCTGTTCGCCCCCGGCGACAGCGAGAAGAAGATGACCAAGGCGGTCGGCGGCGCGGCGGACGTGGTGATCCTCGATCTCGAGGATGCGGTCACGATCGACAACAAGCCCGCGGCGCGGGCCGCGGTCGCTCAGTTCCTGCGCGGCAATCAGGATAGCCGCGCGAGGCTGTTCGTCCGGGTCAATCCGCTCGACGGCCCCTATACGATCGAGGACCTCGCCGCAGTCATGCCCGCGCGGCCGGGCGGGATCATGCTGCCCAAGGTCTCGGGCCGCAAGGATGTGGAGGTGCTCGACCGCTATCTCGAGGCATTGGAGGTGGCGAACGGGATCGAACAGGGCTCGACGCCGGTGATCGTGCTGGTCACCGAAACTGCGCGCAGCATGTTCCATTGCGGCGATTTCGCGGGCGCGCCACGGCTGGTCGCGATGACCTGGGGGGCGGAGGATCTGGCGGATTCCATCGGCGCGCAATCCAACACCGACGCGGACGGCCGGTTCGGCTTCACCTATGAGCTGGCGCGCAGCCTGTGCCTGCTCGGCGCGGCAAGCGCGGGCGTGCCCGCGATCGAGACGATCCAGGCCGATTTCCGCGATCTCGAGACGCTCAAGACGCGGGCGGAGCAGGTGCGGCGCGCGGGCTATCGCGGGATGCTGGCGATCCACCCGGCGCAGGTCGAGGTGATCAACGCAGCCTTCACCCCGAGCGCGGAGGAGATCGAGAAGGCGCGGGAGATCGTCGCGCTGTTCGCAGCCAATCCGGGAGCGGGGACGATCGGCTACGAGGGCGGCATGCTCGACCGCCCGCATCTGTCGCGCGCGCATCAATTGCTGGCGCAGGTCGAGGACTGATGGCCGGCGATTTCGCCGGCTGGATCGGCCGGAGCGTCACCGCGCGCGACCGGCTCGAACCGGCGTGCAGCAATGCGCTGCTGGCGGCTCTGGGCGGGCAGGGCGAGGGCGCGGCGGGCGATCCGCTGCCGCTGCTGCACCACTGGCTCTATTTCTGGGACGTTCGCCCGCCCGCCGGGCTGGGCGCCGACGGTCATCCGGCCAAGGGCGATTTCCTCCCGCCGATCCCGCTGCCGCGGCGGATGTGGGCCGGGGGGCGGCTCTCGTTCCACACGCCGCTGGTGCTGGGCGAAGAGGTGACCCGGACCTCGACGATCCTCGGCATCGAGGAGAAGCACGGGCGCAGCGGGACGCTGGTGTTCGTGACGCTCGAACATGCGATCGCCAATGCCGAAGGGCTGGCGATCCGCGAGGAGCAGGATCTGGTCTATCGCGCCGCTGCCGCTTCCGGGCCATCGCTGCCGAACGCGGCGCTCCCGCCCGAATGCGGCTTCGGCGCGAGCGTGGACCCCGATCCGGTGCTGCTGTTCCGCTATTCCGCGCTGACCATGAACGGACACCGGATCCACTACGACCGGCCCTATGCCATGGGCGAGGAAGCCTATCCGGCGCTGGTGGTGCATGGCCCGCTGCAGGCGACGCTGCTGATGGGGCTGGCGCAGCAGCACGTCCCGAAGCCGATCACCGGGTTCGAATTCCGCGGCGAAGCGCCCGCCTTCGACGGAATGCCGCTGCATCTGTGCGGCGAGCCAAGCGATGACGGGGCAAGCCTCTGGAGCCAGCAGGGCGACCAGGTCGCGATGCGGGCGCGTGTGACCTGCGGGGCTGCGTCAGCAGGGTAGAGCGGCGATCTCGGCCAGCACCCGCTCGGCGAGTTCGGGGCGGCAGATCAACAGATCGGGCATGGAGGTGTCGCGCGCGTTGTAGACCAGCGGCGCGCCGTCGAGCCGGCTGACGTGCAGGCCGTGCGCCGCGGCGACCGCGGCGGGGGCGCAATTGTCCCACTGGTGTTGGCCGCCCGCGTGGAGATAGATTTCCGCCTCGCCGCGGACCACCGCCATCGCCTTGGCGCCGGCGCTGCCCATCGGGACGAGGTCGGCACCAATCGCCTCGGCCATCGCGAGCGCCTGCGCGGGCGGGCGGCTGCGCGAGACCACTATGCGCGGTGTCGCGGGCGCCGCGGGCAGAGCTAGCGGCCTGTCGGAGCGCAGCACCAGATCGAGAGCGGGGAGCGCGACCGCACCGATCCTGGCCACGCCGCCGATCGTCAGCCCGATATGTACCGCCCAGTCGCTGCGGCCTTCGCCATATTCGCGCGTGCCGTCGACCGGGTCGATGATCCAGACGCGGTCCTTACCAAGGCGTGTCTCGGTGTCGGCCGATTCCTCCGACAACAGCCCGTCATCGGGGCGGTGCTGCGCGATCGCGCGGCACAGGAAGCGATTGGCGGCCTCGTCGCCGGCATCGCCCAGCGCGCGGCCCGCGATCAGGCCCGAGTCGCGGATCGCCAGCGCAATCCGCCCGGCGTGATGCGCCAATTGCGCGGCGAGTTCGGAATCGTCCATCGCGGTCCTGCTATTTCAGCGGCATGATCTGGCGGACGATGTATTCGGCCGCCTCGCCGGGGGTCATTGCGACCGTGTTGACCACGATGTCGGGATTTTCCGGCGCTTCATAGGGGCTGTCGATCCCGGTGAAGTTCTTGAGCTTGCCCTCGCGCGCCTTCTTGTAGAGTCCCTTCACGTCGCGCTGTTCGGCGATTTCCAGCGGGGTGTCGACGAAGATCTCGACGAATTCGCCCGCGGGCAGCATGTCGCGCACCATCTGCCGTTCGGCCCGGAACGGGCTGATGAAGGCGGTCAGCACGATCAGACCGGCATCGGCCATCAGCCGCGCGACCTCGCCGACGCGGCGGATGTTCTCGATCCGGTCGGCATCGGTGAAGCCCAGATCCTTGTTGAGCCCGTGGCGGACATTGTCGCCGTCGAGCAGGAAGGTGTGGCGGTTCATCACCGCCAGCAGCTTCTCGACCTCGTTGGCGATGGTCGATTTGCCCGAACCCGACAGGCCGGTGAACCACAGCACCCGAGGCGCCTGGTTCTTGAGGCCGGCGTGATCCTGCCGGGTGATGTCGGTGGGCTGCCAATGGACGTTCTGCGCGCGGCGCAGTGCGAAATGGAGCATCCCGCCCGCCACGGTGCGGTTGGTCAGCTTGTCGATCAGCACGAAGCCGCCCAGCGTGCGGTTGTCGGCATAGGGTTCGAAGACGATCGGCTTCTCGGTGTGAACCTCGGCGACGCCGATCGAATTGAGCGTCAGCGTCTTGGCGGCGAGATGCGCCATGGTGTTGACGTTGATCTCGTATTTGGGCTCCTGGACGCTGGCCGAAACGGTCTGCGTGCCCAGCTTGAGCCAATAGGCGCGGCCGACCAGCATGGGATCGTCGTCCATCCACACCAGCGTCGCCTCGAACTGGTCCGAGACCTGCGGCGGATCCTCGGCGGCCACGATGACATCGCCGCGCGAGCAGTCGATCTCGTCGGCGAAGGTCAGCGTGACCGATTGGCCCGCCACTGCCTCGCCCTGATCGCCCGAGAAAGTGACGATCCGGTCGAGCGTGGTGGTCTTGCCCGAGGGCAGCACCCGCAGGGCTGCGCCCGGCTGGATCGTCCCGCTCGCAATCAGGCCGGCGAAGCCGCGGAAGTCGAGATCGGGGCGGTTGACCCATTGCACCGGCATCCGGAACGGCTTGTCCTGCGCATCGGCGGCATCGAGCTCAACGGCCTCGAGATGCTCGATCAGCGAGGGTCCGGCGTACCAGGGCATGTTGTCCGAAGGGCCGGCGATGTTGTCGCCCTTGAAGCCCGAGATCGGCATGGCGGTGAAGCTCTCGATCCCGATCTCGGCGGCGAAGCGCGCGTAATCGGCGACGATCGCCTCGTAGGTCGCCTGATCGTAATCGACCAGATCCATCTTGTTGACCGCCAGCACGATCCGGCGAATCCCCAGCCTGTGGCACAGGAAGCTGTGCCGCCGGGTCTGGACCAGCACGCCCTTGCGCGCATCGACCAGGATCACCGCCAGCTCGGCGGTGGAGGCGCCGGTGACCATGTTGCGGGTGTATTGCTCGTGGCCGGGGCAATCGGCGACGATGAACTTGCGCCGGTCGGTCGAAAAGAAGCGATAGGCGACGTCGATGGTGATGCCCTGCTCGCGCTCGGCGGCCAGCCCGTCGACCAGCAGCGCGTAGTCGAGCTCCTGCCCCTGCGTGCCGATCCTTTTGCTGTCGCTCTCGAGACTGGCGAGCTGGTCCTCGAAGATCATCTTGCTGTCGTAGAGCAGCCGCCCGATCAGCGTCGACTTGCCGTCGTCCACGCTGCCGCAGGTGATGAAGCGCAGCATGGTCTTGTGCTGATGGCGGGTCAGATAGGCGTCGATGTCCTCACCCGCGAGCGCATCGGGACGGTAGGCCTGTTCGGGGATGGGCTGATCGGCCATCAGAAATAGCCCTCCTGCTTCTTCTTCTCCATCGACGAGCCGCCGGCATCGCGGTCGATCGCGCGGCCCTGGCGTTCGCTGGTGGTGGTCAGCAGCATTTCCTGGATGATCTCGGAGAGGGTGGAGGCGGTGCTCTCGACCGCGCCGGTGAGCGGATAGCAGCCCAGCGTGCGGAAGCGGATCGAGCGTTCGACCGGCTCTTCGCCCTCGAGCGGGAAGCGCTCATCATCGACCATCACCAGCATCCCGTCGCGTTCGACAGTGGGCCGCGGCGCGGCGAAATAGAGCGGGACGATCTCGATGTTCTCGAGCTGGATATATTGCCAGATGTCGAGCTCGGTCCAATTGCTCAGCGGGAAGACGCGGATGCTCTCGCCGCCGCTGCGGGTCCGAGGAGCCTTGCGGGTGTTGTAGAGGTTCCACAATTCGGGGCGCTGGTTCTTGGGGTCCCAGCCATGGCTGGCGGTGCGGAAGGAGAAGATCCGCTCCTTGGCGCGCGCCTTCTCCTCGTCGCGCCGCGCGCCGCCGAAGGCCGCGTCGAAACCGTGCTCGTCGAGCGCCTGCTTGAGCCCCTCGGTCTTCCACATATCGGTGTGCAGCGATCCGTGATCGAAGGGGTTGATCCCGCGCTCGATCGCTTCGGGGTTGCGATGGACCAGCAGTTCCATCCCCGCCTCGCGCGCAGCCTTCTCGCGCAGCGCGTACATGGCCTTGAACTTCCAGGTGGTGTCGACGTGAAGCAGCGGGAAGGGCGGCGGCGCGGGATAGAAGGCCTTGCGCGCCAGATGCAGCATCACCGCGCTGTCCTTGCCGACCGAATAGAGCATCACCGGCTTTTCCGCCTCGGCGGCGACTTCGCGCATGATGTGGATGCTCTCGGCTTCGAGCCGTTCGAGATGGGTGAGGAGGCGGGTCATGATCGGCCCATTCTTTAGGTGCCGCGGTCGCCGCGGCGAAACAGAGGAATTCTATCAGGCGGCTGCGCGGCACTTTGTTTCGCCGCCCGGTTTGCAAGATCCCGGTTCGGCGATTGCAATTTGCCGCGATTGCGGGTTTCTTGCCGCAAAAGGCGTCACGCCGGGATGGGTGGATTTCTATGAACGACTGGATCGAAACGGCCCGCCGGGCCTGCGCCGCCGCGCGCCTCTATCGCGACGCGGTGCGCGCGGCGACCGCCGCTCTGGTCGCTCCCGGCGGAAAGCCCGACCCCTCGCTGATCGAGCGCGAGCAGCGCCGCGTCCATGGCTTCGCCTGGATCGGCACCACAGTCGCCGCGCTGGAGGCGGTCGCCGACTGGGCGGCGCGGGTCGAGGCCGCGGGCCGCTTCGGCGAGGTCGAAAAGCTGGCGCTGGCGATCGGTTTCGGTGAGTATTGCCACCAGCTCACCAGCGCGCTGCCGATGAGCCAGAGCGAATTTATCCGCCCCGCCGAACTGGGCGCCGCCGAGCCGGCGCGCAGCCTTGCCGCGGACCCCGCGGTTCGGCGCTTCCTCGACGAGGGCAGCACCGCCGACAGCCGCGCCGCGCTGGCAAGCCACCTTGCCGAGGGGCGCGTACCCGACGAAGGCTTCGACGACGAGACGCTCGACATGATCCGCGGCCAGTTCCGCGCCTTCACCGCCGCTCGGATCGCCCCGCATGCGCAAGGCTGGCATCTCGCCGATGCGCTGATCCCGATCGAGCTGGTCGACGAGATGGCGCGGCTGGGCGTGTTCGGGGTCTGCATCGACGAGCGCTATGGCGGGCTGGGTCTGGGGAAGCTGGCGATGTGCCTGGTCTCGGAAGAACTCTCGCGCGGCTGGATCTGCGCAGGATCGCTGGGCACCCGCTCCGAGATCGCCAGCGAGCTGATCGGCGAGAACGGCACCGAGGCGCAGAAGGCGCATTACCTGCCGCGCCTAGCGGATGGCTCGATCCTGCCCACCGCGGTCTTTACCGAGCCCGATACCGGTTCCGACCTCGCCTCGGTCCGCACCCGCGCAGTCAGGGACGAGGCGGGCGACTGGCGGGTCCATGGCTCCAAGACCTGGATCACCCACGCCGCGCGTGCCGATCTGATGACGCTGCTGTGCCGCACCGACGCGGGCACGCCGGGCTATGGCGGGCTGTCGATGCTGCTCGCCGAAAAGAGCCGCGGCGGCGCGGCCGATCCCTTCCCCGACGAGGGGCTCGCGGGCGACGAGATCGCGGTGCTCGGCTACCGCGGGATGAAGGAATACACGCTCGGCTTCGACGGTTTCGCGGTACCCGGCGATGCGCTGCTCGGCGGCGCCGAGGGGCAGGGGTTCAAGCAATTGATGCGCACCTTCGAGGGCGCGCGGATCCAGACCGCGGCACGGGCCATCGGGGTCGGCTGGCACGCCTTCGATCTCGCGCTGCGCTATGCCGGCGAGCGGCGCCAGTTCGGCAAGCCGCTGCTCGCCTTCCCGCGCGTGGCGGACAAGCTGGTGCTGATGGCAGTGGAGCAATTGATGGCGCGCGAGCTCACTTATTCCGCGGCGCGCCACAAGGACAAGGGCGAACGCTGCGACATCGAGGCGGGCATGGCCAAGCTGCTCGCGGCGCGGGTCGCCTGGGCCAATGCCGACAATGCGGTGCAGATCCACGGCGGCAATGGCTATGCGCTCGAATACGAGGTGAGCCGGGTGCTGTGCGATGCGCGCATCCTCAACATCTTCGAGGGCGCGGCGGAAATCCAGGCGCAGGTGATCGGGCGCGGGCTGCTGACCCCGCGCGAAAACGGCTGACCCTGCGGCCGGGCGGGTGCCACGCCCGCCCCGGCGATGCCCGCTGGCGCTCGCCCGCACGAAGGCCTAGTCTCATATTGCAACCGAGATTCGCGTTCCCAGCTTAGGCCCAGCTTATGCGGGAACGCACAAAGGGATCCGCTGACACATACGGGAGAGAGAGATGACCAAGACCTATTCCAATCTGATCGACGGCGAGCTCGTCACCACCGCGGGGACGATGGATGTCATCAACCCCGCCACCGAGGAAGTCGTCGGCCAGGTTCCTTCTGCGGGCCAGGACGAGCTCGACCGCGCGGTCGCCGCCGCGCGCCGTGCTTTCCAGAGCTGGAAGAAGACCACGCCCGAAGAGCGCCAGAAGGTGGTCCAGGGAATCGCCGCAACGATCAAGGAGAACGCCGACGAGCTGTTCCGCCTGCTCACCAGCGAGCAGGGCAAGCCGCACAACCAGGCGCAGCAGGAGATCTACGGGGCGGCGGGGCTCGCCGCCGCGCAATCCACGCTGCGGCTCGAGGACGTGATCAACCAGGACGACGACACCCGCTTGTCGCGCACCCGCCGCGTGCCGGTGGGCGTGGTCGGCGGGATCGTGCCGTGGAACTTCCCGATCATGATGGCGATCCAGAAGATCGTGCCGGCGCTGGTCGCGGGCTGCACCATCGTGCTGAAGCCCTCGCCCTTCACCCCGCTGACCACGCTGCGGATCGCCGAGCTGATCAAGGACGTCGTGCCTGCGGGCACGGTGAACATCATCACCGGCCCCGACGAACTGGGCCCGATGATCACGAGCCACCCGGGCATCGACAAGATCACCTTCACCGGCTCGACCGCGACCGGCAAGAAGATCATGGAAGGCGCCAGCAAGGACTTGAAGCGCATCACGCTCGAGCTGGGCGGCAACGACGCCTCGATCGTGCTCGCAGATGCCGATGTCGAGAAGGTCGCCGAGCAGCTGTTCTGGTCGAGCTTCTCCAACGCCGGGCAGGTCTGCATCGCCGCCAAGCGGATCTACATCCACGAGGACATCTACGACGATCTGTCCAAGGCGATCGCCGCCTATGCCAAGACGGTGAAGGTCGGAGACGGCGCGCAGCAGGGCACCGGGGTCGGCCCGATCCAGAACAAGAAGCAATTCGAGCGCGTCTGCGAGCTGATCCAAGACGCCAAGGACCAGGGCTATCAGTTCCTCACCGGGGGCGATGTCGATCCTTCGGGGACGGGATATTACGTGCCGATCACCATCCTCGACAATCCGCCCGAGGATGCGCGGATCGTCGCCGAGGAGCAGTTCGGCCCGGTCATGCCGCTGATGAAATTCGCCAGCGTCGACGAGGCGATCGAGCGCGCGAATGCCTCGGAATACGGGCTCGCGGGCGCGGTCTGGACCGCGGATGCCGAGCAGGGCGTCGCAGTCGCCGAGCGGATGGAAACCGGCACGGTGTGGGTGAACGAGTTCATGCACCTCTCTCCCTTCGCCCCCTTCGGCGGGCACAAGCAGTCGGGCATCGGCGCCGAATACGGCATCGATGGCCTGAAGGAATTCACCTATCCGCAGGTGATCACGATCAAGCGCGACGCCTTCGCCTGAGGCGCATCTGAAATCCAAAAGAAAGGGGCGGCCATGGTGCCGCCCCTTTCCGTTTCAGTCTTACTTTCGAGCCAGGCGAGCGCGCTCAGGCGCCCTTGAAGGCTGGTTTGCGCTTCTGGAGGAAGGACATCGCGCCTTCCATCGAATCCTGGCTCATCCCCGCCTCGCGCTGGCCCTGCGCTTCCATTAGCAATGTGGCGGTGAAATCGCTCTCGAGCCCGGCGCGGATGTTGCGCTTCATCAGCCCCAGCGCCACCGTCGGGCCGTTGGCGAGCTTCTCCGCCAGCGCCTCCGCCTCCGCGGTCAGCGCCTCGTCCGCGACGCATTTGTAGATCAGTCCGATCCGCTCGGCTTCCTCGCCGTGGATCTTCTCGCCCAGCATCATCATCCGCGTCGCCTGCGCGGTGCCGACCAGCCGCGGCAGCATCCAGCTTGAGCCGCCATCGGGCACAAGCCCGATATTGACGAAGGCCTGGAGGAAATAGCCGCTCTTGCCCGCGATCACGAAATCCGCCGCCAGCGCGATCGAGCAGCCGACCCCCGCTGCCGGGCCCTGCACCGCGGAGACTACCGGAACGGGAACGCTGGCGAGTGCCTGGATCATCGGGTTGTAGTGCCGCTGGAGCGAGGTGAAGGCGCGGTCGCCGCCATTGATCGGCCCGGTCCCCGACTTGTCCGCATTGGCGGCGAGATCCGCGCCCGAGCAGAAGGCGCGGCCCTCGCCGGTCATCAGAACGGCGCGCGCGCCGTCGAGGTCGCGCAGCGCGTCGAAGATCTCGTCGGCCATCTGCGGCGGGCAGGCGTTGAGCCGCTCGGGCCGGTTGAGCGTCAGCTTCAGCACATTGCCGGCGCGGGTGGTGGTGATGGTCTCGTAGCTCATGGCGCTCTCCCGGGCGTCTGGTGGGTCGGTTTCGTTCGCGAACTTATCGCCACCCTATCGGCGCGGGCGCGTGGCGCAAGCGGCGTGTGGTCGGTGGTATCAGCCCGTCAGCGGTTCCGGCGTCCCTCGACCAGCCGCTCGACCAGCGAGGGATCGGCCAAGGTCGATGTGTCGCCCAAGGCGCCGAACTCGTTCTCGGCGATCTTGCGCAGGATGCGGCGCATGATCTTGCCCGAGCGGGTCTTGGGCAGCCCGTCGGTGAACTGGATATGGTCGGGCGTGGCGATCGGGCCGATCTCCTTGCGGACATGCTGGCGCAGTTCCTCCGCGAGCGCGTCCGACCCTTCGCGATCCGCATAGAGCGTGACGTAGCAATAGATGCCCTGGCCCTTGATGTCGTGCGGGCAGCCGACCACCGCTGCCTCGGCGACGCTGTCGTGAAGCACCAGCGCGCTCTCGATCTCGGCGGTTCCCATGCGGTGGCCCGAGACGTTGATCACGTCGTCAACCCGTCCGGTGATCCAGTAATAGCCGTCCTCGTCGCGGCGGCAGCCGTCGCCGGTGAAATATCTGCCCATATAGGTGCTGAAATAGGTCTGCACGAAGCGGTCGTGATCGCCGTAAACGGTGCGCGCCTGGCCCGGCCAGCTGTGGGTGATCGCGAGATTGCCGGCAGCGGCGCCCGAGAGCACCTCGCCCTCGGCATCGAGCAATTGCGGGCGGATTCCGAAGAAGGGCTTGCCCGCGCTGCCCGGCTTCATGGCGTGCGCTCCGGGCAGGGTGGTGATCATCGCGCCGCCGGTCTCGGTTTGCCACCAAGTGTCGACCACCGGGCAGCGTTTTTCGCCCACCACTTCGAAATACCAGCGCCAGGCCTCGGGGTTGATCGGCTCGCCGACCGTGCCCAGCAGCCGCAGCGAGGAGCGGTCGCGGCTGGTGACATGGGCGTCGCCCTCGCGCATCAGCGCGCGGATCGCGGTCGGCGCGGTGTAGAGGATGGCGACCGAATGCTTGTCGACCACATCCCAGAACCGGCCGTGGTCGGGGTAGTTGGGGACGCCCTCGAAGATCACCTGCGCGGCGCCGTTGAGCAGCGGGCCATAGACCACATAGCTGTGCCCGGTGACCCAGCCGATATCGGCGGTGCACCAGAACACCTCGCCCGGCTGGTAGTCGAAGACATAGTGGAAGGTGGCCGCGGTCCAGACGCCATAGCCGCCGGTGGTGTGGAGCACGCCCTTGGGCTTGCCCGTCGAACCCGAGGTGTAGAGGATGAACAGCGGATCCTCGGCGCGCATTTCCTCGCAGAGGCAGTCCGCGTCGCTGGCGAGTTCGTGCAGCCAGCGGTCGCGCGGCGCCTGCATCGCGGTCTCGGCGCCGGTGTGGCGGACCACCAGCACCCCGTCGACAGCGACGCCCTCATGCGCCAGCGCGGCGTCGACATTGGATTTGAGCGCCACCGGTCTGCCGCCGCGCATTCCGCCATCGGCGGTGATGACGAAACGGCTCTCGCAATCGACGATCCGCCCCGCCAGCGCCTCGGGCGAGAAGCCGCCGAACACCACCGAATGCACCGCGCCGATCCGCGCACAGGCGAGCATGGCGGTGACGCCCTCGACGATCATCGGCATGTAGAGCGTGACGCGGTCGCCCCTGGCGACGCCCAGCGCTTTCAGCGCATTGGCCATCCGCACGACCTCGCCATGCAGCTCGCGATAGGTCAGGCTGCGGGTCTCGCCGGAGGGATCGTCGGGTTCGAAGATCAGCGCGGTGCTGTCGCCCTTGTCCGCCAGATGGCGGTCGACCGCATTGTGGCACAGGTTGAGCGTGCCATCGCCGAACCATTCGATGAACACCGGATCGTAGGACCATTCGCCGCCCAGCGTCGGCGGGGTGAACCAGTCGAGCCGCTGGGCCTGTTCGAGCCAGAAGGCGTCGGGCTGTTCGAGCGAGCGGCGGTAGAGCGCCTCATATTGCTCGGGCGTGCAATGAGTTGCGCTGTTGGTGCGCGGGGGCTCGACGAATTCGCTCATGACCACTCTCTCCTTGGCGATGAGCATAGCGGCTGGCGCGCGCGGCGAAAGCCCGAGCGCAGGGCGTTCAGCTAGAGGCGCCGCGCGCCAGTTCGATGATCCGCTGCATCAGCCGCCGGGTTTCGGCCAGTTCCGCCTCGCCAAGTCTGCCTTCGACCACCGTCTCGAGCGCGCGTTCGAGCGACAGCGCTTCGTTGAGGATATCCTCGCTCTCGGCAGTGGTATCGGAATCGGGCTGGTGCCGGGCATAGCGCCCGGCGAGGAACAGCAGCGGCGCCACCTCGCGAGCCTCGAATTCAACCACTTCGCCGACCAGAATGATATGATCGCCGCCCTCGTATTCATGGCGGGTCCGGCATTCGAACCGCGCGGCGAACTCGGGGAAAACGGGCGAACCCAGCTTGCCGCGCAACCATTCGACGCCTTCGAACTTGTCCGCGCCCGAGCGGGCGAAGCGATCCGACAGTTCGCGCTGCGAGGCGGCGAGGACATGGACTGCGAAATGCCCGCTGTTCGAGAAGGCTTCGCGCGACTGCGAATTCTTGGCCAGCGACCACAGCACCAGCGGCGGATCGAGGCTGACCGAATTGAAACTGCTCGCGGTGACCCCGACCGGCGCGCCATGGGTCGCGACCGTGGTGGCGATCGTCACGCCGGTCGCGAAAGACCCCAGCGCATCGCGGAATTCGCGTTGCAGCTCGCTCATCCGGCAACTCGAACAGGATTGGCAGGGATAGAGTGCATGTCGGGTTGCGGTGCCGCTTCGCGGCGCGAAAGACAACCTTTTTGCGTCGTCTCGCGGCGCAGTTGCGGGATCGGGCGCATCATGCAATGCGAAGGGGCAAAGAGGAGAGAGCAAGCATGATCGATACCGGTTCCGCCGGCCCGCTGACGGGTCTGAAGGTCGTCGAATTCACCGGGATCGGCCCGGGTCCGCATGTCGCTATGCTGCTCGCCGACATGGGCGCCGAGGTGGTGCGGATCGAGCGCGCGGGAACGCAGGTGCTCAACCCGGTGGTCGAGCGCGGCCGCCACCGCGTCGCGGTCGATCTCAAGACCGAGGAGGGCCAGACCTTCTGCCGCGAGGCGCTGCGGCATGCCGATGTGCTGGTCGAGGGTTACCGACCCGGCGTGATGGAGCGGCTGGGGCTGGGTCCCGAGGTGCTGCTGGCCGACAATCCGCGGCTGATCTTCGCGCGGATGACCGGCTGGGGGCAGGAGGGGCCGCTCGCCAAGGCGGCGGGTCACGACATCAACTACATCGCCATCACCGGCGCGCTGGCGGCGGTCGGGCGCGCTGGCGAGACCGCCACCCCGCCGCAGAACCTGGTCGGCGATTTCGGCGGCGGTTCGCTCTATTGCGCGCTCGGGATCCTCGCCGCGCTCTACGAACGCGAGCGCTCGGGGCAGGGCCAGGTGGTCGATGCCGCGATCGTCGATGGCGCGACCAGCCTGATGAGCTTCTTCTTCGGCGCGCGCCACGCGCCGCATCTCAGCACCAAGCGCGGTGAGGGCATGCTCGGCGGCGCGGCGCATTTCTACCGCTGCTACGAATGCGCCGACGGGCGCGAGATCAGCGTCGGCGCGATCGAGCCGCAATTCTACGCCGAGCTGCTCGACAGGGCCGAGGCGCCCGAGGAATTGCGCCAGGGACAGATGAACCCTGCCAATTGGGACGATTACACCGAGCGGCTCGCGGCGCTGTTCAAGACAAGGACCGCTGCCGACTGGACCGAACTGCTCGAGGGCAGCGACGCCTGCTTTGCGCCCGTTCTGCCGGTCGACGAGGCGCGCACCCACCCGCATCTGCAGGCGCGCGGCTCCTATGTCGAACGCGACGGCGTCTGGCACACCGCGCCCGCGCCGCGTTTCGAGAGGACACCGGGCACGATCCGCGACAGCGCCGAGGACGGCGCCGAGGTGGTGGCGCGCTGGGGGCAGGGCAGCTAGGGCGGCATCCAAGGAGTATGACCATGCGCGATTGCACGAAATTCTACATCGACGGCCAATGGGTCGATCCGGCCCGGGCCGACACCCGCGAGGTCGAGAACCCCGCCACCGAAAAGGCGATCGGCCACATTTCTTTCGGCAGCGCCGCCGATGTCGACAAGGCGGTCGCCGCCGCGCGCCGCGCCTTCGAGGACTGGCAGTTCTCCAGCCGCGAGACCCGGCTCGAACTGCTCCGTGCGATTCTGGCCGAGATCGGGAAGCGCCGCGAGGATCTCGCCTCCGCGATCAGCGACGAGATGGGCGCGCCGATGTCGCTCGCCAACGGACCGCATGTCGGCCTGCTTGCCGGGCACTGCCAGACCGCGATCGAGGTGCTGGAGAGCTTCGAGTTCGAGCGTCAGGACGGCCCCACGCTGCATCTCTACGAGCCGATCGGCGTGGTCGGGATGATCACCCCCTGGAACTGGCCGCTCAACCAGATCGCCTGCAAGGTCTTCCCCGCGCTGGCGACCGGTTGCACGATGATCCTCAAGCCCTCGGAAATCGCGCCGTTCAATGCCGTCATCTTCGCCGAGATCATGGATGCGGCGGGCGTACCCGCGGGCGTCTTCAACCTCGTCAACGGCGACGGGCCCGGCGTCGGCGAGGCGATCAGCGGCCATCCGGATATCGACATGGTCAGCTTTACCGGATCGACCCGCGCCGGCGTCGCCATCGCCGCCAATGCCGCGCCCACGGTCAAGCGCGTGGCGCAGGAGCTGGGCGGCAAGAGCCCCAATATCGTGCTCGACGATTCGGTTTTCGCCCAGTCGGTCGCGCGCGGCACGACCGCGATGATGGGCAATTCGGGCCAAACCTGCACCGCGCCCAGCCGGATGCTGGTTCCCCACCAGCGGATGGAGGAAGCCAAGGCAGCGGCCAGGGAAGCGGCGGAGAAGGTCGTGCCCGGCGATCCCAAGGGCAATGCCACCATCGGCCCGGTGGTTTCCAAGGCTCAATGGGATAAAATTCAAGGGCTTATCGAGCAGGGAATCGCCGACGGCGCCACGCTGGTCGCGGGCGGTCCGGGCAAGCCCGAGGGGCTGGAAACCGGGCATTATGTCCGCCCCACGGTGTTCGCCGATGTCACCAACGACATGACGATCGCGCGCGAGGAGATCTTCGGCCCGGTGCTCACCATCCTCGGCTACGAGGATTACGACGACGCGGTGCGGATCGCCAACGACACCGAATACGGTCTCGCCAGCCATATCACCGGCGAGGACGTCGAGACCGCCAAGAAGCTCGCGCGGCGAATCCGCGCCGGCCGCGTAGCGATCAATGGCGGCTACGACATGAATGCCGCCTTCGGGGGCTACAAGAAGAGCGGCAACGGCCGCGAATGGGGCCGGTTCGGGTTCCACGACTTCCTCGAGATCAAGGCCGTGATGGGGGTCGGTTCCTGATGGCGGGCAGGTTTTTCGACCAATGGACCGTGGGCGATTCTGTCGAACACGAGATTCGACGCACCGTGACCGAGACCGACAATCTGCTGTTCTCGACGATGACGCACAATCCCCAGCCGCTGCATCTCGATGTGGAGGCTGCCAAGGAGAGCGGCTTCGGGCAGATCCTGGTCAACTCCACCTTTACCTTCGCGCTATTGGTCGGGCTGTCGGTCGGCGACACGACGCTGGGCACGCTGGTCGCCAATCTCGGCTTCGACAAGGTGGTGACCCCCAACCCGGTGTTCATCGGCGACACGCTGCGCGCGCGCAGCGAGGTGATCGGCCTGCGGGAAAGCAAGTCGCGCCCGGGGCAGGGGATCGTCACCTTCCGCCACGAGGCGCTCAACCAGCGCGGCGAGGTGGTCTGCAGCTGCGAACGTTCGGCGCTGCTCAAATCCTCGGCCTGACGGCACGGGGGCCATCTGGCGCTTGCGCCCGTTGAGCGGCGGAGAGGCGTATCCATGACGCATGAGCCGCACAATGTCAGCGAAACGGTGGAGACGCTGGAGGATCTGGCCTCGGGCGCCGAGGAGGTCCTGGTCGCCGATGTGCTCCGCGAATTCGGCAAGCGCAGCTTCGGGCCGTTCCTGCTGGTGCCTGCGCTGATCGAGATGACCATCGGCGGGATTGTCCCCGGCGTCCCTACCCTGCTCGCGCTGATCATCGCGCTGGTCGCGGTGCAACAGCTGCTCGGGCGCGACCATGTGTGGCTGCCGCAAGTCATCCAGCGCCGCTCGGTCGGGGCCAAGAAGCTGATGGCTGCGGCGAAGAAGCTCGAAGGCGTGGCCGCATTTCTCGACCGCATGTTCAAGGGGCGGCTCGAGCGGTTCACCGGTCCGCGCATGCAGAAGCTCGCGGCGGTCGTGGTGGTGATGCTGTGCTGCACGGTTCCGCCGCTTGAGCTGGTGCCTTTCGCAAGCAGCGCACCGATGGTGCCGATCGCGGCCTTCGGCTTGGCAATCCTTGTGCGCGATGGCTTGGTGATGCTGGTGGCGTTGACGCTTTCCGCGCTGGCGATCGGGCTGGGCGGCTATTTCTGGTTCATCTCCGACACCTCGGGAAGCATCTTGCCATTCTAGCCGCCGCTTGACTTCGCCCGCGCGGATTGCGCACATTCGCGGTGGGTCGGGGGGAGAGTGCGATGCGCAGGATAATTGCGGGGATGGCTTGCTTTGGGCTTGGAGCGGTGCTGGCGGGCTGCGGGATGCCGAGCGCGAGCAGCGAGGTCCAGAGCGGCGACGGCAGCGGCGCGATCGAACTCGCCGAATTTCCCGACCGGCCCTATTGGGGCGATACCCATCTCCACACCGACAATTCGATCGACGCCTTCGGCTTCGGCGTCCGGCTGGGGCCGGAGGAGGCGCTGCAATTCGCCAGCGGACGCGAGGTCACCGCCACCACCGGGCTTGCGGCGCAGCTCGATCGCCCGCTCGACTTTCTCGTCATCGCCGACCATTCCGACGCGCTTGGTGCCACGCGGCGGCTCTACGATGCGCCGCGAATCCTGGTGCGCGATCCCACGCTGAGGCGCTGGTACGACATGATGCACGAGGGGCCGCAAGGCTCGCAGCGTGCCATCGCCGAGCTGATCACCGCCGCTTCCAACGATAATCTGCCCGCCGCATTGAGGGATCCCGAGCGCCAGCGCGAGGCGACGCGGACGATCTGGAACGCGCATCTCGCCATGCTCGACCGTTACAACCGCCCGGGCGAATTCACCGCGCTGGCGGGGTTCGAATACACGCTCATGCCCGACGGCAACAATCTCCACCGGGTGGTGATGTTTCGCGACGGCAGCGCCAAGACCGCGAAGGTGGTCCCCTATCCGGGCATCGACACCGAGGCCGAAGGGCTGTGGGACTATATGGAGGCCTATGAGAAGGCCACCGGCGGACAGGTGCTGGCCATCCCGCACAATTCCAACCTCTCCAATGGGTTGATGTTCGAGCTGACCATGCCCGGCGGCGGACCGATGACCGCGGAGTACGCGCGCAAGCGGGCGCGCTGGGAGCCAATGGTCGAGGCGACGCAGATCAAGGGCGACAGTGAGGCGCACCCCTTCATGTCGCCCAATGACGAATTCGCCGGGTTCGGCACCGCCGGATGGGAACTGGGCAATCTGCCGCTCACCGCCGCCGCGACCCCCGAGATGCAGCGCGGCAATTATGTTCGCGAGGCGCTCAAGCGCGGGTTGTCGATCGAGCAGCGCACCGGCGCCAATCCCTATGCTTTCGGGCTGGTCGGCTCGACCGACAGCCACACCGGGCTGGCGACCGGGGACGAGGACAATTTCTTCGGCAAGCACACCGGCAACGAGCCCAATCCGCAGCGCGCGATGGCCCCGCAGAACCTTGGCACCAGCGAGGGGCGCTTCGGCTGGCACTACCTTGCAGGCGGCTATGCCGCGGCCTGGGCGCGGGGCAACACGCGGGCGGAAATCTTCGACGCCTTCAAGCGGCGCGAGGTCTATGCCACCACCGGCCCCCGGATGGTGCTGCGCGTCTTCGCCGGCTTCGATTTCACTCCCGCCGACTGGCGCGGCGACTGGGTGCGCGCGGGCTATCGGCGGGGCGTGCCGATGGGCGGCGAACTGGCCGCCACCGGCCGTGCGCCGGTGCTGATGATCTCGGCTTTGAAGGATCCCGACGGCGCCAATCTCGATCGGGTGCAGGTGGTGAAGGGCTGGGTGGACGGGGCTGGAGAGGCGCGGGAGCGCGTCTACGACGTGGTATGGTCCGACATGGCCCGCCGCGCGCGGGTCGGTGGCAAAGTGCCTGCGGTCGGGGATACGGTGGACCGCGCGAAGGCGAGCTACACCAACACCATCGGCGCGCCCGAATTGCGCGCGGCCTGGACCGATCCAGATTACGACGCGGGTCAGCGGGCCTTCTATTACGTTCGGTTGCTCGAGATCCCCACCCCGCGCTGGCCGCTGTTCGATCGCCTGCGGTTCGGAACGGAGCTCTCCGACGAGGCGGTGGAAGCCTCTGTGGCGCAGGAGCGAGCCTACAGTTCGCCGATCTGGATTCGCCCCGCGCCCAGAACGCCGCGTTCGACTGCGCCGGCCATCATGGAGGAATCGTGATCCGCCGCTGGGCGCGCGATCCGCTCTTCCACTTCCTCGTCGCCGGCGCATTGCTGTTCGCGCTGTTCGCCTGGCGCGGCGAGGAGGCTGACCCCGAGAGCCGCACCATTGCGGTGAATCGCGAGGTGCAGGCCAGCCTGGCGCTGCAATTCGAGGCGATGATGCAGCGCCCGCCGACCGATGCCGAACTCGACGGGCTGATCGAGCGCTGGCTGCGCGACGAGGTGCTCTATCGCGAGGCGCTGCGGCTCGGGCTCGACCGCGAAGATGCGGTGGTGCGGCGGCGGCTGGCGAAAAAGATGGACGCGCTGGCGAGCGCGCAGGCGGAGACGGCGCAGCCGAGCGAAGCGGAATTGCGCGAGTGGCTGGCCGCTAACCCGGAGCGCTTCGCGAGGGGTGCCACCATCAGTTTCGACCAACTCTATTTCGCCGAGGAAGCCGCAGCGCGATCGGCGCTTTCGCGGTTGCGGGACAATGCAGGCTGGGAGCGGCTGGGCGAACCGCTGTCGATCCCCGCCTCGCAGGAGCGGGCGAGCATGCGCCTCGTGACCGACCGCTACGGGCGCCAGTTCACCGCGGCGGTGGAGAAGATGGAGGCCGGAGACAATTGGCAGGGGCCCGTGCCCTCGGGCTTCGGCTGGCATCTTGTGCGGTTGCAATCGCGCGAGCAGGGCAAGATTCCGCCGCTTGCCGAAATCCGCCAACGGGTCGAGGACGACTGGCGCGGCGCCACCATGAGCGCGCGCACCCAGGCCGCCTACCAAGTGTTGCGCGACGCCTATCGGGTCGAGATCGCCGAGTGATCCCGGACACAGCGAATCGCCTGGCGGGACTGCTGCTGGCCTTGCCGCTGTTGCTCGCGCTCGCCTGGCCCGGCACCGTCCGGGCGGACGAACTGCGCTCGGTGGCGATTGCCTTCACGCAGCTCGACGACAAGCGTTGGCAGCTCGACTGGAAACAGCCGGTTGCCTCGCCAGCCGCGCGGCTGGCCTATCCGACAGTGCCAGACAATTGCCGGATGGCGGAGCCGGTCGTGCGGGGCGGCGCCGCGGCGCTGATCGCGGGGGCCGAGGTGCTCTGCGACGGCTCGGTCTCCGACCGGGGCATCGGCGCGCGTGATCTGGTGGTGGCGGGCGATGCGCTGCTGCGCGTTATCCCGCTCGGGCGCCCGGTGCAGACCTATCGCCTGACGGCCTCCGAGCCGGAGGCGACGATCGCCGGTGTCCCCGCCACGGCGCAGGTGTGGCGCAGCTATTTCGGGCTCGGGGTCCAACACATCCTCGAAGGCTGGGACCACCTGCTGTTCGTGATCGCGCTGGTGCTGCTGGTGGCGCGAGGCTGGACCGTGGTGAAGGCGGCAACCGCTTTCACCATCGCCCATTCGCTGACTCTGGCGGCGGTCACCTTAGGCTATGCCGGGCTGCCGTCGCGTCCGGTCGAGGCGCTGATCGCGCTGTCGATCGTGTTTCTGGCGGTCGAGCTGGCGCGGGGGACCCGCGAAACGCTGACGCGCCGCCTGCCCTGGGCGGTGGCCTTCGCCTTCGGCCTGTTCCACGGCTTCGGCTTCGCCGGGGCGCTGCACGAGATCGGACTGCCCGAGGGCGAGGTGCCCGCCGCGCTGGTGAGCTTCAATCTGGGGGTCGAGGCGGGGCAATTGCTGGTCATCGCCGCGGTGCTGGCGCTTCGCGGCGCGTTGCAGCGGTTTTCCCCCGGCGTGGAGCCCCGGGCGGTGCGCCTCGCCGCCTATGCGATCGGCATCACCGGGAGCTTCTGGCTGTTCGAACGGATCATGGCCTGACCTTGCCTGATCCGCACGCTGCGATGCGCATTTCGGCAACTTGTCATTCACACCCGTGCGCTTACATTGGCAGGTGCGAAAGGATTTGCGTGACATGAGCGATCAAAACCAACCCGGCGACCCCCAGGAGAACGGCCCCAATCCCTGGATGAAAAGCCTGATGGTCTGGGGCGGGATTTTTCTCGCCCTGCTGGTCGTCGTCTCCGTGTTCGGCGGCAGCGCGCAGCCCGCGGGCGAAGAGCTCGGCTATTCCGAATTCCGCGACCGCGTGGCCGAAGGCGCGGTGCAGGATGTCAGCATCTCCGAAGACCGGATCACCGGCACGCTCGCCAGCGGCGAGACCTTCTCCTCGGTCCCCGTGGCCAACGACACCTCGCTGACCGCGCTGCTCGAAGAGAACAACGTCGCCTACACGGGCGCGGCCAAGGAAGAGATGGGTGTCCTCACCTATATGCTGATCCAGTCGCTTCCGTTCATCCTCATTCTGGGCATCGCCTTCTTCGCGCTGCGCCAGGTCCAGAAGGGCGGCGGCGCCGGCGGCGCGATGGGCTTCGGCAAATCCAAGGCCAAGATGCTCACCGAAAAGCAGGGCAAGGTCACCTTCGCCGATGTCGCGGGCATCGACGAGGCGCGCGAGGAACTGGAGGAGATCGTCGAATTCCTCAAGGATCCGCAGCGCTTCTCCAAGCTCGGCGGACAGATTCCGAAGGGCGCGCTGCTGGTCGGCTCGCCCGGTACCGGAAAGACGCTGCTGGCGCGCGCGATCGCGGGCGAGGCGGGCGTGCCGTTCTTCACCATCTCGGGTTCGGACTTCGTCGAGATGTTCGTCGGCGTCGGCGCCAGCCGTGTGCGCGACATGTTCGAGCAGGCCAAGAAGAACGCGCCCTGCATCCTCTTCATCGACGAGATCGATGCCGTGGGTCGCAGCCGTGGCCATGGTCTGGGCAATTCCAACGACGAGCGCGAGCAGACGCTCAACCAGCTGCTGGTCGAGATGGATGGTTTCGAGGCCAATGAAGGCATCATCATCATCGCCGCGACCAACCGCCCCGACGTGCTCGACCCCGCGCTGCTCCGCCCGGGCCGCTTCGATCGCCAGGTGGTGGTCCCCGTGCCCGACATCGAAGGGCGCGAAAAGATCCTCGCGGTCCACATGAAGAAGGTGCCGCTGGCGCCCGACGTCAACAGCCGCACCATCGCGCGCGGCACCCCGGGCTTCTCGGGCGCCGATCTCGCCAACCTCGTCAACGAGGCGGCGCTGCTGGCGGCGCGGCGCAACAAGCGTCTGGTCGCCATGCAGGAGTTCGAGGACGCCAAGGACAAGGTCATGATGGGCGCCGAACGCCGTTCGATGGTCATGACCGACGACGAGAAGAAGATGACCGCCTATCACGAGGCGGGCCATGCGCTGGTGTCGATCAACGAGCCCGCGTCGGACCCGATCCACAAGGCGACGATCATCCCGCGCGGCCGCGCGCTGGGTATGGTGATGCGCCTGCCCGAGCGCGACAGCTATTCCTACCACCGCGACAAGATGCACGCCAACCTCGCGGTCGCCATGGGCGGGCGCGTGGCGGAGGAGATCATCTTCGGGCACAACAAGGTCTCCAGCGGTGCCTCGGGCGACATCCAGTATGCAACCGATCTGGCGCGCTCGATGGTCACTAAATGGGGGATGAGCGACAAGCTCGGACCGCTGCAATACGAGGAAAGCCAGGAAGGCTATCTCGGGATGGGCCAGACCGCGCGCACCATGGGCGGGTCCGAGACCAACAAGCTGATCGATGCCGAGATCAAGGAACTGGTCGAAGGCGGGCTCAAGCGCGCCACCGAAGTGTTGAGCGAGCAGGAGGACAAGCTCCATCTGCTGGCGCAGGCGCTGCTCGAATACGAGACGCTGACCGGCGAGGAAATCGATCGGCTGATCAAGGATGGCACCATCGATCGCAGCGATGCGCCCAAGGGCCGCGTCGAGATCAAGCCGATCATCGGCAGCGCAATCCCCAAGGCCGGGCGGAAGTTCGGCGGCGAAGGCGGAGCTGCGCCGCAGGGCGCCTGAGTCGGTCGACTCTTCGAGCTACGGACGGCGCGCACCGCTAATCCGGTGCGCGCCGTTTCTTTTGGCCCATACGCCTTGGGAACATAGTAAGAACTCCGTGATTGACCGGGTAAAGGAGATTGCCCGATGACCAGCACCGTCCCCACCGAACACCCCAAGTCCGATCCCGTCACCAATGCCGAGAAGGCGCCCGAGAACTGGACCACCGGCGACGAGACGATGACCGGTGCGCAGGCGAGCTATCTCAAGACCTTGAGCGAGGAAGCGGGTGAGCCAGACGCCTATGATCCGCAATTGAGCAAGGCAGAAGCTTCCAAGCGGATCGACGCGCTGCAGGAGCGGACCGGGCGAGGCGGCTAGGCGGTCAGAATGCTCCCAGGACCAGCAGGATTTGGAGAAACAGCGTCACGACCACGCTGATGAAGATCACCAGCACGCAGAGCCGCCATAGTGCCGAGAAGCGCGATAGCGCGTAAGTCCCGCGCAAGTGCTTGTAGATATGCACCGGCGGGATCAGCGAGCCAGCGAGCAACACGATCCCCCCGGTCACGCCGAGAGCATTGAGCAGCGACAGAGCCACGAACAGCAGCGACATAAACGCCAGCGAATAGGTCACGAAAATCGCGTGATCGTAGGCGCGAAAGCCGCGTCGCCAGAGAAACAGCAGCCAGACGAAGGGCACCGAAAGCGGGATCAGCAACCAGCTGAATTTGTAGCTGTTGGCTTGCAGCTTGTAGAGCATCAGCCCCGGATTGCTCCGCCATTTGTCCAATCCCCTGTCTAGCCAGCTCAAGCCGGTTTTGCGGTGCGACACCGAAGCTAGCCCACCTGCGCTCTCCATCGCCTCGCCGGTTTGCGCGACTGCGGCGATTCGCTCCTCGACGGCGGCGAGCTCGCTCTGCAGCGCGGCGCGCGTCGGCGAACCTGCCGGTGCGCTCTCCACCTGCCGCCGCAGCGCATCGCGCTCGTCGGTGAGATTCGTGCGGACATCCTCGATCTGCGCGCGGATCCCGTCGCGGCTCGAGATGTCGGTCGGAGGGGTCAGCCCGATCATCTGGAACACGGCGAACATCAGGAACACCGAGAACAGGAACAGCGCCATCGGTGAGACGAAGCGGGCGCGCTCGCCGTCGATATAGCGGCGGGTGAGTTCCCCGGGCTTGAGCGCGAGCTTGGGCAGCGTGCGCCAGGTCTTGCCGTCGAAATGCAGCGCGCCGTGGAGCAGATCGTGCATGAACGCGCCGATGGTGCGATGGAGATGCGCCTGCTGGCCGCATCGGTGACAGTGCGGGCCAACCAGAGGGGTGTCGCAATTGAGACAGGAGGCTTCGGTGAAATGGCCGCCAAGCAGCGCCTCGCCGGCGGGTTTGCGCTGTTCGGACGCCAGCGCATGGCCGATCAACCCGCCTTCGGCCGCAGTGCCGACCGCATCGCCCAAATCGTCCATAGCATCCCCCCAGACCGGGCTTTTACTCGCGGCGCCAGAGCGGCGCAATCCGATTGCCGGGCTTGCGCCGCAGCGCAGCGGCGTCACTTAGGGGAAATGGACCCGCAATCGCCCCTACTCGCGCTGATCGCCCTCGCGGCGACGGCGCTGGTTTTCGTGGCGCTCGCCGCAGTCGAGCTGGCGGTCCCGCGCCGCCGATTGCGGCATGGCCGCAGCCGGCGCTGGATCACCAATCTGGGCCTGTTCGCGCTCGACACGGCGCTGGTCCGTCTTGCGGTGCCGCTGCTGATGATCGGAACCGCGCAGCTTGCCGAGGTCAGGGGGTGGGGATTGTTCAACCAGTTCGCCTTGCCGTTCTGGCTCGAACTGCTGCTGGTGCTGGCGCTGCTCGATCTGGCGCTGTTCCTTCAGCACTGGGCGACGCATCGCGTGCCCCTGCTGTGGCGGTTGCACCAGGTCCATCACGCCGATCCCGATTTCGACGTCACCACGGCGGCGCGTTTCCATCCCCTCGAGATCGCTCTGTCGATGCTCTACAAGATGGCGGTCGTCGCGGCGCTGGGCCCGGCGGCGCTGGCGGTGTTCGTATTCGAGGTGGTGTTCGTCGCAGCGACCGTGTTCGTCCACGCGAACCTGTCGCTGCCGCCCGCGCTCGACCGGTCGGCGCGCTCCGCAATCGTCACGCCCGACATGCACCGCATCCATCATTCGACGCTGCAGCGCGAGACCAACAGCAATTTCGGCACCATGCTTTCGGGGTGGGACAGGTTGTTCGGCACCTATCGCGACCGCGCGCAGGCGGGACAGGATGGGCTGACGATCGGCCTCGCCGAATATCAGGACCGGCGACCGCTCGGCCTGTGGTGGAGCCTCGTGCTGCCCTTCCGCCACCGCGCGCGACTGGCGGACAAAGCGAAAGGGCCGCAATCCGGGTGAGGATGCGGCCCTTCGGCATCAGCAATTTCGCAAGCGATCAGCCTTCGTAATCGGCACCGATCGAGGTCGAGCGCGCGGGCGCGGAAGCGGTGATCCGCAGCGCTTCGGCCGACTGGCTGAGCGAGCCGACTTCATCGGCCTCGTCGTCGTCGTCGGGCAGGATCTTCTGCAGGTTGGTGACCGCGGCTTCCATCAATTCCTTGGGCTTGACGGTCTGCTCGGCGATCTCGCGCAACGCGACGACCGGGTTCTTGTCGCGATCGCGATCGACGGTCATTTCGGCGCCGCCCGAAATCTCGCGCGCCCGCTGGGCGGCGAGGAGGACGAGATCGAAACGGTTGGGGATCTTGTCGACGCAATCTTCGACGGTTACGCGCGCCATGCAGCACTCCGAGAATTCGATTTAATCGGGAAAGAATGGCGGATAGGCTCCGGGCGCGCATGAGTCAAGAATTTGCACAGGCTGCATCGCTGGCCTAGGGCTTCGGGCGATGAATGATGCGCCCGCGAAGGATTCCGCTGTAAAGAGCACCCGCTACAGCGATCCGGAGCCCTTTACGTGGCAGGCTGAGGGTCAGTCGCTGGGCTTCTACCCCGGAGGAGCGGATCGCCGCGCGCGGCTGTTCGAACTGGTCGCTTCGGCCCAGAGTACCCTCAAACTGTGCTTCTACATCTTCGCCGAGGACGAGGTGGGGACCGAACTGCGCGACGCTCTGGTCGCGGCGGCCCGGCGCGGGGTCGAGGTCACTCTGGTCGTCGATGGCTTCGGCGCCGACCTCTCGGAACCCTTTATCGCTCCGTTCCGCGCGGCTGGAGGAAACTACCAGTGCTTCGGAGAGCGCTGGAGCCAGCGCTATCTCATCCGCAATCACCAGAAGATGGTCATCGCCGATGGCAGCCGCGCGATGTTCGGCGGCTTCAACATCCAGGACGATTATTTCGCGCCGCCCGAAGAGAACGGCTGGAACGATCTGGGTATCACCATCGAGGGTTCGGCGGTAGCGGGGCTGGTCGAATGGTTCGATCGTCTCGCGAACTGGACCGAAGGGGACGAAGCCAGCTTCAAACGTATCCGCCGGGCGCTGCGCGAGTGGAACTGGTCGCAAGGCGAGGGGCTGCGATGGCTGGTCGGCGGACCGACGAGGGGACTGTCGGGCTGGGCCACCAGCGTCGGGCGCGATCTTGACCGCAGCCACCGGCTCGACATGTTCATGGCCTATTTCTCGCCATCGAAGCGCCTGCTTCGTCGCATCGGGCGGATCGCGCAGGCGGGCGAAGCGCGGCTGGTGATGGCGGGCAAGTCGGACAACAACGCCACGCTCGGAGCAACGCGCTCGCTCTATCACTATCTGCTCGGCAAGCGGGCGGAGATTTACGAATTCACCCCCTGCAAGCTGCACACCAAGCTGATGGTACTCGACGATGCGGTGTATCTGGGCAGCGCCAATTTCGACATGCGCAGCCTGTTCATCAATCTGGAGATCATGCTCAGGATCGAGGACGCCGCGCTGGCGCAGCGGATGCGCGAATTCATCGACACCCAGGCTGCAGCATCCGAGCGGATCACCCCTGAATTGCACGCAAAGCGCGCAACGCTGTGGAACCGCATTCGCTGGAATCTCGGCTATCTGCTGGTCTCGGTGCTGGACTATACGGTCAGCCGCAAGCTCAACCTGGGACTTTAGCGCCCGATCGGCGCCTATTCCTCGCCCCAGTCCGAATAGTCCTTCTTGTTGGGGCTGGTGAATTTGGTGATCTCGGCGTGGAAATGCAGCGGAACATTGCCCGTCGAACCGTGGCGCTGCTTGGCCACGATCAGCGTCGCTCGGTTGCGCAGTTCCAGATAGCGCTCTTCCCAGATGCGATACTTCTCCATCGCCTCTGCGGAGGTCTCGGGGCCGGGCATGTCGGGGCGCGAAGCCTCGTGGTAGTAATCCGCACGGAAGATGAACCACACCATGTCGGCGTCCTGCTCGATCGAGCCCGATTCGCGCAGGTCCGACAGCATCGGGCGCTTGTCCTCGCGCTGCTCGACCGCGCGGCTGAGCTGCGACAGCGCGATCACCGGCAGGTTGAGTTCCTTGGCGAGCGTCTTCAAGCCGCGGCTGATCTCCGAGATTTCGTTGACTCGGTTGTCGTTGGCGCGGCCCGAACCCTGGAGCAGCTGGAGATAGTCGACCACGATCATGCCGATGTCGTGGCGGCGCTTCAACCGCCGCGCGCGGGTGCGCAGCGCGGCGATGGTGAGCGCGGGGGTGTCGTCGATATAGAGCGGAAGGTCGGCCAGTTTCTGGCTGGCGGCGGAGAGCTTCTGGAACTCGTCGCGGGTGATCTTGCCCGAGCGCAGCGATTCGCTGGTGATCTCGGCCTGTTCGGCAAGGATACGCGTCGCCAGCTGGTCGGCGCTCATCTCGAGGCTGAAGAAGGCCACCGGCGCGCCGAAATTATAGGCGCCGCCCTCGCGCTGCCATTTCATGTGCTCGGCGGCGCAATTGAAGGCGATGTTGGTGGCGAGCGAAGTCTTGCCCATGCCCGGCCGCCCGGCGAGGATGATGAGGTCCGAACTGTGCAGGCCTGCGGTCTTCTGGTCGATCACCTCGAGCCCGGTGGTCTTGCCCGACAGCCCGCCGCCCGAATTCATCGCCGCTTCGGCCATCTTCAATGCGGCGAGCGTGGCGCTGCGGAAATCGGTCGCCTGGGCATTGCCGGTCGCGCCCTCGGCGACGCGGAACAGATCCGCCTCGGCCTGCGCGATCTTGTCCATCGGCGCCACTTCTTCCGAAGTGTCGAGCGCGCCCTCGACCAGCCCGCGCCCGACGCTGACCAGCTCGCGCAGGAGCGCCAGATCGTAGATCTGCTCGGCCAGTTCGCGCGAGGCGAGCAGGCCCTGACCATCGGCGGTCAGCTTGGCAAGATAGGTCACCCCGCCGAGCGATTGCAGCGCCTCGTCCTGCTCGAAATAGGGCTTGAGCGTCACCGGGGTGGCGACCGAATTGCGGTCGAGCAGGCGCAGCACGCGTTCGTAGACTCGCTGGTGGACTGGCTCGAAGAAATGCTCGGGCCGGATTGGGGTCGAGAGTTCCTCGATCACCTTGTTGTCGATCAGCACCGCGCCCAGGAACGCGGCTTCCGCCTCCAGATTTGCGGGCAGGCTCTGGCCGGCATTGCCCGCTCCGATGGTGCCCGGTCGGCCGGCGGCAGCGGCGAGGACGCGCGAATCGGCGGGGGGGGCGAGCGTATCGGTTTCGGGCATGACCGCGTGATGCCTGCAGGGACCCTGCGCTGGCAAGACGCGAGCGCCACACTTCGGCTGTGGAGCCCTGTGGATAGCGGGGATGCATCTGCAAGCCCTTGCCGCGCTACCGCACTATCTGCGAAAGCGGCTGCCACAGATGCCCGATTCCTCCTCCCCTCCTGCTCCCGCCGATGGCGATTACCGCATCGCGCATGTCGATCTCGACGAAGCGACGATCATCTGGCGCAATGCCGATATCGAGCAGGAGCGACGGGTGGCGATCTTCGATCTGATCGAGGAAAACAGCTTCAAGCCGCTTCGCGCGGTGGAGCGCGGAGCGAGCGGTCCGTTTCGGCTGACGCTGGCGGTGGTCGACGGGCGGCTGGCGATGCGGATCGCCGATATGGAGGGCGAACTGCTCGAGGAGCTGGTGCTCGGCCTGGCGCGGTTTCGCCGCCCGATCCGCGACTATTTCGCCATCTGCGACAGCTATTACCAGGCGATCCGAAAGGCGACGCCGTCCGAGATCGAGACGATCGACATGGCCCGGCGCGGCATCCACAACGGCGCAGCCGAACTGCTGGTCGAACGGCTCGAGGGCAAGATCGAGACCGACTTCGCCACCGCGCGGCGGCTGTTTACGCTGATCTGCGTCCTGCACATCAAGGGTTGAGCTCATGGCGCGCAGACCCCTTCGCAAAAAGCCCGGTCGCAGGACCCGCAAGCGTGGCACCAGCCGGTACCTCCGGCTGTTTGCAGCGGTGCTGCTGATCGCGCTGATCGGCTTGGGCTGGGCCTGGTGGGAATCGCGCAGCTGGCGCCCGGACGAAGCCCGATGGGCGGATCAGGGCGCGCTGGTCGGCGAGGAGGACGGGAGCGTCAATTTCGGTACGCTTAAAGGCCTGGGCGCGGGCTTCGTCTATCTCGAGGCCAGCCGCGGAGCCGATGGCAAGGACGCCCGCTTCCCGGACAATTTCGCCGCCGCCCGCGCCGCGGGGCTGCAGATCGGCGCGGTCCACCGATTCGACCCCTGCAGCAGGGCGGACGGCCAATCGGCGAATTTCGTCACCACGGTACCCCGCGATATCGAATTGCTGCCGCCCGCGATCATGCTCGAGCGCACCGGCGAGGATTGTCTTGAGCGGGTCAGCCGCGCCGCAGTCCAGAGCGAGGTGATGACGCTGGTCAATCAGATCGAGGCGCATACCGGAAAGCCGGTCATCCTCGCGCCGTCCGAAAAGTTCGAGGAGGAATATGCGGTGGCCGCGCGGATCGACCGCAATCTGTGGCTGTCGCGCAATTGGTCGGAGCCGACCTATGGCGGAAGACCCTGGCTGTTGTGGACCGCCAATAGCGGCTTGCAGACCGAGGCCGCCGAGCAACCATTGCGCTGGGTGGTGGTGCGGCCTTAGGAGCATGGCGATGACCCAGGACAGCACTACTACCACCGCCGACGAAGAGCTGATCTCCGCCGCGCGCGCCGCGGCGGCGCATTCTTATGCGCCCTATTCGCATTATGCCGTCGGGGCGGCGCTGCGCTTTGCCGATGGCGGTGTGGTGACCGGGACCAACGTCGAGAACGCCAGCTACGGACTGGCGCTGTGCGCCGAAACGGTGGCGGTCGCCCGCGCCATGGCCGATGGCCGGCGCGGCGGGCTCGAGGCGGTGGCGGTCACCGGGCCGGGACGCGAGCCGATCACGCCCTGCGGCCGCTGCCGCCAGGTGCTCAACGAGCTGGCGCAATTGGGCAGGACGGATCCGCAGGTGCTTTGCGTCGGGCCACACGAAGTCCGCCGCACCACGCTCTCGGCGCTGCTGCCAGACGCGTTTGGGCCTGCCAGCCTGACCTGAGCGGCCCGATCTACGGGGCTGAAGGATTCTCTTTGCGCCGTTAACCCCGTTTCAAAAGCCGCGCAGGTAGGCACAACCGGGTCACAGGAGATCCCGGCCAATGAAATTCATCCCCCTGCAGTCGCGCGGCGGCAATTATCTCGTCGTCGCTGCCAACATCGCTTGGCTGCGCACCGCCGAAAACGGCCAGACCGCAGTCGGCATCATCGGCGGCAATCCGTTGCTGGTGACCGGCACGATGGAAGAGGTCGCCGAGATCATCCTCAAGGGCTGATCCCGCCGACCGCGTTCAGCCGCGCTGCTTAGCCTTCCTCGCCGTCCAGCCATTCGACCAGTGCCGCGAGGCAATCGCGTGCGAGCAGCTTGCAGCGCTCGGGCGACCAGCCCTGCGCCGGCTCGGGCAGATCGACCAGATCCTTGTAGGGCATTTCGAGCGTCATCGCGGTGCAGCCGAACCGCTCTGCGACCTGATTGGTCGAGATGGTCAAATTGGCCTTGCCGGATCCGGTTTTGGGGTAGCCGAGCTTGGTCTGGAAATCGGGCGTGCGGCGATCGAGAATGCGCTCATAACGGTAATAGCGCTCGCCCTGCTCGTCGCTCCACGAGGGAATGCCCTCGAAGCCGGCGAGAAACACCGCGGGGATCGCCTCGTCGCCATGGACGTCCATCGCGAAATGGACCCCGGTCGCATCCATCGCGTTGCGGATGGCGAGCACTTCGGGCGAGGCCTCTGCGCTGGGCTCGGCCCATTCGCGGTTGAGATTGGTCCCCGCCGCATTCGTGCGCAGATGGCCGCGGCGCGAGCCGTCGGGATTGCAATTGGGGACGATGTGGAAGCGGCATTTCTGCCGCAGCACCATCGCGACCGGGTCGCTCGGATCGGTGAGCACCTCGAGGGCGCCCTCCATCCACCATTCGGCCTGCGTTTCGCCGGGATGCTGGCGGGCGTAGAGCCAGACCTGCTTTTCGCCACGGCCCAGTTCGAGGCAGTCGATCGGCTGGCCGTCGAGCGTAGTGCCCAGATGGCGATAATCGACCCCTTCCGAAGCCGCGGCCTCGGAGACCAGATCGTGGTGCCGCTCCATCGAATAGGGCGCGAAATAGGCGAACCAGGCGATCTCGCTCGCCGGGGTGTAGCGGATGGTGAGCGAACCGCCGTCGGCATCCTTGTCGAAGCTCGACTGTGCGCGGCCCCAGAACTCGCGGTCTTCCGAGACGCAGGCGTCGTAATCGGGCCAGCCGCCGGGATAGGCGCTGGTGTTTAGCCCGGTGATGACGAGTTCGAGTTCGCGGCCCGCGGCGCCCGAGACGCGGAAGTGGAACCACTGCCGAAATTCGCTCTGGTGGTCCGCCGGGATCGCCAGCCGCGCCTTCGCGCCCTCCACCGACAGGACTTCGATATTGCCGCTGTCGAAAGCGGAATCGATCCTAATATCGCTCACTCGGGTACCTCTACTAACACGGTTTCGCCATTGTTGCCGGGGAATTCGCTGAACAGCGCGGCGGCGACCGTCTGTGCGCTGGCGACCCGATCCGCAAGGGGAGAGTTTTGCGGCGCGGTGAAATCGGCGCGGCCTTCCCACAGCACCTGCGAAGTGGCGGCGTCGCGGATCACCACGCGCATCTCGGTGCCGACTTCGGTACGCGAACCGCCGCCCAGATTGATGCCGACGCCCAGACCCACACCCGAACCATAGCTGCCGGTCGAGCCGCCGACCCCGACGCTGACCGGACTGCGCCCGCCGTCGCGGCCCAATTGGTAGCGCTCGACATAGACCTCGGCGATCTGCGAGGCACCCGCGCGACCGGCCTCGCGATAGCCCTGGCGGACCAGCTCTGCGGCGACCGCGGCCTTGTAGGGGGCCAGTTCGAGACTGTCCGCGCCGACCGCGCTCTGGACAAAGATCGACCCCTGCGCGAGTTGCGGTCCGGCGGTGGGAGCGACGAAGCGGGTGACCTCGACCGGGCCCGGCGCAGTGGCACAGGCGGCGAGCGAGAGCGCCAGGGCGGCGGCGGACAGGGTGCGACGGATCATGGGCAGCTCCAGTGCGGTACTATTCAGAACAGGGATATTGGTCTTTGGCTAACGTTTGGATGGCAAAGCGGTGCCGGAGCGCACTCTCACACTACGACAGCGCTACGAAGGAAAGGCCATTGCCGATGGCGGAGCGGGCATGAACGCAGCCGAAAAGGGATCGGTGCTGGTCACCGGTGGCGCTGGCTATATCGGCAGCCATGCGGTGCTGGCGCTGCTCGATGCCGGCTGGCCGGTGACGGTGCTCGACGATCTCTCGACGGGCTTTCGCTACTCTGTACCCGACCGGGCGAAGTTCTATGAGGGCGATATCGGCGATAGCGGCTTGCTCGAGCAGATCTTCGCTCGGCAGGACATCGGCGCCATCATGCATTTCGCCGGTTCGGTGGTGGTGCCCGAATCGGTGGCCGATCCGCTGGCCTATTACGACAACAATACCGGCAAGAGCCTGGCGCTGATCGCTGCGGCTGTGCGCGCCGGGGTGCCGCGCTTCGTCTTCAGCTCGACTGCGGCGGTCTATGGCATGCCCGAGCAGTCCACGGTGACCGAGGACACGCCGTGCCAGCCGATCAATCCCTATGGCTGGTCCAAGCTGATGACCGAGCGGATGCTCGCCGACGCCAGCGCGGCGCATGGGCTCGATGTCTGCGCCCTGCGTTATTTCAACGTCGCGGGCGCCGATCCGCAAGGACGGGTCGGGCAATCGACCGCGGGCGCGACGCATCTGATCAAGGTGGCCTGCGAGGCGGCGCTGGGCCGGCGCGAACAGGTTGCGATCTATGGCAGCGACTACGACACGGCCGACGGGACCGGAGTGCGCGACTATATCCATGTCAGCGATCTCGCGGCGGCGCATGTGCTGGCGCTGGAGGCGCTGATTGATCGTCCGGGGCGCTCGCTGACGATGAACTGCGGCTATGGGCGTGGATTCTCGGTCCTCGATGTGCTGGACGCGGTGGAGCGCGTGAACGCGAAGCGGACCGGCGGGGGGCGGATCGAGCGGGTGATGCAGCCGCGCCGTCCGGGCGATCCGGCGGCGCTGATCGCCGACCCTTCGCGGCTTCGCGCGACGCTGCCGTGGGTGCCGCAATATGCCGATCTCGATACGATCGTGGCGCATGCGCTGGACTGGGAGCGCCGGCTGGCGCAAGGAGGCCCGAGCGAAGGCAATGCGCCCGTCGCAGGCGGGCAGGTAGTGCTTGACCCGACTCACCCCCGTCGCTAGGCGGCGCGCTTGAAATCCGCGCGTCGGAGTCTCATTCTCCGGCGCGTATTTATTTGTCATACGGAACCCGTCATGAAAATCCGCAACAGCCTCAAGTCGCTCAAGAACCGTCACCGCGACTGCCGCGTGATCCGTCGCCGCGGACGGACCTATGTCATCAACAAGACCAACCGTCGCTTCAAGGCCCGCCAGGGCTGATTGCGCTGCGGCCGTTGGTCGCGGAAGTTGGTGAGGTGAACGGCCCGGCTCCCAAGATGGGAGCGCGGGCCGCTTCTGTTTGGGGTAATGGGATATGACAGAAGCAGTGGTGTTCGATGTCGGGCGAGTGCTGTTCCAGTGGCAGCTCCGCGCGCTGTTCGAAAAGCTGGTCGAGGACCCGGCCGACCTTGATCACCTGCTCGCCGAAGTCGTGACCGAGCAGTGGCATTTCGAGACCGATGCCGGGCGGCCGCTGACCGATATGCTGCCCGAGAGAAAGGCGCTGTTTCCGGATCACGCACCGCTGATCGACGCCTATGCCGCGCGTTTCAACGAGACCATTCCCGGCCCGGTGCCGGGCAGCATCGAGATCGTTCGCGAACTCCATCGACGCGAAATGCCGCTCTATGCGATCACCAATTTCGGCGCCGAGTTCTGGGACGCCTTCCGTCCGACCCAGTCGGTGTTCGATCTGTTCCGCGACATCGTGGTCTCGGGCAAGGAACGGCTGGTGAAACCCGATGCGGCCATCTTCGCGCTCGCCGCCGAGCGCTTCGGGCATGCGCCCGAGGCGATGCTGTTCATCGACGACAATCGCGCGAATATCGATGCCGCGCGGAGCTACGGCTGGCAGGTGCATCACTTCACCGATGCGCCCACGCTGCGCATCGATCTCGAACGACGCGGCCTGCTTTCCTGATCGCTCTTCCTGCTGGGCAGGAAGGCTCGACAAAAGAAAGCCCCGGCCGCCTGTGGGGACAGGTGCGACCGGGGCAGTGCCACCCGATGGAGAGGGGGTGGGGAGGGTGAGGCTGGATCAGCCGTTGCAGCGCGCCAGCTTGTCGGCTTCGAGCGCTTCGCCATTGGTGACGAAGGCGGTCACTTCGCCGACTTCGCGCTGCAGTTCGCGGCACATGCGCATCGGGCGGCTGGTGCCCTTGTTGGCGACGCAGGTGGCGCCCTGGCAGGACCAGGCGACGCCGCCGGCAACGGTGCGGCTCTCGCTGGCCGGAGCAGCCAGTTCGGCGACATAATAGGGGCCGGCTGCGGCGGTGGCGGGAGCCGGGGCCAGGGCCGCGCCGAAAGTGAGGGCGGTGTAGCCGAGGCCCAGCGCGATAGCGGAGAGATTGGTGAGGCGGGGGAGAGAGAGCGTCATGGGAGAGTCCTTCGAGCTTGCGTTTATATCAACCGGGGTTTCCATTATTGCAATTGGGTTGCAGTTTGAAACTGGTTGCGATTCACCGCCTAGCCAACTAAGTTTCGCGATGCAACTTAAATCTTCGATAGCTGCATCGATTTGCACCCGCGCGTTTTCCGGCTAGGAAGAAGGCGGGGAAAGGATTTTCATGGGCGAAATCAGAGAGCCGCTGCGCGAACTGACCGAATGCGGGCTTCCGCAGGCGCTGGAAGTGATGGGCGAACGCTGGAGCTTCATGATCCTGCGCGCCGGTTTCAACGGCCTCCATCATTTCGAGGAGTTCCTGACCGAACTCGGAATCGCGCGCAACATTCTTTCCAACCGGCTGGCCAAGCTGGTCGAGCATGGCATCCTGGCGCGCAAGCCGATGGCCGAGGATCGCCGCAAGATCGAATACCGCCTCACCGACAAGGGCCTCGATCTGCTCCCGGCGATGATCGCGTTGCGCCAATGGGGGCAGAAGTACGGCGGCGAGGTGTTCGAGAACCCGGTTCTGGTCGACGAACGCGATCGTCTGCCGATCGGACCGGTCTCGATCCTGTCGCACGATGGGCGGATCCTCGGACCGGCGGACCTTGCGCTGATCGATCGTGCGCAGCGCGGCATTCGCGCCGATGGCAGCAAGGCCGAGGAGCGCGCGAGCGCTCCTGCACTAAAATCCGTGAGTGGCACCGGCCCGCGCGAAGCGGCCTGAACGACCGGCTCCACGGGCCGGGGCGCTGCCGCGAGCATCATGACGTCATCGTTAAATTGTTCTCAACACGTTGCTGGCAGTGCAGCGTGTACGCAATTCCGCTCATTGAGAATCGGCGCCGCCACGTGATCGAGATCGAAGTCCAGAACGAGACTCACCAGACGGTCTTTCGCCTGAAGACCGTCGCGGTGCCGCGCATCGGCGAGGGCATCCGCCTCGAGGAGCCCGATGGCCAGTGGATGTCCTACGACATTCTCGACGTCTGGTATCAGAAGGCCGAATATGGCGAGGTCTGGGTGCCCTTCATCCACGTCCGCATGACGCCCGACGAACAGCGCGCGCTCGAACTGACCAAGCCGGTCCCGCTGGTGAACCGCGAACAGGCGGTGCCGATCGAGGACTTCCTCAAGAAGTTCGAGGGCGATCAGGAGCACGAACCGGTCAAGCTCAACCTCGATATGAGCGAGGCAGACTGAGCAACAGGCGCTTGTTCAGGGCACTTTTTTGCGCAACAGGCCGACCGTCAGGACGCTCCAACCCGCGACCATGATGACACTCGATCCCGCGACTGCAGCGCTCACGAGCGCTTCCAGGAACTCGCCCGCGCCGTAGCCTTCTCCGGCTATCGGCAGGCTCTCGCTGGCACCGGTCGCAGCCGATAATGTGAGGGCGAGCCACAAGCCGTACATGCCGGCAATCACTGCCCGACGCCCGATCATGTCCCATCCTGCGGGCAGATGGGTCCAGCCCCAGACGGCACCGGCAACCATGATGGCGGTGCCGCTCTGCACCGCGGTCAGATGCGCCGACAGCGCCATGCGCGGGTTGAGGAAATACGGAACGGCGGCCCCCTGGAGCAATCCCAGCAGAAACAGGATCGCGCCGGAGACGACCAGTTGCTTCGACGCTTGGCTTGTCGTTGCGATCTTCAGCACCCCTCTTGTCACGCCCGCGGCGGTTGCCGTCGATAGCTGAGCGCCTCGGCGACGTGGATTCGCCCGACCGTCTCCGAACCCGCGAGGTCGGCGATCGTCCGCGCCACGCGCAGCATCCGCACATAGGAGCGCGCCGACAGCCGCATCGCGTCGGCCGCCTGCATCAACAGCTTCTGACCCGCCTCATCGGGGGTGGCGAATTGCTCCAGCGCATCGCCGTCGAGCTCGGCATTGCTGCGCGCGCCGCTCGCCTCGGACCGGGCGGTCTGCCGCAAGCGGGCGGCGGCGACGCGAGCGGCCACTTCGGCGCTGCCCTCGGCGGACGGGGGCAGCGCGAGATCGGCGGCGCTGACCGGATCCACCTCGACATGCAGATCGATCCGGTCGAGCATCGGCCCCGACACCCGCGCCTGATAATCCGCCGCGCATTTGGGTGCCCGGCTGCACGCCAGCGACGGATCGCCCAAATGGCCGCAGCGGCACGGGTTCATCGCCGCGACGAGCTGAACTCGCGCGGGAAAGGTGACATGCGCATTGGCGCGCGCGACATCGACATGGCCCGTCTCGAGCGGCTGGCGCAGCGAATCGAGCACCGGGCGCTGGAATTCGGGCAATTCGTCGAGAAACAGTACGCCCAGATGCGCGAGGCTGACCTCGCCCGGCTTGACCCGCAATCCGCCCCCAGTGAGCGCGGCCATCGAGGCCGAGTGATGCGGCGCGCGGAACGGCCGCTGGCGACTGATCCGGCCTTCCTGAAGTGTGCCCGCAACCGATTGCACCATGCTGACCTCGAGCGCTTCGGCGGGACTGAGTTGTGGCAATATCCCCGGCAGGCAGGACGCAAGCAGCGACTTTCCCGCTCCAGGCGGGCCGACCATCAGCAGATTGTGACTTCCGGCGGCGGCGATCTCGAGCGCGCGCTTGGCGGTCTCCTGCCCCTTGACCCGCTTCAGATCGGGACCGGGCGGAGCTTTCTCGACCTCCCCCGGCTCTGGTTCGGGCAACCGCTGCGTTCCTTTCAGGTGATTGAGCAGGCTGGCGAGATCGGGCGCGGCGATCACCGGCACGCCGCTGGCCCAGCGCGCTTCGGCTCCCTGCGCGCGCGGGCAGATCAGCCCCAGCTCGGCCTCGCTGGCATGAATCGCCGCGAGCAGCACGCCTGGCGAGGAGACGATTCGCGCATCCAGCGCCAGCTCGCCCACCGCCACCCACTCGATCAGCTGTTCGGCATCGGTCACCCCCATCGCGGCGAGCAGCGCCAGCGCGATCGGCAGGTCGTAATGCGACCCTTCCTTGGGCAGGTCGGCGGGAGAAAGATTGATGGTGATCCGCTTGGGCGGCAGCGCCAGCCCCATCGCGGAGAGCGCCGCCTGCACCCTCTCGCGGCTTTCGCCCACCGCCTTGTCCGGGAGGCCCACCACGCTGAAGCGCGGCAGGCCGGGCGCGACCTGGCATTGCACTTCGATCGCGCGTGCCTCGAGCCCCAGATAGGCGACCGTGCGAACCAGTGCGACCAAGCCTGTCCCCCCTCGTGGTGCTTGCCGTCGTGTCGTGGCGCTGTGCCGAAGGTTCCCTTGTGAAGCGGGATTCGCCCTGTGTCGAGTGGCCTGCGCTGGCGGGGCAGCCATCGAGCGCATTGGTGCGGACATTATGGTTAAGGCCGGGTTAGCCAAAGCCCTTGGGATGTTCGCAAGGTGGCGGGCGCCACACATCCGGCATGCTTCGGATCGCCACTTTCTCGCTCGCTGCGCTCGGTCTTGCCGGCGCCACCCCCGCCGCCGCCCAGTCGCTGGCGCTCATCTATCTGCCGACGCAGCCGGTGGTGACGTGGCAGGGCCAGGCCCCGGTCGAGCCGGTCCGGTCGCAGCCGATGCGTGCAGCCCCGATCCGCCCGGCGCGCGAACAGGCCCAGCGCTTCGCCTTGCCGCGCCCGAGCCAGGGTCAGCCGATCACCTATTCCGCCACCCCGCGCGATCTTCCCCAATGGCGAGCCCCGGTCCAGCAGCCCCGGACACAAAGCTTCGTTCAGTCGCACCGCCGCGCGGCCCGCTACGGCGCAATGCAATACGGTCCGTTCCGCGTGGTCGGCGATCGGGTCGAACTGGTCGGCGAGACCGATGCGATGAGCCCGAGCTGGTTTGCGCGGGTGCTGGCGGACAATCCGGGCCTTTCGCGACTCGAGATGATCGAATGCCCCGGCACGCTCGACGATCGCGCCAATCTCCAGCTCGGACGAATGATCCGCAAGGCTGGCCTCAGCACCCATGTTCCTTCTCATGGTTCGGTGCGATCGGGCGCGGTCGAGCTGTTCCTCGCCGGAATCGAGCGCAGCATGGATCCGGGCGCCGAATTCGCGGTCCATAGCTGGCGCGACGAATACGGCCGCGAAGCCGACGACTTCTCGCTCGATGCCCCCGAAAACCGCGTCTATCTCGACTATTATGCCGAGATGGGGATGTCGCCACAGCAGGCGCGAGCGTTCTACGCGATGACCAATTCGGTCCCGCATCACCGCGCGCGCTGGATGGAAGCGGGCGAGATGGGGCAATGGGTCGATCGCTATGCCAAAATGCGCGCGCCGCGGATCGCCTACCTCTCGGTTCGCATGCAGTAAGCTGTGTCGCGTCGCTTGACGCAGGGGCGTGGCTGCACTATGCGCGCCTCCCAAGAGCGGTCGCCTCGACGGGCGGCCCTTTTTGTTGGTGCCTCGTGCCTCTGGCCGCGCACCCTTGAACGTATTTAGATAAGGACGATCCGATGAAGCGGACTTTCCAGCCTTCCAACCTGGTGCGCCAGCGTCGCCACGGTTTCTTCGCACGCAAGGCCACTCCGGGTGGCCGCAAGGTCCTGCGCGCCCGCCGTCGTCGCGGTCGCAAGACGCTCTGCGCCTGATGTGTTTGCGCGCGCGCTCATGCGCGTGCGTCATTACCGCTCGGCCGGCCTGAGGGCCGCGTCGCTGCGGTCGGCCGACCGGCCATGCGGGCTCCCTGAGGGAGCCCGTGTCGTTTCCGGCCCGCAGCGGGGGTGAGCCTTCCCATGTCCCGGCACCCACAAGTCATCGCCAAGCGCGCCGATTTTCTCGCCGCGAATCGCGGGATTCGTGTGGCGCAGCCGGGCTTCGTTCTGCTGGTCCATCCCAATGTCGGCTCCGATGGCGGAAAAGGCCGACGCTACGGCATTACCGTCACCAAGAAGATCGGCAACGCGGTGGTGCGCAACCGCATGAAGCGCCGCTTCCGTGAATTGCTGTGGGCGGCGCTGCCCGAGCGGGGGCTGCCCGATCACGATCATGTGCTGATCGGCCGCGAGGGCGGGGTGGAGCGCGATTTCGCGACGCTGGCCGCCGAACTGGACCACGCCCTGGCGCGCGCGGCCGCGGGCAAGGGCGACCGCCGCCGCGGTCGTTCGCCGGGTTCGGCGCGCGGCCCAAGGCGATGAAGCATCCGCTGATCTGGATTGCGCGGCTGTGGCAGCTCGGCCCGAGCCGGATCCTGCCCCCCACCTGCCGCTTCTCCCCTTCATGCAGCGAATACGCCATCCAGGCGCTGGGAAAACACGGCGCGATCAGGGGTGGATGGCTTGCGACGAAGCGTATATTGCGCTGCCACCCTTGGGGAGGGCACGGGCACGACCCGGTGCCCTGAACATCCGCAGCACATCCGCGACGCGGGTGTATTGATAAAATAATACAGCACCCCAAATCGAAGTTTTTGACGGGACCGATTTTGACCAATCAACGCAATCTCCTGTTCGCCGTAGTCCTCTCGGCCCTGCTCCTGCTGGGTTGGGACGCGGCCGTGGGCTATCTCTACCCGCAGCCCGCCAACAAGTCGGCCGTCGAGGGGGTCGCCGACACGCCTTCAGAACTGGCAGCGGTTGCTGGAGCGGTCTCGGGTCCAGGTGTGAGCGGTGCGGGCCTGGCGTCCGATGTCCAGGGGGCGACGCCAGTCACGCTCGAAAATGCGCTCGGCTCGGGCAATCGCGTCCGGATCGATTCGCCGCTCCTGGCCGGTTCGATCAATCTCACCGGCGCGGTAATCGACGACATCGTCCTCAAGGACTATCGCGAGACCACGGATCCCGACAGTCCGCCGGTCCGCCTGTTCGCACCGGCAGCTTCGCCCCAGCCTTATTTTGCCGAATTCGGCTTTCTCGCCAACGGCCAGCGGATCCCCGCCGATGCGGTCTGGGAAGCGGATGGAGAGGTGCTATCGCCCGGCAGCCCGGTCGTTCTTACCCATCGCGGCGCCGACGGCTTGACCTATACGATCGCGCTCTCGATCGATTCGGAATACATGATCACCGCCGAGCAGCGGGTCGCCAATGCTTCCGGCGGGGCCGCAGTGGTCCAGCCCTTCGCGCTGATCGCGCGCACCAGCGAAACCGCGAGCGAGGATTTTTTCATCGCGCACTCCGGCCCGATCGGCGTCTTCGGCGGTTCGGCCAATTACGACTACGGCTATGACGACCTGCCGGTGGGCGACATGACCACGCCCGAGGGCGAGGCCGAATGGCTGGGCTTCACCGACATCTATTGGCTCTCCGCGCTCATTCCCGGGGCGGGGGAGGCCGAGGCCAGCTTCCGGTCGCTTGGCGGCAGTCTCTATCGCGCCGATGTGATCCAGGACCCGGTCACGCTGCCCGCGGGGAGCGCGATCAGCACGACCAACAGGCTGTTCGTCGGCGCCAAGGAGAGCACCGTGCTCGACGCTTACGAGGACGCCGGTATTGAGCGGTTCGGCCTCGCGATCGACTGGGGCTGGTTCCGCTGGTTCGAAAAGCCGTTCCTGTGGTTGCTGCGTCAGTTTTTCGAACTGGTCGGCAATTTCGGCGTGGCGATCATCATGCTGACCGTGGTGGTCCGCGCGGTGATGTTCCCCGTGGCGCAGAAGCAGTTCTCCTCCATGGCGGGGATGAAGGCGATCCAGCCGCGAATGAAAGAGGTGCAGGAAAAGCACAAGGAGGACCGGGTCAAGCAGCAGCAGGAAATGCAGAAGCTGTTCAAGGACGAGGGCGTCAATCCGTTGGCGGGCTGCCTTCCGCTGATCATCCAGATTCCGATCTTCTTCGCGCTCTACAAGGTGCTCTATCTCGCGATCGAGATGCGCCACCGCTCCTTCTTGTGGATCGAGGATCTTTCCGCCCCCGATCCGGCGACGATCCTCAACCTGTTCGGCCTGCTGCCCTTCGATCCGCCCGGCTTCCTGTCGATCGGCGTGCTGGCGGTGCTGCTGGGCCTCACGATGTGGATGACGTTTCAGCTCAATCCCGTCAGCGATCCGATGCAGCGCCAGATCTTCAACATCATGCCCTGGGTGCTGATGTTCGTGATGGCGCCCTTCGCCGCTGGCCTGCTGATCTACTGGAACACGAGCAATATCCTCACGCTGGCGCAGCAGAAGTATCTCTATTCCAAGCACCCGCAATTGCGCGCGGCGGCGGAAGCCGAGCGTGCCGAGAAAGCCGCTGAAAAGGCGGCCGGTAAAACCGGGGCCAAGAGCTGATGGAAGAGGACGAACGCAAGGCGCTGACCAGGCGAGCGGAGAAGATGTTCTCTCAGCGGGTGGAATTCCTGCTGTCGGCTCCGCAGCTCAAGTTCCTGCCCGATCCGACCGTTCCCGAGATCGCCTTTTGCGGGCGTTCCAACGTGGGCAAGAGCTCGCTGCTCAACGCGCTCACCGCGCGAAAGGCGATCGCGCGCGCTTCGGTCACCCCGGGCCGGACGCAGGAGCTCAATTTCTTCGAGGTCGGCGAACCGACGCAGATGCGGCTGGTCGATATGCCCGGCTACGGCTTCGCCAAGGCGCCGGTGGCGGTGGTCGACAAGTGGAAGAAGCTGGTTCGCACCTTCCTGCGCGGACGGGTGGTGCTGGTCCGCACGCTGGTGCTGGTCGACAGCCGCCACGGGCTGAAGGATGTCGATCGCGAGATGATGAAAATGCTCGACGAGGCGGCGGTGGGCTATCGCGTGGTGATGACCAAGGCTGACAAGATCAAGGCGAGCGAACTTGAGAAGACCGTCGCCCGGGTCGAGGCCGAGGCCAAGAAGCACGTCGCCGCCTTTCCCCAAGTGCACGTCACCAGCGCAGAAAAAGGCATGGGCATCCCCGAACTGCGCGCCGCGGTGCTCAGCGACGCGGGGGTCTAGGCTTCAGGTCGCGAACAGCGCCGAATCGTCGGCAAAGGCCTTCATCTCCAGCGCATTGCCGCTCGGATCGCGGAAGAACATCGTCGCCTGTTCGCCGGGCTGGCCTTTGAAACGAATCGTCGGCTCGATCGCGAAGGCCACCTTCGCTGCCTGAAGCCGCTCGGCCAATGCCTGCCATTGCGGCATCGTCAGCACCACGCCGAAATGCGGCACCGGCACATCGTGGCCGTCGACCGCATTGGCCCCACGATCGCCCGCTGCACCGCCGAGATGGGCGACGATCTGGTGACCGTAGAAGTCGAAATCGATCCACTCGTCCGAACTGCGCCCCTCGCGGCAGCCGAGCAGTTCGCCATAGAAGGCACGCGCCGCGGCGAGATCGTGGACGGGGAAGGCGAGATGGAAGGGGCGCAGGCTCATACCGCGGTGCATAGCCGGGTCGCAGGTGCATGCCTACCGCGGGATCGACGCTCGCGCGGCTCGGCCTCGACAGCGCCGGAGGGAATCTCTACCGCCCGCGCGCCACTAAGGAGCCGGCATGAAACTGATCATCGGCAACAAGAATTATTCGAGCTGGTCGCTGCGCGCCTGGCTGGCGGCCAAGCAGTCCGGACTCGCCTTCGAGGAGATCATCGTCCCGCTCTATGGCGAGGGCTGGGAATCGCTCAAGCGGGACGACAGCGGCCTGCAGGCATCGAGCGGCAAGGTCCCCCTGCTGTGGGACGGCGAAACGGTGGTCTGGGACAGCCTCGCCATCCTCGAATATCTCGCCGACAAGGTCGGGCGCGAGCGGTTCTGGCCCAAGGACGAAACCGCACGCGGCATGGCGCGCGCGATGGTCGCCGAGATGCACAGTTCCTATCACACGATGCGCAGCGAATTCCCGATGAATATCCGCAAGCGCTTCGATGGCATTCAGCCTTCGGCAACCACACGGGATGAAGTGGTCCGCATCCTCGGCCTGTGGGCCGAAGCGCGTGCGCGATTCGGGTCGGGAGGCCCGTTCCTGTTCGGCACTTTCGGCGCGGCGGACGTGTTCTACGCCCCCGTCGTCAGCCGGTTCATCAGTTACGGCGTCGCCGTTCCCGGCTTTGCCGGCGCCTATATGCAGGCGGTCTGGGAACACGATTGGATGCAAGCCTGGATCGAGGCTTCGGAGAATGAAGAATGGGTCATCGAGCAATACGATTCGGCGCCGGCGATAGGATGAAGGCTGCAGCCATGATGCGCGTGTTCGCGTTGGGCCTCGCGCTGTTCGGGCTTGCGGCGCCGCAGATAGCTGCGGCCTGGGGCTTCTACGCGCACACCGTCACCGCCGATGTCGCCCAGGCGAACATCGCCCCGGAGACGCAGCGCGGCATCGCGCGGCTGCTGGCCTATTCGGATCGGCTGGGAACGCCCGAATGCGACCTCGACAGTTTGCAGGACGCAGCGGTCTGGCCCGATTGCGTGCGCCGCGACTACTGGCGCTGGGGCTATACCGCCGCCTGGCACTATCGCACCGCGCCGATCTGCGAGGCCTTCGATCCCAAGGCCAATTGCTCCGGCGGCAATTGCGTCACCGCACAGATCGAGCGCAACCAGCGGCTGCTCGCGGACGAGAGCCTCCCGCCCAACGTCCGGCTCGAAGCGTTGACTTTCCTCGTTCACTTCGTGGGCGACGTGCACATGCCGCTGCACTCGGGCGATCACGACGACCGCGGCGGAAACGACCGCGACGCCGATTACGGCATCGTCCCCGGACTGAACCTGCACTGGATCTGGGACGGTCCGCTCGCCGAACGCGCGATTACCGGCGAGCCCCCGGTGACACGGCGCTATTCCGCCGCCGAGCGCAGCCAGCTGGCCGGCGGCAATGCCGACGATTGGGGTCGCGAGAGCTGGCAGACGGCGCGCGACATCGTCTATCCCAACGCATTCGACGCCAACGCATGCGAGGACGAGCTTCCTGATTCCACGGCGCTGACGCAGGAGGACATCGTCGCGGCGGTCCCTGTCGCGCGCCAGCGGGTGGTGCAGGCCGGTCTGCGGATCGCGCGGTTGCTGGACGAGGCCTTCGCTCCGGGGCCGCTGCCCGTCGCCGGGGACTAGCTACCTCGAAGGCGCTCAGGGAGCGCGTTCGGCGGGGTAGCGCGTCCCGTCCTTGCGGGCATAGCCTTCGGGATCGAAGACCATGTCGATGTCGGGATATTCGCCCGAGTCGGAATCCCGGTCGCCGCCGCTGATCGCCACGAAGACGCAGTCCGACGCGGAGCGGTTATGCAGCCGGTGACCGTTGCGGACGCCCGCCGCCCACGCCAGCACATCGCCTGCGCGCACGGCGGTCTCGCCTTCCTCCTCGATCAGCACCGCCTCGCCCGCCAGCATCACCACCAGCTCGTCCTGCGCGCCGTGCCAGTGGCGCTGCGAGGAATAGGCGCCTGGTCTGAGCACCACATGGCTCGCGCCCAGCCGGGTGAGACCCGCCGCCGGCGCGAGGCGGCGGTACCAGCGCCCCTCGACTTCGGCGTCGAAGGGCGGCGGATAGCCGGTAGCATTGGTCCGGGGGATGGCCTCGAGATCGAGCTTGGGCATGCGCGGATACTCCTGCTAGCGGCACGAGCATGAACCAAGTGCTAGATTACGCCAAGCGCCTGATGGCGGCCCCCAGCGTCACCCCCGCCACCGGAGCGGTGTTCGACGAATTGGAAGCCATGCTGTCTCCGCTGGGATTCGAGGTCGTCCGCTTCGTGGCGGGCGAGGAACCCGATGGCCCGGTCGAGAACCTGTTCGCCATCCGAAACGGCCCCGAAGGATCGCGCCATTTCGCCTTTGCGGGCCATCTCGACGTGGTTCCGCCGGGGGGAGGGTGGACCAGCGAGGCCTTCGTGCCCGAAATCCGCCCGAGCCCCGGGGGCGACCTGCTCTACGGGCGCGGCGCGGTGGACATGAAGGGCGCGATCGCCTGCATGGTCGATGCGGTCGCCAATGTCCCGGTCGAGGCCGGCACCGTCAGCTTCATCATCACCGGCGACGAGGAGGGGCCGGCGATCCACGGCACCCGCGCGCTGATCGACTGGATGCACGAGCAGGGGCATGCGCCCGATCTGTGCCTGGTGGGCGAGCCCACCTCGGTGAACCGGCTGGGCGACATGATGAAGATCGGCCGGCGCGGTTCGGTCAATATCTGGCTCGAGGTCGAGGGGGTGCAGGGCCACGTCGCCTATCCGCATCTCGCCGACAATCCGATCCCGAAGCTGGTGGCGATGCTCGCCGAAATGGATGCGCTGGTGCTCGACGAGGGGACCGACTGGTTCCAGGCCTCCAATCTCGAGATCACCGAGATCGAGGTCGGCAATGCGGCGCACAATGTAATTCCGGCGACCGCCAAGGCGCGGCTCTCGATCCGCTTCAACGATCTCCATTCGGGCGCATCGCTGTCCGAGAAAGTGGCCGCCATCGCGAGCAAGCACGGCGGCACGACGCTTCCGATCGTCTCGGGCGAACCGTTCCTCACCCCGCCCGGTGCGTTCTCGCAGACGATCGCCGCGGCGGTAAAGGCGGAGACCGGCATCGATCCCGAGCCCTCGACCACCGGCGGCACCTCGGATGCGCGCTTCCTGCGCAGCGTGTGCCCGGTGATCGAATTCGGCCTCGTCAACGCCACGATGCACAAGCGCGACGAGGCTGTAGCCATCGCCGACCTCGATGCGCTAAGCCGCATCTACGCGGCGATCGCAAGGGCGGCGCTGACGGGTTGAGGGAACACCATCGATGAAGACCTGGTTCGCCATTCCGCTGTGGCAGCGCGTGATCGCTGCGCTGGTGCTGGGTGTCATCGTCGGCTTCCTGTGGGGCCCCGGCGCGGAAAGCATCAAGATCATCGGCGATATCTTCATCGCCTTCATCAAGATGCTGGTGGTGCCGCTGATCTTCTTCAGCCTGGTGGCGGGTGTCGCGGCGATCGGCGATCTGCGCAAGCTGGGCGCGGTCGGCTGGCGGGCGATGCTGCTGTTCGTCGTCTCGGGACAGATCGCGGTCTGGCTCGGCCTGCTGCTGGGTACGGTCATCCAGCCGGGTATCGGCGTCGATACCTCGATGATCGACCTCGGCGCGACGCCCGAGCCCAATTCCACCGACTGGCGCGAGATGCTGCTGGGCATCGTGCCCGCCAGCCCGGTGCAGGTGATGGCGGACGTCAACGTGCTGCCGCTGATCGTCTTCTCGCTGCTGCTGGGGATCGGCATCCTGATGGCCGAGGGCGAGGGCACCCCGGTCCAGAAGATCTTCGATTCGGGCGCGGTGGTGATGCAGAAGGTCACCATGGTGGTGATGGAACTCACCCCCTTCGGCGTCTTTGCGCTGATGGCATGGGTCGCGGGCACGCTGGGGCTGGATGCGCTGATCGCCCTGTCGAAGCTGGTGGCGCTCAACTACATCGGCTGCCTGCTGATCATCTTCGTGCTGTATTCGGCGATGGTCAAATTCCTCGCCAAGCTGCCCGTGCGCGACTTCTTCCGCGGGATCGTGGATGCGATGGCGGTCAGCTATTCCACCGCCAGCTCCAACGCCACGCTGCCGGTCACGCTGCGCTGTGCGGAGCGCAACCTGGGCGTGTCGAACTCGGTCGCCGCCTTCGTGATCTCGCTTGGTGCCACGATCAACATGAACGGAACGGCGATGTATCTGGGGCTCGCCACGCTGTTCGGCGCGCAGATTTTCGGCGTGGAGCTGAGCTGGGCGCAATACGGCCTGATCGCACTGCTCGGTACCCTCGGCGCGATCGGCGCGGCGGGCATTCCGGGCGCGGGGCTGATCATGATGGCGCTGGTGTTCGGCGCGGTCGGCGTCCCGCTGGAAACGATCGCCTTCGTCGCCGGGGTGGACCGGATCATGGACATGATGCGCACCACCACCAATGTCAGCGGCGACGCCGCGGTGGCGCTGACAGTGGCGAGCATGACGGGCGAACTGGACCGCGAGGAGATGATCTCGGCGGACGATGTTTGACGTCGGCTTTGGACGGGAAGCCGATTTCACAAGCTTGTAGGCCTTGGGAGCATGATGGGTGGGAAATTCTGCTCATTAGCAGCGGCTCATGAACAGCTCAGGCTGATTGCCCCATTCGTCATCCCCGCGAAGGCGGGGATCCAGGCGGGGCCAGCGGCGCAAATCCGAAATCCTCCGCGAGGTCACGCCACCTCGGATTGCTCTCCTCGATCAAGCGCAGCTTCCATGCGCGGTTCCACTTCTTGAGCCGCTTCTCCCGCTTGATCGCTTCCTCGATATCCCCGTGCGGTTCGAACCAAACGAGCAGTTTGACGCCGTGTTTGTTGCTGAAGCCGCCCAGCCTGCCGTCGCGATGCTGAGCGACGCGTTGCAGGAGGTTGGAAGTGACACCAATGTAAAGCGTGCCGTTGCGGCGCGATGACAGGATGTAGACACAAGGTTCGAATTTGCGCTGCATTGCACCGCTGCTACTGGATTCCCGCCTTCGCGGGAATGACAGTGACGGTGCTGGTAGGATCGCCCATCACCGCCCCTTCGGCTTCTCCAGCACCTTCTTGCGAAAACTGCATAGGTCCACCACCGGGCAGCGCCAGCATTCCGGCGTCCGCGCCTTGCACACATATCGCCCGTGCAGGATCAGCCAGTGATGCGCGCCGAGCCTGAACGGACCCGGCACGCGCTTTTCCAGCTTGGCTTCGACCTGTTCCGGCGTTTTGCCCTTGGCGAGGCCGGTGCGGTTGCCGACGCGCAGGATGTGCGTGTCGACCGCGAAGGTCTCCTGTCCGAACCAGCAATTGAGCACCACATTGGCGGTCTTGCGCCCCACGCCGGGCAGGCGGACAAGGTCGTCGCGCGTGGCGGGCACCTCGCCGCCAAATTCGTCTACCAGCAGCTGCGAAAGCGCGATCACATTCTTCGCCTTGGAGTTGAACAGGCCGATCGTCTTGATGTGCTGTTTCAGCCCCTCCTCGCCCAGAGCGAGCATCTGTTGCGGCGTCGCGACCTTCGCGAACAGCGCGCGTGTCGCCTTGTTCACTCCGACATCGGTGGCCTGCGCGCTCAGCGCCACCGCGACCACCAGCTGGTAGGCGTTGCCGTATTCCAGCTCGGTCTGGGGATCGGGGTCGTTCTCGGCGAGGCGGCGGAAGAATTCGAAGATCTGGTTGCGAGTCAAAGGTCGAGCACGTCGCGCATGGTGTAGCGGCCCGGTTCGCGGCCGATCAGCCATTGCGTCGCTCTGGCCGCGCCGCGGGCGAAGATGCTGCGGTCTTCGGCGCTGTGCGCAAAGGTCAGCCGCTCCTGCGTCCCCGCCATGATGACGCTGTGTTCGCCGGCGACGGTCCCGCCGCGCAAGGCCGCAAAGCCAATCGCGCCCGCTGCCCGTTCTCCGGTGGGGCCGTCTCGTCCGCTTTCGCGGCACTCCGCCAGCTCGACCCCGCGCCCGCTCGCGGCGGCTTCGCCGAGCAGCAGCGCGGTCCCCGATGGCGCATCGACCTTGTGGCGGTGGTGCATCTCGACGATCTCGATATCCCAGTCTTCGCCCAGCCGCGCGGCCGCCTCCTGCACCAGATGCGACAGCAGCGTGATGCCCAGCGAAGTGTTGCCGGTCTGCAGGATCGGAACCGCCCGCGCCGCATCGTCGATCGCGCGATGATGGCGCTCCTCGAGCCCCGTGGTTCCGATGACGAGCGGGATGCCCGCGCCGATCGCGGCGTGGAGATTGGCTTCGAGACTGCCGGGAGAGGAGAAATCGACCAGCACGTCGCTGGCATCGGCGAGCCGAGCGACATCGCCGCCCTTGTCCACTCCGCCCGCGAGCTCGTGCCCCAGTTCGGGCAGGATGGCGGCGATCGCCTGGCCCATCCGGCCCTCGCTGCCGACGATCCCGATACGTGCCATTGCAATTCCCCTTAGCCGCATGCTTCATGGGCGACATGGCTCATTTGCGCAATATCGTCGTCCTGACCGGGGCGGGAATCTCCGCCGAAAGCGGGATCGACACCTTTCGCGACGGCGGCGGGCTGTGGGAACGGCACCGGGTGGAGGATGTCGCCACGCCCGAGGGCTTCGCGCGCGATCCCGAGCTGGTCCAGCGCTTCTACGACATGCGCCGCGCCGCAGTGCTCACCAAACAGCCCAATGCGGCGCATCATGCGCTCGCGCGGCTGGAGCGCGAATGGCGCGGCGAGCTGCTGATCGTCACGCAGAATGTCGACGATCTGCACCAGCGCGCGGGCGCGCGGCGGGTGCTGCACATGCACGGCACCCACCTCAACGCCTGGTGCACCGCCTGCGATGCGCGCCACCGCTGGAGCGGGACGCTGTTTGACAACCCGCCCTGTCCGGCTTGCGACACCCGCGCGCTGCGACCCGATGTCGTGTGGTTCGGCGAGATGCCCTACGAGATGGACCGCATCCATGCGGCGCTGCGCGACGCGGATCTGTTCGTCTCGATCGGCACCTCGGGCGCTGTCTATCCCGCCGCCGGTTTCGTCCAGGATGCGAGCGCGCTGGGCGCGCGGACGCTCGAGCTCAACCTCGAACGCAGCGAGGGCTCCCACTGGTTCGACGAGACCCGCCAGGGTCCGGCGACCCGGCTGGTCCCGCAATGGGTCGAGGAGATGCTAGGCGGTTGAGCCGCAGCCGGAACAGGCCGGATCCTTGGCGATGGTGAAGCTGCGCATCGCAGGAGTCATGCCGTCGAGCAGATGGACCGTGCCCCATTGCGGATCGCCGAATGCGCTGATGCGGTCGAGCAGGACGCGCACCGCATGCAGCGCGGCGAAGGTGCCGGTCCAGCCCGCCATCGCGCCCAGCATGCCATCCTCGGCGCAGCTGTCGCAATCCTCAGCGTCGAAGGCGTCGCCGACGAAGCAGCGGTAGCAGGCTTGCCCCTCCCGGTGCCCGGCAAAGGCGCCGACCTGCCCCTGGAACCGCCCGACCGCAGCCGAGAGCAGTGGGATCCCCGCGGTAACGCAGGCGTCGGACACCGCCAGCCGCGTGGCGAAATTGTCGGTCCCGTCGAGGACCAGATCGGCATCCTCGAACAGCGCGGGTGCATTCTCGGCGGTGACGCGGCAATCGTGGATGGTCATCTCGAGCTTGGGATCGAAACCGCTGACCCAGCGCTTGGCGGCCACCGCCTTGCCATGGCCGATATCGCGTTCGCTAAACAGCGTCTGGCGCTGGAGGTTGCTGGCATCGACGACATCGTCGTCGACCGCGGTCAGCCGGCCGATCCCGGCGGCCGCAAGATAATGCAGCGCGGGCGATCCGATCCCCCCCAGGCCGATCAGCACGACGTGCTTGCCCGCCAGCGCGACCTGACCCGCGCCGCCGATCTCGGGCAGGACGATATGGCGGGCGAAACGTTCGAGACGGGCGGGGGACAGGCTCATGGACAACCCGTTGGCAGGCTGTGGAACCTGTGTCGATAGCGCGCCGAAAACCCGTGGGCACCAGCATCGGACCGGCTGGAAGTTTACCGAACTTTAGGCCCAACCGGCCCCGCGCCGTCAGCTCTCGAGCTGGCGCAGCAGGCTGCGGACATCGCCATCCATATCGGCGTCGCGGGTGCGCAGATCCTCGATCAGCCGGACCGCATGGATCACGGTGGAGTGGTCGCGTCCGCCGAACTTGCGGCCGATCTCGGGGTAGCTGCGCGGGGTCAGCACCTTGGCGAGATACATCGCCACCTGGCGTGGGCGGACGACGGCGCGGGCGCGCCGCTTGCTCGACATTTCGGAGCGGTCGATGCGGTAGAACTGGCACACCGTGCGCTGGATCTCGTCGATGGTGATCCGGCGCCGGTTGGCCGAGAGGATGTCGGTCAGCTGCTCCTCGGCGAGCTGGAGCGAGACTTCCTGCCCGGTGAGCTGGGCGTAGGCGATCAGCTTGTTCAATCCGCCGACCAGCTCGCGGATGTTGCGGGTGATGGTGCGGGCGAGGAAATCGATCACGTCGTCGGGCACCTCGAGCGGCGCGAAGCGGGTCAGCTTGCTGACCAGGATCTTGCGGCGCAGTTCGATATCGGCCGCCTGGATGTCGGCGACCAGACCCATCGAGAGCCGGCTGAGCAGGCGCGGCTCGACCCCGTCGAGCGCTTGGGGCGCGCGGTCGGCTGCGAACACCAGCCGCTTGCCTTCGGCGAGCAGCGCATCGATCGTGTAGAGCAGCTCCTCCTGAGCGCTGGCCTTGCCGATGATGAACTGGATGTCGTCCACCAGCAGCAGGTCGAAGCTGCGCAGCCGACCCTTGAACTCGATCATCTGGTTCTGTTTCAGCGCCTGGACGAATTCGACCATGAAGCGCTCGGCGCTGCAGTAGAAGATCCGGCTGCGCGGATGGGCCTGGAGGAAGGAATGGCCGATCGAATGCAGCAGGTGGGTCTTGCCCTGGCCGGTCGCGCCCTTGAGATAGAGCGGCGAGAACTGCGGCTTCTCGGGCGCCGCCATTCGCTGCGCCGCGTTGCAGGCCAGCACATTGGCTTCGCCGGTGACGAAGGCGGCGAAGGTCAACGAAGGGTCGAGCCCGACGCTGGAGGTGAAGCCGGAATCGTTCAGAGTGTCGGCGGAAATCGCCATCATCGAGGGATCGGCGCCGTCATTGGCGGGACGGCGACCATCGGAATGCAATTGCAGATCGGCGACCTTGCGGCGACCGGGATGAACCGAGATCGCGATCTGGCGCACTTCGCCGCGCGCGATCTTCCACGCCAGCGAGAGGCGATCCGAGAAGCGATCGCGGACCCAGTCGGCGGAGAACTGGGTCGGCAGGTAGAGATCGAGCGTTCCGGTGTCGCGATCGAGCGCGCCGACCTGGATCGGCTTGATCCACTGGCTGTGCAATTGCTGACCCAGATCCTTGCGCAGGCCCTGGCTGATATCGGCCCAATCGGCAGCCAGATTGACCGCCTCGAGGTCTTCCATGAGATCCTCCCGCCCTTTGCGTTTCATACCGGCCTGTTCCGTCAGCTTGCCCATCGTCTCGTCACCCAAAATCGGGCCGGCAAGCAGCGCTGCCGGCGAAGCGTTTCCATGTCTGGCGAGGACGGAGACACAGCGTCGCCATCTCCCGGAATCGATCGTTCCGGGAACCCCCATCATGCGTTCCAAATTGTGGAGCCCAGGCTGTCCCGCCCCAGGCAGTGCCATCTTCTAGGGTCAGCTTCGGATGAGTCGCAAGTGTGGATGCTGCAAAAAAAGCGAAATAAAGATGTTGACTCGACCCCGGCCCGCAGGCCCCCGTTCAACTCGCTGAATTCCCGGTTTTTTAACCTAGTTTAAGTGCCGGAATGGCAGGTTTCTAAGGAGTCGCGCGGCGCAAACATTGCAGTTAGGTTGCAGTTTGAAGACCGGATAAGTCGCTCCGGATCGCGCCCAAAACAAAAGGTCGCCGCGTTGCCGCAGCGACCTTGCTGTCATTTTGTCTGCTGCCCCGCGATTGCCGCTTCTGGCGACCGCGTGGAGCGATTCGAATCTAGAGCGAGGCGACGCGCTTGCTCAGCCGGCTCATCTTGCGCGAAGCGGTGTTCTTGTGGAGCACGCCGCGCGCAACCCCGCGGGCCAGTTCGGGCTGGGCCTGCTTGAGCGCCACGGTGGCCGCTTCCTTGTCTCCGGCTTCGCAGGCGGTCTCGACCTGCTTCACGAAGGTGCGGATGCGGCTCTTGCGCGCGGTGTTGATCTCGGAGCGGCGATCGTTGCGACGGATGCGCTTCTTGGCTTGCGGCGTATTGGCCATGGTCGTCCTTGTCTGGCTCGTGCCTCGTGCGGCCGCATGGAGCGCGCCCGACGAGTCTGTCGAATCTTGCGAAAATCGGCGCATGACCGCCGGAAAGCGGGCGACATAGGTCGGTGGCGGCGAATCGTCAATCGATTCTTGGGGGTTTCTTGGCCGTCGGCGGGTTGCCGGTATGCCGACCGGGGCGCTACTTCTGGCAGCGCGGGCAGAACCATGTGCTGCGCCCGCCCTGGACCAGCCGCCGGATCGTTCCGCCGTCTTCGCGATGACAGGGCTCCCCCGTCCGGCCATAGACGTCGAAGCGGGTGGCGAAATAGCCCAGCTCGCCATCGGGCTGGGCGAAATCGCGCAAGGTCGAGCCGCCGTCGCGGATCGATTGCTCGAGCACCTCGCGGATCGCCGGGACCAGCCGTTCGAGTTGCGGCCCGGTGACCCGCCCGCCGGCCTTGCGCGGATCGATCCGCGCGCGCCACAGCGCTTCGCAAACGTAGATATTGCCCAGCCCCGCCACCACGCGCTGGTCGAGCAGCATTTGCTTGATCGCCGGCTTGCGGCCCCGCGTGCGCTCGCGCAGCCACGAGGCCGTCAGTTCCGTGCCCAGCGGCTCGGGTCCCAGCGCGGCGAAGGCGGGCCAGCTGTCGAGCTCGGACCCGAGCAGCAGATCGACCGAGCCGAAGCGGCGCGGATCGTTGAGCGCGAAGCGATGCCCAGCGGTTTCCAGCACCAGATGGTCGTGCGCCAGGTCCTCCTCGGGATCGATCCGCCAGCGTCCGCTCATGCCCAGGTGAAAGACCATCACGTGATCGCGCGCGGTGTGGATCAGCCCGTATTTGGCGCGCCGCGACAGACCGGAAACCCGCGCCCCCGTCAGCGCCTGGACCAGACCGGGCGGAAACGGGCGTCTGAGATCGGGGCGGTTGACGACGACGCCGGTGATGGTTTCGCCATCGAGAAGGCGCGCCAAGCCGCGCACGGTAGTCTCGACTTCGGGGAGTTCGGGCATGGCGCAACCTCTAACACCCTTTGCCCGCCCGGCAATTGCCCCTAAGGCTCGCCGCCATGAACGACACCGTTTCCTTCGGCTATGAAGACGTCGCCCCCGACGAGAAGACCGAGCGCGTGGGCGCGGTTTTCTCCAACGTCGCCGCCAAATACGACATCATGAACGATGCCATGTCGGGCGGGATGCACCGCCTGTGGAAGGATCGCTTCGTCGCGCGGGTCAAGCCGCAGCCGGGCGAGGCCATTCTCGACATGGCGGGCGGCACCGGCGACATCGCCTTCCGCATGTCCGAACGCGGCGCCGAGGTGACCGTGGCGGATATCAATCAGGACATGCTCGACGTCGGTATGGAGCGCGCGCTCGAGCGCGGGCTGACCGGGCTCGCCTGGTCGTGCCAGAACGCCGAGGTGCTGAGCTACCCCTCGCGGATCTTCGATGCCTATACGATCGCCTTCGGCATCCGCAACGTCACCCATATCGACCGCGCGCTGGCCGAGGCGCACCGGGTGCTGAAATTCGGCGGACGGTTCTTCTGCCTCGAATTCTCGAGGGTCGAATGGCCGGGTTTCAAACAGGCCTACGATCTCTATTCGCACAAGCTCGTCCCGCAGCTCGGCAAGGCCATCGCGGGCGACGAGGAGAGCTATCGCTACCTCGTCGAATCGATCCGGCGGTTTCCGCCGATGCCCGAGTTCGAGCGCATGATCCGCGCGGCGGGCTTCACCCAGACGCGCGTCGAACCCATCATGGGCGGGCTGGTCGCGATCCATTCGGGGTGGAAGACCTGACCTCGTGACCAGTCCGGCAATTCACCTCTGGCGGCTCGGAAAATGGGCGCGCATCGCCGCGCGGCATGGGGCGCTGCGGGGTATCCGCAACGATCCGAACGCGCCGCTGCCGGTCAAACGGCTGATCGGGCTGTTTTCGATCGGCACCGTCAAGTCGCGGGTCCCCGATTATGCCGGGGCGTTTCGCGCCATCGGCCCCGCGGCGATCAAGCTGGGACAGACGCTGGCGACCCGACCGGATCTGGTCGGCGAGGAGGCGGCCAAGAACCTGCTGAGCCTGCAGGACAGCCTCCCGCCGGTACCCTTCGAGCAGATCGAGGCCGCAATCGCTTCGACATTCGCTCAGCCGCTCACCGAACTCTTTAGCGAGATCGATCCCGTGCCGGTCGGCGCCGCCTCGATCGCACAGGTGCATCGCGCGGTCACCACCGATGGCCGGACCGTGGCGGTCAAGGTGCTGCGTCCGGGGATCCGCGAGCGGTTCGAACGCGACATCCGCACCTATGAATGGGCGGCCGCGCATCTCGAGGCGCTGGGCAATCCCGAGGCGAGGCGGCTGCGCCCGCGGCTCACGATCGCCAATTTCAAGCGCTGGACCAATCGCGAGCTCGACCTGCGCCGCGAGGCGGCGTCGGCCTCCGAACTGGCCGAGACCATGGTCGGGACGGAGCGCTACACCGTGCCCGAAATCGACTGGGACCGCACCAACGGGCGGGTCATGACGATGGAGTGGATCGACGGCATCAAGATCAGCCAGACCGAACAGCTGATCGCCGCGGGCCACGATCTGCCCGACATCGCGCAGCGGCTGGTGCTGGCCTTCCTGAAGCAGGCGATCAGCGGGGGTTTCTTCCATGCCGACATGCATCAGGGCAATCTGTTCGTGCGCGGCGACGGGACCATCGTGGCGATCGATTTCGGGATCATGGGTAGGATCGACCGGCGCGCGCGGCAGTGGCTCGCCGAGATCCTCTACGGGCTCACCACGGGCAATTACCGCCGGGTCGCGGAGATTCACTTCGAGGCGCAATATGTGCCCTCGCACCATTCGGTCGATGAGTTCGCCACGGCGCTGCGCGCGGTGGGCGAACCCATGCGCGGCAAGCCGGTGAGCGAGCTCAGCGTCGGCCAGATGCTCGACGGGCTGTTCGCCATCACCCGCGATTTCGACATGCAGACCCAGCCGCATCTGCTGCTGTTGCAAAAGACGATGGTGATGGTCGAGGGGATCGCCACCCAGCTCGACCCGGCCATCAACATGTGGGACGTCTCCGCGCCCTTCGTGCGCGCATGGATCCGCGACGAACTCGGCCCCGAAGCCGCGCTGGCCGAGCGCATCCGCGAGGATACCGACACGCTGCTGCGCCTGCCCTCGCTGATCCGCCGGATCGAGGAGCACTATCCCGCGCGCGGCGGGGCGCCCGAACCGCCGCCGGTTCCCGAGATCGAGCTGATGTGGGAGCGGCGCAGACGCCGTCGCAGGGAGCGTGGCGGTGCAATCGGCTTCATCGTCGCGGCGCTGGCAGGCGGTGCGCTGACATGGGCGGCCATGGCGCAGGGATGGCTGGGCTAGACCATCCGCGACCGGGCTGGGATCGCTTCGCCCATTGGCGACGCGGGCCCGCGATCGTTTTGCTCATCGTGCTCGCCGTCCTGCTCGCGCTGGCGGCGCTGACCCCGCTGACCGCATCGATGGACGGGGAGGTCGCCAGCGTCCCCGCGCTGGTTGCCGAAGATGCTGCCCCGAAGGGCGAGGGTCGCGACAGCGATCTGGCGCTCTACGACCGCATCATCGCGCGGGTCGCGAAGGGCGAAAACTACTACTCCGTCGCGGTCGAAGAGCAGCGGCGCGGCGATTACCCGGTGCGTCCGGGGCTTGCCGTACGGCTGCCGACGCTGGCCTTTCTCCATGCCTGGCTGGGCGGGGATATCCTGCAGGGGCTCAGCATCCTGCTGCTGGGAGCGACGGCATACGCCTGGTGGAAGCGGCTTGGCGATGAACCCGGTGGCGCGCGCTATCGCCTGATCGGCGCGACGCTGATGGTGCTGGGGGGATCGAGCACCATCAATCGCTATTATTTCGTCCTGCACGAATTCTGGACCGGAATGCTGATCGCGCTCGCCTTCGCGCTGCATCGCCCCGGGCGCTGGCACGCTTCGCTTTCGGTCGCCGCCGCCGCGCTGTTGCTGCGCGAACATGCCTTGCCTTTCGTCCTGCTGATGGCGGCCATGGCGCTGTGGCGGCGCGACTGGCGCGAGGGCGCCGCCTGGGCCCTGCTGACGCTGATCTATGCCGCGCTGCTGATGGTCCATCTCTCGACCGTCGCGGCCTATGTCGGGCCGCAGGATCCGCTCGGCCCCACATGGCTGACGCTGGACGGTCTCTCGGGCTGGCTCTCGAAGATCGTGCTGGCGAGCAATCTGCGCTTCCTGCCGCATTTCATCGCCGGCCCGCTGGTGCTGCTGATGGTGTTCGGCTGGGCCGGCTGGAAAAGCGATGCCGGCCGCACCGCCTGCCTGCTCTATCTCGGCTATGCGCTCGCCTTCATGATCGCCGGGCGGGCGAACAATTTCTACTGGGGTGCGGTGGTCGCCCCGGCGATGTTCGTGGGGCTCGCCTTCGTGCCGATGGCCACGCGCTCGCTTGCCCGCACGGCGCTTGGCCGAGCTTAGAAACCCCCGCGCCGGGCCGGCCAGAGGCGGATCGCCAGCGCGAGTACGACGATATGCACCATCTCGACCGCCATCGGGAACCACCAGTCCTCGTAGCCGCCTTCGACCAGCAGGTTGATCAGCCGCCCGGTGAAGGCGATGCCGAACAGCGCCAGCGGCGCCAGCAGCAATTCGCCCCGCCGGCGCCATGCACCCCAGGCCATGAAGATCGCGGCGACGAAGAAGAAGGCGGTGAAATCCGCGCGCAGCGCCGAGGTGCCCGCATTGCCCAGCACGGTCAGACCGAATTCGCCTCCGGCCTGCGCCGGGTTGACCAGAAAGCCGAACCCGACGACCACGTCGATCACGGCAAGCAGAACGATGATAGCGCTCAGGATCAGATGCATTGTGAACGGTCCCCCCGATTTTATCCATCGAAGCTACCGCGCCGCGCGATGGTGCGCAAGCGGGTGCGGATCGTGCCAAGACTCGCTGGCCTTAGCCATCGCGGGGCGCTAGCAAGCGCGGCGATGAGAGCAGCGGATGGCACAGGACGGGCAGCGCCCGAGCAACGACCGGGCATGGCGGTGGGCGACCGCGCGCGATGAGCAGGTCGCGCGTTTTGCTGGTGATCGGCGGCGGGATCGCGGCCTACAAATCCTGCGAGCTCGTCCGCCTGATCCGCAAGGCAGGGGGCGAGGTCACCTGCGTGCTGACCGAGGGCGGGCAGCAATTCGTCACCCCGATGGCGCTCGCCGCATTGAGCGAAAACAAGGTCTACACCTCGCTTTTCGATCTCAAGGACGAGGTCGAGATGGGTCATATCCAGCTGTCGCGACAGGCCGATCTGGTGGTGGTTTGCCCCGCAACGGCCAGCCTGCTGGCCAAGATGGCGGCGGGCATCGCCGACGATCTCGCGACCACGCTGATCCTTGCTACCGACAAGCCGGTGCTGGCGGTGCCCGCGATGAACGTGCGGATGTGGCAGCACCAGGCGACGATGCGCAACGTCGCATGGCTGCGCCAGGCCGGGGTCGAGGTGATGGAGCCGGACGAGGGGGCGATGGCCTGCGGGGAATACGGCCCGGGGCGGCTGCCCGAGCCGCCCGCGGTCTTCCAGGCTATCGCCGCGCATCTCGACCTCGATGTCGCCGCTGTGGCTGCGCGACCGGAACCGGAACTGGAGGGGCGGCGCAACGAGCTGGCTGCCGAGGCGCTCGAACCCGAACCCGAGATCGAAAGCAAGGGCGCGTGGAACTCGCTGCTTTCGGCGCTCATCCCGCGCAGCACGACGAAGCGTTCTCACGAGGAAATCGACGCGGAGCTGGAGGCGCTGCCCGAGCCTCCAATGGCGGGTGAGCAACGGTTCGATACCGCAGAAGCCGAGAATTTCGCCCGCGAGCCGGATTTCGGCGGACCCTTGCTGGCGAGCAAGGGGAAGGCCGCCGCTGCACCCATGATCGACGCCGCCGCTATGGATTTCGGCTTCGCCGGTGCGGATGACGGCGCCTGGCCGCAGCCCTCGGCCGGGCAATCGGCCGATCCGCTGCACGGGCAGCCCGAATTCGACCCCGATCCCGATCATCGCCCGCTCTACGGCAAGCATGTGCTCGTGACCGCGGGACCGACCTGGGAGCGGATCGATCCGGTCCGCTATCTCGCCAACCGCAGCTCGGGCAAGCAGGGTTTCGCCATCGCGGCGATGGCCGCCGGAGCCGGCGCGCGGGTGACGCTGATCGCCGGCCCGGTGCATCTGCCGACCCCGATCGGGGTGGACCGGATCGATGTCGAAAGCGCGGAGGAAATGAACGCCCGGGTCAAACAGGCTCTCCCTGCCGATATCGCGTTCATGGTGGCGGCGGTGGCCGACTGGAAGAGCAGCCATGTGGCCAATGAGAAAATGAAAAAGCGCGGCTCGGCGCCGCCCGCGCTGATCCTCTCGGAAAATCCCGATATCCTCGCCACCGTCGCTTCGGGGCGCAACCGCCCCAAGCTGCTGATCGGCTTTGCCGCCGAAACCGAGAACCTGCTCGAGAACGCCACGGCCAAGCGCAAGCGCAAGGGCGCGGACTGGATCATCGCCAATGATGTCACCGACGGCGGCGACGGCGGGGTGATGGGCGGCGACAGCAATCGCGTCGAGATCGTCACCGAGAACGGTATCGAGACGCTCGAGCCCATGTCCAAGACGGACGTCGCGCGCGAATTGGTGCGCCGCGCCGCCGATGCGCTGGGCGCGGCGCGGGACGACAGCGATGACTGATCGGGTCGCCGTGCGGATCAAGCGCCTGCCGCATGGCGAAGGGCTCGATCTGCCCGCCTACGCGACGCCCGGTGCGGCGGGGATGGACGTCGTCGCCGCCGAAGCTGTCGAGCTTGCTCCCGGCGCGCGCCATGCTGTCGCCACCGGTCTCGCGCTCGCCATTCCCGAAGGATATGAAATCCAGGTCCGGCCGCGCTCGGGTCTCGCGCTCAAGCACGGCATCGGCGTGCCCAACGCACCGGGCACGATCGATTGCGACTATCGCGGCGAGCTCAAGATCATCCTCGTCAACCACGGGGAGGAGGCCTTCACGATCGAACGCGGCGACCGTATCGCGCAGCTCGTGCTCGCTCCGGTGGTCCGGATCGCCTGGGACGAAGTTGCGGATCTCGATGCTACCCAGCGCGGCGCAAGCGGTTTCGGGTCGACCGGCGGACATGCCGCGCTGAGTTGATCGGCGCGGCCTGCACCACGAAAAAGGGCGACCCTGCGGGCCGCCCTTCATGTGCGATTCCGGATATGCCGATCAGTCGGCCCTACGCACCGGCTTGTTTTCCGGAGCGATCGAGATGCGCACCGTCTCGCCGGATCTGCCGGGGAAGTCGGTGAACATCGCCTCGACCAGATTGGGCACCAGATATTGCAGGCGATCCGAGGTGGAAACCGCTTCGGCCTTGCCCTCGAACAGACGTTCGCCGGTGGCGGTGCGATCGATCTTGAGATCGATACCGCTGGTGTAGACGGTGGTGCTGGTCACCTCGGGGCCGCCGAACCACGGATCGTAGAAACCGTAGCCCCAGCGGCTGCCGTAGAAGGGCGAGCGGTAGCGCAGGCTCGAACGGTAGAAGGGGCTCCCGTAGCCGTACCACGGGTTGTAGAACGGGTCGCGGAAGCCGGTGGCGCGCAGACGTTCGCGGCCGTTATCGACCCCGTAGTCGAAGCGCACCAGCAGGCTGGCGGTCTCGGGCGAGGCGGCCTGGGTATATCCCAGACGCTGCATCTGCGCTTCGACCCGATCGGCGTAGAGCGCGAATTCGAGCCCACCGGCCAGTGCCGGATCGTCCGCGACCACGGCGAAGCTTTCACCCGCAGGGGCGGGAAGCTGCGTCTGGAAGCGCGAGACATCGGCCTTGAACGGCGTGGCGCAAGCGGCAAGGCTGGCGAGAAGAATGGGAACGGAGGCCAGCTTGATGGTGCGCCCCAGGCCCCGGTTGCGGGTGGTCATGGTGATTCCTTTCGAGTCGATCGCGCCGCGCGCGGTCGTTTCCCACGAACCATGCTGTCAGCGTTGGAATACGATGTAAATCACAGGTCCTGAACCGGGATTGAATGCCTTACTTATCAGGGGATTAGCCAATCCGTGGCGCTGGGGGCTATCAGGCTCTGACAAGACCCAGGGCGCGATAGACGGAATCGAGCGTCGGGCCGGCCAGCGTTCGCGCGCGTGCGGCGCCCGTCGCGAGGATGGCGTCGAGCGATTCGCGGTCCTCCAGCAGCTCGGTGAAACGCCGCGAGATCGGGCGCAGCGTCTCGACCAGCAGATCGCCCAACGCGGGCTTGAATGCGCCGAAGCCCTGACCGGCGAATTCGCCCAGCACATCCTCCGCGCTGCGATCGGCCACCGCGGCGTAGATGGTGACGAGGTTGAGCGCTTCGGGGCGATCCGCCAGACCCGCCAGTTCGCCCGGCAGCGGCTCGGGATCGGTCTTGGCCTTCTTGATCTTGCGCATCACCGTGTCGGGATCGTCGGACAGGTTGATGCGGCTGAGATCCGAAGGATCGGACTTGCTCATCTTCGCGGTTCCGTCGCGCAGGCTCATGATCCGCGCCGCCACCGGCGGGATGAAGGGCTCGGGCAGGGTGAAGACCGGCGCGCCTTCTGACGCGAAATCATTGTTGAACTTCTGCGCGATGTCGCGCGCCAGTTCGAGGTGCTGCTTCTGGTCCTCTCCCACGGGCACATGGGTGGCCTGATAGAGCAGCACGTCGGCCGCCTGCAGCACCGGGTAGGAGAACAGCGCGACCGACTGCCCCTCGCGGTTCTTGCCCGCCTTGTCCTTCCACTGCGTCATGCGGTTGAGCCAGCCCATCCGCGCGGTGCCGCTGAGCAGCCATTGCAGCTCGGCATGCTGCGGGACCTGCGCCTGGTTGAACAGGATCGAGCGCATGGGATCGATCCCGCAAGCGACCAATGCGGCGGTCATCTCGAGCGAGCCGCGGTGAAGCTCGGCGGGGACGTGCGGCTGCGAAATCGCGTGCAGATCGGCGAGGAAGAACAGGCACTGGTTCTTTGGTGCGCTACCGCCTCCGGCCAATTGAGCGCGGTCGTCGCCATCCGCGGTGATCTCGTCCTGCATCCGCACCCAGTTGCGGATCGCGCCGAGGTAATTGCCGAGGTGGAGATTGCCGGTGGGCTGGATGCCGGAAACGACGCGCATGATATCAGGGTGCCTTCTTCTTGGTGAGGGTGGCGATCCTTTGCCGGTCGATCGCGCCGACGGCAAAGGCCACTCCGAAATAGACCACTGCGGCGCAGGCGACGAGCACCGCGAGCGCGAACAGCCGCGCGAGCAGCCCGGCGGCGAAATAGCCGGTCAGCAGGTCGCGCGCGAACCACAGCGCGGCGCCCATCGCCGCCGCTGCGAGCAACTGGCGCGCGATCCGCAGCACCAGCGCGCCGGGCGGTCGATAGTGCCCGCGCCGGGAGAGGACGAGCAGCAGGAAGGCTACGTTGATCCATGCGCCGACAACGCTGGCGAGAGCAATCCCGGGAACCCCATAGCCAAGTCCCTCGAACTCCAAAGTCGGCAGCGGCAATGTCGCCAGCCAAAGGTCGAGCGAGCCGCCGATCGAGATGCCGAGGTTCAGCACGCAGGCCGTGACGAAAACCCCTAGCGATATGAATGCCGCCACCACAGGAGTCCTGGTGTCCGCCCGCGCGTAGAAATTGGGTACCAGCACCTTGACCAGCACATAGGCGGGCAGTCCGAGCACCAGCACGGCCAGCACGTTGCCGGTCACCGCCGCATCCGCCAGATCGAACCGCCCGCCTTGGAAGATCATCGTCACGAAGGGAGTCGCGCAGATCGCGAGCGCAACCGCCGCGGGGATGGTCAGCAGCATTGCCAGCTCGATCGCGTCGGATTGCACCCGGTCGGCGCCTTCGCGGTTCTTGCCGCCGACGAATTTCGACAGCGTGGGAAGGATCGCGGTGCTCAGCGCGATCCCGATGATGCCCAGCGGCAGCTGGTTCAGCCGGTCGGCGTAGTTCATATAGCTGACCGATCCGCTTTCCAGCTGGTTGAGAAAGTAGAGCTGGACCAGCGTGTTGATCTGATAGGCGCCGCCGCCGATCGCCGCGGGCAGGGCGATGATGCCGAGCCGCTTTACCTCGGGCGTCAGCCGCGGCCACAGCAGCCGGGGGCGGAACCCCTCCACCCGGACCCAGATCAGCAGCCAGAGGAGCTGCATCACGCCCGCTCCGGCCACCGCCCAGGCGATCCAGTAGGCGGTCTGCTCGACGCTGGCGCCGGTGGCGTCCATCCACCGCTCGCCGATGAGCAGCGCCGCGATCAGCACCAGGTTGAGGATGATCGGAAAGCTTGCCCCCGGCGCGAAGCGCGAGACCGAATTGAGCATGCCGGTGAACAGCGTCACCATGCTGACCAGCACGATATAGGGGAACATGATCCGCGCGAAATCGACCGCCATGTCGAACTCGCCCGGGTCGACCGGCTTGTCCGCCAATATCCAGATCACGCCCGGCATCGCCAGTTCGAGAATGGCGGTCAGCGCGATCAGCACCGGGAGGAACACGCTCAGCACATCGTCGCTGAAGTTGCGCGCGGACTCCAGCCCGCCCTCGCCGTGGAGGCGCTTGGAAAACATCGGCACGAAGGCGGCCGAGAACGCGCCCTCGGCGAAGAGCCGACGGAATACGTTGGGGATGATGAAGGCCTGAAACCACGCGTCAGTCACCGCATTGGCGCCGAGCACGCGGCTGAAGATCATCTCGCGCGCCATGCCGGCGACGCGGCTGACCATGGTCAGCCCGCCGATCGTCCCGACGTGTTTGAGCAGACTCACGCCGGAGCCCTGGTCAGGTTACAGGCTCAGGCGTTGCCAACGGGGCTGGGCTCCTGGCCTTCGCCCTGTTGCTGCTGCGCCCGCGCGGCGAGCTGCTGCTGGTAGAGCGCGCCGAAATCCATCGGCTCCATCATCAGCGGCGGGAAGCCGGCATCGCGGGTCGCGTCGGCGATCACCCGGCGGGCGAAGGGAAACAGAATGCGCGGCGCTTCGGCGTAGAGGAAGGCGTGGGCGTGTTCGTCGGGCAGGTTGCGCAGGCCCGCGAGGCCGCAGTAGCTCAGTTCGACGAGGTAGAAATTGCCCTTCTCGCCCTTGGCGGTGACATTCACCTTGAGCTCGACCTCGTGCACTTCGCCGCTGACCGGGGTCGCACCGATGTTGAACTGCAGATCGATCTGCGGCTGGTCCGTCCACTGGAAGCAGGCCGGCGCATTCGGGTTCTCGACCGAGAGATCCTTCACATATTGCGAGATCATGCCGGCGGCGGGCTGATTGTCCGCGCCGTTGGAACCGGCTGCGGGATCGGGATTGATGTCGGTGAGGATATCGCCTTCGTCGGCCATGATGCGTATCTTTCGTGTCAGTGTTTGCGCTGCGGTGCGTGTCGAGGCTGATCTGGACCGACACCGGTTCGGCGGCGCGCGTAGCACCTGCTCAGGGGGGCGGCAACTGCGCTGCTCAGGATGGAGCGGGCCCTTCGGGCGGCGAGAGGAGGCTGCCAGGCGTGTTGTCCATTTGAGTTTTCCTCCTATGTAGGGCAGGGGTAAGTTACGAAAATCTCGGGCTCGTGCCGCTTGTTCAGACGGGTCCAAACTGCAGGTGCTAGTTACGTGATACTGGAAATCGTCATCCTCGCCGCCGTCGCCGCCTTTCTCGGGCTGCGGCTCTATTCGATGCTCGGTCGCCGGGCAGAGCACGAGGAAGAGGTCGTGCCGCGCCGGATCGAACGCGGCGAAGACCGCTTGTCCGCCGACGAATCGGCGCGCTCCGTCCAGCCCCCGGTGCAATTGCGCCAGGCCGAGGTGCCCGCCGGCACCGAAGCGGGCGTGCGGGCGATCGCGGGTGCCGATCCGCGCTTCGACATCGTCTCCTTCCTCGAAGGCGCGAAGGGTGCCTACGGCATGATCCTCGAAGCCTTCTGGGAAGGCGATCGCGAGACCTTGCGCGACTTGTGCGACGACGATGTCTACGAAAGTTTCGCCAGCGCGATCGACGCGCGCGAGGCGGCGGGCGAGACGCTCGCCAACCGTCTGGTTCGGATAGAGAACGCCACGATCAAATCGGCCGAGCTCGATGGGCGCGTCGCCCGCGTCGCGGTGCTGTTCGTGGCCGATATCGCCGCGGTGACCCGCGACCGCGATGAAACGGTCATTGCCGGTTCGCTCGACGATGCGGTCGAAAGCCGCGATGTCTGGACCTTCTCGCGCCATGTCGATTCCGCCGAGCCCAACTGGATTCTCGACGAGACCGATCAGGATTGATCTTCGGGCGGCGACGCGCCGGGGTACCGGGGTATCGGTGCTTTGCGGGCGATGAGCTTGGCGGAAAATCGCGCCAGTGCAAGGACGATGGGAACTGGCAACGGCATGCGCATCCGCTCTTCATTCGTCGTCCTTGCTTTGGCGCTGCTGGCAGCCTGCACCCGCATCGTCCCCCCGCCTGCTCCTGCCGTGCCGGGAACCCTCGCCGAGAGCGCTGCGCTCGCCGGAATAGCCCGCGGCCCGGCGATCGCCTCGCTCGGCCTAGGGCATAGCGATGCCGCCACGGCGCTCGCGGGTTTCCGCGAATCCTGCCCCAAGCTGCTGATCCGTACCGACCAGAGCGGGCTGACCCAGCCCGGCGACTGGCGTCCTGCCTGCGATGCTGCGGCTAGCTGGTCCGCCGGCGATGCCGCGCGTTTCTTCGACACCCATTTCGAGACCGCGCGGGTCCGCGAGGGCGCGGCCTTCGCGACGGGCTATTTCGAGCCCGAAATCCTCGGCAGCCGCGTCCCGCAGCCGGGCTACAGCGTTCCGGTCTATCGCATGCCGCCCGATCTCGTTCGCGGCTGGCCGACCGACATGGCCGAGAACGAGCGGGTCGGACGGCCCCCGCTCGGCCGGCTCGATGCCGCAGGGAATTTCATCCCCTATTACGAGCGCGCCGAGATCGAGCAGGGCGCTCTTGCCGGGCGCGGGCTCGAGATCGCCTGGGCGGCCGATCCGATCGAGTTTTTCTTCCTGCAGATCCAGGGCTCGGGCCTGCTGCGGCTGCCCGACGGATCGCGGATGCGGATCGGCTATGCCGGGCAGAACGGGCGCGAATATGTCGGTATCGGCAGCGTGATGCGCGAACGCGGACTGCTCGGCGACGGGCCGGGCCAATACCCCGGTTCGATGCAGGGCATCGTCCGCTATCTGCGCGATCATCCCGAAGCGGGCGCGGACTTGATGCGGCTCAACAAGAGCTGGATTTTCTTCCGCGAGCTCGACACGGACGGCCCCCTTGGCGCGCTCGAGATACCTGTGCGGCGCGAGGCTTCGGTGGCGGTCGATCCGCGCTTCGTACCGCTGGGCGCGCCGGTATGGCTCGACCTCGATCGCGATGTGGCGGATGGGCTGTGGGTGGCGCAGGACACCGGCGGCGCGATCAAGGGCGCCAATCGCTTCGACACCTTCTGGGGCAATGGCGCGGATGCCCGCGAGATCGCCGGGAGCATGAGCGGTCGCGGCTCCGCGCTGGTGCTGCTGCCCAAGGGCACGGTCGCGCGTCTTACCGGGCGATGAGGCCGCCGCGCGGACTGTCCGACGAGGAGGCGGAGGCCTGGCACCGCGTCGCCGCGACGGTGACGCCGCTGGTGCCCGAACCGGCGCACCCGGCAGCCGCAGCGCCAGCGCCCGAGAAGCGCGCCGCCGCCGCGCCGCCTGCGCCGCGCCCCGCAAAATCCAAAGCGCCGCGCGTCCCGGTTCGCCCGCCCCCCAAGGCGACGGTTGCACAAGGGAGCGATCTCGACTCGCATTGGGACCGCAAGCTCAAATCCGGCACGGTGGCGCCCGATTTCACCCTCGATCTCCACGGCCACGGGCTCGATGCCGCCTATACGCGGCTGATCAGCGGGGTGGGTCAGGCCCGCGCGATGGGCGCGCGCACGGTGCTGCTGGTGACGGGCAAATCGCGGCCGGTCGATCCGGCGGATCGCGGCCAGCGGCGCGGTGCGATCCGCGCCAAGGTGCTCGACTGGCTCGCCGCCAGCGAACACGGCAGTGCGATCGCCGCGATACGAAAAGCGCACCGCCACCACGGGGGTGACGGTGCGCTCATGATCGTGCTCAAGCGAAAGGGCTGACGCCCGAACGCCTGCCGATCACTGGTGGTATTTGGCGCAGCGCAGATCGAAGCGATCGGCGTCCATAACCTTGGTCCAGGCCTTGACGAAATCGGTGACGAACTTCTGCTCGTGGCCGTTCTCGGCATAGACTTCGGCGACCGACCGCAGCTGCGAATTGGAGCCGAACACCAGATCGGTGCGCGTGGCGCGCCACTTCTCCTCGCCCTTGAGGCGGCACCTGCCGATGAACTCCTCGTCGCCGCTCTCGTCGACCACTTCCCACGATGTGCCCATGTGCAGCAGGTTGACGAAGAAGTCGTTGCTGAGCGTGCCGGGCCGGTCGGTCAGCACGCCGATCGAATTGCCATGCTTGGCATGGGTGCTCACCGCACCCAGCGCGCGCATCCCGCCGACCAGCACGGTCATCTCGGGGATCGACAGGCCGAGCAGGCTCGCCCGGTCGATCAGCAGGTCCTCGGTCTTCACCGGTGCCTTGGTCTTGAGATAGTTGCGGAAGCCATCGGCAAACGGCTCCATCGGTTCGAAGCTCTCGGCATCGGTATGCTCCTCACCGGCATCGCCGCGGCCGGTCGTGACCGGCACGCTGATCTCGAAGCCGCCATCCTTCGCCGCCTTCTCGACCGCTGCGGCACCCGCCAGCACGATCGCATCGGCCATCGACAGCGAGCCGCGCAGTTCGTCGAGCTTGCCAAGGACTTTCGCCAGCTCGGCGGGATCGTTGACCTTCCAGTCCTTCTGCGGAGCGAGCCGGACGCGCGCGCCGTTTGCGCCGCCGCGGTGATCGCTCTGACGATAGGTGGAGGCCGATGCCCAGGCCGCCTTGACCAGTTCGGCCACGCTCAGCCCGCTGGCGAGCACCTTGGACTTGAACGCCGAGACGTCGCTGTCCGAAGGGGTGGAGCCCGCGGGAACCGGATCCTGCCAGATCAGATCCTCTGCGGGCACGGCCGGGCCGAGGTAGCGGGCCTTGGGGCCCATGTCGCGATGGGTCAGCTTGAACCAGGCGCGGGCGAAGGCATCGTCCAGCGCCGCCTGATCGTCGCGGAAGCGCTCGGAGATCTTGCGGTAATCCGGGTCGCGCTTCAACGCCATGTCGGCGGTGGTCATCATGGTCGGGACCTTCTTGGACGGATCGCGCGCATCGGGCGCCATGTCCTCCGGGTCCGGATCGATGGGCTGCCACTGCTTGGCGCCCGCCGGGCTCGTCACCAGCTCGTATTCGTATTTGAACAACAGCCGGAAATAATCGCCGCCCCATTGCGTGGGGTTGGGGGTCCAGGCGCCCTCGAGCCCCGAGGTGGTGATGTGCCCTTCGCCGATCTGGTCGGGATCGGTCGCCCAGCCGAAGCCCATCAGATGCAGACCTTCGCCTTCGGGTGCGCCCGACAGCTGGTCGGGCGGAACCGCGCCGTGGCACTTGCCGAAAGCGTGGCCGCCGGCGGTCAGCGCGACGGTCTCCTCGTCGTTCATCGCCATGCGCGCGAAGGTTTCCTTCATGTCGCGCGCCATGCCTTCCGCGTCGTGCGGATCGCCGCCCGGACCTTCGGGATTGACGTAGATCAGGCCCATCTGGATCGCCGCCAGCGGAGATTCGAGCGCCTTGCCTTCGTCCGGCAGGATGCGCGTGGGTACACCCTCATTGACCCATTGCTCTTCGGAGCCCCAATAAACGTCCGTTTCGGGCTCGTAGACATCCTTGCGGCCGCCGCCGAAGCCGAACACCGGGCCGCCCATCGATTCGATGGCGACATTGCCGGTCAGCACGAACAGATCGGCCCAGCTCAGATGCTTGCCGTATTTCTGCTTGATCGGCCACAGCAGGCGGCGTGCCTTGTCGAGATTGCCGTTGTCGGGCCAGGAGTTGAGCGGGGCGAAGCGCTGCTGCCCGCTCGAGGCGCCGCCGCGTCCGTCGCCGGTGCGATAGGTGCCCGCCGCGTGCCAGGCCATGCGGATGAAGAACGGGCCGTAATGCCCGTAATCGGCCGGCCACCACGGTTGGCTGTCGGTCATCAGCGCGGTCAGGTCGCGCTTGACCGCATCGTAGTCGAGCAGGTTGAACGCCTCGGCATAATCGAAATCGTCGCCCATGGGATCGGGCGAGGTCCCGCCCCGCGAGAGGATTTCCAGCTGCAGCGCGTCGGGCCACCAGTCGCGGTTGGTCCGACCGAGCAGGGCGCGTACGCCGCCGTCGCCGTTGAAGGGGCATCCGCCGCTGATATCACCTGTCTTCGCGTCCATGGCTCTCTCCTCTGATTGGATCAATCGACTCAGGCTTTGCCCGAGCTACAAGGCGAGAATGATCCTTCGTCGATCATCCGTCCAATCGATTAAATGCGTCGAATTGATTGCTTGAAACGATTGTGCGGCAAGCCGAGCCTGACATACGAGAAGCGCCGCCATCCGAAGGGATGACGGCGCCTGAAGCCTGGTTTGCCGGATCGGGTCAGGCGGCCTGCGCCACCTCTTCCACCGGCTCGTTGCGGATCAGATAGTCGAAGGCGGAGAGCCCGGCCTTGGAGCCTTCGCCCATCGCCACCACGATCTGCTTGTAGGGCACGGTGGTGACATCGCCCGCAGCGAACACGCCGGGCAGATTGGTGCGGCCTTCCTCGTCGATCACGATCTCGCCATGCCTGGAGAGTTCGAGCCCGCTGTCTTTCAGCCATTCGGTGTTGGGGACCAGCCCGATCTGGACGAAGACGCCGGCGAGCTCGATGCTCCGCTCGTCGCCCGAATTGCGATCCTTGACCACCATTCCGTTGACGCGGCTGCCGTCGCCGGTGATCTCGGTGGTCTGGCCCGAGGTGATGATCTCGACATTGTCCAGACTGCGCAATATCGCCTGCAGCACCTCGTCGGCGCGCAGCTTGCTGTCGAACTCGACCAGCGTCACATGGCCGACGATCTTGGCCAGATCGATCGCCGCCTCGACGCCCGAATTGCCGCCGCCGATCACCGCGATGCGCTTGCCCTTGAACAGCGGCCCGTCGCAATGCGGGCAATAGGCGACGCCCTTGTTGCGGTATTCGGCCTCGCCCGGGACGCCCAGATTGCGCCAGCGCGCGCCCGTGGAGATGATCAGGCTGCGCGCGCTGAGCGTGGCGCCGTTGCCGAGCTCGAGCCGGTGCAGGCCGCCCTTTTCCTTCGCCGGCACCAGCTTGTTGGCAGTGGCGAGGTTCATCAGGTCGATCTCGTACTCGCCGACATGCGTTTCCAACTGGCCGGCCAGCTTGGGTCCTTCGGTATAGGGCGTGCCCGGCAGGTTCTCGATCCCGAGCGTATCGTGCAACTGGCCGCCGAAGCGCTCCGCGGCGATCCCGGTGCGAAAACCCTTGCGCGCGGTGTAAATCGCCGAGGAAGCGCCCGCAGGCCCGCCGCCGACGATCAGCACCTCGAACGGATCCTTGGCTGACAGTTTCTCGGCCGCCTTGGCGCCGCTGCCCTTGTCGAGCCTGGCGAGGATCTCGGCCAGTTCCATCTTGCCGTTGTAGAAACTTGTCCCGTTGAGGAAGGTTGCAGGGACCGCCATCACGCCGCGTTCCTCGACCTCGTCCTGGAAGGTGCCGCCCTCGATCAGTGTGGCGGTGATGCGCGGGTTCTCCAGCGCCATCAGCGTCAGTGCCTGCACCACGTCGGGGCAGTTGTGGCACGAGAGCGAGAAATACATCTCGAAATTGTAGTCGCCCTCGAGCGCGCGCACCTGCTCGATCAGATCGGCATCGACCTTGGGCGGGTGGCCGCCGGCCCACAGCAGCGCCAGCACCAGCGAGGTGAATTCGTGGCCGGTGGGAATGCCGGCGAAGCGGACCCATTTGGTCGCATCGCTGGCGCGGCGGATCACGAAGCTCGGCTTGCGATCGTCGGTGCCGTCGAAGCTCGCGCTCACATCACCGTGCAGCGCTGCGATCTCCTCGAGCAGTTCGCGCGTCTGGCGCGATTTCGCGTCCTCGCCAAGCGAGGCGACCAGTTCGATCGGCTCGCGCAGATTGGCAAGATAGGTCGTCAGCTGCTGGGTCAGATTGGCGTCGAGCATGTCACATCCTGTTGGCTTGGGCTGTTGGCTTGAGGCGGTTGGCGAAAGCCGAAAAGGGAAAGGCAAAAGGCCCGGGACGGGAGGGGGGGAGGGTCGCCCCGGGCCTTCCAGCAGCCCGGGCGAGGCCCGGGCGCTTCGCGGCCGCCATCGAAACGGCGGCCGCGGTATCGTTTCAGATCGAAAAGATCAGATCTTGCCGACGAGGTCGAGCGAGGGAGCCAGCGTGTCGCTGCCTTCTTCCCACGCCGCGGGGCAGACCTGGCCCGGATTGTTGCGCACATACTGCGCGGCCTTGATCTTGCGGGTAAGTTCGTTGGCATTGCGGCCGACGCCTTCGCAGGTCTGTTCCATGATCTGGATCACGCCATCGGGATCGATGACGAAGGTCGCACGGTCCGCAAGGCCCATGTCTTCACGCAGCACGTCGAAATTCTTCGACAGCGTGTGAAGCTGGTCGCCGAGGAAGGCGAACTTGAGCTTGCCGATGCGCTCGCTGGTGTCGTGCCAGGCCTTGTGCGCGAAATGCGTGTCGGTCGAGACGCCGTAGACTTCGACGCCCATCTTCTGGAGCATGTCGTAATGCTCGCCGAGGTCTTCGAGCTCGGTCGGGCAGACGAAGGTGAAGTCGGCGGGATAGAAGAAGAACACCGCCCACTTGCCCGCGATATCGTCCTGCGTGACTTCGAAAAAGTCCTTGCCGGCCTGGAAGGCGTTGGCTTTGAACGGTTTGATCTGGCTGCCGATGATACCCATGAGAATCTCCAAGTTTGGGGTGAAACCGATGGCTGTCAGATAGGCGCTGCTGCGACGCACAAAAGCGATATTGTGCGATTGCTAACATCGGAATTTTCAATCAGCGATGTGGAACTTTCGGAAAGTGCAACAGATCACCGATTTCGTTGCGTTTTATGCAATCGGGCGGGGTGCCGAGTTGGTTTTCAGGTCTGCCAATGGCGTTGGAAGCGGACGCTAGTCAGACAACGACGAGGCAGGCCCCAGTTTAGCTTCCATCGCACGAGAATTTGTCCCGGCCCTTTTGCCGGGCTTGCATGAGGTGGCGTGCTGATCAATTCCCATGAGAATCTTCCGTACTTTCAAGCGAAGGTTTTCATCGGGCGGGCCATCGCTGATGATCTTGTATACCCATTTGCCGTCGCGCACGAGATAGGGCTGCCGTGGAAGGATACTCGTTGCGCGAGCTTCTATGACGGCCAGATCAGCCTCCAAGAAAGTGAGTGCGCCACGCCTGGTCATGTCCGACATTCGGAGGTCATCAACCGCTTCGAAGCGCTCCCGCAGCGGCTCGTAATCCTCTCGGTTTTTCGGCGGATCTTCCTGGAGTGCTTCAAAGTACTCAGGGGATAGCTCCGCAGCGACCACCATGTTTGTGATCGGCACGGGCGGATCGATCTCGGCTGGGTAGAAGTCGCCCGAGAATACGTCGAAAACGTAGCTACGCATCCGACCATGATCGTGCGAGACATACCTGATGCGGGTATGTTCCGACTTCTGATCGGTCAGCTTCTCGTTCAAGCACAGGGCGATTGCCGTGCCGGGATCAGGATCGGGATTGCCCGCTCGCGGGTCGGAACAGGAACTGGCGACTAGCCCCACCGAAAGGAACGTCAAAAGATGTTTCATGGGAAGGCGGCAGCATGGTCTGCGAACACCTGCAATTGGGTCGTCAGCCGACCGGCCGTTACCCGCATTGCGCGCAGTGCAGCAGTTTGTGATCGGCCAGCACCAGCGCCATCATCGCCTCGACCACGGGCGTGCCGCGGATTCCCACGCAGGGGTCGTGGCGCCCCTTGGTGCTGACCTCGACCGCCTCTCCCTGCCGATCGACGCTGGCTACGGGCGTGAGGATCGAACTGGTCGGCTTGAAGGCGACGCGGCAGGTCACCGGCTGACCGGTGGAAATGCCCCCCGCGATGCCGCCTGCGTGATTGGCGGCGAACTCGGGCGAGCCATCCTCGCCCGGGCGCATGGCATCGGCGTTTTGCTCGCCGGTCAGCCGCGCGGCGTCGAAGCCGTCGCCGATCTCGACCCCCTTGACCGCGTTGATGCTCATCATGGCTCCCGCAAGGTCGGCGTCGAGCTTGGCATAGATCGGCGCGCCCCAGCCGGCGGGCACACCGGTTGCGACGCACTCGACCACCGCGCCCAGCGAGGAGCCGACCTTGCGCGCATCGTCCACCAGCACCTTCCAGCGTTTCGCGGCGCCTGCATCGGGGCACCAGAACGGATTGCGCGCGATTTCGCCAGCGTCGAACTCCGCCGGGTCGATCCGGTCCCCGCCGATTTCCGCGACATAGGCCGTGATCGCCACCTCGGGCATAACCAGCCGCGCCACCGCGCCCGCCGCCACCCGCATCGCGGTTTCGCGCGCCGAACTGCGCCCGCCGCCGCGATAGTCGCGAAAGCCGTATTTCGCGTCGTAGGCGTAGTCGGCGTGACCGGGCCGATAGCTGTTCGCGATCTCGGAGTAATCCTTCGAGCGCTGATCGGTGTTCTCGATCAGCAGCGATATCGGCGTGCCGGTGGTGCGGCCCTCGAACACCCCCGAGAGGATCCGCACTGCGTCCGCCTCGCGCCGCTGGGTGGTGTATCTGGACTGCCCGGGCTTGCGTGCATTGAGAAACGGCTGGATGTCGCTCTCCGCCAGTTCCAGCCCCGGCGGGCAGCCGTCGACCACCGCGCCGATCGCGGGTCCGTGGCTCTCGCCCCAGGTGGTGAAGCGCAAGACGCGTCCGAATGTGTTCCAGCTCATCCGCCGGGTTCTGGCCCAAGTCCATTGTCGTGTCCAACGGTGGCGAGCGAAGGAATTTTTGGTTCACACGAAGACACGAAGATGTCGTACCGGCGGCGCAGCCGCACTCATCCTGAATCCATCGCTCAGCGGAACGGATGCGATCGCAAGGCGGCTTCGCCGCATGACCGACATCTTGGTGTCTTTGTGTGAAACCAAACCAGCGCGACCTTTGCGGACAAAGCGCCTATGCGACTGGCCAAAGCCGTGCGCTTGCGCCAAGAACAAATCATGATTGCCAAGCTCAAGGGCCTGCTCGACGAAACCGGCACCGACTGGGCGGTGATCGATGTCGGGGGCGTGGGCTATCTGGTCCATTGCTCGTCCAAGACGCTGGCCGCGCTGGGTGCCAAGGGCGAGGCCTGCACGCTGTTCACCGATCTGCAGGTGAGCGAGAACGACATGCGGCTGCTCGGGTTTGCGCAAGCGGGCGAGCGCGACTGGTTCCGGCTGCTGACCGGGGTGCAGGGCGTGGGCAGCAAGGTGGCGCTGGCGATCCTCTCCGCGCTCGGCCCGAACGAACTGCGCGACGCCTGCGCGCGCATCGACGCCGCGACGCTGGCGCGCGCGCAAGGCGTGGGCCCCAAGCTGGCGGCGCGGATCGTCAACGAATTGAAGGACAAGGCCGGCGCACTGCCCGGCGGCGGCGAGAGCGGCGCGTCTGCGGTGATGCCGGCGGGCGGAGCCAGCGCCGACGCGGTCTCGGCGCTGCAGAACCTGGGCTTCAAACCCGCCGTAGCCGCGCAGGCGGTCGCGCGCGCGCAGAGCGAGCTGGGCGAGGGCGCGAGCGAGGGCGAGTTGATCCGCGTGGCGCTGAAGCGGGCGGCGGGGTGATGGTTTGCGCCGCCATCCCCACCCGTCACCCTGAACTCGTTTCAGGGTCCATCGTGCCACCCACTCGGAGCAAGCGGGTCGAAGCCGAGACCCACAGCGAGATCGTGCCAGTCGGGGTTCTCGCTCTCGATCAGGCCGATCTTCCATTGGCGGTGCCAGCGCTTGATCTGCTTTTCGCGCAGGATTGCCTGCTCCATGTCGCCGAACATCTCGTAGCGGACGAGCCGGTGGACTTGGTATTCGCTAGTGAATCCTCCGGTAATCCCTTCGCGGTGCTGATAGAGGCGTTTGATCAGGTCGGACGTGACCCCGATGTAGAGCGTGCCGCGCGGTTTGCTCGCCAGAATGTAGACGCATGGCTGGCGCTCGGATTTCATGGATCGCAGATTGCCGAGCGATGGATGCTGAAACAAGTTCAGCATGACGAAATGGATTGGAAACGGACGGTTTTCTACGCCCGTCACCCTGAACTTGATTCAGGGTCCAACCCGCCGCAGGGACCGCACCGTGGCCACTAGTCCCGACCTCTCCCCCGCCCGCCAGCCGGACGACCCCGACGCGGCGCTTCGCCCGAAGTCGCTCGCCGAATTCGTCGGCCAGCGGGCTGCGCGCGAGAATCTGCGGGTGTTCATCGAGGCGGCCAAGGCGCGCGGCGAGGCGATGGATCATGTGCTGTTCTTCGGCCCGCCGGGGCTGGGCAAGACCACGCTAGCGCAGATCGTGGCGAAAGAACTGGGCGTCGGCTTTCGCTCCACTTCCGGGCCGGTGATCGCCAGGGCGGGCGATCTCGCCGCGCTGCTGACCAATCTCGAACCGCACGACGTGCTGTTCATCGACGAGATCCACCGGCTCAACCCCGTGGTCGAGGAAATCCTCTACCCCGCGATGGAGGACCGCGCGCTCGACATCATCATCGGCGAGGGGCCCTCGGCGCGCAGCGTGCGGATCGACCTGCCGCCCTTCACGCTGGTCGGCGCGACCACGCGGCAGGGGCTGCTGACCACGCCCTTGCGCGACCGGTTCGGCATCCCCGTGCGGCTCACCTTCTATACCGAGGACGAACTGCTCAAGGTGGTCAGCCGCGGCGCCGGGCTGCTCGAACTGCCGATCGACGAGGGCGGCGCACGCGAGATCGCCCGGCGCAGCCGCGGCACCCCGCGCGTTGCCGGGCGGTTGATGCGCCGGGTGCGCGATTTCGCCCATGTGGCGGGCGATGCCACGGTCACCGCGCAGGTGGCCGATGCCGCACTGACGCGGCTGGAGGTCGATTCGCTCGGGCTCGACGCGATGGATCGGCGCTATCTCGCCATGATCGCCACCACCTATGCGGGCGGTCCGGTGGGGGTCGAGACGCTCGCGGCGGGGCTTTCCGAGCCGCGCGATACGGTCGAGGAGGTGATCGAGCCCTATCTCATCCAGCTCGGGCTGATCGCCCGTACCGCGCGCGGACGCTGCCTCAACGAGGGCGGCTGGCGCCATCTCGGTCTCGCGCCGCCGGGACCAGCAGTCCAGTCGAACCTGTTCGACGAAGAGCGTTGAAAGCGCGGTAAGGTTTACCCGTAACCGGGTCCCGCTGCGGGACAAGCCCGCCAAACCGCTCGCTTTCAGGCCCGAAGTTTACTTTTTAGCGATGACGCGGATAGTAAACGAATCTGCACAAAGGTTTTTTCGGTGTAGAGACCCTCTTGGCCGGAGTGCCGGTCGAAACAGGAATTTGAACGATGTCGGTAAAAGCAGCTCTCGCAAAACTGTCGGCCACCGCTGCGGGTGGCGCGCTTCTGGCGGGCGGCGCGGTGCATGTCGCCGAAAAGCCGATCACCGACAGCCCGTCCTTCAAATCCGCCAAGGCCGAGCCGCGGCAGGTCAAGATGATCAAGGCGACCCCGCGCCCGGTGGCGCAGCGCACGGTGCCGCAGCGCGCACCGGTCCGCGCCCGGACGATCGCACGGCCGGTCGAATGCATCCCGGCGACCTCTCCCGAGGCCGCCAATGCGAGCGCGAATATCTGCCCGCCGGTCTATCGCACCGCGCTGGCTCCGGTTCCGGTTCCGCCGCTTCCCGAAGCGCGGCCCTTGTCCGGCGGCGGCGGAGCGGCGCGCTCGATTCCCTCGGGCGGAGGCGGCTTCGGTAGCGGCTTCGGCGGCGGAGGCGGTTTCTTCGGCGGCTTCTTCGGCGGTGGCAGTGGCGGCAGCACCAGCGTCGTGGTCAACACCACGAGCGGCGATACCACCAGCGGGACGCCCGGCTCGACGACCACCACCACCACGACATCGACCAGCGGGTTCGATGGCGACATCATCGTCGACATCGACAATTCGAACGAGAACTCGAGCGGCGGTTCGTCGACTTCGACCACCACCGGCGGGGTTTCGACCAGCACCGGAGCGGTGAGCACATCGACCAGCACGGGCGCAGTCAGCACCTCGACCGGATCGGTGAGCAGTTCGACCGGTGCCGTTAGCACCTCGACCGGTGCGGTCAGCAGCACCACCACCTCCAGCTCGTCGGGCGATGTCTCGAGCAGCAGCTCGGGCGACGTCTCGTCCAGCACTTCGACTTCGACCTCGGGCGACGTCTCGACCAGCACCTCGACCTCGGGGAACATCACTTCGAGCACGAGTTCCTCGACTTCGAGTTCGACCTCGTCGAGTTCCAGCACCTCGAGCTCTTCCAGCACGAGCAGTTCCAGTTCCACGAGCTCGAGCACATCGGGCTCGACCAGCGGCACCGACGTGCCCGCGCCGCCGATGATGGCGCTGTTCGGCCTCGCCGCCGCAGCGGTGCTGCGCCGCCGCAAGCTGGCCCAGCTGTTCGCCGGCAAGCGGACCGCCTGAGCGCGAACTCCGGCAGAGCCCATAAGAAAAGGGCGGCTCCCCGAAACGGGGAGCCGCCCTTTCTTTGCCCAGCCGGCAACCGTTCGCCGGGTGCCTCAGTCGGTGGCGAGCTTGCGCAGCACGTAGTGGAGAATGCCGCCGTGGCGGTAATATTCCATCTCGTTGGCGGTATCGATCCGGCACTTGGTGGTGAAGCTCTTCACCGTGCCGTCGGCGTGGGTCACCTCGACCTCGACCTCCTGGCTCGGCGAAAGATCGGCCAGTCCCTTGATCGAGAAGGTGTCGTCCGGACCCAGCCCCAGGCTCTGGCGCGTCTCGCCATCGGTGAACTGCAGCGGCAGCACGCCCATGCCGATCAGGTTGGAACGGTGGATGCGCTCGAAGCTCTCGACGATGACCGCGCGCACGCCCAGCAGGATCGTGCCCTTGGCGGCCCAGTCGCGGCTCGAGCCGGTGCCGTATTCCTTGCCGGCGACGACCACCAGCGGGGTGCCGTTTTCCTTGTGCTTCATCGCCGCGTCGTAGATCGGCATCTGCTCGCCCTCGAAGGTGGTGTAGCCACCCTCGACACCCGGAACCATCTCGTTGCGGATGCGGATATTGGCGAAGGTGCCGCGCATCATCACCTCGTGATTGCCGCGGCGGCTGCCGTAGGAATTGAAGTCCGCCTTGGCGACCTGATGGCTGTTCAGATATTCGCCCGCTGGGCTGTCTTCCTTGATCGAACCGGCCGGGCTGATGTGATCGGTCGTGGTCGAATCGCCCAGGATCGCCAGCAGCTTGGCATCGGTGATGTCGGTGATCGGCGCCGGTTCCATCTCCATCCCGTCGAAATAGGGCGGGCTGGCGACATAGGTGCTGGTCGGGTTCCAGCGATAGGTGTCCGACGCCTCGACCTTGATCCCTTGCCAGTGCGCATCGCCTTCGTAGACGTTGGCATAGCGGCGCGCGAACATCTCGCGGTCGATGTTGGCGGCGCGGTGGTCGGCGATTTCCTGATTGCTCGGCCACAGATCGGCCAGCATCACGTCCTTGCCGTCCCGGTCCTGCCCGATCGGGGTCTCGGTGATATCCTGCGTCACCGTACCGAGCAGCGAATAGGCGACCACCAGCGGCGGCGAGGCGAGGAAATTGGCGCGCACGTCGGGCGAGACGCGGCCTTCGAAATTGCGATTGCCCGAAAGGACGCTGGCGGCGACGATGTCGTTGCCGTTGATCGCCTGGCTGATCGGCGGGGCCAGCGGGCCCGAATTGCCGATGCAGGTGGTGCAGCCATAGCCGACCAGATCGAAGCCCAGCGCATCGAGATCGGTCTGCAGGCCCGATTTGACCAGATAGTCGGTGACCACCTGCGAACCCGGCGCGAGCGAGGTCTTGACCCAGGGCTTGGGCTTGAGACCGCGGGCATTGGCCTTCTGCGCGACCAGACCGGCGGCGATCATCACATCGGGGTTGGAGGTGTTGGTGCAGCTGGTGATCGCGGCGATGACCACGTCGCCATCGCCGATGTCGTGCTCCTTGCCCTCGACCGCGACGCGGTGCGGGCTGTCCTTCTTGTAGATCGTCCTGAGATCGGTGTTGAACAGCTCGTCCACCTGCGGCAGCGCCACCCGGTCCTGCGGACGCTTGGGCCCGGCGAGCGAGGGAACGACCTTGCTGATGTCGAGCTCGAGCGTATCGCTGAACACCGGCTCGTTGTCGGGTGTGAACCACATGCCCTGTTCTTTGGCATAGGCTTCGACCAGTTCGAGCGCATCCTCGTCGCGGCCGGTCAGGCGCATGTATTCCAGCGTCTTGTCGTCGATGCCGAAGAAGCCGCAGGTGGCGCCGTATTCGGGCGCCATATTGGCGATCGTCGCGCGGTCGGCGAGGCTGAGCGTGGAGACGCCGGGGCCGTAGAATTCGACGAAGCTGCCGACCACGCCGCGCTCGCGCAGCATCTGGACGCAGGTGAGCACCAGATCGGTCGCGGTGACGCCCTCGGCGATCGCGCCGGTCAGCTTGAAGCCGACGACCTGCGGGATCAGCATCGAGATCGGCTGGCCGAGCATGGCGGCTTCGGCCTCGATCCCGCCGACGCCCCAGCCGAGCACGCCCAACCCGTTGATCATCGTGGTGTGGCTGTCGGTGCCGACGCAGGTGTCGGGATAGGCGACCGCCTGGCCATCGGGGTCCTGGGTCGACCACACGCCCTTGCCGATATATTCCAGATTGACCTGGTGGCAGATGCCGGTGCCCGGAGGCACGGCGGAGAAGTTCTTGAAGCTCTTGGAACCCCATTTGAGAAAGTCGTAACGCTCGGCATTGCGGGCGTATTCGAGTTCGACGTTCTGCTCGAAGGCCTTGGGGTGGCCGAATTCATCGACCATGACCGAGTGATCGATCACGAGGTTCACGGGGACCTGCGGATTGATCTTGGCGGTGTCGCCGCCCAGCTTGCCGATCGCATCGCGCATCGCGGCCAGATCGACCACGCAGGGAACACCGGTGAAATCCTGCAGCAGCACGCGCGCCGGGCGGTACTGGATTTCCTTGCCGGTGGTGGGATCCTTCTGCCAGTCGGCGATCGCCTGCGCGTCGCCGGTGGAGACGGTGAAGCCGCCATCCTCGAAACGCAGCATGTTCTCGAGCAGGACCTTGAGGCTGAACGGCAGCTTCGACACGTCGCCGATCGTTTCGGCCGCCTTGGCGAGGGAATAATAGGCGTATTCCTTCCCCTTCACGGTCAGGGTGGAGCGGGTTTTGAGCGTGTCTTGGCCGACCTGGGTCATGCGTGCGTCAATCCTTCTTATCTGGGGCCTTCATCCAACCAATGGCCGGCGCGGCGATCTGTGCCGCGCACCTGCGCCGAACGCGGGCGAAAATCAAGGCGGCAGCAGGGATCGATCGCGCTAGACCGCCCGCTGCTCGGTTGCCGGTATCAGGCGGTCCGCGCGAGGGGTGCGCGCTGCCAGCCAGCATCCCACAACGATGATCGCGGCTCCGGCGATGGTTGGCAGGGTCACGCCCTCGCGGAAGAACAGCCACCCGAACAGCGCCGCCCAGAGAAACCCCGTATATTCCATCGGCACCAGCACCTGCGCCTCGGCCCTTGCATAGGCCCAGGCGATCGCCATCGCGCCGACGACGGTCAGCAGCGCGGCCAGCGCGGTGTCGAGCACCACCGCCTCGCCCGGCCAGACGAACAGCAGCGGCGCGGCCAGCGCCATCACCAGCGCCGCCACTCCCGAATGGAAGGCGGCGATCTCGAGCGGTCGTGCCACTTGCGACTGGCGCCGGATGATTATGAAATTGTAGGCGTAGAGTAGTGCGGAAAACAGGATCGCCGCCAGCCCGAGCGCGGCGTCGCGGTCGAATTCACCGTCTCCCAATTTGCCGCCGACGATCACCAGCGTGCCCGCGAACCCCAGCACCGAGGCCAGCACCGCCTGCCGGCGGATCGTCTCGCCCAGCAGTACCCGCGCGAAATAGAGCGCGAGCAGCGGAGCGACGAAGCTGATCGCGATGGCCTCGGCAATCGCCAGCTTGGTCAGCGCGTAGAAGAACGACAGCGCCATGAAAGCCGACACCAGCCCACGCTCCAGATGCAGCTTGAGCACCCGCCATGCCGGCCAGCGCCCGCCCAGCAGCAGCCACAGCGGCGCGGCAATCAAGGCTCCGATCGCCGAACGCAGCAGCGTGGCGCTATAAGTGCCCGCCGCAAGCGCGGCGCTTTTCATGAAAGCGTCCATCAACGACAGGCATGCCACGCCGAGCAAAGCCGCGCCGATCGGGAACAGGATCCGGGATCGCACCATGATCGCGCTATAATGCCAAGGTCGCGGCAGCGTCACGCAAATCCACCGCCAGTTCACCTGCAGCTAAGCTGCATTGTTGGAAGGTGGACCGATATCGCGTAAACAGTCGCCGAACGGCGCTTCCGGTGGGACTTATGAAAAATTTCAAGACGATGTTGGGTTTGGCGGCGGGCACGGCGATGCTGGCGGTCGGCGCGCAGGCGCAGCAGACCGATCCGCAGAACCTGCTCCCGCCCGAACCGGCCAAGGTGACCGAACCGCTCCCCGACTACACGATGCTGCAGAGCCGCGATGGCGCGCCGGTATCGCCGCCGGAACGGCGCGCGGCGCAGCCGGCACCGAGGGGCGAGCCGCCTGTCACCCTGCCGCGGCCCGAGCCGCGTACCGAGCCGCGCCAGCCCAGCGTCGCCGAGAATTTCGGCGATATCGCGATGGAATCGGGCGAGGTGGTGCAGGAACTGCCGGTTCTCGTCGGCGAGTGGTCGTTGCCTGCCGCGCGGCAGCTTGCCAGCTTCGTCGACGGCATCGCCGCGGAGGGGCTGGATTCGCAGGATTACGGGCCCGATGTGCTCGCCGCGGCCATCGCGCAGGGCGAGGGTGCAGCGCTCAACGAGATCGCCAGCCGCACCTTTGTCTGGCTGGTCGAGGATCTGCGCGACGGGCGCACCCCGATGGAAGCGCGCAAGCAGTGGTTCGTGATGGACCCCGATGCCGACCGGATGCCGACCGCGCGGCTGCTCAAGGATGCGCTCGCCAAGGGCACCATCGCCGAAACGCTCGCGGGGCTGGCACCCGTTCATCCCGACTATGCGCTGCTCAAGGCGGAACTGACGGCCACGCCGAAGGGCCAGACCGCGAAGCGCAAGCTGATCCGCGCCAATATGGATCGCTGGCGCTGGCTGCCGCAGGATCTGGGCAGCAAATATCTGATGACCAACGTGCCCGAGTTCCGGGTCCGGCTGACGGTGCGCGACAAGATCATCAAGAGCTATCGCACGATCGTCGGCAAGCCGGGGCGCACGGCGACCCCGCAGCTGGCCGAAATGGTCGAGGGCGTGATCTTCAACCCGACCTGGACGGTGCCGCAATCGATCGTCGTCGGGGAAGGGCTGGGCGCCCGCGTGCTCGGCAATCCCGGCTGGGCCAAGGCGCAGGGCTATACGGCGACGCGCGGGGAGAACGGCTGGGTCTCGGTGGTCCAGCAGCCCGGCCCCAGGAACGCGCTCGGGGTGATGAAGCTGCACATGCCCAACCGGCACGCGATCTTCCTCCACGACACGCCTTCGCGCGGGCTGTTCGCGAACGAGGACCGCGCGCTCAGCCATGGCTGCATTCGCGTCGAGAACGCGCGCGAACTGGCGATGACCATGGCGATGCTCGGCAATATGAGCACCAAGGACGACATTCCGGCCATCCAGAGCGAGGTCGAGGCGATCACCGCCTCGGGCGAATACACCGCCTATGAAATCAAGAACCAGTGGCCGGTCTACATCGCCTATTTCACCATGGCCCGCGACGTCGATGGCGAGCTGACGACCTTCGAGGACATCTATGGCCGCGACGCGGCGGTGATGGCCTCGTTCGAGCGCCCGCGCATCGCCAACCGCTCGCGGGTTCAGGGCGAAGAGATCATTCCGCTTGAGGCGCCCGGCGCCTAGCGGAGGCTGCGGAAGCTGACCTGCCCGCCACTGTTGCGGGCGGGTGCGGCGGGCGGGTCAGTAAACCCCGGGATTGGTCCGCTGGAAAGTGTCCTCGCGTTCGGGACGCAGCAGCTCGGTCTGAACCACCGGAGGTGCGATCGTGCTGCCATCCTCGGCGATGCCATAGCTGCCGGCGAGCACCAGCCGCCCGCCCGCCAGATCGATCAGCGCGCGGTCGAACTGTTCGGGGCCCATCGCCAGACAGCCGTTCGACCGGCCCAGCCGGCCCCAGCGCGCGACATGCTCGGGCGTCGCATATTGCGCCTGGTGCATCACGATCGCGCGATCGAGCGCGTTGGAATTGGTCGGGTCGAGCCCGTCGAGCCGGATCGAGGTGCCGAAGCGGCCGACGTACCAGCTGCGGGTCATATAGGCGCCGCGACTGGTGGCGTGCGATCCCTCGAGATTGGAATAGCGCTTGAGCCAGCCATCGTGCTCGGCATCCGAGCCGTCGCCATGGCTGACGTGAAAGCTTTCGACCCGCTCGCGCTGGAGATCGACGAAATGGAACCGCCGCTGTGCGGAATGCAGCCCGAAATCGGCGATCCCGACGATGTCGCTGCGCCACAGCTGGTTGCCCACCCGCGCCAGTTCGTTGCGGGCGAGCGCAAACAGCTTGCGGTCGCGCGGCGAGGGCGCGGCCACCTGTGCAGCGGCGCGCAGCGGCAGCGCGGCCACTGCGCCGGCGGCCAATCCGGCCCCGACTCCGGCCCTGAGCCCGGCCTTGATAAGATCGCGACGTTTCATCATCTCATTCTCTAGCAGCATTCACCCTAGCGCGAGATGAACGCGCGAAGGTCGAGTTGGTCTCGGCCATCGCTAGCATCGATGCCGCATGGCGCTCAGCCACTATGCGTTGATCGGAGCCATAGCCGCCGCCGAGTGCACTGGCGATCGGCAGTCCCCGGCGCCGCGCTTCGCCGACCACGAACCGGTCGCGCGCCGCAAGCCCTTCGTCGCTGAGCGCCAGCCGCCCCAATCTGTCGTCGCGATGCGGATCGACCCCCGCCTGATAGAGTACCAGATCGGGCTCGAAGCGCTCCGTCACCTCCGGCAGATGGCGTTCGAGCGCGGCGAGGTAGCCGGCATCGTCGGTCCCGTCGGGGAGCGCGACATCGCGATCCGAGCGTGCTTTGCGGACCGGAAAATTCTTCTCGGCGTGGAACGACAGCGTGAAGATATCGGCGCGGGTCGCGGTCAGGCTGGCGGTGCCGTCGCCCTGGTGGACGTCGCAATCGACGATGAGGATGCGGCGCGCATCGCCCTCGGCGATCAGCCGGTTGGCGGCAACCGCCAGATCGTTGAACACGCAATAGCCCGCCCCGGTATCGTGCAGCGCGTGGTGGCTGCCCGCCGCGCTGTTCGCGGCGTAGCCGTGTTCGAGCGCGAGCTGCGCCGCGAGCCAGGTCCCGCCATTGGTGTGGCGGACGCGGGCAGCGATATGCGGGGTCACCGGGAAGCCGATCCGCCGCTCCTTGGCGCGCGGCACCGCAGCGCGGAACACCTCGTCGACATAGGCGGGATCGTGGACTTCCTCGAGCCAGCGGCGCGGCATCGGCTCGGGCGCATGTTCGGTGACCGGTGCACCGCTGGCGCGCAGCGCCTCCATCACCAGATAGTATTTGTCGAACTTGAACGTGCCGCGCTCGGGTGGCGCGCCATGTAATCGACATGGTGGACGACGTGGAGCATCCGTTCCGGAAGCGGCTACTCCGCCGCCACCGCGTGCGGGTCGAAAGCGACCGCTTCGCCGGCCTCGATCTGCGCCGCCTTGGCCTCGACCAGGCGGACGATATGCTCGAGCATGTCCTCGCTCTGCACGGTGTGGTCGGTCACGCCCGAGAGGAAGACCATGTGCTTGCCATTGCCGCCGCCGGTGAGGCCGATATCGGTCTCGCGCGCTTCGCCCGGACCGTTGACGACGCAGCCGAGCACCGAGAGGCTCATCGGGGTCTTGATGTGCTCGAGCCGCTTTTCCAGCGCCTCGACCGTGCGGATGACGTCGAAACCCTGGCGCGAGCAGGAGGGGCAGGAGACGACGCGCACGCCGCGGGTGCGCAGCCCCAGCGCCTTGAGCATCTCGAAGCCGACCTTCACTTCCTGCTCGGGCTCGGCGGAGAGCGAGACGCGGATCGTGTCGCCGATCCCCGCCCACAGCAGGCTGCCCATCCCGATCGAGCTCTTGACCGTCCCGCCGATCAGCCCGCCGGCTTCGGTGATGCCGAGATGCAGCGGGCAATCGACCGCTTCGGCGAGCCCGTGATAGGCGGCCACCGCGAGGAACACGTCGCTCGCCTTCACCGCCACCTTGAACTCGTGGAAATCGTGATCCTGCAGCAGCTTGATATGATCGAGCGCGCTTTCGATCAGCGCTTCGGGGCAGGGCTCGCCGTATTTCTCGAGCAGGTCCTTTTCCAGGCTCCCGGCGTTGACCCCGATGCGGATCGCGCAGCCATTCGCCTTGGCCGCGCGGACCACTTCGGCGACCCGCTGCGAGGAGCCGATATTGCCCGGATTGATCCTGAGGCAGGCCGCGCCCTTGTCGGCGGCTTCCAGCGCGCGCTTGTAATGGAAATGGATGTCCGCGACGATCGGCACCTCGGCGGCGCGCGTGATCTTGTCGAAATGCCGGGTCGCCTCCTCGGTCGGGCAGGAGACGCGGATGATATCGGCACCCACTTCCTCGCAGCGGCGGATCTGGTCGATCGTCGCAGCCACATCCTCGGTCGGGGTGTTGGTCATGGTCTGGACGCTGATCGGCGCATCGCCGCCGACCGGGACCTTGCCGATCATGATCTGGCGGCTCTTGCGGCGCTCGATATCGCGCCAGGGGCGTAGGGAAGACATGGGGTGCGATATAGAGCGCCCGGGGTGACGGGGCAATGACAGCGGTCGGAGGATGCGCCATGAGGTGGTCATGACCGGCCTGAACGATGCAAGCTCGAGCGCAATCGCCCCCGAAACCGAAACCCCGCTGCTGTTCGGGCGCGTGCTCGACGGGCGCGGCGGAGCGCGTCCGATCGAGTGGCAGGAGGCGCGCGACTGGTCCCCCGCCGCGCCGGGCGAGGTCCTGTGGCTCCATCTGTGCCGCAACCGCAGCGGCGTGCAGGCCTGGCTCGAGGAGGCGCTGGGGGTTCCCGAGCCGACCGCCGAACTGCTGGTCTCCGATGCCACCCGCCCGCGCGCGTTCCGCGAGAACCAGACTCTGGTGGCGACCTTGCGCGGCATCAATTTCAACCCCGGCGCGCAGCCCGAGGACATGATCTCGATGCAGGTGTGGAGCGATGGCAACCGCCTGATCACGCTGCGCCGCCACCCGCTGCAGACCCCGCGCGAAATCGTGGCGCTGCTCGATCGCGGCCACGGCCCGCCCGATGCCGGCGCCACGATCACGCTGCTGGCCGAACTGCTGATCACGCGGATGAGCCAGTCGATCGTGGACATGAACCAGGCGCTGGACGAGCTCGAGGAACTCGATCCCGAGGATCACGCCGAGGAAATGCTCAACCGCATCTCGGTGATCCGCCGCAATTGCCTGGCGCTCAAGCGCCACATGGGTCCGCAGCACGAGGCGCTCGAGCAGATCAGCCGCGACGCGCCGGCGTGGTTCGAGGATCACGATCGCCGCGAGATCGCCGAATCGATCGCCCGGCTGCGGCGCTATCTCGACGATATCGACATCAGCAAGGAAAGCGCGCTGGTGCTGCAGGACGAATTGCGCGCGCGCAGCCTCGCGAGCAGCGAGCACGCGACCTACATGCTGACGATCGTGGCGGGGATCTTCCTGCCGCTGAGTTTCCTCACCGGCCTGCTCGGTATCAATGTCGGCGGAATGCCCGGGATGGACGATCCGCGCGCCTTCTGGACCGTGGTCGCGCTGTGCGCGGCGGTGCTGACCGGACTGCTGCTGCTGTTCCGGCGGCTGCGCTGGCTGTAGCGCCCCGCCGGATTGGAATCGTCGAGAGCCTGCTCAGCCGCCCATTTACTGCCCGGAGCGCTGCGAGGGGATGAATTCCTCACGCACCGCCTGCGCCATCAGTTCGAGCGGGATGATCCCCTGGCTGAGCAGGAAATCGTTGAACGCCTTTTCCTCGAAATCCTCGCCCAGCGCGATCTCGGTCTCGATCCTGAGATCGATCAGCTTGCGATAGCCATAGTAGTAGCTGCCCGCCTGACCCGGCATGCGGAAAGTGTAGCGGTCGAGTTCCTGCTTCACCATCCCGGGCGAGAACAGCGCCTCCTCGCGCAGGATACGGCCCGCTTCCTCGCGGGTGATCAGCCCCAGGTTGAGCATCGGGTCGAGGAAGGCCCGCGCCGCGCGCAGCAGCCGGAACTGCTGGGCGATGAACTGGCCCTCGATCGGCTCGTAGGGCAGCATTTCGGCTTCGGCATAAAGCGCCCAGCCTTCGACGTTCACGCTGTTGAAGGCATAGAGCAGCCGCGCGAGGCTGACCCCCTGTTCGACCAGCGCGGCGAATTGCATCTCGTGGCCCGGGCGACCTTCGTGGGCGCTCAGCGTCCAGCTTGCCGCGGCGAAGTTGAAATCGTCATAGGCGTCTTCTGGGCCGGCGGTGGGATTGCCGGCGGTCAGCACGAAGGTGCCCTGTTCGCCGGTGTTGCCGATCAGCCGCGGCGGACGCATGTGCGGCGCGGGCTGCGCGGCGCTCTCGGCTTCGGAGGCGAGCCGCATCGACAGCTCGTAATCGGGCAGGCTGACGATGTCGTTCTCGCGGATTTTCGCCTCGAGCTGGGCGTTCACGCCGCGATAGAAATCCTCGATCTCGTCATTGGGGATCGTGCGCTCCTTGAGCTTGCGCATGACCGAGGCGTAATCGGTTTCCGTCCAGCCGTTCTTCTCCGCAATCTGCGGCGCGAGCGCCTCCATCTGCGCGCGGATTTCGTAGAAGCCGCGCCGCGCGCGCGCCATCGCCTCGCGCGGTTCCATGTCGATCCCGACATTGCGCAGGTTGAGCGCGTAGAGCTCCTCGGGCAGGCGCGCTTCGGGCCGGGCGGTGGGCAGCACCGTGGCGCGGGTCCATTCGCCGTAATCCGCGAACTGGGTTTCCAGCGCGGTTAGCGCAGGCTCGGCGCCCTCGATCTCGTAGCGCTCGAACAGCTCGCGGATGCCGGTGACGAAAGTGGGGATCTTGGCGATCGATTCCTCGACCTCGACCGCATAGGGCCCGAGCTTGTCCGCGCCGCGACTGGCTTCGAACCGCGCCTTGGCGAGTTCGGTGTAGGGCTGGGTGCCTTCGGCCATTCCGGTGTAGCGCTGCAGCAGAGTCAGCGCCGAAGCGCGGCGGTTTTCCGCCGTCTGGTCCGACAGCATGCTACCGATCGTGTAGAAGATGGTCTGCGGCACTTCGGACCATTCGAGCAGCAGCCGCTGGTTGAGCCGCGTCGATTCGATGCTCCGGTCGAGCGAATCGATCAGGATCGCGAGATCCTGCTTCACATTGGCGTTGGTCTCGGTCTCGCGCGCGGCGACGAACTGGCGGCGCAGGGCCTCTGCGCCGGCGAGGTAGCGTTCGTCGCGATCGAGCGACAGGTCGAAGGTCTGCCCGTCATACTGCTCGTAGCCCGATTGCGAGGCGCCCTCGGGGAAGAACTGCGCCTCGAACTCGATCAGCTGGGTGGTGTAGGCATTGCTGGTCTGGACCCACTCGGGGGCCGCCTCGCCCGCTACGGCAACCTCGGCCTGCGCGAGGGCGGGAGATGCGGACAGGGCGAGCGGGGCGGTGGCCAGGGCAATGGCGGCGGCGAAGGTCTTCATCTGCAACTCCCGTGAATTTGATGCTGCGGCCTGCGGCAGCCGGCGGCGATCCGCAAGAGGGCAAGTCGACGAAGGACGCCTGTAAGCGGACCGACGACAGGCGGCGCCTCGCCGGAGCCGCTCGATCAATAGGCGAATGTCGCGCCCACCAGCTCCTCGGAGACGGACCAGAGCCGCTCTGCGGCGTCCCGGTCGAGCGCGTAGGAGCGCACTCCGCCGGTCGGATCGGTATCGCTCTGGTCGGCGATAGCGCAATCCTCGGCGTAGAGACCGCCGCTGCCTTCCAGCTCTTCGGCAGTCGCGACCCAGCAGGTTGTCGCCGCGCCCTGGGGGATGGATTTGAAGGTCATCCCCTTGTCGCCGGCATTGCTTTCCATCCGCTTGCGCAGATTGGCAAGGTCGTCGGGTTGGAGATGGCGCCCGAGATTGGTCATGATCCCGCCCGGGTGCACCGCATAGGCATGGATGCCCTTGTCCGCGAGCCGCTGCTCCAGCGCCACGGTGAACAGGATATTCGCGGTCTTCGACTGCCCGTAGGCTTCCCATTTGTCGTACTCGCGTTCGACATAGTTGAGATCGTCGAAATGCACGCGATCGAGATGGTGGCCGCGGCTCGAGAGATTGACGATCCGCGGGCGATCGCCTTTTTCCAGCAGTGGGATCAAGAGGTTGGTCAGCAGGAAATGGCCCAGATGATTGGTCCCGAACTGCAGTTCGAAGCCATCGGCGGTGCGATCGAGCGGGCAGGCCATCACCCCGGCGTTGTTGATCAAGAGGTCGATGGTGTCGAATCTCGCATTCGACTCTTTCCCTGCGGCACGAATAGAATCGAGCGAGGCGAGATCGCAGACCAGCGTTTCGACGCTGGCGCCGGTCTCTTGCGCGATCTCCTTCGCCGCCGCTTCCAGCTTGGCCCCGTCGCGGCCCGAGAGGATCAGATTCGCACCCTTGGCCCCCATGGCGCGGGCGGTTTCATGGCCGAGCCCCGAATAGGCGCCGGTAATGAAGACGGTGCGCCCACCGAGGTCCTTGTCGGCGAGGACCTCGTCTGCCGTGCTGTCGAAGCCGAATGTACCCATCACCCTATCTCCCAATGCGTTGAACCCACCGTCCGGTACCACGCGGCGCGCAAGGCGGCATCAGCCAATTTCGGGTGGAGCAGCCGAACTGTCGTGCTATCGCAGCGCCATGATCCGTTCACTCACCGCCATCGCCCTCGGCCTGCTGACGCTGCCGATCCCGGTCACCGCTTCTGCCGCTGCGCCAGAAACCGTCGCGCACGAAGAGGCGGCCTGGTCGTTTGCGATCCATGGCGGCGCGGGCACGCTGTCGCGCGAGAACATGACTCCCGAACGAGAAGCCGAATACGAGGCGGCGCTGCAGGGCGCACTCGATGCCGGTGCAGCCGTCTTGCGCGCTGGCGGCAGCGCGATGGACGCGGTCGAGACCGCGATCCTGCTGATGGAGGACGACCCCAAGTTCAACGCCGGGCGCGGCGCGGTGTTCACCTGGGAAGGCACCAACGAGCTCGACGCTGCGGTGATGGACGGGCGCGATCGCTCGGCGGGTGCGGTCACCGGGGTCACCTCGATCAAGAACCCGATCCTGCTCGCCCGCGCGGTGATGCGCGACGGGCGCCACGTCTTCCTGAGCGGCGCCGGGGCGGAGGAATTCGCCCGCGAACGCCAGATCGAAACTGCGGAGCCCGCCTGGTTCCAGACCGAGGCGCGCCGCGAAGCGCTCGAGCGGATGAAGGCGGATCGGGTGTCGGCCTACGATGTCGATCGCAAATTCGGCACGGTCGGCGCGGTGGCGCTCGATCAGGCTGGAAATCTCGCGGCGGGAACCTCGACCGGCGGGATGACCGGCAAGCGCTGGGGCAGGATCGGGGATGCCCCCGTAATCGGCGCAGGCACCTATGCCGACAACCGCAGCTGCGCGGTATCCGCCACCGGCGCGGGCGAATATTTCATCCGCGTCGGCGTCGCGCAGGAGATCTGTACGAGGCTGCGTCTGGCAGGCAACACGGCGCTGGCGGAATTCGCCAACGGCGTGCCCGAGGGCGGCGAGACCATGCTGACCGAAAAGCTGGTCGAAGGCGTGGCCGATGCCGTGCTCGCCGAGGTCGAGGAACTGGGCGGCGACGGCGGGGTGATCGTGGTCGCGCCCTCGGGCGCGGCGGTGTTCAGCTTCAACACCAGCGGCATGTACCGCGGCCGCGCGACCAGCGAAGGCGTCAACGAGGTCGCGATCTTCGCGGAGGAATAGGCGCGATCAGCCGGCGGCCCAGCGGGCGATGATGGCCCCTGCCTGTGCCAGCGCGGCTTCGGAGACCGGATCCATCCCGTCATGCGTTTCCGGCGCGCGGTAGTAGGTCGCGAAGGTCAACGGCGCGCGCCCCGGGGGTTCGATGAAGCCGATATCGACATAGAGGCTTCCCATTCCCGGCCAGGTCGAGGTGCCGGTCTTGTCGCCTGCATGCCAGCCGTCGGGCAGCCCTGCGCGCACCCGCCGCAGGCCGGTGGGAGTGTCGTGCATCCAGCCTTTTAGCTGGGCGCCCGCCTCTGCGGCCAGCCCGCCGCCGTAGAGCAAGCGCGCCAGCGTGGTCGCCATGGCCTGCGGGGTGGTGGTGTCGCGGGATTCGCCCGGCGGCACCTGGTTGAGCGCGGGCTCGGTACGGTCGAGGCGTCTGATCTCGTCGCCCATGCTGCGCCAGAACGCGGTCAGCGCCTGGGGTCCGCCCAGCTTCGCCAGCAGGATGTTCGCCGCGGCGTTGTCGGAATATTTCTGCGTGAATTCCGCCAGTTCGCGCAAGCTTGCGCCGGTTTCGAGCCGCCTGGTGGTGAAGGGCGAAACCGACATCAGCTGATCGCGCGTCCAGCGAACATGCTCATCCGCCGAGATCGTCCCTTCGGCGTCGAGCTGCAGCACCATCGCCGCGAGCGAGGCCTTGAAGCTGGAGCAATGGCCGAAGCGCTCGGTCTGTCGATGACCAAGCCCGGTCCGGGTATCGAGTGCGAACACGCCCAGCTCCCCGCCGGCCGCCGCCTCCACGATGCGGAGCTTGGCTTCCCGTCGGGAAGCCGTACTCGCTTCGATCGGTACGCAGGCGGATCCCGCCATGGCGAGACCACCGAGCAAAACGTTGCGACGGGTCGGCATATTCATCCGCGCTTGCGCGCCTGGGCGTAGCTGCCGAGCAGGCGCACGCTATTGCAGTGGAAAGCCAGCTCTTCCAGCGCACTGTCGACCCGCGGATCGCCGGGCGCGCCTTCGATATCGGCGTAGAACCGGGTCGCGGCGAAGCTGGCGCCCTTCTGATAGCTTTCCAGCTTGGTCATGTTGACGCCATTGGTGGCGAAACAGCCAAGCGCCTTATAGAGCGCGGCGGGCACGTTCTTCACCTCGAAGATGAAGGTCGTCATCGCCTGCGCTCCCTCCAGGCTCGCAGGATCGCGCGGTTCTCTGGCGAGAAGCACGAAGCGGGTGGTGTTGTCGTGCGCATCCTCGACCGCGCTTTCGACGATTCGGAGCCCGTAGAGCTCGGCCGCCATCGGCGGGGCCAGCGCGGCCAGCTCGGGTCGCTTGCACTCCGCAACGTAGGCTGCCGCTCCGGCGGTGTCCGCATAGCTCATCGGCACGATATTGCGCGCCAGCAGGAATTCGCGCGATTGCCCGAGTGCCTGGGGATGGCTGTAGGCAGCCTCGAACGGTCCCTCGCCCAGCGCCATCAAGGCATGGGTGATGCGCATGAAATGCTCCGCCACGATCGCCAGCCCGCTTTCGGGGAGCAGGAAGTGGATATCCGAGACCCGCCCGTGCTGCGAATTCTCGATCGGGATCATGGCGGCGCCCGCCTGTCCGGCTTTCACCGCATCGAGCGCGTCTTCGAAGCCATAGCAGGGTAGCGGCAGCGCCTCGGGTGCGAATTGCATCGTCGCCTGGTGCGAATTGGATCCCGGCGCGCCGCCGAAGGCGATGCTGCGCGCAGGATCGGCCTGCGCGGCGCTGCGCATCGTGTCGACCATGGCGAGGGCGGGCTTGGGAAATTTGCGCATGGCGGTGGGTGCTATCGGTGCCCCGTCGCCCCCGCAAGCGAATTGCAGCCTATGCAGGTCGGGGCGCATCGCTCGCACTTGCGCGCGGGCCGCTGCGCCCCTAGAGCGGCGCGCAACGGACATCAATCAAACAGGTTTGCGGACGACTCACGCATGGACGACAAGTTCAATACCGCCTCCGGATGGGTTCTCTTTGCCGGGATCATCGCGCTCGGCGCCTCGATCGGTTCGGGCATGTATTTCCATGCCGATAGCCCGGAAATGCCCGAGGAGCCCGGCTATTTCATCGATGCTCCGGAAGAGGGCGCGGGCGAGGATGCTGGACCAGACCTCGGAACGCTGCTGGCATCCGCCGATGCCGCCGCGGGCGAAGCGGTGTTCGCCAAATGCACAGCCTGCCACACGATTGAGCAGGGTGCGGCAAATGGCATCGGTCCCAACCTCTATGGCGTGATGGGTGCCGCGATCGGTGCGCATGCCCCGGGCTTCGCCTATTCCAGCGCCCTGAGCGAGCATGGCGGCGAATGGTCCTGGGAGAACATGGACGACTGGCTCGCCAGCCCGCGCGCATTCGCCAGCGGCACCAAGATGAGCTTCGCAGGTCTGTCGGACCCGGAAGATCGCGCCAATGTGATGGAGTATTTGTCGACCTTTGGCGGAGCGCCGGCCAAGCCCGAGCCGGTCGTTGCGGTTGAAGGCGTCGAAGGCCTCGACGGTGCGGGCGAGGGTCCGGGCGTGACCGAGGGAGCGGCTCCCGACGTTCCGGAAGCCGCGGGCGCCATGGGCGACGAGCAGCCGGTTCCGACCAATCAGCCAGCCACGACCAACGACGGACCTCTCAAGCCGGGCGGTTAGTCCCCGCGGGCTCCGGCAGCCGGAGCCTCGTACGGCAAACGATGGGCGAGGCGCGGCGCTAGCTGCGCCCCTTGAATCCCTGCGCCACCACATACCATTCCGACGAGCCCTTGCGGCTGGCCGGGGGCTTGGCGTGCTTGACCGTGCGAAAGTGTTTCTTGAGCAGGGTCAGCAGTTCCGCATCGGTTCCGCCGGCGAGCACCTTGGCGACGAAACTGCCGTTCGGTGCCAGCGTTTCGATCGCGAACCAGGCGCCGGCTTCGACCAATCCCATGGTGCGCAGGTGGTCGGTCTGCTTGTGGCCCACCGTGTTCGCGGCCATGTCGCTGAGGACGAGATCGGGGGTGCCTTCCAAAGCGTCCTCCAGTGCCTGAGGCGCGGCGTCGTCCATGAAATCCATCTCGAAGATGGTGACGCCCTCGATCGGTTCGGTCGGCAACAAGTCGATCCCGACGATCGCGGCCCTGGGCGCGATCTTGCGTACCACCTGGCTCCAGCCGCCTGGTGCAATCCCCAGATCGACCACCCGCTGCACGCCTTTGAGCAGCGCGAACTTCTCGTCCAGTTCGAGCAGCTTGTAGGCCGCGCGGCTGCGGTATCCGTCGGCCTTGGCCTGCTTGACGTAGGGGTCGTTGAGCTGGCGCTCGAGCCAGCGGGTGGAGGATGCGGTGCGGCCCTTCGCCGTCTTGACCCGCCGTTCGGAGTCGCGGCCCGAGCGGCTCACAGGTCCTGCCCCTGCGCGCGGACGCGGTTTTCGCGGCTCCGCTCGGCAATTTCGTCGGCGGCCATCAGGCTGCGCAAGATACCCTCGCGAATGCCGCGATCGGCCACCGCGAGTTCCTTGGCCGGCCAGATATCGAGGATCGATTCCAGGATCGCGCATCCCGCGACCACCAGATTGGCCCGATCGTCGCCGATGCAGGGCAGGGTCCGACGATCCTTTTCGCTCATCGTCGAGAGACGCAGCGAAATGTCGCGCATCGAGTGCGAGGGCACGATCAGCCCGTCGACCGCGCGCCGGTCGTATTGCGGCAACTCGAGATGAATGCTCGCCAGCGTGGTCACCGTGCCGCTGGTGCCCAGCAGGCGGATCGTCCCGGATTTGCGTGCCGTCTCGGCGATGCGCTCGGCGAATGGTGTGAAGCTTTCGGACACCAGTCGCCGCATCTCGCGATAGCGGGCCGCGCGGCCCTGTTTCGTGCCATCGGGCGGCTGCACCGAATCGGTCAGCGAAACCACGCCCCAGGGCACGCTCAGCCAGTCGAGGATGCGCGGCACCGGCCCGCCCGGCTCGATCAGCACCAGTTCGGTCGAACCCCCGCCGATGTCGAAGATGACCGCCGGTCCGACCCCGTCTTCGAGCAGGATATGACAGCCCAGCACCGCCAGCCGCGCCTCCTCCTGCGCCGAAATGATATCCAGCACGATCCCGGTTTCCTCGCGGACCCGTTCGATGAAGGCCGCGCCGTTGGAGGCGCGGCGGCAGGCCTCGGTCGCGACCGAGCGTGCGAGATGGACATTGCGGCGGCGCAGCTTTTCGGCGCAGACATGCAGCGCGGCGAGCGTGCGCTCCATCGCCGTATCGGACAGTTTGCCCGAGGCGGCCAGGCCTTCGCCCAGACGAACCACGCGGCTGAAGGCATCGATCACCGTGAAGTTCTCGCCCGAAGGCCGCGCGATCAGCAGGCGGCAATTGTTCGTGCCCAGATCGAGCGCGGCGTAGGCTTGGCGTCGGGGGCCGCCTTCGTGGCGGACATGACCAACCGGTGCGTGGAGAGGGCCGCTGGAATCGCGGGCTTTTCTGTCGGGCCGGGAGGGGCGCTTGTAGCGGAAATCGGCTACCTTGCCGGACGTCTTACCCCTTCGCTTGCCAGCCGCTGTACGCAAGTCCGGCGGAGATTGGTCCGCCATGGCAAATCTTTCTGTTTCCTCCCGCGTTCCGAGAAAGCCGGCGCGGGGACCTGACAGGCTTGCTACAGCCGATGCGGCGCGGGAGCAAGGACTTGCGCAGTGTGCGCCCGGACGGTCTTGACCTGCCTGGAACTCCCACCTAGATGGCCGCCTCGCGTCGGGATCGCGGGCGAGTCCGCCCATCCTAGCGTCGATGCCCCGTCGTCTAATGGTAAGACTACGGACTCTGACTCCGTCAATTGAGGTTCGAATCCTCACGGGGCATCCATTCTCCATTCCGATGTTGTCCGATGCAATCCAAGCAACCCCGGTTCCCTCGGGGGGATAGCTGTTGGGCTGTCCAGCCGCGTCCATTGCATTCCAATCGGAGCTGCCTTATATTGTGGGAGCAATTGAGGGAGTGGCTATTGGCGAAGCTAACCGCGTTGAAGGTGAAGCACGCAAAGCCCGGTCGTCATGGTGACGGCGGCGGGCTTTATCTGCTGGTATCGCCAGCGGGTGCGAAATCGTGGGTTCTGCGTGTCATGGTCGGCCAGGCCAACGGCAAGCGCCGCCGCGATATAGGTCTGGGGCCTGTCGATTTGGTCCCACTGGAGGAAGCCCGTGACAAGGCGCGCCAGCTTCGCAAGATCGCCCGCGCTGGTGGCGATCCCGTTGCCGCTCGTGATGAACGCGAGGCGGTGGCCCCTACCTTTAGGGAAGCGGCTGCGGCCTGCCACAAGTCCCTAGAGGCGGGCTGGTCGGATCGTCACGCCTCGGCCTTCCTCTCTACGCTCAAGCTCCATGCCTTTCCCCGGATAGGTTCGCAGCGGGTCGATGCTGTGGACGAAAAGGAAATTCTCTCCGTCCTCTCTCCCCTCTGGACGACGAAGCCAGCCGCAGCGCGCAAGATGCGCCAGCGAATCGGTCTGGTCCTCGATTACGCCAAGGGCCACGGCTGGCGCTCTACGGGTGCGCCTCGTGATAGCCTGCGCCCGATGCTGTCGAAGCAAGCCCGCTCGGGCAACTTCGCCTCCATGCCCTATGTCGAGGTGCCTGCCTTCGTTGCCGATGTGGAGCGGGGGCGCGATACAATGGGGCGGCTGGCCCTGCTGTTCACAATCCACACTGCAGCCCGCTCGGGCGAGGTGCGAGAAGCTCTCTGGTCGCATATCGATCTGGAAGCCGCGGAATGGAACCGCCCTGCCGATTTGATGCGTAAGACTGGAGAGGCGCATACCGTCACTCTGTCAGCGCAAGCGATCGATGTTCTGACCCGCGCCGCTGCGCTTCGGACAACTCGAGTTGATGGGCCGATCTTCCCCGGCTCGGGTGGCCGTGCAATGTCGGACATGACCATGGCCAAGGTCGTTCGGCCAACTGGCTACACGGTTCACGGCTTCCGGTCCTCGTTCCGGACATGGGCGGCGGAACGTATGCCATCCATCCCTGAGGCGGTCGCAGAGGCCGCACTGGCGCATGTCATTCCTGACAAGGTGGTAAGGGCCTACAATCGAGCCAAGTTCATAGAAATGCGGCGGACCCTGCTTGATGCATGGGGACGCTATGTGGCTGGATCTTCCGGCAAAGTGGTCCAGCTCCCGCTTCGGCTGGGAGCATGACGGGTGGGGCGGCTAGGGTAGCTCCCGAACGGTCGGCTTCCGCCCGACCTGCCGCCTCGCTTTCCTTTACTGCGGATGCCCTACGGAGGGGCTGCTATGGATAAAGACCAAGAGTGGATAGCGGCAAAGGATGCGATAGCGCGGGCGGGGAGCGCGGCCAAACTAAGGCCGTATTTGCGGGCAGGGGCGATCCGGGCGCGGGCGGCGATTGCGGAAATTGAAAGCCGCGAGCAAAGATGGCTCAACGACTTTTCCGGCATGAAGGCCACGAAGGTTGATTGGGAGATTGCGCCTGACATTTGGAAGGGCGATCTGACTAACAGCCGCTTGTCGCTGGACGGTGATACCTATTCGACCCGAGCGATGGGAACAGGCTTCAAGGCTGTGAAGCTGACCGGTCTAAAGTATGATGCTGACGGGATTGCGAGAGCCTTTCCAGGCACCGACGCGGGGGAGGGGACGCCAGAGAGGGCTCCCGAGCCAGAGTCGGATAAAGGCGGAAGGCCGCTGGACTCCGTGAAGTGGGGAAACTTGGTCGGCATCCTCGGCCCGTTCTTCCTCGCCCGCGATATTGGTAACGAGACGAAGGGCCAGCTTTATACAAAGGTCGAGGATTACGCGGCAAAGCTGGGGGTCGAGATCCCGTCTAGGGGTGCGGCACTCCCGGCATTTGACAAGCTGGTGAAGTGGGCTGCCGCCGTCCAGAACGATACAAGCGGCAACCCGACAAGCGGAACAGACGGAAAGCCCCTCTGATGGGTTTCTGATGGTTTCCGTCGGTTGCCGTCAGTCTTACCGCGTCCAATGCGACATAATTCGCTCCAGTAGCCGCCCCGCTCCGGTATGCGGCCAAGTGGAAGCGAAGAAATGACAGACACCCCCCGTTCGCTGTTGCGCCTGAGCGATGTTATCCGGCGCGTCTCGTTCTCTCGGGCGACCATCTACAACAAGATTGCCGCTGGCGAGTTCCCCCGGCCTGTCCCGATTTCAGAAAACAGGGTGGCGTGGGATAGCGCGGCGATTGACGCATGGATTGCCGATAAGCTGGGCGAGGCTGCGTGAACCATGGCAGCCATCAGAACGGGGAATGCTACCCTCCAAAAGCAAAGGGGCCGCCAGACGCCTAGCGTCCGCGATCCCCTCGTAGAAAGGCTTGTGCAGGGCCTTGGTGTTGAAGGTGAATCTTTAGAGCAATTGCGGCGATTTTGCAAGCGTCTGACGCGCGAAAGAAACTCGTGGGACTTGTCGCGCCGCGCCGGTTTGTTTGGTGTCCGCCCTCTTAGAAAGCAAGATGCAGACCGGGCGTTGCGCCTCGCTCTCCAATCGATGGGCGGGGGTGCGGCATGACGGACGTTGACGCTGCAAAGCTCCGCGCTCTGGCGCTGGCGCTGCTCACGCAAGGCGAGGGCATCAACCGCCGTAGCGGCCAATTCCTCGGCCAGCTTGTCGGTGAAACTTACCCGCTGTCCCCTAAGCAATATGCCTGGCTGGAAAAGCTGGCTGAGCGGGCGGGGCTGTCGGACCAATTCGCGGGGTTAGAGAATGTCGAACAATAGCGAAACCCACTATGGGCGCGGCACTGAGGCGGGCCACAAAGGGAACAGCCCTGAGGCTCGCCAGAACAGCCGCGAAGCTGCGGAAGGTGTTTCAAGCGCCTTGGGACGGCGCCATCGCCAATGCCTTGGCGCATGGGCCATATACGGCCCGTCGGGGGCGACCCCCGAACAAGTCGCGGCGGACCTCGAATTGCCTGTGCATGTGGTCCGCCCTCGTGCCGGCGAATTGGTCAAGCGCGTCCTGCTCTATGAAGTCGGCAAGCGTCCCGGTCTGCTGGGCTGCAACGTCATGGCCTATTCGACCACGAAACCTAGCCAAGGCGAGGCGGCGTAATGGGTCGGGGGTTTATCCTTGGTCTCGTGAAGCGCGATATGACGGGGGGCGCCGATGGCAAAACGTGAACGCCCCAAGCGCCCTAATGCAACGGGGCGGAACGATAGGAGCGGGCGCTTTGTCGCCTTACCCCATCAAGTCCTAGAGTCCCCCGCCTTTTCCAGCCTCGATCTAGCGGCGCGGGGTGCGCTCACTGAGATTGTGATGCTCTACAATGGCCAAAATAACGGCTCCCTCTACCTGTCGGCAAAGGATCTCACTGCCCGACTGGGGCTGGCGGATAATAACGTGGCGCTTCGTGCGTTCAACGATCTGCAGGAGCGGGGCTTTATCGAATGCGCGAAAGCCGCTCACTTCGCGGTGAAGGCCTCTGACACGTCGCGGGCTCGCTGCTGGCGGCTGACGTGGCATGCATGGCCTGAATCCCCTGTGAGGGCTCGCAGGGCGCCCACAAGGGCGTGGCTGGAGTATCGGCCTGAGGGCGGCACGAAAGCAAACAAGCGCGCGGATCGGCGGCTTCGGGCGCTGGCCAAATATCGAAAAGACGAGGCCAGCGGTCGTTTGCCGGATGTGAAATCCACACCAACGGAGGTCAAAGTGATGCGAAACACGGTCAACCCGGATGTGAAATCCACACCCGCTAAATGTGAGAATGGCGCAATTCCGCCGTTCGTCGTCGGTGTGGATTCCAAGCTGTATATAGATGTTACCATGGGGGAGGTGGTCGGCTGGTGGTCCAATGCCGAGCGAGCCCGCATGACTGCAACATGCTGGGCGCTCGTATTGGCGTCGCAGGCAAAACCTCTGCGAATGGCCGCTTGATAGCCTCGGGGAAAAATCGGCCACCAAAATAGTGGCAGATAATGGCACCGGAACACGCCCGCGAATTTGAACGTGACAGTGACGAACAGCCCCGTGAACAGAGACTCGGAAAAGCACCCAAGGCAGTGCACAAGAGGGTGGGCCCCGAATCATGAGGCGCACAAACTGCGAAGCTAGGAAATTTGCCCCGGGCGCTTGCAAGCAGAGGCGCAACCGGGGACTACGCGACGACACATAAGGGGCCAGTGGTGTACGGTCAATGAATTTGAAGCGCACAAATTGAGCGAATTTACCGATTTTGAAGCCGCACTTTCCACGGAAAGGTTCGGCGCATATATGCTTTCGTGTGACAACGATCGCTCAAAGGCGATGGACTTGTACACCCTTAACACGCGCGTTTCCGCCTCGCTGTATGCACCGCTGCAGGCTCTCGAGGTGACATTGCGAAATCGCTTTCATCACCAACTTAGCGAAGCATATGGCGAAGATTGGTACGACCAGCATGGCGTCATCACGCAACTCTTCCAGAGGCAAAAGATTTTAAGTGCGCAGGTCGATCTTGCCGCGTCCCAGAAGCAACTAACCCCAGGTCGAATCGTCGCCTCTCTTACATTCGGCTTCTGGACGAGCTGTCTTTCATTCACCTACGATGACAGTCTCTGGCGCAGAGGAGGGCTTAGTAAAGCATTCATGGCAGGGGGCGAAAAGCCCAACCGGAAGAGCGTCAATCGAGTCCTTACTCCCATTCGGCAGCTGCGGAACAGGATCGCCCATCATGAACCGATCCTCTATTTCGACTTGCCTAAACATCACCGCAATATTCTGATGGTAACACACTGGCTTATGCCGATAGCAGCTGAGTGGGCTGCTGCGCATTCAACGTTCGCCTCAACCTACTACCGAACGATTGCAGCTCAAATGTTGAAGCCGGCTGCGCGTGAAGAGGTGCGACGCACATAACGCGCGTAAGTCGGCTTTCCTACACCGACCAATCTGCCTAGCATCTCATCATGGACGATGAGCGCAAGGCCAAGCTGGAGTTAGGCATCATCGCTTTCGTGATGGTGGTGCCAGCAGGGTATTGGATCGTGAAGACGCTGCTTAGCCTTATCGGCAGCTAGCTTCGATCAATCCTGCGATTGAGGCGCCGCTGCCTCTCCTGCTCTTTCTGCCGCACTGCTTTATAATGCCTGGAGTTGTGCCGAGCATAGAAGGCCAAAACGGTGAACGCCACGACCGTCGCCGCGATGATGCAGTAGGCTAAAAATTCACGATCCATTTGGCCTTCACCCGATTGCAAGTCGGCGGCCCTTAGCGCCGTACCGCTAGGATGGATTGTAAGGAACGTGCTCGCGTGGATGGGCGCACGTTCCTCAATGCGAGCCGAAGGACGCGCGCCCAAATTTGGGATGGCAGAGAATAACCTAGGTTAGCAAGGCTCCAGGTAAGCCGGGTGACGCTGATCGTCGCCAATCTCCAATATGGTCCCGCGATAAGGAACGAACCTGCCTGCCGGATCGAGAAACCCCGCGCCGGTCTTGTTCGCGTGAAGCTGAGCCTCGCTCAAACTGCGATACCATTTCCCGCAGCGGCCCCGCGCAATGTAGCGATAGTGTGTCATCGACAGCCGAGACGCGCGGAATTGCTTTTGGTTTCCAGCCCGCCAGGAGAGGGATGCGAAAAGCTACCATTGACCGATTTTCGCGCCATGTTCCAATTGCGCGATGGCCCGCCACAGGCTCGACTTGGTCAGTGCCTTCCAGCATTCGGACGTTCGAGGATTACCTCGTCTTAGGAGAAGCTGGCCCACATTGACGGCCCCGCCAATACTTATCCCACCGAGCAGCCCAGCCGCCCTGCACCATGGCGCAGGACAGATCCCCACCTCGGGGTGACACACACCATGCTGCCGTTCTGTCTCCGCCTGCGCCACCGACCGACAGACAACGCATGGTCGGTCCTTCGACGGTGACGTGGCCATACGACAGCCGCCCGGTCGGCTTGCCCACGAGCGCCACTAAGGCGTCTCTCGCGTCCTCCGCCGTAGCATCCGGGCATGGATGGCCTCGGCTACATGAGCCGTCCATTTCGCGCGCGGCTATTCCTGAAAGACGAATGCGCGGGCCTTCCTCGCACCAGACGGGGCCGTCGCCGTCCCATACAGCGACGGGCGTACAGTCGAAGGTCTGACCGGCTGGGATGATTGCGACGGCGGCTAGAAGTGCGAGCATCGGCCTATGCTCTAGCAGCGGCGACGGAATGGCAACGAAAGACTGGCCATTACTGACCGAATCGACTCTCTAGCTCGGCTATGGCATCAACTTCCAGTCTCTGGGGGGATGCTCATGAAATACGCACTGGCCGCACTGGCTCTGACCGTAACCAGCATGACGGGTGCTGCAGCGCCTATCTGTGGCACTGCCTTCGCTGGATCCTGCTGCAAGACGTGTAGCAAGGGCAAAGCCTGCGGGGATAGCTGCATTGCGCGCGAAAAGGTCTGCCACAAGCCAAAGGGCTGTGCCTGTAATGGGTAAAGCGGTCGGCGCTTGTGCGCTAGTCGTTGGGGTCGTGCTGGGCGGGTGCGAGCAGAAGATTTGGACTAGAGACGAAATAGCGGACATCGCCGACGACTCCGTGGATGCCGGAGCCCCAGCTTACAGGACAGAATCTCTAAATTCGCGGATCATAGCTCTAGAAAGCGAACTGCAGACACTCGAGAGTGATGTGGAGTTCCAAAGCCAGATGATTGAAATCCAAGCCGACCATATCGACCGGCTAAACGAACATGCTGACAGAAGCGATGCTCGGTTCAGTTCACTGGTGGATCACTACAACAAGCACACTCACTGATTTAGTGGCGAATAACAGGGCGGGGGCGTCCAGGCTCGCGGCGGTTCAACTGGCGGAACACGCAAACGATACCGAAGGGGAGGGGCGTGGCCCCTCCCGATGGTGGGCCGGTTAGATAGTGCGGAAGCTAGAGGCCAGCAACGCCCCTGCGATCCGCTTGCGGTCGGTGCATCCCAAGGCGGCATCGCAGCTCGCGCTTTTTCTGACCGCCTCGCGCGCTTCTTTGGGGAGGTTGTTGAACACCTGCTGGAAAAAGTAGGCAACAAACTCATCGCGCGAAACCTCATCCTCGCGATAGAGGTTGAACACTTCGATACTGCCCCCTGCCTCAACCTTAAATTGATGCATCGAAAACAGCCCTTCGGAGTTGGCCCCGGTGGATTTGCGGATGCGACCCTTGTTGCGGGTCGGAAACTGTAAGATAGTAGCGGTCATGTCTAGCCTCGCGTGTTGAGGTTGGAATAGGACCGAGTTGGGAATGCCCGTTCCCTCTCGGTCCGCCTAGGCTTCACGCCTTGGGTGATAGCTTTCTATCAACGCCTATGTTCTTGCGTCAATCCCCCTTCTGATATATTTCTATCAGCATGAACGCAGAGCAATGCAAGATGGCCCGCAGTGGCTTAGGATGGCAGGCCAAGGAATTGGCCGCACGGGCGGGGGTATCCTATCCCTCGCTGCATCGTTTCGAGGCGGGGCAGTCCGTAGCCGATGGGACGCGGGCGAAGCTGGAAAAGGCGCTGGGCGATGCGGGGGCGCAATTCACGCGCCGGGCTGGTCGGGTTGGTGTGACGGTTCCAGAGTCCCCCGCCGCCTAGCGTGAGGATCTGGCTTAGTTCTTCGTGTCGGTAATTCGACCTATCGAACGCAGCACCTCGGGCTGGCTTAGCATCCAAGGGGCGGTGACGCAGAGCGCGAGAATGCCGACAAGATATTCGTCCGCGCCAAGATAGGACGAAAGCCAGCCGATCAGCGCGGCTGGGATCATCGCTGCCAGAACCATGATCGCGACCAGAGCCGTCACGCCTAGCCCGCGCTTCCAACGCTCTATCGCGCTGGAAATACGGCTGGCGGGTGCATGGCGGTCAATAGGCTTCATGCCCGCATTCTGCCTCAGATTTTCGCGCTCGTCCATATTGGGCGTTATGCACTACTTGCCGAAACCCGGACCGATCCTCGCTGGGCGCTGTCCGCACTTGGAGCATTTCAGCTTTGTGGCGATCCCTTCGAGGGTATGAGATGGCCAGCCGCGATGCACGATGGTCGCCAGCAACTGGTGCGGGTCGAGCATCACCACCCGCCCACATTTGCAATCCAGGCGCAGCGTGTAGCCGTGCCGGGCGTAGTCGCTCAGGCTTTCCAGTCTCTTGCTACCCATCCGCCGGAACATGGCAGGAACAAATGATTCGCGAAAGAGCGTCCGACGCTTGACCTACAAGTCATTCTGTGCTACCGGCGTGGTCAGTCGCCGGGTTTTTGGTCGGCTAATCCATCGTCGTGATGACTGAGGGGTAAGGAATGCAAGACGCGCGAATTTCATTCAGGGCCAACTCTGTCATTCAGGCGGAGTTGGCCCAACGTGCTCAACGGGCAGGCTGCTCGATCTCCGAATATCTGCGCTCCGTGGTGCGCGAGAAGGTGGGCTTGCAATGAGCGCCGACACCTTCAATCCATTCTCCCTGCTATCCGCTGCCGGTTCCGGAGATATTGGCGCCCAGCGCACCTTGGCTGAAGAAGGCGCGCGCCTTGCCCTGCTCCATGACGATCTGTTCGCGGCGATTGATGCCTTGTGTTTTGCGCGGCTGGCGGCTGCGAATGGCAACGTAGCGGACGCCGGGCGGCTAATGTCGATCCTCGCAATCGCTGGCGACCTCTGCCGCTCTGAGGGCGAGGAAACATTCCGAGACCTGCTCGGGGGCGAGTGCCTCGCGCTCATGTCGATCTTGGCGGATGATGGCGTGGATGCCGTAGAAAACCAACTCACAGCCGTAGCGCAGTGGTCAACGCCCGCCTCCGTATCGGTGGCGAAGCAATACCGCGAATTGATGATGGAGGGGAAGTGATGCAGGCTCTAATGACAAACCGCGCTCCGATTGGAATGCAGACCAAGGGCTTGTTCGGCAAGTCTGGCAAGTTCTACCCGGACCCCGCACAGAACCCGGACCAGCCCGCAATGCCGGGGCCGATTGGCGGCTTTGGCGGCGGCACGTTCAATATGGATGGTTCGCGGGCTACCCCGGTGGGCGGTGCGCCGATGACTGTTAATGCAGCCGCAGAACAGCCGGGACCGGCGAGCGGCATGCCTGCTCCCGGTCAAGGCTTGGGCGCCCGGATGCAGCCTCAGCCGGAACAGGCTGACGCCGGTCATTGGAGTGTGGGCGGGTTCAACGATTTGCCGGTCAAGTCTCAGGCACCAGCCATGCCCGGCAACGCGGGTCCGCTGGGTGCGTCCATGCGCCAGCCGTTCGATTACGACGCGGCGATGAAGGCGCTGACGGGCGAGTATAAGAAACCGAAGGATTGGCAGGTAGCGCTCGCCATTCTGGGCGATGGTCTGGCGGGCGCAAGTGGTCGGCAGGGTTACGCGGTCCAGAACATCATCGGTCGCAAGAACGCTTATCAGCAGCGCCAGTTCGACGCCGCCAAGCAGATACTCGATTGGCAGCAGGGCGACTATGCAGCGCAGCGAGACGCCGATCTGCAGGCAGCAAACCCGTTCACCATCGGGCGGGATCGGGTCCAGTTCGATCCGCGCTCTGGCGAATCCTCGGTCCTGTTCGACGGGGCGGAAGATTTCGAGCTTTACGCCGAAGGTCTTGGCCTCGAACCGGGTTCTGACGAATATTTCCAGGCGGTCGAGGACTTCATTTTGCGCGGCTCCGGACCCTCGGCATACGAGCGGGACGTGCAGCTTGACGACCATCGCACCGGCAACGACCGGGGGCTGGAAGGCTACCGGCAGGAAAACCGCCTGGCTATGGAACGGGCGCGGCAGGGCAACCGGCTGGGGATGGAAGGCGCGCGGCAGAGCAACCGCATGACGCTGCGCCAGACTCCCACGGCTGGACGCGGGGCGGGTGCTGCCATCCAGACTGTCTCAACCCCTGCGCAGGCTCAGAGGCTCAAGCCCGGCACTCGCTATCGGACGCCTGATGGCAAGGTCTATACCCGTTGAGCTGGCCGGGAACGCCTGCCGATCCTGCGCCCGTCCAGTGGCCGGGTCAGCCAGCTTCCGGGCAAGGTGCGAAGCCGAAAGGATCTCCGCCCAAGGCCAAGGGTCTGTTCGGTTCCAAGAAGGCTGGACCCGTCACGCTCGAAGCCCCGGTTGCGACCGATGGCGACACGGTGCGCGATGGGGAAACGCGTGTGCGGCTGGTTGGCGTCGATGCTCCCGAGATTGGCCAACAAGGCTGGGATCGCACGGGCGGCACGGTTCCTATCGGGACCGACTCCCAAGACTATCTGCAGGGGTTCCTCGGTAATGGGCCTGCCACGGTCGGGCCGCAATTCGGTCAAAGCTGGGGGCGCACGGTTGCGCCTATCTCGGCGGGGCAGGACGACGCGGGCCGCTCAATCTTGCGGCAAGGCTACGGGCTGGCGGCTCCCGACTATCTCGAGAGCGATCCGCAGCGCCAGCGTGACTATCTGGAAGCTGAGCGCCGGGCGCGTCAAAACCGCCTTGGGATGCACGGCACGTTCGCGCAGACCCCAGAGCAGCACCGAGACAATCCCGGCTATGTCGCGCCGCGCGAAACCATTGCGCAGTTCTGGGACACACCGACGCCGGATGATGGCTTGCCGCCTGAGGTGGAGGCGCAATATCTCGGTTTGCTGAAGACTGGCACGGCGGACGAAATCAACGCCTTCCTAGCGCTGAACAATTATGAGACGACACGGCCCGATGATCTGCGCTCGTGGGTGGCCAAACGCGATGCTGGGGGCTCGGTGGAGCCCTATGTGGGCTACGCCTCCCCGCCTCCCTTGATGATCGATTCCGGGGATGGGGCGGTTGGTGCTGGGGTTCGCAAGTTCGGCTCTGGCTTCCTCGCAGGGGGCCTCGATGAATTGGGCGCAGTCGTTGATACGCTGGGCGGAACCGATGGGCGCGAAAGCCTCTGGAACAGCGACCGACGCCTTGCCGACATTTGGGCGAACAACCAGCGCCAGAACACGGGGGTCTTGTCCTACGATCAGACGACCTATCCGGGGGTCAGCACTGGCGCGGAGATTACCGGGGTGGTTACGTCCGGCTTCGCCCTGCCCTTTGGTGCTGGCGCTCGCACGGTTCCCCAGCTTGCCAAGGTGGGTGCGGCATGGGGTGGCACCGAGGCCTTCCTTGGCTCTGACGGGTCTGCGATCGATCGGGCAAAGAATGTCCCGCTAGGCGCTACCATGGGGGCGATTGCCGACCCGCTGCTGGGCAAGACGCTCCAGGCGGTGGCTCCTGTCCTGTCGAGGGCGTGGAGCGGGCTTCGTGGTCCCGGCGGCTCTCGCGATGTCGCTGCCTTCCGTGGTGCGCCTGTTCGCACCTCTGAGGGTGCGCAGGGGGAACCGTGGCCCGGAACCCCGGCGGAAGGCGAAGCGATGCCGGAAGGCGGCTTTGCGGGCGGCTCAGGCGCTGCAGGGTCGCCGAGCCATCCCCCCGAATGGCCGGGGCGCAAGATGAGCGATGCCGAAGCTTTGTCCCCTGCAAACGAGAACCAGCCGACGACCGCGTTTGAGGCTGAGCTTAGCCGCCGTTGGGACATGACCACTCCCGACCTTGAAGCCGATGCGAAGGGCGAGTGGGACGCCACGTTTGAGGAAGCAATCGAGGGCAAGGGCTATGCGCGGGACGGATACCTTGGCGCTGCGGATATGCAGCAGGGCCGGGACGGTCTGTTCTACAACCCGGATGACGTAACCGCTGCGAGAGACGCGTCGGACAGTCATGTCGCCAACTGGTGGCAAGGGCGCGCCGATGCTGTGGCCGATGGGGTGCGCCGCGACATGGCGATGGATGCCGAGCCGGGGCAAAGCCTTTCGGCTCCTGCGCCTCGCCGGCCTGATTATCTCGACATGGGGGCGCAGCGTCCGCGTCGCCTGCTCGATGCCGCCACGGATGCGGAGCGGATGGCTGCGGCGCAGGGTGTCCAGCCGCGCGATGTGCTGCCTATGCCGGGCAATATAGTCGAGGGGCCGCAGGAAGCTGCAGCGATAGATTCCGGCCGATTTGCTCCCGCCTCGGTTCCGAACGAACGCACGATGCTGGGTAAGCGCACGGTCACCAACTACATGGGCCGCGAGGTTCCCAAGGTGGGGCCGGTCGATATGGTCGGCTGGCTTCGCACTCAGGGCGGCTTGCGCGAACAGGGCGGCGAGCTTTCGACTATCGGGATAGACAACAACGCAGCGCGCCGGGGCCTCGATCATATCGGGCAGGAAATGCGCTTCGGCCCGATCCGGAACGATCAGGACGGGATGTCGCTGGACGACGCGGCGCTGGCTGCATGGGAAGCGGGCTATTTCCCCGAGCTTCCGGATCGCCCGGACGTTAACACCTTCCTCGATGCGCTGGGCGAAACCTACAACGGTGGCGCGGGTCGTCGCTTCCGCCCCGAGGATGCGCCCGAGATTGACGCATTCGAGGCAACGCAGGCTGAGCGCTTCGACCTTGAACAGCAGCAGCTTGCGGAAGGTGGCCCGGTCTGGGCTGATCGCTCGACGCCGGGCGATAGCGCCGAGCCCTTCGCTCCGCCCGAAGCCTATGTGGAGTGGCCCTCTGATGCGATTGCGCGCGTGGGCAATGTCGATGTGTCCAAGCTCGACACGCCGCAGGACATTCGCCGGGCGCTGAAATCCTCCTTCGACACGCTGGGCGGCTTCGACGCGGCAACCCGTGGGCGCATTACCCAGGCAGAGACCGAACGGCTGGCGTCCGAATTGAACATGACGCCGGAGTCGCTGCTGAGCCGCCGCAAGGGGCAGGCCTTCAACGCTGAGGAAGCCTTGGCCGCTCGGCAGATGCTCGCAAAATCGGGCAATGAGTTGGTCAACGCGGCCAAGCGCATTCGCCAGCTTGAGGAGCCGGGCGACGAAGCGCTGGCAGAGTTCCGCCAGAAGTGGATGCGTCACGTTGCCATCCAAGAGCAAGTCTCGGGCATGACTGCAGAGGCTGGCCGGGCGCTGGCTCAATTCAGGCAGGCCGCGTCCAGCCGCTCCGTTCGTGGCGATGTTCTCGCCAGCCTCGTTCGCGCTGGTGGTGGCCGCGAGGAATTGCAGGACGCAGCGAGGGTGCTGATCGAAGCCTCGGAAACCAGCCCCGGTGTCTTCAACGCGGTCGCTGAGAAGGCGCGCCAGCCCAAGTGGCAGAACAAGCTTTCCGAGTTCTACATCAACTTCCTGTTGTCGAACCCGCCAACCCATATCGTCAACATGGTGTCGAACACCGCCACCTCGATTGCTCAAATTCCCGAATATGCAACCGCGTCCGCCATAGGTGCTGCTCGCCGGGCCATTGCCGGCAAGGGTGCCAAAGAGCGGATCATGGGTCGCGAGGTCGGGGCGCGGGCCTTCGGACTTATCCAAGGGACGAAGGAGGGTGCTCGGCTGTTCGCCAAGGCCCTGCGCACTGGCGAGGCTGACGACTTCGCTTCCAAGGTCGAGGGCGATGAGTTCAAGGCCATTCGGGGGATGAAGGGCGAGATACTGCGCATTCCTACCCGGCTGCTGACCGCTGAGGATCAGTTGTTCAAGGGCATTGCCCGGCGAATGGAGTTGAACGCGCAGGCTGTGCGGATTGCGACCCGCGAGGGCAAGACGGGCGCTGAGCGTGAAACCCGGATTGCCGAGCTGCTCGCTGACCCGACCGACGACATGTATAATCGTGCGCTGGACTACGGGCGCTATCTGACCTTCCAGCGCAAGCTAGGGAAGTTCGGGCAGGGCATTTCCAACGTCACATCGTCCAACATCGTCGCGAAGGTGGTTGTCCCCTTCGTCCGGACTCCGATCAACCTGATGAAGTTTGCAACGGAGCGCTCCCCTGCCGCGCCGCTGCTCAAGGAATGGCGCGAGGACTTCGCAGCGGGCGGGGACCGCAGGGACTTGGCGATTGCTAAGTCTGTGCTTGGGTCTGGCTTCGCGGCGGTCATCTATCAGGCTGCGCAAGAGGGTGTGATTACGGGCGCGGTTCCCCCCGATCCCGCGAAGGCTCGCCTGCTCTATGCCGATGGATGGCAGCCCTACTCGGTCAAGGTGGGCGACCGCTACGTCAGCTATTCGCGGCTTGATCCGTTCTCGACCACGATTGGCGTTGCCGCTGACATGGCGACCCTGCCGAGCGGGCTGAGCGACAAGCAGGCGGACGACAAGGCCACGATGCTTGTTGCTTCGATCATGGGCAATCTCGCCAGCAAGACATGGCTTTCCGGCATGTCTGACTTCGTGGCCGCTCTCGATGACCCGGGGCGCTACGCGGGCAACTGGATGGAACGCGTGGCCAGCTCGTTCGCGGTGCCAGCCGGTGTCGCTGGCGTGGCCCGCGCGATTGATCCCATTTCACGCAGGCGGGAAAGCGTGGGCGAAGCAATCCAGGCGCGAATCCCCGGCATGACGGATGATCTGCTGCCGCGTCGGGACATCTTCGGAGAGGCAATCGAGAATGACAGCCTCGGGCCGGACTTCTTCTCGCCGTTCTGGCAATCGCGAGAAAAGAACGATCCAGTCATCGCTGAGATGCTGCGGATCGACAAGAGCGTCAGCGCTCCGGGCAAGCAATACACTGAGGACGGGGAGCGGATCGACTACGCTCCGGACGTTTACGACCGCTATCACGAGATTTCCGGGCGGCTGACCTACAACGCGCTAGGCAGTCTTATCCGCTCCGACGAATATCGGGCGCTCGATGAGGCGGGCAAGCGTCGTGCTGCCAAGAAGGCAATCCGCGATGCTCGGGAGGTGGCGCGTAGCCATCTGGGCGATGACAACTACACGCTCCCGGCGAAGGGCGCTCTATCTCAACCGGCATGGCCGGGCGGCGCTCGCAACGCTCCGGCTGGTGGTGATGTATGGCCGGGGCAACCTGCCTCGCCCGTGTCGTCCGCGCCGGAAGTGTCTTGGCCGGGTCAGCCTGTCGCGCAACGCGATGTGATGGGAAGCCTAGAGCAAGCGATTCCGGGTGTGGGTATTACGTCCGGCTTCCGCTCTGCAGAGTATCAGGCGGACATGCGGCGCAGGGGCTACAAGCCAGCCGCGAACAGCCGGCACCTAGATGGCTCTGCGCTGGATCTCACTCCGCCTCCGGGCAGGTCGATGGGCTGGCTGGCTGCTCAAGTCGGGCGGCTCGAGCCGGAAGCCTCCGTGCTGAACGAAGGCGATCACCTGCATGTCGTGTTCCCCGATTGGAACGGCGCGCCGATGCTTGGCGGGATGGCGATGTAATGGGGAAGCCTGCAAATACACGCAGGAAACAGGGCGGGCAGTTCGCTCCGGGTGTCTCTGGCAACCCTGCTGGGAAGCCTCGGGGTGCGCGCCATAAGACGACGCTGGCAATCGAGGCGCTGCTTGAAGGCGAAGCTGAGGGGCTGACCCGCGCAGCCATCGACAAGGCGCTGGAAGGTGACACCACGGCCCTGCGGCTGTGCCTCGACCGGATAGCGCCGCCCCGTAAAGACAACCCCGTCTGCTTCACTCTCCCGACAATCGAAAGCGCAGCGGACGCGGTTGCGGCATCGTCTGCATTGCTGGCGGCGGTGGCGGCTGGCGAGGTGACGCCGGACGAAGCGGGGCGGGTGATGGCCCTGCTGACAGCACACAAGAACCTTGTTGAAACCGGCGATCTGGAAACCCGGATTGCAGCACTGGAGGACAAGAAATGAACGCACTGAAACGGCGGCTGGACAAGCTCGAAACCACTACCACCCCGCGCTGCAGTCCGGCGATCAAGCGATGGCTTGGCATTCCCCTGACGGCTGCTGAGGCGGCGCAAGCTGAGGCTGAGCCGGTCGAGCCGATGGATAGCGAGGAAGCCGCGCGCTTCGATGAGTGGTGGCACGATCCCTCGCGGGGTCCGTGGCAGTCGTCCAGGCTAAGCGCGGGGGCTGCTCGATGAGGCAGCTAGGCAAACGAGTGGACGCGCTCGAAACCCGGCGGGCGGTGGGGTTCCGGCCTTATCGCTGCATCCGCCAATATGAAAACCAGACCGAGGACGAAGCCATTGCCCTGCATGGTGGCCCGGTCGATCCTGAAAGCGAGAACCTGCTTTATGTCATCATCCGCAAACCTTTCCCGTCGCCTGTCGCAGCTTGAAGACATGACAAGCGATGCAACCCACGGCCCGGCGATCCTGCTTGAAGCTGGCGAAAGCCAGCCCGACGCACTCGCACGGCATGAAGCGCAGCACGGCAAGCACGATGGCGAGCCGCTGTTTATTAAGCTGGTGGGCGTGAAGCCTGAACAACGGGCGGTCGATGGGAGCTAATGTGCCTATCGTGCCTATTGTGCCAGCCCCTCCCGCCTTCCTAGAGGATGAGCGGGCCTTGCTCGATGCGGACGATTGGGACGATCTGGACGCGGCTGTCTAGCTGGCGCAGTCCGCGTGGCGTTCGTCCAGCGAAGGTCCCCTAGGGCCTTTGGGATAGGCGCTGGCATGCCGGGCGCTCGGGGGTAGCCTTCGCCCATGTCGAGCGATGCGATCCTAGGAATGATGGCAGGTGCCGTGCTGGTCTTGGCGGTCGGTGCTGGGCTGATGCTCTGGGAGAACCTGCACGTTCGCAGGAAGGGGCGGGGCGCTCGGGACCGCTAAGGCGATCCGATGGGCTGGGGCCTTGCCTTCATCGTGTGCAGCGCGATGGCCTGCAATCTGGTCTGGCGGCTGGTCTAGCAACACGCTGGGGGAGTAAATGAGGGAGCGGCAATCTGCCAACCCCAGCAAAGGCCCTTGTTTCTGCCATTCCCAAGGCTTTCTATGGATGCTCACGGGGCATCCATTTTATTCCTGCGACAATCACCGCCCGTGGGGTTCTGTCCGTCAGCGACGCAGAACAATGCCCGGTGCTGCGCAGCACCGGGCGATCGTCGCCGCTCGACAGCGAAGCTTCAGAAGCGGACCTTGGCTCCGAGACGGAATGTCCGGCCGAGCGGGGTGCCGATGAAGGGATTGTATCCCAGCTCGAATCGCGCCGCCGGCGGGTCCTCGTCGAAGATGTTCTCGACCGAGGCCTGCAACTGCACTTCGGCAGAGGCGAACGCGAGATCGTAGAGCAGCGTGAAGTCGTGTTGTTGCAGCGCCGGAATCTCGCGCCCGAAATCGGTTTCCGTCGTCCGATCGCCAAAGCTGGTTCCAGCGGTCGCCACGAAGCATGGTGCATCGCTGGGGCACCGGTCGTCGGTCACGCCGCTCGCATAGCGGAACACGTATCGGGCGTTCAGATTGCCGACGTTGAGATTGGCGAAGGCATTGCCTTTCACCTCGGAGATCGTGCCGGGCGCGCGATCGAAATTGGCGAAGCCGACGGCGTCATAGGCGCCCGAAATTTCGACCCCCTCGACGACTTGCGGCTCGACGTCGTAATTCAAGGTCCAGGTTGCCGCCGCACCCAATGTGAAGGCACTTTCGCCGAAGAAGAACGTGTAGTCGGCCGAGAAGTCGAAGCCATTCGTCTTCACCGGTGCGCTGTTGACGATGAAGGTCTGGACGCGTGCGAGATCGGCGCCCCTCGTGACCCCCTGGATGCAGCCGTTGGCAAAGGTGAGGCGATCTGCAAGCGGATTGCTGCAATCGGCCAGACCGCCGCGCTCCGGTACAACCGCGCTGGCGATTGCGTTCTCGTCCTCCAGCGCGATCGCATCCTCGAAATCGTAGCTCCAATAGTCGACCGAGGCGTTGAAATTGCGGCTCTGGATCACAGCACCGAGATTATAGGTAAAGGCGCTCTCGGGTCGCAATGCGGGGTCGCCTGTGATGTCGACGGAGAGAAAGCCGCCGTTGGCTGCGTCGATCGCCTGAAGCGCGGTAACGGTGGTCGGCGAGACGTTGCTGGGCAGCGGACCCCGGAAGGTCGTCGAGGCGGAGCCGCGCAGAACCAGCCAGGGGGTCGCTTCGAAACGAAAGCTGCCCTTGGGATCGAGCGTCGAGCCGGTCTGGCCGCCATAGTCTTCGTATCGCAAGGCCAGATTGACCTCGAGCGCGTCCAGCAGCGGGATCTGGACTTCGCCGAAAACCGCATAGACGTCGCTGAACAGTTCGATATTGCGTGACTGGCCGAGGAAGGCGAAGGGACCCGTCCGTACGGCGCAAGTGGTGTCGCCCGGGATCCGACAAGGATTGCGCTGGGGATCGTTCAGAAAGAGACCCTCGTCGTTGCGACCACGAGTGTCGAAATTGGTCGAGCGATACTGCGCTCCAACCCCGAATTGCACGGGGCCCGCGCCGAGGTCCAGTCCCCCCAGACCGCCGGAGATCAGGCCGTCGACGATCAGGTTCTGCTCCTGCTGCAGCGTTCCGGTGTTGCCGAACAGAAAGCGCAGCAATTCGGGATCGTTGGCATTGGCTTGACCCGCCGGGCCGGTGTAGCCGGGATTGGTCTGTCCGGTGATCTGGTTGAGCGCGAGGGCGTTGGAAAAAGGGTTGTAGAAGCGACAGCCGCCCTGGCCCGGCGTACCCGTCGCGACATTGCAGTCGGGGCCTCCCAGGCCGTCGAGCGCATTCTGCAGGCGTACCGGGAGATAGTCCGGAACGAGCGATTCCGAACTCGACTGGATATAGGTGCCTTGCAGCGAGGCCACGAGCTCGGAATCGAGATCGAATTCCAGGCCGGAAGAAACCCGCCAACTGTTGTTCTTGCCGAAGCTTTCGTTGCCGTACGGCGAATCCGCCAGTGGATTGCCGCCGAGCGCAAAGGGCCGATAGAGAAGGATCGCTGCGCCGTAGGGGGCAGGGATCGCCGTGGTCGCCGGGAACCCCGTTTGCGCTGCGAATGCGGCAAAACCGGGATTGGTGCTGGGCACGAAATAGTTGAATTGCGTTCCGGGGCCGGCGGGGCCCGTCGTCGACGGATAGGAAGGCGACAGGGCGGTGCGCGTCACGCTGCGGGCCCAGAGGACATCGGCGTTGAAGCGCACGGCGCTGGAGAGGTCGACATTCAACTGACCGAAGGCCTGGTAGAAGTCCTGCTCCTCGACGAGATTGTTGTAGTCTGTGAACTGGTAGGCGCACAGCGGTGTGGTGCCGCCCGAGAACAGCTGGGTGCCGCCCAGCGCAGCGCAGCCGGCATCCTGGAAGGGAGTGCCTGCCACCACCGTCGGGCGCCGCGCGGCGGCGGGATTGTTCCGGATCGGTCCGGTCGTGCGGATGGCGGGGAAGTAAGTGGCCGGGTTGCTGACCAGCGAATAGCCGGCCGGATTGATCTCGTAAGGCAGGTTGGCGTAGTCGCGATCGATCGCGGCGAGCGGCGAACGGTGGCGATAGCCGAAGCCGAGCAGCAGGTTCACATCTTCGCCCAGGTTCTGGCCCGCCAGGATGCTGGCGGTGTAGTCGCCATCGCTGTCCTGGATGAAGCGATAATCCCCTTGCAGTTCGATTCCCTCGAAATTCTTGCGGGTTATGAAATTGGCAACGCCGGCGACCGCGTCCGAGCCGTATGTGACGGCCGCACCGTCTTTCAGCAGTTCGACACGCTCCAGAGCGAACAGCGGAAGCAAATTGGTGTCGACTATCCCGTCGCCGGGGGAGACGATCGTGCGATGGCCGTTGAGCAGCACCAACGTCCGGGTTGGCCCGAGGTTGCGCAGGTTTAGCGAGCCGACCCCCCCGAGACCCTGCGCGGCTGCGGAAAACTGGTTGGAATCTCCCAGGACCGGACCGACCGCAGGGATATCCTTGATGAAGTCGAGCGGCGAAGTGACTCCCTCCTGGGCGAATTCCTCGGTCGTGAAGACCGAGACGTTCAGCGCGCTGTCTTCGGGTGTTCCGCGGATGAGCGAACCGGTCACCACGATCGTACGGTCGTCCTCGTCGCTCACCGGTCCCGGTTCGTTGATAACCGGGCCTTGAGCGCCTTCGACCGCCTCCTGCCCCAGAGCTACGGTTGGCGTGAGCGAGGCGATCCCCGCCGCGAGCGCCCACAGTGCACAGCTATGGTCGAGCCTGTTTCCTGTCATGTCCCTCTCCTCCCGCGGCTGCGCTTTTTCGCGCATACCGAGTTTTTTAAATGACGCGACTCCGGCGTGCGTGTCAAGGTGCGGTGTGTGTAATTATAACTCCGACCAGATCGAGTAGCTGGGACTTCGTGCGCCTCCGAACATGATATCCCAGATGCCGAAGTCCGAGTTTCCGTAGCGTTTAGAAACTTAACTGGCTCGACTGAGCCATGAGCTCCGTCGGATCGGCACCGGTTCCGCGGCTATGCGGCCTCGGCCAGAGGGGTGAAGGGTGAATACATACCGATGATTCATTTAGTTGCGAGTTCGGTCGCGCTCATAGACGCAGTACCTTCGCCATCTGCGTAGCGCTGGCCCTTCGACAATCGCGCCATCTTTGCGGATGCAGCTGCGGGCATCCGATCGCGGCGGTCGCCCGTTCGGCCGGTACGAGAATGCCGGACGTGCGTATCGGATCATTCGAGGGGCGAAGCGCAAGCGCGATCATCCGCGGATCTCCAGAGCGCTGGGCCTTGCTTAATCCTAAACATTGGGTATGGCTGATGGGCCAGCCGGCAAACGGCGGTTCATCGGGAAGGATCAGGCGTGGCGTGGGATTTCGAAACCGACCCCGAGTTTCAGGAGAAGCTCGACTGGATGGACGATTTCGTGCGCGAGAAAGTCGAGCCGCTGGGGCTGCTCGGTATTCACCCCTATGATGTGAAAAACCCGCGCCGAAACGAGCTTGTCCGGCCTCTGCAGGAGGAAGTGAGAGCCAAGGGGCTGTGGGCCTGTCATCTCGGTCCCGAACTCGGCGGGCAGGGCTACGGTCAGGTCAAGCTCGGCCTGATGAACGAGATCCTGGGAGGCTCCAGCTTTGCGCCGATCGTCTTCGGTTGCCAGGCGCCCGATACCGGCAACGCCGAGATCATCGCACACTATGGGACAGCAGAGCAGAAGGAACGGTATCTTCAGCCTCTGCTCACCAACGAGATCGTATCGGCCTTCTCCATGACCGAGCCGCAGGGCGGTTCCGATCCGACCGCTTTCATCACTCGCGCGGAGATCGACGGCAATCACTGGAAGATCAACGGCGAGAAATGGTTCTCGACCAATGGCAAATGGGCCGATTTCCTGATCGTCATGGCGGTGACCGATCCCGATGCGCCGCGCCACGAACGGATGAGCATGTTCATCGTGCCGGTCGATACGCCGGGTGTCGAGATTATCCGCAATGTCGGGGTCTACGGGCAGGAGGACGGCTCGGAAAGCTATATCCGCTATACCGACGTGCGGGTTCCTGCGGATCACCTGCTCGGCGAGCAGGGCGGTGCCTTCGCCATTTCGCAGACCCGGCTGGGCGGAGGACGGGTGCATCACACCATGCGGACGGTCGGCAATTGTCGCCGTCTGCTCGACGCGATGAGCCGCCGGGCGGTCAGCCGCAAGACCCGCACCGGCACCATCGCCGATTATCAGGCGGTCCAGATGCAGATCGCCGACAGCTATATCGAGCTGGAGCAGTTCAAGCTGTTCGTACTCAAGACCGCCTGGATGATCGACAAGCACCAGGATTATCGCAAGGTGCGCAAGGACATAGCGGCGATCAAGGCGCTGATGCCCAAGGTCTATCACGACATCGCGCATCGCTGCATCCACATCCACGGGTCGCTCGGCGTATCGAACGAAATGCCCTTCGTCGGCAGCCTGATCGGCTCGATGGTGATGGGGATCGCCGACGGGCCGACGGAGGTTCACAAGGTCACCGTCGCGAAGCAGCATCTGCGCCAATATCGCGACGTCGCGGACCCGGTTTTCCCCCATCATTCACTGCTCGATCGTCGGGCCAGGGCACGCGAAATGTACGATCCCATCGAGGAAATCGTGGAGGCAGCCGAGTGAGCGATCGGTCGTTGCACACCGCCTCCAAGAGCATTCCCCCCATCACCAGGCCGCAGCGATTGAGTTATGGCTTCGGTGCGGTCGCCAATGGCATCAAGAACGCCGCCTTTTCGACCTATCTGCTGCTCTTCTACAATCAGGTGCTCGGCGTGCCCGCATCGATCGTCTCCACGGCGATCGCGCTGACCCTACTGGTCGATGCGTTCGCTGACCCGTTCATCGGGCGATGGTCGGACATGACCCGCTCGCGCATCGGTCGCCGGCACCCCTTCATCCTCGGATCGGCGCTGCCGACGGCGTTCTTCTTCATTCTCGCCTGGTTTCCGCCGGCCGGGCTGACCGATCTGCAGATGGGTTTCTGGATTTTCGCCATCGCCTCGCTGACGCGGACCTCGATCAGCGCCTTCGAGATTCCGTCGAGCGCGATGAATCCGGAACTGACCGACGATTACGCCGCGCGAACCAGGCTGTTCGGACTGCGCTACTGGTTCGGATATGCGGGCACTTTCGGCTTCACCGCTTTCAGCCTGGCGGTCTTCTTCGTCGCGACGCCGGAGATCTCGCGCGGCCAGCTCAATCCCGAAGGCTATGTGAAATTCGCCTTTTTGGGCGGTGCTCTGATCTTCACCGCGATCCTGGTGTGCGGGCTGGGCACGTTGAAGCGGGTGCCATACCTGCGCCAGCGCACGGCACCGGGCGAGGGCGCGGTGCCGGAATCGCATCTGCGCGAAATGGGACGCGCGTTTCGCAATCGCGGCTTTCTCGCCATCTTCGGCTTCGGCGTGTTCAAATACACCGCGATCGGGCTTTATGCCGCGACCACGCTGTATTTCGGCACCTATGTGTTCAAGCTGCAGGCCGATCAGCTGGCCCTGCTGACGATCGACAGCCTCGTCGCCGCCACCATCGCCGCGCCGTTGGCATCGCGCTTCTCCGCATGGCTCGGCAAGCGCAACACCTCGATGGTGATGGCCCTGATGGGCATCACGCTGGGTCTTTCGCCGCTGGTCCTGACATTGCTGGGTGCGTTCTTCCCGCCGGGTCACCCGCTGTTGCTGCCGACGCTGTTCGTGATCGGAGCGGTTTATGGCGCGATGATCGCCATATCGCTGATCAACACTTCGTCGATGTTGGCCGATGTGGTGGAGGACCATGCGGTGCGGACCGGCCAGCACACCGCGGGGGTATTTTTCGCGGCCTCCAGCTTCATGCAGCAATGTTCGACCGGTCTGGGCATTCTGGTGGCCGGTATAGTGCTGGAATTGTCGGAATTTCCGGCGAACCTCGATCCGGATCTGGTCACCGAGGCGATGCAGCAGAGCCTGCTGATCCATTATATTCCCGCTTCTTTCGGACTCTGGACCATCGGCGCACTGTTCCTGCTGTTTTACCCGATCACCGAGGCGAGCCACCGCGACAACATCGACCGATTGCGGGCGCGCGAGGCCGAAGCCCGAGAACAGACGATCCGCGACGGCGCGTTCGGATCGCCGGCTCGCTGAGGCTGCAGCGATATCGACCACACCCCTTGAACGCAGATGCCACGAAGGGCTCGATCTGGACGAATTGGCCCATCTGGCTCAATGAGGTCCGCATGGTTTTCAATCGCGCCGCCCGGCGGCCAGAAACGTAAGGAGAAGAGGTATGGCTACCCAGCCACAGATCGAACCCCATGGCGGGGATGAGGCATTCCGCGAGGAAGTGCGCCAGTTTCTCGCCGAGAATTTCCCGCCCGAACTCAAGGGCAAGGGCAATGCGCTCGCTTCCGTCGAAGGCCCCGCCGACGAAAGCCCGGCGCAGGAGAGCTGGCGCAAGGCGGTAGGCGAGCGGGGCTGGGGAACTCCGACCTGGCCCAGGGAATACGGCGGCGGCGGGTTGTCGCGCAAGCAGGCGGCCATTCTCAACGAGGAAATGGCCAAGGTCGGCGCCTTCAACCCGATCGGCGGCATGGGCGTGATGATGTTCGGCCCCACGCTGCTCGAATATGGCAGCGAGGAGCAGAAGCACGAGCATATCCCGCCGATCTGCCGCGGCGAGATTCGCTGGTGCCAGGGTTATAGCGAACCCAATGCCGGGTCCGATCTGGCGAACCTGCAGACCATGGCCGAAGACAAGGGCGACCATTACCTCGTCAACGGCCAGAAGACCTGGACCAGCGGCGGCCAATGGGCGGACAAGTGCTTCTGCCTCGTGCGCACCGATCGCAGCGACAAGCACAAGGGCATCAGCTTCCTCCTGATCGACATGGATGCGCCCGGCGTCGAGGTCCGTCCGATCCAGATGATCAGTGGCATGAGCCCGTTCTGCGAAACCTTCTTCACCGATGTGAAGGTGCCCAAGGACAATCTTGTCGGCAAGGAAGGCGAAGGCTGGACCATCGGCAAGCGCCTGCTCCAGCACGAACGCACCAATCTGTCGGGCGGCGGAAGCATGGCCCGGCTGATGGGCGCGAGCCTGGCCGAGATCGCGAAGAAATACGTCGAGACCGAGTCAGACGGACAAATTGCCGACAAGGTCCTGCGCGACCGGATCGCCGATTTCGAAATCCGCTGGGGCGCCTTTCTGCTCACCGCACGTCGCGCCACCGAGGAAAGCAAGGCCGGCGGCGTGTCCGAGATCAGCTCGGTGCTCAAGAAGCTGGGCACCAAGTTGGGTCAGGAACGCGCCGAGCTGATGATCGAGATCATGGGGCTGCAGGGTCTGGGTTGGGAAGGCGAAGGCTTTTCCGAAGCCGAGCTGTCGGGCGTGCGCGCCTGGCTCTTCGGCAAGGCTACCACGATCTACGGCGGTTCGACCGAGATCCAGAACAACATCATCGCCAAGCGTGTGCTTGGCATGCTCGATCACCAGTAAGAAAGAGAGAACAGGAACATGGCGGTTCTCAACGAAGAACAGGAAATGCTGCGCGACATGGCGCGCGAGTGGACGTCCAACGAAAGCCCGGTCACCGAATTTCGCAAGGTGCGCGCCGGGGGCTCGGACGAGGCGTTCGACCGCAAGGCCTATGCCACCATGGCCGAAATGGGCTGGGTCGGCGTGATAATCCCCGAAGCCCAAGGCGGCTCCGATTTCGGCTGGCTCTCGGCCGGGCTGGTGGTCGAGGAACTGGGCAAGACGCTGACGGCCAGCCCGCTGGTGGCGAGCACGGTCGCCGCCGCGGCGATCCTGCTGGGCGGCAGCCAGGAGCAGCAGGCGAAGTGGCTGCCGGGGCTCGCGAGCGGCGAAATCATCGGCACGCTTGCGGTCGACGAAGGGCCGCGGCATGATCCTGCGAAGCTGGAAACCACGGTGTCGGGCGGCAAGCTGTCGGGCACCAAGGCTTTCGTCCCCGAGGCGCATGGCGCCGATCTGTTCGTGGTCGCGGCGAAGGACGGGCTTTATCTGGTCGAAAAGGGTGAGGGGGTTGCGCTCTCGACCCGCAAGCTGACCGATCAGCGCAGCCATGCCGAAGTGCGCTTCGATGGCGCTGCGGCGGACAGGCTGGCGGGCGGCGGCGACAGCCTGCTGGACGATGTGCTCGACCGGGCGCGGATCCTTACAGCCTGCGAGATGCTCGGCATGGCGCAGGCGGTGTTCGACACCACGCTGGACTACCTCAAGCAGCGCGTGCAGTTCAATCAGGTGCTCGCGACCTTCCAGGCGCTGCAGCATCGCATGGCCGATCTGTTCGGCGATCTGGCGATGATGCGTTCGGCGGTCGAAGGCGGCTTGCAGGCGCTCGACAGCGGGTTCGGGGTGGCCCGGGCGGCGACCATCGCCAAGGCGGAAGCCAATCGCGTTCTCCACACAGTCACCCGCGAAGGCGTCCAGCTGCACGGCGGCATGGGGATGACCGACGAATACGACGTCGGCTTCTATCTCAAGCGCGCCCGCGTTCTGGAAGCCAGCTTCGGCAGCACATCCTTCCTCAAGAACCGCTTCGCGACCATAGCCGGCTATTGAGGATTTGGAGCCGTTCGGGGATTCCGAGGGGCTGAATACACCGGCCAGCGCGCGCACCCGCGCGCTGGCCGATCATGCGCGCTTCGTCGATGAGAACCTGAAGCGCAATTTTCGCGCGAACTTCATCCATGGTGTGCTGGGGATGACGGGGTTCCGCCTGATCTACGCCCCCACCATCATCCCGGCCTATCTGATCATGCTCACCGGCAGCATTGCGGCGGTTGGGCTGGGCGCGGCGCTGCTGCAATTGGGGGCGACGATCAGCCCGATCGCCAGCGGCTCGCGGATCGAGCATCGCAGCCACATCCTGCCCTACGCCATCCGCGTTGGCTCGATGATGCGGCTTATGATCCTGGGGTTGGCGCTGGCGGCCTGGTTCCTGACCGGCAATGCGCTGCTGGTGGCGACCTTCGCCTGTTTCCTGCTGCTCGGCTTTTTCACGGGCGCGCAGCGGGTCGCCTTCCAGATGCTGATGAGCAAGCTCATCCCGATCCGCAAACGCGGGCGCTTGCAGGGCTATCGCAACTTCGCCGGCGGCCTGATCGCGGCGGTGCTTGCCTATGTCGCGGGCAATTATTTCATCGCCGATGCGTGGCTGGGCAACGGCTATGCGACCACTTTCCTGTTCGCCTTCCTGCTGACCAGCGCCGGGCTGGTGGTGCTCAAGACCATGATCCGGGAACCCCCGGCGCCGGTGTCCCGTCCGCAAATGCCGATGTTCGAGCGGCTGCGGCAATTTCCGGAGCTGCTGGAGGACCGCAGCTTCGCCAATTTCCTCGTGGTGCAGAGCCTCGCCACCTTCGCCCGGGTCGGCGGACCGTTCTGGACCGTCTATGCCGGATCGGTGCTGGGGCTGGATGGCACTCTGATCGGCGGTCTCAGCTTCGTTTTCCTCGGCTCCGATACGGTCTCCAACGTGATCTGGGGACCGATGGGCGACCGCTACGGGTTCAAGCGCGTGTACGCGGGGGCGCTGGCCTGCAGCATCGCCGGCGTGCTGTGCCTGGTCTTCGGCAGCAGCGCGCCGCCGATCTATGCGGCCTTCGTGCTGCTGGGCGTGGGCGGATCGGGCTGGATGCTCGCCTCGACCACGATGGTGCTCGAATTCGGGCAGCAGCAGGACACGCCGATGCGGCTGGCCTTCGTCACCACTGTCGAGGGCGCCATCGCTGCTGCGGGACCGGTGCTGGCGGGCGTGCTGGTGGCGTTTTACGGCTTCGCGCCGTTGTTCGCGATCGTGCTGGGGGCGGTAAGCCTGTCGCTTGTGCTGCTCATCCTGCGCGTACGCGAGCCGCGCGAGGCGGACTGATCAGGTCCGCTCTTCGACCGGAGCGAGCAGGCCGCTGGTAAGCGTCGTGGCGTAGGTCTCGATCGCGCCGGCTGGATCGCCGAACCGCGCGGCCCAATTGCGGGCTTCGTAGGCCCCGTTGAGTGTCGACATGATTACCTGGCTGGCGACCAGCGGATCGATCGGCCGGACCGAACCATCGGCGATGCCGTCGATCAGGAACCCCGCGAAGCGGCGCGCCAGCCGGTTGGACCGGGTGACCACATCTGCCTTCTGCTCGCTGTCCAGCGCCTGCAGCGCTGTCGTCCGCAGCAGCGGCATGGCGTCGAAAAATTGGAGGTCGAGCAGTTCGGCCAGGGTGCCGCTCAGCCGGGTCCAATAGTCGCCTTCGCTATGCTGCCCCGCCATCTGCACGGCGGAGAGCCGGTCGTAGCTGCGCTGAAAGCAGGCGAGGACCAGCTCGTCCTTGCCCTCGTGATGGTGATAGAAACTGCCCTTCGTGACATTGAGAACCTCGGCGATGCGATTGACCGAGGCGCCGCGATAGCCGCGCTCGTTGATCATCACCGTCGCGGCGCGGAGGAATTCGTCGTTCTGGCTCGGCAGCGAGCCGGTGTCCGAGCGCCATCCGGTGTCGGCCAGCCCGGGCGGCTGCCAGCGGCCCACCGCGCTCGGCAAGCCATTGGCGAGGATGTCGAACAAGCGTTCCTCGACCCTGGGGAAATCGAGATAGGAATAGCGGAGCGACCAGACCGGCCACCACATCATCGCCTCGAGCAGCACATAGGTACGCGCCGCAAAGACGGTCCGCTCATGGTGCGACCTCGGCTCACCGAAGAACGCCCGGACGGTGTCTACCATTTGCCGATAGCGCGTGAGCAGGGGTCCCCGAGCCTCCACGTCGAGGGTACGAATCTCCGAGAGCGAGGTTATCAGCCCGCTCTCGCCGCGCCGGATACGCCCCCGCAATGCGACGTGCAGCGCGATGTACTTGCGCAGGCATGCGGCCGGATCGCCTTGCGCCAGCGCCTCGCTCGCCATGTCCTCGAGCCGCTCGAGCGTCTCTTCATAAACCGCGACCGCCAGCCTGTCCTTGCGCGGAAAGTAGTAGGTCACGCTGGTCGCATTGAGCCCGATAGCGCGCGCCACGCCGGAGAGGGTGGTCGCCTGAAGACCGACCTCGTTGATCGAGCGCGACGCGGCATGGATGACCGCCTGACGCTTCTCGCCAAAACGCTTGGTCTCCTTGCCCGTGTCTGCCCCCTTCTTTGCCCCCGCGTTTGCCATTTGCCCCCCTTTCGCCGGCTTTACATCAGCAATTGCAAACCTGCCAAGCGTCGGCGGGATTAGTTCTGAAACAGCGCCAGCAAGTCCTTCTTCAGGATCTTGCCGTTGGCGTTGCGCGGCAATGTTTCGGCGCAAAAGGCGATGCGCACCGGGACCTTGAATTTCGCCAGCCGTTCGGCGACCCATTGCTGCAACTCCGCCTCGTCGGCGTGGCTGCCGGGGGCGAGATGGACGACGGCGGCGGGTTCCTCGCCCAATTGCTGGTGCGGGAGCCCGATCAGCGCGGCGTCGGTCACGGCAGGATGGTCGTAGAGCGCGTTCTCTACCTCGGAGGAATAGATGTTCTCGCCGCCGCGGATGATCATGTCCTTGGCGCGGTCGGCGATGTAACAGAAGCCTTCCTCGTCCAGCCGCGCGAGGTCGCCGGTCCTGACCCAGCCGTCGATGAAGGTTTCCGCCGTCGCCTCGGGATTGCGCCAGTAGCCTTTCACCACCATCGGACCTCTGGCCCACAATTCGCCGATCTCGCCCACGCCCAACTCGCGCGTGCCATCCGCGCTCATGATCTTGAGATCGGCGACCGCGACGGGCGGGCCGCAGCTGTCGGGACGGTTGAGATAATCCTCGCTGGAATGGCCGGTCACGGTGGCCATGGTCTCGGTCATGCCCCAGCCATTGCCGGGAAGCGCGCCGAAGACTTCGCGGATCTTGCGCACGAGCTCGGGAGCGGAGGGCGCGCCGCCGTAGCCGATCGCCTCGAGGCTAGAGAGGTCGTAATTCTTGCGCTCGGGATGCTCGATCAATTGCCAGGCGATGGTCGGCACGCCGCCGGTGGAGTTGACCTTCTCGCGCTCGATGATCCCGAACGCTTCGACGGGATCCCAGCGATGCATGAAGATCAGCGTGTTGCCCGCCGCAATATTGCCCATCAGTCCGGCCGAACAGGCGGTGACGTGAAACAGCGGAATGACGTTCAGGCCGGTCTTGGGCACGGGGTCGGGCAGCGTCTCGCCGCGCCGCAACACGGCGCAGGCCGCGTTGAAACCGCTGGAGAGGACATTGCTGCACAGATTGCGATGCGTGCCCAGCGCGCCCTTGGGCTTGCCGGTGGTGCCGCTGGTGTAGAAGATCGTCGCGTCGTCGTCGGGGCCGATGGCCACATCGGGCAGGGTAGCCGAAGGAAGCTCGGCATAAGTCGGCGGGGTGCCGATGACGTTCTCGAGCCGCTTCGCCCCCTCGGGTTCGCCATCGCAGCGCGAGACGAACACCGTGTTCAGCTCGGGGCATTCGTCCCGAAGGGAAAGGATGCGGTCCCAGCGCTCGGCGTCGCAGACCAGCAGGCTGGTGCCCGAATTGGCCAGTCCATAGGCGAGTTCGGGTCCGGTCCACCAGGCATTGAGCGGGACGCAGATCGCGCCAATGGCGGTCGCGGCGAAGAAAACCACCGGCCATTCGGGAAGGTTGCGCATCGCCAGCGCGACGCGGTCCCCCTTCTTTATTCCGCAGGCCTGGAATTCATGAGCCAGCGCCGCGACGGCGCGAAACCACGCATCGTAGGTGACGCGCTCGTCCTCGTAGATGGTGAATTCGCGTTGCCCGTGCGTCTGGCCATGCAGTGCGATCGCCCGCAGGCTTGGTGGTGCGTTTTTCCACACCCGCGTCGGCACGCCGCGGATGTCGATCGTTTCCATCTCGAACCGCTGACCGGGGGCAGTCAGCAGGGCGGTGCATTCGTCGCGGCTGCGCGCTGGCCACCCGGGTGGCGGCGCCCAGTCGATCGCGGCCGCAAGATTCTGTGCTTTGGTTGCCATGATAAAAGTTCCTCGAACGGCGCTTCAGGCCGTGATTCTCGATTTTGTCGCGATTAAGGCAGAAGCTCCGCGCGGTTGCAAGCACGAAACCGCTCGTGTCTAAAACCAGGGTATGAGGGTTCAAACGCCGACAAAAACAGGTATTCTGCGCGGGCGGAATACCAGGTATGGACCTCGGACAGGGCGCAGAGGAGCAGGATGATGGAATTGGGCAAGCCGCACGAACTCGGGTTCGACGGCGCGCGGCTGGCGCGGATCGATGCGTTTCTGAAAGAGGCCTATCTCGACACCGGGCGGCTCAAGAACACGCAGATCCTCGTCGCGCGCGACGGACAACCGGTGCATTATGGCCATGGCGGGACCTTGCGCGACGACGGTATTGCGATGCGCGAGGATGCGCTGTTCCGCATCGCCAGCATGACCAAGCCGATCACCTCGATCGCCTTCATGCAACTGGTCGAACAGTGCAAGGTGGCGCTGGACGATCCGGTATCTCGCGTGCTCCCGGAATTCGCCGAACTGGGCGCCTATGCCGGCGGCGGAGGATCGTTGCCCTTCGCACCGGCGAAGCGCGGCCGCCCGATGCGCTTCGTCGATCTGATGAACCATATGTCCGGTCTCACCTATGGGTTCCAGAACCGCAGCAGCGTGGATGCCGCCTATCGCGATGCCCGGCTCGACCTCTCGCGCAATGCGATCACTTCGGACGAATACATCGGCACGCTGGCGCGTATCCCGCTGGAGTTCGAACCGGGCGCGCAATGGAACTATTCGGTCGCTACCGATGTGTTGGGGGTCTGCGTCGAACGCCTCTCGGGGATGCCGCTCGGCGACTTTTTCGCGAAGCACATCTTCGAGCCGCTCGGCATGGTCGACACCGGCTTTCATGTTCCGTCCGCGAAGGCGGATCGGCTGGCCGATTGCTACGGCTATCGCCCCGGCAAGCCGCCGCGCCTGATCGACAAGGGCGCCGAAAGCCGGCTGGTCGAGCCTGCCAAGTTCCAGTCGGGCGGCGGGGGACTGATCGGCACGATCGCCGACTATCACCGCTTCTGCTCGATGCTGTTGGGCTGCGGTGCGCTCGATGGCGTGCGGATCGTCAGCCCCAAGACGCTCGACCTGATGACCACCAACCATTTGCCCGGCGGTGCGGACCTGACGCAGATGAGCCAGAGCCTGTTCAGCGAGGCGAACAACGCCGGTACCGGCTTCGGGCTCGGCTTCGCCATGGTGATCGATCCGGCGAAAACGCTGATGCCCGCCACCAAGGGCGAATATTACTGGGGCGGAGCTTACTCCACCGCCTTCTTCGTCGACCCGGTAGAGCGGATCACCATGGTCTTCATGACCCAGCTCTACCCCTCCTCGACCTATCCGATCCGCCGACAGCTCAAGACGCTGATCTACTCGGCCCTCACCGACAGCCACGCATAAAGGAGACAGATTATGTCATCACCGATCTCGACCAGCAGACAGGGCGACATTCTCGTCGTCACCTCCGACAATCCGCCCGTGAACGCGCTGGGCCAGAGGGTACGAGAGGGCCTCAAGGCCGCGATCGAACAAGCCGCCGCCGACGATGCAATCAAGGCGATCGTGATCCGCTGCGAGGGGCGGACATTCTTCGCCGGAGCCGACATCACCGAATTCGGCAAGCCGCCCCAAGGTCCGAGCCTGCCCGAGGTCTGCGCTGCCATCGAGGCAAGCGACAAGCCGGTCGTCGCGGCGATCCACGGCACGGCGCTGGGCGGCGGCTGCGAAATCGCGCTGGCCTGCCATTACCGCGTCGCAGTGCCGAGCGCCAAGCTCGGCCTGCCCGAGGTGAAGCTGGGGCTGATCCCGGGCGCGGCCGGAACGCAGCGTCTGCCCCGGCTGGTCGGAGCCGAAGCGGCGCTGCCGCTGGTCGTCATCGGCAATCCCGTTTCGGCCAAACAGGCACAGAAGATCGGACTGGTCGATACCCTGCTGGACGAAGCCGATCTGGCTGGCGGGGCCGCGACATTCGCAAAGTCGCAGATCGGCAAACCCGTGCCGCGCACTTCGGAAATGAACAACAATCGCGACGGCGTCGCCAATCCCGACATCTTCGACGAGTTTCGTGCGAAGAATGGCCGCAAGCTGCGCGGCTTCGATGCACCCAATGCCGGGATCGAAGCGGTCAGGGCGGCGGGGGAGCTGTCCTTCGCCGAGGGTGTGAAGAAGGAAAGGGCGCTGTTCTCGAAGCTGATGACCGGGACGCAATCGGCCGCCATGCGCCACTATTTCTTCGCCGAACGGGCTGCCAACAAGATCGACGATCTGGCCGCCGACACCAAGCCGATTCCTATCGAGAAGGTCGGCATCATCGGCGCCGGCACCATGGGCGGCGGGATCGCGATGAACTTCCTCTCGGCGGGGATTCCGGTCAACATCCTCGAGATGAAGCAGGATGCGCTCGACCGCGGCACCGCCACGATCCGCAAGAATTACGAGAACACCGCCAAGCGCGGCCGCATGAGCCCCGAGCAGGTCGAGAGCGCCATGGGTCTGCTGACGCCGACGCTGGAATATGGCGAACTGGCCGAGTGCGATCTGGTGATCGAAGCGGTCTACGAGAACATGGACGTGAAGAAGGAGGTGTTCCGCACCCTCGACGAAACGGTGAAGCAGGGTGCGATCCTCGCATCCAACACCAGCTATCTCGATATCGACGAGATCGCGACCGCCACGAAGCGACCGGGCTATGTGGTCGGGCTGCATTTCTTCTCGCCCGCCAATGTGATGAAGCTGCTCGAAGTGGTGCGCGGCGCCAATACCCGCGACGACGTGCTGGCCACCGCGATGAAGCTGTCCAAGGCGATCGGCAAGGTCGCCGCGGTGTCGGGCGTGTGTCCGGGCTTCATCGGCAACAGGATGCTGTCCAAGCGCCAGGAACAGGCCAACCAGCTGATCATGGAAGGCGCGAATTACTGGGAGGTGGACGATGTGCTGCTCGAATTCGGCTTCCCGATGGGGCCGTTCCAGATGGGCGATCTGGCGGGGATCGACATCGGCTGGCACCGCGATCCATCGAAGGTCACGACAGTCCGCGAAGCCCTGTGCGCGGTTGGCCGGTTCGGCCAGAAGGCGGGGAAGGGCTTCTATGATTACGACGAGGCCCGACAGCGGACGCCCTCGGACGAGGTCAAGCAGATCATCGCCGATTTCGCCACCCGAAGCGGGACGCCGCAGCGCGATGTTTCCAAGCAGGAGATCGAGGAGCGGCTGCTCTATCCGATGGTGAACGAGGGCGCGAAGATCCTGGAAGAGGGCATGGCGCAGCGCGCCAGCGACATCGATGTCGTATGGATCAACGGCTATGGCTGGCCGCTCTACACCGGCGGTCCGATGTTCTGGGCCGACACGATCGGGCTCGATACCGTCGTCTCCGGGCTCGAGAAGTACGGACTGCCGGTCTGCGACTACCTGCGCAGCAGGGCCGAGGCGGGCAAGACCTTCAACTGATCGGCACAGAGGTTTCCGGGCATGGGCGATCGTCGCGATCGTCCACCTCGGGCATTTCCGACGGGAAACCGGCAAGACTAATCAGGGGGCGAGCAATCGAAAATCTGGAAACGATACTGACCGTGGCGCCCGCGGGTGAAGGGCGCTGGACCGGATTGGCTGGGCCGGCGATGGGGCCGCGGCTGTTCGGCGGGCAAGCCATCGCGCAAGGTTTGATGGCGGCCTGCGCCGAAGAGGAGGGGGCGCGGCTGCCGCATTCGCTCCACGCCTATTTCCTCAAGCCGGGCTCGCGCGAGGACGCGGTCGAATATCGGGTCACGACCCTGTCGCAAGGACGCAGTTTCGCCACCCGCCGGGTCGAGGCGGTTCAGGCGGATACCGTGATCTGCGCAATGATCGCCTCGTTTCACGCGCCCGAGTCCGGTTTCTCGCATCAGGCCGAGGCGCCCTTCGCGCTCGACATCGACGCTGCGCTCGAAAATCTGGCGAGCTGGAACGCGCACAATTCCGGCGCAGCCAATTCCTCGCTGATCGAGCGGCTGCAGAAACGGCCCATCGAGATCGTGCCGCTAGATCCCGGCGCGCTGTTCGGCGCCAAACCGCGCGAGCCCCGCACCGGCGTGTGGATGCGGATGCGCGAGCCGACCGGCGCCGGACCAGCCATGCAACGGGCCTTGGTCTCGTATGCGTCCGACATGATGTTCCTGCGCAATGCGATGCTCCCGCACGCGATCCGGCCGGGCAGCGACTCGGTGCAGGCGACCTCGCTCGATCATGCCATCTGGTTTCACGAGACGCCCGATTTCGACCGCTGGCACCTGTTCGCCACCGAAAGCCCCTGGGCCGGTCACGGGCGCGGGCTGAACCGCGGGTTCTTCTTCTCGCAGGAAGGCCGGCTGGTCGCTACGGTCAGCCAGGAAAGTCTGATGCGGCCAAAGGGCGAAGCGCTCGATCGTGTCGGCAAGACGAGCCAACCAAAAACCGCTTGAGAGGAGAACGAACAATGTCCCTATTCGACCTGACCGGAAAGGTCGCGATCGTCACCGGATCGAGCCGCGGGATCGGCAAGGCCATCGCCGAGGAGCTGGCCGCGCATGGCGCGCGGGTGGTGATTTCCAGCCGCAAGCAGGACGCCTGCGAGGAAGTCGCCGCCACGATCAATGCCGAGCACGGTGCCGGGAGCGCGGTCGCCATCGCGGCTAGCATCTCGGACAAGGAACAGCTTGCCGATCTTTTCGCTCGAACCAAGGAGCAGCTCGGCCCGGTCGATATCCTCGTCTGCAATGCCGCCTCCAATCCCTATTACGGCTCGATGGACGGGATCGAGGACGAGCAGTTCCGCAAGGTGCTCGACAACAACATCCTCTCGAACCACTGGCTGATGCAGCTCGCCTTGCCGGACATGCGCGAAAAGGGCGACGGGGCGATCGTGGTGATCAGCTCGATCGGGGGCCTGCGCGGCTCGGCCACCATCGGCGCCTATAATGTCTCCAAGGCCGCCGATTTCCAGCTGGTGCGCAACTACGCGGTCGAGAACGGGCAACACGGCGTACGGATTAACGCCATCGCTCCCGGTTTGGTGAAGACCGATTTCGCGCGCGCCCTGTGGGAGAACCCCAAGGCGCTGCAGGCGACCGAGGCCGCGCTGCCGATGCGGCGGATCGGCGAGCCGCGCGATATCGCGGGCGCCGCCGTATATCTGTCCTCGCCCGCAGCCCGCTGGACAACCGGGCAGATGGTCGTGGTCGATGGCGGCGCGACGATATGAGCGCGCCAGCCAGCGAACAAGCCAGCGGGCGGCTGTCGGGCAAGGTTGGGGTCGTAACCGGAGCGGGCTCGGGCATCGGTCGCGCCAGCGCGCTCCTCTTCGCCCGCGAGGGCGCGAGACTGGTGCTGTTCGACCGGACCGAGGAGGTTTACCGCACCGTCGCTGCGGTCGAAGAGGCGGGCGGGAAAGCGATCGCCATGATCGGCGATGCCGGCGACGAGGCCGATGTTGCGGCTGCGGTCGCCCGCGCCGGCGAGACATACGGCAGGCTCGATATCTTCTTCGCCAATGCCGGGATCACCGGCGGGGTGCGCGGCGGGTTCTTCGATGCGACGCCGCAGGTCTGGGAAGAGGTTCTGCGGGTCAATCTGATCGGCCCCTTCCTGGCGATCAAGCACGCCGCGCCGGCGATCCGCGATGGCGGCGGCGGGGCGATCCTGTGCACCGCCTCGGTCGCCGGTCTGCGCTCGGGCGCGGGACCGGCGCAATATTCCGCCAGCAAGGCGGGCGTCATCAATCTGGTGCAGACTGCGGCGCAGCAGCTTGCCGGGACCGGTGTGCGCGTCAACGCCGTCTTGCCTGGGCTGACCGAGACCGGCATGACCCAACCGCTGTTCGACGGCGCGCGCGCGGCGGGCAAGGAGCACAAGATCGGCCAACTCAACCCGCTGCTGCGAGGGGGCCGGCCCGAAGAGATCGCTGAGGCGGCGCTGTTCCTGGTCAGCGATGCCGCCAGCTACGTCAACGGCCAGGCGCTGGCGGTCGACGGCGGCTTGTCGTCCTCGCATCCCACCGCGCGGCCCCCGGGAGATGCGAGCCGTCCCACCTCCTGAAGGTAAACGGAACTGGTGCTATGGCGATCTCGCTTATCTTGGATGGCTGCGCGATCACGCATTCGTTCAGCCGTGCGTGGTGCCGGTCAGCAAACCTGCCAGAACGGCGGGCCGCAATCGCTTGGCCGTGACAATCGGCACAGCAACTTCCCGTCGCACCACATTTCGGCTTGCGAAGCCTGAACGAGGCTTGCCGCCATTTCCAATGCGGCGCCGATCTCAATCGCCTCGAACTCGACGATGCCGGGTTCCCGCCTGTACCGCTCTTCGACAACAATCTTGAACTGTCGCATCGGAATTGCCCCCTACAGGCCCGATACGCAATATTGTCCAAGGCTCATCGATTCGCGACAACATATGTAAGAAGCGTCTCGATACTATCCATCAGCCTGCGATTTCCCGCGCCACGGGAAGACCGACGGAAAGATTGTTGCGCCGAGACAAAATAAATTCATGTCAATATTGGATCCGTTCGGTCGGCGGATGCGTTCAACCTGTGCACCGCGGAGGGGCTCGCTCCACCGCACAGACAACGTGAACAGTTCGAAAGTCTCGATCTATGCCAATCCGCTGGAAGCCGCCCATTGCTCCCGTCATCGTCCTGCACAGTCCGGCCATTGATACCCCTCTTCCAAGCGGCAGCGGGGCTCGCGCGAGGATCGTACAATGAGCGTCGCCGTGATGAGCGTCCCGCCAACGCGGGAGGCCGAGATGCGCGAGCGCCTCGAAGCCTTCATCGAGCGCACCGAATATCCTTGCGTCGGAGCCAAATCGACGCTGGCGCGCGGGACGTTGAAGATGCTGTTCGCCAAGAACATGGCGAGCGGCTGGGACGATCTTCGGATCCACGATGCGCTGCTCGATTGGGCGGAGCGCTATCGCGACGACCGCAGCTATCTGCGCAGCCTCGCGGTGGTGTTCGAGGGTCCGGTCGATGCCGACGAGGAGGCGTTCGAGAAGCGGCTGTGGGAGCGGCTGCAATCGCTCGCCGACAAGGACGATTGGCTCTCGCAGCCCTATGACGACAGCGTCAGCCCCGATCCGTCCGATCCGCATTTCTCGTTGAGTTTCGGCGGCGAAGCCTTCTTCGTGGTGGGCCTGCATCCCAACGCCTCGCGCCCGGCGCGGCGGTTCGCCTATCCGACGCTGGTGTTCAATCTGCACGACCAGTTCGAGCAGCTGCGCGAGCAGGGCCGCTACGAGCGGATGCGCGAGGCCATTCTCGAGCGCGACACCAAATTCGCCGGTTCGCTCAATCCGATGCTCGCCCGCCACGGTGAGACCAGCGAGGCGCGGCAATACAGCGGGCGGGCAGTCGCGCCCGACTGGACCTGCCCCTTCAGCGACAAGCGCAGCCAGTCCAAGGAAACCGGCGAGGGAGCGGGCCAGTGAACGAGCCAGTCAACCGCATCGAACCGCGCAGCGGCGTCGCGCTCGAGCTCGCCAAGGGCGAGACCCTGATCGTGAGCGATCCGGACGGCGGGCAGGTTTCGGATCTGGTCTGCTATGGCGCGGACGATGTCGGCGAGGTGATCTCCAACGGGCGGACCTTCGATTACGAGGAAACGATCGCGCTGACCGCAGGCAACCGCTTGTGGTCCAACCGCTCCAACCCGATGCTGACGATCGTCGAGGACACGGTCGGCAAGCATGATTTCCTGCTCACTCCCTGCAGCGTGGATACCTTCCGCCATTTCTATCCCGACAAGCCGGAGCATCGCGGATGTTTCGGCAATCTGCAGGCGGCCCTGGAGCCCTACGGGATCGGGCCCGATGCGATCCCCACCGCGTTCAACCTGTTCATGAACGTGCCGGTGGACGGGCGGTCCGGCGGCATCGAAGTCAAACCGCCGCTGAGCAGGCCGGGCGACCGGATCGCGATGCGCGCCGAGATGGATATGATCGTCGGGCTAACTGCCTGCTCGGCCTATGCCTCGAACGGCGGGAGCTTCAAGCCGATCGACTACGCCGTCCAGCCGGCCTGATTCACCGTCTTCTCTAGGCCCAATTGTCCTGCAGCTTGAGCGCGCCGCGGCCGTAGAGATAGCTAGCATCGAAGTGGGCATAGCCTTTGAGCGCGTCCCAATCGTCGGTGTAGAGGTCGCCGCGGCGGATCTCGCCGATCCCCAGCTCGCGCAATTTGCCGACCGCGCGGTTGGCATGGATCGCGCTGACCCCGCACATGTCGGCCAGATCGATCTGGGTGAAGGGAGTCCGCAGCGCACGCGGGATCTGGCGGCCGACCAGCTCGAGCCGCTCGTGCAGCTCGGCGTAGAGATGCGCGATCCGGCGCGGCGCATCGAGTTGTTCGAGCGTCTGGATCCATTTGCGATGGATCGCCGCATCGAGCAGCGTCGCAAACCACATCGCGCGTGCGATATGCGGACGCTCTCCCATTACCTTCCGCAAACGCTCGTGCGGGACTACGCCCAGCTTGACCGCGCCGGCGCTCACCAGCGTATGGTCGAGTTGCTTGAGCGCGAAACCGTGCAGATCGATGAAGTCGCCCGGCACATGGAGGCCGACGATGAAACGGCGCTTCTCGGTTTCGATGGTGCGGAACACGAAGCCTTCGATCAGCAGCTGGCTCTTTTCGATCGGCTCGCCGCTTTCGACCAGTCGGACGCTGTCGCTGTGCTCTTCGACCTCTCCGACCAGATCCTCGATACAGACCAGATCGTCGTGGCTGAGTTGTTCCCGGAGGCGGCCGGCAAGAAACTCTCCGGTAAGGGGAAACGTCATTTCGGTCTTTCTGCCCACCCGAGATCTTGGCGCGATTAAGCAACCGATTGCGGATAGGTCCATTGACGAATGTTAGGATTTTCGGAATTTCTTGTGAAATTCAGCAGCCTTCGCGGCGAGCTTTTCTTCGGACGCGGGCAGGATGCGCCTTTGTGCCGCGGTACGACCGAACGATCGCGGCCCGCGAGCAACCGGTCCGGAGCCAATCACCCTGGCCCTTCAGCCGACCGCGTTCGGCACCGCTGATGAACCCAGCAGCCGCCCCGATTTGCAACTTACGCGGATGCCATTCGCGGTGCCCGGGCCTCGTCGGCGGCAGCGCGTTCTTCGAGCCATTCGAGCGCCAGCGCGCTGCTGGCATAGGGCTGATCGGCTTGCAGGCGCGCTACCGCCAGTTCCGCTTCGCCCGGTTCGCGCAATTTGCGAAAGCCTGTGCGCTTGCGTTCGATCAGCCCCATCAGCCGGAACGCTCCAAGCCAGTTCTCCATCGTCGGTTCGCCCCATTTGTCCTCGAAAACCGCTGCATTGGCCAGGACGCCATCTAGACGATGCACCGGCGGGATCTGAATGTGGTGGTGCTGGTGATAGACTTTCGCTCCGCGCGCCCACCACAGCGGCACTCCCTTCTCGGCCAGGGTGCGGCCAAAATCGGCATCCTCGCCGCCATAGCCGAGATAGCGTTCGTCGAACCCGCCGAGCCTTTCAAAGATCGTCTTGGGTAGCGCGAAATTCAGCGACCAGAAGCTCCGGTAGTCGCCGCAGCGACCGACCATGCCGGGCGGCGGTCCAGCGCGTTCCGGATGTTTGACCGCCTCGCGCTCGAACCGGGCGTAGTCGATGCCCTCGTCGGTCGCGCCCTTGGGCAGGTAGCCGACTTCGCCCATCAGCACGCCGTCGTCGAGCGCGGCGGCCAACGCATAGTTCTCGATCAGGGTCGGGGAAGCGATGCAATCGGCATCGAGGAAGATCAGCAGATCGCCCGAAGCCTTGGCGGCGGCGGCGTTGCGCGCCTGCGCCCGCGAGATATTCCCGGACCCGAGTATCAGCTGCCTTGTCGGAAAGCCGGTGGCGGGAAGCTCGTAGCGCTGGTCCTGCATCACCGCGATCACCAGTTCGCCGGGCGGGCGGCGGCTGTGATTGAGGCCGCGCACCAAATTGGCCAGGAGATCCCCGCGGCCTTGCGCCAGCGTGCAGATCGAGGTTCTCATGCGACCGGCTCCTGCGACGCCATGGCGAGCCGGCTTGTCGTGCGAGCGACCGACAAAGCCAGGGGGGAGAGTAGGCACCGGAAATTCCTTCTATGTCTTCAGAAGGATAACGGCGACGGGCGGGTTGCGTCGTCAGAACAAATCTTTGTTTAGCAGCCTCGCGCGAAAGGTAGGGCTCGGCCTAAAGGAAGGGGCGAACCGACCGTAGATAAGTTTAGAGGAAAGTTTGCCCGAACCACCGGTTCAGCGCGCTTGCCGCAGCGCCGGGGTTTGCCTATCGGCAGCCAATGACCGAGACCCCTAGACCCGAAATCAGCAGGCACGCCGAGAAGCACGACCGCGCCGCTCGCAATTTCTACCCGGCCGAGGAGGAGGCGCAATTCTCCAAATCCCAGCCGCATTCCACCCCGCAGACGCTCGATCCGGCCTACGAACTGGCTTTTCAGGATCGCGATTTCCTGCTGCGCGAGGAACTGCGGCCGGTGCGATTCCAGCTGGAGCTGCTCAAGCCCGAAATGCTGCTCGACGAGGCCGGGGTGGGCTCGACGCTGGTGATGTACGGTTCGGCGCGCATCCCGCCGCCGCATTCGGTCGAGACGGCGCTCGCCGGCCTCGCCGATCTGCCCGAGCGCGACCAGCGTGTGGTGAAGAACCTCGTCGCCAAGGCGAAATATTACGACGAGGCCTACGAGCTGGCGCGGCTTGCGAGCGAAAAGGCGATCGTCGAGGACGGCAAGCGCCAGTTCGTGGTCTGCTCGGGCGGCGGACCCTCGATCATGGAAGCGGCCAACAAGGGCGCGCATGATGCCGGGGCGGACACCATCGGTCTCAACATCGTCCTGCCGCACGAGCAGGCGCCCAACAGCTACGTCACACCGCATCTGAGCTTCCAGTTCCACTATTTCGCGCTGCGCAAGATGCATTTCCTGCTGCGTGCGCGCGCGGTGGCGGTGTTTCCGGGCGGGTTCGGGACCTTCGACGAATTCTTCGAATTGCTCACCCTGATCCAGACGGGCAAGATGAAGCCCATGCCGATCCTGCTGTTCGGCAAGGAGTTCTGGACCCGCGTCATCGATTTTGAGGCGCTCGCCGACGAGGGGACGATCGGCCATAAGGACCTCGAACTGTTCCGCTGGTGCGAAACCGCGGACGAGGCCTGGGGCCACATCGCCGATTTCTACAAGTTCGAGATCTAGTCCAGCCGGCGCACGGCCTGGTGGCCGAGCGGACCATTGCCTTCGCCGAAACCGGGGGCGAGTTCGATCGCGCGATAGGTGAAGGCGCGCGCCAGGCGGATCGCAGCAGTGAGCGGCTGGCCGAAACCGAGCAGCGTCGCCAGCGCGGCCGACAGCGTGCAACCCGTGCCATGCGTATGCCGCGTCTCGATCCGTGCATGGCCGAAGCTGGCGAACTTGCCCGAGGGCGAGGCGATGTAGTCGAGCACTTCGGCGCCGTTGCCATGCCCGCCCTTGGCGAGAATCTGCACATCGTGGCGCTCGGCAAGCGCCATCGCCGCTTGCAGGATTGCTTCGGGGGTAGCGGGCTCGCTCCCTGAAAGCACTGCCAGTTCCGGCAGGTTCGGGGTCGCCAGCGTGGCGATCGCCAGCAGCCGGTCGAAGGCGGCGATGGTCTCGCCGTCGGCGAGTTCGGCGCCGCTGGTCGCGACCATCACCGGGTCGAACACCACCGGCCCGGCGAAGCCATCGAGGCGGTCGGCCACCGCATGCGCGATCGCGGGCGAACCGAGCATCCCGATCTTGATGGCATCGGCGCCGATGTCGGAGAGGCAGGATTCTATCTGCGCCAGCACCAGCTCGACGGGGAGGATTTCGACCGCCTGGACGCCGCGCGTGTTCTGCGCGGTAATCGCGGTGATTGCGGTCATGGCGTAGCCGCCCAGCAGGGCGATGGTCTTGATATCGGCCTGGATCCCGGCGCCGCCCGAGCTGTCGGAGCCGGCGATGGAAAGGACGCGTGCAGGCGGGCGGTCCATCTCAGGCGGCCCGGTGCTTGCGCTCGGTCGAGGGCGGATATCGCTCCTGCAGCGTTGTGGACCGCGTCGGGCGATCCATCAATTCGCCGCCACAATTGGGGCAGACGTCGTCGAGCTTGTCGGCGCATGCTGCACAGAAGGTGCATTCCATGCTGCATATGAAGCCGCCCGGCGCCTCCGCGGGAAGATCCGCGCCGCAGCGTTCGCAATCGGGGCGCATCTCGAGCATCAGGCGACCGCTCGCACCGCATCGCAGATGCTGTCGACGACGCGCTCGACCTGCGCGGCATCGTCGCCCTCGGCCATCACCCGGATCAGCGGCTCGGTGCCCGAAGCGCGGATGACCAGACGCCCCCTGCCGGCCAGTTCCGCCTCGCCATCGGCGATCGCTTTCCCGACGCTCTGCGCCTGCAGCGGCTCGCCGCCATCGTAGCGCACGTTCTTGAGCAATTGCGGCACCGGATCGAACAGGTGGAGCAGTTCGCTCGCCGGGCGGTTCGCGCGCACGAGGCTCGACAATACCCGCAGCGCGGCCACCGTGCCGTCGCCAGTCGTCGCATGATCGAGCAGGATCATGTGGCCCGATTGCTCGCCGCCGATATTGAAGCCGCCTTGCTTCATGCGCTCGAGCACATGGCGATCGCCGACCTTGGTCCGCTCCAGCGTCAGCCCGATGCCCGCGAGATAGCGTTCCAGCCCGAGGTTGGACATCACCGTGGCCACCACTCCGCCGCCCCGCAGCGTTCCCTTCTCCATCATCCGGGTGGCGATCAGCGCCATGATCTGATCGCCATCGACCGTGCGCCCTTTCTCGTCGATCAGAATGAGCCGGTCGGCATCGCCGTCCAGCGCGATGCCGATATCGGCGCCGGATTCGACCACCTTCGCCTTGATCGCATCGAGCGAGGTGGAACCGACCCCGTCGTTGATGTTGGTGCCGTTCGGCGTGACGCCGAGCGTGATGACTTCGGCACCCAGCTCCCAGATCGCTGAGGGCGCAACCTGATAGGCGGCGCCATGCGCGCAATCCACCACCACCTTGAGATCGTCGAAGCGGACGTCGGGACCGATCGATTGCTTGACTGCATGGATGTAGCGCCCGCGCGCGTCCTCGATCCGCCGGGCGCGGCCGATATCCTGCGGCTCGGCAAGCTGGGGCCTCTCGTCCATCAGCGCCTCGATCGCCATCTCGTCCTCGTCCGATAGCTTGAACCCGTCGGGGCCGAACAGCTTGATGCCGTTGTCTTCGTAAGGATTGTGGCTGGCCGAGATCATCACCCCCAGATCGGCGCGCATCTCGTGCGTCAGCATGGCGATCGCGGGAGTGGGCAGGGGTCCGGTCATGATCACGTCCATCCCGACGCTGGTAAAGCCAGCCACCAGCGCGCTCTCGACCATATAGCCCGACAGCCGCGTGTCCTTCCCGATCACCACCCGATTGCGATGCGTCCCGCGGCGGAAATGCGCCCCGGCGGCCTGACCGATGCACATCGCGGTCGAGGCGGTCATCTTGTCCGAATTGGTCCGTCCGCGAATTCCGTCCGTGCCGAAGAACTTGCGTGTCATCATGATCCTACCATCTGGCTCGAGGCGCGCTTCTGCCCGCTCGCCGACGATATGGAAAGGCCTCTCTCACGCGGCGTTCTGGGTGGCGCGATCGGGGGTGGGAGCGGACGAAAATTTCCTTTAGCACTCCTGCAACCCATCGCCGCGCCAAGCGTTGCCTGGGTTGAACGTATTTCACGAATTCAGAACCAGAGGGGAACACTCATGGCTTTCAAGCTCATCGACCTGCCGTATCCTGATACCGAACTCGAGCCCGCGATTTCGGCCGAGACGCTGTCCTATCACCACGGCAAGCACCATCAGGCCTATATCGACAAGACCAACAAGGCGATTGACGGCACCGACCAGGCGGACAAGCCGCTGGAAGAGGTCGTCGCCTACGCGCGCGTCAATGATCAGGGCCTGTTCAACAATGCTGCGCAGAGCTGGAACCACGGGTTCTACTGGCATTCGCTGACCGGCAAGGAATCGGCGGCATCCGGCGAACTCAAGAGCATGATCGATGCCGCTTTCGGCTCGATCGCCGAACTCAAGAGCAAGTTGGCCGAGCGTGGCGCGGGCCATTTCGCCAGCGGCTGGGTCTGGCTGGCCGAAAAGGACGGCAAGCTGTCGATCGAGGAAACCCACGATGGCGATACGCTCGCCGACCAGGGCTACAATCCGCTGCTGGTGATCGATCTGTGGGAACACGCCTATTATCTGGATCACCAGAATGCGCGCCCGAAATATCTCGACGCGGTGCTCGACGACAAGCTCAACTGGAGCTTTGCTTCGGAGAACCTTGCGCGTGGCGAATGCTGGAAATATCCCGGCTGATCGAATTTTCTTAAAGAGTATCAGGCCCGTTCCCCCGAACCCGGGGAGCGGGCCTTTTCTTTGTCCGGTTCTGGCGGTGCGGGAGAGGCGGTGTGCTACGCCGGGCCGCTGGCCCCCGCCGTCTGGTCTTCGGATTCGCCCACAAGGAGTTTCTCGGCAAACAGGGGTTCGCCGAACACGAAGCCGACCAGATTGGGGGTTCCGACATGCTCGAACAGGGCGGTCAGCGTCAGCAGCAGCGGCACCGAAAGCAGCGCTCCGGGCACACCCCATATCCAGGAAAAATAGCTCAGCGCGATCAGGATCATCACCGGGTTCATGGTGAAACGCGCACCCAGGATCGACGGCGTCACCACATTCGCCTCGATCGTGTGCAGGGCGAGGTATGCGGCGGCGGGAACGAGCCCCAGCAACACCGTGTCGGTGGTGCCGATGCCGAACAGCGCCAGCAGGCCGATCATCAATGTCGGACCGATATAGGGGATGAAATTGAGCAGCGCGGCAAGCCCGCCCCACATGATCGGCGCTTCGACACCCAGCGCCCAGGCCCCGAGGCCTACGATGACCCCGACGCAAAGATTGATCCAGCCCACCGTCAATATGTAGGCCGCCACCCGGTCCTGCACCTCGCGCAGGACGCGTGCCGCCTTGACGCTGGCCCCGAAGGAAGCGCGACCGAGGAGCAGGTGCTGGCGCAATCTTACCCGCGCTTCGACCATGAAGAAGGTCATCAGCAGCATGAGCACGATCTCGATCAGAACGCTGGGGGTCGCGAAGGCCATCTCCTGAAGCAGGCTGGGGCTGGCGATCACCACCCGCGCGCCATTGCCGCGCTCCATCAGCTCGGCCAGATCTTCATTGATCTGCGCGATCCAGCCGAACCGGTCGCGCAGTTCGGCGAAGCGCCTTCCGACCGTATCGACCATTTCGGGCAATTGCTCGAACAGGGCGAAGGCGGGCTGGAGGATCAGCGCCAGCGCCAGCATCACGATTGCCAGAAACACCAGCAGCGAGATCAGCGAGGCGAGGCCATTGGGCAGGCCCCAAATGGCCAGCTTATCGGCGAGAGGCGAGAGGATGATCGTCAGCACGACGGCCGCAGTCAGCGGCAGGAACACCACCGATCCGATCGACAGGACGAAGGGCAGGGCCAGGAACAGCCCTAGCCCGATCAGCAGCACCAGCGCGGAAATCAGCCGCAGTTCCTGTTCGGCGAAAGCCAGCCGCCGGCCCGATCGGGCCAGTGCTTCGGCGCGCTGCGGGTCGGGTCGGGGCTTGGTCATGCCGTCGCAGGATGCGCCGCGCGAGGCGAAGCGGCAAGACCCCCCGATCGAGAAAGACCCCGCGATCGAGAAAGACCAGACGTCAGATGCGGGAGCCGGTCAGCTGCGCGAAGCGGCACCGTTGCCCGCGGCAACATCGTCCAGTTCCTCAAGGATGGCACGATGCGCGATGTCGTCCTTGGTGGAGCGGCGCGGAATGTCGCCATCGACGAGCATGGCGTTGAGCGCGGCGCGGGCCCGGCCGACGCGGCTCTTGATCGTCCCCACGGCGCAACCGCAGATATTGGCGGCTTCCTCGTAGGAGAAGCCGCCGGCACCGACGAGCAACAGCGCTTCGCGCCGTTCGGGGGGCAGGGTCAGCAGCGCACGGTGCATGTCGGAAAGGTGGATCGGCTCTTCCTGGCCCGCCGGCGCGGTGAGGATGCGTTCGGCAACGTTTTCGTCGTATTCGCCGCGGAAGCGGTTGCGCCGCATATCGGTCAGATAGGCGTTGCGCAGGATCACGAAGGTCCAGGCTCGCATCGAGGTGCCGGGCTCGAAGCGCTCCTGCGCCGCCCACGCCTTGAGCAGCGCTTCCTGGACGAGATCGTCGGCCATGTCGGCACGACCGCACAATCCGCGCGCAAAGGCGCGCAGGTGCGGGACCACTTCGGTCAGTTCGCGTTTGAATGCGGCCTTTTCGCTGGCCGTCCGTTTTTCCGCCCCCATCAGTCCTTTGCGTCCAGTCTAGAGAGCAGATCCTTGAACTGATCCGGGATGTCTTCATCGACCACGGAATCGTACAATTGTCGCAAGCCGTTGGCCCATTGCGGCTGCTTCGCCCGGCCCGCTTCCCGTTTGCGCTCGACGCCGGAGGGGCCGGAACCGCGCTCCTCGAGGTCTTTTTTATCCGATGTCATGATTGATTTGGCACGTCCTTAACACAAATCGCGTCCTGCGAAGCAACGCGGCTTGTTCGATTTGTTCGATCCCATGGGTGAGCAGGGAACGAAGCCTTGTGAATTTGGTTCCCCACTCACAATCGGTTGCATATGGCCGGTTGCATATGGCCGGTTGCATAGGGCCGGGTGTTTATGGCTAACGCTTCCTACAGCCGTTCCGGTCAGGCAAGCAACTCTCGGGGGACGAAATCCTGTCGCAAAAGGCCAGCATGCTTAATTCCGGTCCGCGACGCTGGCTCGTCACCTATCCGCGGGCGATCCCGGCGGCTATTTTCCTGCTCGTTATCGCCATCACCGCGCTGAGCGTCTTCGCGATCGAGCGCGGCGAGCAGCAGCGCGAGCAGGTGATGATGAACCGGACCGCCGTCGCCATGGCCTCGGCGCTGGAGCGTCGAGCCTCTGTAAACGCCTCCTATCTGCGCGCCGGCGCAGCGCTGTTTTCCACCGTCGGACGGGTCGATATGGCCACCTTCGGCCGCTTCGTCGCGGAACTGCGGCTCGATGCGGATTATCGCGGCGCGGAAGGCTATGGCTGGGCACCGGTTGTGACCGCCGGAGAAGTGGCCGATTTCGAAGCCGATCTGGGCCGCTATCGCATCGCCGAGATGCACGTGAAGCCCACGCTGGAGGAGGAACCGCGCGACACGCTCGTGCCGATCGCTCTCATCCAGCCCGATACCGCGCGCAACCGCCGGGCGATCGGCTTCGACATGTATTCCGAACCCGTCCGGCGCGCGGCGATGGAGGAAGCCGAGCGCACCATGCGCCCGACCGCCAGCGGACGGGTGGTGCTCGTCCAGGAAGGCGCCGATCGCGCGCCCGGCTTCCTGATCTTTATGCCGGTGTTCGAGGACGGAGCCGGCGGGCGGCGGCTCAAGGGCTTCATCATGAGCCCGTTCAACGCGCAGGACTTCCTCGTCTCGGCGGCGGAACTGGTGGATCGCCACGGGCTCGGCGTGCGGCTTTACGATGGCGCGCCCGACCAGGACAATCTGCTCGGCAGTCTGGGTGCCGAAGAACTCGGCGGCGAGACGCTGAAGCAGACCGTGCGGGTCGCCAATCGCGACATGACGCTGGTCATCCAGTCCGCGGGCGAGGCCGTGCTGTCGGCGATGGCGCTGGTCACCCTGCTGTTCGGCCTCGCGGTCGCCAGCCTGCTGATGATCGTGACCCGGCTGCTGACCCAGCAGGCGCTGGAGGACCAGCGCTCGCTCAACTGGTTCGCCGAACAGAACTCGATCCGCAATTCGCTCACCCGCGAACTCAACCATCGGGTCAAGAACACGCTGGCCAACGTACTCTCGATCGTCGCGCTCACCCGCCGCCGCGCCGACGATGTCGAGGAGTTCGCCGACGGACTCGATGGCCGCATCCGCGCGCTCTCGGCCACGCATGATCTGCTGACCCAGTCGGAATGGGGCACCACTCCAATCGCCGCCGTCGTGGAGGCCGAACTGGCGCCCTATGCGCATGACGAAGCGCACCGGCTGATCTGCGACGGGCCGACGGTGGAACTCGCGCCCAACGACGCGCTGTCGTTGGGTCTGGCGCTGCACGAACTGGCCACCAACGCCACCAAATACGGCGCGCTAAGCACCGAAAGCGGGACCGTTTCGGTCACCTGGGAAATGGCTGCGGAAAAGCTCGCTCGGCTGCACTGGGTCGAGAGCGGGGGACCGCCTGTGCCGCAGCAGCGCGAACGCGGCTTCGGGACCGACCTGATCGAGAAGATCGTCGCGCACGAATTGCGCCATCCGGTCGAACTCGAATTCGCGCCCGAGGGCGTTCGCTGCACCCTGCTGGTGCCGGTCCGCGAACGCAGCGCCTTCGAGATCCGCGCCAAGCGACAGGCGCTGCGCGACGCCTGATCGCCTTGGCGCCGGTGGTGAGGCACGAGCGACGGGCAGTCTCGAAGCTCCACGCGTGCGAAACGAAAAATGGCGGCCCCGCAGGACCGCCATTCTCGTCGATACTGTCGATAGGAGAGCCGCTCAGCCGATCGGACGGCTCGACCCGAAGAACAGCGCCTGGCTGATCGCAGCGCGCACTGTCTGTTCCTGGAACGGCTTGGTGACCAGATAGGTCGGCTCGGGCCGGTCGCCGGTCAGCAGGCGTTCGGGATAGGCGGTGATGAAGATCACCGGCACGGTGTCGATCGCCAGGATATCGTCCACCGCATCGAGACCCGAGGAGCCATCGGCAAGCTGGATGTCGGCGAGGACCAGGCCGGGGGTCTTCTCGGCGACGACTTCCTGCGCCTGCGTGCGGGTGGCGGCGGTTCCGCAAATATCGTGACCCAGCGATTTGACCAGATCCTCGAGCTGCATCGAGATCAGCGGCTCGTCCTCGATGATCAGCACGCTGGTCGAGGTTTCGCGGTCGATCTCCGCGACCGCTTCCTGCACCAGCTTCTCGATCTCGTCGGGTTCGACCTCCATGATCTCCGCTGCCTGATCGACCGAGAAATCCTCGAGCGTGGTCAGCAGCAGCGCCTGGCGGTTCATCGGCGTGATCGCCTTGAGCCTCCCGCTGGCCGCCTGCTCGTGCGCGCCGGACTCGCTGGCCGGTTCGGGGGTCTCGAGATAGGCGCTCGCCCAGACCTTGTTGAAGGCGCGATAAAGAGGGACGCGACCGCCATCGAGCGAACGCTTGAGGTCTTCGTCGGCCAGCGCCGCTTCGAGCGTGGCCCGGACGAAGGCATCGCCCGTCGCCTGAGAGCCCGTCAGGGCGCGCGCATATCGGCGCAAATACGGCAAATTCTTCGCAATCTGATCACCAAGCGACATAGAGTCCCCTTCCAAGGTTAGCGCGCCTAGAACGCAGCCCAATTGGGATGGTTCCGCATGCTTGGCGACCATCCCCAGGCGAATTGACAATTCTCAGACCGCCGCCAATGGTCGATAGGACAAGCGGGGGCAATGCGCGAATGATCGCAGTCGACAATCCGATACCCTGCCGCGCCTGTCCCCTGCAGGATTGCGCCGGTCTGCGACCGCTCGAGCCGCGGCAACTGGACTACATGCAGGGATTCAAGCAGGGCGAGGTGAGGGTCGAGCGGCTCGAGACCGTGGTCCGGCAGGGCGAAACGCGCCGCAGACTCTACACAGTGCTCGAAGGGGTGCTGATGCGCTATCGCGAACTGGACGACGGCCGCCGCCAGATCGTCAATTTCATGTTTGCCGGCGATCTGATCGGTTTGCAGGGCGCATTCGAGGAGCCGTCTAGCCATTCGGTCGCGGCGCTGCTTCCCGCGCGGCTGTGCCTCTTCGAGCAGAGCGAATTCTCCGCACTGATCGGCCGCCATCCGGGGCTGGGCTACGATCTGACCTGGCTGGCAGCGAAAGAAGAGACCGCGCTCGAAGAGCATATGGTCGCGGTGGGCCGGCGCTCGGCGAAGGAACGCATCACCTATCTCGCGGTCTGGTTGCTCGACCGTGCGCTCGGGGTCGGAATGGCCGATGCGGACAACCGGCTGGCGCTGCCGCTCAATCAGACGCAGATCGCCGACATGCTCGGGCTGTCGCTGGTTCACACCAATAGGAAGATCAAAGCTCTGGCGCGCGAAGGTCTGGTCGAATGGAACCCGGGCGAAATCAGCGTGCCCGATCTCGATGCGGCCAGCGACTACGCGCGCTACGACCGAAAAAGCGGTCAGCGCCGACCGTTCATCTAGCCGCGATCCGGTGTGGGTGGCGGCCGGGTGCGACCGTGAGGGGGCGCCTTATACCAGGCCGGATACGGAACTCTCGCGGCTTGGGGGAAGATACGAAAAATAATTTTCGCGCCCGCCGGGAACCCACTTCCAGTCCGACCATTTCTCTAATGTCACCGCCGAGACCCCCCCTCCCGTCCAAGCGGCTGGTGACACGATCCCGAGGCCTTCGTTCCCCCAAAGGAGCGGAGGCCTTTTTTTGATGCGATCTTGGCGCAGCCTCGGCCGGGCGAACGGTTGCCGTCCGCGTTGCTCGGTCGCCTCGCTTATCCAGCAATGAGGCGGGCGATCAGGTGAGCGCACCCCTCAACCGCGAGATGATCCCGCGCCGTCTGGGCTCGCGCAGGACATCGACCAGCGTCTCGGGATCGTAGGGCTTTTCCAGCACGCAGCCGAGTTCGGCGATATCCTGCGGGATATCGCGCGGAGCGCCGGTGGAGAACACGATCCGCGGACTGTTGGGGCCCAGCGAGCGCACCAGCTCGGCGATGGTCCAGCCATCGTCGCGATCGGCCAGATGCACATCGAGCACGATCGCGTCGGGCTGCTTCTCGCGCAGGGCGACCAGCGCCATTTCGGTCGTGGAACACATTTCGATATCGTGGATACCCGCGTCGCGCAGCGTCATCTCGATCGTGACCGCGAGGATGGCATCGTCTTCGACGATCAGGACGCGGTCCGGCAAAACGCCCTCGGCGTGGGAGATACAATTTCCGCTCGTGTCGGTGTGCTTCATCGGGCCCCAACCTTCCGGGCAAAAACGCGCGGATTGTGATGAAAAGCGAGCCGAGCGGACCATGGTTCCCCAGCGGCATCTTTTCGGCGCCGGCGTGGCGCGCGGGTCACAATCGGCGGGCCCGGGTCATAGCGGTTTCTGGAACACCGCATATTCGCGATTGACGGTTGCGCCGATCGTCTCGGCGATCGCGACCATTCCCTTGTTGTCGTCGAGCACCCAGCCGATCTCGCCGCGCTCCGAATTCCATATCTCCGCCGCGTTGTGGCGGATCTGGCTGATCATCATGAAGGCGAGCTGGCTTGCGAGGCGCGAATTGTGCAACTCCTTGCGCACGCCCATCAGGGGCACCCGCATCCCGGCACCCTTAGGATTGCGGGCCCAGCGCAGCAGCCGCAGCCAGCCGAAGGGGAGGAGCTTGCCGCCGGTCTTGCGCAGCACATCGTTCACATCGGGGAAGGTCAGCATGAAGGCAGCCGGCTTGCCGTCCAGCTCGGCGATCATGTTGATCTCCTCGTGGATCAGCGGGCGCAGCTTCTTGCCGGCATAGGCGGTCTCGCGGTCGGTGAAGGGTACGAAGCCCCAATTGTCCGACCACGCGTCGTTGAGGATCTCCAGCACGATCCGGACCTCGCGATCCCACTGCGCCTTGTCGACATAGCGAACCTTGATCCGCTCATTACGTTCGCCCGAAGCGACGATACGCCGGATCAGCGGGGGAAACTCCTCCTTTACCGGCAGTTCGTAAGTGCGCAGCAGCTTGGCCACGGTGTAGCCCGCGCTCTCGATCCAGCCGCGATAATGCGCGGGGTGATGCCCCATCATGATCATCGGTGAATGATCGTGGCCCGCCACCAGCAGTCCGGGCTCCTCCCATACCGACATCGAGATCGGCCCCAGAACCCTGGTCATACCCTCCTGGCGCAGCCACTCTTCGGCCTTGGCCAGCAGGGCGTGCGCCGCCTGCTCGTCCTCGGCGTCGAAATAGCCGAACATGCCGGCGCCGGGTCCCATCCCCTGCTCAGGCGGCAGTTCGAGCGCGAGCTCGTCGATATGTGCCGAGATCCGCCCGATCGGAGCGCCGTCGCGTTCGGCGACGAACAGCTGGGCGCGGGCATGGCCGAAAAACGGGTTGCGCGCCGGATCGATCAACTCGAGCTGTTCGGAGCGCAATTGCGGCACGCTGTGCGGAACATCGCGGGCGAAGCGGCGTCCCAGATCGACGAATTCGGCGCGTCCGCGCTTGCCCGAGACCGGGCGGATGCCTATTTCACCTGTCACAACGCCGAGAACCCTCGTTCAGCCTGCGTTTGCCCCTGCGGTGGCAGACGAGCACTTGTCAAGCGAACCCGCGCGCCCCTGTTTCGTGCGGTCGAAATGCGGTAAGCTGCCGCTCCGGATAGGCCGATTATGACCATGCAACAGACCCTCGAAGCCGACATCGGCCAGGCCGACATCGGCGCAACCGCACCAGCGGCGCAGCGGGTGCGCGTGCCGATCGCCGACGACAAGACGATGCTGCGCGCGGCGCGCGATCTGACCAAGGATATCGCCGAGGCGCGACCCGCGATCTACTGGAGCGACATGCTGCTTTCGGCCGGCGTCGGCTATGCCGCGCTGGCGGGGGCGATCATGGCCGGCAGCCCGCTTGTGGCGGTTGCGCTCGCGCTGCTGGCCGCTCTGGCGCTGTATCGCGCGCTGCTGTTCATCCACGAATTGTCGCATATTCACCGCGATGCGCTGCCCGGCTTCCGCACCGCCTGGAACCTGCTGGTCGGGATCCCGCTGCTGACACCCTCCTTCATGTATGAAGGCGTCCACACCCTGCACCACAAACGCACCCAGTACGGTACCGTCGAGGATCCCGAATATCTCCCGCTGGCGCTGATGAAGCCGTGGTCGCTGCCGCTGTTCGTGCTGATCGCGCTGCTGGCGCCGGTGGCACTGCTGTTCCGTTTCGCGGTGCTGGTGCCTCTGGGGGCGCTGGTGCCGGCGATCCGCCGACTCACCTGGCAGCGCTTCTCCGCGCTCTCGATCAACCCGCGGTTCCGCCGCCGTCCGCCCGAGGGCGAACTGCGCCCGCGGGTGCTGCGCCAGGAAGCGGGCGGTTTCCTGTGGTCGTGGCTGCTGATCGGCAGCGTCTTCGCGCTGGGCTGGCGGCCGCTGCTGATCGCGCTGGCGGTGGTCTCTGTCACCGCAGTGCTCAATCAGCTGCGCACTCTGGTCGCGCATCTGTGGGAGAACGAGGGCGAACCGATGACGGTTACCGCGCAATTCCTGGATTCCGTCAATGTCCCGCCGCCGGGTGCGATCGCCGAAATCTGGGCGCCGGTGGGCCTGCGTTATCACGCGTTGCATCACCTGATGCCCTCGATGCCCTATCACTCGCTGCCGGAGGCGCATCGCCGCCTGCGCGACAATCTGGGCGAGGGCTCGACCTATGACGGCGCCAACCACAAGGGGATGGCGGTGCTGGTCGGGCGGATCGCGCGCAGCACGATGCGCCCGCGCTGAGGCAAGGTCCGCGTTTCAGCCGAGGAAGCGGATCATGGCGAGGCGCTGTTCGCGCTGCAGTCCGGCCCCGGCTTCGCGTTCCAGTTCGGCAGCGAGCCGGGGATGCCCTTCGGGATCCACTTCGACGAAGCCGAGCCGGGAGTACAGCGGCGCGTTCCACGGAACGTGGCGAAAGGTGGTCAGCGTCAGCGCTGCGAAACCTGCATTGCCGGCATCGATTCCACATGCCCGCATCATGATGGATCCGATGCCCTGACGTTGCCATTGGCTTGCCACGTCCATCTCGCGGATATGCAGTTCGCGCCCGTAGGGTTCGCCGACGAGAAAGCCCACGACGCGATCACCGGCCGTGGCGACGAGGCTGCGTCCCTTGGCGATCAGGGTGCGGTCGCTCGCTGCTGAGCGTTCGATCGGGTTCGATTCCTTCGACCCTTGGGTAGGCTCTCCACAATGCTGCGGCGCTGCGCTCGATCAGCGGGAGCGCCTCGGCGTCGTCAAGCTTGGCCAGTCGGATCGACCAGTCGCTCATTCCTCGGTGCGCACCAGCACCGTTTCTCCGACCAGAAAGAACAGCAGGAAAGGCGCCCAAGCGGCGAGAAACGGCGGATATCCGCCGAAATTGCCCATGGCGAGCGCGGCGTTGTCGACCACGAAATAGGCGAAGCCCAGCGCCATGCCGATGACCGCCCGCAGAAACAGCTGCCCCGAACGCGCCAGACCGAAGGCCGCAATCGATCCCAATAGCGGCATCAGCACCGAGGACAGGGGGCCGGACAACTTGTGCCACCATTTCGCGCGCAACTCCGTCGTGCGACGCCCGACTTCCTCGTAGCGCGCGATCGAATCCGACAATTCCCAGAACGGCAGCGTATCCGGATCGACAGCGGCGAAATCGATCTGCGACGGCGTGATCTGGTCGCCAACGACCAGCCTTTCGATCTTTTCCGAACCGGCATTGGCCACTTCGAAACGCGTCGCCTGCTCCAGCGTCCAACCGGGTTCGGCATAGGTCGCGCGCGGCGCCCGCACCTGCTCGACGATCATGCCCTCCGGGCTGCGGCGATACCAGGTCACCCCGGCCATCACGAGGTCATCCCCGCTGCCGCTGATCGAGGCGGCGGAGAGGACGTTCTGCCCGTCGGTCAGATAGATGTTCGCCCTGGTGGCGGATTCTGGGGGAAGTGCGCCGAATTCGGTTGCCTCCCATGCCTTGAGCGTTTCGGTGGCGCGAGTGACGACGCGTTCGTTGAAGGTGAAGCTGATCACCGCCACCAGCGCCGCGGTCAGAAGCAACGGCGCGAGTACCTGGTGCGCCGACAGCCCCGCCGCCTTCATCGCCACGACTTCGCTGTTCTGGTTGAGCCCCACGAGCGTGATCAGCGTCGCCAGCAGCACCGAATAGGGCAGGAAACGCGCGACCAGCTGCGGGATGCGCAGGCTGACATAGGTGAGCAGCTCGCCCTGGCCATTGCCTTCCACCGCGAGGATTTCGCCGCTGGTCGACAGCAGGTCGAGCATCATCAGCACCAGCAGGAGCATCACCAGCACCGCCAGGATACGGGTGATGAACATCTTGGCGAGATAGACGGTCAGCGTCCGCGACGGGAAGAAATCGAGTTGCATGCGTCCGTCCTACTCGGCGGGAGCGAGATGGCCATCCCGCGCTTTGCGGCGGCCCCTGCCGAACAGTCGGCCGATCCATTTCGCGCTCTTCGCAAACCCGGCCTCGAGCGCGCCGATGGCCTGCCCCCCGGGGACGAAGGCGACGCGATAATACATCCAGCCAATCAGTACTGCGAAGATCACAAAGGGGCCCCACAGCGCAAGGAACGGATCCAGCCTTCCCAGCGCCGCGATGTCTTCGCCGTATTCGTTCACCTTGTGATAGGCGACGACCATCACGATCGAGACGAAAACGCCGAGCGCGCTGGTCGAGCGCTTGGGCGGGATGGCGAGCGCCACCGCCAGCAGCGGCATCAGCAGCATCATTACCACCTCGACCATACGGAAATTGAAACTGGCCTGGCTCGCGTCGCGCCTGGTTTCGGGCTCCTCGGCGCTCCAGCCGATACTGAGCAGCTCGGGAAGGATATACTCGCGCTCCGCGTCGCCGCGATTGCGGAACTCCTCCATTTGCGGAAGGTCGATGGGCAAGTCGTGGCGCGTGAAGGTGAGCACGCGGGGTGTCTGGCTGCCGGTGTCCTGGACGATAGTGCCGTCGAGCAGCCGCAGGATGATCGTGTCGGGACTGTCGGTGGTGGCGAGGAAGGCGCCCTCGCGCGCCGAGATCGACAGGACCTGACCCTTGTCGTTGGCGACCCGCGCGAAAATGCCCTTCAGCTGCCGCCCATCGTCCTCGCTCTCCTCGATCCGCAGCGCCATGCGATCGGCCAGCGAGGTGAACTCGCCGACCTTGATCGAGGCGCCCAGCGCGCCCGATCGCAGTTCGTACTCGAGTTGCTCGTAGGTGTAGCGGCTGATCGGCTGGATGTAGAACACCAGCGCGATGTTCACCGCCATCAGCACGAAGGTGATGATGTAGGGCACGCGCAGCAGACGTCCGTAGCTCTGACCCACCGCGCGCATCACGTCGAGCTCGCTCGAGGTCGCGAGCTTGCGGAAGGCGAACAGGATTCCGAGCAGCAGACCGAGCGGGATGGCGAGGCTGGCGTATTCCGGCAGCAGCGTAGCCAGCATCTTGAAAACGACTCCGATCGGACCGCCTTCGACTGCGACGAAGTCGAACAGCCGCAGCATCTTGTCGAGCATCAGCAGCGACGCGGCGAGCGCGAACACGCCCAGCATCGGCACGATCACGAGCCGGAAGATATAGCGATCGATGCTGGGGATGAATTTCAACAAGGCGCGCCGTGACTGATCGGTGGTGGAGGGCTCGGGGGTTGCCCGCCTCTAGCGCGGAAATGTCTTCGGGTCATGCCCCGAAGCTGCGCTTCACGCCTTCTCGAGCGTGCATTGCAGCGGATGCTGATTCTGCCGCGCGAAATCCATCACCTGGTTCACCTTGGTCTCGGCGACCTCATAGGGGAAGATTCCGCATACGCCGACGCCCCGCTGGTGAACGTGGAGCATCACCCGTGTCGCTTCTTCCATGTCCATCCGGAAGAACCGCTTGAGGACGATCACCACGAATTCCATCGGAGTGTAGTCGTCGTTGAGCAGCAGCACCTTGTACTGGCTCGGCTTCTTCGGCTTGGCGCGGGTCTTGGTGGCTACACCGATCCGGCGCTCCGTATCGGCGTCGTTATCGCCCGTGCCCTCGTCCGCGGCGTGCGCGGGGAAGGGCGATTGGCTGTGGGAGGCGGCGATCAGTCGGAGCATTGAGCCTGCAATATCGTATGGCCGCGTCGCTTCGCAACCCATGGCGCGCAGATCAGGGCGGTTTCATGACAAAATAGGCCGTTCGCCGGGCGGTCCGCGTGCGGGACGGTGGGTGAGGGCGGGGCCACGAACGAGAAAACGGGCCGGACGGCATGCACACCATCCGACCCGTTGTCGTTTGTCTCCGGGCGCGGGAGAGAGAGGAGAGAGACGCCCGGCGACGGAAATCGTTACCGGCCCGGAGTCGGCACGGGCCGATTCAGGCGGCGTTCGAAACCTTCTCGGCCGCGACGCTGGCGCGGTTGGAAAGCGGTGCGAAAGCCTCGGTGACGAGCTTCATCATGGCTTCGGTGCTCTTCGAGGTCTGCGCGACGGCGGCGTCGAAATTGCGGCGGGCGATCTCGCCCTGCAGCTGGAACAGTTCGGTGGGCGATTTGATCGCGGCCATCTTCTTGACGTCCTCGGTCACCGTGTCGGCAGCGGTGCGGGCGTCTTCCATATAGGTGCGTCCCATGTCCTGCATGCCGCTGGCGAGCAGCTTGCCGGTTTCGACGAGCGCTTCGAGATTGCCCTTGTGGAATTCGGTGATCTCGCCGGTCAGCACGGCGCCCTTTTCGACTGCGGCCTTGGCACGGTTCTGCATTTCGGCAGCGGCGTCCTTGGCTGTGGCGGCGAAATCGGTGGTGGGGTTGGCAGTGGCCATGACGGTATCCTTGGGTTTGGTGATCGGGGTAGGCTTTCCGACGCGAGCCTTTTTCTTGCCCGCGCTGGTCTTCGAGATGGGCTTCTTCGTGCGCGAGACGGCTTTGGCGACCGCAACCGGTTCGACAGCGGCAGGAGCATCTGCGACCGCTTTTTCAACGGCCTTGAGGTCGACACCGGCGTCCCGAGCGGACCCGCTGGTCGTTACCTTCGGTTGCGTCTCGGCCATGCATTCCTCGCTTCTTGCTGCAATGCACAAATAGGATGCTGCAATTGCGAAGTCAAGGGTTTTGTGCACTGCACCATTGCTGGCTAGCGGGCCATGACGTAACGTCCCGGTGCGTCCTCGATCACCATGTCGCCACGCGAGCCGGGCTTGCGCTTCCCCTTGGCCGGGACCGTCTCGCCGTCCTGCGCGCGCAGCCATTCGATCCAGTCCGGCCACCAGCTACCGGGGTGTTCGATCGCGCCTTGCGTGAACTCTTCGAGGCTGCCTACCTCGGCCTCGTTGATCCAGTACTGGTATTTGTTTGCCTCGGGCGGGTTGACCACGCCGGCGATATGCCCCGAGCCGGCGAGCACGAAGCGAACCGGCCCGCTCAGGTGCTCGGTCAACCGCCATACGCTTTCGGCGGGAGCGATGTGATCCTCGCGCCCGGCCTGGATAAAGGTAGGAGTGCGGATCAGGTCGAGATCGATCGGCGTGCCATCGACGCTGAGTTCGTCCTTTTGCACCAGCCGGTTGTCGCGGTAGAGATCGCGCAGATACTGCTGGTGCCATTTCGCCGGCAGATTGGTGACGTCGCCGTTCCAGTGGAGCAGGTCGAAGGCGGGATAGTCCTCGCCCAGCATGTAATTGTTGACCACATAGTTCCAGATCAGATCGGTGCCGCGCAGCATGTTGAATGCCGCGGCCATGTAGCGGCCATCGAGATAGCCTTCGGGCGCCAGCGCCTCGATCGCCGCCATCTGCTGATCGTCGACGAGGTTGAGCAGTTCGCCGGCCTTCTCGAAATCGACCTGCGCGGTGAAGAAGGTCGCGCTTTTGACCCTCTCCTGCTCGCCGCGCCGGTGAAGCACCGCCAGCGTCGCCGCCAGCGTCGTGCCCGCGACGCAATAGCCGATCGCGTTGACGCTGGGCACATCGAGGCGCTCGCGGACATGATCGATCGCGTCGATCTGGGCACGAACATAGTCGTCCCACACCACATCCTTCATGCTGGCGTCGGCCGATTTCCAGCTGACCATGAACACGGTGAGACCCTGCGCCACCGCCCAGCGCACGAAGCTCTTCTTCTCGTTGAGGTCGAGGATGTAGAAGCGATTGATCCACGGCGGGAAGATGATCAGCGGGGTGGCGAGCACCTTCTCGGTGGTCGGGCTGTACTGGATCAACTGGTAGAGCGGGGTCTCATGGACCACCTTGCCGGGAGTCACCGCGATGTTCTCGCCCAGTTTGAAGGCCTTGGAATCGGTGTGGCTGAGCTGTCCGCGGCGCAGATCCGCCAGCAGATGCTCCATCCCCTTGACCAGATTGTCACCGCGCGTCTCCAGCGTGCGCTCGAGCACCACCGGATTGGTCAGCGGGAAATTCGCCGGGCTGGCGGCTTCGGTGATCGCCCTGGTGGTGAAGCGCAATTGCTCGCGCTTGTCGGCGGGCAGGCCCTCGATACGGTCGACCATCTCGCCGACGCGTTCGGCGAGGAACAGATAGGTCTGATGCAACAGCGCGAAGGCCGGATGCGCGCGCCATCTCTCGTCGGCGAAGCGGCGATCCTTGCGCGGGAGTTGCGGATCGCCTTCGGTCGCCTCATCCGCCTTGGGGCCGATGCCATATTGTCCCAGCACGTCTTCCCAAAGCCGGAAGCCCTCGTCCCACAGCGCCTTCTGCTGCTCGACATGCGCCAGCGGCATCTGCCGGAACCAGCCTTGCGCCAGCGTCATCCAGCGCGAGGGATCGAGATAGGGCAGCATCGCCTGCGGGTCGGACAAACGCTCGGTCTGGTACTGCAGCCACATTGCCTGCAGCTTCTGCCCGACCTCCGCCCAATGTTGCGCGTCCTCCGGCGTGACCTGCCGATCACCCAAGCCGCTCGCCAGCGGGGCGAACATCGCCTGCACCAGCCGAGCCTGTCCTTCGAGTGCGTGCGCGAAGGGGTCGGCTCGCGTTTCGTCGACCGGTTCGTCCGCCGCCGGCCTGTCGGTCTCCGCCTTGTCGATCATTCCCAATTCCCTCCCGCGCAAGCATGCCTTCGTGGCAGCCTAGATTATCCGCGCATCCGCTATAGCGACTGTCTTTGCGCCTGCGCCATGAATAGGTAATCAATGTGACAAGCGCCATTCGTGTCCCGGGAACCCACATGTCCGAAGACTTTTACCGCATCAAACGCCTGCCGCCCTATGTGATCGCGGAGGTCAACGCCATGCGGCATGCCGCGCGGCAGGCGGGGCGCGACATCATCGATCTTGGGATGGGCAATCCCGACCAGCCGCCGCCGCCGCACGTGATCGACAAATTGTGCGAGGTCGCGCGCAAGCCCAATGCGCATGGCTATTCGCAGTCCAAGGGCATTCCGGGGCTGCGCCGCGCGCAGGCCAGCTACTACCAGCGCCGCTTCGGGGTCGAACTCGATCCGCAAAGCGAGATCGTGGTGACGATGGGCTCGAAGGAAGGGCTCGCCAGCTTCGCTACCGCGATCACCGCTCCGGGCGATGTGGTGCTGGCGCCGAGCCCTTCCTACCCGATCCACACCTTCGGCTTTATCATTGCCGGAGCGACGATCCGTTCGGTCCCGACCACGCCCGGCGAGGAATATTGGCGAGAACTCGACCGGGCGATGCAATACACCGTTCCGCGCCCGACCATGCTGGTGGTGAACTACCCCTCCAACCCCACCGCCGAAGTCGTCGATCTCGAATTCTACCAGCGGGTGGTCGATTGGGCGCGCGAGAACGGGGTCTGGGTGATCTCGGACCTGGCCTATTCCGAACTCTATTTCGACGGTGTGCCGACGCCCTCGATCATGCAGGCCGAGGGCGCCAAGGAGGTCGCGGTCGAGTTCACCTCGATGTCGAAGACATACTCGATGGCCGGCTGGCGGATGGGCTTCGCGGTGGGTAATCGCGAGCTGATCGCGGCGCTGACGCGGGTGAAGAGCTATCTCGACTACGGCGCCTTCACCCCGATCCAGGCCGCCGCCTGCGCCGCGCTCAACGGCCCGCAGGACATCATCGAGTCCAACCGCCAATTGTACCAGAAGCGGCGCGACGTGCTGGTCGAATCCTTCGGCCGGGCGGGGTGGGAGATCCCCCCTCCCGCCGCCTCGATGTTCGCCTGGGCCAAGCTGCCCAAGGGGTTCGAAAGCATGGGCAGTCTCGAATTCTCCAAGCGGCTGATCGAGGAAGCCGATGTCGCGGTCGCCGCGGGGGTCGGCTACGGCGAGGAAGGCGAGGGCTATGTCCGTATCGCCATGGTCGAGAACGAGCAGCGCATCCGCCAGGCCGCGCGCAACATCAAGCGCTTCCTCGCGAAGAGCGGCGGTTGATCGCTTCGGCCAGACCCGAAGGGTGTGGACAGGGCCGCATCGCTCGCGCACCGTCCTCGGCGCAGTCTTCAGGAGAACCATCCCATGCAGCCCAATGATCGCGTATCCTTCGAGCTCGCCGACAATGGCGTCGCGCATGTCCGCCTGACCCGCGGCGACAAGATGAACGCGCTCGACCCGGCGATGTTCGACGCGATCATCGCTGCGGGGGAGCATGTGCGGACGCTTTCTGGCCTGCGTGCGGTGGTGCTGTCGGGCGAGGGGCGCGCCTTCTGCGCCGGTCTCGACATGGCGAGCTTCACCGCCGCGCCCTCGGGCGATGCCGCGCCGATCACCGAGCGCACCCATGGCAATGCCAACAAGTTCCAGGAAGTCGCCATGACCTGGCGCAAATGCCCGGTCCCGGTGATCGCGGCGGTGCACGGCGTGTGTTTCGGCGGCGGGCTGCAGATCGCCAGCGGCGCGGATATCCGCGTGGTCCACCCGCAAACGCGGATGGCGATCATGGAGATGAAATGGGGGCTGGTGCCCGATATGGGCGGCTATGCGCTGTGGCGCGGGCTGGTGCGAGACGACGTGCTGCGCGAGCTGGTCTACACCAACCGCGAATTCACGGGCGAAGAGGCGGTGCAATACGGACTGGCGACATTCGTCGATGAGGATCCGCTGACGAGGGCGCAGGCAATCGCCGATACCATCGCCAGCCGCAACCCCGAGGCGATCCGCGCCGCCAAGCGTCTGATGGACACGATGCTTGAGGGCGATACCGAAAGCATCCTGCTCGCCGAGAGCGAGGAGCAGGCTTCGGTCATCCGCAGGCCCAACCAGGTCGAGGCGGTGATGGCGGGCATGCAGAAGCGCGCGGCCAAGTTCACCGACCTGTGACGCTTAGCTAGAGCGCTGCCATTCTCTCCCCTCCCGTTGGGGAGGGGCCGGGGGTGGGCCTCCCCCTCGAGGGGGAGGAGAAGTGCTCTAGGCGGCGTCGGGCACCCAACGGCGCAGATCGTCCCCGGTCTCGCCGGCGAGGATCGTACCCGCGCTGCCCACCGGCTCGTGTGCCCCGCTGGTCAGAAGGTCGAGCGTCGCCTTGTCCTCGGGCGGAACGCTCGCCAAAGTCCGCGTCCCTGCGGGTGTCCGCGCCACGACGGTTCCGAGCCTTGGCGCACCGTCGCGGGCATAGTGCACCGTGTAGGTCTCTATTGCGGCCGGCCCGCAATAGGCCTCGTCGAGCGGAGGGATTTCTCCGCGCAAGGCGTCGGCCTCGGCCTGATAGTCGAAGTCCTGCGGGAATTGCGCCTCGGTCGGTTCGGCGGAGAGCAGGATCGTGTGGTTGTGCGTGGCATAGCCGCCATTGGCGAACAGCAGGCCACGCCCGCCGGTCTCGCGCAAGGTCTCGACCATGCAGGCCACAGCATGGCTCATGTAATTGCCGATCGGTCCGCCGCCGAAGGTCAGTCCGCCGAACCGCGTGATCGGCCTGTCCAGCGGCCAGTCGAGCACGCGGCGCGCCATTTTCGGGACGCAGGGGAAGCAGCTGTAGAGCTCGACATGGTCGAGATCGGCCGCAGTCACGCCGTTGAGTTCGAGCGTCCGCGCGATCGACACGGTCAGACCGGGCGAGCCGGCGTAGCTGTCGCGCTGGAGGAAATCGCCATTCTCATGCGCCGCGGCGCCATAGCCGATATGGATCAGCCGCTCCTCGGGGATCCCGCGCCGCCGCGCTTCGGCCAGGCTGGTGACCAGAAATCCGGCCCCTTGATTGACAGAGGAATTAGCCACCTGAAGCTTGGTGTAGGGGAATGCGAGTGGGCGGTTGCGCTCGGACGGCGTTACGATGTCTTCCGCCGCAACCGCATCGCGGATCCAGGCATGGTCGCATTGCGCGGCGATTTCGCTCATCCCCGCCCACAGCGCACCGCTCTCGGCCTGGCCCTCAGCGAGTGACTGGCCATAGGCGGCGCGTCCGGCGTTCTCGTAGAGCGGATAGACATCGACCGGCACCGTCAGCCCGTAGCTCTGCGCATAGCCTACGCGCCTTCGATGGCTGGCGTCGCGCAGGGCATTGGGCTTGTCCTCGCCCGCCTTCGCCTTGGCCGCAGCCAGCTGCGCCGCGGTCCGCAGCGCTTCCGCGCCGACCACCGCGCAGATCCGCGCCTCGCCCGCGCCGATGCGGTTCGCCGCTTCGTGCAGCAGGCGGATCGGGCTGTCGCCATTGGGCATCGCGGTCTGCTCGCTCTGCGCGGGCGCAATGCCGAGCGCTTCGGCGAGCTTGCCATCGACCGGGTTTAGCTGCGGCCAGGCCAGCTGGCTCACCACTGCCAGAGAATCGCATCCCGCCAGCAATCTTCCGCCCGCATCGCCATCCGCGCGGCGCAAGGCCTCCGCCATCAACCCGATCGGGTCGAGCCCATCCTCGGGCCGCTCGGGGCGATCGTTTACCTGCCCGACCCCCACGATCACCGGTGTGCGCTCGCCTGTCTCGTCCCGCTCGTCCATGCACCATCTCTCCCTTGCGCGCCTCTCGTACGACCGATACGCGTTGCAAAACGAAACACAAAGGGAGAGCCGCCATGAAGACCCGCATCACCGAAATGTTCGGTATCGAGCATCCGATCATCCAGGGCGGCATGCATTATGTCGGCTTTGCCGAGCTCGCCGCGGCGGTGTCCAATGCGGGCGGGCTGGGGATCATCACCGGGCTGACGCAGGGCACCCCCGAGAAGCTCGCCGCCGAGATCGCGAAATGCCGCGAACTGACCGACAAGCCCTTCGGCGTGAACCTGACCTTCCTGCCCAGCGTCAATTCGCCCGATTACGCCGGTTTGATCAAGGTCATCATCGAAGGCGGGGTGAAGGTGGTCGAGACCGCGGGCAACAACCCGCAGGCGGTGCTGCCGCATCTCAAGGATGCCGGGATCAAGGTAATCCACAAATGCACCAGCGTGCGCCACAGCCTGAAAGCGCAGGCGATCGGCTGCGATGCGGTCAGTGTCGACGGCTTCGAATGCGGCGGCCATCCCGGCGAGGACGACATCCCCAACATGATCCTGCTCCCGCGCGCGGCGGACGAGCTCGACATTCCCTTCGTCGCCAGCGGCGGGCAGGCCGATGCGCGCAGCCTCGTCGCCAGCCTCGCGATGGGCGCGGAAGGCATCAACATGGGCACCCGCTTCATCGCCACCAAGGAAGCGCCGGTGCACGAGAATGTGAAACAGGCGATCGTCGCCGCTTCCGAGCTCGACACAAGGCTGGTGATGCGCTCGCTGCGCAACACCGAGCGGGTGATGACCAACGACGCGGTCGAACGGCTGATCGAGAAGGAGCGCAAGCTCGGCGCCGATCTCAAGTTCGAGGACATCATCGAGGAGGTCGCGGGGGTCTATCCGCGGATCATGATGGAGGGCGAGATGGACGCCGGCGCCTGGTCCTGCGGCATGGTCGCCGGGCTGATCCACGACATCCCGACCTGCAAGGATCTGATCGACACGATCATGGCCGAAGCCGACCAGATCATCCGCCAGCGCCTGACCGGCTTCCTGAACGCCTGAGGACCAGACCCATGCTCGATACCGCCAGCCGCACCGCCTATAGCGACGACCACGAAGCCTTCCGCGGCACCGTCCGCAAGGTCTTCGCCGAACACATGACACCCTATCTCGATCGCCACGAGGAAGAGGGCATCGTCGGGCGCGAGGCGTGGAAGGCGCTGGGCGAGGCGGGGATGCTGTGCCCCACCGTCGCCGAGGAAAACGGCGGGTTGGGGCTCGATTTCGGCTTCAACTGCGTGGTCACCGAGGAACTGGCCTATCTCGGCAGCTCGGCCGGTTTCACGCTGCAGAACGACATCACCGCCAATTATTTCGAGCGGCTGGGGACCGACGAGCAACGCGCCAAATATCTCCCCGGCATGGTCTCGGGCGACGTGATCACCGCCATCGCCATGACCGAGCCGGGCGCGGGCAGCGATCTGCAGGGCATCCGCACCACCGCCACGCTCGAAGGCGACCACTGGGTGGTCAACGGCTCCAAGACTTACATCACCAACGGCCAGAACGCCGATTGCGTGATCGTGGTCGCCAAGACCGATCCCAGCCAGGGCGCCAAGGGGACCAGCCTGATCCTGGTCGATGCCGGGACCCCCGGGTTCGAGCGCGGGCGCAATCTCGACAAGATCGGCCAGCATTCGGCCGACACCTCCGAACTGTTCTTCCAGGATTGCCGCGTGCCCAGGGACAATCTGCTCGGGCAGGAAGGCCGCGGTTTCATCCATCTGATGGAGGAGCTGCCGCAGGAACGGCTCTCCATCGCCGTCGGCGCGCAGGCGGGGGCGCAGCGCGCCTTCGACGAGACGGTCGCCTTCGTGAAGGATCGCAAGGCCTTCGGGCGCACCGTGATCGAGTTCCAGAACACCAAATTCGTCCTCGCCGATCTCAAGGCCAAGCTGCAGGTCGGCTGGGCGCATCTCGACTGGGCGATCACCCGCCATCTGCAGGGCAAACTCACCACCGACGAGGCCAGCGCCGCCAAGCTGTGGCACACCGAATTGCAATGGGAGTGCTGCGATACCGGGCTGCAATTGCATGGCGGCGCGGGCTATATGAACGAGTATCCGATCGCCCGGCTGTGGCGCGATGCGCGCGTCCAGCGCATCTATGGCGGGACCAGCGAGATCATGAAGGAAGTGGTCGGCCGCGCCATTTGAATTTCGCCAGCGCTGCCGTCACAATCGGGTCACACTAGCCAGCCAATCCGGAGGCTCTCCCAAGGAGGGGCCCGGGGTGGAAACCGTCACGATATTCCTGACCGCCGAACTCGGCGAAACGCTCGACGCATTCGAGCACGAAGGCACGCGCTTCGTCTTCGCACGACTGGGAGCCGATGGGCCGGACCGGCTGGCCGAAGGCGCGGTCTGGGTCTTCGTCGACTGGGTGCTCCCCACAATGGCGGGGCTCGAGATGTGCCGCCGGCTGCGCGCCGATCCGCGGATGCAGGATGCCCATGTGACCATGGTGCTCGAAAGCGGCGACGCCGAGGATTGCCGCCGCGCGCTGCAGGCGGGGGCGGACGATTATCTGATCGGCCCGCTCGATCGCCGCAGCGTGCTCGACCGGGTGCTGGCGCTGCGCTCGCCGCTCGAGCAGCGCCATCTTGCCAAGGTGCTCGATCTCGGTCCGCTGACGATCGACATGGGCTCGCTGCAGGCGCGCTGGGCTGGCAAGCCGGTCAGCCTGCGCCCCAATGAATTCCGGCTGTTGCGGTTTCTTGCCGAGAACCCCGACCGGGTGCTGACCCGCCAGGCGCTGATCGCCGGGCTGGGCAAGGACGGGGACCCGATCGACGAACGGACCGTGGATGTCTGGGTGGGGCGGTTGCGCCGCGCGCTCGAAGCGGCCGGGGCCGAGCCGCCGCTGCGCACGGTCCGCTCGGTCGGCTACGTCTACGATTCGGTCTGAACCTTACAGCGCAACAAAAGAAAAGGGCCGCCCCGCAGGACGGCCCTCGCTCTACTGGTGAAGCCCGCCCGGCTCAGAACTCTGCGGAGAGCCCGACCCCGAAGCTGCGACCGACCTCATAGGTGTTGATGTCGATCCGCTTGGTGCCGTTGTCCTGGAACTCGAGATGGTCGCGCCCGGTAAGATTGCGCGCTTCCAGTTTGAGCTCGAGTGGAATGCCGAAGGCGTCGAGCCCCTGGCGATAGACCAGATCGACCCGCAGGCCCGGATCCTCGACGATGTCGGGCAGCGATGCGGTGCCGCGGCTGGTCACCCGCTCGCTCGCGTAGCTGAGCAGAACGGTGAACTGCTGCAGCTCCTCCTGATCTTCCAGCCCGAGCTGGAGATTGACCAGATGGTCCGACTGACCGGTCAGCGGGACACCGTCGCGGAAGAAGTTGGTCGCCGGCTGATCGGCGAAGGGGAAGACCCGCGCGATGTCGTCGGGTCCGACCTTCAGTTCGGACTGGGTGTAGGTGTAATTGGCGATCATCAAGAACTGTTTGCTCTCCCAGAACCCGCCCCAATCATACAGGTCCCACGTCACCTGCGTCTCGAGCTCGGCGCCGTAGAGAGTGGCCGAGGGAGCATTGGCGAAGCCGCTGATCTGGTCGTTGTCCGAAAAGCTCGAGAAGACCTCGATCGGATTCTCGATATCCTTGTAGAAGCCGGCGAGGCTGATCCGGTCGCCACCGCCGAGGTAATATTCCAGACGTGCTTCGTAATTGGTCAGCTCGCTGTCGATCAGCCGCGGATTGCCGTTGAACTGGCGGTTGGTCTCGGGATCGAAATAGGTCTGGAAGATCAACTCGCGAAACTGCGGCCGGGCGATGGTTGCGGATGCGCTGATCCGGGCCTGCAGGTCGGGTGTGATCTCATAGGTCAGGGTGCCCGCGGGGAGGAAATAGTCGTTCGCGATCAGCGTCGAACTGGCGGAACCCAGCGGAGTTGCGAAGACTTCGACCGGATCGACGGTCTGGACCGCGTCTTCGTAGCGCACGCCGGCGTCGAGCGTCAGTCCGGGAGCCGCCGTGATGTTGAGCTTGCCGTATCCGGCATGGATCTTCAGCGTCGCCGCGAAGGCAGGGTCGGATTGGGTGGTCTCGAAAATATTGAATTGGAACGGGTCGAAACCGGCCGCGGCCTGCGCTTCCGGACTGAAACCGAGTTCTATCAGCGAATCCCCCAGCAGATTGTCGGGTCGGAAGGCGCCCAGGACATCCGGGAAGCCGGTCGAGGCGCGGATATCGAATTCGCGCCGGGTCGAGAACCGCTCGGTATCGGTATAGGCGTAGCCCACCGTCGCGCTCAGCCAGTCCGTCATCAGATAGCTGATGTCGATCCCGCCGTAATAGAGATCCTCGGTGAGATCCGAGAAGGAGACGATCGCTCCGCCGCGCTGCGGGTCGAGCGTGTTGAGGAAGAGATCGCCTAGCCGGTCGTTGGGATTGTTCGTCCGCGTGTAGGTGAACTCCCAGTCGAATGGCGCTTCGCGCTGCGTCTGGGCGTAACCCCCGCGCAGGTCGACGGACAGATCGCCGAATTCGAGCTCGCCGACGAACTGCGTATCGAGCAATTGGCGTTCGAACCACGCGGTGTTCTGGATCAGATCGGTATCGTCGTTCTGGAAATCCGTTCCCAATTCCAGCGAGGCACGCTTGAGCGTGTCGCGGATGAAGACATTCGTGAAGCGAAACTGATGTTCGCCGACTTCCAGGCCGAAGCCGAGCAGGGCGTTGGCCAGGATCCGGTTGTCGGTGACGAATTCGACGAAATCGCTGTCGAGATCGAGATCGGAATTGATCGCGCTTTGCGAGATGATGCGGCGATTGCGCCATTTGTTGCTGAGCGAGGCGGTGGCGATGACGCCGAACCGACCGGTCTCTCCGAAGTCGAACGACGTGCCGGCGGTAATTCCCCCGGACATGTTGATCGGGAGCATGTCGTTCTCTTGCAGCAGGATACGGTTGGGATTGCCGAGCTCGAGCAATATGCCCTTGGTGTCGACATCCTGATCGCCGATCCGCGCGCCGCTGTCCAAGAAGCCCTGCAACTGCGGCCCGGGATCCCGGCTGCCGTCGTCGAAGCCGAACCAGTCGTATTGCGAGCCGTAGTAGGTATACCCCTTGGAGAAGGTGGTCTGCTCGTCGCCGCTTCCGCTGACGCTGATTTCCAGAAAGCTTTCGTCGGGGATGGCTTTGGTGGTCAGATTGATCACGCCGCCGCCGAATTCGCCCGGGAAGTTCGCGGAATAGGTCTTCTGCACCAGCGATGATGCGATGACGCTGGTCGGGAAGATGTCGAGCGGCACCACCCGGCTGAGCGGCTGCGGCGAGGGCAGGGGAAGCCCGTTGAGCAGCGCCAGCGAATAGCGATCGCCCAGCCCTCGGACGTAAACCAGGCCGTTGCCGGCGGTCGAGAGGCCGGTCACCCGGCTCAGCGCCCCCGCGATGTCGCCTTCGCCGGTGCGCGCGATGCTTTCCGCGCTGAGGACCGAGACCACCTGCGTGGAGGAGCGTTCGGGATCTGTCCGCCGCCGCCCGGTGACGACGATCGTGCCGCCGCCGCCGGGGATGGAGACGTCGGGCTGCTGTTCTTCGAGCGCGTCGGGTTGCTGAGTCTGCGCGGTGCCTTGCGCGGTATCCGTCAGAACCTCGTCGGCATTCTCGTCGGGCGTCGTTCCCTCCGCGCCGGTGTTGGGCGGGCCGCCCGTACCTTGCGCGTAGGCGTGGCCCGGGAAGGACAGCGCGGTTGTGAAAAGCAGCAACCCTGCCAGCCGCTTACCAGTCGACATGTGGTGTGACCCCCTCATTTGCGGTCGTAATTTCAAGGAACCGAGGGCTCCTGCGTTGGAAGAGGGGAGCGACCGCCCTGCGGCGGCCACTCCCCGGTTCCGTCCGATCAGTAGACCGGCAGCGAAGTGCAGTCGGAGACGCCGGAATCGAATGTCACCGTGGCGGAGTTGCACGTCCAGCCGTTGATCCAGGTTTCGTTGCCCGGATAGACCGCACCGATGTTGGTCGGCACCACGAAGAAGGTCGAGAACACCGTCGGGTCGAACACCGGGACCCCGTTCTCGTTCGCGCCGTTGACGAAGGTCATCGAGAGGGTGTCGGTGAAGTTGGCATTGTTGTTCGAGCCCGCGTCGAAGACTGCCTGGGTCTGCGCGGCCGTGGTGCCGCCGGAGCCGTTGCGGAAATCCGTGGCGCAATCGAGCACGAACGAGTTGAACACCGGCGGCCCAGCCTCGTCCAGGGCAGCATTCGCGCCGCGAAGCGTGATCGCCTGATCGATGCGCAGGCAAGGCGTGGCAGCGGAAGCATCGACCAGGATCGAGTTCACGATCGCATAGTCGGTGCCGCCGCGGATGCGGATTGCATGGTCCTTCGCACCGCTGTTGGCGATGAAGGTCGCGTTCGAGATCCGCGTGTTCTGGCGCGGAAGCTGCTCCTCGAGACCGTTGGTCGAGTCGGCTTCGATGATGCCGTCGCCGACATTGGGCCGCTGCACGGCGATTACGAATTGCAGGTTCGCCTTCACTCCGGTGTCGGTGTCGATCGAATCGTCCTCGGCGCCGACGACGATCAGCCGCTTCATATTGACGAAGCCGCCGAAGAATTCGACGCCGTCATCCGAGCTGTTGTAGCTCATGACGCGATCGAAGGTTGTCTCGGTTCCGGTCCCACCGGTGGTGAGCGACTGCAATTCGTTGTCGCCCGAGAGGACGAAGCCCGAATAGCGGATCTGCACGTAGGCCAGGTCGCCCGAATCATCGTTGGTGGTGGTCCCGCCGAACAGCGCCGGCTGGGCCGCGCCTTCGACCTGACGTTCGCAATTGATCGAGCCCGCAGCGGCACCCGGCGCGATACAATCGGTCACGGGAGCGCGACCGGCGAGGACGATACCGCCCCACTGGCCCGAAGAGTTGACGTTGTTCAGGCCCTGAACATTGTCGCGGCTGGTGAAGATGATCGGGCGCGACTGGGTCCCCACGGCGCTGATGTCGCTGCCGCGGTTGACCATCAGGAAGCTCGACCCGCTGGCATAGGTTCTCACACCCGGCTCGAAGGTCAGCGTGACGTTGCTGTCGCTCAGGCCATCGCTGGCGTCTGGGGCGGGGCCGCCGTCGGTCCCGACATCCACGCGGCCATTCATCCGGTAAAGCAGGCCCTGGTTGAACGGCAGCGTCGTCGAAGCGGTAAAGCGCGCAGGCAGGGTGCAGACGCGATAGGTGCCGGTGGGGCCGCTGATCGTGCCGCTGTCGGTCAGCTGGTCGGGATTGGAAATGGTCGGGCAGCCGGCTGCGGCAGTGACCAGCGAACTGGTCGGCGTCGGCGTCGGCGTGGGGGTTGGCGTCGGCGTGGCCGGCGGATTGTTGATGGTGATGTTCCCGCCCGTTCCCGGCGAGACGATTTCATCGGCACCGCAGCTCGCCAAGGCGAGAGCGGAGGTACCAATTACGAACGAGCGAGTGATTGTTTTCACGGTTTGCGGTCCCCTCAAAAACCGGATGGAAAGGCGCGAAATTCTGATCGCGAATCACCCGCTAGGCCCGCCACGTGACAGTTTTGGTCTCTCCATGACATTTCCGCGACAATCGCCGGAGAAAGCCGCTTCGATGGATAGATGCGGCAGGATATGACTCAACAGTGACAATGTTACAGATATGTTGCAGGGGCTTTTGCGATGTGTTCAAACGGCTCTTCATTGAACTGAAGGAGAGAGATCATGTTCGGGCTCGCAGAGGGGATTGCCATTCTGGCCATGGTACAGGCACCGGTCGCAGACGATTTCGGGCATCAGGCTCTGGTCGAGGGACGCGATGCCGCCGCGATCGCCGCGATCATGGACAACGACCAAATCGAGAACGACGATCCGGCGCGGCTGATCAATCTCGGTATCGCCTATGCGCGCAAGGGCGATGAAGCGCTGGCTCGGCAATTGTTCGAGGCTGCGCGGGACAAGGCCGAGCGGGTCGAACTCGAAACCGCCGAGGGCGAATGGATCGACTCCCGCCGACTCGCGCGGCAGGCGCTCGCTATGCTCGAGCGGGGCGAATTCGCTACCGGCTCCCGCGTTGCGGCGCGATAGGTCGGTTCGGGCCCGACCGGTTCCTGACGGATAAAAGGCGCGAACCCTCGGTTCGAACTTCGCACTGAAGATTTCTTTGTCACCCGCGTGTCATGTATAGCCCCCATCGGGGTTCTGACTGTGGAGGGCGCCATGATTCGTGCCGCGTGCACGCATAGCCTCCTGGCGATGAGCTTGGCCTTCGGTGCCACGCAAGCCAGGGCGGACGTGTTGCAGATTGATGGAGAAAACGCACGCTGGATCGCCGGCGGCGCATCCGTCGTGTCGGATCGCGAAACCGTCGATGTCGAATTCGACACCGGCCTCCTTGATGGTGTCGATGCCGAAACCGGGTTTTCGACCGGTATCGCACATCCCGAACACATTGTCGGCGACGCCGCCCGCCATGCGCAGGGCGTGCCGCAGGCCTACCGCGCCAAAGTCGCCGAACTCGCCCGCCGGTTCGATCTCAGCGCTTCATTGATCGAAGCATTGGTCTGGCAGGAAAGCCGCTGGCGCGCCGATGCGATCTCGCCGGTCGGTGCGCGCGGATTGGCGCAGCTGATGCCCGGCACGGCGCGCGAACTGGGGGTGAACCCCGATGATCCCTTCGCCAATCTCGAAGGCGGCGCCCGCTATCTTCGCGAACAGCTCGACCGCTTCGACGGCGATCTGGAGCGCGCTCTGGCTGCCTACAACGCGGGGCCGGGAAGGGTCATCCGCGCCAATGGCATCCCGCGTATCCGCGAGACCCAGCATTATGTCGCGGCCATCATGGGCCGCCTGTCCGATCATTCCCGGGAGTAGCTTTTCGATGCGTTCGATGTTCCGTATTCTTGCCCTGGCGCTGTTCGCCGCACCGACCGCCGCGCTGGCGCAGGCCGCCGATCCTGCGGGATCGGGCCCGGTCGTGGCAGCAGTCGGCTGGCTGCAGGGCACGCTGCTCGGCAATGTCGCCACCGCGGTCGCGGTTATGGCGGTCGCCGCGGTGGGCTTCATGATGCTGACCGGGCGGCTCAACTGGCGCTTCGGCGCCACGGTGATCCTGGGCACCTTCATCCTGTTCGGAGCCGCCTCGATCGTCGCGGGCATCCAGCAGGCGGCGGGCGCCTGAAATGCAGCAGCTCGTCCGCCACCCCGTCCATCGCGCGCTCACCCGGCCGCAGATGTTCGCCGGGGTGACGTTCAACTATTTCATCATCAACGGCATGGTGACGACCGAGCTGTTCCTGATCACCGGCAGCTTCTGGGCCTTGCCCGCCGCGCTGCTCATCCACGGCATCGGCTATTTCGCCTGCCTGCGCGAACCGCGCATCTTCGATCTGTGGATCACCAAGGTGTCGAAATGTCCGCGGGTAAAGAATTACAACCGCTGGGGCTGCAACAGCTACGCCGCCTGAGGCGTAACGGACGAAGGACCGCGACCGCATGAGCAAATGGATCGGAGCTGCCTCCTGGAGCGCCAGGGAAGCGCGCGCGGGCGACCGGCTGCCCTATGCGCGGCTGGTCGACGGCAACACGCTCCTGCTGCGCGACGGTTCGCTGATGACCGCGCTGCAGGTGCCTGGCCTGCTGTTCGAAACCGAGGACAGCGAAGCGCTCAACGCCCATGCGGCGACGCGCGAGATCATGCTGCGCTCGACGCTGGATGCGCGCTTCGTGATGTATCACCACGTGGTGCGGCGCCGCGTCGAGGTCGATCTCGAGGGTGTCTATCCCGACGATCTGAGCCGCCATATTTCGGAGCGCTGGAAGGAGCGGCTCGGTTCGGGCTCGCTGTTCATCAACGACCAGTTCGTCACGCTGATCCGCCGCCCCGCGCGGGGCAAGGCTGGCCTTGTGGAACGCGCAGCCAAGAGCTGGCGCCGCAAGGGTCGGGCCGAGATCGAGGCCGACCCCAAGGACCTGCGAGCGCTGAAATCCGCCGCGACCGGGCTGATGGCTTCGCTCGCCGCCTATGGGGCGCAGCCGCTGGGCGATTACACCGGACCGCAGGGCGCCACCAACAATGAGCTGCTGGAACTGCTCTCGGCGCTCTACAACGGCGAAATGCGGCCGGTGCGGCGGCCTGCCGACGATGTCGATATCGGCAATATGCTGCCCTATCGGAGGGTTTCTTTCGGGCTCGATGCGCTGGAGCAGCGCGGCTCGGGCGCGCCCGAATTCGCCGCGATCCTGGGGCTCAAGGATTATCCCGAGGCGACCAGCCCGGGTCTGCTCGACGCGCTGCTGCGGTTGCCCTTCGAGATGGTGGTCAGCGAGAGCTACGCGCCGCAGGAGCGGCAGACCGCGCGCGAGCGGATGGATCTGGCGATCCGCCGGCTCAAATCCGCCGACGAGGAGGCGGCCGCCGAGCGGGCCGACATGCTCGCCGCGCGCGATGCGCTGGGCAATGGCGCAGTGGGTTTTGGCGATCATCATCTCACCGTGCTGGTGCGCGAGCGTGATCTCGCTCGGCTCGACGATGCGACCGCCGCCTGTGCCGCAGCGCTGGCCGATACCGGCGCGATCGCGGTGCGCGAGGACACCAATCTGGAACCCGCCTTCTGGGGCCAGTTCCCCGGCAACGAGGGCTATCTGGTGCGCCGCGCGCTGATCTCGAGCGCCAATATGGCGAGCTTCGGTTCGTTCCATGGCTTCGCGCTGGGCAAGGCCGAGGGCAATCACTGGGGCGAGGCGGTGACGCTGCTGCAGACGACCAGCGCGACGCCGTTCTTCTTCAACTTCCACCATGGCGATCTGGGCAATTTCTCGGTCATCGGCCCCTCGGGCTCGGGCAAGACCGTGGTGATGAACTTCCTCGCCGCGCAGGCGCAGAAGTTCAAGCCGCGCACCGTGCTGTTCGACAAGGATCGCGGCGCCGAGCTGTTCATCCGCGGGATCGGCGGGCGCTACGATCGTATCAGCGCGGGCGAGCCGACCGGTTTCAACCCGATGGCGCTTGCCGACAACGCCACCAATCGAGCCTTCCTGCGCGACTGGCTGGGCGTCCTGCTCAAGGCCGAGGGACCCGAAGAAGCCGCGACCATCGCCGCTGCGGTGGACGCCGCCTACGCCAACGACGGTTCGCTGCGGCGGCTGCGCCATTTCAAGGAGCTGCTCTCGGGCACCCGTCGTCCTCAGCCGGGCGATCTGGCCGACCGGCTTGGTGCGTGGATCGGCGAGGGCGAGAACGGCTGGTTGTTCGACAACGCCGAGGATCGGCTCGATCTCAGCACGCGGGTGGTGGGCTTCGACATGACCGCGCTGCTCGAAAACCCCAAGCTGCGCACGCCGACGATGATGTATCTGTTCCACCGGATCGAGGAGCGGCTCGACGGCGATCCGACCATGATCCTGATCGACGAGGGCTGGAAGGCGCTCGACGACGAGGTCTTCGCCGCGCGGATCCGCGACTGGCTCAAGACGCTGCGCAAGCGCAACGCGCTGGTCGGTTTCGCCACCCAGAGCGCGCGCGATGCGCTCGAAAGCCGCATCTCCACCGCGCTGGTCGAACAGACCGCGACCATGATCTTCATGCCCAACAGCCGCGCGCGACCCGAGGATTATTGCGACGGGTTCGGGCTGACCCAGCACGAGCTGGCGCTGATCCGCACGCTGCCCGCCCACAGCCGCTGCTTCCTGATCCGCCAGCCCGATGCCAGCGTGGTGGTCCGGCTCGACCTCTCGGGTGCGCCCGAAGTGCTGACCGTGCTTTCGGGACGCGAGGGTTCGGTGCGCCGGCTCGACCTGCTGCGAGAAGCGGTCGGCGACGATCCGGCGGACTGGTTCCCCTCGCTCACCGGCGCGGCCTGGCCGGGCGGCGGCGCGAACGACAGCCTCGGCTACATTCCCGAACGACTGGCCGCCGAATGACGGTGAATTGCCAGCAGGTGGCCCAGGAGGTCGGTTCGGGCGTCGCGGCGGCGCTGCGCGCGGTCGATTGCACTGCGGGCAATCTCACCGCGCAGGCCTTCGGGCGACTGTTCGCCCCCGGTGGCTCGATGGCCACGGTGCTGACCATCTTGCTCACGATCTATATCGCGATTTTCGGGCTGCAGTTGCTGACCGGCCGGTCGAGCATCGGGGTGCGGGCCCTGACCCCGCGGATGATCACCGTGGGTCTGGTGCTGACCTTCGCGACCAGCTGGGTCGCCTATCAGAGCGTGGTCTGGAACCTGGCCATCGGCGCTCCCGACTGGCTGGCGGGCGTGCTGACCGGCACGACCGAATCCGCCACCACGACCTTCGCGCAGAAGATCGATGTGGTGTTTCTTGCGATCCAGCAGGCGAGCGCGGGCGCCGAGGACATCTCCGCATTCTCGCCCGAGGGGATGATGTGGCTCGGGGCGATGCTGTTCATGCTGGGGACCGTCGGTCTGCTGGTAACCGCGCGCATCGCGCTGGCGGTGCTGGTGGCGCTGGGGCCGGTCTTCGTCGTCATGGCGCTGTTCGAGGGGACGCGCGGTCTGTTCGCCGGCTGGCTCAAGGGCGTGACCATGCTGGCGCTGGCACCGCTGTTCGCGGTGATCGGCGGCAGCGTGATGCTCGAACTGGCGGTGCCGGTCCTGTCTACGCTGGTGGCGACACCGGGGCAGGTCGATGCGCAAGCGGCGATGGGCTTCTTCATGATCGGCGCGGTTCACGTCGCGCTGATGGTGCTGGTTCTCAGGACAGCCGCGACCATGGTGGGCGGCTGGACCGTGTTCGGTCTCGCCCGCTCTGAAAGCGACCGTCAGGATGCGCCCACAGTCATCCATACCTCCACGCCCGCAGCCGCCGCGGGGCAACCCGCGACCGAGCAGGCGCGGGCCACCTCGCAGGTGCTGGCGCAGGCGCGCCGCATCGATATCGCCGCGCAGCCGGTTGCCATGCCGGCCAATGACGCGGGCGGGTCGACGCAGACGGCGCAGGCCCGCACCACCCGGGTTTTCAACGCCGCTTCGGGCGCCGCTCCGGCGCAGCCCGGTATCCCCCCGATATCGCGTGCGCATGGCGTGGGAAGCCGCTTCCGCTCGGCCAATACGAGTCCTCTGGAGTCCAAGAAATGATCCGTCCCACCGCTACCGCGTTGGCGCTCGCCCTGTTCGCCGCGCCTTTGTCTTCGCCGTTGTCGGCGCAAGACGACCGGCTGGTCGAGATACCCTATGACGAATCGCGGGTGGTCCGGGTCAACGGCCAGGTGAAGGTCCAGGCCACGATCCGCTTCGACGACAGCGAAGCGATCGAGAACGTCGCCATCGGCGACTCTACGGCTTGGCAGATCACGCCCAACAAGCGCGCCAACCTGCTGTTCGTGAAGCCGCTCGAAGCTCGCGCCTCGACCAACATGACCGTCGTGACCAACAAGCGCACCTATCTGTTCGACCTGGTGGCGAGTCCGAATGCGAAACCGCTCTACGTCCTCAGCTTCACCTATCCCGATGAGCCGAAGGAAGAATCGCCGCAGCTTGCCGGCGCAATCCCTGCGGCAGAGGCAAGCGCAGATCCGCTTGCGTCGGTCGATCCCGCGGAGCTCAACTTCGCCTGGGCGGCTTCGGGCGACACGGCGCTGCTGCCGGTGCGCATTTTCGACGATGGCGAGGCGGTGTTCCTTACCTGGCCGCAGGGGCGCGCCGTTCCAGCCATCCTCACCACCAATGCCAAGGGCGATGAGGGGCCGGTGAACTTCACGGTGCGCGAGGATGTCATCGTGGTCGACGGTGTGCCGCGCGAGATCGTGCTGCGCTCCGGCGAGGGGAAAGCCACGCTCGTCAACACCGGCCCAGAACGGACCCGACGCGAAACACGCGCTGAAACGGCTCCCGTTTCGGCAGGAAAGGTGGGATCATGAAACTGGCCATGCGCATGCCGCCCAAGAGCGGGATCTCCGGACCTGCCAACGACGTCGATCCGCGCGACGATGCGGATGCCGAGATCATCGATCTGGCTCAGCGTAACAGCTTTCCGGCGGTCGCCGCCAGGAAGGGGCGCAGCGAAGGGGTCGGGATGGTCGCGGGTATCGCGCTGGTCGCCGCGCTGGGTGCGGTGACGCTGTGGAGCATGAATTCGGCGCGCGTCGCCGAACCCGAAGGGATCGGAAGCGCGCAGCCTGCGCCGCAAGCTGCTGCCGCGCCGGTGCCGGTCGCGGCACCGCTTACGGCTGAAGCCGCCGCGCCCGTGCCGATGGCGCCGCCCGCGCCCTACGCGGATCCGGCACCTTCGCCGGTGTATTCGGCGCCGCCGCAATCGATGCCGGCGAGCAATCCCTATTCAAGCCCGACGCTGGTGTTCGATTCCGGCTCCTCCGCGGCGACCTTGCAGGCCGGCCCGACCGCAGCCGGCGAAGCCGCTGCAACGAGCGCTACCGGCAATTCGGCTAGCGATTTCGCCAGCCGTGTGGGCGGTGTCGGCGGCGCGCCGGCGCAGGCGAAGGCGATGACCAATCCATCGACCACGGTGACGCAAGGGACGTTGATTCCCGCCGTGCTCGAGACCGCGATCGACACCAACGTTCCGGGTTATGTCCGCGCAGTGGTCAGCCAGGACGTCAAGAGCTTCGACGGGACCCGGGTTCTGGTTCCCCGGTCGAGCCGGCTGATCGGTCAGTACCAGTCCGGTCTCCAGGGCGGGCAAAAGCGCGCCTATGTGATCTGGACCCGGATCATTCGGCCCGACGGAGCATCGGTGAACCTCGCCTCTCCGGCGATCGGTTTCGACGGGACCACCGGGCTCCAGGGCAAGGTCAGCAACAGCTTCTTCAAGCGGTTCGGTTCGGCGATGCTGTTGTCGGTCGTGGGCGGCCTGAGCGCACTCGGGTCGGGCGGCGCATCGGTGGTGCTGGGCGGTGCGGGGCAATCGGCCGCTAGCGTCGCTGCGCAGCAGGATGGCCAGCGCGGTCCGACGGTGCGCGTGCGCCAGGGCGAGCCGATCCGCATCTTCACCGCGCGCGATCTCGACTTCACCCAGGTAAGCTGAGGCGATCACGAGCGATGAGCGCGGATATTCACACCCTCCAGCCGGGCGAGATCGAGCCGCTGCAGCCCGTCGCCGGCGAGCGCAGCGTCTATCTCGATGCCTATCTCGCGCCGTTCCGGCACTGGCTCGATCGCGACACGGTCACCGAGATCCTCGTCAACCGCCCCGGGGAGGTGTGGATCGAGGATTCCGCCCATCCCGGAATGCAGAAGATTGCGGTGGCCGAGGTCGATGACCGGCTGGTCCAGCGGCTGGCCGAACAGGTGGCGCGGGTCAGCCACCAGGGGATCAATCGCGAGCATCCGCTGCTCGGCGCGACCTTGCCCGACGGCGCGCGGATTCAGTTCTGCGGCCCGCCGGCTGCGCGCAAGCACTGGACGATGGCAATCCGTCGCCATCGCCGGCTCGACCTTACGCTCGACGCCTACGATCAGGGCCCGCTCACGCCGCGCCGCGACGAACCGCTGCCCGATCCGCACGCCGAGCCGATCGCCTTTCTGCGCGCCGCGATCGGGCAGCGGCGGACGATCCTGATCTCAGGCGGCACCAGCACCGGCAAGACCACCTTCCTCAACGCCATGCTGGGAGAAATTCCGCGGCACGAGCGGGTGGTGCTGGTGGAGGATACGCCCGAACTCAAGCTGCCGGGCGAGAACGGCGTCGGTCTGGTGGCAGTGAAGGGCGAATTGGGCGAGGCCAAGGTCACCGCCAACGAGCTGCTTCAGGCGGCGCTGCGGCTGCGCCCCGATCGCATCGTCCTGGGCGAATTGCGCGGCGCGGAAAGTGTCAGCTTCCTGCGCGCGATCAACACCGGTCATCCGGGCAGTTTCTCGACCATCCACGCCAATTCGCTGAGCGGCGCGCTCGAGCAGTTATCGCTGATGGTGATGCAGACCGGGATCGGCCTGACCCGCGCCGATACGATCGCCTATGCCGCGAGTGTCATCGACGTTCTGGTTCAACTGGGCCGTGATGCTCATGGCGGACGCGGCATCGCCGACATTTCGCTGAGCAGCGAACTGGTTTGATGGCGCCGCCGACCGGCTCTCCGGAAAACGAAAAAGACGCATAATGGAGCCTGTGCGCAACATAGCTGCGTAGAGGGTTGCCAGCAATCGGCGATCTGTTACCTTTCCGTGTCTAAGCCGCAAAAATAGACGGCTGGATGAGGAGAGGGAATTATGAGGGTTAAGGCCACCCTTCTGGCCGGCATTTGCGCCGGTGCAGTTGCAGTTCCGGTTCACGCACAATCTGCCGCCGATAGCGATCTGGAGAATCCGCGCTTCAACGCACCGACGATCATCGTCACTGCGCAGCGTCAAAACCAGACTTTGCAGGAAGTGCCGATCGCGGTCAGCGCGTTCGATGCTGAAGCGCTCGAGGCGCAGCAGATCGAAAATGCGAGCGATCTTCAACTCACGCTTCCCAACGTCTCCTTCACCAAGTCGAACTTCACCGCTTCGAGTTTCACCATTCGCGGGATCGGCGATCTGTGCGTCGGGGTGACCTGCGACAGCGCGACCGCGATCCATCAGAACGGAGCGCCGCTGTTCGGCACGCGCCTGTTCGAAACGGAATATTTCGATCTCGAACGCATCGAGGTCCTGCGCGGTCCGCAGGGCACGTTGTTCGGGCGCAATGCCACGGCAGGCGTGGTGAACGTCGTCACCGCCAAACCCGATCTGTCCGGCTTCGGCGGTGCCGCGACCTTCGAATATGGCAATTACGACAGCATCAAGGCGACCGGCATGATCAATGTGCCGGTCGGCGAAGCCATCGGTGTACGCGTGGCCGGCTTCTACCTCAACCGCGATGGCTACACGACCAATCTCTTCGACAATTCATCGATCGACGGGCGCGACATGTACGCCGTGCGCGGTTCGCTGCGGTTCGAGCCGGGCGCCAATACGACCATCGACCTGATCGGCTATTACTTCCGCGAGGACGACGACCGTCTGCGCATCCAGAAGCAGACCTGTCAGCGCGATCCCACCGGGGTGCTCGGCTGTCTGGCCAACCGTCGCGACTTCGACAGTACCAATGCGAATTCGACGCTCGCATCGGTGCTTTCTTCCTCGGAACTCTACGCCATCCAGGGCCTGCCCCCCGGCTTCGGCCTCGGCAGCATCTACGGTCCCGACGGCTTCGCCAATTTCGACGAGCCGAATGATGTCCGCACGGTAAATACGCCGTTCACGCCGGAATATTTCACCGACGAAATGATCCTCCAGGCGCGGCTGGAGCAAGCCATCGGCTCGTTCGACCTTTCGATCGGCGGCACCTATCAGGAAAACCGGGTCGATTCCCGGCAGGACTACAATTTGGGCGTGCTCGATCGCAGCGGCTATGCCGGAGCGCTCAACCAGCTGGCAGCTTTCGCCCAAGCCCCCGGGATCGGTGCCTATCTGGCACCCATTGCCAATGCCTTGATACCCAACGGACCCAACGGAATCCTGTGCGCTTCGGACAATGACGACGGCAACCGGGGCGTCTACGAAGGCAATGCCGTCTGCGCGGATGTGCCGCTGGCCTTCGATCGCTCGAACCAGGACAACAAGGCCTGGTCGGTCGAAGGAATTCTCTCGAGCGATTTCGACGGGCCCTTCAACTTTTTGGTCGGCGGCATCTACGCCAATGTGACCACGGATACGAACAGCTACTACGTCAACTCCTTCGGCCTCGATTATGCGACCGGGATATTGGGTACGTTCAGCGCGCTGGGGGCGGGCGCGCCGCCTTCCTATCTCGCGACCTCGATGTATCGCAACAACACCCGGTCGTTCGAACTGGAGAGCTTCGGCATCTTCGGCGAGGTCTATGTCGACCTCACCGACCGGCTCCAGTTCACCGGCGGGTTGCGTTACAATGACGACACCAAGGATGTCACCGCCCGCACCACTCTGGCAAACTTCCTCAATCCCTTCGGCGGCGGCGATCCTTTCGATTCGCCCTTCGTCGGCGGGTTCGATGCCGACCCGGGCACGCCCGGCAATCAGCTGGTGCAGCAGCGGTCCGTCTCGTTCGACGAGATCACCGGGCGCGCGGTGCTCGATTTCGCGGTCACCCCGGACAATCTGATCTACGCCTCCTACTCGCGCGGCTACAAGTCGGGGGGCATCAATCCGCCGCTCTCGCCCATCTTCGCGGTTCCCGAATCCTTTGGCTCGGAGATCATCGATGCGTTCGAAATCGGGTCGAAGAACTCGCTTGCGAACGGGCGGATGCAGCTCAATGCCACGGCGTTCTACTACAAATACTCAGGTCTCCAGCTCAGTCGCATCGTGGCGCGCACCTCGGTCAACGACACCATCGATGCCATCGTTTACGGTGCCGAAGTCGAGGCGGTCATCGCGCCCGATCCGGCCTGGCTGATCAACATGTCGTTCAGCTATCTCAACGCCAAGGTCGACGGTGACCAGTTCTTCTCGAATCCGCGCGATCCGGGCGGCGGCGATCCTAATGCCGTGATCATCAAGGACATCTCCAACGGTTCGCTCTGCGCGGTCACCGGTGCGAATGCCAACGCCTTCGTTGCGACGATCAACCCTGCGCTCGGGCTGCGCGGTCCGACCGCCTTCCCGAGCGATGGCGGAATCGCTTCGACCGGTGCCTTCAGCATCTGTTCCGCGCTCGAGGCGCAGGCGCAGGCGGTCGGGGCGGCGTTCGGAGGAATCCAGGTCCTGAGCCCCGGTGTCGAGGTCAACCTCAACGGCAACAAACTGCCTCAGGCGCCCGAAATGAAAGCCTCGGTCGGCGTTCAGTACACGGCCGACTTCAACAACGGCTGGTCGCTGGTGCCACGGTTCGATCTGGCCTTTACGGGCGAACAGTACGGAAACGTGTTCAACGGCAACGTCAACAGGATCGAGCCCTTCGTCCAGGCGAATGCGCAGATCCAACTGAACGGGCCCGACGATCGCTTCTTCGTTCGGGGTTTCATCCAGAACATCTTTGATAGCGACTCGGTCACCGGTCTCTATCTGACCGATGCGTCTTCGGGCAATTTCACCAATATCTTCACCCTCGACCCGCGCCGCTACGGCATCGGGGTGGGTGTGACTTTCTAGACTTTCGCTTCCTTGGGAGAGGGAGGGGGCCGGGCGCATCGTCCGGCCCTTTTTTATACCGGAGTCGGTTAGCTGCGCGTGCTGGCGAAGGGCGAGAAGTCGGTGTCGGTATCGTATATTTCGATGTCTTCGCGCCGTTTGAGCCAGCCGATCACCAGATAGGTAAAGGGCGTGAGCAACGCCTCCCAGGCGGTCTTGATCGCCCATTGCGAAAGCATGACCTGCCACAGCAATTCGGGGGGCCAGCCGGCCAGCCCATAGAAGGCGAGCGGGTAGAAGATCAGGCTGTCGAGCCCCTGACCGACCACCGTCGAGCCGATCGTGCGGCTCCACAGCGCCTTGCCCCTGGTCCAGACCTTCATCCGCGCGAGGACATAGCTGTTGGCGAACTCGCCCGCCCAGAAGGCGATCATCGAAGCGGCGACGATCCGCCAGGTGTTGCCGAACACCTGCTCGTAGGCGGCTTGCCCGGTCCAGCCGGGGGCGGGCGGGAGCGCGACCACCACCCACGCCATGAAAGCCATGAACGCGAGCGCCGCGAACCCGGTCCAGATCACCCGCCGCGCCCGGGCGTAGCCATAGACCTCGGTCAAGACGTCGCCGATGATGTAGCTGACCGGAAAGAACAGCACCCCCGCACCGAACGACCACTCGCTGCCGTCGGGCAGGGTGATGAAGGAGGGCTTGGCTGCGCCGATCAGATTGGACAGGATCAGGATGGTGACGAAAGCCGCCATCACCAGATCGTAATATCGGAAGCGCGGCGGTTCGGCGGTGGCCGGGACGGCGGGCGGCGCAGGATTTTCCATCGGGCAACGTCCTATCGCCGATTGGCGCAAAGGCAAAGCCGCGCTATTGCCCCACGGGTGCGCGCCCGTAGCTCATCTGGATAGAGCGCGAGACTTCTAATCTTGAGGCAGCAGGTTCGAGTCCTGCCGGGCGCACCATTCCCCTTCGGCTGTTTTCGTCCCGAGCCGCGGAGTTGCGTCCGGGTGATTACCGGCGGAGCTATTGGTCGGATTGCTCCGGCAAGTGCGCCAAGCGATGCTCCAACTCCTTCATCGATGTGACATCTCTGAAGGAAACTGCGGCACGGTCGCCGGGCAGGGGCGAGATCCCCAGGTCGAGCCAGCGACCGCTGTCCTTCAACTGGACCGTCGCCCGGCGCGGTTTGCCTTCGTCGAGCGCTTGGCGCACCTCGGGGAACAAGGGCGGTTCGAAGGGAGAATTCGCTTCGTCGAGCAGTTCGCCTTCCAGCGACGACCCCAGCATGCGATCGGCCGCCGGATTGGCTTCGAGAAAACGGAACCTGGACGGGTCTTCGGTCCCTGCAGCACCGATCAGCAGGAAGCCGTCTTCCATCGCCTGGAACAGCGTTCGATAGCGTTCCTCGCTGATGCGCTACCGGTCCTGGGCATCGCGGCGCTCCGTAATCTCGACGAAACTGAGCACGATCCCCTCGATACGATCCTCGACGGTTCGATAGGGGCGTAGCCGCATCATCAGCCATCGGCCGTCGCGCGTCTTTACCTCGTTCTCGATCGGGGAGAGATCGCGCAGCACGCGGCGCGCATCGTTCTCGACGCCCTCATATTCCAGCTTGTGCGTGAAATCGGTGATCGGCCGACCGACATCGCTTTCGCTGACGCTGAAGAGCTGTTCGACTGCGGGCGTCAGCATCTTGATGCGCAAGTCGGCATCGAGAAACAGAGTGCCGATTTCGGTCGCGTTGATCAGGTTCTGCAGGTCGCTATGGGCGCTGGCGACGTTGTCGAGCTTGGTCTTGAGTTCGGAATTCACCGTCTGCAGCTCTTCGTTGATCGACTGCAGCTCCTCCTTGCTGGTCTCGAGTTCCTCTGCAGTGGAGCGATATTCCTCGTTGATCGACTGCAGTTCCTCGTTGGCGATCCGCAATTCCTGCGCCGAGCTTTCGTGCTCGCGTCGACTGGCGTCCAGCCGCTCCTGCGCGCTGCGCACCTCTTCGCGCAACCGGCGGACTTCGCGCGCGCCATCTCCTTGCCCGACCTCCTCCGTCTCCTCGCCTTCCGCCACAGCGCCGCCGTCCAGAAACATGACCAGCGCCTGTGCGGCCATGTGCGGTTCGCTCGGCTGGGCGGCGACGAACATCGTCACCCGCCGTCGCTCGCCATCGAAGCCGACGTTGACGGGCAGGGTGATGTTCGCTTCCTGAGACGCGAAGGCGCGATGCAACGCGCTCCTGAGCTCTCCGCGCAGTTCGGGCCGGACGATTTCGGACAGATCGTGCGTAAGCGGGCCTGCGGGCGGCATGATGTACCGGCCGGCACCCGGCGACAGGTGAAGTATCCGCTGATCTTCGTCCACCAAGACGCTTGGCGGCGCAACGCTTTCGAGCGCGGCGGCGTGCGCTGCCACCGGAGAGCGCTCGGCACGACCGGTCGCCTGAGACGGCTTGGGCAGGTCCTTGCGGTGGCTGCGCGGCAGCTGGTTGAGCAGTTCCACCGAATGCTTGTTGCGAGGCTTGGCCGTATAGATCTGCGCATCGCGGGCGTGCGAGGCGAACAGGTCGCTGCGTGCATCCGCGCTTTCGGCCGAACCGAGGAACAGGAATCCGCCGGGATCGAGCGCGTAATGGAACAGCGCCAGCAACTGCCGCTGCAATTCGCGTTCGAGATAGATCAGCAAATTACGGCAACTGACCAGATCCAGATGCATGAAGGGCGGGTCCTTCATCGCGCTATGATGCGCGAACAGCACGAGGTCGCGAACCTCCTTGCGGATGCGGTAATGTTCGAGTTCCTGAAGGAAGAAGCGCTCGAGCCTTTCTTCGCTGAGGTCGGCCTCGATCGCGCGCGGATAGCGGCCCTCGCGCGCCGTCCGCAGCGCGCCTTCGTCGAGATCGCTCGCGAAGATCTGGATATCCGGGCGAACGCCGCGGCGCTCGGCCTCTTCCAGCATCAGGATCGCGATGCTGTAGGCCTCTTCGCCGGTTGCGCAGCCTGCCGACCAGATGCGGATCGTGCCATGTTCGCCATGGGCATCGAACAGGGTCGGGATGACCGTTTCCGCCAGTTCGGCGTAGGATTCGCGGTCGCGGAAAAAGGACGTCACCGAGATCAGCAGATCGCCGAGCAGATCCTGCGCTTCCTCCGGGGTTTGGCTGAGATAATCGGCGTAATCGCTCAGGCTGGCCTGCCGCGTCACCTCCATCCGCCGTCCGATCCTGCGGCGCACCGTCGCGCTCTTGTAGCTGGCGAAGTCGTGTCCGGTGCGCACGCGGAGGAAGGCGAGAATTTTAAAGATCTGCTGATCGGCGTCTTCTTCCGACGTCTGCTGCAAGGCCTTTTTGCTCTGCAGCGTCTCGGCGATGCGCCGGGTCAGGCCGGCGATCGGCTCGATAAAGTCGGCGACCCCGGTGGCGATCGCGCTGCGCGGCATCATGGCAAACTCGGCTTCGCGCGGATCCTGCACCAGGATCACGCCGCCGGCTTCCTTGACCTTGCGGACCCCCACCGCCCCGTCGGAGCCGGCGCCGGTCATGACCACCGCAAAGCCATCGCCGCGCGCCGCCGCGATCGAGCGGAAGAACATGTCGATCGGTGCCCGCTGACCGCGCGGCTCGGTGAACGGCCGCGCCTTGACGTGATTCCCGGTGATGGACAGCTCCCGGTCCGGCCCGATGACATAGACGCAATCGGGCTTCAGCTCGGGCGTGTCGTCGACCTGATGCACGGGCATCGCGGTACACTGGCCGAGGATTTCGGCGAGGTGACTTGGGTAGTCGGGGGCCAGGTGGACGATCACGACATAGGCGATGCCCAGATTATCGTCTATCCGGCGGAAGAATTCCTGCAGTGCACCGATACCACCCGCCGACGCACCGATCGCGCAGATCGGCGTCGGTTCGGCTTCTTGATCCACTGTTACATCCATATCCGCATCAAAGTCCTTGTGGGGAGGTTGCCGAGGGGCCGATTGTCCGTTTAGAACCGGGCCAGGAAAACCGATGTACTAGGCGGCGTGGTCCGGTTAATTGCGGCGTAACCTCGCTGACGGTAAGGCTCACCAAAGAGCCACTCGCTACAGGATATCAGCCAGATTGCCCCGTTTTTTCTTTCACTTTCACGATGGCACCTCTCAGACGCTGGATGATACCGGCGTCGAGTTCGGTTCTGCCGAGGAAGCCTATCTGGGTGCATTCGGCGCCGCGCGCGACATGTGGCCGGAACTGATCGACGCCCGGCAGGATCCCATGGGCTGCGCGTTCGAGATCGCCGACGCGCAGGGGACGGCGCTGTTTCAACTGCCGTTCGCGGAAACGCTCGAGTCCTGTCAGATGGCGCCGAAGAAGCCGGTTTCATCCGCCGAGATCCAGCGCGGCATCGATGAGGTTCACCGCCGGGTGCTGGCCGCGCGCACCGAGCTGCGGTTCGGCTTCGATAGCGCGCGCTCCTCGCTCGCCGAGGCGAAAAGACTGCTGGCTCGTCTGGATGTCCTCACTTCGCCAAGACCCCGGAAGGTGACCGAGCAACTCTAACCTCCGGCTTCGCTGTCGTCCTTCGCGCCGATCCGGTCGAGCGGAGCGAGCAGCAACCAGGTCAGACCCTCGGGCGTGAAATCCACCATCGTCTCGCCGCCAAGCGCGTGCGCGGTGTTTTCGGCGATCAGCCGACTGCCGAAACCGCTGTGCATCGGCTTGCGCGCCTCGGGGCCGCCCCGTTCCGCCCACTGCATCCACAAGCGGGGCCCCGCGGGACCGTCGATCACTTTCCACAACAGCTCGACGCTCCCGCTGTCGGTCGAAAGCGCACCGTATTTCAGCGCATTGGTCTGCAATTCGTGCAAGGCCAGCGCGATGGTCGTCAGCGCGGGAGCGGTCAATTTCAGGTCGGGTCCGCTGCAATGGATCCGGCCCATTCCCTGATGGAGGACCAGCGTTTCCTCGATCGCGCGCTTGAGCTGGCCGTGCCGCCAGTCACCCTTGGTCAGCGCGTCGATCGCCGTGCCCAGAACCGCGAGGCGCGCCAGCAGCGCCTCTCGCGCCTGATCGACGGGAACGTCGCTGCGAAGCGACTGATGGACCAGCGCCTGCGCGACCCCCACCAGATTCTTGAACCGGTGCGCCATTTCCCGGTCGCGCAGTTGAATGCCTTCCTCCTGCTCCGCGCTGCGGGAGACCTGGTCGGCGTGCGAGACGATCCGAATCTCCGGCCGGCAACCGTGGAGTTGCAAATAGCCGCTGTCGAACCCGGCCGAGCGCTCCAGACCCTTGCGATCGAGGATATGCAATTCCTGACCGCTGATCTCGATCAAGTGGCGCGCTCTGAGTTCCTGCATCGTCCGGTTCACATGGACCGGGGTGAGCCCGAGAATATCGGCAATCTGTTCCTGGGTGATCGGCCAGGAGCAGTTCGAACCGTCGGCCAGGCCGACCGATTCGAGGCGGACCATGATTTCGCACATCAGGTGAGCCAGATGTTCGCGCGCGGATCGTCGCCCGAGATTGACCGAATGTTCCGCGAGGAGCGCGTTGTCCGCCGCTCCCAGCCATCCGAAGGCGGTGGCGAGACGATGATTCTGGTCCATCTGCGCAAACAGGTCCTCGCGATGGACCGACGCGATGCGGCACGGACTGAGGCTTGCTACTCCGCAGCCCGGCGCCTCCAGATACAGCCGGTCGATGTCGAGGATGTCGCCGGGCAGGCACACGGTGACGATCTGCCGACGTCCGTCGGCAATGGTCCGATAGCGGCAGGCCCAGCCATCGAGCAGGACATGGAGGCGGTCCGAAGCATGATCCTCGGCCACGAAGTCCTTCTTCGCGGGAACATCGACGGGGCTGGAGAAGATCGTATCGAGAGCTGCAAGATCGCCGTCTTCCACCAAATCAAGTCGGCCGAGCCGTTCGAGAAAGGTATTCGACTGTCCGCCGACGCGTGACGGGGCGGAAGGAGTGGTGTAATTATTAACTTGCATCAGTTTTTCCATGGCAGTCTCGATTGCCTGCTAGCGTGATTTTATGCTGATACACTATAAAGTGTTGGGAAGGGAGTTGGGTCCGCTGGCGAACCAAACACTTATGCGCGTCGGACCGGCGACTTGTTTGAGATCTCCACCATGCTAGGATGCAGTCGGCGCTACTGGGTATCAGGGCCCGCGCCGAGGGTGACTTCCTGTCCGAAGGCGGGAGCGCACATGCTACACCAGACTCGTATCGTTTCGACCAACCGCCTGCTGCGCGGGCTGGAGAAGCACGATCTCGCCCTCCTCGAACCGCACCTGCATCGTCGCTCGGTCGAACGCGGCGGCGAACTGTTCGCGAAGGGCGAACGGATCGAGACAGTGTGGTTTCCCGAAAGCGGTCTCGGTTCGATCATGACGACCACACCCGAGGGGCTGCGCGCGGAAAACGGCCTTGTAGGACGCGAGGGTTTTCTGCCGGTTTCGATGGTGCTGGGCGACGACCGCACCCCCCATGAAGGTCTGATGCAGCTACCGGGTGAATGTCTCTCCATTCCGGCGGATGCCTTGCGCGAGGCGCTCGCGCAAAGCTCCAGCCTCCAGCTCGCGTTGTTGCGCTTCGCGCAGGTCCTGTCGGTCCAGACGGCCTACACCGCGCTCAGCAACGCGGTTCATCAGGTCGACGAACGGCTGGCCCGCTGGTTGCTGATGTGCCTCGACCGGGTGGACGACCAGGAGCTGGAACTGACCCATGATTTCCTCTCGATCATGCTGGCGGTCAGGCGACCCACCGTCAGCCTCGCCCTGCAAAAGCTCGAGGGGATGCATCTGATCAGATCGGATCGCGGCTGCGTCAGAGTGCGCGACCGTGCGGCACTCGAAGAGTTCGCAGGTGCCAGCTACGGCGCCCCGGAAGCCGAGTACGAGCGGCTCATCGGCACCTTCCGCTGATCGTCAGGTCCGCCGATCGCCGGGTCCGCCGATCGTCAGGCGCTGCCCACGAAGATGCTTTTCGCATTGGCGAACTCCTTGATCCCGAAACCGCCGTGCTCCCGGCCATAGCCGGAATTCTTGACGCCGCCGAAGGGCATCGAGGGATCGGCCACGCCGTAGGTGTTGATATACACCATGCCGGTGTCGAAATGGCGCGAGGCCAGTTCGATCGCGCGGTCGACGTTCCGGGATAGAATTCCGCCGCCGAGCCCGTAGCGGCTGTCGTTGGCGATCCGCATCGCGTCCTCGTCGTCTTTCGCCTTGATCACCGAGGCGACAGGGCCGAACAACTCGTCCTCATAGGCGGGCTGGCCGGGCGCGACATCGGTCAGGATCGAGGCGGGATAGAAGGCGCCGGGTCCCTCGGGGATCGCGCAACCGACGGCGACGGTGGCACCCTTTTCGATGCTCTGGTCGACCTGCTTCTGGAGCGTGTCGCGCAGATCGACGCGCGCCATCGGCCCCATGTCGGTATCGTCGGCATTGGGATCGCCGGTCTTGACCGCCTCGAAGCGCGCCCTGAACTTGTCCAGAAACTCGTCGTAGACCTTCTCGGTAACGATGAAGCGCTTGCCGTTGATGCAGGTTTCGCCGTTGTTGTAGAGCCGCGCATTGGCGCAGACCTTTGCAGCCAGATCGAGATCGGCGTCCTCCAGCACCATATAGGCATCGTTGGAGCCCAGCTCGAGGACGGTCGGCTTGAGCACCTTGCCCGCAGCTTGGGCGATGGTCTTGCCCGCCGTGTCCGAGCCCGTGAGCGTAACGCCGCGGACTTTCTCATGCTCGATGATGGCATCCGAGGTGTCGTGATCGATCACCAGCACGGTGAAGAGGTTTTCGGGGAGCCCGCCCTCGACGAAGATTTCCGCGAGCTTCAGCCCGCTGCCCGTGCAATTGCTGGCATGCTTGAGCAATACGCCATTGCCCGTCATCAGATTGGCGATCGCGTAGCGGGCCACCTGATAGGATGGGAAGTTCCACGGCTGAATGCCGTAGATCACCCCGATCGGCGAGAAGGTGACGATGCCGCGGCCGGCATTGCTTGGCTCGCGCTGCTGATCGGCGAGTTCGGTCGGCCCGTTGGCGGCGGTATAGTCGCAGATCGCGGCGCACAGCTCGACCTCGTCGCGGCTGTCCTTGATCAGCTTGCCGACCTCGTCGGTCATCAGCTGCGCCAGCTCTTCCTTGTTGTCGCGCAGGGCCTGGCCAATGCCCTTGATCACCTTGGCGCGCTCGTCGAGCGATTGCAGCTTCCACTTCTCGAAGGCCGCGTGGCAGGCTTCGACCCTGTCGCTCGCTTCGTCGCGGCCGATCTGTTCGTAGGATGTGAGGTCTTCGCCGGTCGCCGGATTGACGGTGGTAATCGTGCCCATGATGAATGCGTCCTTGTCTGAAAGTCTTGTCCGAGAGTTCGACGAAAGAACGGTTTCGAAGCGCCACCCGTTCCGCTTCGGTGGCGAAACCGCGATCAGCCGGTGATGGCGCGGGTCAGTCGCCGCGCATGGCGCGATCGAGCATCTCGGAGACGATGGGATAGCCGGCGTCTTCGGGGATCCTGAGCACGGGCGCCGCGCCGCTCTCGTCGACCTGCGGCGTGATGATCCGCACCGGCGTTGCCTCGGCATGCGCGCGGGCAGCGGCAAAATCGCCGAACAGCGCCAGCCGTTCCAGATTGCGCCGCGTGGGGAAAATCAGCGCGATCTCCTCGCGCTGCGCCATGGCGAGCGCGCCTTTCGCGCTGACCCAGAACAGCTGGGTGTTCTCGGTTGCATCGACTTCCACATCGACCGCGCCGGTTCCCAGATCGGCGAGATAGAAGCGGGTGTCGAAGATGCGGCTGTGCGCCATGCCCAGTGGCAGCCAGCGCGCGAAGGGAATGATAGCGTCGCGATCGATCGTCCAATCGAAACGGTCGAGCACCGGGGCGAGCGCGCCGTGCTTCAACAGCTCGGCGCGTGCATCGCGGGCGAGGGCGGCATCGATCGTCCCGCGCAGCCCCACCGCCAATCCGGTCTCCTCGAGCGTTTCGCGGATCGCGGCGATGCGATGCGCGAGTTCATCGGGTTGCTCGTCCCGCTCCAGCTGCTGCGCCAGCGCGTAGTCCGCCCGATCGACCCGACCGCCGGGGAACACCGCCATGCCGCCGGCGAAGGACATCTTTCGCGAGCGCACCACCATCAGCAATTCGGGATCGGGACCCTGGCGGCCCTCGCGGAAGATCACCAGGGTTGCGGCAGGGATCGGCTGGTCGGGCGAAGCGGTCATGGCCGCCTTAGTGCATGGCGGGTGGGCGCTTGCCAAGCTTGCAAAGCCTCGCGCTTGTCGGGAAAATTTACACCTGCAGGTCCGGCGGCTCGGGCATTAACCTTCGTGACCGGCAGGAAACCGCCTCGGAACGGATTTGGCACGAGGCGTGCAAGGATTAAGCATTCCTGATGGTCTTCGAACCGAGGCGGAGCCGCTCCTGGTCTGCGATCCCGCCTCCCCGAAAGCCCCACACAAAAGGCCCGCGTGACTTTGGTCGGTCACGCGGGCCTTTCCCGTTGTCGTTGCGATTCGGTCCGGGACTGCGGGGCGGCTCAGCCCTCCGCCTTGGCGACCTGCTTTTCGTCCATGAGCTGCTGCAATTCGCCCGCCTCGAACATCTCCATCATGATGTCGCTGCCGCCGACGAACTCGCCCTTGACGTAGAGCTGGGGAATGGTCGGCCAGTCCGAAAAGCCCTTGATGCCCTGGCGGATCTCCATGTCCTGCAAGACATCGACGCTTTCATAGGCGACGCCGCAGTGATCCAAGATGGCGATTGCGCGGCTCGAGAAGCCGCATTGCGGGAACAGCGGCGTGCCCTTCATGAAGAGAACGACGTCGCTGTCGCCGACGATGCCGGTGATACGGGAATTCACATCGGACATTGGGGTGTCCTGCCTTCCATTACGAATTTGAACAGGGGATTCAGGTGGGAGCTTGGGTCGTCAGTTGCAAGGCGTGGAGCTCGCCGCCCATTCTGCCGCCCAGCGCTTCATAGACCAGCTTGTGCTGCTGGACCCGGCTCTTGCCCGCGAATTCCGGCGCAACGACATGCGCGGCGAAATGGTCGTTGTCGCCGGCCAGGTCGCGGATCTCGACCTGCGCCTGGGGCAGTGCATGCTTGATCAGGCGTTCGATTTCTTCGGCAGGCATCGGCATTGCTTCAGCCCTGCTCGCTCATGAACTGGCGGCGCGCCTCGATCGAGCACTCCTCCAGCTTGATGCGAATATCCGCCTCGGTCACATCGTTCGCGGCTGCGGTCAGATCGCCCAGCAGCTTGCGGACCACATCCTCGTCGCCCGCCTCTTCGAAGTCGGCCTGGACGACCGCCTTCTTGTAAGCGTCGGTTTCTTCGGGGGTGAGGTCCATCAGTCCCGCCGCCCATTCGCCCAGCAGACGGTTGCGCCGCGCCGCGATCTTGAAGGCGGTTTCCTCGTCCATCGCATATTTGGCTTCTTCGCCGCGCTGGCGATCCTTGAAATCGGTCATGGTGATCCTCGTGGGGCAGATGCAATCGGCCCGGGGATAGGCCTAGCGGCTCCCTCCGGCAACCGGATTGTCAGCCGGGCATCGTCACCACCAGCTTGCCGATCGCGCCGCGATTTTCCAGCTTGGCGATGGCTTCGTGGGCGCGTTCGAGCGGATAGGTCTCGCTGACCATCGGGTTGATCTTGCCTGCCTTCCAGAGATCGAACAGCTCGGCGATGTTGGCGGCGTTCCGCTGCGGTTCGCGTGCGGCCCAGGCGCCCCAGAACACGCCGCGGATGTCGCAGCTCTTGAGCAGGGTGAGGTTGAGCGGCATCTTGGCGATCCCGGCGGGGAAACCGATCACCAGAAAGCGCCCTTCCCAGGCGATCGCGCGCAGCGCGGGCTCGGAATAATCCCCGCCGACGATGTCGTAGACGATATTCGCCCCATCGGGCCCGACCGCAGCCTTGAAATCGCTTGCGAGCTGCTTGGATTGGTCCTTGTCGAAGGGGGCGCGGGGATAGATCACCACCTCGTCGACACCCGCCTTGCGCGCGACCTCGCCCTTTTCCTCGGTCGAGACCGCAGCGACGACGCGGCAGCCATAGGCCTTGGCGAGTTCGACCGCCGACAGTCCGACCCCGCCGGCTGCACCGAGCACCAGCACGGTTTCGCCCGCTTTGATGTCGCCGCGATCCTTCAACCCGTGGATGGTGGTGCCATAGGTCATCAGCAGCGCGCTGGCTTGCACCAGGTCGATGCCCTCGGGCACCTTGAACAGCCGTGCAGCTGCGACGGTCACCTTCTCCTGCAGGCCCCCGCTGCCTGTGCCGCACATCACCCTGTCGCCCACTACGAACCCTTCGACGCCCTCGCCGAGCGCCTCGATCGTCCCCGAGATTTCGCCGCCCGGGGCGAAGGGCCGGGGCGGCTTGAACTGGTACATGTCGCGGATGATCAGCGTGTCTGGGAAATTGATCGCGCAGGCGGCGACTTTGACCAGCACCTCACCGGCGCCGGGCTTGGGATCGGCAATCTCCTCGACCACCAGCGTTTCGGGGCCACCGACCTCTTTGGACAGCACGGCTTTCATCATGAATTCTCCCTCGGATTGTCGAGCCAGGGCAGCGAGGCGGCCCGGCTGCGTTCATAGGTGGAAATGGCGGCATCGCGCGCCAGCGTCATCCCGATTTCGTCGAGTCCATGCGACAGGCAATGCTTGCGGAACGGATCGATCGCGAAAGCGAACCGATCCTGACAGGGGGTTGCAACGATCTGGCTATCGAGATCGATCGAGATCGGGTGCTCGCGCGCTACCTCCATCAGCCGGTCGATCTGCTCCTGCGGCAGCTCGACCGCGAGGATGCCGTTCTTGAAGGCGTTGCTCGAAAAGATGTCCGAGAAGCTGGGCGCGATCACCGCGCGGATGCACCTATCGAGCAGCGCCCAAGCGGCATGTTCGCGGCTCGAACCGCAGCCGAAATTGTCGCCCGCGATCAGGATCGGCGCGCCGAGATTTTCGGGCCGGTCGAACACGTTTCCGGGTTCGGCCCGCACGGTCTCGAACGCGCCTTGCGCCAGCCCTTCGCGGGTGATGGTCTTGAGCCAATGCGCGGGGATGATGATGTCGGTGTCGACATTCTTCGCGCCAAAGGGGATCGCCCGGCCTTCGATGTTTGCGACCGGCTGCATCAATCGGTTTCGGGGTTCTCGCCCGAAGGGGGAATCGGCCCCGGCTGCTCGGGCCGGTTCTTCTTGCGATTGGATACATAGAGCATCGCCGCGGCGATGGCGGCGGAACCGATGGCGCCTGCGATGGCGGCCTTGCCTGTTTTCTTGCGTGTCATGCGGTTCTCATGGGGCAGCGGGGACGGGGCTGGCAAGGGGTCATTCGGCCAGCAGTTCGCGGACATCCGTCAGCCGCCCGGTGACCGCTGCGGCGGCCGCCATCGCCGGGCTGAGCAGATGGGTGCGCGCTCCGGGACCCTGTCGGCCGACGAAATTGCGGTTGCTGGTCGAGGCGCAGCGTTCGCCGGGGGGAACCTTGTCGGGGTTCATCGCGAGACAGGCCGAACATCCCGGCTCGCGCCATTCGAAGCCGGCCGCGGTGAATATCCGGTCGAGCCCCTCGGCCTCGGCCTGACGCTTGACCAGCCCGGAGCCCGGTACCACGATCGCCCAGCGGACCCCGGCGGCCTTGGCTCGTCCTTCGAGCACCCGCGCGGCGGCGCGCAGATCCTCGATCCGGCTGTTGGTGCAACTGCCGATGAAGACGTTTTCGATCGCGATATCGGCGATCCTGGTGCCGGGTTCCAGCCCCATGTACGCAAGGCTCTTCCGCGCCGCCTCGCGTTTGGCGGGGTCGGCGAAGCTGTCGGGCGAAGGGACGCTGCCGCCGACCGCGACCACGTCCTCGGGACTGGTCCCCCAGCTCACCGTGGGCTCGATCGCGCCCGCATCGATGACCACGCTGCGGTCGAAACGCGCACCCTCGTCGCTGCGCAGCGAGCGCCACCAGGCCAACGCGCGGGTCCAATCCTCGCCCTTGGGAGCATAGGGGCGGCCTTCGAGATAGGCGAACACCGTTTCGTCGGGGGCGATCAGTCCGGCGCGCGCGCCGCCCTCGATGCTCATGTTGCACACCGTCAGCCGGCCTTCGACGCTCATGCTCTCGAACACGGCGCCGCGGTATTCGATCACATGACCGGTCCCGCCTGCGGTGCCGATGCGGCCGATGATGTGGAGGATCAGATCCTTGGGGGTGACCCCGGGGCCGAGCGCGCCTTCGACCCGCACCTCCATCGTCCTGGACGGCGCGAGCAGCAGCGTTTGCGTCGCCAGCACATGCTCGACCTCGCTGGTGCCGATCCCGAAGGCCAGCGCGCCGATCCCGCCATGCGCCGCGGTGTGGCTGTCGCCGCAGACGATGGTCGCGCCGGGCAGCGAGAAACCCTGCTCGGGGCCGACCACATGGACGATGCCCTGTTCGGCGGCGGTCGCCGCGATATAGCGCACGCCGAACTCGGGGGCATTGCGTTCCAGCGCAGCGAGTTGGGCCGCGCTTTGCGGATCGGCGATCGGCAGCGGCGTGCCGTCGGGCGCGAGCCGCGGGGTGGTCGGCACATTGTGATCGGGCACCGCCAGCGTGAGGTCCGGCCGGCGCACCTTGCGACCAGCGAGCCGCAGCGCCTCGAAGGCCTGCGGACTGGTGACCTCATGGACCAGGTGCCGGTCGATATAGAGCAGGCAGGTGCCATCCTCGCGCCGCTCGACCACATGGGCGTCCCAGATTTTCTCGTAGAGTGTGCGCGGTTTGCTCGCCATAGGGGGCCAGTTTTGCGGCATGGCGGCAACAGGCGCAATCTTTCCTCGCCCAAGCAATAGCCGTGTCATGGAAAAGAAAGGTATCAACGCCTAACTAACACATATGTCAGCAAAGCCATTCGCCTTTCCGATCACCGTCGTGCCCGACGACATCGACTTCATGGGCCACGTCAACAACGCCCGCTATCTCGGCTGGGTGCAGGATGCGGTGCTGGCGCACTGGCGCAAACTCGCGCCCGCCGAAGAGGTGGCGAGCAAGGCCTGGGTCGCGCTCAAGCACGAGATCACCTATCGCAAGCCCGCCTTTCTCGAGGACGATGTCATCGCGCAGACCGTGCTCGAGAGCTTCAAGGGCGCGCGCGCCTTCTATTCCACGGTCATCCGCCGGGGCGAGGAAGTGCTGGCCGAAGTGCAATCGGCCTGGTGCTGCATTCATGTCGACACCCACCGCCCTGCCAGGATCGACGACGGGATGCGCAGCATCTTCTTCCCGGGCGAGGACTCATCGAACTGAGCGCCTGCCTCGCATTGTCGCGGCGCGGCTGACCGGCGCCCATGACGCCCGCTCCCGCCGCCCCCCTTCCGGCGCGCCGCCCGCGAGCCGCGCAGGGCGCGATCGGCCTCGCGCTGGCCGCCGCGATCGTCGCGAGCTGGCTGGCGCTCCATCTCTACGCGATGTTCGCTTTCGACCTGACCTGGAGCAGCCTGCCGCTCGCGCTGGGCATCGCCATGCTGCAATGCTGGCTCTCGGTCGGGCTGTTCATCGTCAGCCATGATGCGATGCACGGCTCGCTGGTGCCCGGCGGCGGAGGGATCAACGGCGCGATCGGCGCAGGTCTGCTGTTCCTCTATGCCGGCTTCGGCTGGCGGCGGATGCGCGATGCGCATTTCGCGCATCACAAGGCCCCGGGCTCGGCGCGCGATCCCGATTTCGACGCCGCCAACCCGACCCGCTTCTGGCGCTGGTACGGCACGTTCCTGAAACGGTATTTCGGGTTGGGCTCGGCGCTGTTCGTGTGCTGCGTGGTCACGCTCTACTGGGTGGTGTTCGCGGTTCCGGTCGCAAAGATCGTCCTGCTCTACGGGCTCCCGGCGATCGCCTCCTCGGTGCAATTGTTCTATTTCGGCACTTTCCGCCCGCACCGCCATCACGATACGGCAGAGGGCGAGGCCGGCTTCGCCGATCGCCACAACGCCCGCAGCGAGGCCTATGGCACGCTGGCATCGCTCGCATCCTGCTTCCATTTCGGCTATCACCACGAGCATCATCGCGCGCCCGATGTCCCGTGGTGGGGGCTGCCCCGCCTGCGTCGGCCAGAGCCGCAATCGCGCAACCGGAGCAAGTGAGACAAGCATGACCGTCCCCGCCATCATTCTGACCGTCGCGCTGGCGGTGCTGGGCATGGAGGTGTTCGCCTGGTGGGCGCATAAATACGTCATGCACGGCTGGGGCTGGGGCTGGCACCGCGACCATCACGAACCGCACGACAAGACGTTCGAGAAAAACGATCTCTATGCGGTCACCTTCGGCACGATCGTGTTCTTCATGTTCCTTGCCGGCTATCTCTATTCCGAATTGCTGTGGTGGGTCGCTTTCGGGATCACGCTTTACGGTGTGATCTACACGCTGGTGCACGACGGGCTGGTGCATCAGCGCTACTTCCGCTGGGTGCCCAAGCGCGGCTACGCCAAGCGGCTGGTGCAGGCGCACAAGCTCCACCACGCGACGGTGGGCAAGGAAGGCGGAGTGAGCTTCGGCTTCGTCTTCGCGCGCGACCCGGCCAGGCTCAAGGCCGAATTGAAGCGCCAGCGCGAGGCGGGCATCGCCGTGGTCCGCGACAGCGCGGGCGGCTGAGCGCCGGACCGGAGCGCGAGCCTGGCGAGGGACCGGAGCAAAGCCACACCTTAGTCTGACACGGAAGCGGGTTTTACGCGGTTCCGCCCTTGCGGATTCGGCGCTGTTTTTCAGCGGCTTGCGCGTAGCTCTCGCAACCCCGCCGTGGCTTTCGTCAGCGCCAAACCTACAGGGATGTGTGGCTTTCCGATTACCCGCCCTGCCGCGCGATTGCGCGGTCCGCGGCGAATCCAACAAGGCGGGAGAGAGGGCCATCGGGCGAGTGTGGCAAATCGCGCGCGTGTAGGAAAATGGCGCGTGACCGGCGTGGCGCTGAACCGTGCCCTAGCTGTGCTGTCGCCGTCGGTCGCTGGACCGGATATCGGCGAAACGAGCCCCATCGGCCGTGGGCCGACTGCTCCCGGGTACGCTTTCGCGGGTGCGAATGGCTTGGTCCGAGTGGTTCGCGGTCATTCGACCGGAGGTCGGCCAGAATCATACAGAGGGCCAAGACCCCAGCCCGGCGGCAGGTCCAGATCGGTTTGGTCCAAATAGGTCAGGGTTCCGGCCTTGAAGTAGTCGCTCTCTTCCAAATCCAAACGAGCCCTCCGCATCGCAAGCATCAAAGCTTGGATGCTGTCGATCCCGGCAGTTTCCTGGCTGCTGATCCGGTCCGGCCATTGGATCCGCCAACGGCAGCGATACTCACCTCCGGGGGCAAGATATGGCGCTTCGAAGTGCGCCAATACTTCGCCCTCCGGTGCTGAAAAAGTGCGTTCGACGAATGCCATTGGATCGCTTTTATGCCACCCAGCGACAATGTCCGCAAATGGGTCGTAAGCTGCGATGCAGCTTTTGGCACAGAATCGCAGAAAGCCGCCAGTCCGCTTTTGGTGACCAGCGACCGAGGCGCGAACGTCCGAAATTGGTGGGAAGCGGAAATTCAGCGCGGCGCTGACTCGAGTGCCTCTGCCTCGCGCAGCAATGACTGCAATTCGCCTTGCCCGACGTCTGCGTACTTGCTTGCTCGCTCTCTAATCGAGTCTAGGTGCGGGTCTGCTATCCGGATCGAAACAAAATCGTCCCAGTCCCACTCGCCGCCAGTCCCATCGATGAACTCGCGAAGATAGCCTACAACCTCTTCCGGTGTGCGATTCATAGGACGCTCAAACGGCAACATCACCAGCTTCAATAAAACAGCAACAGGGATGATGACAGCCGCAGCTAGAACGCCCCACACGTTCTGCCAAAAGGTGTTTTGAGGTGAGATTAGGCTCCGGTGCATATCCCGATATACTAGAGCCAGCTCGAATGTCCGCAACTGGGTCGGCATCAGAAATTCCGCGTCTGGCAGAATTGAGGTGATAGCTGCCCGGCAGTTGCAGGATCGAGCCGCTCCGCCCCGAATGACTGAAAGTGGGTGGAAAGCTGTCGGTAGCTATGGGGGGTATTAGCCTTGCGATTAAGACTGCTTGTCCTCGCCCTTCAGCGAAAGGCCAACTTCAGGTGTGCGGCCTTCGAAAAGGCGCACGCGAAAATGCCAGACAATCAAGCCAAGCGCCACCAGAGAGATAATTGGGCCGAAATTGCCTGCCCGAAGGCCCTCGATCAGCTTGATGACCTGATCGACCAGCAGCACGCCGATAAACGCTAAGAGAATGGGCTTGCGGTAGCGGCGCAATATCGGACTGATCATATCGCGCTTGCCCAGCACCCGAAACAGGATCGCAAAACCCGCGAACACCCCCATCAGGCTGATCAGGATCGCCGCGACGATGAGAAGAGGGCTCCAAACCATTTGCGGAAGGTATCCCGAAACGGCACCTTTGCCAATGGTGATGCTCTACTCGCGAGAATGGACATCATCCTTACTGCGAATGTCTGCATCTGGGTCGTTTGCTGCCGGTCCGGTTCGGGGCCGGGGTGGCGGGTAGCTCTGCATCGAGGACAGCGAAGCGATACACAGCCGGGCTTGGCAGCAGCGCAGATCGTCGCTTTCGCCGCGCGCGGCAGGACGGGAGTTGCTATCCCACCTCTCAGGCAATCAGCCACGGCACCGCACTCAGGACTTGTTCACGCTTTCGCGTTAGAGCATAAGGTATGGCAGTCTTGCCTTGTACTTCAATCGGTTGGTGGGAGAACTGACGATGCGGAAATTCGGTTTTGGCGCCTGGCTCGCTCTGCTGCTGGTTGCGCCCTCGGCGATGGCCAGCGCCCAGCCGCTCGAGTTTCAGCCGCACCAAATCCAGCAGCTCGAGCTGCGGCATCTGGAGCAGCGGCTCGCCACCACCGCGCGGGAAAATCCCGGCGAATACGGGATCGCCGCGCTCGATCTGGCCACCGGTCAGACGATCGGGGTCAATGCCGACATGGCCTTTCCCATGGCGAGCACGATGAAGATCGCGGTCGCCGCGGCCTATCTCGCCGAAGTCGATGCCCGGCGGCGCTCGCTGGGTGAGACGATCGGCGCTTCCACCGCCTACGAGCTGATGGATCGGATGATGGTCCGCAGCGACAACCGCGCGACCGACGAGCTGATCGCCACGCTCGGCGGCCCGGCGGCGATCCACCGCTGGCTGCGCGGCCATGGGCTCGAGGGTATCCGCGTCGATCGCGACATCGCCGATCTGCTCGCGGCGCGTCGCGATCTGTGGGATGTGCGCGATTCCAGCACCCCGCTGGCCATGCTCGAGCTGCTCCGCCTGATCGATGGCGACCGGGCGCTGAGCGCGCAGAGCCGCGCTACGCTGATGGATATGATGCGCCGCTGCGCGACCGGATCCAATCGCATCCGCGGGCTGATGCCGCCGGGCACGGTGGTCGAGCACAAGACCGGCACGCTCAATCGCTATACGACCGATGTCGGCTTTGTGACCCTGCCCGACGGCCGCCGTCTTGCGGTCGCCTTCTTCGCGCGCGGCGGCGACAACCGCCCGGCGGTGATCGCCACCGCCGCGCGTGCGATCTACGATGGCTTCGCGCCGCGATTGGCCGCCGCCAATCCTGCGCCCGGCACGGTGCAGACCACGCTCCAGGGCGGCGGACGCGCCTTGCTCAGCGCGGAATACTGAGCCGGAGCGGCCCAGCGCTCGCTGCGCCCGCGACGGTCAGAAACCGAGCAGGCGCCGCAGCCGCCGCGGCTCGTCCTCCATCGGCAGCACCCGACCGTGCTTCATCATCCTGAGGCTCGCGTCGCTATAGGGCCGGGGCACCGACCATGCGTCGGGACTGCTGCTGCGATAGCTTCTGAGCGACATGGCTAGGCTCCTTGTTCTACGATGAAACGTTCCTCATGTAGGACGAGCCGAGCTGAATGACCCCTGAATCCAAGCGGCTGCCTCGCTGCGCAGCGCGCGGCGCAAAAGAACATTTTCAACCGGGTAGAGGGTGGACCTCAGACCGGCCGGGCGAGCACCCAGGGGGCGCTCGCGCGGCAAGCGATGAAAGCCGTCAGGCGGCCCGGTTGCTGCTGACCGGACGGCCGATCTTGGGCTGCGTCCGGGTCGCGGTGGCGACCCCGACCCGATTGCCGCCGCCCGATTTGGCGGCGTAGAGCGGACCATCGGCGGCCTGCAGGGCGAGCGAGGCGCTGCACGGCCTGTCGATCCGGGCGAGGCCGACGCTGGCGGTCAGCGAGAAGGTGGAATCATCGGGCGCGGGCAGATCCAGCGCGGCGACCGCGGCGCACAATTCCTCGCACAGAGCCACCGCCTCGGCGGGGTCGTGGTTTTCGGCGATCAGCGCGAATTCGTCGCCGCCCAGCCGGGCGAAAAAGCGCTCGGGCGCGCTCAGCCGGCCCATCGCCGCGGCGACCCGGCGCAGAGCCATATCGCCCGCGTCGTGGCCATGCGTGTCGTTGACGCATTTGAACCGGTCGAGATCGATGATGGCGAAGACGAACGGGCGATCCGCGGCGTAAGCCAGCTGGGCGTCGAGATGGCGGAGGAAAGCGCGGCGGTTGGGCAGGCCGGTGAGCGCGTCGGTATCGGCTTCCTGCAAGGCGCGCAGCTCGGCCTGTTTGCTGGCGGTGACATCGCGGATGGTGACGGCGTAGCCCGCGATCCGGCCCGCGGTTTTGGCCAGCGGAACGGCGCGTACCCGCGCCTCGAGCCAGATCTGCTCGTCGCCGCGCAGCACCGGGCGCTCGAGCACGCAGGTCCGCCCCGGTTCGTTGGCGGCGTGGCCGAGGACGCTGAGCACGAGCGCTTCGTCGAGCGGCTCGAAGAACGCGGTAAGGGGACGACCGATCAGCTCGTCCCTGCCGCTCAGCCGCTCGCTGGCGGGAGAGGCGAAACGCACCAGACCCGCGCTGTCGAGATTGAGCAGCGCATCGTCCGAATGGTCCGAAATAAGCCCCTTGAGTGCCCGTTGCTCCTCGAGCTCGTCGAACAGCAGCTGGCGTTGCTTGAGCGCCACCGAGACCGGCAGCGCGAGCAGCAGCAGCACCGCGAGGTAGAACTGCAGGAACAGGACCTTGTCGCCAAAGGCATTCAGGACCGGGAGCGAAAAGCCGGCACCGGTGGAGAGCGAACCGATGGCGATCACGGCGATGGTGATCAATCCGATCGACGCGCCGGTCCGACCCAGGCGGAACGCCGCGAACAGCAGCGGGACGATGGGCAGGAACAACAGCGGCAATTGGGCTTGCAGGAACACCAGCGCGGTAACCGCGCCGACGGTCAGCGCGTGAGCGGTCCCTTCGAGGATGAGCGGCAGGCCGACGGCTGCGGCGCCTTTCGGACGTGCGTGCGAGGCGGTCAGATAGACGATCGGGAAGCCGAGCAGCGTGCCCAGCGCATGGCTGGCGACCCAGTCGACGGCGTGGGGGAGCCAGCCGCCCGGCGTGACCAGCGCCACCATGAAAGCTCCCGGGATCGCCGCGAGCGCGGGTCCGACGATACCGCCCGCCACGATCAGGACGATCATTCCGTCGACGCTCTCGAGCCAGTCGCGCTGCGGTCGCAGCGCAAGCAGCAGGCGCGCGATCACGTAGCCTTCGAACACATTGGCCGCGGCCAGTTGCAGCGCCATGTGGGGGCCGAAACCGAACAGGCTGGTGGCTACCGCGCTGAGCGCTGCAAAGCACCAGATGACCGGCGTCCAGTGCGCTCTGGGGAGCGCAATCAGCGCGGTGACGAGGATTGCGGTGCCGAACCACACCAGAGCGAGCGCATCCCCGAACCGGGTCAGCGCGATGGTCAGCGACGTGACTGCGAAGAAGGCCAGCGCCAGCAGGGCGGTCTTTCTCCCGCCCGGGATGTGGCTTTCAATCCATCTCATCATGCCCGGACTAGCCACCATCGATTGAAAAACTGTTGCCGAGCCGCCGAAAAGTTGGGCCCTAGGCTCAACGCGGTCCGACCGGCAAGCGATTTGGAGTTCGCAAGAACCGCTGGCCCATGGGCGTCGGAGTGAGCCTGGAGGCCGCGATCCTTCATTCGTTGCGCGTGGCGATCCAGCTCCCGGCGATCACCAGGATCGCGATCGAGACGTAGTACCAGGGGGCGCCGAGCGTGAAATAGGTGAACACCGCTCCGGTCGCCATCGCGCCCACCGCCAGCGTCTTGGCGGAGCGGCTGATCGCCCGGCGTTCGCGCCAGTCGCGCACCTGCGGCCCCCAGTGCGGATGATCGAGGATGCGCTGTTCCCAGACGGGATTGCTGCGGGCGAAGAAATAGACCGCCAGCAGCAGGAAGGGCACCGTCGGCATCAGCGGCAGGACGGCGCCCGCGATCCCCAGCCCGAGGCTCAGCAGACCGGCGACGCGATAGAGCGCGCGCATCTCAGCCCGCGGCGATCCGGGCGGCGTGTTGCTGCACCAGCGCGATCATGTTGGGAACGCCCTGCGTGCGGTTGGAGGAAAGCTGGTTCCTGAGATCGAAGGGGTCGAGCGCGGCGGCGACATCCATCCGGGCGACCTCGGCGGCAGGCCGATCCTGCACCGCGGCGATCACCAGCGCGACGATGCCCTTGGTGATCGCGGCATTGCTGTCGGCGAGGAAATGGAGCTGGCCGGCCTGTTCGGTGGGATAGACCCACACCGATGCCGAGCAGCCCCGGACCAGCGTGGCATCGGTCTTGAGCGCCTCGGGCATGGGATCGAGTTCGCGGCCCAGCTCGATCAGCAGGCGATAGCGTTCGTCGCCCTCGAGGAAATGGTATTCTTCGGCGATGTCGTCGAGGTTTCTCATGGCGCTGCGTCTAGCGGCGGCGCAATGCTGCGTCCATCTCAGCCGGACAGGCCGCCGGGCCGGGTCAGCGCGTAATAGACAACGTAGAACCAGCCCAAAAGGCCCTGGATCGCAGCCCAGAGGATCGACTGGTGCAGGCTCCAGGAGATCGCGACCGCGATCGCGCTGCCCAGACCGATCCCGACCCTTGCGGCATCCTGCCGGGCTGTGCTCACAGATCCACCCCGCTGGCGATCGCCTCGAGCTTGCGGATGCGCTCCTTGAGATCGGAGATCTCGATCCGCGCGGCGCCCATCGGCGAGCCGGGCTCGCGCGGTTCGCTGCGGTGGCTGTCGAGTTCGCGCTGCTTGAGCGCCAGCCACCCCCGCCAGCCCAGCAACAGCGTGATGGCGACGATGCCCAAGCCGATCAGCGCGGCGGCAGCGATGACGAGTGATGGTTCGAACATTTCCCTCATGTCCTTCCTGGTACCCGGTGGTTGTTACTCGGCCTGCCTGTCGCGCAGGTCTTCGATTTCCTGGGCGATGCGGCGGCGCTCCTGCGCCTCCTGGCTGTTGGCGTCGGTTGCGATGCGTTCGAGCACCTTGATGCGGTCGTTCAAGCGTTCGATTTCACGGCGGGTCTCGTCGCCTTCGGGATCGGCTTTCGAGGGCGCGAATACCGGATTGCCATCCTCGTCGCGCGTTACGCCCAGATCGCGATCGTGGCGACGGGTATAGATCTGGACGATGCCCCAGATCAGGACGATGATGACGGCGGCGGTCCAGAAACTCATTGCGTGGTCCCCTTTTCGCGCTTCGCGCCGCCGTGGTCGCGCAGCCGGTCGATCTCGCCGGTCAGATGATAGCCGCTGTCGGTGACGATGCGTTCCACATTGACCAGCCGGTCCTTCATCGAGCCCAGTTCGGCGCGCAGTTCGGCGTTTTCCTGCGTCAGCAACCTGACGCGCTCGGCAGTCTGCCCGTCGGTGGAGGGCTTGAGCGACTGCCCCCACATTCCCTCCAGCGGGTAGCCGTGCTTGATCTTGAGACGGGTGGTGTGGATCCAGCCTAGGGTCCCCAATGCACCCAGCGCCAGCGCGGAGCCGATGATCCAGGGAAGGTGCGGGACGATTTCTGCGGCTTCGTTCATCGGGCCTGCTCCCTTTGCGTGACGGCCAGCGGGGTGCCGCCATCGCTATAGGTGTCCGTGCGGTCGGCGGGCGAAGCGAGCGCGGGTCCGCGGTCGCGCAGCGCCTCGATCTCGTCCGCGAGCGAATAGCCCTTGTCGGTCACGATCCGTTCGAGCACCTGCATCCGCTGGTCGACCTTGCCCAGCAGCGTACGCAACTCGGCGTTTTCGGCGCGCAATTGCTCGGTCTCTACGCTGTCGGCGGGGTTGGCGCTGCGCTCGGTCTTGCCGCCCCATTCGTCCTCGAGGGCGTAGCCGTGCTTGGCGCGGATCCAATTGTTGATCAGCCAGGCCAGCGTGCTGAAGGCGATGATCGCAAGGATGAAGACGGGTCCCTCGAATTCCATTACGCCACTCCTCGCTGCTTGGTTTCGAGCGAGACGCCCGCTTCGGTCTCGTCCACCCGGCGCTGGTCACGCAGCGCATCGATCTGGGTCGCGATGTCGTAGCCCTTCTCGGTGACGATGCGTTCGAGAACCCGGACCCGGTCTTCGAGCTGCTGGACCTGCGAGGCGTATTGCGCGGCGCGTTCGGCGGTGTTGCTGACGGTCGCGTCGACCTGCATCTCGATGATCTTCTGGCGGTGCTTGGTCCAGATCGCGACGATCGGTATCGACAGCGCCAGGATCGGGATCAGCAGTGCGATTACGCCTTCCATTGGAATTCCCCCGTGATTGTGTTGTTGTTTTTGAAGCCGCTCAGCGTAGCCGCTCGATCTCGGCGTGGAGGCGCGGGTTCGAACTGACGTAGAAGGTCTCGACCTCGGCCAGCCGGCGATCGACATCCTTCATCTTCGAGCGGATCTGGCGTGCGGTGCGCTTGGGGTTCTGGCGCACGCCCTGCCAGTATTTCTGCTCTTCGGGCTTCTCGCGGTAGAGATATTCGGGCTTCTTGTTGAGCAGCAGCCCGGCGAGGAAGTAGAGCGGCAGGACGACGGGGCTGAGGACGCCCGAGAGCACCGCGATCAGGAAGCCGAGCCGGATCCAGAGCGGGTTGACCCCGGTGTAGTCGGCGATCCCGGCGCAGACGCCCATCAGTTTGGCGTTCTGCTTGTCGCGGTAAAGCGTGGTGCGGGGGCTGTTCATTTGCTCGCTCCTTTCTTCTCGGCAATGAGTTCTTCCAGTTCGCGCAGCTGCTGGTTGTCGACCTCGGAATCATGCACCAGCCGCGCGGGCTTGAAGCCGGGATTGTCCGAGGCGACCAGCCGCTCGACCGTGTCCATCCGCTCGTCGAGGCGCTTGGCGAGGCTGTAAAGCTCTTCGAGCAGCGCCTCGTCGTCGGTGGTGATCGAGGCGGAGGTCTTCCACTTGGTCACATAGTGGAGGATGATCCACGGGAGAAAAACGAAGATTGCCGCGATTGCGAGTACTTCTTCCATGGCTCAGTTCCCCTGTTTGGTGTCGCCGCTCTTGCCGAGCGCGCGCTTCATCTGTTCGAGCTCGTCGTCGATCGCATCGGCGCCCTCGAGCGCGGAGATCTCGTCGGCGAGGGTGGCCTTGTTGCCGCCTTCGGCGAGCGACAGCGATTCCGCGCGGCCCTCGGCGTAATCGACCCGGCGTTCGAGCTGGTCGAAGCGCGCCAGCGCGTCGTCTGTGCGTTCCGAGCTCATCAGCGTGCGCAGCTTGACCCGGTTCTCGGCGCTTTCCAATCGTGCGGCGATCGCGGTCTGGCGGCTGCGCGCCTCGCGCAACCGGTTCTGCAGCTTCTGGATGTCCTGCTCATAGGCGCGCAGCGCATCGTCGAGCACCGCGATCTCCTGTTTGAGCTGGTCGGAAATATCGGCTGCCTTCTTCTTCTCGACCAAAGCGGCGCGGGCCAGATCCTCGCGCTCCTTCGACAGCGCGAGCTGGGCCTTGTCGGCCCAATCGTCCTGCAACCGGTCGAGTTGGACGGTCTTGCGGTGCATTTCCTTCTGGTCGGCAATGGTGCGCGCGGCGCTGGCGCGGACCTCGACCAGCGTTTCCTCCATCTCGAGGATGATCATGCGGATCATCTTGGTGGGATCGTCCGCCTTGTCGAGCATGTCGTTGAAATTGGCGGCGACGATGTCGCGGGTGCGGCTGAAAATACCCATCAAAGGTGCTCCGTTGGAGAAAAACTCGGTGATCTTGTCGGCGGCTTCCCAGGGGTCGCCCTTGGTGCTGCCGCGCCGGGCGCCGGTGCGCTGGCCCTCGCGCTCGCCCTGGTGGGACGCCTGCGCCGCGCGGGGGGACCGGCGCAGGCGCTCGACCTCCTCCTCGATCCGCGACGGACGCGGCTCGCGGTCGGTACCGGGGCGGGCCGAAGCCTCTTGCGCGCCGTTTTCGGAGCGGTCGGGACTGTCGGGAGAGCGAGGCTCTGGCCCTAGGGGGTTGGTCGGCTTGCTCACGCCAGTTCCACCTGCGGGTGGATGGCGAGCGTGGGGAGGGGCTCGGTGACCGCGATCTGGCTGCTGAAGCCGACGAAGATCACCATCGCGCCGATGCTTACCAGAGCGGCGCGTCCCAGGCGGGTGGCGAAGAAGCGGCGATCGTACATTTTGGGGTTCCTCCCGTGAGATGGGCCGTTTGACTGGCTGTGTTGCGAGGTATTCTGCAAGCGGTGTGCCAAACCGCGAGACTGGCGGATTTGCGCAGGGTTCGGAGAGCGCGGCACGGACGAGTATGGTGCCTATTGCCAATCCTTGGGGAAATTCGCTATATCTTGGCTATGGAGCGGGAAAATCAGTTCGTCGGTCAGTCCGGCGCCTTCCTCGACGCGGTGGAGCGCACCAGCCGCGCCGCGCCGATGCGGCGCCCGGTGCTGATCGTCGGCGAGCGGGGAACGGGCAAGGAGCTGATCGCCGAACGGCTCCATCGTCTCTCTACCCGCTGGGACGAGCCGCTGGTGATCATGAACTGCGCGGCTTTGCCCGAAACGCTGATCGAAGCGGAGCTGTTCGGCCACGAGGCGGGCGCCTTCACCGGCGCCACTAAGCACCGCGTCGGGCGGTTCGAGGAGGCCGACAAGGGCACCTTGTTCCTCGACGAACTGGGCACGCTTTCGATGGGGGCGCAGGAGCGATTGCTGCGCGCGGTCGAATATGGCGAGGTGACGCGGATCGGCTCGAGCCGACCCGTACGGATCGATGTCCGGATCGTCGGCGCCACCAATGAGGATCTGCAGGCCAAGGCCGAGCGCGGCGAGTTCCGGCCCGATCTGCTCGACCGGCTGAGTTTCGAGGTCATCACCCTGCCGCCGCTGCGTGTGCGCGAGGGCGATATCCAGGTGCTGAGCGATTATTTCGGACGCCGGATGGCCGCCGAGATCGGCTGGGAAGGCTGGCCCGGCTTCGCCCCGCATGTCGCCGAGCAGCTCGAGAACCATCCCTGGCCGGGCAATGTCCGCGAATTGCGCAATGTGATCGAGCGCGCGGTCTATCGCTGGGACGACTGGAACGCGCCCATTGCCCATGCGGTGTTCGATCCCTTCGATAGCCCGTGGAAGCCGGCGACCCCCAGCCATGCGCGGCCACAGCCGGAGGAGAGCGCAGGAGGCCCTGGTCCCGCGGTTGCCGATCTCGATTCGGTCGACGATCTGCGCGCCGCGGTGGACGAGCACGAGAAGCGCATTCTCGAACACGCGCTGGGCCGGAACCGCTGGAACCAGCGCCAGACCGCCAAGGCGCTGGGGTTGAGCTACGATCAGCTGCGCCACGCGATCAAGAAGCACGGCCTCGCCGACGACGGCTGATCGCTCTTGCAATGTCGCACCTTTGCGCCTAGCTGACCCTCAATCCCGATACTGTTGCGACATTGAGGGGCTGGCGCCGCAAGGGGCCGGCGCGAAACCTCGTTGACGCATCATGGTGGTATCGCCGGAACGCACGAGAAACGCACACACGGAGACCGAATGGCCGACATCGAGCGCCTGATACAAGTGATCGAACCCGAAGCGCAGGCGCTGGGCTTCGAGCTCGTGCGGGTGAAGATGATCGCCTCGGAAGCCGGCGACGGCGGGCAGGCGCTGCAGATCATGGCCGAGGACCCGGCGACGGGCCAGCTGGTGATCGAGCAATGCGCCGCGCTCAGCCGCCGGGTTTCGGAACGGCTCGATGCGCTCGAGGAAGAAGGCACCGTGCTGGTGCCGGGCGCCTATCACCTCGAGGTCTCGAGCCCGGGGATCGACCGGCCGCTCACCCGCGCACAGGATTTCGCCAGCTGGGCGGGGCACGAGGCCAAGATCGCGCTGACCGAGAAGGTCCAGGGCCACCGCAATCTGCGCGGGCCCCTTGTGGGGATCGAAGGCGAATTGGTCACCGTGGACGACAACCGTGCCGGCGAGGTTTCCTTCCCGCGCAACCTTATCCATTCCGCGAAGCTCGTCCTGACGGATGCGCTCATCGCCGCGACTCAACCGCTCGACACCCAGGGTGTCGAGGACGTAATCGAAACCGAAGAAGAAGAGAGTAACAGCTGATGGCCAGTGCCATGTCTGCCAACAAGGCCGAACTCCTCGCGATCGCCAATTCGGTCGCTTCCGAGAAGATGATCGACAAGGAAATCGTCATCGAGGCGATGGAAGAGGCGATCCAGAAGAGCGCGCGCAACCGCTATGGCGCGGAAAACGACATTCGCGCCAAGCTCGACCCGGTGACCGGCGATCTGCGCCTGTGGCGCGTCGTCGAGGTGGTCGAGGAGGTCGAGGACTATTTCAAGCAGGTCGATCTCGCTGCCGCGCAGAAACTCCAGGCCGATGCCAAGGTCGGCGATTTCATCGTCGATCCGCTGCCCGCGATCGATCTGGGCCGCATCGACGCGCAGAGCGCCAAGCAGGTGATCTTCCAGAAGGTCCGCGACGCCGAGCGCGAGCGCCAGTTCGAGGAGTTCAAGGACCGCGCCGGCGAAGTGATCACCGGGGTGATCAAATCGGTCGAGTTCGGCCATGTGATCGTCAATATGGGCCGCGCCGAGGGCGTCATCCGCCGCGACCAGCAGATCCCGCGCGAAGCTGCCCGGGTGGGCGAGCGCATCCGGGCGATCATCAGCAAGGTGGAGCGCAACAATCGCGGTCCGCAGATCTTCCTGTCGCGCGCGCATCCCGATTTCATGCGCAAGCTGTTCGCGCAGGAAGTGCCCGAGATCTACGACGGCATCATCGAGATCAAGGCCGCCGCCCGCGATCCCGGCAGCCGCGCCAAGATCGGCGTCATCAGCCACGACAGCTCGATCGATCCGGTCGGCGCCTGCGTCGGCATGAAGGGCAGCCGCGTCCAAGCGGTGGTCCAGGAACTGCAGGGCGAAAAGATCGACATCATCCCCTGGAGCGAGGATCAGGCGACCTTCATCGTCAACGCGCTCCAGCCCGCCACCGTCAGCCGCGTCGTTCTCGACGAGGAAGAGGGCCGGATCGAAGTGGTGGTGCCCGACGACCAGCTCAGCCTGGCGATCGGTCGCCGCGGCCAGAACGTGCGGCTCGCGAGCCAGCTGACCGCCAATCAGATCGACATCATGACCGAGGAGGAAGCGAGCGAGAAGCGGCAGAAGGAATTCGCCGAACGCTCCAAGACCTTCGAGGAAGAGCTCGACGTCGACGAGACGCTGTCGCAGCTGCTGGTCGCCGAAGGCTTCGCCGAGCTCGAGGAAGTCGCCTATGTCCAGCTCGACGAGCTGGCGGCGATCGAAGGCTTCGACGAGGAGCTGGCCGAGGAACTCCAGAGCCGCGCGCTCGAGGCGATCGAGCGGCAGGAAGCCGCCTATCGCGAAGAGCGCAAGGAGCTGGGCGTCGAGGATGCGCTGGCCGAGATCCCGCATCTCACCGAGCAGATGCTGGTGGTCCTGGGCAAGGCCGGGATCAAGGAACTCGACGATCTCGCCGATCTCGCGACCGACGAACTGATCGCCAAGAAGCGCGAGGCGCCGCGGCGTCGCGCCAACCCGGATGCCGCCGCAGCCGGTCCGCCGATGCGGCGTCCGCCGCAGCGCGAGCAGGACAAGGGCGGCGTGCTGGGCGAGTTCGGCCTGAGCGAAGAACAGGGCAATGAGATCATCATGGCTGCCCGCGCGCACTGGTTCGAGGACGAGACGCCTGCTGCGGCTCCTGCCGAAGCGGATATCGCCGCAGCTGGCGAGCCTGAAGTCGGGCCCGACACTCAGGAGGCCGCCGATGCGGACTCCACCCAATGAGCGCCTGACGCCCGACATCGCCGAAGCCTCGCGGCCCCGTAGAGCGGAGCCCGAGGAGCGCTGCCCGGAGCGCCGCTGCATCCTCAGCGGCGAGACCGGGCCGCGCGAAGGCCTGATCCGGCTGGCGGTTTCGCCCGACGGGCTGGTGCTGCCCGACGTCCAGGCCAAGGCGCCGGGCCGGGGTGCCTGGATCGGCGTCAGCCGCGGCGAACTGACCGAGGCGCTCGCCAAGGGCCGGCTGAAGGGAGCGCTGTCGCGCGCCTTCAAGACCGGGGCGCTCGAGATTCCGGCGGATCTGCCCGAGAAGGTCGAGGATGCGCTGAGAAAAGCGCTGCTCGACCGGCTGGGGTTGGAAATGCGCACCGGTGCGCTCATATTGGGCACCCACCGCATTGCCGAAACGGCGCGCGGAGGCGCGGTTTCGCTGCTGCTTCACGCCAGCGATGCCAGCGAGGACGGGAGCCGCAAGCTCGACCAGGCGTGGCGCGTCGGCTCCGATCGCGAGGGCTCCGGCCTGCGCGGAACGGTCTTGCCACTGGACCGCGCGGCGCTGTCTGTGGCATTGGGCCGCCTGAACGTCGTCCATCTGGGGCTTGCCGACGATGGAGCGGCCGGGCGAGTCTCGGGGCTTCTGCAGCGATTGTTGCATTTTACCGGCGGCAGCCAAGCCGCCTCCACCGACGACGTGCCTGCTTCCGCAGAGCGCCGGATCGACGATACGAATACCTGAAGGACAGTTGAGCTAGATGAGCGACGAAGACCAGAAGCCTGCCCGCAAACCCCTCGGCCTGAAACGGTCGGTCGATGCCGGCGAGGTCAAGCAGACCTTCAGCCATGGCCGCACCAACAAGGTGGCGGTCGAGGTCAAGCGGCGCCGCAAGCTCGTGAAGCCGGGCGAGGCGCCGCCGCCTCCGCCCCCGCCGCCTCCCGCGCCGCCGCCCCCGCCGCCGCCGGCTCCCGCGCCGACCGCCAAGGCAGCTCCGGTCAAGAAGGACCTTTCCGGCGAAACGCCGCAGGAGCGCGTCGCGCGTCTCCAGCGCGAAGCCGAGGAAGCACGCCTGCTGCAGGGCCAGGAAGCGCGCAAGCGCGAGGAAGAGGCTGCCCGGCAGGCCGCCGAGGACGAGAAGAAGCGCGCCGAAGAAAACCGCAAGGCCGAGGCCGAAGCCGCCGCAGAGCCCGAAGCAGAGCCCGAGGCCAAGGCCAAGGCTGCTGCGGAGCCGAGTGCTGCCGAAGCCGCTGCCGAAGCCGGCTCCGAAGCGGCCGCCGCCGAGCCTGAATCCGCAACGGAAGGCGCAACCGCGCCCGCGCCGCGCCGCTTCACCCCGGTCGCGCGCCCCGAGATCAAGCGCCCCGAAAAGAAGAAGAAGGAAGAGAAGCCGGTCCGCGAGGAGCCAGACAAGCGGCGGGGCGGCAAGCTTACCGTCAACCGTGCGCTCAACGAGGACGAGGGCCGTCGCGCCCGTTCGCTCGCCGCGCTCAAGCGCGCCCGCGAGAAAGAACGCCGGACGCATGGCGGACCGTCCACGCCGCGCGAGAAGCAGGCTCGCGACGTCGTCGTCCCCGAGGCGATCACGGTGCAGGAACTCGCCAACCGGATGGCCGAAAAGGGTGCGGATCTGGTCAAGGAGTTGTTCAATCTCGGGATGATGGTCACGGTCAACCAGACCATCGACCAGGACACCGCCGAACTTCTCGTCGAGCAGTTCGGGCATCGCATTCAGCGCGTCTCGGAATCCGACGTCGACATCAAGGTCGAGGAAGATCTCGATCCCGAGGAAACGCTGCGTCCGCGCCCGCCGGTGGTCACCATCATGGGCCATGTCGATCACGGCAAGACCAGCCTGCTCGACGCGCTGCGCGGCACCAATGTGACCAAGGGCGAGGCCGGTGGCATCACCCAGCACATCGGCAGCTATCAGGTGAAGACGAAGAACGGCGACATGGTCACCTTCCTCGACACTCCGGGTCACGCCGCCTTCACCGAAATGCGCCAGCGCGGCGCCAATGTCACCGATCTGGTGGTGCTGGTCGTCGCCGCCGACGACGGCATCATGCCGCAGACGATCGAGGCGATCCGTCACACCAAGGCGGCGGGCGTCCCGATGATCGTGGCGATCAACAAGATGGACAAGCCCGAAGCCGATCCCGACAAGATCCGCACCCGCCTGCTCGAGCACGAGGTCATCGTCGAGAAGATGTCGGGCGACGTGCAGGACGTGGAAATCTCGGCGCTCAAGAAGCAGGGCCTCGACGAATTGCTCGATGCGATCGCGTTGCAGGCCGAACTGCTCGAGCTCAAGGCGCGTCCGGATCGTCCGGCGGAAGCCACCGTCATCGAAGCCCAGCTCGACAAGGGCCGCGGTCCTGTTGCGACGGTGCTGGTGACGCGCGGCACGCTCAAGCGCGGCGATTCCTTCGTGGTCGGCACCCAGAGCGGGCGCGTCCGCGCGGTGGTCGATTTCCTCGGCAAGCAGATCAAGGAAGCCGGACCCTCCATGCCGGTCGAGGTCCTCGGTCTGGGCGGCGTTCCCAAGGCGGGCGACCAGCTTACCGTGGTCGAGAACGAGCAGCGCGCTCGCGAAGTGGCCGAATACCGTCAGGAAAAGGCCACGGAGAGCCGCACCGCGCTCGCCCCCACCAGCTTCGACACCATGTTCACCAACCTCCAGTCGAACGTCATCGAATGGCCGGTCGTGGTGAAGGCGGATGTCCAGGGTTCGGTCGAGGCGATCAACACCGCGCTGCACAATCTATCGAACGACGAGATCAAGGTCCGCGTGCTGCATGCCGGTGCCGGCGCGATCACGGAGAGCGATGTCAGCCTTGCTGCGGCGTCCAATGCGCCGATCATCGGCTTCAACGTGCGCCCCAACGCCAAGGCGCGCCAGTTGATCGCTCGCGACAAGGTCCGGATGATGTATTACGACGTCATCTATCACGTGACCGAGGAGGTCGCGAAGGAGATGGCGGGCGAGCTGGGTCCGGAGCGGATCGAGACCGTCGTCGGTCGGGCCCACGTCAAGGAAGTGTTCCGCTCGGGCAAGAAGGACAAGGCGGCCGGCCTGCTGGTCGAGGAAGGCGTCATCCGCAAGGGTCTGTTCGCGCGTCTCACCCGCGAGGACGTCATCGTCTCGGCCACCACCATCGCGTCGCTGCGGCGCTTCAAGGACGATGTGGACGAGGTCCGCACCGGTCTCGAATGCGGCGTGGTCCTGGAGGACACCAACGACATCAAGCCGGGCGACCAGCTCGAAGTCTTCGAGGTCGAGCTGCGCGAACGCACGCTCTAGCGGGAATCGGTATTGCGTTACCGCCCCAGCCGCAGGTTCCGGTTTCTCGGCCTCGCTGGGGCGGTGATCGCCGTCCTTCTAGGTTTGATCTATTTTGCCGGAGACCTGCTGTTCGTGGTCTCGGGACCATGAGGGTCGAAGATGAATAAGGCCGAACGCCCGCACAATCTGGACGCCGCCCATGCCGATCTCATGGGTGTCGAGTTCGACAGTTTCGACGCGGCGCGTGAGGAGATCACCTTGCGCTTTACCGCGCCTGCGAGCTTCATCACTCCGCGCGGCAGCGTGCAGGGCGGGCTGGTCGCGGGGTTCCTCGACGAGGCGATGGGCTGGGCGCATGTCTGGGCAACCGATCATGCCGAAGCGCCGCTCAATCTGGAAATCAGCATGAGCCTGCTCAGGCCAGTCCCACCGGGTCCGCTGATCGGCAAGGGCAGGGTAGTGCGGCGCGGACGCCGGGTCATCTTCCTCGAGGGCCAGTTGCTTTCCGAAGAGGGCACGGTGCTCGCCAGCGCGACCAGCACCGCCATTCCCACCCCCCGTCCGCAGGGAGACGCCTGATGGCCCGCAACCCCGCCACTCCCGAACAGCAATCGGTCCGCGTGCTCAAGGTCGGCGAGCGGGTGCGCCATATCCTGTCCGAACTGCTCGCGCGCGGCGAGGCGCATGACGACGTGCTCAGCGCCACCACGATCTCGGTCACCGAGGTGCGGATGTCGCCCGATCTGCGCAACGCCAAGGCTTATGTGAAGCCGCTGCTGGGCGAAGAGGAGACGGTGGTGCTCAAGGCATTGCGCACCAACACCGCCTTCTTCCAGCGCGAGGTCGCCAAACGGCTGGGGCTGAAATTCGCGCCCAAGCTGAGCTTCCGCGCCGACGAGAGCTTCGACGAGGCCAGCCGGATCGAGCAATTGCTCAACGACCCGAAGGTCGCGCGCGATCTCAACGACGAGTCCGGCGACGCGAACTGAGTCAGCGCGGGGCGAGCGCGATGCTCAGACCGCTGCCGAGCACGACCGCGTCCTCGACCGCCCCGGTCGCGGTTTGGCCATAGCGCTCCATCGCCGCGCAGCGCAGCCGCCACCCGACATAGGACGCGCCGAGCGCCACAGCGACTCCGAGGATCGCACCCGCCGTCCGCTCGCCGCCCGGCGCCAGCGCCGCCCCGGCATAGGCCGAGGTCAGAGCGCGCGCGACGAGCCCCAGCGGCTCGATCCGGTCGGGCGCGGATTTCATCTTGTCGCCCGCCATCTCGGCCGCTGCCAGCGCGACGGTGCCGCCGGCGATTGCCGGATGCGAGATCAGCCGTTCGAGCGGCGCGCCGGGGGGCAGATTGCCTCGCCGCGCCGCTGCGGCAACGGCGGCCAGCGGGGTCATGCCGCGTTGGCCCGCGACGAGGCCCATGAGGAGCGAACGGATCATGCTTGGAGTCCTTCCTGACGTTTAGTGGGACAACGCATCGCGTGGCGATCTTATCCGCAGACAAGCTGCGACCAGGATGGCATCGGGGGTGGCTTCGGCGCCGGCTATCGGTCACGTTGAGGCATGGCCAAGCTCTATTTCTACTATGCCAGCATGAATGCGGGGAAGAGCTCCACGCTGCTGCAGGCCGATTTCAACTATCGCGAGCGCGGCATGCGGACGATGCTGTGGACCGCTGCGCTCGATACCCGCTCGGAAGGTATGATCCGCAGCCGGATCGGGCTCGAGACCGAAGCGCACCGATTCGGGGGCGGCACCGATCTGTGGCGTTCGGTGATGGAGGTTCATGCCGCGACCCCGATCGATTGCGTAATGGTGGACGAGGCGCAATTCCTCACCGGCAAGCAGGTCTGGCAATTGGCGAAGCTGACCGACGAGGGAGGGGTCCCGGTGGTGTGCTACGGCTTGCGGACCGATTTTCGCGGCGAATTGTTCGAAGGCTCTGCCGCATTGCTCGGGATTGCCGACAAGCTCGTCGAGCTCAAGGGCGTGTGCCATTGCGGACGCAAGGCGACGATGAATTTGCGCGTGGACGAGCACGGAGAGGCGGTGGCCGAGGGCGCGCAGACCGAGATCGGCGGGAACGATCGCTATCTCGCGCTGTGCCGCCGCCATTTCAGCGAGGCGCTGGCGGGCTGAGCGCCGACGCCCTATCTAACCACAATGCTCGAAACTCTCATTCTCGCGGCGATCCTGATCCCGTGCCTGATCGTCGCGATCGTTTTTCATGAAGTCGCCCATGGCTGGGTGGCGCTGATGCTGGGCGATCCGACCGCGCGGGAACAGCGCCGCCTCAGCCTCAACCCGATCCGCCATGTCGATCCGGTCGGCACGCTGCTGGTGCCGGGCGCGCTGGCGCTGTTCGGCGGTCCGATCTTCGGCTGGGCCAAGCCGGTCCCGGTGCGGCAGGACCGGCTCGACAACCCGCGCTACGGGATGATGGCGGTGGCTGCGGCGGGTCCGGGGACCAATCTGCTCCTGGCGCTGCTGGGCGCGATTCTGGCGGGGGTGGTGATGGGCGTGAGCCATGCTGCCGGCATCGAGCCCAACCCGTGGTTCTTCGCCGGCTTCACCTATTTCATCCTCATCAACATCTTCCTGGCGTTGTTCAACCTGCTGCCGATTCCGCCCTTCGACGGTTCGCACATCGTCGGCGGGCTGCTGCCGCTGCGCTATCAGCGCCAGTGGCAGCGGCTGCAGGCGCTGGGGATGGTGTTCATCGTCGTGCTGATCGCGGCCAGCTGGGCCTTTCCCGATAGCGGCGTGGTCGAGAACGTGGTCCTTCCGCCGGTGCTGTGGGTGCAGGAGATCTATTTCGACATCGCCGGCTGGATCGCCCGCGGGATTGCGGAATGACCGCCCCACCGAATTCCGGCGTTAAGCCGCACGGCTGGCTGGTGCTCGACAAGCCGCGCGGGCTGGGCTCGACACAGGCTGTCGGCGCGGTCAAGCGCGTGCTGCGCGAGGCGGGTTACGCCAAGACCAAGGTCGGCCATGGCGGCACGCTCGATCCACTGGCCGAGGGGGTGCTGCCGATCGCATTGGGCGAGGCGACCAAGCTGGCGGGGCGGATGCTCGATGCCAGCAAGGTCTATGAGTTCACCATCCAGTTCGGCGAGGAGACCGATACGCTCGACACCGAGGGCGAGGTCGTCGAACGCTCCGAGCATCGCCCGCCGATGCTTGCGATCGCCGGGGTGCTGGAGCACTTCACCGGCGCGATCGAGCAACTGCCGCCCGCCTATTCGGCGCTCAAGATCGACGGCAAGCGCGCCTATGATCGCGCCCGCGCCGGCGAAGAGGTCGAGATGAAGCCGCGGCAGGTGACGATCCATGAATTGTCGCTGTTGCGCGATGCCGACAGCGACAAGCGAGAGCGCGCGCCGATCGATCTCGGCAGCACCTTCGCCACCACTTCGGGCCGTCCCGACCCTTACGATCCGGGTGCCCCGCTGGAGCTGGCGGACAGCGTCACGCTGGTCGCGCATGTCAGCAAGGGCACTTACATCCGGTCGTTGGCACGGGATATCGCACGCGCGCTTGGCACGGTGGGGCACGTCACCTATCTCAGGCGCAGCAAGGCGGGCCCGTTCCGCGAGGAACAGGCGATTTCGCTGGACTCCCTGAACGAAATCGGCAAGGGCGCGCCACTTCACCAATCGCTTCTGCCGCTGGAGGCGGGGCTGGACGACATCCCGGCCCTTTCCCTCGACCCCGATAGCGCGCAGGCGGTCCGCCAGGGCCGGGTGATTTCGGGAATGCCCCAGACCGACGGGCTCTATTTTGCGAAACTGGAGGATGTTCCGGTCGCGCTGATCGAGATCGTCGGAGGGACGGCCAAGGTCGTCCGGGGTTTCAACACATCCGATGTCGCGGAGTAGAATGCATGACGGTTACCGCCGAGAAGAAACAGGAAATCATCAAGGACAACGCGCAAGCCGAGGGCGATACCGGTTCGCCGGAAGTCCAGGTCGCGATCCTGACCGAGCGCATCAAGAACCTGACCGGCCACTTCAAGGGCCACCACAAGGACAATCATTCGCGTCGCGGCCTGCTGATGATGGTCAACAAGCGCCGCAACCTGCTCGCCTACCTCAAGAGGAAAGACGTCGAGCGGTACAATGCGCTGATCCAGAAACTGGGTCTGAGGAAATAAGAGTTTCGTGGAAGGGCGGCTCCCATAAAGGGCCGCCCTTTCCCTTATCGGCGCGGGGGCATCCGGTCCGCGCGCCCTGGGGCGGATCAACGCCCTGCACCGCACCGGGACGGCATCCCCGGACAATGGAGGCCCCGCGCTGCAATGTGGCAGGCGGGATCGGAAGGAAATAGAATGTTCGACACCAAGAAAGTAGAACTGGAGTGGGGCGGAAAGACCCTCACGCTGGAAACCGGCCGCGTCGCCCGTCAGGCCGACGGCGCCGTGCTGGCCACCTATGGCGAAACCGTGGTGCTGTGCGCCGTGACCGCCGCCCGCAGTGTGAAGGAAGGGCAGGACTTCTTCCCGCTCACCGTCCACTATCAGGAAAAATTCTCGGCCGCCGGGCGCATCCCGGGCGGCTTCTTCAAGCGCGAACGCGGCGCGACCGAAAAGGAAACGCTCACCAGCCGCCTGATCGATCGCCCGGTCCGCCCGCTGTTCCCCGAAGGTTTCCACAACGAGATCAACGTGATCTGCCAGGTGCTGTCGTATGACGGCGAGACCGAGGCCGATATCGTCGCCATGATCGCCGCATCGGCGGCGCTGACGATCTCGGGCCTGCCCTTCATGGGGCCGATCTCTGGCTGCCGCGTCGGCATGATCGACGGCGAATACGTCCTCAACCCGGCGCAGTCCAAGACGCTCGAGGACGGGCGTCTCGATCTCGTCGTCGCCGCCACCCACGACGCGGTGATGATGGTCGAGTCCGAAGCCAAGGAACTGACCGAAGAGGAAATGCTCGGCGCGGTGATGTTCGCGCATGACGAGAACCGCAAGGTCATCGGCGCGATCATCGATCTGGCCGAGCAGGCTGCCAAGACGCCGTGGGATCTCGAACCGGTCGAAGACAAGAGCGCGACGCTCGACGAGCTGCGCGGGCTGATCGGCGACGATCTCGCCGCCGCCTACAAGCTCACCGACAAGCAGCAGCGCCAGAACGCGATCGCCGATGCCCGTGCCAAGGCGCGCGCCCATTACGAGAGCCTGGATCACGCCGATCCTGCCGAATATCTCGGCAAGCTCAAGCTGGTGAAGAAGCTGGAAAGCGACATCGTGCGCAAGGCCATCCTCAAGGACGGCCAGCGGATCGATGGCCGCACGGTCGATCAGGTTCGCCCGATCGAGGCGATGGTCGGCTTCCTGCCGCGCACGCATGGTTCGGCGCTGTTCACCCGCGGCGAGACGCAGGCGATCTGCACCACCACGCTGGGCACCAAGGAATCCGAGCAGATGATCGACGGGCTGGGCGGCCTGTCCTACGAAAGCTTCATGCTGCACTACAACTTCCCGCCCTATTCGGTCGGTGAAGTGGGCCGCTTCGGCGCCCCGGGCCGGCGCGAGGTCGGCCATGGCAAGCTCGCCTGGCGCGCTCTGCACCCGGTGCTGCCGAGCCGCGAGGACTTCCCTTACACCATCCGCATCCTGTCCGACATCACCGAGTCCAACGGCTCGAGCTCGATGGCGACGGTCTGTGGCGGTTGCCTCAGCATGATGGATGCCGGCGTGCCGATCGAACGCCCGGTTTCGGGCATCGCGATGGGTCTGATCCTGGAAGGCGACGACTTCGCCGTGCTCAGCGACATCCTCGGCGACGAGGATCACCTGGGCGACATGGACTTCAAGGTCGCCGGTACCGAAGCGGGCATCACCAGCCTGCAGATGGACATCAAGATCGCCGGGATCACCCGCGAGATCATGGAAAAGGCGCTCGAGCAGGCGAAGGCCGGTCGTGCGCACATCCTGGGCGAGATGACCAAGGCGCTGGGCACCGCCCGCGGCGAAGTCAGCAAGCACGCGCCGCGTATCGAGACGCTGCAGATCGACAAGTCGAAGATCCGCGACGTCATCGGGACCGGCGGCAAGGTCATCCGCGAGATCGTCGCCGAGACCGGTGCCAAGGTCGATATCGACGACGAGGGCGTGATCAAGATCAGCTCCTCCAACACCGATGAGATCGAGGCCGCACGCAAGTGGATCCTCGGCATCGTCGAAGAGGCGGAAGTCGGCAAGATCTACGAAGGCAAGGTCGTCAACATCGTCGACTTCGGCGCCTTCGTGAACTTCATGGGCGGCAAGGACGGTCTCGTCCATGTGTCGGAAATGAAGAACGAGCGTGTCGAGAAGCCCACCGACGTCGTGTCCGAAGGCCAGGAGGTCAAGGTCAAGGTCCTCGAGATCGACCAGCGCGGCAAGGTTCGCCTGTCGATGCGCGTCGTCGATCAGGAAACCGGCGAGGAACTCGAAGACACCCGTCCTCCGCGCGAAAAGCGTGAAGGGGGCGGCGGCGGTGGCCGGGGCGGCGACCGGCGCGGCCCGCGCGGCGGCGGCGGCGGTGGCCGCGACCGTGGCGGCGATCGTGGTGGTCGCGGCAATCGCGAAGGCGGCGGCGGTTCGAGCGAAGGCGGCGCGCATGTGCCGGACTTCCTCAAGGATTGAGCCCTCGACCGGGTTCAAGCCCGGCTGAAATGACGATAAGACCGGGGGCCGCGATCCATTCGCGGCCCCTTTCGTTTGGAGATTACCGATGCTGCCGCGCGAAACCCTTGCCACCGCCCAGATTCCCGGCGGCGACACGCTCACCCTGGTCAGCCACGGCCGCGATCACATCATCATGCTCGGCCGCGACGAGCTGATGGGAACGCGGATGCAGTTCAGCGAGGAACAGCTCGCGCAGCTCACGCTGGAACAGATCGACGCGCCTGCACCGCGCGTGCTGATCGGCGGCTATGGCATGGGCTTCACCTATCGCGCGGCGCTGGCGGCGATCCCCGCGGATGGCCGGGTGGTGGTCGCCGAAGTGGTGCCCGAGATCCTCGCCTGGGCGCGTGGGCCCCTGGCGCATCTGACCGGAACGACGCTCGAAGATCCGCGCGGCGAAGTTGTGCTGTGCGATGTCGCGGCGCTGATCGACGACGCCAACGACGGCACCAGCCCCAAATTCGACGCGATCCTGCTCGACGTCGACAACGGCCCCGACGGGATCGTCCGCGATGGCAACGAGCGGCTCTACACCCGCACCGGCATCGCCCGCTCGCGCGATGCGCTCAAGCCGGGCGGGATCCTGGCGGTGTGGTCCGCCGCCCCCGATCCCAAATTCCGCACCCGGCTGAAGGACGCCGGTTTCGAGATCGAGGAGCGCCGGGTGCGCGCGCGGCCCAACAACAAGGGTCCGCACCACACCATCTGGTTCGCGCGGGCTTCGTAACCGGGGCCTTGGCGCTCAGCCCCGCTTGAGCCGCAGCCGTCCGCTGAAATCGCGCTTGCCTATCGCAACGCCCAGCATCCGGAGGATGTCGTAGGCGGTGGCGGCGTGGAAGTAGAAATTGGGCTGGCTGAAGCTGAGCAGGAAGTCCTCGGCGGTGAACTCCAGCTTGAAGTCGCGGAATTCGAACCGCATGTCGCGGCCGATCGCCTGCTCGAGATCGTCCTCGGAAACGCCCTCGAGTGTGGCGCGGGCGGTCGCCAATTGCTCGCGCAGGCCATCGAAGCTTTCGGGCGGCGGCGAGAGGTCGGGCTGGAAAACGCCGTTCGCCACTCCCGCCAGCGCACCCGCCGTGTGCACCGCCACGCTCTTCACCTGATAGGTGAAGGGGAACATATCCTCATAGATGCGCGCGGACAGGACGTGCGCGGGATCGTGCCCCTGCTCGCTGCACCAGCTTTCGCCGCGATCGACGAGACCCTTGGTGCTGTCGATCATCTGCAGGGCGCTGGGGATGAAAGCGGCGTGAAGCGATAGCGGCATTGGAGGCTCCCGAATTTTCAAGGCAGCCATAGCGCGCCGGTGGGGCGCGTCCAAGGGCTTCGGCGGCGACAGCCGATATCCGCCGGGAGATCGCCCGAAGCTCTAGCGCACGCGCGGACCGCCGAACGGCAGCGGCGGCGGGGGACGGCGCGAACCGCGGGGCAGCTGCGCCTGATAGGCCCGGCCGCAATGCTCGACGCAATAGGGGAAGCCCGGATTGACCGCCGTGCCGCAGAAGTGGAAATCCGGCTCGCCGGGGTGGCCCATCGGCCAGCGGCAGACCTTTTCGCTCAGATCGAGCAGGCTGGTCTTGTCGGCGATCTCGGGGCTCGGCTTGGCCGGCACCAGGCGGCGCGGCGGAGCCGGCGGGATCGGCGGCTGCTGATCGCCCGGTCCCTGGCGCAGGAAGCCGCCCGGGCCGACCGAAACGATCTTGGGCAGGTCGGGCGCGCGGTTGGGCAGCGGCTGCGCCTGGTTCGACGAAGCGGTCGCGGGTTCCGCTTGCGGCTCCGGCTTCCGATCTGCCGCGGGCGCAGCAGGCGGGGGCGCGGTGCTGGGCGCTGGCGCGGGCTCGGTCGGGGGCGCATCCGCGCGGACCTGCGGCTTCTTCGGAGCCGGCTTCGGTGCGGGTTTGGGCTTCTTGGCGACGGCAGCCTTCTTCTCGGCCGCCTTGACCGGGGAGGGGCGCGCCTTGAGGCCCAGGCGATGCGCCTTGCCGATCACCGCATTGCGGCTGACCCCGCCCAGTTCGTCGGCGATCTGGCTGGCGGTGGCGCCGCCTTCCCACATCTTTTTCAGGGTCGCGATGCGTTCGTCGGTCCAGCTCATTCAGATCATTCCATTTTGCATTGGGCGCCCGGCGGGTCGCGCGGAAGCGTGCTTGTCAGCGGGGCTGCATCGACGTAGGCGCGCGCCCATGGCCGATCAAGTCCCGAACTCCGCCCCGGACGCGCAAATCGCCGCCTCTTCTCTCGTCGAGAGCGAAGGCGGCGGTGCTTCCACCCGGTTCGCGCCGCACGGTCGGCCGGTCATCACCGGCATCAACCGCATCGGACTGTGGAGTCTCTATATTAAGGAGGTGCGCCGGTTTCTCAAGGTGCAGACCCAGACTATCTGGGCGCCTGCGGTCACCACGCTGCTGTTTCTGGTGATCTTCACCGTAGCGCTGGGGCGCGGCGGACGCGAGGTGCTCGGCGTGTCTTTCGCCGATTTCGTCGCCCCGGGGCTGATCGTGATGGGCATGATGCAGAACGGCTTCGCCAATTCCAGCTTTTCGCTCCTTTCGGGCAAGATCCAGGGCACGATCATTGACCTGCTGATGCCGCCCTTGTCTGAAGGCGAGCTGATGACCGGCATCGTCGCCGCGGCGGTCACCCGGGCGCTGGCGGTGGGCTGCACGGTGGCGCTGGCGATGGCGCTCTACCCCGGCGTCACGCTCCATGTGGTGCAGCCCTGGGCGATCGTCTGGTTCGGGCTGATGGGCTCGATCATGCTCGCGCTGATGGGGCTGCTGGCCTCGATCTGGGCGGAGAAGTTCGACCACAACGCCGCGGTCACCAATTTCGTCATCGCGCCGCTCAGTCTGCTCTCGGGCACCTTCTACGTGATCGACAATCTCGCGCCGCTGTTCCAGGCGATCAGCCGCTTCAACCCGTTCTTCTACGTGATCTCGGGCTTCCGCTACGGCTTTCTGGGGCAAAGCGACATCGGCCAAGGGACGCAGCCGATCGTCTGGGCGGCGCTGGGTCTGGCGGTGCTCAACCTGCTGCTGGCGGCGCTGTGCTACCGGCTGCTCAAATCGGGGTGGAAGATCAAGAGCTAGGTTCGAGGCCGGGCCTCGCCTCCGTCCCGTATGAGTTTCAGTGGGTCAGCGAGCGACGCACGCGATAGCGCCCGTTCTCGAACTGCTCGAACATCTGGTCGACCTCGGGATGCTCGACCGGACCGGCCAGCGAGTCGCTCACCAGGTTCTGCTGGCTGACATAGGCGGTGTAGCTGGAATCGTCCGTCTCGGCGAAAAGATGGTAGAACGGCTGGTTGCGGTCGGGCCGAATGCCCTCTGGGATCGAATCGTACCATTCGTCGCTATTGGCGAAAACCGGGTCGATATCGAAGATCACGCCGCGGAAATCGAACATGCGGTGGCGCACCACATCTCCGATGGCGAAGCGGGTGCGGGCCAGCTCGGGCGCATCGATGGTGCGACCGGCTTGGGGCGAAAAGAACAGGGCACGATCCATGAGAACACGGAATATGGGGTGCCGCACTGCGGTGACAAGTAATCCGTGGCAACCATCCCCCGTTTTGCGCACCCGCGCGGCATATTTCGGCTTGCCCCGCCCAAAAGCTTGGGCTAACCGCGCGGCTTCCCAACGACCGGGGCGGGGTTCGCCCCGCCAGCGCGCCGACAGGGCGATGCGGAGAGGTGCCGGAGTGGTCGAACGGGGCAGTCTCGAAAACTGTTGAGCGCGCAAGCGTTCCGAGGGTTCGAATCCCTCCCTCTCCGCCAACTAGTCCAATAGTCATGCTTCCGACGCCAGCAGGCGTCCAAAACGGCGCGGAATCAGTCGTTTCTCGTGGGGCGGGGGCGGCACATCCACGACCATTGCCTCGCAGTGCAATTCTACGCGAGTGGCGAGAGGCAGGAAATCAGACCACCCAGCGTTTGGCCGATTGCTCCACCATCGCAGCCGCTCAATCAGGATGGCCTCCATTCCGGGCGTCGGCCTCCGCTGCAACACCCGGGCCGCATCGGTATGTGATGCGGAAACCGGGGAGATGAGATAGAGGATGTCATAGAGATGGCGCTGTCCGCCGCGGTCGTGAGCATGCGTTGCCGCCATCCTGTTGCCGAGCGCATCATTCCAAAGTCCGGCAGTGGAGCACGCGAAGAATACCGGATGCGCTCGCCGCGTTGTTTGCGCGCCAGCACCCCCCTGCATCGCGTCGAACGGTTCCTGATCGATGATTGGCGGATGCAGTCCCTGGTAGCTTTTGCTCTCGTGTACGGTCTGCTCCAAGTGAACGCGGTTCCGCAGCATTGGGCGAGATTGCCACGTCCGAACGGCGCCCCGCCCCGGAATGCGCCGCTCAGGGATTCGATGACCTTGGTGTGGATGCTTTCGCGTCCGAGTTCTGCGTGGAGGGCGTAGAGTGCAGCTGATGCCGCCCCTCAACCAGTCCACCCGCTCAGCTGTCGCCTGTGGTGGCTGCGAGCCCGCTACTCGCCAAGCTTCTCTTCGAAAAAGCGACGGCTCTCTTCCCAGATCTTCTGCCAATTCGAGAAAAGGATGATGTCGTGCGCTTCGCCTGGCAGGAGCACAGTGCGAACGTCGACGCCCTTGGCGCTCAGTTTCTGGTGCAGATCGATCGTTTCGAGCACATCCACACTCATGTCGCGGTCGCCGCTGATCAGCAGCACCGGCGAAGTCCAGTCATCGATCGCGGCAAGCGGCGAGGACTCGAACGCCAGAGGCCTGTCCGCTTCGCTCACGCCGAATATGAAACTGGGATTCTGATGACCGGGCGTGGGCGAAGGCCAGCTCCAATCGAAGACTCCGTGTATCGCCACCCCGGCAGCAAACAGCTCCGAATCCCGTGCGAGTGCATGAGCGGTCAGCAATCCGCCGTATGAGCCGCCCCAGATCCCGATGCGTTCGGGATCGACTTCCTCGCGCTGCTCGAGCCAGCGCCCCGCGCCGAGTACATCCGCATATTCGGACGCGCCCCGCCAGGCACGACCTGGAGCCTCGCGGAAGTCACGGCCATAGCCAACACCGGATCGATAGTTGATGCTGACAACGACGTACCCCAGTTCCGCCATCCGCCGGTTCACCGCGAAATCCTTGGCGTAATAGCTGCCGAAGTGGAACCCGGGAAACATCTGCCGCGGCGGCCCGCCGTGAACATAGACCACCGCTGGATGAGGACCGTCCGTCGAAGGAAGAAACAGTTGCGCCGGCACCGTCCCGCCGTCGCTCGCCTTGATCCGGACCAGCTGCGGCGGAGGCGCATCGAAGCTGTGGGAATAGCCGTAGTCGGTCGGCTCCTCGACAAGGGCGAATTGACCCGACCGCAGATCGAGTACGCGCAGAAGAGGCGCATCTTCTGCATCGCCTCCGGTGAATGCCACGTAGCGGCTGTCGCCAGCGGAACGGGCAAGACCCATCACCACATCCGGGCTTGAGATCGCTCGCGCCTGTCCTGTCGAAACCATGATCTGCGACAGCTGCCTTGTGTCGATGTTTGTGCAATTATGGATAACGAAGAGGCTGTCGGCAGCGGCGAGCTCGCTTTCGGCGACTTCGCAGCCTGTCGGCGTGAGCGCGCGTGCGGCTCCCCCGGTGCGAGGAATGGCATAAAGTCGCGCCCAGCCGTCAGCCTCCGACCGGACGACGAGGTTGCGGTCGTCGGCCCAGCGCAAATGACCCTCCGGATCATCCGACAATTGCGATCCTGCGGCACCGGCAGGCTCGTAGACGGTCCGTACCTGCCCGGAAGCGATATCGACCGTTTCCACGGCAAAGGGCTGATTTGCGGTCAAATCATAGGATTTCGTGTGCTCGCGAGCGGGCCAGCGCAGATAAGCGATCGTCCGGCCGTCGGGAGAGAGTTGGGGGGAACTCAAGCGGTGCGGTCCGGTCACCAGCCATGTCACCCGCTCTTCTCCAAGCGAATACCGACCCAGGAACGACCAGCCCCCGCGATCCTGCACGAAGTAAAGCGTCCGACCGTCTTTCGACCACAAGCCCTGGTTGAACCCGCCGCCGCCTTGCACGAGGACCGTCGGCTCCGCCGTCGGTTGCTCGAGGTTTACCGACCACAGGTCGCGTCCCTTGCGATAAACCATTTGCTCGCCGCCAGGTGAAAACCTCGGCCCGAAGCCGACACCGATTTCGATCGGCTTCGAGCCGGGCTCGGTTCCAATCAGCCAGAGCGTCGCCGACGGGGCTCGAAGAAGATCCGCAGGATTGAAGGCGTCTCCACTGGCATTGAACGGCACACCGGTCAGATAGGCAACATAGTCGCCCCTCGGCGATGCAAGGACGCTGGTGATCGGCTGTCCCTCTACATCGGACTGGCCGAAGAGTTTGACCGGCCGGAACTCCGGTGCCTGCGCGTACATCAGATGGGTCTCGTCCCCCTGCGCCACGAGCCACGCAACGGACGAAGATTCGGATGCGCTGACTTCCGTTGCTATGGGAAATTCGAGAAAGCTTTCTGCATCGTCCACTTGCGCCGACAGCGAACTGGCCGTGAACAAGGTCGCCACCGCCAGACAAAGTTTCGTTCCAGGCATCGTTCAGTCCCCCACTTTCGAAAAATCATCGCCCAGCACCACCGAAGAAAACCAGCTTATCAATGCCCGTCGTCGGCTGACACGTCGAATATCGCTTCAGTCCGCGCAAGCGCCGCCCCCGGGCCACCCAGTCCATCCGGGCCCGCGAACAACCCGCCCCGGTGTCGCGCCGGTATGTTGCCCGTCGGAAAGTACCTGCACGCCGTTGATGAACACCTCGGTGACACCGGTGGCGTATTGGTGGGGCGCATTGTAAGTTGCATGGTCGCTGATAGTGGTCGGGTCGAATATCACGATATCTGCAAAGTTGCCGACGGCCAGGCTGCCACGCTGACGCAGCCCGAGGTTCGAGGCCGGCAAGGCCGTCAGCCCGCGAATTGCCCGAGCAAGAGGCAGCGCTTCTTCCTCGCGCACGTATTTGCCGAGCAAACGCGAGAAGTTGCCGTAGGTGCGCGGATGCGCTGCGCTGTTGAGCGTTTCGCCCTCGGCGGCGGGAGCGGATGCATCGGATCCGAAGCTCATCCATGGGAGCGCGGCCTGTTTGGCGATATTCTCTTCGGACATCATGAAGTAGATCGCGCCGATCTGGCCATCCTGCAGGACGAGATCGACGGCGGTCTCCTCCACGCTCGTTCCGCGCAACGCGGCAATCTGTGCGAGGGTTTTGCCCATCAGCGGCTGGAACTCGGGATTCTCGGAATTCACCAGCAGAACGCCATCACCTCCGGCAGCGCGCAATAGGTTTTCCCAATCGCTTTCTTCCGCGCGCATCTCCTGTAGAATTCTGGCCCGGGTCGCTGGATCCTGCAACCGCTCGAGCATGGCGTCGCGGCCGCCAGCCTGCACCCACGGGGGGATAACCGCATCGAGGCCGGTACCACCCGCAGTGTAGAGGTACATGTTGGTTGTCAGCCTGATGCCCGAACGACGCGCGTCCTCTATCTTGGCGACGATCTCCGGCAACCGGTCCCAGTTCCGCTTGCCGGCAAGCTTGAGGTGATAGATTTCCGCCGGCAGGCCGGCTTCGCGAGCGATCGTGATCACCTCGTCAATCGCGCTGCCGATTTCGTCGGCTTCCAAACGCATGTGGCTGATATACATACCGCCGCAGCGGCCTGCCTCTTCGGCAAGAGCGACGAGCTCTCGCGTCTCGGCATAATTGCCGGGGGCGTAGATCAGCGCAGATCCCACTCCCATCGCGCCCTCTTCCATCGCCTGGCGAACGAGCGCGCGCATTCGAGCAAGCTGGTCAGGATTCGGATCGACATCCTGTTCGCCAAGTTCGTGGATCCGCACAGTCGTCGCGCCCACGAAGCTGGCGACGTTGGGCGAAATGCCCTTTTCCTCGAGATTTTCGAGATATTCGCCCAAGGTGGTCCAGCCGATGGCGACGCCGCTTTCGCCCATCTGCGCCTGCAATTCCTGTCGCATGGAGCTATTGATGGGCCCCATGGTCCATCCTTCGCCAAACACTTCAAGCGTCACCCCTTGGCGGATGTCGGACATGCCGCGACCGTCTTCCAGAAGGGAACGATTGGCCCAGCTCAGCATGTTTATGAATCCAGGTGCGACTGCCATCCCGGCAGCATCGATCTCCTCGCGCCCCTCGCCGCGGACTTGTCCGATCGCAACGATCTGGTCGCCCTCGACCGCCAGATCCCCCACATAGGGTTCACTGCCGCTGCCATCATAGATCGAGCCGTTGCGGATCACCAGATCATAGCCGGCCACATCGGCCGTTCCTCCGGCGGTTGCACAGCCCGTCATGGATGCAAGCAGCAGCGTCGCCAGAGATAAGCGAGCAGTCTCGCAGGGCCATTCTTTCACGGTCGTCATATCAATCCCCTCCCTAGCTCCCGATATCCGTCCTGCATCGCGGAGCCTCGGTCACTGACGGACCAAATATCTACAAATGAGACTCAACCATCCTATTTGGAGATGTCAAGCCTCAGGTCATTCTGTCGGATCAAATGCAACTGTTGAAAAGGACGAGGCGGGCGGGCGGCTGCATCCCGCGCCGAAAGTGGGGGCACCAGGCTCGCAACGGACCAGGCAAGTTGCAATAGGCCAGGTTTTGTGTCAGCCCCCGCTTTCTCTAATCAGGACAGTGCGGCTTGATCGGTTCGCCGAGCAAAGCGGCGCTCGGGGTTCGAGCGCAATGATGGGGCAACTGAATAACGGAAATTCGTGCGGTTTCGGGAATCGAGGGTCGCAGCTGCGAAGGGCCGTTCACTTTCCGATCAGGACAAGCCCTTTCAAGGCGAAATTTGGGAGACGGTTATGGCGAATGGCATCAAGGCGGGGCGGCGCGGCTTCATGAAAGCGGCGGGTGCGGGGGCGCTGCTGTCGGTACCGATGATCAATCTGGGGTATTATCGGCTCGGCGCGAGCGACCGGACCTATTCGGCGCGCAGCGTCGCGATCGTGGAGCGCGCGATGGTGCTCGACATGCTCGCCATTCCGAAGATCGATTTCCGCCCCGAGGTCCCCGCCCGACCGATGACCGACCGGGAGAAAGCCGAATTCCGCGCTTCGGGGATCACGGGCATCCAGAATGCCGTCGGAATTGGCGGCCCGCGTGCCAAGGAGCAGGCGCTCGAATTCCTGGCGGCGTGGCAGGGCTATGCCGGCCGCAATTCGGACGTATTCTCGCTGGTGGGGCTGGTCAGCGACCTCGAACGTGCCAAGGCCGAGGGCAAGGTTGGCATGATCATGGGCCTGCAGAACGCGGATCAGTTCGAGCGGGCGACCGACGTCAAGTTCTTCTACGATTTGGGTCTGCGGTGTGCCCAGCTGACCTACAACAGCCTCAATCGGATCGGCAGCGGTGCCACCGAGCGTGTCGACGCAGGTGTCAGCGATTTCGGGGTGTCGATCATCGGAGCGATGAACGACGTCGGCATGTTGATCGACGTTTCGCATTCGGGCGACAGGACGACTCTGGATGCAGTCGAGCTTTCGCCCCGACCCATCGCCTTCACTCACAGCAATTGTCGTGCACTTAACGAACATCCGCGCAACAAGACCGACGAGATGATCGTCAAGCTCGCCGCAAAGGGCGGGGTGATGGGGATCACCGGGGTGCGCAATTTCATCAGCAACCGCGACCCGACCACCATCGTGGATTATGTCGATCATATCGAACACGTGGTGAAACTGGTGGGGATCGAGCATGTCGGCATCGGTTCCGACAGCGATCTCAACGGCTATGACGACATGCCCGCCGACCAGAACGCGATGCTGCGCAATGCCTACAAGGACAGCTACGCCTTTCGCGACAAGATCGATGTCGATGGCTTCGATCACCCGCGCAAGGTCTTCGACCTTGTCGAGGAAATGATTCGCCGTGGTTATTCGGACGACAGCATCGAACTGGTGCTTGGCGGAAATTTCGCACGCCTGCTTCGCGCGACCTGGAAATAGCCCCGTTCGGCACTCCGAAGCGAACCACATGACAAATTTGACATTCTCTAAATTGAGTGCAAATGTCCCAATCAAGACAAAATTATCGCTGAAAAGATAGCGGTCCATAGGGTGGAATACACTCAACAGAGACGCTGCGAATTCCAGGAAGAGGTCTCGGTCGGCTTCTTGAGCGAAGCCAAACAGAGTTGGGGGATAACATGTACCTAAGGCAGTTCACAATCCGCACATTGCTTTCGGGCTCGATCGCGAGTTTCGCCCTCTTGGCCGGCGCCCCGGCGCTTGCCCAGTCGGTTGAAGCAGCCGAGCAGCCGGACGAGAATGCGCCGGAAGCCAAAGAACCGACCGGGACGATCGTTGTCACCGGCTCTCGCATTCAGCGCGACGGATTCGATCAGCCGACTCCGACCACCGTGCTTGGCGATACCGAAATCCAGCAGGCCGGGCGGGTCAACCTCCAGCAGGTGCTGAACGAACTGCCGCAGGTCCGCAATTCGGTGGCGCCGACCACCGCGACCGGCAACACCTCGAGCGGCGTGGCGCCGGTCGATCTTCGGGGGCTGGGATCAGCTCGCACGCTTACCCTGGTCAATGGCCGACGGTTCGTGGGCGACAACAACCTCAACTTCGTTCCGACCAATCTCGTGGATCGAGTCGAACTCGTCACCGGCGGTGCCTCGGCGGCATGGGGCTCCGGCGCGGTTGCCGGGGTGGTGAACATCATCCTCAACGACGATCTCGATGGCGTGACTCTGGGCGCCCAGACCGGGATCTCCTCGCGCGGCGATGGTTTTCGCTATGGCTTCGATGCAGCCTTCGGGACCGATTTCGCCGATGGTCGCGGTCATTTCATGATCGGCGGTGAGTATCTCGACGATGAGGGTGTCGACACGGGCGGACGACGCGAGCGCCCGTGGCTGGGCGCCGGCCTGGTCAATATTGGCGGCGGGCAACTCGAACTGCAGCCCGACGTCAACGATCTGGCGCCGATCACTCGCGGCGGAACTGTTCTTGCCGGCTCTTTTGCCGGTCAGGTATTCAATCCCGACGGGAGCTTGCGGCCGACCAGCGAGGCCGATTTCTTCAGCCTGTACGACCTGCTCTATGTCGCCAATCCGCTTGAGCGGATCGGGACTTATGGCAGGCTGACCTACGACATCGGTGGCGGTGCGACGGTATGGGCCGATGCCATGTATGGTCGTTCGAAGACCAACCAGCCGTTTTTCCCAGATTTTTCATCCCCGGTGTTCGCGGTCTCGGCCTCCAATCCGTTCCTGTCTCCCACAATCAGCGACACGCTCGCCGCCAATGGCGAGACGAGCCTGCTGATCGGACGCTTGCTCACCGACACTTTCTTCATGACGTTCGACGCCGAGCGCGTGACCAAGGAAGGTGCTGTCGGCATCGAGGGCACGCTTGGCGGGAATTGGGCTTACGACGCGCATTTCAGCCACGGCGAGATCGACAGCGAACAGAGGTTCTTCAACTCTTCCATTCCCGCGAATTTCGCTCGTGCCATCGATGCGACCTCGGTCAACGGCCAGATCGTTTGTTCGGTGAACGCGGATGCCGATCCGACCAACGATGATCCTGCCTGCGTGGCGTTCAACCCCTTCGGAGATGGAGCCTCCTCGCCCGAGGCGAGAGCTTACGTGAGCGGCACCCAATTTTCACGCAGCGTCAACAAGCTGGATTCGGCGGCAGCGCGTCTCCAGGGCGATCTGCTTTCGATGTGGGCCGGCCCGGTCACTGTCGCTCTCGGGGTGGAGGCGCGCTGGGAAGAGCAGGCGGCGGACAACGGCGAACTCGATCGCGCCGGGGTGTTCGGCCTGCCGGTCTTCACCGAACCGGTGCAAGGTGCCTTCAGCGTCAAGGAGGGTTTTGTGGAGGCGCTTGTGCCGCTCTGGCAATCCGATGGCCTCGAACTCGATGTCAACGGCGCTGCCCGATATTCGGATTACAGCCTGAGCGGCGGCATCTGGTCTTGGAAGGTCGGCGGAACCGCGCGACTCTTCCGCGATCTCCTGCTGCGCGCAACCCGCTCGCGCGACATTCGCGCACCCAGCATCGGCAATCTCTTTGCAGTCAACACGATCAACGTCCGCCCTGTGGTCGACAATGACTCGGCAGGCCGCAACGATCCCAACTACAATCCCAACCCGCAAGCCACTATCTTCAGCGGAGGCAATGTCGCCCTCGTTCCGGAAGTCAGCCAAAACTGGACGGTTGGCGCTACCGTATCGCCCGCCTTCCTCAGCGGTTTCAGTTTTTCGATCGACTATTACGATATCAAGATCGACAACGCCATCGCGACACCCAGTGCGTCGGATGTCACGGCCGCCTGCTCGCAGGGCGATACCGCCGCCTGCGACAGCGTCATTCGCGACGCCACCGGGACAATCGAAACTATCTTCGCGGTGGCGCAGAACATCGCCGAGTTCGAGACGAGCGGCGTGGACTTCGAGGCTTCCTATCGGACGCCGATCTCGGGCTTTCTGGGGCTCCCCGGTAGCTTCTATGTCCGCGCTCTGGCGACCTATGTCGATGAACTCGCCTTCCAGACCGGCTTCAATCGCCGCGATGTGGCCGGAGATGTCGGCGATTCGGTCGTCGACGGCCTGCCGAAGTGGCGCGGCATCCTGACCCTGGGTTACGACGAAGATGCGTTCGGCATCGGTGCGCGTGCACGTTATGTCGGCGGCGGCGATTTCAACGACGAGCAGAACATCGTCAATGGCGAGATCGATGCGCGGACTTACATCGATCTCAACGCCAGCTTCGACGTCATGGAGAGCTTCACCTTCTACGGAAATGTGAGCAATCTCTTCGACGTCAAGCCGCCGCTGGTCACCACCACCGGCAGCGCGCATTACGATAATCTGGGCCGGTATTTCACCGTCGGTGCGAAGGTGAAGTTCTGATCGCTTCCGGCCCGGGTCCAGGCGCGGGCCGGATAAGTCATCCACATGATGCGGGAAGGGGCCGCCGTTGGCCGTTCCTTCCCGAACTCGAGACAGCGGGAATCACAATGGCCGGAACTGCGGAACGATACGGACTGATGCTGATAGCGCCAATGCTGTTGCTCGCGCCGCCTGCGCAGGCAGCGGAGCCGGTGCAGCTCCCACGCGCGGAGGTTTCGACGACCCTCGATGAACGAGTGGCCGGGCTGGAAGATTTCATCGACGGAGCGATGGCGATGGGCATCGCCAATCGCGAGGTGGCCGGCGCTGTCTTCGTGCTGGTGAAAGATGGCGAGGTCGTGATCCAGAAGGGCTACGGCTTTGCCGACGTCGAGGCGCGCAAACCCGTCGATCCGTCCAGAACACTGTTCCGGCCCGGCTCGGTGTCGAAGCTGTTCACGTGGACGGCTGTCATGCAGCTCGTGGAGCAGGGCAAGCTTGATCTCGACGATCCCGTCGACCGCCACCTCGACTTCGAGATTCCCGAAACCTTCCCGCAGAAAATAACGGTGCGCCATCTGCTCGATCACAGCGCGGGTTTCGAGGACGGTTACAAGGACATGTTCGTCGCATCGCCGGATGAATATCAGGAGCTGGGCCCTTGGCTTGCCAGTCACATCCCGGCCCGGGTGCGCGAGCCAGGCGTCGAGGTGTCCTATTCCAACTATTCCACTGCGGTCGCGGGCTATATCGTTCAGCGCATCTCGGGCGAAGATTTCTCCGACTATATCGACCGCCACATCTTCCAGCCGCTTGGTATGACGCGCAGCACCTTCCGTGAGCCGCTGCCGCAGAGTTGGCAAAACGATGTCGCAATCGGTTACGAATGGAAAGACGGGCGGTTCGAAGCACAGCCTGCCGAGTTGATCTACAACATCGCTCCGGCTGGCTCGCTGTATTCGACCGGAGCCGACATGGCGCGTTTCGTCGAAGCGCATCTTCAGGATGGCCGACTGGGCGAGGCGCGTATCCTGCAGGCCGATACGGCCAAGCGGATGCGCACGCGTCTCGCCGCCAACTCGCCCGGACTTCCGGGGATCGGGCATGGGTTTCTCGAAACACGCGCTTCGAACCCCCGCATCATTGGGCATGGCGGGAACACCGGCGAATTCCATTCCAACCTGATCCTCATTCCCGAAGCCGATGTCGGCTTCTTCATATCGCTGACGGGGGGCAACGAGGCTTCGATCGCGCGCTCCGAACTGAGCGCCATGGTGGTCGAGCGGTTGGTCCCGACCGTACGCCTGCCCGAATGGACGGGCGCGCCCGGTGAACCGGTCGAGGGTACTTACCGAACCAACCGCCGCTCCTACACCGATCACAGGGTGAACCCGGCCAGCCTGATCCAGGTTAGCCGCGAGGGCGACCATGGGCTGAGCGTGACCATTCAGGGACAGACGATCCTGTGGGAGCAGGTCGGTCCCGGAACCTATCAGCAGGTCACCGAAGAGACCACGCCTTATGGTCCGCTGGGGCTCATCCAGTTCTACGGCGAAGGAAGCGACACGCGCTTCTCGTTCGAAGCGCAACCCTATACGCTTTATCGGCTGGTCTCCTGACACGGTCGTCAGGGCAGCAGCAGGTTCGATGCCCGCGACAGGCGTGCAACAGCGCCGACCGCATCGCGCTTAATCATTGGTATCCACCCTTGGGAGAAGCATCGTGAAACTGGCACTTGGACTGGCTCTGATGAGCCTCCCCGCAGCACTGGCGGCGCAAGAGCCCGTCAAGTCCGAAGCCGTGGCCCAGGATGCCGCAGCGATCACCTATACGGCGCCCGAAAATTGGGCCGCTTCCGCGCAGGGCCCCGTGACCGTCTATACGGCGCCCGAAGGCACTTTGCGGGTTGCCGTAGTTCAGGTCGGAGCCGCGGCGGATGCAAGCGCCGCGACCGCCCGGGCCTGGTCGCTCTACAATCCGCAGGCCGAACGCGAGGTCCGGCTGGTAACCGCCGGAGCCCCGGGCGATGGATGGGACGAGCGGGTCAATACTTCCTACGAAACCTCGCCCAACGAGCGCGCGGTAGCTGCGGCCACAGCCCTGCGCCAAGCCGGCGAGTGGGTCGTCCTCATCACCGAGGGTTCCGAATTGGTCGCCAACAAGCGGACGGCGGCGATATCGCTGGTGGGCCAGAGCATACGCCCAGCGGGTTACAGGCCCGAAAGCTTCGCCGGCCAGACGGCCAATCGGCTCACGCCCGAGCGCGTCCAGCTCTTGCGGGATTTCGTGGCTCAGTCGGCTGAAACGCTCGAGGTGCCCGGCGTGGCGATTGCCTTGATCGACGGAGGAGAAGTCGTCTGGCAGGGTGGTTACGGCGTTCGCGCGCTTGGCCGGGACGCACCGGTCGATGAACACACCAAATTCATGATTGCATCCAACACCAAGGGCATGGCGACGCTGCTGCTCTCGGCGCTGGCAGACGAGGGCAAGCTGCGCTGGGAGCAGCCGGTGACCGACCTCTATCCCGAATTCCGCCTCGGCAGCGACGCGACGACGAGGTCCACCCTGGTGCGACATCTGGTCTGCGCCTGCACTGGTCTGCCACGCAAGGACTATGCCTTCATTCTCGCCGATAGCGGGGCTCCGGCGTCCGACACCTTCCGCCAGCTCGCGCAAAGCGAACCGACCAGCGATTTCGGCGAATTGTACCAGTACAACAACCTGATGGCTTCGGCGGCGGGCTATCTGGGCGGCGCGCTGGCCTATCCCGACATGGAGCTCGGCGCGGCATTCGACGAGGCAATGAAAACTCGAATTTTCGATCCTCTGGGGATGACCGACACCACCTTCGATTTCGCGGTGGGGGAGAGCGGCAATTGGGCGCGCCCCCATGGCTACGACATCGATGGCGAGGTCACCCTGCTGTCGAACCGTTTCAATCACCTGATCACTCCGCACAGACCCGCCGGAGGCGCCTGGTCGACTGCCGCCGACATGGCGAAGTACGTCCAGCTCGAACTTTCGAAGGGGCTCTCACCCGAAGGCGAGCGCGTCGTCAGCGAAGCGAACCTTACCGAACGTCGCAAGCGTGGCGTGCCGATCGGGGAGAATGCCTGGTACGGAATGGGCCTGATGGAGCGGCAGGTGGCCGATGTGTCGGTCGTGACCCACGGTGGCACTCTCCAGGGCTACCACAGCAATTTTTACCTCTTGCCGGAGGCCGGGGTCGGCGCCGTCATCCTGGTCAATTCAGACGCCGGTGCTTCCATGCTTGGCCCGTTTCTGCGGCGACTGCTCGAGGTGGTTTATGACGGCAAGCCCGAAGCGACGCAGGAAATCGCGGTCGCCGCAGCGCGCCTGGAGAAGCAGGCCGAGGCCAAGCGGGCGAGCCTGACCGTGCCTGGCGATCCGGAAGTTCTTGCCGGGCTGGCTTCTCTATACGAGCACCCCGAAATCGGTTCTATCCGGGTCACCAGAGACGACGGAATCTATTCCATGAAGGCGGGCTTCGTCGAAGGGCCGATCGCCACGCGCGCCAATACCGACGGGAGCGTATCGCTTGTGACGGCAGGTCCGGGGCTCATCTCGGTCGAGGCGGTCGTCGGCGATCTGGACGGTCGCCGCACGCTAACCGTGCGTGATAACCAGCATGAATATGTCTATACGGAGGTGCGCTGACGGCGCGGGCGCGGCGGGATTGCCCGGCGCTGCTCAACTGCGCAGGTTGAGCAGCGAATCCATCAGACCATCGCCTTCGCTCGAGCACACGCCGAGCACCACCGCCTCCTCGCAACCCTCGGCGGTCACATAGGCGTGACCCATCGAGGAATCGAGATAGATACCTTCGCCGGCATCGATCCGGACGGGGTCGTAGAATTCGGAGTGAACCTCGATCCCGCCTTCGATCACATAGATGAATTCTTCGCCGTGGTGGCGCACCAGATCTCCGAATTCCTTGGCGCTCTGCGCGCGGATCCGGGTCACGATCGGGATCATCCGCTTCTGGCGCAGATCGGTGCAGAGGTAGAAATAATCGTAATTGTCGGTCGTCACGCGGACCGCATTGTCCAGCTTTCCGAGGCTGCGGCGGCCCGTGACCTGCGGGGGTGCGCTGGCCGGGTCTTCCTCGGCGAACAGATCGGACATGCGAATATTGAGCCGCTGGCTGAGCTGCTGCAGCTTGTCGTAGGACAGCGTCAGGCGATTGTGCTCGACCTTGGAAAGCGTCGAAACGGGGATTCCGGACTTCTCGCTCATCTCCTTGAGCGTCCAGCCGTTGCGAGAGCGGATTTCGCGCATCACCTCGCCAAGCGTCCGTGGTTTCGCCTGCACTCCCATCAATCGACCGCTCCCGTTGACAATTCTCTAAATAGGATCATTATGTCCTAATTCAGCCACGCCGTATTCAGCGGTGCATGTTACTGATCAGGGGTCCTACGTCCAGCCGAAAAGCTGACGGCGGAGCGGCCCGGGGGGAGAATGCGATGCGTCTGGTTCACAAGATCATGCTGGGGCTGGCGGCACTGGCCACCTTGCCGCTGGCTGCGCAGGCACCGGCTTTGCTGGATCGGACCCCGGAGGTGCCGGTGGCGCCGATGGTGGAGACTACCATACCTGAATCCGACACGGCGGATCTCGATCCAGCCGATCTTGAAGCCTGGCTCGATGGCTTTCTCCCCTATGCGCTTGCGCGAGGACAGATCGCGGGCGCCGTGGTGGTGGTGGTCCGCGGCGATGAGGTCGTTCTTCAGAAAGGCTATGGTTATTCCGACGTGGCCGCGCGCGAGCCAGTCGACCCCGAGGCAACGCTGTTTCGCCCGGGATCGGTTTCCAAGCTGCTTACCTGGACCGCTGTCATGCAGCAGGTCGAAGCCGGCAAGCTCGACCTCGACGCCGATGTGAACCGCTACCTCGATTTCGAAATTCCGCCCTTCCGGGGCGAGCCCGTCACGCTGCGCGACATCATGACCCACACTGCGGGGTTCGAGGAGTCGATCCGCTACCTGATTACCGATGATCCCGATGCGGTGATGTCGCTCGGCGAGCTGATGCCGCTGGCGCTGCCCGAACGGGTCTTTGCTCCCGGTTCGACCCCCGCCTACTCCAATTATGCCACCGCGCTCGCGGGCCACATTGTGGAACGAGTCAGCGGGATGACCTTCGACGACTATATCGATCGTCGGGTGTTCACCCCGCTTAACATGACCCGCTCGACCTTCCGCCAGCCTTTGCCCGAGGCGCTCGAACCGCTGATGTCCGAAGGATATTCGGTCGCGACCGAGGAGGCCAAGCCCTTCGAGATAGTGGTTCCTGGGCCCGCCGGAAGCCTGGCTTCGACCGGGGCGGATATGGGCAAGTTCATGATGGCGCATCTCAACGAAGGGGGCGCCGTCCTGAGCCCGGAAACCGCGCGGCTGATGCATGACTATGATGCGCCGGGCCTCGGACCGTTGAACACCATGGCCCTCGGCTTCTACGAACAATGGGTCAACGGTCGGCGGGCGATCGCCCATGGCGGCGACACCCAGTGGTTCCACAGCTATCTGTGGTTGTTCCCCGAAGACGATATCGGCGTATACATCTCGATGAACAGCAATGGCGTCGCCGGCGCGTCCGGTGCCATCCGCAGCGCGCTGTTCCACGGTTTCGCCGATCGCTACCTTCCTGCCGAAGAGCCGCAGACACGGGTGGATGACGAAACCGCCCGCGCGCATGCGAACCTGCTGGCCGGCAATTATGTCAGCAGCCGCGGCTCCTTCACCAATTTCATGCGCGTGCTGGGGCTGCTCGGATCGCTGGAGATTACCGTCGGGCCCGAGGGCAAGCTCGCCTTCCCCGCGCTCGACGGACTCACCGCTGGCGCCCGCGACTGGGTGGAGGTGGAACCCTTCGTCTGGCGCGATACCGCCACCGGCGAACGGCTCGCCGCCGAAGTGGTGGATGGCCAAGTCGTCCGGGTCAGCCTCGATGCGGTCTCGCCCTTCATGGTGCTCGAGCCCGCCCCCGCCGCCTACAACCCCGCCTGGCTGATGCCTGCATTGCTGGCATCGCTGGCGCTGGTGCTGCTCGCGGCGATCGCCTGGCCCGTGCGGGCGCTGGTACGCCGCCGTTTCGGGGCGACCTTCGTTCTGGATGGCAAGGCTTTGACTGCCTGGCGAGTGTCGCGCGGCTTCGCCTGGCTCACGCTCTTGGCGTTCGCAGGATGGATCGCTCTGGTCCTGTCCTTCTCCAGCGATCTGGGTAGCGTCGGTGGGCCGCTCGACTGGCTCATCAACCTGCTGCGCGTGCTGACCCCGGTGGCGACCTTCGGCTTGCTGATCGCCTCCATCTGGCATCTGTGGTTGAGCTGGACGCAGCGGCGCGCCTGGACGATGCGGATCGCGGCGATCCTGCTCGTCCTCGCGGCGGCGGTGCTGGTCTGGGTCACGCTGGGCTACAATCTCTACGGCTTCAGCATGGTCTATTGATAGCCATGAACACAAAGCCACGATTGCAGCTCAGTCTGACCGTCGAGCGGTTTGCCTATCGCCAACCGTTCCGGATTTCCGGTCACGTCTTTACCGAGACCCGCGTGCTCGTCGCCGAATTGTCCGACGGCGAGCACGCCGGGCGGGGTGAGGGAGCCGGGGTCTATTATCTCGGCGACGATATCGACCACATGTTGGCCGAGGTCGAAGACGCCCGGGGGGGTATCGAGGCCGGTGCCAGTCGCGAGGAATTGCAGCACCTGATGCCTCCCGGTGGCGCGCGCAATGCGATCGACTGCGCCTATTGGGAGCTCGAAGCCAGGCAGCAAGCCTGCCCGGTGTGGAAGCTTGCCGGGCTCGATCCGCCGCGGGCCCTGCCATCCGCCCTGACCGTGGGGGCGGGCGAGCCGGCGGCGATGGCCGAGGCGGCGCTCGCGCTCGATCCCGACGCGCCGATCAAGCTGAAGCTGACCGGCGAGCCGGAGCTCGATATCGCGCGTCTCGTCGCAGTTCGGACGGCGCGACCCACGGCGTGGATCGGCGTGGATGCCAATCAGGGCTATACGATCGAGTCCCTGCGCGATCTGCTGCCCGCGCTCGCCGAAACGCGGATCGCAATGCTCGAACAGCCGCTGCGACGCGGGGCGGAAGAGGATCTGGACGGCATCAAGCGCCCGCTCCCCTTCGTTGCGGATGAGAGCGCGGTTACGTTCGCCGACACCTCTTCGCTCGTCGGCCGGTTCGACATGGTGAACATCAAACTGGACAAGTGCGGGGGCCTTACCGAAGGTCTCGCCATCGCGCGCGAAGCGCGCAAGCTCGGGCTAGAGGTCATGGTCGGCAATATGATGGGCACCAGCCTCTCGATGGCGCCCTCCTACCTGCTCGGGCAATTGTGCGACGTGGTCGATCTCGATGGTCCGACCTTCCTGGCGCAGGATCGCGCTCCGGGCGTCGCCTATCGCGATGGCCTGATCCATTGCCCCGCCGGGATTTGGGGCTGGTAATCGGTTTGATCCGGTTGACAATTCTCTGATTAGGACATTATGTCCTGATATGGGCAAATCGGGGGACGGGATGCGATGTTGAAAGCGGATTCGGTTAGCCGATGCAGTGACGCCCCCTCGACAGAGGGCCTCAGCATCTCCGCGATCTCGTCATCGCTTGCGCCCCTCGATCGACCCAGTTTCGAATGGGGTGTGTCGATTGCGCCCGCCTTTACCGCTTGCACCGGAACCTAGCCATAATGAACGCTCCTCTTCCGCTGGTTTCCGAGAGTCTGGTCGTGCCGCAACCCTATCTGCTGTTTCTCGGCGACACCACCGAGGCCAGCTTCGCGAAGACCGCCTTCGGCCTCGCCCATTGGGCCCCCGATCAATGCGTGGGCGAAATGGCTCTGCCGGGGGCTACGGTAACGACCGGGCTCGCGCGGATCACGCCAGCCCAAGCCCGGGATGCTGGCGCTCAATCGCTCGTTATCGGAGTCGCCAATCAGGGCGGGGTGCTTGGCGCAGGCTGGATCGAAGCGCTGGTCGACGCGATGGATGCAGGGCTGCATATCGTCAGCGGCCTGCATGTTCGCCTGTCGAGCGTGCCCGCCCTCAAGGAAGCCGCGACGCGCAACGATCGCCGCCTGATCGACATTCGCACTCCGCCCGCGGACCTGCCGGTCGGAACCGGCCGTAAACGCAGCGGGAAGCGGCTGCTTACCGTCGGTACCGATTGCGCGCTGGGCAAGAAATACACCGCTCTGGCCCTATATCACGCCTTTACCGGTAGAGGACTCTATGCGGATTTCCGGGCGACGGGGCAGACCGGGATCATGATCGCCGGCGGCGGAATCCCGATGGATGCGGTGGTATCGGATTTCGAGGCGGGGGCGGCCGAGGTATTGAGCCCCGATGCGCCGGCGCAGCACTGGGACCTGATCGAGGGGCAAGGTTCGATCTTCAATCCCTCCTACGCAGCCGTCTCGCTCGGCCTGCTGCATGGCAGCCAACCCGATGTGTTCGTCGTCTGCCACGACCCGACGCGCAAGACGATCCTCGGCCTGGAAGGATTCGATTTGCCGACGATAGAGGAGGTCATCGAGATGACCATCCGCCTCGGGAGCCGGACCAATCCGGCCATCCGTTGTGGTGGCGTCAGCCTCAACACCTCGAGCCTGAGCGATGGCGACGCCGAGAAACTCCTTGCGGATGAAAGCGCGCGTCTCGGCATGCCGGTCGCCGATCCGGTTCGGGGCGGGCCGGCGTTCGAGGCGCTCGTGGACGCCTGCCTCGCATGATCGACAGCGATCCCCGTGCAAGCAGCAGCTGGTTTCAGCGTTTCCTCTTGCCCGGCTTCGCGCTCAAGGCGGTCATCATCGGCGGCGGCTATGCAACGGGTCGCGAACTTGCCGAGTATTTCATCCCCTCGGGCCCCTGGGGGGGATTGGCCGGGATGCTCTTCGCCACAGCGATATGGAGCCTGGTCGCCGCGGTGACCTTCGCGATGGCGCGCGAAATGCATGCCTATGATTACAAATCCTTCTTCCGCGGGTTGCTCGGCCCGGCCTGGGTGCTGTTCGAGATCGCCTATCTGATCTTCGTGGTGCTGATAATCGCGGTGTTCGGCGCTGCGGCGGGCGAGATCGGCGCGGCGACTTTCGGCTGGCCCGCAGTCGTCGGATCGGTCCTCCTGGCGGTGACCATCCTTGCGGTTGTCTCCTTCGGGACCGCGGCGGTCGAGCGTTTGTTCCGCTACGCCTCCTTCCTGATCTACACTGTCTATGCGCTGTTCCTGATTGTCGCGCTGGCCACGTTCGGCGACAGGATCGGCGAGGGCTTTTCCCAATCGCCTCCGCCGCTCGACGGCTGGCTTGCAGGCGGGCTGACCTATGCCAGCTACAATATCGTCGGCGCGGTCATTATCCTGCCGGTGCTGAGGCATCTGACCAGTCGGCGCGATGCGCTTGTGGCCGGGGTCATCGCGGGCCCGCTGACGATGCTTCCGGCAATTCTTTTCTTCGTGGCGATGGTTGCCTTCTACCCGGAGATCGGCAGCGAGACGCTTCCCTCCGACTTCCTTCTGCGCCAGATGGCCATTCCCGGCTTCGCGGTGATCTTCCAACTGATGATCTTCACGGCTCTGCTCGAAAGCGGCGTCGGCGCGATCCACGCGGTCAACGAACGCATCTCCGGCGCGTGGGAGGCCCGCGGTCGGTCCTCACTGGGGACCCTGGCGCGGGCAGCGATCGGCGCCGTCATCCTGACCGGCTGCATGGTCGTCGCCGCCGAGATCGGTCTCGTTGACCTGATCGCCAGCGGTTACCGGTTCCTCGCCTGGCTGTTCCTCGCCGTCTATGTCGTTCCGCTGCTGGCTATCGCCTCCTACCGCCTGCTCGCCCGCCGCTCCCTGCAAAGATCGGAAACCTCGATATGAAACCTCTCCATCTGCTCGCGTCCGCTGCGCTTCTCGTCTCTCCGGCTGCAGCCTGGGCCGAGCCTCCGGAGGGCTTTGTGCAAGAGGTCGAGACGCTTCGCGAAGAGATCGGAGCACCCGGCATCGCCATCGCGATCGTCGAGCAGGGCGAGACCACGCTGGCCCGCGGCTGGGGCGTGCGCAAGCTGGGCGAGAGCGCGCCGGTGGACAGCGAGACGCTGTTCCAGACCGGTTCGACCGGAAAGGCCAAGACCGCAGCGGCGCTCGCTATTCTCGTCGACGAGGGCAAGATCGGGTGGGACGATCCGGTTATCGACCATATGCCGTGGTTCCGCATGTACGACCCCTGGGTCACGCGCGAAATCACGATCCGCGATCTGCTGGTTCACCGCAGCGGGTTGGGTCTGGGTCAGGGCGATCTGCTGTTCGTCCCCAGAAGCAGTCTCACGCGCCGGGAAACCGTCGAGCGCGTCGCGTATCTGAAGCCCAAAACCAGCTTCCGCGCAGCTTATGCCTATGACAACATTCTCTACGCTGTGGCGGGGCAGCTTATCGAGGAAGTGACCGGGCAGAGCTGGGAGGATTTCATTCGCGAACGCGTGCTGCGCGCCGGCGGAATGGACAATGCGACCAGCGAGAGCGAGAACCGCTTTCGCATCCCCAACCGTTCTTACCCCCACGCGCGCCTGAACGGTCCCTTGCGCGGGCTCGGCGATCAGCAGGTGCTCGACGAACGCGACGAGCTGGGCCGCAGCGCAGCCCCGGCGGGCGGCCTCGCTCTTAGCGCGGAGGACATGGCGGCCTGGTTGAAGATCCAGCTGGCGCATGGCGCGTTGCCCGGGGGCGGAAGGCTCTTCAGCGAAGAGCAGGCCCGTGAAATGTGGGCGCCCGTTACGGCGATGCCGAACCAGACGCTACCGGAGCAGTTGAAGCCGGCCGAACCCACCTATCGGTCCTACGCCCTGGGCTGGCAGGTCCAGGACTATCGCGGCCACCGGATCATTTCGCACGGTGGCGGCGTGTTCGGCTCGATCACCCGGGTGGTTATGATCCCCGATCTCGATGTCGGCTTCGCGATCATGCTGAACTCCGAAGAAAGCGGCATGCTGCTCGGTCTGACCTACGACCTGCTCGATCACTACCTTGACGAACCCGATTTCGACTGGACGACGAAATGGCAGGACTGGTTCGAAGAACGGCTGGAGGGCGGGAGGCAGTTCCTCGAGCAGGCCGGGGCGACGCCGGTCGATGTCGGACCTTCGCTCGACCCGTCACGCTATGCCGGACGCTATCGCGATGCCTGGTACGGCGATGTGGTGATCGGCGAAGATCAGCAGGGGCTGACGATCGACTTCACCACCACCCCGCGAATGGCTGGCCGGCTCGAGCATTGGCAGTATGATACCTTCAAGACGGTCTTCGAGGATTCCGCGATCGAACCGGCCTTCGTCACCTTCGCGCTCGATGCCGATGGTGCGGTAGCGAAAGTATCGATGAAGGCGGTCAGCCCGATCGCGGATTTCAGCTGGGATTATCGGGATCTCGATCTGGCGCCGGTCGGAGAAACGGAATGAGAACTATCGCCGCCGCATGCATCGCGACGCTCGGCCTGAGTGGCTGTGCTCCTACAGTGACGCAGGGTCCTGCGGATATTGCGGGGCTTCACCGCGACCTGCTGGTGCTCGACACCCATCTCGACACGCCGATCAATTTCGGTCGCGCCGGCTGGGATTTTTCCGCGCGCCATGACGTCGCGAGCGAAATTGCCCAGGTCGATCTGGGGCGGATGGCCGAGGGGCATCTCGATGGCGGGTTCTTCGTCATCTACACCGAGCAGGGAGCATTGACCCCTGCCGGCTATCGCGAGGCACTGGCTTTCGCGCGCGAGCGTTCCGATGCGATCGATCGCGAAATCGGTGGCCATCCGGAGATGATTCGGTTCGCGCGGAGCGCCGACGAAGTCGAGGCCCTGGCGGCTGCAGACAAGCTGATCGCGCTCAAGGCGATCGAGAACAGCTATCCGCTTGGCGAAGACCTGTCGCTGCTGCGCGAATTCTACGATCGCGGGGTTCGCATGGCAGGTCCGGTCCATTCCGGCACCAACCAGTTCGCCGATGCCGCGGGCGGCGAGGCCAGATGGAACGGGCTGAGCCCGCTCGGCCGCGCCTGGGTAGCGGAAATGAACCGCCTCGGCATGGTGATCGATGCCAGCCACTCTTCGGATGCGGCTTTCGACGAGATGGTCGCTTTGTCCAAGACCCCGCTGGTGCTGTCGCACAGCTCGCCAAGGGCGGCGTTCGATCACCCGCGCAATCTCGACGACGCGCGAATCCGGCGCCTTGCGGAAAGCGGGGGCGCCATGTGCATGTCGACCGTGTTCCTCAGCACCATGAACATGACCGAAGAGCGCGGGCTCCTGTTCGGTCGCTACGAAGGCATCGCCGATCTCTCAGTCGCGGAACAGCAGGAGCTGAGCCGCCAATGGCGCGCGCTCGACAAGACCGAGCCGATGTGGGCCACCAGCTTCGAGCAATATATGGATGCTCTCTTGCAGCTGATCGAGGGAGCCGGAGTGGATCACGTCTGCTTCGGTGCCGACTGGGACGGCGGCGGAGGGATCCAGGGCCTGGAAGACATCACGGCATTGCCGGTAGTGACTCAACGCCTGCTCCAGGCGGGCTACAGCCGCCGAGACATCGAGAAGATGACCAGCGGCAATGTCCTCCGGCTGATGCGTGCGGCGGAAGCGGCTCGCGAACTGTAAGCTTGCCCGGGCCGGGAACCGCTCGCGGCACGCGGATCATATCGGCAGTTCGTTGCTCGACTTGATCTGCGACAGCGCGACAGTCGAGTTGATCTCCTGAACCCCTGGCAGCTTGCTGAGGCTGTCGAAGAAGAACCGCTCATAGGCGTCGATATCTTCGGCGACGATGCGCAGCATGAAGTCGGTCGTGCCCATGAGCACATAGGCATCGAGAACCTCGGGGAAGGCACCGATCGCCGCGCTGAACTCGTCGAGATTGGCGCGCCCGTGGGCGTTGAGCTTCACCTGCGCGAAAATATGTGCATTCAACCCCACCGCGCGCCGATCGACGAGCGCCACATGACCCAGGATTACCCCGTCGCGCTCCATCCGCGATATCCGGCGCCAGCAGGGCGAGGGCGAAAGCCCGACCTTCTCGGCGATCTCTGCCGTGGTTTGTTTGGCGTTGCGCTGGAGCTCGCGGAGAATTTTCTTCTCGTAATCGTCGAGCGGGGTCAAAATGGTCTCCTAGGAAGCTGATTCTGGTAAGCATAACCGCAAACCTTAGCCAATCCATCAAAATGAGACAGGACTTTCCTGCTGCCGGGATCGATAATGCCCGCAAGCCAATCAGGAGGGTTTCGATGAAAAATCATACGCGGGATGAACTGGATACCGAGTACTTCGTACTCCGCGACGAAGAGGCGGGACTGGATGGCGTAATCGCCCTGCATTCGACGGCGCTCGGGCCGGGTGCAGGCGGCTGTCGCTTCTGGCACTATCCCTCGCGCGAGGAGATGACGGTCGATGCAGCGCGGCTGGCGCGCGGGATGACCTACAAGAACGCGCTCGCCGAGCTCCCGTTGGGCGGAGGCAAGGCTGTGTTGCGGGTCCCCGAGGGGCAGTACGACCGGGAGAAACTGTTTCGCGCTTTCGGCCGCGAGGTGGAGAAGCTGCGCGGGCGCTATCTGACCGCCGAGGATGTCGGTACTTGCGTGACAGACATGGAAGCCATTTCGTCCGAGACCAAGCATGTGGCGGGGCTCGCGCAGGTGCCCGGTCGGCCCGGCGGAGATCCCTCACCCTGGACGGCGCGGGGCGTGTTCGGGGCGATGAGATATCTTGCGCTGGAGCATCTGGGGCGCCCGTTGGCGGATTGCACTGTCGCGATCCAGGGCGTGGGCAACGTTGGGGGTGCGCTGGCACGCCTGCTCCATGCGGGCGGTGCGAAGCTGATCCTGGCCGATACCAATTCCGAGCGACTGGCTGCCCTAGCCACTCAAACGGGCGCAGAAGTGGCAGCCACAAGCGATTTCTGCAGCATCAAGGCAGACATCCTCGCGCCCTGTGCGCTGGGGGGTGTGTTCGGCGAAGCCAGCACGGCAAGGGTGAGGGCCAAGATCGTCTGCGGCGCCGCCAACAACCAGCTAGTGTCGGAGCAGGACGGAGTCCGCCTCGCCGAGCGCGGCATCCTCTACGCCCCCGACTGCGTGGTCAACGCCGGCGGCATCATCAATGTGGCGGCCGAACATCTTGGCTGGGATGAAGCCGAAGTGGTCCGCCGCGTCGACGGAACGGCGGAGCGACTCGCGCGGGTGCTGGCTCGCGCAGACCAGCTCGACGTCGCGCCGAACCTGGCCGCCGACGGTCTGGCCCGGGAGCGGGTGCGACAAGGTACCGCTCTGGCGGCCTGACCGGTCGGCGGTGAGGCATGTCGCAAGCAGAAAAGGTCAGGCTGCTCGAGGTCCGCGGGGCACGGGGTCTGGAGATGCCGCTGCGCGTTCTCGGTCTGGTTTCCCAGCTGGGGCTCTGTCCCGATCGCATCGCGATCGCGAGTCGCCCGGAAGAACAGTCGCTGGAAGCGCTGCTGCGGGTGTCGGGAGCGCGGGGCGCGCTCCTGGTCGAAAAGTTGAGTGCGATGGTGCTGGTTCGCAGCGCGATGCTGTCAGAGACTGAAGCGGACATTCTCGCCACTCACTCTGCAATCTCTTTCTATAAATCGAGCGGTCCGGTCAAAGCAAAGGCGATGGCTGGTAAGGAATAGCGGCCAGGAGCGGCTACAGGATTCGTCCTCGCAAGCCGGCCCATCCCTTCGGCTACTGCAACGCTCGCCCGAGTTGATCCGCCTCGCGCGATGATGCCCGTTTGCTTCGCGCTATCGTTTGCGGAAGCTGTCGGCGAGTTGGACGACGATATTTTGCGATCCGCAAGCCCACAGAGCATCTACGCCCGACGCGCCACCACGGTAGTCGCCCCATGGGGGCTTGCTCTCGATAGCCACACGCTCAGCTATGCTGCGGTCTGCAGATCTCGTAAAAACCTGCAGCCATGAACCGGGCCAATCTGTCCTTGATTGCCTCGAAATCGTCCGATTTGCAAAGGCCGTCGGACAGCTTGTCGATCCGTCCCGTGCGAGCGAGGGTAAGCATGAGCGCACCCGATACGAAATGAAAACCCCAGAATATCTCGGCCCGGTCGCATTCCGGCATCGCGCGCTCCAGAAGACCCGTCAGTCTCAGGACGACCGGGTCGAACCATTTGTCGAACATCTCCGCGCCCCATTCCGGAGTGCTGGCGACCAGGGCAGCCATCGTTCCGGCGTGGCGCCAGCCTGGACCGCCTTCGTATAGATCGAGGTTGGTATCCAGAAACGCGCGCAAAGCGCCTTCGACCGTCACATTTTCGCCCGCTTCCTCATCGTACTTCTCCAGCGCCTCCATGCGAACCCGGTTCGCTTCGATGGCACGGCGGGCGAAAACCTCGTCGAACAGGGTCTGTTTGTCGCCGAAGTAATAGTTCACCAAAGTGTGATGCACGCCGATCTCGGCCGAGACGTCCTTGAGGGCAACACCGTGAAAGCCGCGGCGGGAAAACAGCATCTCCGCAGCATCGAGCATTTGCTCGGTGGTTTCGGCCCGGCGCTCCGCCTTGGTTTGCGCTTTGGCCGGCTTGCTCTTCTTCGATGCCAATGAACGGACTCCTGTAGTTCCCGATGCGAGCGAATGCGGACATCGCATTCGATCCCGCATGACTTGCTCGCTCAACCGCTGCGCGCATGCGGGCGGGCTGGGTCGAACATTATCCAAAACGTGAATAACCGCAAGCCGCGTCTGATCGTCGGAAATCAAGCGATTGCAGAGGTTCCGTCGGCGCGGCGATGCTTGCGCGACGGCAGGATAGACAGTTGCATTCAAAACATTCACGCTCGCAAGAGTGAATGTTGACAACCGCGCGAACGGTGGTAGGCAAGCGGGCAGGCGGAACCGAAAAATCCGTGATGAAAGCAGGGAGAGAACCATGAGATCGCATTTTGCGGCGACCGCTTCGGCGTTTGCCATCGTGCTGGCGGCCAGCCCGTCCTACGCCCAGGAAGCGGACGCCCCCGACACCGAAGCCGACACGATCGGCGAGATTTCTCCCGCCGGCGACGACCGCAATGATGTCATCATCGTCACCGCAACCCGCCGCGAAGCCGATGTTCAGGACGTCCCGCTCAGCGTCAGCGTCTTCCAGCAGGAAGAACTGACCGCCAAGGGCATCGTCGGATACGAGCGGCTCGCGCGCGAAACGCCGGGCGTGGTGCTCAACCGGCCGACCCAGAACTTCAACAATTTCACCGCCCGCGGGATTTCGACCAATGGCTACAGCGCGGGTCTGCAGGCCCCGGTGGCTATTTATATCGACGAACTGCCGATCTCGGCGAACGGCAATTCGACGATCCTCGATCCCAACCTCTACGACGTTCAGCGGGTCGAATTCCTCCGCGGCCCGCAGGGGACGCTGTTCGGTTCGGGTTCGCTGGCCGGCGCGATGCGCATCATCACCAATGCGCCCAATCCCAACGAGTTCGAGGCATCCGCGCTCGTCGATCTTGGCTACACCGAGAATGGCGGAATCCGGCAGCGCTACAATGCGATGGTCAACCTGCCGATCAAGCGAGACGAGGCCGCTCTGCGGCTGGTCGGTTTCTACAAGAACGAGGACGGCTGGGTCGACAATATCGGCACTGGCATCGACGACGCCAACTCGTTGAGCAATTACGGCGTACGGGCGTCGTTCATGGTCGAACCGGCGTCCAATTTCTCGGTAAGGATTACGGGGAACTACGAATACAGCAAGCCCGCCGATTCCGGCCTGACCAACCCCGATCTGGGCACGTTCGTCCGCAGGACCGACCGGCCCGACCTCTTCCAGAGCGAATTGAGCAATCTCAACGCCACTGTGGTCTGGGACATGGGCTTCGCCGAGCTCACCAGCTCCAGCACTTTTGCGGATATCAACGGTGCCTTCATCGTCGATCTGGCTGGCACCTTCAACCAGACCCTCCCCTTCGCATTGGACGCGGTCGGTTACGATACGATCTTCGTGCAGGAAACCCGCGTCGCATCGGCTCCGAACGACGGCCCCTTCGACTGGATCGTGGGCGCATTCTATTTCGACAAGCGGCGCGACGTAACCTTCGATTACCGATCGTCGCTCGAATTTCTCAGGGAACGCAACCTTACCGGTCTGCCTGACGAATACTACCAGCGCTTCGCCAATTACACCGACATCACAGAGAAGGCGGTCTTCGGCGAGGCGACATTCCGGTTCTCCGATAGCTTCTGGCTGACCGGCGGACTCCGTTATGGCGGCACCGAGGTGCAGACGATCACCCGCGGCGGGGGCTACAACAGCAATTACCTGACCGCGGCGATTTTTGGCCTGCGGAACTTCGCGCTGACCGTTACGCCCATCGCCCCGGAGGTGGGTCTCGAGGCCAGCGACAGTCAGCTGAGCTGGAAAGCCAGCGCCTCGTTCAAGCCCAGCAACGACGTGACGACCTACGCAACCGTTTCGACAGGGTTTCGGCCGCCGGTAGTCAACGCGCGAGCAGGCCTCGCGAGTACCGTCGATCCGACCGATATCATCATCCCCGCCGGTGCATCCTCCGACAAGCTCACCAATTACGAGGTCGGCATCAAGAGTTCGCTGTTCAGCGGTCGCCTGATCGCGAACGTCGCGGCGTTCTACATCGACTGGAACAATATCCAGGTGCAGGCCAACCGGGTCTCGGATTCGATCCAGTTCGCGACCAACATCGGCGGCGCCGTCAGCAAGGGTATCGAGCTCGAGTTCATCGCCCGCCCGACCGACCAGCTCCGACTGTCTGCCAACGGCGCATATATCGACGCGAAGATCGATACGCTTTCAGCCGAAGAGGCTGCCATTTCCGGTGCCGTCGACGGCGTCCGCCTTGCCGCCCCCAAATTCTCGGGCTCGGCTTCGGCAACCTACACGGTGCCCGTAGGCGACACCGAAGAAGCCTTCGCCACCGGAAGCGTGTCGTACGTCGGATCCTACCCGGGATTGTTCCCCAACGTTCCCGGACAACCCGGAGTCCAGTCGCCGCAATACGACGTGACCGAAGCCTATACCTTCGCCAATTTTTATGCGGGGGTACGATTCACGCGCGACTTTTCGGTGACGGCCTATGTCGAGAACGTCTTCGACAATGACGCGATCACCTACGTCCATCCCGAAGCTTTCCTCGATGGTCGCTACGCCCGGCTTCAGCCCCGAACCTTCGGAGTGCGTACGAGTCTGGCGTTTTGAAGCCGGGGGTCCTCGCCGCCGGGATTGCTCCTGGCTGCGAGGACTTTCCGAATAGCAACGCTACGCACCGGAGATACGAGCACATGAGGTCGCCAGGTTCCATTTTTTCGCTGTTCGCAGCAGGTCTGCTGACGAGTTCGTGCATGTCGATGGCGGAGCAACCGTCCGTCGCAGGCCACGACCAATCCGTGGTGGCCGCACCCGCCGGGGCGCTTCAGGGAAGGATTGCTGGCGACATCCGCAGTTTCAAGGGTATTCCCTTCGCCAAGCCACCCGTCGGCGTTCGGCGTTGGAAGCCGCCGGAGAAGCTAGCGCCGTGGTCCGGCATCAGGGATGCAGGCGAGTTCGGCAATTCCTGCGTCCAGTTGGAGGCGAACCCCTCCGCCAGTTCGATCTATGCGGACGATCCCGCCCCGGCGGGCGAGGATTGTCTGACCCTCAATATCTGGGGCGATGTCGCGGCGCGCGACGCGCCGGTCTTCGTGTGGATCCACGGCGGTGCGCTGGTTTCGGGCGGCTCGCGGTTCGGCATGTACGACGGAGAAAGTCTGGCTCGTAAGGGTGTGGTCTACGTCTCGATAAACTACCGGCTCGGCCCGCTCGGCTATCTGGCGCATCCCGAACTCAGCGCGGAATCCGAACGTGGAATATCGGGCAATTACGGCCTTCTCGACCAGATCGCCGCACTGCGCTGGATAAAGGCCAATATCGCCGCGTTCGGCGGAGACCCCGAACGCGTTACGATCGCGGGCGAATCCGCGGGCGCGCTCAGCGTCCTCTACCTGCTGGCATCTCCGGAGGCGCGCGGACTGTTCCAGCGGGCGATCTCGCAAAGCGGCTATTTGATTTCGAGCCCCGAACTGAACCGGACCGCGCATGGGCATCCGTCGGCTGAAGCGGCGGGACTCTGGCTGCAGAACAAGCTCGGAGCGCAGGACATCGGCGAGTTGCGGGCGCTGGATGCGCAAACGCTTACCGACGAGGCGATAGCGGCCGGCTATCTCACCTGGGGCACGATCGACGGGACGGTCTTGCCGCGCCAGACGGTCGAGACATTCGACCGCGGCGAGCAGGCGCGCGTGCCGCTGCTGGCCGGCTTCAACAGCGGTGAAATCCGCAGCCTGCGACGTCTGCTTCCTCCGCCGCCAGACAGTGAGCAGGAGTACACCGATGCGATCGCCGGGAGCTACGGCGATCTCGCCGACGCCTTTCTCGAATTGTATCCTGCCAGCGACATCGACGAGAGCATGCTCGCTGCGACGCGCGACGCAATGTACGGCTGGACCGCCGAGAAGATGGTCGAAAGCCAGGCGGAACTGGGCGAGCCATCCTATCTCTATCTGTTCGACCACGGCTATCCTGCCGCCGACACTGCCGGGCTGCGCGCCTTCCACGCGTCTGAAATCCCGTACGTTCTCGGCAATGTCGATCACGTAACCACAGCCTGGCCCGCCATTCCCGCTACTCCCGCCGAACGCGAATTCGCAGCCACTCTGCTCGAGTATTGGGCCGCGTTCGCAAAGGACGGCAACCCCAACGCGGCTGGCGTGCCCGAATGGCCGGCCTACGGCGATGCGCGCTCCATGATGGTGTTCGACGACGGCACCCTCGTCCGGCGGGGAGGGATCGGCGCCGCCTTCGATCTTCAGGATCGACTGGTGTGTCGCCGGCTCCTTGCAGGCGATCTTCCCTGGCACTGGAATGTCGGCATTGCTTCGCCTGAAAATCCCGGGCCCACTGGGCGCTGCAAATGATCCACGGCGCGCTTCAAGACTATCCGCTCACGCTAGAAAAGATCATCGGGCATGCCGCGAAGTGGCACTGCGACAAGCAGGTCGTAACGGCGAGCGGCTCTGGTTGCGATTTCGGGCTTGGCTATCGCGACCTCGCGGCCGGGGCCAAGGGGATTTCCGCCGAGCTGCGCGAAGTCGGTCTCGTTCGTGGCGAGTGCGTCGCGACTCTCGCGTGGAATTCGGCGGAACACATGGCGTGCTGGTATGCGATCATGGGAATCGGTTCGGTCTGCCATACGCTCAATCCGCGCCTGTCGGCCGATGCGCTGGCGTCGATGCTGCGCCAGTCGCAGGCGAGGATCATGGTCGCGAGCTTCGATCAGCTTGCGCTGGCTGAGCAGGTCGTTGCGCAGGGCACGATGCTGGAGACGCTGTTCGTGATAGACGGCTGGGACGAAATTCCCGCTTCGCTGGCTGCTGCGGTCCGCGTGCAGCGGTTGGGCGAGAGACAGGACCTTCCCGGCATCGAATGGGGCGGTTTCGACGAAAACCTGCCCTGCGGCCTATGCTTCACATCGGGTACGACCGGGTCGCCCAAGGGCGTCACCTACACGCATCGCGGCAATTTTCTCCACACCCTGCGGCAGCTTCAGGCTGATGTGTCCGGGATTACCGAACGCGACGTGGTGCTTCCCGCGGTCCCCATGTTCCATGCGAACGCCTGGGGGCTGCCGTTTTCCTGCCCCGCGGTGGGAGCCACGCTCGTCCTCCCCGGCCGCAACACCGATGGGGCGAGCCTCGCGCGTCTCATCGTCGAACATGGCGTCACTATCGCGGCCGGCGTGCCGACGGTGTGGCTGGATTTGTTCGACCACCTCGATCGCGAAAGGATCGAGGTTCCGTCGCTGCGCCGGGTGATGGTGGGCGGCGCTCCCATGCCGGCTGCCTTGAGCACAAGGATCTGCGATCGCGGTGTCGAGGTTCAGCAAACCTGGGGGATGACGGAAATTTCGCCGCTCGGCACTGCGACGCGCCCTGAGCACCAGGCCGATTCCGGCAATTCGGGCAGCCCGGCGCTCGGGATCGACCTCCTGCTGTTCGGCCATGACGGGGAGCCCCTCGACAGTCAGCGCGAGCAAGAGGGCAGGCTCCACGTCCGCGGCCCCTCGGTGGTGGAGCGGTATTTCGGGCAAGAGCAGGCGGCCACGAGCGACGGGTGGTTCGATACAGGCGATCTCGCGGTGATCGACGAATGCGGGGCGCTGCAGATCACCGGGCGAACCAAGGATCTGATCAAGTCGGGAGGGGAATGGGTCAACCCGGTGGAGATCGAGGGGGTGGTCGGTTCGCTGCCGCAGGTCGGCAAGGTCGCGGTTATCGCGCGGACGCATCCCAAATGGGGCGAGCGCCCCGTGATGGTCGTCGAGATCGCCGAGGGTGCCACTATCGCCGACGATGATCTGCTCGACCCGCTGCGCCGGCAATTTGCCAGATGGTGGGTGCCCGACGCTGTCATCCGGGTGGCGCAGATGCCGCTCGCCGCCACCGGCAAGATCGACAAGCGGGAATTGCAGAACCTGTACGGAGTTCCGGCATGACGATCGGCACGACATGCCGGGGCAAAATGTCGCTGCTGGGCCTCGCACTTGCACTGGCGGGGTGCGCCCATTCGAGCTCGCCGATCGAGGCGGCCTCCGGTCCCGAAGTCGGCATCGAACCAGGCGCGCTGCGCGGGATCGAGAATTCGGGAATCCGCAGCTTCAAGGGCATTCCCTATGCCGCCGCCGCTGTGGGCGAACGGCGCTGGAAGCCGCCGCAAAGGCCGGCCTCGTGGACCGGCGTTCGCGATGCGCGGGAATTCGGGCCGGCCTGCATCCAGCCGCCGGTGCCCGCGCGGAGTATCTACAACGACCCGCCCGCCGCGACATCCGAAGATTGCCTGAGCCTCAACGTCTGGTCGCCCGCGGATGCGCGAAGGGCACCGGTGATCGTCTGGCTGCACGGCGGCTCGCTGCGTATCGGCGTATCCAGCCTGCCGCTCTACGACGGCAACAACTACGCCAGCCGCGGGGTGGTCTTCGTTTCGGTCAATTACCGGCTGGGGCCGCTCGGCTGGTTGGCGCACGAGGAGCTGAGCGGGGAATCCCCAGCGGGAATTTCGGGCAATTACGGTCTGCTCGACCAGATAGCGGCGCTCGAATGGGTGCGCGACAATATCGCCGCCTTCGGAGGCGATCCCGCGAACGTTACCGTGATGGGAGAATCCGCCGGTGCGCTCTCCACCACCTATCTCATGGTCTCTCCGCAGGCTCGCGGGCTGTTCGGCAAAGCGATTATCCAGAGCACCAACGTCCGCAGCTTCCCGGAGCTGTCGCAGGACGATAACCGAACGCCTTCCGCCGAACGGATCGGCGCGGAATTGCTGTCCGATCTTGGCGCGTCCGACATCGCCGCGGCGCGCGCACTCGAGGCGCAGGATCTGACCGAGCGGGCCACCGCGGCAGGGTTCATTCCTCAAGGCACGATCGACGGGGTGGTCCTGCCGCGCCAGCTGGTCGATATATTCGACAGCGGCGATCAGGCTCGCGTCCCCGTGATCGTCGGTTTCAACGCCCACGAGTTCCGGCCCGAAGGCGGCCCGGGGCCCCGGATGCCGTCATCGCTGAAAGAATACGAAGAGCGCATCGAGAGCATCTACGGCAATCTCGCACCCGAATTCCTGCGGCTCTATCCGGCGGGCGAGGGTGCGGACGCACTGCTCGATGCCGCCGGCGACGGCATCTTCGGATGGTCGGGCGAGCGCATCGCGCTGAGCCAGCGCGACCTGGGCCTGGAATCCTATTTCTACATCTTCGACCATTGCTACCCTGCTGCCGAACGGCGCGATCTGTGCGGGTTCCACGCCAGCGAACTGCCCTTCTCCTTCGGCAATCTGGACGCCGAGGCGCTGCCCGACCGCTGGCCGGTGCCTGACGGTACCTCCGATCGCGCGGTGTCGGATGCGATGCTCGACTACTGGACCAGCTTCGCGGCGAGCGGCAATCCCCATGGCGAGGGTCTTCCGGACTGGCAGGCCTACGGGTCGCAGCAGAACTACCTCCGCTTCGTCGATACGCCTGTCGCCGGGCGCGATCCCAGGCCAGGCATGTTCGAACTGCACGAGGCATTCAGCCGCCGCCAACGCGAGCTGGGTCGCTCATGGGGTCAAGCGATCGGCCTCGCGGCGGAGCCTGAAGAGCCGTCTACCACACGGATAAAACAATGATCGTATCGGGGAGGAGCATTCGATGACACAGGCAACCGCAGCGCTACCGGAGGCCGTCGCCCCGTCCGGGCCGAACCCCTATGCCAAGCCTTCCTACCGCTATTTCGTGCTGGCGGTCCTGACGCTGGTCTATGCGCTCAACTTCGTCGATCGGCAGCTGCTCGTCATACTGCAGGAGCAGATCAAGGCGGAACTGCTGCTCTCGGATACCCAGCTCGGGCTCCTGTCGGGCTTCGCCTTCGCGCTGTTCTACGTCTCCTGCGGCATCCCGATCGCCCGCTGGGCGGATCGCGGCAAGCGGCGCAGCATCGTCGCACTCGCGCTGACCGTCTGGAGCCTGATGACCGCGGTGAGCGGTCTGGCCCAGAACTATCTCCAATTGCTGACGGCGCGGATCGGCGTGGGCGTCGGCGAGGCCGGCGGAAGCCCGCCCTCGCACTCGATGATTTCGGACATCTTCCGCAAGGAGGAACGGGCGACAGCGCTGTCGATCTATTCGATCGGGATCTACATCGGCATTCTGCTCGGCTTTGCACTGGGCGGCTGGATCGCCGAGACGTTCGGCTGGCGCACCGCCTTCTTCGTGGTGGGCCTGCCCGGAGTGGCGGTGGCGATCTTCCTGCGTCTGACGGTCAAGGAGCCGGTTCGCGGCTGGTCGGAAGGCCGCGAAAGCGACACCGCGCCGCCGCCGCCCTTCCTCGAAGTGGTTCGCTTCCTGTGGTCGCGCCGGTCGTTTCGGCACCTCGCCCTCGCGGGAAGCCTGCAGGCGCTGGTCATCTACGCCATCGGCAACTGGCTGCCGTCCTATTTCCTGCGCAATTTCGAGATCGGTCTGGGCGAACTCGGGGTGTGGATGGCGCTGACTGCCGGCTTCGGTGGCGGCGCAGGCTCCTTCTTCGGGGGCTGGATGACCGACCGGCTGGGGGTGCGCGATGCGCGCTGGTATGTCTGGGGCCCGGCGATCCTCCTGCTCGCCGTGACTCCGATCCTGCTGGTCATTCTGACGACCCCGACGCTCACCCTGGCGCTGCTGCTCACCGGCGCGTTCCACTTTCTCTCCGCCTCCTATCTCGGCCCGGCGTTGGCCGTGTCGCACGGACTGGTCGGGCTGCGGATGCGCGCGCTGACTTCGGCGATCTTCTTCTTCTTCATCAATCTGATCGGTCTGGGCCTCGGCCCGGTGATCGTCGGCTTCCTGAGCGACCGCTTCGCCGCCCAGGGCGTCGAGAATCCGCTGGCCTTGGCAATGATGCTGACCGGCTGCGTCGCCTCGCTGTGGGGCGGCATGCATTACCTGCTGGCTTCGCGATCGATCCGCGCCGACCTCGATGCAAGCCCCTCCAGCGAGCCGATCGCCCTCTGACATGCGAAAGTGCCCGAAAAGCACGATCGGTATCGTCAAGGCTGCGGCGACGGCCTTGCTTGTCGCGAACCCCGGAGCATTGCTCGCTAATCCTGTTCCGCTGCCGACCGTTGCGGAGACTCCGACCGATGCACAAGCCGCCGACGGCACCTACATCTCGTGGCGCGAGCATCTGATCGACGACGAGATGACGAATGGCGGCGTGCCGCTGAGGGGTGGCGACGGGCTGGTGGAAGGCGATATCGATCGCGACGGCTTCACCGACATCGTCTCGGTCCACGAGGATTCGAACCATTTGCGTATCGCCTTCGGGAGCGCCGACCCCGACGTCTGGACTTTGATTACCGTCGCAAGCGGCGCGGTGGTCGGGGCGATCGAAGACGTTGCCGTGGGCGATCTCGACGGCGATGGCTGGCCCGATCTCGTCGTCGCCTGCGAGGAAGCGCATCTCGCCTACTTCCGCAATCCGGGACCCGACGCGCGGTCGGCCGGATGGGAATCGCATATCCCCGAGGCCTCCAGGGGCCGAGGATCCTGGCTGCGGGTCTTCATCGCCGATGTCACCGGCGATGGGCGTCTCGACGTCCTGGCCGCGAACAAGGGCGGCAGCGACATCATCGATCCCGATGCTCCGCGCGCGGATCGCACGACATCCCTGTTTACGCTCTCGGGTGACCCTCTGCTCGATGCGAACTGGCACGAGCAGGTCCTCTTGGCGCGAGACGTTCCCAACACCGCGATGCCCGTCGATATCGACAACGACGGCGATATCGACGTGCTTGCGGCGGCCCGTATGGAGCAATTGGCCTTCATCCTCGAGAACCGCGGCACCGACAGAAACGGCAGCGTCGAGATCGCAATCCGACCCATCGAGATCGATCCGGACGGCTCGCCCTGTTCGATCATGACGACCGCCTTTCAGTCGGACTTTGCCGACATGAACGGCGATGGACGCCTCGATCTGGTGGTCGGGGTGAGCGAACACTGCGGCGATCCCCGCGCACCCAACGGCGTGCCTGCACTGGGCTGGTTGCAGCAACCCGCCTCGCTCGCCCAGCCGTGGAGCTATCACCGGATCGGCGATATCCTGCCCGACATGGTGATCGGCATCGAACTCGCCGACTTCGACGGCAATGGCGACCTCGATGTCGTCACCGGCGCCTATTCCGGCCTCAACATAATCGCTGGCGGCTATTCGGATGCCGAGCGAGATTTCGACAGCCCAACGGTCACGCCCGATTCCAGCGTCGGGCGGATCGCTTGGTTCGCGAACCCGGGCGTTGGCGGCAGCGAGTGGGTTCGTCACGACGTCTCCCGCCGGGTGCGAGGCATGTACGACGCCTTTATCGCGCGCGACCTGGACGGCGATGGGGATCTGGATCTCGTCACGACGCGCGGCAACAGCGGACAGTTCGACGGAGTGGGATGGCTCGAACAGGTGCGCAGCGCCGAGCCAGTGCGCGCATTTTCTCCCGCCCGCACGAGCGACAGCCGGGCTCTGCCGCTTCCTCCGCGAGACTGGCTGGACCGCTACGCCGAGGCGAACACTCTCGTGGCGCCGAACAGGCGGTAGCGTGCTGCCGAGGGATCGCAAAAGCATCGACGCAAGAACGGAAGACGGAAGCTCAGTGCACCATCAGTCTCTTGAAGGGCGAACCTGTCTGATCGCTGGCGCGTCGTCAGGGATTGGCGCGCATTTGGCGCAACCGATGGCAGCGGCGGGGGCGAATGTCGTGCTTGCCGCGCGCCGGACCCGACTTACCGAAGAGATTGCGCAAGCCATTGCCGAGGACGGTGGAGCCGCAATCGCGGTTCCGATGGACGTGACGGACGGCACGTCGGTCGCCGAGGCGTTCTCGCTGGCGGAAGATCGCTTCGGCTCGGTCGATACCGTAGTCGCGAATGCCGGGATCTCACGCTACGGACGCTCGATCGAAGTGGCCGAAGCGGAGGTTCGGCAGGTCATCGACACCAATTTGCTCGGCGTTCACCTCACCGCATCCGAAGCGGCCCGCCGCATGATCGCTGCCGGGAGTCGCGAGACGGGCGCCGGAAGGATCGTGATCATCGGATCGATCACTGCGCAGCTTACCGGACAGGGCGATGCGGCATACGCGGCCAGCAAGGCGGGCGTCGCGCATCTTGCGCGACAGTTTGCGCGCGAGTGGGTGCGGCTGGGGATCAACGTGAATACCGTCCAACCCGGCTATATCCGTACCGAACTGGTCGGCGACTGGTTCGATTCCGAGGGCGGCCGGGCCCAGATCGCCGGATGGCATCGCCGCCGGATCATGGCGATCGACGCCTTGGACGAGATGGTGCTTTACCTTTGCTCGGACAGAGCAGCGCATCTCACGGGTTCGACCATCACCATCGACGACGGCCAGTCGCTCTAGCCGGTGCAATCGGACAGTGCTGCGGAGCCGCGGTCCCGGCGAACAGCAAGAAGCGCCCGCGTCTTTCGCGAAGGCACAAGCGGCACTTCCGTCCATCGCGGAGGACGGCGATCGGGGCCGGTAGTGCGAATTTCTATCATGCGGCCCATCCCATGGCCCGAACGAGCGATGCTGCCCTCCATGGTTTTCCGCGCCGCGGGAGAATACCGCCTCCATCATCGCAGATCTGACGTGCGGCTCTTTGTCCGAGAACCGCTGACCGATGGCAGCGGATAGAGACCGTCTGCACTGAAATGCTCGCTTGCGTCGAGCTTTGAATAGCCCGGGCGAGCAGCGCTATGGACCAGTCGGCGCAGCGGCAATCCGCTCCCGATGCAGGACGCGTTCGCGCCAGGCGGTGAAAAGTCCGCTGCCGCTTATGATTAGGGCGCCTGCAAGCGTGTTCACCGTGGGCACCGTCGCAAGCAGAGCCCAGCCCAGAACGACCGCCCCGACGATCTGGAGGTAGTCGAAAGGGGCCAGCACAGACACGGGCGCGGACTGGAGCGAGGCGGTCATGGTGATCTGCATCAGGCCACCGGCCACTCCGGCGGCTGCCAGCAGGGCGATGGTCTCAGCATCGTGAACGCGACCGAAAAGCGGCAGGAGAACGAGACCCACGATCGCTGAGCCCGCGAAGAACCAGAAGACGATGGCGGCGACATGCTCGGTCTCTCGCATCTGGCGCAGCGCAATAGTGACGCCGGCAGTGCCCAATGCGGCAAATAGGCCCACAACCACTCCCGCTATCGGCAGCGCGCTTCCGCCAGCCCCTCCCGGGCGCATGATCACGACCACGCCGAGCAAGCCGCAAACCAGCGCCAACCCGCGACGCCAGCCGACGTGCTCGCGGAGCAGGAGCCATGACAGCAGGGTGGCGAAAATCGGCATTGTGAAGCTGATCGTAGCGGCCTCCGCCAAAGGCAGCATCACAAGCGCCTGCAAGCTGCACAGGATCGAGAGTATCCCGAGGGCCGTCCGCCCGAGATGCGCAAGCGGTCGCTGTGTGGACAGAGCGCCCACACCTCCGGTGGCAAATACCCACAAGAGCACCACCGGCAGGCCGAAAAGCGCCCGGTAGAACATCATCTCCGGAGCGACCACGCCCTGTTCCGATGCAAGCTTGAGCAAGGCCGCCGTCGCCGAGAAAAAACCCGCCGAGGCTATTCGGAGGCCGATTCCTCGGGCTACGTTTTCCTGCTCGAGCAAAGAAACATCGGTCGTCATCGACGGAGCGCTTGGTTCGGGCCGGACATAGGTTCGCGAGCTTTCGTGCGCTCCAGGAGGGGAATGTGAGCGCGCAGCGAGTGGGCTGGGGGAGTGCACCTAGAAGCGGAGGATTGCTGAAGGGTTAACAAGAACTTACGCCGCGCAGAGGGATTTTTAAATTTTCGCGTCCCGACCCGCCCCGAGGATATGATCCTATAACTTCCCTACAATCCAATTGTCAGGGAAAACGATGAAAACCACCTACCTCCTTCTGGCGGCGGCGCCGTTCGCGCTGTTCGCATCCGATGCATTCGCTCAGGCCGCCACGACCGGGGAGGATTCCAGCGAAGACCAGAAGCCGCGCCAAGTGTTCTCCACCGGTGTGGCCAAGGGCCGCGACGTCCTCGATGCGGCCATTTCGACCAGTGCGCTCAGCGCCGAGGAAATCCAGGAACTGGGCGCGAACTCGGTCGCCGAGATCGTCCGCAATATTCCGGGCGTTCGCGTCGAAGCCGCTGGCGGCGTCGCCAACAACAGCTACACGATCCGCGGCCTGCCGCTGGCCTCGACGGGTTCCAAATATCTGCAGTTCCAGGAAGACGGCCTGCCCGTCCTGGAATTCGGCGACCTTTCGTTCCTGGGCGCCGATGTGTTCATCCGCAGCGACCTTAATCTGGCAGCGGTGGAAGCGATCCGCGGCGGCTCGTCCTCGACCTTTGCTTCGAATTCGCCCGGCGGCGTCATCAACTTCATCTCGAAGACCGGCGAAGTCGAAGGCGGCGCCATCCAGGCATCGACCGGGATCGACCATGATCTTTACCGGCTCGACTTCGACTACGGCGGCCGGATCAGCCCGACGCTTCGCTTCCATGTCGGCGGCTTCTATCGCGAAGGCGAAGGCCCGCGCGAGACCGGCTTCACCGCCTATCGCGGCGGCCAGATCAAGGCGAACATCACCAAGGAATTCGCCGGCGGCTATGTTCGTCTGCACGGCAAATATCTCGATGATCGCGTGCCCACCTACCTGCAGGCGCCAATCCGCGTCACCGGGACCAATGAAAACCCCACCTTCGAGACGCTGCCGAATTTCGACCTCAGCAGCGATGCACTCCTCTCGCCCAACGTCGCCAATTTCGTGTCGCTGGACGGCGAGAACAATCTCGCACGCTACGACGTGCGCAATGGCGTTCATCCGGTGGTGAAGGCGATCGGACTGGAATCCAAGTTCGACATCGGCGAATGGACGGTCACCGAGCGCTTCCGCTACGCCGATATTTCGGGCGAGTTGTTCCAGAACTTCCCGCTCACGATTGCGCCCGCTTCGGCTATCGGCAGATCGCTCGGCGGTCCGGGTGCACAGCTCAGCTATGCTAGCGGCCCCAATGCAGGCCAGGCGATCACCGACCCGGCGGCACTGAACGGCAACGGTTTGCTGGCGATTTCGCTGTTCGAGAACTTCCGCCTGAACAGCGTCGACAATATGTCCAACGATCTGCGTGCCAGCCGCGTATGGGATCTTGGTGGCGGCAAGCTGACCTTCACCGCAGGCTTCTACAAGTCGCGTCAGGAGGTTCAGACGGACTGGCTGTTCAATTCGGTCGTGACCGATGTGCGTGGTGGCGGCGAATTGTCGCTGATCGATGTGACCACGGCGACGGGAATTTCCCAGACGCAGGAAGGCGTGTTCGCCTATAGCGCCGGGGTCGTTGCCGACGCGTACCGTCGCAAGTACGACGTCGCCTTCAGCACCAATGCGCCTTATGGCTCGCTGAACTACCACATCGGCAAGGTCGCGATCGGCGCGAGTGTGCGGTTCAACAGCGGTAGCGCCCAGGGCTCGGTCTTCGGATCCGAGCTGGGAGGCGGCCGTATCGGGACGCAGCCCTACGACATCGACGGAAACGGCGTGATCTCGCCTGCCGAGAGCCGCACCGCCGTAATCCCGCTGACCACTCCGGCACCCGTCGATTTCGACTATGATTTCGTCAGCTATTCGGGCGGCATCAACTATCGGATTTCCGAGCCGCTGGCGGTGTTCGCCCGCTACAGCCGCGGTGGCCGCGCTGCTGCTGACCGCATCCTGTTCAGCCCGGCGGTCGATCCCGTGAGCGGCGGTCTGACGGATCCGTCCGACGCCTACGACATCGTCAAGCAGGCCGAGGGTGGCGTCAAATATCGCCAGGCGGACCTGACGCTCAACCTCACCGCCTTCTGGGCCAAGACCGACGAACGCAATCTGCAGATCAATGCGCGGCCCGATGGCACCACGCAGGTGGAGCGGATCTTCCGCACTTATCGTGCCTATGGGCTCGAGGCGGAGGCCGCCTATCAGCGCGGTCCGTTCAGCGTCACCGCGGGGGCCACCTATACCAACGCCTCGATCGTCGACGATGAGTTCAACGCGGCGGTGATCGGCAACACGCCGCGGCACCAGCCGGATCTCATCTTCCAGGTGACGCCGCAGTTCGAGACCGAACGGTTCACGATCGGTGCCAACTTCGTCGGTACGACCGAGAGCTTCGCCCAGGACACCAACCAGCTACGCCTGCCGGGCTACACGCTGGTGAACGGCTTCGCCCAGCTGCGTCTCAACGACAGGGTGCAGCTGGCGCTGGTCGGGAACAATCTGTTCGACAAGCTTGCGCTCACCGACGTCACCCAAGGGGCAATCCCGGCCGGCGGCCTCGTCACCGCGCGTGCGCTGAATGGCCGGACGGTGACCGCTTCGGTTCGTCTCTCCTTCTAACGGGTCCGGTGCCGGGGCGCATTGCGCGCTCCGGCACCGGTGCCGACAGTCCCTACGAAAAGACCCACCGAGAGGCGAACAGTGCTGAAATCTATGAGAATTCCGAGGAAGCTGGGGCTTTCCTTTCTGGCGATCTGCGCAACCGCGGCGATCGTGATGCTGGTGTTCTTCGTCAATATCTCGTCGATCCGCAGCGCCACGGATGAAAACAATCTGAGCCAGTCGATCTACGCCAAGGCGCTCGCACTGGAAACCGCTCTGCTCCGCCAGAACAGCCAGATGCGGGGTTTCATCGTGACCGGCGATGAAGCCTACCTAAAATCCTATTACGAAGGGCGCGACGATTACGACCGTACCTCGGTCGAACTCGAAGAGATCCTGACCGATCCGGCGATGGAAGCGGCTCTCCTGACAAGCCGGGAAGAAACGCTCAAATGGCGCCAGGATTGGAGCGATCGGCTGATCGCCATGGTCCAGGCCGGTCGGCGCGACGAAGCCGCCGCCGATGCACGCAGCGCCGGAAAGGCGGTGCTGACCAGCGCGGCAGTGCTGCCCTTGCGCGACATCAAAGACGCCGAAACCGCGCGCATAGAACAGAACAGCGCGAGCCAGGAAGCGGCGATCGCCTCCGCGCTCGTCGCGCTGATCCTGGGAGCTGTCGCGCTGATCGGCATCGCCATTACCCTGGCGATAGTCCTGACGCGATTGATCGCACGCCCGGTGACGGACCTGACACGGACGATGTCCGATCTTGCCGCAGGCAAGAACGATGTGGATGTTCCCGATACCGACCGCGGAGACGAACTCGGCGACATGGCGCGGGCGGTTCTCGTGTTCCGCGATGCAGCGGTGGCCAAGCACGCCACCGATCTGGCGAGCGCGAAGGCCGAGGCAGAGCAGAAGATGGTCGTCGAGACCATTTCCGAACGTCTCTCGGAACTCGCCGGAGGCAATCTCACGGTCAAGATCGATCAGGAGTTTCCCGCGAGCTATACCGCGGTCAAGACCAACTTCAACGACGCGGTGAACGCCCTGCGCGGGCTGATCGGCTCGGTCATGGACACAACCTCGAGCATCCGCACCGGATCGGACGAGATTGCCCAGGCCTCGGAGGATCTGGCGCGCCGAACCGAAGCCAACGCGGCCAGTCTCGAACAGACCGCTGCCGCCGTTACCCAGATGGACGAACGCCTCAAGGCCACGGCCACGGCGGCCACCAGCACGGTCCAGCGCGCCGACGAGGCCATCGGCACCGTCACGCAGGGGCGTACCACCGCGGATCGGGCGGTCGAAGCGATGAGCCGCGTCGGGGAAAGCGCAAAGGGCATCGACAGCGTCATCGAAGGCCTCGACAAGATCGCCTTCCAGACGCGGGTCCTGGCGATGAACGCCGCCGTGGAAGCGGGTCGGGCCGGCGAGGCGGGACGGGGGTTCGCCGTGGTCGCCGACCTCGTCAGCGCGCTGGCCATGCGCTCCGAAGAGGAGGCCGCACGTGCCCGCGATCAGCTCACCGCGACGCAGAGCGATGTTACCGCTGCGGTGGAGATGGTTCAGAAGGTCGATGGTGCGCTGGAGGACATCTCCGGCGATGTCGCGGAGGTTCATGAATTGCTCGCCCGCATCGCCACCGACAATCAGGCGCAGTCGACGGCGATCACACAGATCAGCGCGGCGATCGGCAGCATGGATCAGGCGACCCAGCAGAATGCGGCGATGGTAGAGCAGACCTCTGCCGCGGCACGCAATCTCGCCGGCGAAGTCGAGGGCCTCACGAAGCAGGCACGGGCGTTCAACGTCGGCGCTGGGACATCGCCTCGCCCGATCCCGGCAAATTACAACGGGAGCAAGAGAACCCTGCTGCCGCCGGTGGCCGTCGCGAACGCGAATCCCGGCAACGACTGGCAGGAATTCTGATTGGCGGCGGCTTGCCTGCCGCGATCGACCCGAGCTTGAGAAGATCACCTCGCGCCGTCTGCTTCGCAAGATGGCCGAAGGGAGGAATATGACTGCGCATTTTGAGGGCAGCAACGAGTTGTCCCGTCAGGCGTCCATCGCGCGGACGTTGGGCTCACCATTCGTTGCGGCGGTGCTGGAAGCAGGCGAGCGCCAGCTTGCATCGGCACCGCGAACGGCCACGCTGATCCAGTCCTGGCCGGGCGACCGGGCGGCGGCGGCACTGGGGATGCGGTTCAACGCGGCGATCCACGCTCTTGCCCGGCGTGGGCGCCATCACGCGCTGAGTTCCCTGTATCGGCACCAGCATCACGACTTCGACGGCGCGCTCGCTGCAGCCATGGCGGCGGAAGACGAGTTCATCGCGACCTGGATGCGCCACCCGCCGCAGACCAACGAGGTGTGCCGCGCCGGCGCCATCATGGCTGCCTTGGCGGTGGCGCAAGATACCTTCGGCTTGCCTTTCGAACTGCTCGAGCTTGGCTCCAGCGCCGGTCTCAACCTCAATCTCGCGCATTATGGCTATCACCTCGGCGGGGTGGCGGCCGGTGCGCCGGATTCTCCCGTCAGGATCGATCCCGAGTGGCACGGCCCCCCGCCGCCTGCCTCCGGCGTGCAGGTACTGGCGGCGCGCGGCGTCGATCTCAGCCCGCTCGATACCTCCGACGAAGCCACGCGCGAGCGGCTCCTTTCCTTCGTCTTTGCAGATCAGCCGAGCCGCGCCGAGCGTCTTCGCGCTGCGTTGACGATCGCGCGACGCCATCCGCCGCGCGTCGATCGCGCAAACGCTCTCACCTGGCTCACGGAGCGACTGAACGAACCGCAGCCGTCGGGACGCTGCCGCGCCGTCTTTCACTCGATGCTGCTCCAATATCTGACCGTTGACGAGCGCCTGGCGGTCGAACGAACGGTCGTCGCAGCGGGCGAGCGGGCCGACATCGAACGACCGCTGGTCCGGATCAGCTTCGAATGGACCGAAGCGCGCGAAGAGGTCCAGCTGCGCCTAACCTGCTGGCCGAGCGGAGAGAGCCGACTGCTGGCGATCTGTCACCCCTATGGGGCGTGGATCGACTGGCGTCTCGGCCGATCGGAACCGCTTCAGCCGGCGGCGTAGAGCCTCCTTCGTACCGGGACGACGTTCCGAAGGCGTCGGACCGGGAATCGGCGGCGGCGGGTCCGCAACTGCAACTCCTCGCCGAGGTTATCGGCCGCATCGTGGCGAGGCGAGTCCGCTTTCCATGGGCCATGAAGAGCGCGAGGGGCTCACGCGTGCTCTTGCCGCGCCTCCCCCTTGTCGGAACTACCCTCGTCGTCGCCCTCTTTCAGGGGCCCGATATGCTTGATCGGCGCCATGATCCAGAGCGTGGCTACGGTCACCACCGACAGCATCACGGCAACATCCAGACTCCCGAGAGCGACCGAAGCGCCGATGGCACCGGTTATCCACAAACTCGCCGCTGTCGCAGTGCCCTTTACCGAATCCTTCAGCCTGAGGATTGCCCCGCCTCCGATGAAGCCCATTCCGGTGATCAGCCCCTCGACGATGCGCGCCATCGCTTCGGGAGTGTCGGCGGTCAGCGATTCGGCCGCCTGTATGAAGCCGCAACTGGCGACGGCGACCAGCGGGAAGGTCCTCAATCCGGCACTTCGCTCGGTCTTTTCGCGGTTCCAGCCGATGGGAAAGGCGAGAATATAGGCCAGACCGATCGCGACCAGGTGGGGCAAGACGTCGAAATCGTCCCGGCCAAGAAATTGTTCGAGCATCGGCATCCTCCGTTCCGTCGCGGCTGGCGACAGATTCTTCAGCTTCTTCGGTAGCTTACCCGATCCGCTGGATCGACTGCAAAGTCGGATCGAGGGCGCGCCGAGATACACACCGGCCAGGACACACCTCAAGTATCACCCCAGCCGGGCGAAATTGGCCACTCCCTGGGCTGCTTTCCGTTTCTCGCTGCCGGACGCCTCGCTTCGTCCACCCAGACCGCCGAACGCAACCGACAAAGCCTCCAGCTTCGCTTCGTCGATCCGGTAGAAGACCAGTTTCGCTTCTTTGCGGGTCGTCACCAGCCCGGCCTTGCGCAAGACGGCGAGCTGCTGAGACAGGGTCGGCTGCCCGATCTCGGCTTGCGCATCGATCTCCCCCACGTTGCGCTCCGCGCCCGACAATGCACGCAAGATCCGCAACCGGACGGGATGGGCGGCCGCCTTGAGGCTCGCCACGAGTTCGTCCTCGGTCACTGCGACGGAGCCCCCGGGGTTTCCTTCAGGAACCATTCGGTCTGCTCCCTGGCTCCGAATACGTCGTCCAGCGTGGCGGCCGGCTGGCGCAAGAGGTTCTGGCCCCGCTCCCAATTGGCGGGCGCAAGCACGGGTCCGCTATCGACCGCCTGCAATGCATCCAGGGTCCGCAGGATTTCCGGCGTCGAGCGGCCGACATTTGCCGGGTAGCAGGTCATCGCCCGGATGACCCCTTCCGGATCGATGAAGAAGGTGGAGCGGACCGTACCGCTGTCGTTGTCATGCGGCGCGACCATCCCGTAGCCGCGACAGATGACAAGCGTCGGATCCTCGACGATCGGGAAGCGCACTTCGATGTCGAAGCGATCGCGGATCATCCGCAGCCACGCGAAATGCGAGAACAGGCTGTCGACCGACAGCGCCATCAAGGCGCAATCGCGCTGCTCGAAGAGATCCGCCGATCGGGCGAGGGCGACGAATTCGGTCGTGCAGACCGGAGTGAAGTCCGCCGGGTGCGAAAACAATATCAGCCAGCGGCCGCGATAATCCGACAGGCGCAGATCGCCGGTGGTGCTGCGGGCGGAAAAGTCCGGCGCAAAATCGCCGATCCGCAGGCCTGCGCAGGGCGCTTCGCGTTCATCGCTGTTCTCGTTCATCCCGTACGCATAGCACTTGACATGTTAAACGCAATACATATAAACAGTTTATGTAATTGAATGGAGAACGGATATGTCGGACGACAAGGCGCTTGCTCAGGCCTCCGCTCAGATCGCTCGCGCACGGGCCGATCGGTGTCTGCGCCCCTCGATAGCGGGCTTTTTCGACGAAGCCACCAACACGATATCCTATGTCGTGCACGATCCGAAAACCGCCGAGGCGGCGATCATCGACTCGGTGCTCGACTTCGAGGCGGCTTCGGGGCGGACATCGAACGGATCGGCCGACCGCATCATCGAATACGTCAATTCGAAAAAGCTGAAAGTGACTTGGCTGATCGAGACTCATGCCCATGCGGATCACATCTCGGCCGCTCCCTATCTGCAGGAGAAGCTGGGCGGAAAACTGGCGATCGGCCGCGACATCATCCGGGTGCAGGAAGTCTTCGGCAAGCTCTTCAACGCGGGAACCGATTTCGAGCGCGACGGCTCGCAGTTCGACAAGCTGTTCGAGGATGGCGAAACCTTCAAGGTCGGCGAGCTGGAAGGAATAGCGCTCCACGTGCCCGGCCACACTCCGGCCGATATGGCCTTCATCATCGGCGACGCCGCTTTCGTCGGAGACACCATCTTCATGCCCGACTTCGGGACGGCCCGTGCCGATTTCCCGGGGGGCGACGCGAGCCAGCTGTTCCGCTCGATCCGGCGCCTGCTCTCGCTTCCCGATGAAACGCGGCTGTTCCTGTGCCACGATTACAAGGCGCCGGGCCGCGACGAATACGCCTGGGAAACGACGGTCGGGCAGCAGCGCGAAGGCAATGTCCACGTCAAGGATGGCGTGACCGAGGAGGAGTTCGTCGCAATGCGTAGCGCCCGCGACAAGACGCTGGCGATGCCCAACCTCATCATGCCCTCGGTGCAGGTGAATATTCGCGGCGGGCGGCTGCCCGATCCCGAAGAAAACGGCGTCAGCTACATCAAGATACCGGTCAACGCGGTATGACCCTGGCGGGCTATCCGGATGCAGCGCCGCTCGCCGGGCTGGCGGGCGGCGTGCTCATCGGCCTTGCCGCCGCGCTGATGCTGCTGGCGCTGGGTCGGATCGCCGGGGTTTCGGGGCTGGCCGCGAAGGCGGTCGGCCTCGGCGGCAGCGGTATTGCGCGCAGCGGAGCCTGGCTGTTCGTGCTCGGCCTGCCGCTCGGCGCGCTGGTCGTGGTGCTCCTGTCGGGCGGGATGGCCGCGAGCTTCGCCAGTCCGCTGACCCTCGCCATTGCCGGGCTGCTGGTCGGGATCGGTACCCGCCTGGGGAGTGGGTGCACCAGCGGGCACGGCGTTTGCGGTGTCAGTCGCCTGTCCACCCGGTCGATCGTCGCCACGGCGATCTTCATGGCGGCGGGCATCGCGACGGTCGCCGCCATGAACGCCCTCGGGCTGGAGGTGCTGTGATGCGCAGCGCGATTGTATCGCTCGTGTCCGGCACGCTGTTCGGAGCCGGTCTGGCGCTTGGCGGAATGACCAATCCTGCGCGGGTGCGGGGGTTCCTCGATCTGTTCGGAGATTGGGATCCCACGCTTGCCTTCGTGATGGGCGGAGCGATGATCGTCATGGCCATCGCCTGGCGCCTGGTGCCACGCATGGCAGAGCCGCTCCTTGCGACGCAGTTCCATCTTCCGACCCGATCCGACCTGACGCCGCGCCTGCTCGGCGGTTCCGCACTGTTCGGGATCGGCTGGGGGATTGCGGGTCTGTGTCCCGGACCGGGGATTGCCGCCCTCGTCGTCGAACCCGCCGCCGCCGCGATTTTCGTCGCTGCAATGTTGGCAGGAATGGCTGGCGTGACGGTTTTCGAAAGGGTCAGAGCATGAATTTCACCCAGGTTGCGGACAGGTTCGCGGTTGCACCGCAGCTGCGCCCGGAAGAGCTGCAGGCTGTCGCCGACGCGGGTTTCGACACCATCATCTGCAATCGTCCCGATGCAGAGGAACCGGGTCAGCCGCCCGCCGGGACCATGCGCGAGGCAGCGCAGGCCGCTGGTCTTTGCTTCCACCACATCCCCGTTTCCGGCGGCGAATTTCCGCCTTCCGCCGTCGCGGCATTCGCCGAGGCTTGCGAGCGGGCGGAGGGCAAGGTGCTGGCATATTGCCGCACCGGCACCCGCTCGATCACCCTCCACGCCCTCGCGAATACCGAGGAGCTGAGCGCGGACGAACGCATCGGGCGAGCGCAGCGGGCAGGCTACGACCTGTCTTCGATGCGTGGCCGATTGGGCGAGTAACCAACAAGAGCCGGAGAGTTCGTCATGGCACAAAGACTGAACCACGAGGTCGTCATCATCGGCGGGGGATCCGCCGGGATCGCGACCGCTTCTTCGATGCTGAAAAGGCGCCCCTTGTTGGACTTCGCGATCGTCGAGCCGAGCGAGGACCATTATTACCAGCCGGGCTGGACGATGGTGGGCGGCGGCGTGTTCGAAGCGGCGGTCACACGGCGTCCGACCGCGAGTGTGATGCCGAAGCAGGCCCATTGGATCCGACAGGCCGCGGCATCGTTCCAGCCCGAAAGCAGCCAAGTCACTCTCGTCGATGGCAGCACCGTCACCTACAAGATCCTGATCGTCGCCCCCGGCATACGTCTGGCGTGGGAAAGGATCGAAGGGATCGAGGAAACACTCGGTCGCAATGGAGTGACCTCGAATTACCGCTTCGATCTGGCACCCTACACCTGGGAGCTGGTCCGCGGTCTCAAATCGGGCCGCGCGATTTTCAGCCAGCCGCCAATGCCGATCAAATGCGCGGGCGCGCCGCAGAAGGCGATGTATCTTTCGTGCGACGCATGGCTCGACCGTGGCGTCCTGAACGACATCGATGTCGAATTTCGCAATGCGGGCGGCGTGCTGTTCGGGGTCAAGGAATATGTCCCTGCGCTGATGGAATATGTCGAAAAATACGGCATCGACCTGAAGCTTAACCAGACGCTGATCGCGGTCGATGGACCCGATCGCAAAGCGACGTTCAAGACCGAGGCGGGGGAGGAAACGGTCGAGTTCGACATGCTCCACGCCGTGCCGCCCCAGGTCGCACCGCAATTCGTGGCGGACAGTCCGCTGGCGAACCCGGAGAGCGGCTTCGTCGATATCGACAAGTTCACCCTGCAGCATGTCCGCTATCCGAACGTTTTCGGCGTCGGCGATGCCGGCTCCACTCCGAATGCCAAGACCGCCGCAGCGGTGCGCAAGCAGGCGCCGATCGTGGCGGTGAATGCGCTTGCCGCTCTCGATGGCGGACAACCCGGCGCCGACTACGATGGCTACGGCTCCTGCCCGCTGACCGTGGAGCGCGGCAAGATCGTGCTTGCCGAATTCGGCTATGACGGGAAGCTGCTGCCCACCTTTCCCGAATGGATGATCGACGGCACGCGTCCGCGCAAGCTGAGCTGGTTGCTGAAGTCGGAAGCTCTGCCCTGGATCTACTGGAATGGCATGCTCAAGGGGCGTGAGTGGCTGGTCAAGCCGCGCGTGAGGGCTGCCGCCTGATGGCTGCGAGCGATCCCGACGCGGGCGCGGCTCGCGTCGATACCGCGGGGCAGGGCAGGCGCACCGGCCTGCTGTCGCAATACCTCCCGATCCTCCAATGGGGCCGGACCTACAACGGCACGGTCCTGACCAACGATCTGGTCGCGGCGATCATCGTCACGATCATGCTGATCCCGCAGAGCCTCGCCTATGCGCTGCTGGCGGGGCTGCCGCCGGTGGTCGGCCTTTACGCGTCGATCCTCCCGCTGGTCGCCTACGCCGTTTTCGGCACCAGCCGTACGCTGGCGGTCGGGCCGGTTGCGGTTGTGTCCTTGATGACGGCGAGCGCGGCGGGCGCAGTGGCGGCGCAAGGCACCGAGCTTTATCTCGAGGCGGCGATAACGCTTGCGGCCCTTTCCGGCGTGATGCTGGCCGTGCTCGGCCTGCTCAGGATGGGCTTCCTCGCCAATCTGCTGTCCCACCCCGTCATCAGCGGGTTCATCAGCGCCAGCGGAATCCTGATCGCGACCAGCCAGCTCAAACACATTCTGGGAGTGTCGGCGCGCGGCGACACCTGGCCCGAGATGCTCGGCGAACTGGCCTCCGGGATCGATACGATCAATCCATGGACGGTGGCGGTGGGCGTGCCCGCAACCCTGTTCCTGTTCTGGGTTCGCAAGGGATTGAAGCCGGCGCTCGTCCAGGTCGGGCTGAGCCCTCGCGCAGCCGATATCGCCGCCAAGGCCGGACCGGTGGTGGCGGTGATCCTCACGATCGTTGCGGTCATCATGTTCGATCTCGGCGCGCGGGGTGTGAACCTCGTCGGGGCGATCCCCCAGGGCCTGCCGCCATTTGCGGTGCCTTCGACCGATCTCGAGCTGATCGGGCGGCTTTGGGTGCCGGCGCTGCTCATCTCGATCATCGGCTTCGTCGAGAGCGTTTCGGTGGCGCAGACCCTTGCTGCCAAGCGGCGCCAGCGGATCGCTCCGAACCAGGAGCTGATCGGTCTGGGTGCAGCGAACGTCGCCAGCGCGTTTTCGGGCGGCTACCCGGTCACCGGCGGCTTCGCCCGTTCGGTGGTCAATTTCGATGCGGGGGCAGAGACCCCGGCGGCGGGAGCCTACACCGCGGTAGGGATTGCGCTTGCCGGCCTGTTCCTGACGCCCCTGCTGTTCAGCCTGCCGATCGCAACGCTGGCCGCCACGATCATCGTCGCCGTGCTGAGCCTGGTCGATCTCAAGACACCGGGTCAGCTCTGGCGCTATTCGAAAGCGGATTTTGCCGCCCATTTCGTCACCATCGTCATCACCCTGCTTGCCGGAGTGGAGCTGGGCGTGATCGCCGGGGTGGCGGTCGGTCTGCTGCTTTACCTGTGGCGTGCAAGCCGTCCCCATGCCGCGATCGTGGGCCGCGTTCCCGAGACCGAGCATTTCCGCAACGTGGAGCGGCACAAGGTTTTCACCGTGCCCCACGTCCTCTCGATCCGCATCGACGAGAGCCTGACCTATCTCAACGCCCGCTGGCTGGAAGAATACGTGCTGGAGGAAGTCGCCGACCGGCCCGCGGTTCGCCACGTGATCCTGATGTGCAGCGCGGTGAACGAGATCGACGCTTCGGGCCTCGAGAGCCTGGAAGCGATCAACCACCGCATGGCCGATGGCGGAATCGGCCTCCACCTGTCCGAGGTGAAGGGGCCGGTGATGGACCGGCTGAAGCGGACGCACTTCGTCGACGAGCTCAACGGCAAGGTCTTTATGTCGCAGAACCGCGCCTTCCGCGAACTCGCTGCCAATGGCGGACCGCCGGGAGATCCCATCGCCGACATGGCCAGGGGCATGATCTGAGATCGACGACCGGGCAGGGCACAAACCGTCGCCGCACACGTTGGTCGCATGAGGAGCATCCGCTCCAGGCAGGTGGCGCCTCATTTTCCGTAGTTTGTGCGCGAGGAGAGAAGCCATGTCGGATGCCAGGACCAATGACCATTCCGTGATCGCAAGCGATCGAGTGGAAGGCACCAGCGTCTACGGTGCAACGGGCGAAAAAATCGGCACCGTCCGCAGGGTGATGATAGACAAATTGAGCGGTCAGGCACGCGACGTGGAGATCGCAGTCGGCAGCTTCCTGGGAATGGGTGGCGAGCTTCACAGCCTCCCTTGGGAGAAGTTCGATTACGATACGCAGGTGGGCGGCTACAAGCTCGACGTGACCGAAGACGAACTCCGCAACGCCCCCACTCATCGAGACGACGATCGCGATCAACAATATGATCGCGGCTATCAGACTCGCGTGTACGAGTATTGGGCGGTCGCGCCTTACTGGTAGCTTCTGAGCGCCATCCACCGAATCATCGTCGGGCGATCCACGACCGCTGCGACCCGACGCCCGCAGTTTCCGCTGGCCTTTCAATTGCGCCGGGTTGTCGGTCAGCCGCGTTCGACCCTTGCCTGGGCGGTTCGCCATCTGCGAGGCAGGAAGCGTGGATGCCCGGCGTCCTCGCCTGACTTGCGGCGGTTAGGAACGCTTTTCCTTTCGCGAAGCATTTTCGACCCGAGCTGATCCGATCGAAGAGTGTGCTTATCCGGCCCATCCTGTTACAGTAGCGGACGTAGCGGAGCTCACGCCGAAATCAGGGGCGTGGCTCCCGCTCACCTCAACAGGAGCGTGCAGGCGCGTGCAGTAGCTTTGCGACCTGAATCGAATGCTCTTGAATGACGCAAGCGTCGCTTTTTGCCGGGCTTTTCGCCGGTCAGAGACTTGCGAGTCTTGCGCATTTCGAGCCAGCCTATCTGAACGCGGATGCACCGATATGAGTGAAGAAGCACAAGACACCTTGCTGTTCTCCCCGTCGGCGCAATCCGGGAGGACGCCGATCGATATCGACGTTCTGGCGATCGTTGCGGATCCGGTGATCTGCACCGACGAAGAGGGGCGCATGCTTTTCTTCAATGCGGCTGCGGAACGGTGCTTCGGCTACAGTGCGGCCGAGGTGCTGGGGCAGCGAGTGGAGATGCTGCTACCGGAGCGCTACAGAGACGCGCACGTTCGACAGGTTAAGCAGTTTGGCTCGGAAGAGGACGTCGAAGGCCGGCTCATGGGTCACCAGCGTGAAGTCTGGGGCCGCCGGAAGAATGGCGAGGAGTTCCCGGGCGAGGCAGCGCTCTCGCGGCGGTTTGTCGACGGCAGAACGGTTCTGACCGTGGTTCACCGGGACATCACCCTGCGCAAAGACCTGGAGGAGCAGCGCGAGGCCGTCGCCCAGGAGATGGACCACCGTATCAAGAACCTGTTTACAGTGTTCAGTGCTTTGGTTTGGCTCAGCGCCAAGAACAGTACGAGCGTTACCGAACTCGAAAGCTCGCTGCAGGAGCGGATCAAGGTCCTGGCCGGAACGCAGTCATTTATGGAGCGGGGCGTTCAGGATAGCATCAGCCTGGCTGATCTGTTGGATGCCGAACTCGGACAATATCGCAACGCAGACGGGACGAACATTAATATAAAAGGCGAACAAGTGTCGTTGCGCTCAACTGCGGTTCAGCCTCTTGCCCTGGCTTTTCACGAATTGGGAACGAATTCGATCAAGTATGGCGCCTTCAGCCACCCGCAGGGCCGCGTAACCGTGACATCGGAGCGCTCCGTCGAACAGGGCAAGCACCTGCTTCTGATCGAGTGGCGGGAAACAGGAGGCCCCCTGGTGAAGCCGCCCGAGCGGCAGGGCTTTGGCACGAGCCTGATCAAGCAAGTCGTCGGAAGGACGTTCCAAGCCGAGGTCCTGATCGACTACCGACCCGAGGGGCTGGTCTGCCGTTTGTCCTTGCCTAGCGCCGAGGTCGAGGAGGACACCCAGCCGTAGAGGCGTGGAACCTCCAGCCAAAAGGCCGCCCATCCCGAGATTGTTTTCGCATCGGTAGGACTATGGGTCTCATGGCCATCTCCCGCCCTCACCGGAACCCCTAGGTCCGCTCCCCCGCGAGAGCGGCCTCGGCCATTGCGATCTGCTGCTTCACGCGTAGGAAGCTGTCGGGAGTGACCGAGATCGAATCGATGCCGTGTTCGACCAGAAAGCGGGCGAACTCGGGGTGGTCGCTGGGCGCCTGACCACAGATCCCGGTGTGCGTTCCGGTGCGTTTCGCTGCGGCGAGCAGCTCGGCGATCGTCTTCGTCACCGCCTCGTTCCGTTCGTCGAATAGCGAGCTGAGCCGGTCGCTGTCGCGATCGATCCCGAGCGTCAGCTGCGTCAGGTCGTTCGAGCCGATCGAGAAGCCGTCGAAACGGGTGGCAAACTTATCGGCGAGCAGCACGTTCGAGGGTAGCTCGGCCATCACGTAGACCTCGAGCCCCGCCTTGCCCCGCATCAGGCCATGCTTGGCCATCTCTTCGAGGACTCGATCTGCCTCCTGGGGCGTGCGGCAGAACGGGATCATCATCACGATGTTGTCGAGCCCGATCTCTTCGCGGGCCCGGCGGATCGCCAGACATTCGAGCGCGAAGCCCTCGCGATAATCCGGATGATAGTATCGGCTGGCCCCGCGCCACCCCAGCATCGGATTTTCTTCCTTCGGCTCGAAGGCTTCACCGCCGAGAAGATCGGCATACTCGTTGGTCTTGAAATCGCTCATCCGAACGATGACCGGGTTCGGATGGTGCGCGGCCGCAATTCGCGCAATGCCGCGGGCAAGCGTATCGACGAAAAAGTCGGTCTTGGTCTCGAAGCCCCGGGTCAGCTCCTCGATCTGCTTGCGGTCGTCCTCGTCCTCGACCTCGTCGAAGCGGACGAGTGCCATCGGATGCACCTTGATGTGGTTGGAGATGACGAACTCCATCCGTGCCAGACCGACCCCGTCGCTCGGAAGACGCCACCAGCGAAAGGCGCTCGCGGGATTGGCGAGGTTCACCATCGCCTTGGTCCGCGTCTCGGGTATTTCAGAGAGGTCGATGTCGGTCACCTCGAATTCGAGCGCTCCTTCGTAGACCCGGCCCTCGTCTCCCTCGGCGCAGGATACGGTGACCGCCTGGCCATTCTCGAACGTCTTCGTGGCGTCGCCGGTGCCGACGATCGCCGACAGACCGAGCTCCCGGCTGACGATGGCTGCGTGGCTGGTTCGCCCGCCGTGATCGGTGACGATGGCTGCGGCCTTTTTCATGATCGGAACCCAGTCGGGATCGGTCATGCCGGTGACCAGGATCGCGCCGGTCTCGAACCGTTCGATCTCGTCGGGGCTATCCAGCCGGATCACGGGTCCTGTGGCGATTGCATCGCCGATGGCCACTCCCGAGACCAGCACCTTGCCCTTCTTCTTGAGACTGTACGACCTCAGCTGTCCCGCCTCGCGGCGCGACTGCACCGTCTCCGGGCGGGCCTGGACGATGAAGAGCTCGTTCGTTTCGCCATCCTTGGCCCACTCCATGTCCATCGGCAGGCCGTAATGGCGCTCGATGATCGTCGCCCACCGCGCCAGCGTCAGGACTTCGTCGTCATCGATCACCAGGCGGCGTCGCTCCTCCGGAGCGGTTTCGACCAGCTCGGTCGCCGCCTTGTTTCCATAAACCATCTTCTGGGACTTGGCGCCGACCTTCTTCTCGATGATCGGCTTGAATTCGGGCCGGTCGAGCAGCGGCTTGAACACCTGGAACTCGTCCGGATCGACCATCCCCTGCACCACCGTCTCGCCCAGACCCCAGGCGCCGGTGATCAGGACGGAACGCGGGAATCCCGTCTCGGTGTCGATCGAGAACATGACACCCGAGGAGGCGAGGTCCGATCGGACCATTCGCTGCACGCCCACCGACAGGGCGATATCCAGATGATCGAAGCCGTGATTCTCGCGATAGCTGATGGCGCGGTCGGTGAAGAGCGAGGCGTAGCAATTGCGACAGGCATCCAGCAACGCGCTCTCGCCCTCCACGTTGAGAAAGGTTTCGAGCTGGCCCGCGAAGCTGGCCTCCGGCAGGTCCTCGGCAGTGGCGCTGGAACGCACGGCGACCTTGGCCGGTCCCTTCTCGCCCATCGCGCGGTAGGACGAACGTATGGCTTCCTCCAGATCGGGCGGAAAGCCGCCCTCGCGGATTTTCCGCCGGATCGCCTCGCCGACCTGATGGAGATTGCTCAAGTCGTCCTTTAGCTGGCCGATCTGCTCGGCGATGGGCTTCTCGAGCCCGTTGGCCTCGACATAACGCCAGTAGGCGGCCGCGGTCGTGGCAAAGCCGCCGGGTACGCGAATGCCCGAGTCGCGCAGGTTTCCGATCATCTCGCCCAGCGAAGCATTCTTGCCGCCCACCCGGTCGCCGTCCTGCCGATTCAACTCGGCAAGTTGCAGAACAAGTTCCGTCTCGTTCATGGTGCAATTTCCTCCTGCTGTACCGGTGTAGAGCCCTCGCGGACGCGCCTCTGCCCGTGCTCGCGGATGTTCCGGTCGGGCTTCGTTTCCGGAACCAGGACGAAGACGAAGGACTGTCCGGGGCTCATCTCGCGGCTCTCGCCTCGATAGGTGACCGTGATCGGATGGGCGGTCATCACCCGGCTCGAGACGGTCAGTCTCTCCTGGGTGATCTCGAGATCGAGGATCTGGCGGCGATAATGCACCGTCGTCACGAGCCGCTCCACCTGCTCGGGCAGGCGAGGGTTCAGCATCAGCGCTCCGGAGCGAGTCTCGAGTCCGGTGTAGCAGCGCTGGATCAGATCGACGGTGCCGGCCATCGCGCCGAGATGAATGCCCTCGGCGGTCGTTCCTCCTTGGAGGTCGCCGACGTCGCTATCGAGCGCCTTCAGCGCCAGTTGCCAGGAGCGTTGCCGGTCGGCCCGTGCCAGCACCCAAGCGTGCGCCAGCCAGCTCAAAGTCGAGCCGTGCGAAGTTCGCTCCATGTAATACTGGATGTTCCGCCAGATCATGTCCGGCGTGAATTCATAGCCGAGTCGGTCGAAGATCAGTTCGATCTCCTCGCGGCTGAACAGATAGAAGATCATCAGCAGGTCGGCCTGCTTGGAGACCTTGTAGTCGTTGGGATCTTTTCCTTCGCCCTCGAGGATGCGGTCGAGCCGCTGAAGGTCGCCGTATTTTTCGCCAAACTCCTCCCAGGGAAACTCCTTCAGATTCTCATAGCCCTCGAACTGGGCGATTATCCCGTCGTCCTGGATCGGTATGAACAGCTTGCGGCTCACCTCGTTCCAGCGCGTCAGTTCGTCTTCGGTGAGGTCCAGCTTCTCGCAGAGCCGGCGGCGCTGGTCGCTCGGAATCAGGTCCAGCACGTCGAACGCGCGCGTCAGCAGCCACGACACCATCAGATTGGTGTAGGCGTTGTTGTCGACGCCGCCCGCTGTTTCGGGGTCGGCACCCGGGTAGGCGGTGTGAAATTCGTCGGGCCCCATCACGCCGCGTATGCCGTAGCGTCCGTCCGGGCGCTTTTGAGCCAGGCTGGACCAGAAGCGGGCGATCTCGAAGAACAGCTCGGCCCCGAAATCGCGCAGGAAGTCCCGGTCCGCGGTGGCCTCGACATACTCCCAGATGTTGTAGCAGATCGCGGCGCCGATATGCCGCTGGCGCCAGGTGTTGTCGGGAATCCAGCGCCCCGAACGGGGGTTCAAGTGGATGCGCTGGCTTTCCTCGCGCCCGTTCGAACCGCTCATCCAGGGGAACATCGCCCCCTTCAAACCAGCCTCGCGCGCGGCGCGGCGTGCCTCGTCGAGCCGGCGGAACCTGTAGCCCAGGAGTGCGCGCGTCAGGAACGGCATCCGCAGCGTCAGATAGGGGAAGATGAACAGCTCGTCCCACATGATGTGACCCCGGTAGGCCTCGCCATGCCAGCCGCGCGGCGGCACCCCAACGTCTCTGTCCACCGAATGCGCCGAGGCAGTCTGGAGCAAGTGGAAAATATGCAGGCGCAGCTTGCGCTGCGCCTCGTCGTTCGACGTGCTCTCGAGCTCGATATCGCACTGCTCCCAAAGGTGCGACCAGGCTTCTACATGCTGCTGGCAGAGTTCGTGGAAGCCCGGCGCATGCTGGACGTGAGCGACCGCCTCCTGCAGCGGCTCGGTCGTCGCGGTGTCTTTCGAGCTGAAATAGGCCGCGATCTTGCTGATGCTGATGGATCGACCCTCGCGCGCCTCGATCTCGAACTCCTGCGCAACCATGTCGGGCAGAGTCTCGGTGCGCGCAGGCGCAATATGCGCTCCCTCCAATTTCACATCGTTGCGAGCGGCAAGCGCGATCTCGTGGCGCGCCTGGACCATGCGGGTGCGCAGAGAGATCACTCCGCTTTCTTCGCAGCGACTGTCGAGTGTCTCCAGATGGCGTCCCTCGAGCGCGCGGTAGCGCTCCACGCCCCAGTTGATGACGCTGGCGTCGATCGCCGAACGCAAGGTCAGCGTCTCCGACCAGTTCTCCGGTGTCACGCGCACGCTCATCGCCGCGAGATGGGGATCGTGCATCGAGACGATGCGTCGCTCGTCCCAGCGCGTTACCCTTCCGTCCGCATCGCGAAACCGCAGCACGCGGGATAGCACGCCCGTCTTGAGGTCGAGTTCCTGACGATAGCCGAGCTGCTCCACTGAGTCCGGGCCGATCCACTCGCCATCGCCGATACGCAGCATCAGCGGCAGCCAGTTGGGGAGATTGACGAGGTCCTCGTTCTCGATTTCCCGGTCGCCCACGCTCGACACCAGCCGATCGTAGCCTCCCGCGAGATAGGTGCCTGGGTAATGCACGTCATCCGCGAAGCTGTCCGGCGCGCAGGCGCGCGAGACGATGTAGCCATTGCCCAGGGCGCATAGGGTTTCGCGCAGACCCTCCTGCGCCGGGATGTAGTCGGGGTAGACGAGGGACCAGGCCGTCATCGGGCCTGCTTCTCCACGCATTCGCTCAGCCACACCAGGAAGCGGCCGACGTCTGCGCTATTCTCGAGTGCATAGTCGGCCGTTGTGATGTACCCGCCATCCTTGACGACGATCGAAATTCCGTCGTCCGCAAGAGCTGCAAAGGCATCCTCATCGGTGATATCGTCGCCGATGTAGAGCGGCAGCGCATCGCGTTCGCCGAGGCGGGTGTTGGCGAGCAGCCATTCGATCGCCTTTCCCTTGTTCCACTCGGCACGCGGCTCGACCTGCAAGACTTTCTTTCCCCTGCTCCTGCGCAGGTCGGCGTGGCGGCCGACGACTTCGTCCACCGCGCTCTCGAGCCGCTCGACGTCCTCTTCGGCTGCGTTCCGGAAATGGACTGCGATCGAGAAAGTCTTTCGCTCGACCTCGGCGCCGTCGATACCCTCGATGGCGCGCCTGAGGTCCTGCTCGGCTTCCGCGATCGGTCGCAGGAATTTCTCCGCCCCCTCGGGCCGCATCTTCAAGCCGCCGGGACCGGCGATGTCGAAGCCGTGGCTGCCGGCATAAAATACGCTGTCGAGCCCGACCCGGTCGCGAACGTCATCGAGGTCGCGCCCGCTGATGATCGCCGTCGGACACTGTTCTGCGAGCTGCGCGACCGCCTCGACCATCTTGTCGGAGATATGCGCCTTGCGGTGGTTCCGCACGATCGGGGTCAGCGTGCCGTCGTAATCGAGGAAGACAGCAAGCGGACGGCTGCCGATCTGCGACACCAGCTCGTCCTGCCGATCCCACACCGCCGGAAGATTGCCGACCGTCCTGAGACCCGAACCATCGGCAGTGAGCAGCCGGCGCAGGTCGCGCACGACGAGGTCGGCACCATGGGCGCGGAGCGCATGCCGCTGCGAGTCGGCATGGTCCTCCTGGCGGTTGATTCCCACCGTCAGGGCGAAGCGCCCCCTCGATCCGGCCTCGACTCCTGCAAGCGCATCCTCGACGACGGCGGTTTCTCGCGGCTCGATTCCGAGCTGCCTCGCGGTCTCCACCAGCATCGCCGGATCGGGCTTGGCGGCGAGGTTTTGCTCCTCGGCATCATCGCCGCTGACGATGGCGTCGAAAAATCCTCCCAGTCCGGCGCTCTCGATCACTCGATTTGCGTTCCGGCTCGCGGAGAAAATCCCGACCGTGACACCGTTCGCCTTGAGCACATCGATCAGGGCGCGGGTGTCCTCGAACGTCGGCACTTCGTTCTGAGCGAGCCACCGATCGAAGCACTGGTTCTTCAGGAAGCCGAGGCCCCGAACCGTCGCAGGAGTTCGGTCGCCTTCCTCGCCTTCGGGCAGGTCGATTTCGCGGGACTCTAAGAAGGCGCGAATTCCTGCCAGGCGGGGGATGCCGTCGACATGATCGAGATAGTCCCGGCGGGTGAACGCTCCAAGATTGTCGCCCCCCGGAGCGTCGTCCCTGAAATCGTCGCCCACGAAATCGTCGCCGGAGCGGCTGCGAAGCAAGCCGTCGAAGACCTCCTTCCAGCAGGTGAAGTGAGCGACTGCGGTGTTTGTGACAACGCCGTCCATGTCGAAGATGAAAGCGCGCAACACCGCAGCAGACCCGAACCTGGACTTATCCGATTCAGGCGCTCCGTGCGCCTTTTCATTGCTTCTGCTCGAGGCGATCATGCTGTTTGGATCTCTTGACGGATACCCACATCGTGCGGGCGCGCTATCAATCGGTCAACCTGCATCTATCCACGAGAGTTCCGCCTCTGAGCAGTTTAACCTCGGAACAACGACCAGACCACGGCGTTCTCAGCTCGAATTCCCGTCGAATTCCCGTCGAATTCCCGGCGCACCTGCAAGCGAACGAAGCTCTAGAGGTGCCGCGTTTCATTCTGCTGCAACAGGGTCCGAAGAGAGGCACAACGATGGCGCGTCTGGCACACAAGGTCGCAATCGTCACCGGCGGGTCGCATGGGATCGGTGCTGCCACCTGCGCAATGATGGCGCGCGAGGGCGCCGCAGTCGCGATCGCCGACATTCTCGACGAAGATGGTGAGCGGCTTGCCCAAAGCATTGAGTCGGGTGGGGGAAGGGCGCACTACTGGAACCTGGACGTCACCGACGAAGGCGCGGTGAAGCGGGTGTTGGGCGAAGTCGCGGACGAATTCGGCAAGCTGGATATCCTCGTCAACAACGCCGGAATCGCCGGCGAGAACAAGGCGACCGACGAACTCAGCGCAGAGGAATGGGACGAGGTGATGAACGTCAATGTGCGGGGTGTGTTCTTCTGCACCAAGCACGCTATCCCCCACCTGCGCCGCGCGGGCGGCGGGGCTATCGTCAATCTTTCATCGATCTACGGCATCATCAGCGCCCAGGATATTCCGGCCTATCATGCATCGAAGGGCGCCGTGCGACTGATGACCAAGACCGACGCACTGACCTACGCGAAGGAAAGAATCCGGGTGAATTCGGTGCATCCGGGCTTCATCTGGACGCCGCTGGTCGAGGATCTGGCGCGTCGGTCCGGCGAGGATGTAGAGGCGTTCCGCAGCAGCCTCGATGAGCGCCATCCGATCGGCCATGTCGGCGAGCCGGACGATATCGCGGCGGGTATCCTCTATCTGGCTTCCGACGAGGCGAAGTTCGTCACCGGCAGCGAGCTCGTGATCGACGGCGGCTACACTGCGCAGTGACCGCGGCGAAACCCAAGCCGACAGGCGCAAGGTCGAGCAAGCGGAGTCTATGAGCGGGTCGTACTGCGATCCGACTGCCCGCGCTGAAGGCGCCGCACGATCGACTTCTCCACTTCGAGGATGAGGAACAGGCCTGCTCCGAGACCGATGATAGCTGCGCCCTGCGCCAGGCTCAGCGGCCTTGTGTCGAACACGCGCTGCAGAAACGGCAGATAGGTGAAGGCGAGCTGCGCCGCGACGACGACCGCTAGAGCAATCAGCACGGGTTTGGTTCCGAGCGCTCCCTTGAGTGTTGCCGATCGCATGTGCAGGAAGCGCACGTTGAACAGGTAGAAGATCTCCGCCACCACCAGCATGTTGACGGCCATCGTCCGTGCCGTCTCGACGCTGGAGCCTTGTGCCTGCACACCGAAGAAAACGAGCAGTACGGCAGCTGCGAACAGCGTCGATACCAGCACGATGCGCCACAACAGCAATCCGGTCAGCAGCGAGGCGTCGCGCTGGCGCGGCGGCCTGTCCATGACACCGGGCTCCGACGGCTCGAATGCCAGCACCAGCCCGAGGGTGGATGCGGTGACGAGATTGATCCACAAGATTTGGGTGGCGGTTAGCGGCAGCGTGAATCCGGCGAGGATGGCGAGGATGACGACGATCGCCTCGCCGCCATTGGTGGGCAGCGTCCAGGCGATAACCTTGCGGATATTGTCATGGACAGTGCGCCCCTCGCGCACGGCGGCAACGATCGAAGCGAAATTGTCGTCGAGCAGCACCATCTCCGAGGCCTCGCGCGCCGCCTCGGTGCCGGTGACACCCATAGCGGTCCCGACGTCGGCCTGCTTGAGCGAGGGCGCGTCGTTGACCCCGTCTCCGGTCATCGCGACGATATGACCGTGCGCCTGGAGTGCCCGCACGATCCTGAGCTTGTGTTCGGGGCTGGCGCGCGCGAAGACCGCAACCTCGGGTACGCAACGGGAGAGTTCGTCGTCATCCATCGCCTCGATCTGCGCACCGGTGAGTGCCTGCGGATCATCGGCGAGTTCGAGCTGGCGCGCGATCGCCCCGGCTGTCGCAGCGTGATCGCCGGTGATCATCTTGACGGCGATGCCGGCAGAACGGCACTCGGCGATCGCCCGCTTGGCTTCCTCGCGCGGTGGATCGATGAAGCCCATCAGCCCGAGCATCTGCGCACCTGCCAGATCGCCATGCCCAATGTGCTCGGCGCCCTCGCCGACCGGCAACATCGCAAAACCGAGCAGGCGTTCGCCGTCTGAAGCCGAGCGTTCGACCAGGGCTTGCCAGTCCACTGCCCGAGCTTCGTCGCCGCACAGCGCCAGCACCGCCTCGGGCGCACCCTTGATGAAAGCGACGCGGTCGCCGCCGGGTGTCCGGTGCAGCGTGGCCATATAGCGATAGGATGCATCGAACGGGATTTCGTCCAGTCGTTGCCAGTCGCGCTGCAGCCCTTCTGTTTCCAGACCGGCCTTGGCGGCGAGCGCGAGCAGCGCACCTTCCATCGGATCGCCCGCGACGCCCCATTGCCCACCGTCCTCCACCAGCCGCGCATCGTTGCACAGCGCGCCGCAGCGGATCAGATCGCGCGGCGTCTCGGCATCGTCCGGCGAGCCCTCGACTGGCGTCACTTCGCCTTCCGGCGCATAGCCGATACCGCTGACGGTATATTCGCGATCCCCGGTCAGCAGGCGGGCCACGGTCATCTCGTTGCGGGTCAGCGTACCCGTCTTGTCGGTGCAGATCACGCTGGTGGCACCAAGCGATTCCACCGCCGGCAGCTTGCGTATCACGGCGCGGCGCGCGGCCATCCGCTGAACGCCGATGGCAAGCGTGATTGTGATGACCGCGGGCAGCCCTTCCGGGATTGCCCCCACGGCCACGGCGACAACGGCGATCAGCGCGTCGACCCACTCAAAACCGCGCACCAGGACTGCAAAAGCGAACAGCGCCGCGCCGAAGACAAGGATTACCAGGGTCAGCAGGCGGGCGAAGGAATTGATCTGCCGCAGGAGCGGCGTCACGAGCGTCGGCACTTGCTGCAGCATTCCGCTGATCTTGCCGATTTCGGTATTGCTCCCGGTCGCCACGACCATTCCGGTTGCCTGGCCACGCGCAACCAGTGTGCCCGAAAACGCCATCGAGGTGCGGTCGCCCAGCGAGGCGCCCTCGACCACCGGCTCCTCGCCCTTTTCGGCGGCAACGGATTCTCCCGTGAGCGCCGCCTCTTCGATGGCGAGGCTGCGCGCGCGAAGAAGTCTCAGATCTGCCGGAACGCGGTCTCCGGCTTCGATCACGACTACGTCCCCTGGCACGAGCTCGGCGACGTCGACTTCGCGTTTCTCGCCTTCGCGCAGCACCTTGGCATGCGGAGAAATGAGACCGCGCATGCCGCTCAGCGCCTGCTCCGCGCGCCCTTCCTGCACGAAACCGACAGTGGCGTTCACCAGCACCACGAGGAGTATGACCGCGGCATCGATTGCATGGTCGAGCAAAAAGGCGGCCAGCGCTGCGGCAAGCAGGAAGTAGATCAAAGGATTGTTGAACTGGCTCAGGAAGCGCAGCAGCGGAGAGACCGATTTCGCTTCCGGCAAGGTGTTGGGGCCATGGATGTCGAGCCGGGTCTTAACCGCCTCGCTGGTCAGGCCCGCACGATCGGCATCTAGCGTCTCGATCACCTCCTCGGCAGTGCGGGCGTGCCACAGGGCTTGTCTCACCATCGTCGTGCTATCCCTCTTCTGCGGCGGAGAACGATTGGCAGGCTGGAACTGCGCGGGCCGGACACGCCACGATCAAGGAGTCCTCTCACCGGGCAGAGGAAGCACCGCTATCCGCGAACAGCCGCCGGATTTCGTCTGGCTGCGCCAGATCCGTTCCCGGAGTTAGGGCGGCGGCAGCGCCTGCCGCAAGACCGAAGCGAAAGGCGTCGCCGGGGGCCTGACCGCTCGCCAGGGAGTGCACCATGGCTGCGAGAAAGCTGTCGCCCGCGCCCACGGTACTCGCAGCTTTGATGGGCACCGCCGGCAGTCGCAGCACGCCCGAAGCGTTGCACAGCAGTCCGCCGTCGCGGCCCATGGTCACCGCCACATGCTCCGCTTCGCCGCGATCGACAATCCCCTTCGCGGCCTCGGCGATCGTCTCGTCGCTGGCAAGATCCCGACCGGTCAAACTGCGCAATTCACCGATGCTCGGTTTGACTAGGTATATCCCCCGACCGGCGAGACCCCCCGCAAGGCCCCGTCCGGAACTGTCGAGGACGACGCGAATATCCCGCTCGTTCGCGCGATCCGCCACTTGCGCGTAAAAGTCCTCGGGAACACCGCGGGGAAGCGATCCGCTCACCACCAGATAGTCGCAGCGCACTTCGCCGATGCGGTCGAGGCAGTCCTGCCATTCGCCGGGCGAAACCGTGGGTCCTTCGGTCACGAAGCGGTATTCGTGGCCACTACCGCGCTCGTAGACCGAGGTGCTCACCCGGGTCTCCCCCGCAATCGCAATGCGGCTCCGTACCAGCTGATGGAGATCGATGAGCCCATCGAGCGCCGCGCCCGTCGCACCGCCCGAGAGATAGTAGCACCGGGCATTGCCGCCGAGACGGACGAAGACCCGCGCGACATTGATCCCACCGCCGCCCGGGGCGTGGCACTCGTTGCGGCCCCGCATCTTGCGAGTGTGAAACACCCGGTCGGTTTCGAAGGAAACGTCGATTGTCGGGTTCATGGTCAAGGTTGCAATGTTCATCATCGAGATGCGTTTCTTTCGCCGACCTGGGGATTGTCATTTTCGGCGCCGGCGCGTTTCGCGGGCGCCAGACAGTATGACACAGCGAAAATCGAATGCCATGATTCAGATCAAACGTACCGGTTCGAGGTCGCAACGGCGCAGGGGCAAGCGGCTAGGTTCCTAGCCGCCATCTTCGGCCAGGGCCTGCGCGGCATGCGACAGCGTCACCAGCCCGATCCCTCCCACCAGATTGCCGGCGAGCGAGATCGCTGCGACCTTTGCGAGATGCTGCGCTGCCAGATCGGCGCCGATGAACACGCCGAACAGCATGTGGAGCGTTGACACCACCACGTGTTCGAACGGTCCCAGCGCGAGCATGAATCCGACCGCGAAAGCCATCATCGCGCGTGCGCCCTGGCTCTGAGCGGCGATTACGAGGAAGGAGAGCAGGGCTACGAGCGCTCCACCGATGATCGAGCGCGCGAAGGTCGCCAGGGGATCGCGGTTGGCCAGTTCCAAGGCCATGGACGCTATCGATTGGCGAGCACCCTCGTGGAGGGCCCCTTCGACCGACAGGACCAGGATCAGGATGGTGCCGCCCACAATGTTCAGCACGAAGGTGAACACCCACAGCCGCGCCATGCGCCTGGGAATGTCGCGTTCCTTTCCTTCGAAGGCCGTGGCGATCGGATCGAAGAAGTTCTCGTTGAAGAGCTCGGCGCGGCCGATGATCAGGAAGACAACCCCGGTTGCGAAGCCAAGCGCTCCGAGTACCGAGGCGAATTCGCCGAATTGCGGCTGCGCGGCCGAATGGATGAGCGCCTGTGCGGTGCTGCCGAAGATGATCGTAAAGCCGGCGATGAAGCCCGTGGCGAGGAGAGCCGCGAGGCTTTGGTCGAGACGTCGTTTCCCTTCCGCAGCAGCCTTGTCGAAGATTTCCTTGGGTTTCGGCGCGCTGTGCATGCTGGACTGACGGCTAGAAGCGCTGGAAGGTTCCGCCTGCGGAAAAGCAAACAAGCAGCTCGAGCCGCGAAGTCGGGCAGCAACGCTCGCTAGTTCGTGAAAGCCCCCCATTTTTCGATATTGTCGGCCCGCTCGACCCGGATCGGGAGCTGCGAATCGAGCAGGGGCGAAAGGCGATGCCGGGTAAACAGTTCGTGAACGGCATCGCTGCCGTCTGCCGCCTCACGCAGCCTTTGCCACAGGAAGAACGTATAGGGCTGCACGCCGCCGGTGTAAGGGATGCCCCGAAAAGACGTTTCGGTCTGGCCGATAATCCGCTGATGCGGCTTGGCGGTGACAGGCTGACCGGGCTGGGCGGCGCCGCTCGCGACATGGGCACACATGACTTCGAGCTGGTCGGTCAGTCCCGGCAGCAGTTCGGCCGCGATCTGGTCGAGCACCGGATCCAGGCTCGCGGGGATCCGGTCACCAGGCGCGAAACCGCCTTCGCCGCCCGTCTGGCCATACTCCACCAGGTCGAGATCGGGCGCGTGCATGCGCTCGACCCAGCGAAACACCTTGGGAGCTTCGCGTTGCATGATCGCCAGCGGGACCGGATCGCGGCCGAGATGCGCGAACAGCGGTCCGAATAGCGAATAGTCGCCGATCGAGGGCTGGCTGCCGAGCAGATAAGGATAGGCCGCGAAATGCGCCTCCAGCCCTGCAAGCAGCTGATGATAGCTTTCTTCGATTGCCGGTATCGTTTCCTGCGATACGCCCAGCATCGGCAGATAGCTGCTCATCCGGGCCATCGTCGAAGCGGTACGCTCGGGGTCGCCGCCGGCGCTGAAGGCGTCGCGCAAAAACGCCTCCTGCTCCGCCAGATAGGACCAGCGGTAGTGCATCGCGTGGCGGGTGAGGCTCACGACCGAATAGAGTTCGAACAGATGCGCGACAGCGCGCTGGCGCTTCGTCTCCGGATAGGCAGGATAGCGGACGCCGGCCTGTTCGAAGTGATCGATGATATCGACGGTGTCCTGCACCACTGCGCCGTCCGCCAGTTCGAGAACCGGAATGATCACGCGCCCGATCTTGGGCACCAGCGTCTGGGTGAAATGCGGATCGCTGGGCGCCGTCTCGCGATAGGCGATACCCTGCTTGCGCAGATAGCTGCGGACCTTCCCGGTGTAGAGCGAATGCGGCAGGCCGTAGAGTTTGGGGATGGTTGCCATGGTGCGCGTCTGACTCCTCGTTGCGGAAGGGCGGAAACCGGCTGGCCTCTCTGGCAGCGCAAGGTGCCTGCGCGCAACCGCTGGATAAGTGGCTGCTGCACCTTTGCGTCGGTTGGGTACGCACCTATCCCCGTGCGCCATGGGCGCGCAGATCGAGATCGGTACGGATTCGGAGGGCCGCAGCACCTTTGTCGATGTGGAGGAATTGCTCGCCACACGGCTGCTCGTGCAGGGCAATTCCGGATCGGGCAAATCGCATCTGCTGCGCCGACTGCTCGAGCAAAGCGCGCAGATCGTTCAGCAGGTGGTGATTGATCCGGAGGGCGATTTCGCCAGCCTCGCGGATCGCTACGATCACGTCCTGATCGACGGGGCCGCCCATTCCGCAAGCGAGATTGCAGCACTGGCAGGGCGCGTCCGCCAGCATCGCGTCTCGGTGGTGTTGATGTTGGACGAATTGGAGGTCGAGCAGCAGATCCGCTGCGCGGCGCTGTTCCTTTCGGCGCTGTTCGACGCTCCGCGCGAACACTGGTATCCCGCTCTGGTGGTGGTGGACGAGGCGCAGATGTTCGCCCCTGCCGCCGCCGGCGAGCTGGCGGAGGATGCGCGCCGCCTGACGCTTGCGGCCATGACCAATCTGATGTGCCGCGGTCGCAAGCGCGGTCTTGCCGGCATCGTCGCGACGCAGCGGCTCGCCAAGCTGGCCAAGAATGTCGCCGCCGAAGCCTCGAATTTCCTGATGGGTCGCACCTTCCTCGACATCGACATGCAGCGGGCGGCGGATCTGCTGGGGATGGACCGCAGACAGGCCGAGCGCATCCGCGATCTGCAACGCGGTCAGTTCCTGGGGCTCGGTCCGGCGATCAGCCGCCGCCCGGTCGCTGTCCAGATCGGGGCGGTTCACACCGGCGCAAAGAATGCGGCGGAGGGACTCGCGCCGCTGCCGGTTGCCAGCGGCGACGAGCTCGAGGCTCTTCTTCACGACGATCTGGCCCAGCAAGCGGCCGAGCCGGTCCATCCGGCGGCGCGACCTGTCGCGCGATCGGTGGATATCGAGCAAGAGATCTCCAGTCGAGCAGGCGCGAGATTTGAAGATCGGGAGCCCGTGCGAACAGAGGAAGCGACAGCCGCTCCTCCCTCGAATGCAGGTCCGCCGCTTGGCGGCGCGGACGAGGACGGCGTCGCGAGGGTAGTGCACGACCTTGCAGCCGAGGAAGGTGCCACCTTCCAGTCGTCCGCAGCACTATACCGTGAGTTCGCACTGCGCTGCCGACAGCGCGGCGTGCCGAGCGCACATATCGACATGGTGCGGTTTCGCCGATCGTTCGCTCATGCGAGCGCGGGATTGGGCTATCTGGAGGCGCCCCTTCGCGAGGCGATCGAACGGCTCGCCGAAAAAGTGCCGGACGATGTGCTGGCGCCATATCTCGCGATCGCCGCCGCGGCAGCGCAGGGGCGTGCGATGCCGGACGAGGATGAGGTGGCGCGCGTCTATGGCAGTTCGTCTCCAAGCCGTATCCGTCGCCTGCTCGATCATCTGGAGCGTCAGGGTCTCATATCCGTGCGCGAGGAGTTCGGCGGGGAGCGGACGATTACCGTATCGGGCCTGGAGGCGTTCGCATCGCCCTGACTTCGACGCTGAAGTACCAGGGTCGAACCTTGTCGGAGCCCGCATCCGACTGAGGAGACGGCCCGTTTCCTCATTGCGAACGCTGCGTGGCCGCTCCGCCAGCCCGATACTGTCATGCCTCTTGGAACGATGCGTCTTCGAAATGTGTTGGTGAACAGAAGGCTGGACACCTCCCGGCCTCTGGCAGCCACCTTTCGACAAGATGTTGGGCATCGATGACCGCACGCAAAGCAACCACCACGTCTCGTGCAGCGAAAGCGGCGGGCAAAAGCAGCTCCCACGTCCAGTTTTACGATCGCGATCGTCTCGTTCTCGAGGACCTGACCCCTACCGTCGCAGGCGGCGAATTCCCGGCCAAGCGCGTGGTCGGCGACACCGTGACGGTGACCGCGACGATCTACGCGGATGGCCATGAACAGCTCGCAGCCGAACTGCGCTGGCGCAGGGTGGGCGACAAATCCTGGCAGCGCAAAGCCATGACGCAATTGCCGAATGATCGCTGGAGCGCCGATTTCGCGCTCGAGCGGATGGGGCCGCATGAATATGTCGTCGAAGGCTGGCTCGACGCGTTCGGCGGCTTCCGGCGCGATTTCGCGAAGAAGCTGGCCGCGGGCGTGGCTCAGCCGGTCGACGAAGCCGAGGGCAGGGCTCTTGTCGAGCAGGCGGCGGGCACCGCCAAGGGCAAGATCGCCTCGGCACTCAAAGGCAAGCTTGCAGCCCTCGACAAGGCCAGCGGCGACAGCCGCGCGGCGGTGTTGCTCGACGAAGCTCTGGCGCAAACGATGCGAGACGCCGATACCCGCCCTCATGCGCTGTGTTCTGCGCCGCAAAAGGTCGATGCGGAGCGTCTCGAGGCGCGCTTCTCGAGCTGGTACGAACTGTTCCCGCGCTCGATGACGCAGGACCCGCAGCGCCACGGCACATTCGCCGATGTGATCGACCATCTGCCGCGCGTGCGCGACATGGGCTTCGACACGCTGTATTTCCCGCCGATCCATCCGATCGGCAGGACCAATCGCAAGGGCCCCAACAACACGCTGACCCCGGGCCAGGACGATCCCGGCAGCCCCTATGCGATCGGCAGCGCGGAGGGAGGCCATGACGCCATCCATCCCGAGCTCGGGACCTTCGAGGATTTCGACCGGCTGGTCGCTGCCGCGGCGGAGCACGGGCTCGAGATTGCGCTCGATTTCGCCATTCAGGCCGCGCCCGATCACCCTTGGCTGACCGAGCACCCCGGCTGGTTCGCCTGGCGCCCCGACGGCAGCATGAAATATGCCGAGAACCCGCCGAAGAAATATCAGGACATCGTCAATGTCGATTTCTACGGTCCGGATGCCAGGCCCGGCCTGTGGGAGGCGTTGCGCGATGTGGTGCTGCTGTGGGTCGATCACGGGGTGAAGACCTTCCGGGTCGACAACCCGCACACCAAGCCGCTGCCCTTCTGGGAATGGATGATCGGCGAGGTGCGCGCGAAGCACCCCGAGGTCATCTTCCTGTCCGAAGCCTTCACCCGGCCGACGATGATGTACCGCCTGGCGAAGATCGGCTTCAGCCAGTCCTACACCTATTTCACCTGGCGCAACGAGAAGCAGGAGCTGATCGACTACATCACCGAACTGACCACCGAGGCGCCGCGCGAGTTCTACCGCCCGCACTTCTTCGTCAACACGCCCGACATCAATCCCGGCTTCCTACAGACCGGTGGGCGTCCGGCGCATCGTATCCGCGCAGTGCTCGCGGCGACGCTGTCGGGCCTGTGGGGCGTCTATTCGGGCTTCGAACTGTGCGACGCGACGCCGCTCGGCCCCGGCAAGGAGGAATATCTCGATTCCGAGAAGTTCGAGATCCGCCCCCGGCAATGGCGCAGCGACAACGACATCGTCGAGGACATCACGAGGCTCAACCAGCTGCGGCGTGACAACGAGGCGCTGCAGACCCACCTCAACACGCGGTTCTACGCCGCCGACAACCCCAATGTGCTGTGGTACGGCAAGCCTTCACCAGCTGCAGGGAACGAGGGCGGCGACAGCACCGAGATGATCGCGGTGATGGTCAGCCTCGATCCGCACAATGCGCAGGAATGCCATTTCGACGTGCCGCTGTGGGAGTTCGGGCTCCCCGACGACGGCTCGGTCGCGGTCGAGGACCTGTTCGGCGGCTATCGCTTCGACTGGCACGGCAAGGTCCAGCACATCCGTCTCGATCCCGACGAACCGTTCCGCATGTGGCGCATTTCCGCTCCGGGAGTGCAGGCATGACCGACAAGCAGCCCCTCACCTCCACCGCCACCATCACCGGCTCCGACGATCCCTACTGGTACAAGGATGCGGTGATCTACCAGCTCCACGTCAAGAGCTTCTTCGACGCCAACAACGACGGCATCGGCGATTTCAAGGGCCTGATGGAGAAGCTGGACTATATCGCCGATCTCGGCGTGACCGCGATCTGGCTATTGCCCTTCTATCCCTCGCCGCGTCGCGACGACGGGTACGACATCGCCGAATATCGCGATGTCTCGTCGGATTACGGGACGATGGAGGACGCCCGCGCCTTTATCGAGGCGGCGCACCAGCGCGGCATCCGCGTCATCACCGAGCTGGTGATCAACCACACCAGCGACCAGCACCCCTGGTTCCAGGCGGCGCGCAAGGCGCCGCCGGGCAGCCCGGAGCGCGATTTCTACGTCTGGTCGGACGACGACAAGCTCTATTCGGGTACGCGGATCATCTTCCTCGACACCGAGAAGTCGAACTGGACCTGGGACGAGGAAGCGGGCGCCTATTTCTGGCACCGCTTCTATTCGCACCAGCCCGATCTCAACTTCGAAAACCCGCAGGTGCTCGCCGAGGTGCTCTCGGCGATGCATTTCTGGCTCGACGCGGGGATCGACGGGCTCCGGCTCGACGCGATCCCCTATCTGATCGAGCGCGACGGCACCTCCAACGAGAACCTGCCCGAGACGCATGATGTCCTGAAGAAGATCCGCGCCGATCTCGATGCGCATTACGAGGGCAAGATGCTGCTGGCCGAAGCCAATATGTGGCCCGAGGATACGCAAGCCTATTTCGGCGGCGAGCCGGGCGGAACCAGCAGCGAATGCCACATGGCGTTCCACTTCCCGCTGATGCCGCGGATGTACATGGCGGTGGCGCAGGAAGACCGCTTTCCGATCACCGACATCATGCGTCAGACCCCGGACATCCCCGAGGATGCGCAATGGGCGATCTTTCTGCGCAATCATGACGAGCTGACGCTCGAAATGGTCACCGATGCCGAGCGCGACTATCTGTGGAACACCTATGCCGCCGATCGCCGCGCGCGGATCAACCTCGGCATCCGCCGCCGCCTCGCGCCGCTGATGGAGCGCGACCGGCGCCGGATCGAACTGATGAATGCGCTGCTGCTGACGATGCCGGGCACGCCGGTGCTCTATTACGGCGATGAGATCGGGATGGGGGACAATATCTTCCTCGGCGACCGCGACGGGGTGCGCACGCCGATGCAATGGTCGCCCGATCGCAACGGCGGCTTTTCCAAGGCCGACCCCGCCAGCCTGACCCTGCCGCCGATCCAGGACCCGCTCTACGGCTACGAGGCCGCCAATGTGGAAGCGCAGGAACGCGACCGCCATTCGCTGCTCAACTGGATCAAGCGCATGTTGGCCGTGCGCAAGGATCACCACACTTTCGGGCGCGGCAGCCAGACCTTTCTGCGGCCCGCCAACCGCCGCATCCTCGCCTATCTGCGGCAGCATGAAGGCGAGACCATATTGTGCGTGGCGAACCTCTCTCGCACCGCGCAGGCAGTCGAACTCGACCTCCATGAATTCGAGGGGCGGGTGCCGGTCGAATTGACCGGCGGCACCACCTTCCCCAAGCTGGGCAAGCTGCCCTATCTGCTCACTTTGCCGCCCTATGGCTTCCTGTGGTTCGAGCTGACCGACGAGGCGCAGGCACCCGACTGGGCCAGCGCCGCCCCCGGTGCCGAAGTCGAGCGCCACACCTTCGTGCTGCGGCCCGATCTGGCCGATGTCGCGCAAGGGGACAGCCGTCAGGTGCTCGAACGCGATATCCTGCCCGACTACATCCCCCACCGACGCTGGTTCGGCGCCAAGGACGAGGCGGTGAACGCCGTCGCGCTGCAGCGGTTGACCCCCTTGCCCGGCGCCAGGGACCTGCTGCTGGGTGAGGTCAAGGTGACCACCCGATCCGGCTCGGCGGTCTATTCGCTGCCGCTGGGCATCGCCTGGGAGGGGCAGCAACACGGCCCCTACGCATCCAATCTCGCGATCGCGCGGGTTCGCCGCGAACGCCATGTCGGGCTGCTGACCGATGGCTTTGCGCTCGGCGAATTCGCCCGCTCGGTGGTTGCCGGCATTCGCGACAATGCAAAGCTGGAGAGCGAGGGCGGTGAGCTGCGCTTCGAAAGGACCGCAGCTTTCGATCTCGATCCCGACGCCGAGCCCGAATGGCTCGCTGCCGAACAATCCAACAGCACCATGGTGCTGGGCCAGCAGGCGGTGCTGAAACTTCTGCGCAAGCTGGCGCCGGGCGCGCATCCCGATGCGGAAATGGTCGATTATCTGGTGACGCACGGCTTCGCCAATGTGCCGCCCGTGTTCGGTACGGTGAAACGGGCTTCCGATGGCGAAGAGACGCTGGTCATGCTGCTGCAGGCCTTCGTCTACAATCAGGGCGACGGCTGGCAGTGGACCCTGGGCGCGCTGGAACGACTGGCCACCGACACCGACTGGAGCTTCAGCAATTACGAGAATTTCGCCGCCAATCTGGGGCGTCGCCTGCGCGAGATGCACGATGTGCTCGCGCGCGAAACCGAAGAAGCGGCGTTCGCTCCGGAGGAAATGACGCTCGAACAGGCCGACAAGCTGGGCGGGCGCATCAAGGGCGAATTCGACACCGCGCTCGAACGGCTCCGCGGCGCCTCGCAGGACGAGGAGACAGCGAAGCTGGCGGAGCGTCTCAACACGGATCGCGACGCGCTGATCGACCGGATTGGCGCGGTCGCGCGGCGGGCCGAGGGCCGTCGCCGTACGCGGATTCACGGTGATCTTCATCTGGGGCAGGTGCTGGTGACCGGGAGCGATGTGATGATCATCGATTTCGAGGGCGAGCCGACCCGTCCGCTCGCCGAACGCCGCGCCAAGGATCTGCCCTTGCGCGACGTCGCAGGGCTGGTGCGTTCCTTCGACTATGCCGCCGCCATGGCCGAACGCGGGCGTGCTGCGGGGGCCGACACTTGGGAGGCGCGTGCCGACGAAGGCGCGGCCATATTCCGCAGCCGCGCGGTCGACGCCTTCCTCGAAGGCTACCGCAGCGACACCGGCGCGGACGACCCGCTGCTCGATCTGCTGGTGCTCGAGAAGGCTGCCTATGAGGTGGCCTATGAGGCGGCGAACCGCCCCGACTGGATCGGCGTTCCCGCAGCCGGTCTCGCGCGCGCTGCCGCGAAACTGCTTTCCGGAGAAACCGAATGACCGCATCCGAAGACCTGCTCGGAGCCGCCGCCGCCGCCTTGCTCGAGGGGCGTCTCGACGATCCCTTTGCGTTGCTCGGCCCCCACGAGGGCTCCGGAGGAACGATCGTGCGCACCTTCCAGCCCGGGGCACAGGAGGTCGAGCTGGTGACCCGCAAGAAGGGCGCGCCGCGCGGAACGCTGGAAGAGGTGGCGCCGGGCCTGTTCGCCGGAAAGCTCAAGAAAAAAGGCGAGGAATACGCGCTGCGGATCACTTGGCCGGGTGGGGCGGAACAAGTGACCGAAGACCCCTACTCGTTTGGTACGGTGATCGGCGATTACGATCTTCACCTGTTCAGCGAAGGCCGCCACCTCGAACTGGCACGCGTATTCGGCGCGCAGCCCAAGGAGATGGACGGCGTGTCGGGCGTCGCCTTTTCGGTGTGGGCGCCAAACGCGCGCAGGGTATCCGTGATCGGCGACTTCAACATGTGGGACGGACGCCGCCACCCGATGCGGTTGCGGCACTCCGCCGGCATCTGGGAATTGTTCGTCCCGCGGATCGGTCCGGGCGAACTTTACAAGTTCGAGATTGCCGGAGCCGACGGCAATGTGATCGAGAAGGCCGATCCGCTGGCCCGCGCAACCCAGGTGCCGCCCGGCACCGCTTCGATCGTCGCCCCTGCACCCGAATTCACCTGGAGCGACGACGACTGGATGGACGAACGGGCGGACCGGCATGCGCCGGACGCCCCGATCGCAGCCTATGAAGTTCATGCCGGCTCGTGGATGACGAACGACGAAGGCGGTCCGCTCGACTGGCACGCCCTGGCTCACAAGCTGGTGCCCTATGTGGTGGAGATGGGGTTCACCCATATCGAATTGCTGCCGATCATGGAGCATCCCTTCGGCGGGTCGTGGGGCTATCAGCCGCTGTCGCAATTCGCGCCGTCAGCCCGGTTCGGCTCGCCCGCCGATTTCGCCGGTTTCGTCGATGCCTGCCACCGCGCGGGGATCGGTGTCATCCTCGACTGGGTTCCGGCCCATTTCCCCACCGATGCCCACGGTCTGGCGCAATTCGACGGCACGCCGCTCTACGAGCACGCCGACCCCAAGGAAGGCTTCCATCAAGACTGGAACACGCTGATCTACAATCTCGGGCGGCGCGAAGTCTCAGGCTTCTTGCTTTCGAGCGCGATGTGGTGGCTCGAGACCTTCCATATCGACGGTTTACGCGTCGATGCTGTCGCGTCGATGCTCTATCGCGATTATTCGCGCGAGCATGGAGAATGGGTCCCCAATGTCCATGGCGGACGCGAGAACCTCGAAAGCGTCGCCTTTCTCAAGGCGATGAACGAGGCGGTCGCCGAGCGCTGCCCCGGCGCCATGACCATCGCCGAAGAATCGACCGCGTGGCCGGGCGTCAGCGCGCCGGTGGCCGAGGGCGGTTTGGGCTTCGAATACAAATGGAACATGGGCTGGATGCACGACACGCTCCAGTACATCGAGCGCGATCCGGTCCATCGTGGATGGCATCACGGCGAGCTGACCTTTCCGATGGTCTATGCCTGGTCGGAAAAATACGTCCTGCCGATCAGCCATGACGAGGTCGTTCATGGCAAGGGCAGCCTGTGGAACAAGATGCCCGGCGATCGCTGGCGCAAATTCGCCAATCTGCGCACCTATCTGGCGTTCATGTGGACGCAGCCGGGCAAGAAGCTGCTGTTCATGGGTTGCGAGCTGGGAATGGAAAAGGAATGGAACCATGACGAGGGGCTGCCCTGGCACCTGCTCGAACAGCCCGATCATGCGGCCGTCCAGCGCCTGCTGGGCGATCTGAACAGGCTCTATGCCGGCGAACCGGCGCTCCACGCCCGCGACTGCGATCATGCGGGCTTTTCCTGGATCGTCGGCGACGATGCCCGCAACAGCGTCTATTCTTTCGTCCGCATGGTCGAGGGCCACGACCCGATCGTGGCTGTCTTCAACATGACCCCCGAGCCGCGCCATGCCTATCGCATGGGGCTGCCGCGATCCGGAGAGTGGCACGAGATCCTCAATTCCGATGCGATGGATTACGGCGGCGGCAATATCGGCAATTCGGGTCTGGTCGAGGCCGACGGCGAAGCGTTGCACGGGCAACCCGCCTCCGCCGCGCTGACGCTGCCGCCGCTGGGCGCGGTCTTGCTCAAGCCGGGAGCTGCACACCAGTGATGGATATCCCGGACCGGCTCGAGGCCGGCTCGCCTTACCCGCTCGGCGCGTCGTTCGACGGTCTCGGCGTGAATTTCGCAGTCTTTTCCGCCAATGCCGATAGGATCGACCTGTGCCTGTTCGATCCCAGCGGTCGACGCCAGATCGCCTGCCTGCCCTTGCCCGAGTGGACCGACGAGGTCTGGCACGGCTATCTGCCGGGAGCCAAGCCCGGCCTACTCTACGGCTTCAGGGCGCATGGCCGCTACGAGCCCGAGAACGGCCACCGCTTCAATCCCAACAAGCTTCTGCTCGACCCCTACGCGAAGCAGCTTTCGGGTTCGGTACGCTGGACGGACTCGCTCCATTCGTACCGCGTACGTTCGAGCCGCAAGGATCTCAGCTTCGACCGCCGGGACAGTGCCGCAGCCATGCCCAAGGCGGTGGTCACCAGCGATGCCTTCGACTGGACCGGCGACGTCCGCCCCAACACCCCCTGGACCGATACGGTGATCTACGAGGCTCATGTAAAGGGGCTAACCCGACTGCTCGAGGATGTGCCGGTGACCGAGCGCGGGACCTATGCGGCACTCGCCCATCCCAAGGTCATCGAGCATCTGCAGCGTATCGGCGTCACGGCACTCGAATTGCTGCCGATCCATGCCTTCGTGCAGGATCGCCGTCTTCAGGAAGCCGGTCTGGCGAATTACTGGGGCTACAACACGCTGTCATTCTTCGCCCCGGAGCAGCGCTATCTGGCGGACGATGGCGATGAATTGCGGATCGCGATCCGGCGACTGCACGCCGCGGGGATCGAGGTCATCCTCGACGTGGTCTTCAACCATACCGCCGAGGGCAGCGAGCTCGGGCCGACCTTCAACCTGCGCGGCCTCGATAACGCCACCTACTACCGCCTGGTCGAAGGCGAGCCGCGCTATTGCGTCAACGACACCGGGACCGGCAACACGCTCGACCTGTCGCATCCCCGGGTGCTGCAGATGGTCGCCGACAGCCTGCGCCACTGGGCGACCAGCTATCGGGTGGACGGGTTCCGCTTCGATCTGGGCGTCACGCTGGGACGGGATGGCAACAACGGCTTCGATCCGCGTTCCGGTTTCTTCGACGTGCTGCGTCAGGACCCGGTGCTCAATGGGCTCAAGCTGATCTCCGAACCCTGGGACATCGGCCCCGGCGGCTATCAGCTCGGCAATCACCCGCCCGGCTTCGCCGAATGGAACGACAAGTTTCGCGACGCTACCCGGCGGTTCTGGCGCGGAGACGACGGGATGCGCCCCGAATTCGCCCGCCGCATAGCCGGTTCGGCCGATCTGTTCGACCGCCGCGCGCGCCGCCCCTGGGCGAGCCTCAACTTCGTCGCCGCGCATGACGGGCAGCCGCTGCGCGATTTGGTCACCTACGAAGAGAAGCACAATTGGGCGAACCAGGAAGGCAATAGGGACGGCCACTCGGAAAACTACGGCTGCAACTGGGGCGAGGAAGGACCCAGCGACGATCCTGAAATCAACGCGATCCGGGACCGCGTGTCGCGTTCGATGCTGACCACGCTGTTCGCCTCGCTCGGCACGCCGATGTTGTTGGGCGGCGACGAATTCGGCCGCAGCCAGCAGGGCAACAACAACGCCTATTGCCAGGACAATGAGATCAGCTGGTTCGATTGGCAGCAGCTGGACAGCGAACAGGGGCGCGCCTTTACCGAGTTCGTGCAGCGACTGGTGCACATGCGGCGCAAATATCCGCTGATAAGGGCCAACCATTTCCTCCATGGCGAGACCGAGGTCGCTCCGGGTATTCTCGACATCGACTGGTTCGACGAGCGCGGATTGCATCTGAGCGACGAGGACTGGCACAATGAACAGGGCCGGGCGCTCGTCATGCGGCGTGCGCGCAGGCTGCAAGACGGCAGCATCGAAGCGGTCACGCTGCTGATGAACGGCAGCGGCGAGACGCTCGATTTCCGTCTCCCGCCGCCTGCCGAACTGCTGCGCATTCTGGTGATCGACAGCGCCAACCCTCAAGCGGCCGAAAGCGAGGTCGGCGATACGATCGAGGTCGAGGACCGCGCGGTCAAGGTCGTCGTCGGCACCGGCAGGGTGGAATGATGGATAGGCGCTGGGGCCCCGAACCGACCGGCGAGGGCCGGGCGCGTTTCCGCCTCTGGGCGCCCGACCGCAAGACGGTGACGCTCGAAATCCGCGGCGAAGAATCCTTCGCTCTGGAGCCCGAGAGCGGCGGCTGGTTTGCCGTCGAGGCGCCAGCTGACGTCGGGACGCACTACCGCTTCCGCCTCGCCGAGGAACTGGCTGTCGCGGATCCGGCCTCGCGACGGCAGGATGGCGGGGTGCATGGCTGGAGCGTGCTGACCGATCCCGATGGCTTTGCCTGGCAAACCCGCGACTGGACCGGCCGGCCGTGGGAAGAGACCGTGATCGAGGAAGTCCACCCCGGCGTGATGGGCGGCTTTGCGGGAGTTGCGGAGCGCCTGCCGGCGCTCGCCGAACTCGGCTTGACTGCGGTCGAACTGATGCCGGTGGGGGCGTTCTCAGGAACCCGCAATTGGGGGTACGACGGCGTGCTGCCGTATGCCGTCGCCGAAAGCTACGGTTCGCCCGACGAGCTGAAGGCGCTGGTCGACCGCGCCCACGGCCTCGGGCTGATGGTGTTCCTCGACGTGGTCTATAACCACTTCGGTCCCGACGGGAATTATCTCGGCGCCTATGCCAGCGACTTCTTCGACGAGCATGCGCACACCCCATGGGGCGGGGCAGTCGCGGTCGCGCGGGAACCGGTGCGGCGCTTCTTCATCGACAATGCGCTGATGTGGCTGGACGAATATCGCATCGACGGGCTGCGCTTCGATGCCGTGCATGCGATTGGCGACGAAGAATTCCTCGATGCGATGGCGCAGGAGATCCGGGCGAAGCTTCCCGGCAGGCATATCCACCTGATGCTGGAGAACGAGGGCAACGATCCCGATCGGCTGAAGCCCGCTCTCTACGACGCGCAGTGGAACGACGATTTCCACAATGTGCTGCATGTGCTGCTGACCGGCGAGCGAGAGGGCTATTACCGCGGCTTCGCGCAGGACCAGACGCACAAGCTCGCGCGCTGCCTCGCAGACGGCTTCATCTATCAGGGCGAGACGCCACCCGGTTCGGACCACCGGCGCGGCAAACCCAGCGGCCATTTGCCCGCGACCCGGTTCATATCCTTCCTGCAGAACCACGACCAGATCGGCAACCGCGCGATGGGCGAGCGATTGTCGCTGCTCGTCGATCGCGAGCGGATGCGGGCCGCGACTGCTCTACTGCTGCTCTCTCCGCAGATCCCCTTGATCTTCATGGGCGATAGCGAGGGCAGCCGCTCGCCCTTCCTGTTCTTCACCGATTTCCACGACGAGCTGGCCGATGCCGTCCGCGAGGGTCGGCGCGGCGAGTTCGCAGGCTTTGCCGCCTTCTCCAACGACAGGGCACGCGCTAGCATCCCCGATCCCAACGATCCCGAAACCTTCCGGGGTTCGCGACCCGAACCGGGGCCGGACGCCGAGGAGTGGCGCAGCTTCTATCGCGATCTCCTCGCGCTGCGGCATGATGCGATCGTGCCACGGCTCAAAAATGCGAGCGGGCTTGGCGCCGAGGTGCTGGGCGAGGGGGCCGTCGCCGCGCGCTGGCGGATGGGCGATGGGGCGCAACTGGCGATCACCTTCAATCTGGGCCATCAGCCGGTGCAGTTTCCTGCGGCGGAGGGTGCCCCCCTGTTCCAACTCGGGCAAGCGGGCGAGCCGGCAAGCCTGCGCGCGGAGATCGTCCCATGACCGGTTTGCATGACCTTGCCCTACAGGTCGGCCTGCGGATCGACTGGGAGGATGCTGCGGGGCGTCCTCAGAGGGTTTCCGACGAAAATCTCGTGCGGATTCTGTCGGCGCTGGGTTATCCGGCGCAGAACGACGCGGACATAGCGCAGAGTCTGACGGCCTGCCGCGAGGATGCGCAGCGCCGCAGCTTCGTCTCGGCGCGGCGCAACCGGGGCTTTGCCCTGCCGCAGGGCTGCGGCGCCGGTGGGCAGGCCGAACTCGAGCTGGAGGATGGCACGGTCCGATCCCTCTCCATCGAGGAGGCGGAGGGCGCCTTCCATGCTTCCCCCATAGCCGAAACGGGCTATCACACGCTCCAAGGATCGGACTGGCAGCTGCGGGTGGCTATCGCGCCCGAGCACTGCCTCGGCATCGGCGATCTGGCTCCGGGACGGCGCCTTTGGGGGCCGGCGGTGCAGATCCCCTCGCTGCGCGACGAAAAGGGGCGCGGCTTCGGCGATTTCGGCACCTTGCGCGACACCGTCCGCCACTTCGCCCGCAGCAGCTCGGCGGGCGCGCTGGCAATCAGTCCGACCCACGCGCTGTTTCCTGCCGATCCGGCGCGCTTCAGTCCCTATGCACCTTCCAGCCGCCTGTTCCTCAATATCCTGTTCGCCGATCCCGGGCTGATCGGGCAGCCTGTCTCGGCGCAACCGTCCGACGAGCTGATCGATTGGGAACATGCCATCCCCGCACGAATGGAGGCCCTTCGCGCAGCCCACGCCGCCTCCGGCGATGATGTCCGCGCCAGGGTGCAGGCCTATCGCCAGCGCATAGGCGAAGAGCTGGTACGGCATGCGCTATACGACGCGCTTCATGTGCATTTCTTCGGCAGCGGCGCGCATGGCTGGCAGGATTGGCCCGCCCCCTATCATGACCCCCGAAGCGAGGCAGTCGCTCGCTTCGCCGCGGAGCACCGCGAGGAAGTCGATTTCTTCCTCTTTGCGCAATGGCTCGCGGCAGAAAGCCTCGATGCCGCGCAAAAGGAGGCGCGCGCTGGCGGCATGCCAGTCGGGCTCATCGCCGATCTCGCCGTCGGAATGGATGGCGGCGGCAGCCATGCCTGGAGCCGCCCGGACGATCTGCTGTATGGCCTCTCGGTCGGCGCGCCTCCCGATCTGCTTGGCCCCGACGGGCAGGATTGGGGTCTGACCACCTTTTCTCCCGCCGCCTTGCAGCGCACCGGGTTCGCGCCCTTCATCACCACGCTGCGGGCCGCGCTCGATCACGCGGGCGGGATCCGGATCGACCATGCGCTGGGGCTCAACCGGCTATGGGTGGTGCCACACGGCGGCAGCCCCGCAGACGGCGCCTATCTGACCTATCCGTTCGACCACATGCTGCGGATATTGGCCATCGAATCGCACCGCGCCAATGCGGTGGTGATCGGCGAAGACTTGGGGACGGTGCCCGAAGGGCTGCGGCCCAAGCTGGAGCAGGATCATGTGCTGGGCATGCGCGTGTTGTGGTTCGAGCGCGACGCCGACGGCGGCTACGTGCCGCCCGCGCACTGGCAGGAACAGGCGGTGGCGATGACCGGGACGCACGATCTGCCGACGATCGCCGGCTGGTGGCAGGGGCGCGACATCGACTGGACCTGGGCGATCGGGCGCTCTTCGACCCATGGCGACGAGACCGAAGCGCGGGCCGCACGCGGGCACGAGCGTACCGATCTGTGGGCCGCACTGGTCGCCAGCGGAGCCGCGGCGGGGCAGCAGCCGGACATCGACAGACCGGAGCCGGTGATCGAGGCTATCCTGCGGCATGTCGGGCGCACACCCTGCGAACTGGCGCTCGTACCTCTGGAAGACATCGTGGGGGCCGTCGAGCAACCCAATCTGCCCGGAACCACCGACCAGCATCCCAACTGGCGCCGCCGGATGCCCGCCTCCACCGGCGATCTGCTCGCCCGCCCGGAGGTCGCGCGGCGGCTTGCCGATCTCGATGCAAGTCGATCATGAGCCCGCGCGCCACCTATCGCATTCAGTTCCACCGCGACTTCCCCTTGGCGCGGGCGGAAGAGATCGTGCCCTATCTCGACCGGCTGGGGGTGAGCCATCTCTATGCTTCGCCCATCACCGCCGCCGTCCCGGGTTCGCAGCACGGCTATGACGTTGTCGACCCCACCCGCGTCAATCCCGAGATCGGGGGCGAAGACGGTCTGCGCAGCCTGGTCGCGGCTTTGCACGATCGGGGCATGGGACTGATCATCGACATCGTGCCCAATCACATGGGGGTGGCGGGTGGGCACAATCGCTACTGGAACGACGTGCTGCGCCATGGCCCGGCCAGCGAATACGCGAACTGGTTCGATATCGACTGGCGCGAACCCTTGCTGTTGCCGATCCTGGGCGCGCCCTTTGCGGAGGCGCTGGCGGCGGGCGACATCGCGCTGGATTGCAGCGCGGCCGAGCCGGCGGTGGTCCTCTACGGCGAGCAGCGCCTGCCGCTAAGGCCCGATGATCGCGAAGCCTTGCCAGCTGCGGACGACCACGAGGGGCTCGCCGCGCTGCTCGAACGCCAGCACTATCGCCTCGCCTGGTGGCGGCAAGCCAATGACGAGCTGAACTGGCGGCGGTTCTTCACGATCAACGATCTGGCCGGTCTGCGGATCGAGGATCCGGATGTCTTCGAGCAGACCCATGCGCTCTATTTCCGCCTGTGGCAGGAGGGTCTGATCGACGGGGTGCGGATCGATCATATCGATGGCCTGTCCGATCCGGCCGGTTACTGCCGAACGCTGCGCGCGCGCTTCAATGCGCTCGAGCGGACTGCTGCGGCGCCTAAGGATCCAGCCTATATCGTCGTCGAGAAAATCCTCGGGCCGGGGGAGACTCTGCCGACCGATTGGGGCGTCGATGGAACGAGCGGCTATGACTTCATGGAAGACGTTTCCGCGCTGCTCCATGATCCCGCTGGCGAGCCCGAGATGATCGACCTGTGGCAGAGGTTCAGCGGTCGGACCCTGACCTTCGAGGAAGAGGAACTGCAGGCGCGGCAGGACATGCTTTCCTGGGGCTTTGAAGGCCAGCTGTGCGCCTGTACCGAGAGTTTTCTCGCGCTAGCCCGAAGCGATCCCGCTTCGGCGGGCTGGACGAGCGCCATGCTGCGTCGGGGGATCTCACGGCTGCTGTGGGTGTTCCCCGTTTATCGCACCTATGGCACCGGGGCCGCAGCGCCGACCAGCGATGCCGCAGTGCGCGAGCGGCTGCGCGAGGCTGTGGCGCGCTTCGCGCCGCCGGGAGAGGCTACGGTTACCGAGCGCATTCTGCAATGGCTGGGTGGGACCGGGCCGGGCGATGCGGATCTTGCCGCCGAAGCCGTTCGCCGGTTCCAGCAATTGTCGGCTCCGATCGCGGCCAAGGCGGTGGAGGACACCGCCTTCTACCGTTTCGCACCGCTGCTTTCGCGTCTCGACGTCGGCTTCGACGCCCACCGCATGGCAAGCTCGATCGACGATTTCCATCGCGCCTGTTCGCGTCGGCGCAACGATTTCCCGCTCGCCATGCTCGCGACCGCTACGCATGATCACAAGCGCGGCGAGGATGTCCGCGCCCGGCTTGCGGTGCTTTCCGCCATTCCGCTCCTCTGGCGAGAGAGGCTCGAAGCCTGGGACGAAATGGCGGACGGGCGCGACTGCGGTGTCGCCGCAGCGGACAGATATGCCTTGTATCAGATGATCTACGGATGCTGGCCGGAGGGGCTGGAGGCCGACGACCGGGATGGACTGGCAGAGTACCGAGAGCGGCTCGGCGCCTGGCAGGAGAAGTCGCTGCGCGAGGGGAAGCTTCGGTCGTCCTGGGCGCTGCCGAACACGCATTACGAAGACGCAGCCAGGCAGTTCCTCGAAAGCCTGCTCGATCCGGCGCGCCGAGATGGACTGGCCGTTCCGATCCACGCTTTCGTCCACGAAACGGCCGGTGCCGCATTGGCGAACATGCTCGTTCAGGCGGGCCTGCACTTCACGGTCCCGGGAGTGCCCGATTCCTACCAGGGATGTGAACTGCCGGACTACAGCATGGTCGATCCGGACAATCGGCGCCCGGTCGATTTCGCCCGGCGGCAGGACATGCTGGCGGACACCCTGCCAGTCCACCCGAAACTCAGGCTGATCCGCGAGTTGCTTCTGCTCCGCGTTCAACACCCACAGCTGTTCCGCAACGGTAGCTACGAGCCCGTGAAGGTGAGCGGGCCGCGCAAGGACCATGTCATCGCGTTCGAACGCCGCCACGAAGACACCGTGCTGCGTTGCGCGTTCGCACTGCGATGCGCTGCGCCCATGGTGGGATCGGACAAGACCAGCCCGCCGGGGTGGTGGTGGGGCGACACGCAGATCGCTTTCGGCAGCGGTGCCCTGGATCGGGTGGCGGCAGACATCTTCTCGGACTCCACAGCTTTCGTAGTTCTCGCAGGCGAGCCGCCTACAGCGCAACTCCCGGGGAACATCGCCTGCTAGTTCGCTGATGAAGCTTGAAAATGTCGGCTGGGTAATCGAAACTTATGCAATGATTCGCTATGGTTGCTCTTCGAATGCCCGGTTCCGCATGGCTGCGGAACTGGCGCTGTGAAATCTTCTTCCGACCAGCGCAGTTCCGCCCTGCTTCAGCAGCGGTCCGCGCTCGCCAGCTTCGGAGAGCTCTCGCTGAAATCGGAGGATCTCGACGAGATCCTGACCGAGGCCTGCCGGTTGGTGAGCGAGGCTCTAGACACCGACATGGCGAAAGTGATGGAATTGCGCGACGACGGCAACTTCCTGTTCGTGCGCGCCGGAGTGGGCTGGAAACCGGGCGTCGTGGGCGAAGTGTGTCTGAGCCGGGATCCAGGTTCGTCGGAAGGCCGCGCGCTGGACACGGGCGCGCCGGTCATTTCCCGCGACATCGCTACCGAAGACCGGTTCGAATTCGCCGAATTCCTGAAGGAGAACGGCGTCCGGGCGCTGGTCAACGTCATAATCATCGGGGGTCATGAAAAGCCGCCTTTCGGGATTTTGCAGGTCGATAGCCGCGAGCCGCGCGATTTCAACGAGGACGATATCTCGTTCCTGCGAACCTACGCCAATCTGCTGGCGGCGGCCGTCGATCGGATGCAGACCGATAGCGAACGCCGGTCCGAACAGCGCCGGCTGGCGGCCAGCGAGCTGCGCCTGCGCACTCTGGTCGAGGGCATCCCGCAGCTGGTGTGGCGCTCGACTGCAGGCGGGAACTGGTCGTGGGCCAGCCCGCAATGGCAGGATTATACCGGCCAGTCCGGAGGCGAAAGCCTGAAGAGGGGGTGGCTCGATGCTCTGCATCCCGACGACCGTCCGGCGGCGATCGAGGCGTGGAGCAGCGTCGACGGCGAGACCCCGCTTGAGGGCGAATACCGCATCAGGGATGCCGCCGGCGATTACAAATGGCACCAGCTCCGCGCCGCACCGGCACTCGACGAGGAAGGCGCGGTGAACGAATGGTTCGGCACGGCCACCGACATCGACGAGTTGCGCCGCCTGCAGACCGAACAGCAGACCTTGGTCGCCGAATTGCAGCACAGGACCCGAAATCTCATCGGCGTGGTCGACAGCGTCATCGGCCAGACGCTCAGGGGCGCTTCGCTGCCCGGCGAGCTGCGTAGCAAGGTGCAGGGCCGGCTACAGGCGCTTTCACGCGTGCAGGGCCTGTTGTCGCAGTCGCATCAGGAATCGATAACTCTGGAGCGCCTGATCACTCTGGAGCTCGAGGCAATGGCGGCGGATCGCCTCGACGATCGGATCGCCGTTGCTGGACCGCATGTCTGCGTCGGCGAGACGACCGTGCAGACGTTGGCCCTCGTGCTGCACGAACTTGCTACCAATGCGCGCAAATACGGCGCTCTCAAACAGGATGGCGGTCGGCTGAAGGTCGGGTGGGAAAGCGTCGGGGAAGGGCGGTCGCGCTCGCTGGTGTTGACTTGGCGCGAAGAGGGAATTTCGATCGCTGCGGACGCAGAACTGGGCGCGGGGTTCGGCTTTGCGCTGATCAAACGGGCCATTCCTCACCAGCTGAACGCCAAAACCGGTCTCGCGTTCGGTGCCGACTGGCTTGAATGTACGATCGAGCTGCGCCTGAAGGGAGAGCACAACCTGCATGTCTGACAAACCGAGCGCTTCCCGGCTCGCCGGCAAGAGCGTGCTGATCGTCGAGGACGAGTTTCTGATCGCTTTCGATATCGCCGACCAGTTCGAAACCGCCGGAGCGCAGGTGCTGGGCCCCTTCGCCAGCGTCTCGGCGGCACTGGAGGCTCTCGATGATGGCGGATCGCCCGACGCAGCGGTGCTGGACGTCAATCTGGGCGACGAAAGGAGCGCCCGCGTCGCGCAGCGACTGACGCAAGACGATGTACCTTTCGTCTTCGTGACCGGCTACGACAGCAGCAGTCTGGCCGAGGAGCGCAAGATGGGGCCGATCCTCCAGAAACCCTTCGCCTTCGACGCCGCGATTGCGGCGCTGTTCCCGAGCTGACGTCTGTAGGCGGACGCAGCATGTCACAACCAGAACGCAGCTGAACGGGATCCGATTGGGAAATAAAACCCCGATTCAAACATTTGAGATGGCGCTCCACGCGTGGGTCCCGCATCTTCTGCTCGCTAAGGCAGGAGAATCACATGCAGCGGTCGAGCTATCAAGATGCAGTGAATACCCATTCAGGTGAGCCGGCTATTCATACCTATCGCCTCAAATTCTTCGATGACCGGTTTGGTCCTCACAAGGACATCGAATTCAAGGCCGCCACCGCCGCCAAAGCTATATCGATTGCTCAGTCCGAGGCCTCCAACCAATCGGTCGAGTTGTGGTGCGACGGGAGCAGTCTGTGCACATTGAAGCGGACCAACGACGGCGTCTGGGAAATCCGGTCGAGCGCAAACCGGAGTTCATCTTCCGGGCGCAAGACCTTCCTTCTGGGGTGAATAGCGGAACATTCGCTGGCCACTCCGGTTGGGCGGTTATGCGAGCGACTTAGGACGGGATGCTTCCTAAGGAGGACGAGATGATCAGACCGATCGCGAAACTGGCGCTGATTTCGAGCGCCGCATTGGCTCTGGCCAGCTGTGAAACTGTCGCGGAGCCCGCGGCAAGCGCAGTGGGAACGACCTATATGGCAAGCCTTACCGGGGCTGCAGAGGTGGCGGGTCCGGGCGATCCGGATGGCAGCGGCATGGCGCAGATTTCCATCGTCGATGAGATCGAGCAGGTTTGCTACGAAATCGCCGTTACGGGCATAGCGCCGGCCACGGCCGCGCATATCCACGTCGGAGCGGCCGGAGAGGCGGGTCCGCCGGTGGTTCCTCTCGAGGCCCCCGCCAGCGGAGAAGTCAGCGGTTGTGCGGCAGCTTCCGATGCCGTGATCGATCGGATCAAGGCCAATCCGAGCGGATATTACGTCAACGTCCACAATGCCGAATACCCCAATGGGGCGATCCGCGGACAGTTGCGCCGCTGAGCGGCCCGGACCGGTTGAAACAACGCGGGGTATGTCGGTTTTCGCTTTCCGGCCGGACGGTTAGTTCCAACGGCGGCGTTTGCGGCACGTGGTGGTTGCGAATTGGCCAACCCGGTGCGGAATCGCCGTCTGACCCACGGCTTGTCTACTTCTGCTGCAAGGGGAATCTCGAGCGATGAGCACCGATCCAAGCCACCAGAGAAGCGCAATGGTCGATCGCCAGATCGCCGCGCGCGGGATCACCAACGAGGCCATTCTTTCCGCGTTCCGAGAGGTTCCGCGCGAGACGTTCGTCGAACCGGGCATGGAAGAATTCGCCTACGCAGACGGCCCTTTGCCGATCGGCGAGGGGCAGACCATCAGCCAGCCCTATATCGTGGCGAGCATGATCGATGCGGCGGATGTAAAACGCGGAGACCGGGTCCTCGAAGTGGGCGCAGGCTCGGGATATGCCGCCGCCGTGCTTTCGCGCATCGCCGACCGCGTGTTTGCGATCGAGCGCCACGAGGTGCTGGCCCGCAAAGCGCGGGAGCGTCTCGATTCTCTGAACTATGACAATTGCTCGATCGTTGCCGGGGACGGGATCAGGGGCATGCCCGATGAGGCGCCCTTCGATGCCATTCTGGTCGCCGCCCGCATCGCTCAGATTCCCGAAGCGCTCAAGCGGCAACTCAGGATCGGCGGTTCTCTGGTCATTCCGGTGGGCGAGGAGAGCGTGCAGCAATTGCAGTCCATCGTCCGTACGGGCGAGGACAGCTGGAGCAGCCGCGATATAACTCCGGTTCGGTTCGTGCCCTTGCTCGAAGGCGTGGTCCCCGAAAACGGCACCCGCGCGGCTTCCGATCATCGGGGAATGCAGGACATGCCGCTGCCGCAAGCCATCGCGGAGGCCTGCACCCCGCTTCCCGACATAACCGATCCGGACTTCCCCGCGGCTTTCGACAGATACGCCGACAAGCGCGTGGTCATGCTGGGAGAATGCAGTCACGGCACCCATGAATTCTATGCCGCGCGCGCAGCGATAACCCGGCACCTGGTCGAACGTCACGGGTTCACCATCGTCGCCGTCGAAGGCGACTGGCCCGATGCCGCCGCCTACGACCGCTTCATCCGCGGGAAGGAGCCGCGCGAGGGCGCTTCGCCGCCCTTCGAGCGCTTCCCGACATGGATGTGGCGCAACACCGTCATGCCCGGCTTCCTCGAGAGCTTGCGCAGCATCAATGCAGGCCGCGCGCCGGAAGATCAGGCCGGTTTCTACGGGCTGGACATCTACAACATGTCGGGCTCGATCGAATCGGTTCTCGCCTATCTCGACGAGCACGATCCGCAAGCGGCGGCCATCGCGCGCGAGCGCTACGGCTGTCTGACCCCTTGGCAAGCGGATCCTGCCACCTACGGACGCGCCGCGTTGCGGAAGGGCTATGCCGAGTGCGAGCAAGCGGTCGCCGCGCAATGCCGCGACTTACTGGAGCGAGCGCTGGAGGACGGCGGAGGATCGTTCTCGGCGGCGATGAATGCGCGCCTGATCGCCTCGGCCGAGCGCTACTACCGGATCATGTATTACGGCGGCCCCGAAAGCTGGAATCTGCGCGACAGCCATATGACGGACACGCTGGAGCACCTGCTCGAGAGGGGCGGCGAACAGGCGAAAGCCGTGGTCTGGGCGCACAATAGCCATATCGGCGACGCCCGTGCCACCGAGATGGGCGCGGTGCGTGGAGAGCACAATATCGGGCAGCTGGCGCGCGAACGATGGGGCGACGATGTCGCGCTGATCGGTTTCGGCACCCATGGCGGCACCGTCAGCGCCGCGACCGACTGGGACGGCGAGCGAGAAGTCAAAGCCGTCAATCCCTCGCGTCGCGACAGCTATGAACGCCTGTGCCACGACAGCGGCGTCGAGCGCTTTCTGCTCGATCTGGGCGACAATCCCACGTTGGCGTCGCGGCTGTCCGAGCCGCTGCTCGAGCGGTTCATCGGCGTTATCTACCGCCCCGAGACCGAACGCTGGAGTCACTACAGCGAAGCGGTGCTCGCGCGACAGTTCGACGGGTATTGCTGGTTCGACGAGACGCAAGCGCTACAGCCGCTGAGGGCACACGAACCCCATGGGGGCGCGGCGGAAACCTTTCCGTTCGGCCTCTGAACATCGTCCACCCCTGGGTCTCCCAGGGTCATCGCCGGGCAGACCCTCTAGGCGACCACCGGCTCCAGTATTCGGATCGTCCCGGGGTCGGCATCGATCTCGACCTTCGCGCCGACGGGAAGGCTGAGTTGGTTGGCGACATGTCCGATATTCGCCCCGTAAAACGCCGGAATGCCGAGCGGGGCGAAATAGTGTTGGAGCAATTCGGGAATCGTGAAGCCAAGGTAGTCCTCGCCGCCCGTCGTGCAGCGCGTGCACCGGCCGAACACCACCCCCGCGACCCGGCCGAGGATGCCGGACAGCGCAAGCTGGCTCAGCATCCGGTCGATGCGGTATTCGGCTTCGCCGGTATCCTCCAGAAACAGGATCGCGCCATCGAAATCGGGCAGCCATGGGGTGCCCACCAGCGCCGTGAGGACCGAGAGATTGCCGCCCAGCAGCCGCCCGCGCGCCTTGCCAGAACGGATGGCGGTCGTGCGCCAGCGCTCCTGGGCGGTAGGATCGCCGGCGTCGGCGGCGGGGTTGCGGAAGGTCGGCGTGGCCCCGGCGAAGGCGAGATGCCACAGGCTGTTCCAGCTGATCTCCGGCCAGCTGCCACCCGCATTGGGCGCATGGATCGTGGGGAAACCCGCCCGCGCCGCAAAGGCGAGGTGCAGCGCGGTGATGTCGCTGAATCCGATCAGCAGCTTGGGATTTGCGCGGATGGTTTTCCAGTCGAGCAGGGGAAGCAGCCGCGCGCTGCCCCAGCCGCCACGTACCGCGAACACCGCACGCACCTCGTCGTTGGCGAACATCGCGTCGAGGTCGGCGGCGCGCTGCCGGTCGGTACCCGCGAGATAGCCGTGGCGGGTCCCTACGTGGCGGCCCACGAGCGGGACCAGCCCCATGGCGCGAATAGTGCTTTTAACCGCCTCGATCTGCTCTGGATCGTCGCTGAAGGCAGCGGGCTCGACCAGGCCGACCGTGTCCCCCGGACGCAGGCGGGGCGGCTTGCGCGCCGTTCGGGCAGCCGCCGGAACTCCCGACATGGCCAGGGCGAGCGGCAGTGCGCCCAGACCCTGAATTATGGTGCGTCTGTCGGGCATAGCTGCTCTTAGCAGCGGGCTCGCGCCCTGCCACCCTTGCGGTGTCGGCACAGCGCGCGCGGCGCATGGTCGCGACACTGCAGCATAGCAACCGAAGCGGATGAATTCATCGATGACTGCAACCAGATAAGTGTTTCCTTGAACCGCCAAGTCTTTAATAAGCATTTCGGGCGAAGGAGGGGCGGGGTTGCAGGGAAAAATTGCAGTGGTCGCGGGCCTTTCCCTGGTGCTGGCGGCGTGCGCCACTTCGCCAGGTCTGGAACCGGCGCCCGAGGCGTCTGTCGCGGTTCCCCGCTCCTGGGTCGCCGACCCGCCACCGGTTACGCTCGACACTGCGCAATACTGGACCTTGCTTGGCGATCCGCTGGTTGCCGAGCTCGTCAGACTGGCGATCGTGGAAAACCGTGATGTCGCTGTCGCCGCTGCGCGCCTCGCGCAGGCGCGGGCGGGCGTGCGGCAGGCGCGGGCCGCCTATCTGCCCCGGTTGGATGGCAATGCCGGTGTCCAGCGCGACTTCGGCGATTTCGCCGATGACGATTTCGGCTTTTCGCTCGGCGCCGATGCGCAGTGGGAAATCGATCTGTTCGGCAGGATCGGCTACAATGTGGCGATCTCGCGCGCCGAACTCGCCGCGGCGGGATACGCGCTGGCGGATGTGCAACGGCTGATCGTCGGACAGGTGGCGCAGACCGCCGTCTCCGCACGCGGTGTCGCAGTGCGGCTGGAGATCGCGCGCGAAACGCTGGCGATCCAGGACGACAATCTCCAGATCGCGGTCTGGCGCCGCGACGCGGGGCTGGTCTCGAGTCTCGATGTCGAGCAGGCGCGCGCGCAGCGGGCGCAGACGGCGGCCATCATTCCGGCGCTGGAAGCCGAACTTGCGACCACTAGCTACGCCCTCTCCACACTGATCGGCGAGCCGCCGGGCCGCGTCTTGGCGCTGTTCGAGGCGGAGACCAGCACAATCCCGGTTCCCCCGGCAGCTGTCGGCTTCGCGCCCCCCGCCGCGGTGCTGCGGCAAAGACCCGATGTGCGCCAGGCCGAAGCGGCGCTGATCGCCGATGGCGCGCGCATCGGGCTGGCGCGGACCCAATTGCTGCCGCTGGTGCAGCTGACCGGCAGCATCGGAACCGGTTCGATCGGCTTCGACGGGCTGTTCGATACGATCACCGGCGGGCTCTTCGCCGGGATTAGCCAGCTGATCTTCGACGGCGGGCGCACAAGGGCACAGATCGACGCTGCCGAGGCCGCCGCGCTAGCGTCGCTCGCCAATTGGGAGCGGGCGATCCTGTTCGCGCTCGAGGATGTGGAAAGCGCTGCGGTCGATCTGCGCGCAGCGCGTGCGCGGGTCGCGCTGTTCGCGGTTGCGCTAGAAGCCGCCGAGAACGCGGCGATCCTGGCGCGCAGCCAGTACGAAACCGGGCTGATCGATTTCGAGACGCTGCTGCTGGCGGAAAACCAGCTGCTCTCGGCGCGCAATTCGCTGGCATCGAGCGCAGTGGAGCGCGCGGCCGCATTCGTTCGCCTGACCCAGGCGCTGGGCGGCGGCTGGCAAGGCGCACTCGACGATATGGACGAAGGAAACCCGCGATGAGCGACACTAGCCCGGCCGCGGAAAGCGGCGAACTCGACGCGTTCCTCGGCGAGAAGCCGCGCCCGCGCTGGCGGCGCTGGATGAAGTTCTGGCTGCCGGCGCTGATCCTTTTGATACTCGTGCTGATGGTTTCGCGCTGCTTCGGCGGCGACGAGGCGCCCGGCTACATCACCGAGGAGGTGGTGCTGCGCTCGCTCGATCTGACGGTAACGGCGACGGGCAATCTGCGGCCGACCAATCAGGTGCAGGTCGGCTCCGAAGTATCGGGCCGCATCGATCGGGTGCTGGTGGATGTGAACGATCGCGTCGTCCCCGGACAGGTGCTGGCCGAGATCAACACCGATGTGATCGAGGATCAGATCACCCAGGCTCGAGCCAATCTCAACGCCGCGCGGGCCCAGGTCGAACAAGCGCGCGCGACGCTCGAGGTCGACCGCGCGCAGCTCGCACGCTTCCGAGAGGTGTTCGAGATCTCCGGCGGCCGAGTGCCCTCCCAGGTCGAACTCGAGCAGGCGCAAGCTGCGGTGCGGCGGGGGAGCGCCGCCGTGGCATCCGCGCAGGCCAGCGTGCGCGCGGCCGAGGCGCAGCTCTCGTCTGCGGTGACGAACCGCAACCGTGCGGTTGTCCGCTCGCCGGTCGCTGGTATCGTGCTGGCGCGGCAGGTCGAGCCCGGCCAGACCGTTGCCGCCAGCTTCAGCACGCCCACCCTGTTCATCATCGCCGAGGATCTGTCGGAAATGCAGCTGCAGGTGGCTATCGACGAAGCCGATGTCGGGCAGGTCGAGGAAGGGCAGCAAGCCAGCTTCACCGTGGACGCCTATCCCGGTCGCCGCTTCCCGGCGGTGGTCGAGCGGGTCGATCAGGCGAGCAGCAACACCGCTTCCGAGGCGAGCCAGCAGGCCAATCCTTCTGCGCGGGCCAATGCGGTCGTCAGCTACGAGGCGCGGCTTGCGGTGAACAATCCGCAGGGGCTGCTGCGCCCGGGAATGACCGCGACTGCGACCATCGCGACGCAGAGCACCGGACGGCGGATGCTGGTTCCCAACAGCGCATTACGCTTTCGCCCCGAGGATGCCGAACAGGATGAAGGCGGCGGCGTTCTCAATCCCTCGATCGGGCTGGAACAGAACGAGCAGCGCGCCACCATCGGCGTCGGCAGTCGCCAGCAGGTCTATGTCCCGCAGGCCGATGGCACCTTGGAGGCGATCGAGGTCGTGACCGGACAGAGCGACGGACGGCTTACGGTGGTTCGCTCGGACGCGCTCAAGGCGGGCATGGAGGTAGTGACCGGGATCGAGGCCGACGCACCATGAGCCAAGCGCCGCTGATCGAACTGGTCGGCATCACCAAGACCTTCGGCGAGGGCGCGGCGGCGTTCCAGGCGCTCAAGGGCGTCGATGTCACGATCGAGCGCGGCGATTTCGTGGCGATCATGGGCCCCTCTGGATCGGGTAAGTCGACGACGATGAACATTCTGGGCTGTCTCGACGTGCCCACCGCCGGGATCTTCCGGTTTCGCGGAGTCGAGGTGCAGTCGCTGAACCGCGATCAGCGCAGCCTGCTGCGGCGCAGATATCTCGGCTTCGTGTTCCAGGGCTTCAATCTGCTGTCGCGCACCACCGCGATCGAAAACGTCGAGCTCCCGCTGCTCTATCGCGGCGAGAGCAAGAAGGCGCGGCGCGCGGCGGCGATGCATTCGCTCGATCAGGTCGGGCTGGGCCCCTGGGCCGATCACACGCCGGCGGAACTGTCGGGCGGGCAGCAACAGCGCGTCGCGATCGCCCGCGCGCTGGTGACCCAGCCCGATGTCCTGCTCGCCGACGAGCCCACCGGCAATCTCGACACCGAGCGTTCGATCGAGATCATGGAGCTGCTCACCCGGCTCAACCGCGAGGGCATCACCATCCTGATGGTCACTCATGAAAAGGAAATGGCTGCCTTCGCCAACACCATCGTCCACTTCCGCGACGGCTTGGTGGAGTCGGTCGAGCGCGGGAATCTCGCCAAGGCCGAGGCGGCGCGCTGATGTTCGGGATGTTCGGCGCAACCCTGCTGCTGTCGTTTCGCGAGATCCGGCGGCATCTGCTGCGCTCGTTCCTGACCACGCTGGGCATCATAATCGGTGTCGCGGCGGTCATCACCATGGTGACGCTGGGCAATGGGGTGACCGCCTCGGTCAAGGAGGAGATTTCCTCGCTCGGCTCGAATGTCTTCATCGTCTTTCCGACCGGCGGCGATCGGGGCGCACCGCGACCCTTCGATCGCGCCGATGTAGAAGCCGTCCGCAACCAGATCGCCGGCGTGGTGGAGGCGGCGGGCAGCGTCTCGGCGCCCGCCACGGCGTTCTACAATGGACAGGACTGGGAGACCAATGTCGAAGGAGTCGAGAACGCCTTCCTGCGCGCCCAGTCGATCGGCATCGCGCAAGGGCGCCCCTTCACCCGCGAGGAAGAAAGCGGCGGCAGGAACGTGTGCCTCGTCGGCCCCAAGGTGGTCGAGGCGATCTTCGTCCCGGGAGTCAGCCCGCTGGGCGAGCAATTGCGGCTCGACCAGGTGTCCTGCACCGTAACCGGTGTGCTCGAGGAACGGGGGCAGGGCGGCGGCGGCCAGGACGCCGACAATGTGGTGATGATGCCGCTCAAGACCGTCCAGCGGCGCTTCACGGGCAGCGACAACATCCAGAGCTTCGTCATCAAATACGACAGCGCCTACTCCGCCGCCGCGATCCAGGATTCGCTGGTCGAACTGCTGCGCGAGAGACGGTTGCTGCAGGTCGGAACCGACAATGATTTCAACGTCATCGACACCGCGCAGGTCAATCAGGCCCTGGGAGCGGTGACCGGCGCGCTGACCGCGATGGTGGCGGTGATCGCCTCGATCAGCCTGCTGGTCGGCGGGATCGGGATCATGAACATCATGCTGGTCTCGGTGACAGAGCGGACCCGCGAAATCGGCATCCGCCTCGCCATCGGAGCGCTGGCGCGCGAGGTGCGGCTGCAATTCCTGACCGAGGCTGTGGTGCTGTGCTGCTTCGGCGGCCTGCTGGGGATCGGCCTGGCCTTCCTGTTCTCGTGGAGCCTGGCCGGGCTGATCGAGGTGCCTTTCGTGTTCGATCCGATGATCAACATTCTGAGCTTCGTCTTCTCGGCCACAATGGGCATAATGTTCGGCTATTATCCGGCCCGCCGGGCCTCGAAACTGGATCCGATCGACGCGCTGCGTCACGAATGAAATCCTGAACCCAGAGACTGTTTCCTGCGCCTGCTGCCATCGCCGGGGCTTCGTCGTTGCTCGACTGCCAAACGTCGACGAAAAGCTCTGCGCCGCAGCGGGTTGGGGGGAAATCGCTCTATAATTGAGCCGTACCGTCCACTCTCTCGAATTTGGAAGACTCATGGTTCAGACGTTCAACAGCTGGCCTTTGCCCAAGAAGATGTTCGTTTCCTTCGCGATCATCGCCGCAATTCTCGCGACGGTCGCGGGTTCCGGGATCTATGCGACGCGCACCATGAGCGAAATCGCTTCCGCCCATGTCGACCGCGGAATCAGCGGAACGGAAGCGCTCGGGCGGCTGGTGTCGGCGTTGCGCGAGGAACGGATAATCGTATTTTCCCGGATGACCTCGGATTCGGCGCAGGACAAGCCGACGTACGAAACAAGGCTGGAAAAGAACGAAGCCGCGATCGCACAGGCGGTCGCCGACTATGAGCCGCTCGCTGGTGAGCTCTCCCCGCAACTGCGACAGCTGGAGCAGCGGATCGATGATCTAAGAGCAGTAAATGAGCGCATTTTCCAGACGATCGATTCGCAAGGGGGTGCGGCAGCCCTTCCGCTGGTCAGGGGAGAGGCCCGGGAAGCGTCCACTGCAGCATTGGACGCCGCTGAGGAACTGATCAATCTTCAGGGCCAGCGGGCCAAGGCCAATGATGAAGCCGGCAATGCCTTTGCCTCGACGGCCTTTACCTTTCTCGTTCTTCTCTCGCTGGCGGGGCTGGGCGCGCTGTTCGTTATCTGGAAACTGATCGGCCGCACCGTGGCCGTGCCGCTCGCCGAGGTGTCCCGCGCTACGACCACGCTTGCCGAGGGCGGCAAGGCAGAGGTTCCGCATCGTGATCGCACGGACGAGCTCGGCGAGGTGGCGCAGGCGGTCGAACTGTTCCGCATGGCCGCCGTCCAGCGGGCGGAGATCGATGCCCGCACCGCGGCCGAGCAGCAGGTCGTCACCAGTTCGCTGAGCGAGAGCCTGACCGCGCTCAAGGCGGGCGATCTGACCGCCGAGATCCGCGCGGAATTCCCGCCCGCCTATGTCGCCCTACGCAGCGATTTCAACGAAGCGCTGGCCAGTCTGCGCGAGCTGGTCGGTTCGGTCATCGAAAGCGCCGCCACCATTCGCACCGGCTCGGGTGAAATCGCTCAGGCTTCCGAAGACCTCGCTCGCCGCACCGAAGCCAATGCGGCTAGCCTGGAGGAGACCTCCGCCGCGCTGTCGCAGATCGACGAGCGGATTGGAGCGACCGCCAAGGCTGCGGTCCAGACCGTCAAGCGCGCCGACAGCGCCATCTCGACCGTCAGCGGCGGTCGCGGCGTCGCCGACGAGGCGGTCCAGGCGATGACGCGCGTTTCGGAGAGCGCAAAGGGCATCAACGATGTGATCGAGGGCGTCGACAAGATCGCTTTCCAGACCCGCGTCCTCGCCATGAACGCGGCGGTCGAGGCGGGCCGTGCCGGAGATGCTGGTCGAGGCTTCGCGGTGGTCGCGGATCTGGTCTCGGCGCTTGCGATGCGGGCGGAAGAAGAAGCCGGTCGCGCTCGCGACCAGCTGACAGCGACGCAGGACGATATCGGGGCTGCGGTCGAGATGGTGCAGAAGGTCGACGGGGCGCTTGCGGATATCGCTGAGGGCGTTTCGGAGGTGCACTCGCTGCTCGGCGGGATGGCTACCGACAACGAGGCGCAGGCCACCGCGATCAGTCAGATCGCCAGCGCGGTCGGTTCGATGGATCAGGCCACCCAACAGAACGCCTCGATGGTGGAAGAAACCTCCGCCGCGGCGCTCAGCCTGTCGGGTGAGGTCAACGCTCTGTCCGAACGGGCTTCGCAGTTCGATGTCGGCACCGCAGCGCAGGGTGGCTCTGCACGTGTCGCTTCGCTTCGTGCCAGGTCCGATGCCAAGGCCTTGCAAGCCAAAGCCGCGGCTGCCGTGGCGGCAATGCCCGCCCTCGCGGTCGCGAACGACCGGGCTGCCAACGAAGACTGGACCTCCTTCTAGGGTCTGCTCCAGCCCGATTGTAGAATTCACGATGCCAGGCGCGCATCCGGCCTCCTGCCGGATGCGCGCTTGTCGCTTCGTGTCGGGATTCGCGGATGATCGATGGTCAGCCCGATCCAGCTACCCGGAAAATAGCACAGTTCGCCGGTCTCGTGATCGATCTGCGCGATCAGGACCGCGTCGCGCGACGGCCGGCCACGGCGAACGGGCCCGGTCTGGATAGGGTCTCGACGCGAAGCGCGCGTCAGCGCCGCGGCAGTGGTGAACCTGAGTAAGAAAATCCTCGATCGGCTACAGAGGGGATCAGGCGTCTAAACCAGGCTTCGCCATTCCCGAATACGGTGTGCGTGTCCTCGCCCCTCGAGCTATTCCCGCAAGGCGCTGTCGCGCAGCTTCGTGATCGGACTGAGCAGATAGTCGAGCACCGTCCTGGTGTCGCCGATCAGGCTGACGTTGGCGACCATTCCCGGTCCGATCGGGAGCGCCCGGTTCGCCCCGCTGCGCAGCACGTTCTCGGCAGTGCGGACGCGGACGATGTAGAAGGTTTCGCCGCTCTGCTCGTCGGGCACGGCATCGGGTGAGATCGCCACGACCTCGGCTTCCAGTCCGCCATAGACGCTTGGATCGTAGGCGGTCACCTCGACCTTGGCGCGCTGGCCAAGATGGATGAAGGCGATGTCCTGTGGCCTGACCCGCGCTTCCACCAGCAGGTTCTCGTCGCCCGGAACGATCTCCACCAGCGGGGCGCCGGGCGCGACGCTGCCGCCGATCGTCGTCACCAGAACGCGATTGATCCGGCCCGCCAACGGGGAGCGCACCACGGTGCGGTTTGCGCGTTCGGTGAGCGCCGGCATGGCGCTGCGCCGGACCGCGAGTTCGGCCTGGGTGCTGGCCAGCTCATTGGCCGCCAGTGCGCGCCACTCCTGCCGGACCCGCGCCGCGGATGCGCGCGCTTCGGCGATCCCGGCTTGCGCCCTTGCAAGGCTGGCGGCGGCGGCGGCGGCTTCGCGCGAGGCGATATTGGCGGCGCTCTCGGCCTGCATCAGGGTGAGCCGCGGTTCGATCCCGCGCTCGACCAGCGATTGCAGCAGTTCCGCTTCGGCGGTGCGCGCCTCTCGCGCCGCGTTGCGCGCTTCGAGCATCGCTCCGGCTTCGGCGGCGCTGCGCTCCGCCTGGGCCACCCGGGCCTGCGCGCCGGCGCCGAGGCTGGCGAGATCGGCCATGCGCGAAGCGTGAAGCGCGCGCTCGATCCGAACCTGCTCCGCGGTGGTGGCATCGCCGGCGGCGGGAAAGACCGGCGTGCGGCCCTGAACCTCTGCCTCCAGCCGGGCCGATTTGATCTGCAGCGCGGAAACCAGCGCCTGACCGCTGCCGAGATCGGCGCCGGTCTGCGTCGGATCGAGCCGGATCAATTCCTGCCCGACATCGACCTCCTCGCCCGGCTCGACCAGGATGGCCTCGACGATGCCGCCCTCGTGGTTGGAGACGATCTGGAGTTGCGAATTGGGCACCACCCGGCCTTGCGCGCGGACGGTGCGTTCCAATTCGGCGAAGCCGGCCCAGATAAAGAAGACGACGACGAAAGCCACCATCGCCCACAGCAGAATGGTGGTGGCGGTGCGCGGCTTTACGCGCAACGCAAGATCCTCGAGATTGCGATGCTCCATCTCAGGCCGCCTTGGGCCGCGTGATCTGCTTGAGGACGGCGTCGCGCGGCCCGTCGGCGATGATCTTGCCCTTATCGAGCAGAATGATGCGGTCGACCAATTCGAGCAATGGCGGGCGGTGCGTGATGAGCACGAGCGTGCGGCCCTTCAACTCGTCCTGCAAGCGCTGGATCAAACCCGTTTCGGTGTGCGCATCCATCGCGCTGGTGGGTTCGTCGAAGACCACGATCTGCGGGCTTCCTGCGAGCGCCCGGGCGATCGCGATCGACTGGCGCTGGCCGCCCGAGAGCCCTTCGCCGCGATCGGCGAGCTTCAGATCGTAGCCATTGGCGATCTGGCCGAGGAATTGGTGGGTGCCGGAAATGCCGCACACGCGCAGCATTTCGTCGTCGTCGATGGCCTCGCGCCCGAGCGAGACATTCTCGCGCACCGAGCCGGTGAGCAGCGCCCCGTCCTGCATCACCGCGCCGAAATTGCCGCGCAGCGAAGCGGGGTCGAACTGGCGGACGTCGGTACCATCCACCATGATCAGCCCGTCCTCGGGCGGATAGAGCCCCAGGATCAGACGGGCGATCGTCGATTTGCCCGAGCCCACCCGCCCGAGCAGCGCGACATGTTCGCCGGGCTGAATCGTGAAGGAGATGCCGTCGAGCGCCTTCTCCGTTGCGCCTGGATAGCGAAAGCTGAGGTTGCGCGCCTCGATCTTGCCGCTCGATCGGGCGAGGCTCAGCGCTTCTTCAGCAGGGCCTTCGGGCGGCAATTCCATCAACTCGCGGATCTGCCAATAGGCGGTGCGGGTGGCGGTGAGACGCGACAGCAATTGCGCGATCTGCCCCAGCGGCGCAATCGCGCGTCCGGCGAGGATCGAACAGGCGATCAGCCCGCCCATCGTCAACGCGTTCTCGGCGATGCGGGTGACCCCGACGACCACCACCCCGGCATAGGCGAGCATCGCGGCCGAGCCGGCGAAGGTTACCCCGATCGAGGCGATCAGGCGCTGGCGCAGCAAACTGTCAGAATGCTGCCCCACCGCCTGCGACCAGCGCCCGGCCAAAAGCGGGCCGGCGCCCGATGCCTTCAGCGTCTCGAGACTGCCGATCGCCTCGACCAGCACCGATTGCTTGAGCAGACCTTCGCCCATCGAGCGAGCCGACAGGCGCTCGAGGGCGGGGTGTGTCAACCAGCCGATCAGGACGACGAGCGGCACCATCAGCGCCGGGACCAGCACCACGGGTCCGCCGATCAGCGCCACCACGGTCAGGGTAACGAACAGGAACGGAACATCGACGATCGCGGCGATGGTCGCCGAGGCGAAGAAATCGCGCAGCGTCTCGAGTTCCCGCATCAGCCCGGTGAGCGCCCCGGTCGAGCCCTTCTTCAGTTCCAGCCGCATCGCGAGCAAGCGCTCGAACACCTCTTCGCCCATCTCGCGGTCGATCTGCGCCCCGGCATGGTCGATGAAATAGGCGCGCAGCAGCTTGAGCACGAAGTCGAACAGGATGATGATCGCCAGTCCGATCGAGAGCGCGATCAGCGATGCGATCGCGTTGTTCGGCACTACCCGGTCGTAGACGGTCATGGTGAACAGCGCGGACGCCAGCGCGAACAGGGCCGCCTCAAATGGCTGGCCGATGTCGGCGCCTTTCTGGGCAAACGCCCAGCGGAGGAGGTGGAACGGCTGTACCGCGCCGCCTGCGGCTATGGTGCCGAGCGCCCGGCCGCGGTGGCTCTGCTGCTGTGCCATCATCTGCTTGGATTGCAGCTGTCGCGCGATCTGCAGGCAGCGCTTGGCGGTGACAGGGTGGTCGCGGCGCTGGCGGACAGCGCGTTGGCGGGGCTCGAATATGGCGACGCCAGGGGCGAACACCGCGCCTATACGCCGGTCTGGTTGCGGACCCGGATCGGATATTTCTTTCTGGGTCGCGGTGCCGGCCATTGGGCGCGCGAGTTGCGGAACCTGTGGACTGCGCCGGTCGATCGCACGCATCTCGCGCTGCCGCAGAAATTGGCGTTTCTCTACCATGTGGTGCGGATTCCCTCGTGGCTGCTGCGGATCGGCGCACGGCTGGCGCGAAAGGCGGGGACGCGGTGAGAGCATTTCGCCGGTATCTCGGTCTGTCGTCGGCCGATCGCTTGCTCACGATCGAAGCCGTGGCGGTGCTGATGGTGGCCGCTGCCTGCGTCGCGCTGCTGCCGTTCCGCACCCTCGCGAGATTTGCCTCGCGGCCCCCGCACGAACTGGCCCGACCAAGCGCCGGCGCGGAGACGGTGGCGATGGTCCGCAACGCCATCATCCGCAGCGCCCGCCGGATGCCGTTTCGTGCCAAGTGCTTTGAACAGGGGCTGGCGGCCGTGTGGATGCTGCGGCGTCGCGGCGTGGCGACCACGCTGCACTACGGCATGGCGAGACGGGACGCCGAGCTCGTCGCACATGTCTGGGTCACGGCGACGGATCGGGGTGTGATCGGCTGCGAGAATCGCAACGACTTTCGCGAATTGGTGCGCTTCCCGGCGGGTTAGGCCGCCGTGTTCAGCAGGGCCATTTTCTGGCCGGCTCCTGCCGCGCCAGCCGGCGGGCCGTGGTGGCGGTCTGAAGCGCGAACAGCGCGATCAGGATCAGGCCCACGCTGCCCACGAAGAAGTCGAACCCGTTCAATTCCCAGACGATCGGGCTCTCGAGCCCGGCGATCAGCATCGCCAGCGTCAAACCGATCAGGATCAGCCGCAATTCGGTGGGGCCGGCGTTGAAATAGGACAATCGCAATTCGCCCAGCACGCGCACCGAGAGGAAGGCGTGGATCGACATCAGCAGGTAACCCGCCAGCGCGATCAGCGCGACCTCGAGCTGGACATAGGGCGTCACCCCGATGCCGATCACCACCAGCATGGTGGCAAAGCCGTCGCAGCTGTGGTCGAGGAAATAGCCGTAGCGCGGTCGCTCGATCTTGCGGAACCGCGCCAGACTGCCATCGAGCGAATCGCCGAACCAGTGGACGAAATATCCCCCGATCGACAGCCACAGCCAGCCGGCGTCGAAATTGCTGCCCAGATAGCCCCCGAACACCAGCAGTGCGCCGACGATACCTGTGAAGGTCAGCAGGTCGGGGGTGACCCAGGCGGGCATCACTGCGCACAGGTGATTGAGCGCCCGCCGCTCGAGCCGCGCGATCAGGTTCTCCTGAATGCGGTGGATGGGGGCAACGGGTGCCTCGGGTTCGGGAGCATCTGTCATGGAATTGCAACCCGCCCGGTAACGAACCGCCTCCGCTGTGTCCAATCCGGGTCGCAAGATCGAATGCATCGTCGGCGGAAAAACCGGCATCGCGCACGGTCCCTGGCTGGGAAAAGCTCTCCCGACAGGAAAAAGGCGGCCCCGCAGGACCGCCTTTCTCGCTAGGATTTGCCGCGATCAGGGGCTGACGGCTTCGTCTTCGTCATCATCGTCGGTCAGGATGAGGACCAGCATGCCGGCAGCCGCGAGGGCGGCGATGACGATTCCGGCACCGAAGCCGCCGCCGAGATCGGATTCGGCGTTCGCCGGCATGGCGCTGCGATCGATCGGCGCGGCATTGGCCGCCTGGAGGGCGACCGGGGCCGAGATCAGCGAGCCGGCGGCCGCTGCAAACATCAGATTGCGAATTTTCATACTGCGCTCCTTTTGTGCGTAAGCACCTTAAAGGGCTGCCGCGGCGGATTGTTCCCCGCGAGACGCAACGCTCGACGACGCGTGGCGCACATCGGCCAGATCACGACGAACTCCCACAACGAACCGCCGCGACGAACGCCGCATCGGCGCGTCCGCCGGCGTGTCAGGCCGCTGCCCGTGCGATCTCTTCGATCGCCAGCAGGAGATCGTCGCCCGCCATCGGCTTGCCGATGAAATAGCCCTGGGCGTAATCGCACCCGATCGCGCGCAAATAGGCCAGACACTCGGCCTCCTCTATCCCCTCGGCCACGACCTTCAGCCCGAGCTGATGGGCCAGTTCCACCGTCGAGCGGACGAGCAGGGCGTCGCTGCGGTCCTGATGGGCATGCTGGACGAAGCTGCGGTCGATCTTGAGCTCCGACAGCGGCAGGTTCTTGAGATAGGACAGCGTCGATTGGCCCGTCCCGTAATCGTCCATCGAGATCGCCACCCCGAGATCGCACCAGCGCATCAGCGCCGCACGCGCGCCCGCGGGATCGCGCAGCGTGGCGGATTCGGTGATCTCGAAGATCAGCCGGTCGGGCGCGATCCCGTCGGCACGGATCATCCGCTCGACCTGACCGACGAACTGGGCCGATGCGATCAGTCGCGCCGAGATATTGACCGCGGTCCGGATCACCGTGCCGCGTGCGGACCATTGCGCCAGATCGTCGAGCGCGCGCCGGAGCACGAACAGCGTAAGCTCGCCGATGCGGTCGCTCTCCTCCGCAAGCGGGATGAAGGTGTCGGGACTGAGATAACCCCGCGTCGGGTGGCGCCAGCGCACCAGCGCCTCGGCGCTGGTGACGCGATTCGTCGCAAGCTCGAGCTTGGGCTGATAGAGCACCTCGAGGTCGCCTCGTTCGATGGCGAGATCGAGCTCGCCCATCAGCGAGACCTGCTGTTCGAGCGCGACCTTCCCCGCATCCTCGTGATAGCTCCAGATATCGCCGGAGCGCAGCGCCATGCTCGCCGCGTGGACCGCGCCGGAAATCGCGGTGTCCTCGCCGATGCCGAAGGCCAGCGAGACATCGACCCGCCGCCCGGCCACCTCGACCGGGCTGCGCATGATCGCGCCCAGACCCGAGCACAGGTTCTCCAACTCGTAGAGCTCCTGCGAGGAGACCCATGCCAGCACCCGGTCGTCGATGCGGTAGATCGGCCCCTGGCATCCCCCTACCAGCAGGCGATCCTCGACCCGCGAGAGCAGATTGCCGATCTCCGCCTGACCGACGACCGTTCTGAGCGCGTCGAATTCGTCGATCATGGCCGCGACCACATGCGCGCCCGCGCCACCGCCGATCCGTTTCTCGAGCGCGCGGCGGTTGGGCATCCCGCTTTCGGCATCGATCAGGCGACCGCGCTCGAACTCGCGATGCAGCAGCACCGCGGTGCGAAGCGCGGTGGCGCCCGCCAGCACCAGCAGACCCGATGCCATCTCGATGCGCAGCGGGAAGAGGAAGCTGCCGACATGCCAGAACGCAAGCATCGCGCCGACCGTTGCGACCGCGCGCGCGGCGACCGCCTCTCGTGCCGCAGCAGCCAGGATCCAGCACGACAACAGCGCCGCAAGCGTCAGCGACCAGAGCCAGCCGATCCGGATCGGAACCCCGCGCGCCAGGGTTTCCGCGGCCAGCGCTTGGACCACCACCCCCGGCAACACGCCGTGAGCGGGGACGGCGTAGCGATCGCCCATCTCGATCGCGGTTGCGCCGATGATCACGTCCTTTCCGCGCAGCTCGGCGCTCTCGAACACCCCGCGTTCGATGGCGACGAAGCTGTGACGGGGGATGGAGTCGGGGTCGATCGCGAAATCGATCGGGAACAGCGCATCCGCCGCCCCCGACCGGTGAGCGATCTGCGCCGAAAGCGAGGGGCGCGGGGCACCAGCGTTGAGCGTCCCGATCGGCATTTGCCGGACCAGGCCGTCGGGATCCGGAGCGACCGAGACCGAGCCGAGTAGGGCATGTTCCCTGAGCGCCGCGATCGGCAGCGAATCCAGCTGGCGTGCGCTGCCGTGGCTTTCGCGCTGTCCGAAGACGGGCAGGACGATGGTCGAATCCGAGCGGGCCAGCGCGCGCGCGAAAAGGGCATCCTGCCGGGGGTCGGACGCGCTGGAGAAGTCCACATCGAACGCCACCGTCCGGGCGCCGGCGCGATGCAATTGGTCGACGACGCGGGCATAGTGCTCGCGCGGCCAGGGCCAGCGCCGGATTGCCGCCACGCTCGCCGCGTCCATTTCGACGATGTGCAGCTGGCCGCTTGCGGGGTGCTCGCGCATGGTGAAGCCTGCGTTCTGCAGCGCGTTCTCGAACGGCCGCACTGCGCCCGCGACGGTCAATAGACCGACGACCGCCGCCAGCAGCAGCGCGACTGCGACCTGTTGCAGGCGCCGCCGCGCGCGAGGGTGTTTGCCGCTGGCGGCGCTTGACAGGGCGATCACCGAATCCTCCTCAGACCTCGCGAGCCGGGTCGCGCCGTGCGGTCTTCAGCGAAACCCTGCTCATCTCAAGGTTCCGGCTCTCGCCCGGGCGGTCCGGAACCGGGCTTCCCGCCGCCACGTCCCGGATTGTCCTCGTCGTCGCCATCCTCGTCGTTGCCGTGACCCTTGTCGCGATCGCCATCGCCCCCGTCGTCGGGCTCGTCTCCCGGCTCTCCGTCCGGCGGTCCCGAGCCGGGATTGTTGCCGCCCGCGCCGGGGTTGTCCTCGTCGTCTCCATCCTCGTCGTTGCCGTGACCCTTGTCGCGATCGCCATCGCCCCCGCCGTCGGGCGCGCCTCCGGGCTCGCCGTCGGGCGGTCCGGAACCGGGCTTCCCGCCGCCACGTCCCGGATTGTCCTCGTCGTCGCCATCCTCGTCGTTGCCGTGACCCTTGTCGGGATCGCCATCGCCCCCGTCGGCGGGCTCGTCTCCGGGCTCACCGTCCGGCGGTTCCGAGCCAGGATTGTTGCCGCCCGCGCCGGGGTTGTCCTCGTCGTCGCCATCGTCATCGTTGCCGTGACCGTTGTCGGGATCGCCACTGCCGCCATTTCCGGCGTCGGTCCCGGGTTCGGGCTTCGGTTCGGGTCCGGGTTCACCTGTCTCCGGTGCCACCACGACTTCGGGAGGCGGAGGCGGAGGGGGAGGTGGAGCGGGGTTGGGCATTTCCTGCCCGGTCGCCAGATCCGCCACCAGCGCTGCGGCGAAATCCGCAGTATCACCGGCGATGAAACCATCCGACAGATCGGAGAGATCGGCCGCTCCGCTGGCGAAGACGGCATCGATCCGGCTCGCCGCAGCAGGCTGGGCCATGCCGTAGGAACCGCCGGCTGCCGTAGCTCCCGCCGCGGGCTGGAGATTGCCGCCCGCAGCGGGGCCCGCAACCGGCCGGGAAGGGGAGTCGATGATCTTGCGCTCGCCATTCTCGACCACCAGACGCAGCCGGTCGTCCGCCGCGATCATGGCGACCGCGCCCGGCATCACCAGATCGCGCGCGCCGCCATCGAGGGTAGCGACTTCCACCGCGCCTTCCAGAACCTGCATCGAAGCCCCTTCGGGGGCGACCGTGATCGTGAAAGTGGTGCCTTTGACGACGGCGGCCAGATAGGGAGTCTCCACGCCGAAGTGCGGATCGGGCTGCTTGCCGATCTCGAACAGCGCGCTACCCCAGTCCTGCACCACCTGGACGATGCTCCGCTCGGCCTTGGCGGCGGGAATGCGGATCTGCGAATTGCGGCGCAGGGTGACGAACTCGCGGCCGCGGACCAGCACCGCATTGCCGTTTGCACCGGTGGTGACGGTCGCACCGGCGGGGATCTGCGATCCGCGCTGCGCGGCGCGCGTGGCTGCATTCTCGCGAATCTGGACCTGTCCGCGCGCCTCGCTGACGGTCCAGGGGCCGCTCTGCGCCATGGCGCTGGTGCCGCACAACAACAGGGCCAGCGATGATATCAACCTGATCGACTTGCGCACGGGCAGCCTCCTTCACCTCTATAATAGCAAGAGCGATCCGAAGAAGTGGTTGAGACCCAAGGTAAATCCTTTGTGAAATTGAGCATCGCTTAACCACTTGCGGTGCAGAGCCGCAGTGATGGGATGGGAAAGGCACGCATGAAATCCTTGCTTAAGATCGGATCGGCAGGCCTTGCCTTGCTCGCAAGTGTGCCGCTTCATGCACAGGATGCGCAGGATGCGCTCGACCGGACGGATCCCACCCAGGAGGAGCGCGCGGCCGAAACGCCGGGATCCGAAGAGGCTCCGGTGCAGCTCGACTTCGTTCCGATCGCGATCGATCCCACCATCTTCGACGAGACCAGCTATGACGTCGGCGCGGTCGTGCTCGAGAATCTGGATGCGCTGAAACCCGGCGATTTCGCCGACATCGTCCAGGAATATTCCGCCCGGACGCTTTCGCCGGGCGAGTTGACCGCTCTCAGCGAGCGGATCGCGGCGCGCGCGCGCGACGAGGGCTATATCTTCGCCTCGGCCTCTATCGCGCCGCAATCGCTGACCGGCGGGATCCTGCGCGTGCGGGTCGATGAAGGGGTGATCGACGAGATCCGGGTCGAGGGCACCGACGATCCTGCCATCCGCGCGCAGCTCGAACCCTTGCGCGATGGACGCCCGGTCACTCTGGCACGGCTCGAGCGACAGGTGCTGCTCGCAGACGACATCGCCGGCGTCTATCTGCGCCGCCCGCGCTATGTGCGCGAACAGGGTCGCGGCGTTCTGGTCGTCGACGCCTCGCGCAGCGATTTTTCCGCGCGCGCCGAGCTGGCCAACGACGGTTCGCAGCCGATCGGTCCGCTGCGCGCCAGGATCGATGTCGATGCCAACGGCTTGATCTCGCCCTTCGACGAGGTCGATTTCACCAATTCCACGGTGCCGACGAGCCCTAGCGAGCTGCAATATGTCCGCGGGCGCTACGGCGTCGTGCTCACGCCGCAGGGCACGCAGTTCATCGCCACCGGTTCCTATTCCGCGACCAACCCCGGCGCCTATCTCGAAGAGCGCCGCATCTTCGGCGAATCGGTGAGCATCGCTGGTCAGTTGCGGCACCCGCTGCGCCGTTCGCGCGCCTTCTCGCTGTGGCTGGATGCGGAATTCGAATACCGCGATCTGCGGCAGGAGCGGTTCGATATGTTGGCTCGCCAGGACCGCATTCCGGTGATCCGGACCAGCCTCTATGCGCAGGCACTTGCCGCCGGCGGGGCTCTCAGAGGCAGGCTGACCCTGTCGCAGGGGCTCGATGTTCTGGGCGCCACCCAGCGCGGCGATCCGCTGGCCTCGCGTCCCGATGCCTCACCCGATTTCACGACCCTGTCGGCGTGGATGGACTGGCAGCGCGATCTCTCGGGGGCGTTTAGCCTGCTGCTGGCGGCGCGTGGCCAGATATCCTCCGCCCCGCTGCTCATCACCGAAGACATCGGGCTGGGCGGCAACCGGTTCCTGCGTGGCTACAATTTCGGCGAGCGGTCGGGCGACGAGGGCATCATGGGGTTCGCCGAATTGCGCTACGATTGGGACGATGCCTTCGGGCTGGTGCGGCGAATGCAGTTCTACGGCTATGCCGATGGCGGCGTGGTCGGCAATCTCGACGGCGGGCGCGGCAGCGGCTCGCTCGCCTCGGGCGGGGGCGGCATCCGCACCGACATCACCCGCGATCTCGACCTCGACCTGGAACTGGCGATTCCGCTGACCGGGCCGCGCTACGACACCGACGACAAATCGCCGCGTCTGAACGTTTCGGTGAGCCAGTCCTTCTGAGCCGGTTTGCGGGGGTCTCGCGGCGCCTGTCGGGCAGGGCGAGCGCAGAGACCATGGCGCTTCGAGGAACCTCGCCATTCTCCCGCCCGCCCATTCTCCCGTCCACCCATTCTCCCGCCCGCCCATTCTCCCGCCCGCAAAGATAGTTACGAAATATTTGCCTTTCTGGGGGATGACCGTGGGGAGACCCAAGTCCATCCTTCGGGGAGGCGGAGCCGCCCACAGCCAATGCGTGACACAGACGAACCAGATCAGGAGCGCGGCCCGTTCCGCGTTGCCGCGCGCTGGCGTCGAGGGCTGCGGAGCCGTTTGCGTAGTGAGCAGGATGCCGCCGAGCCGCACGTAGCGCGGCGGCGGATCGCCGCATGGGCGATGCTGGTCGGGCTGGTGATCGGCTTCATCGATCTCACCCTGCCGCTCGAGGACACGTTTCGCGCCATCCGCGCAGAAGTGCGTTCGCATCCCGCGGATCAGCAGGTGGTGGTCGTCGCGATCGACGACCGGACGCTCAACGCGTTGGGTGCGGACGAACCGAGCCGCAGCGCGGATGCGCGATTGCTCGACCGGCTGTTCGCACAAGGGGCGGATCGCGTCTTCTTCGCCCGCGCCTACGCCGATCTGACCGAACCCGAGGAGGATGCGCAATTCGCACGCGCGCTCGGACGGCACGCGCCGGGTGTCTACATCGGCGGTACCCCGAAAATCGAGCAGAGCGACGGATCGATCTCGTCCATCCTCCCGAACGCACGCTTCCGCAACTCCGCTCAAATCGTTTCGATGTATGGCGAGACGGCGCCCTTCGAGCTTTCTTCCCGGTTCCCGACAAGCTCGGAAATACTCGGTGAAAATCGCCCCTCGTTCTCTGCTGAATTGGCACGGCTGGATTTTGAAGGAGGCGCTTACCGGCCCGATTTCGCCATCGACCACACCACGATCCCGACGATCAGCTATATCGACGCTTTGCAGGGGAAGATGGGGGCGGAGGCCGTCCGCGGGAAAGATGTGGTAATCGCGCCGGCCAGCCGGGCCTCGCGCGACCTCAACCCGATGCCTTTCGGCGACTTGGTCCCGACCGCCTATTTTCACGTGATTGGGGCAGAGACCCTAAAGCGCGGATACCCCCTCGATCTTGGGTGGTTTCCTGCGTTTCTGATCGTCTGCGGAGTGATAATCCTCGCCAGCAGGCAGGCGGTACCCGCACGACCTCTTATCGTTTCCGCTGCAGTGGCTCTCGCGCTCATTCCGCTCGCGCTCGATTTCGTGAACATAAGCGTGGACGTGATGCCAGCTGCGATCTGTCTGGCGATCGCCTCGTTTCGACTTTATCGTCTCGCACAGAGGACCTATCGCGGATCGACTGGGCTGCGCCGGATCGAAACTTTGCACGGTTCGCAACCGGCCGGGTCCGTAGATGTCCTCGCGCTCAAAATCCGCAATTTCGCGACCATCTCGGCCATCCTTTCGCCGTTCGAGATCGAGCAACTGCTGATCAAGGCGCACACGATGCTGCGCGCCACGGATTCGTCCGCCCAGTTCGCCTTCCACAAGGATACTTTCGTCTGGACCCGCGCCAGAACGCCCGCTGCCGATCTCGCCGATCACGCTCAGGGCCTGCATGCGCTGTTCCGCACGAGCATCACGGTCGGGTCGCAAGCGCCCGATATCGCCTCCTCGATCGGGATCGACAGCAATTACGAGGCGAGGCTGCGCGAGCGGACCGAGAACGCCATGCAATGCGCCGAAGACGCCGCGCGCGCGGGTCGCGTCTTTTTGGTCAGCGAGATGCGGGTTGCGGATGACATCGCCTGGCGCGGGCAAATGCTTTCGGAACTGGAAACCGCACTTCGCAACGACGAGGTCGGCGTCGCCTTCCAGCCCAAGGTTTCGCTCTCGACGGGGCTGATCGTGGGCGCGGAAGCGCTGCTGCGGTGGACTCACCCGACGCGCGGCAAGATCGAACCCGCCAAGGTGGTGGCGCTGGCCGAAGAGCACGGCCGGGTCGGGATGATCACCTTTTTCGTTCTCAACCACGCTCTGGTCCAGGCGCGCAGGGCGCTGGACCGCTTTCCCTATTTCCGGATCGCGATCAACATTTCCGCGCTCGATCTGCGCGATCGCCTGTTCGTTCCCCAGCTCGAACAGATCATCGCCGCGCATCGCTTCCCGGTCGCCAACATCATCCTGGAGATCACCGAGACCGCACCGATCGAGAATGACGAGGCCGTCTCGCGGACGATGCAGGAACTCAAGCGGATGGGGATCAAGCTCTCGGTCGACGATTTCGGAATGGGCCATGCCTCGCTCGAATATCTGCGGCGAATTCCAGCCGACGAGGTCAAGATCGATCGCAGTTTCGTGTCGGGGATTGCGACCTGCGAGGAAGATCGGGCGCTGGTCGGATCGGCGATCCAGATGATCCATTCGCTGGGCCGCACCGCGGTTGCCGAAGGGGTCGAGACCGCACGGGTCGTCGAACTCCTGCGCGAGATGGGCTGCGAGGAGGCGCAGGGCTATCATTTCTCACACCCCGTCGCGATGGACGATCTCCTCGCGCAGATGCCAAGGGGAGCCGCCGCAGCATAGGGTCTTGCAACAAGGTTAATTTCTGTTAACCATGCTGTCAGCACATACCGTGCAGACAGGAGATTACTATGTCGGTCTGGAAATGGTTGGGAACCTTCGTCTCGCCGCGCTAAGCGCGCAGACAGCGAACTACGAAAGCCCCGGCAGTGCCGGGGCTTTCTTGTTTCATGGCAGCCCTGTCGTTCTGATCCGCCGCTAACCCAGCGCCGCGGGATCGCCGAAAACCCCGCTTCGGTAGTCCTGCAGCGCCTGAAGGATCTCCTCGCGCGTGTTCATCACGAAGGGGCCGTGGGCGACCACCGGCTCGCCGATCGGGTCGGCATGGCCGTAGAGGATGCGGCAGCCCGAATCGCTGGAAACCTCCACCCCCTCGCCGTCGCCCACTTGCGCCAGATGGTGCTCGGGCACTTCTCCCGGACCGATTCGCGCCGCGCCGTTTACCATGTAGAAGAACACGCTGCGTCCTGCGGGGGCGGGCAGGGTGGCGCTGCTGCCCGGAGCCAGCTCCACCATCGCCAGCATGACCCCGGTCAGCGAGGAGACCGGCGCGCGCTCGCCCCCCGAGACCGCGCGCATGACGACCCCCGGCGCCGGTTCGACTGCCGGTATCTCCTCCGCCGCGACTGGAACGTAATTCGGTTCCGTCATCTTGAGCCGCGCCGGCAGGTTGACCCAGAGCTGCAGGATCTCGAGCGGCCCGCCCTCGCGCATGAAGCTCTCGGGCGACAGTTCGGCGTGGATCAGCCCGCGCCCCGCGGTCATCCACTGCACCCCGCCCGCCTCGACCACGCTCTCGCCGCCGCCGGTGTCGCGGTGCGCCAGATTGCCCGCCAGGATGAAGGTCACAGTCTCGAAGCCGCGGTGCGGGTGTGGGCCGAAGGGCAGGCCGTGATTGCCCGGCGGGTAGGTCTGCGGCCCGTGGTGGTTGAGGAACAGGAAGGGATCGACCTGCTCCAGCCCCTGGCCCGGCACCGGGCGGCGCGTGACCAGATCGCCGATATCCTCGCGCCGCGCCTTGTGGACCGAAAGCAGCCGCCGCGCGCTCATTCCGCGGCCCCCGGCACCAGCGGATCGGGCCCCGCTGGCACCACGCCGGTCGGATTGATGTGGTCGTGGCTCTCGTAATAATGGTGGCGGATGTGGTGGAAGTTCACCGTCTCGGCGATCCCGTCGAGTTCGTAGAGCCGCCGCGTGAACGCTGCGAGATTGGGATAGTCCGCGATCCGGCGGAGGTTGCATTTGAAATGCCCGTGATAGACCGGGTCGAAGCGGATCAGCGTGGTCCAGAGCCGGATATCAGCCTCCGTGAGTTGCCCGCCGACCAGCCACTCCTGCCCCTCCAGCCGCTGCTCCAGCGCGTCGAGCTTGGCGAACAGCGGCACCACCGCCGCCTCATAGGCATGCTGCGTGGTCGCGAAACCGGCCTTGTAGACGCCGTTGTTGACGCTGTCGTAGACCTCCTCGTTGACCGCGTCGATCTGGTCGCGGTGGGCCTCCGGATAGAGGTCGAGATCGTTGCCGCCGCAATGGTCGAAAGCGCTGCCCAGCATCCGCAGGATATCCGCGCTCTCGTTGTTGACGATGGTGCCGGTCTGCGTGTCCCACAGCACGGGTACGGTGACATGACCCGAATAATCGGGTTTCGCCGCGGTGTAGATCTGGTGCAGATTGCTCGCGCCCATCAGCGGTTCGGGGGTCACGCATTGACCTTCGCGGAACGACCAGCCGCCCTCCTGCATCCGCCAGTGGACGTTGACCAGTTCGATCGCCCCGGTCAGCCCCTTGAGATGCCGAGCGGCATTGGCGCGGTGCGCCCAGGGGCAGGCGAGGCTGATATAGAGCCGGTAGCGCCCCGGCTCGGCTACGAAACCACCGTCCCCGGTGGGGCCGGGGCTGCCGTCGGGAGTGACCCAGTTGCGAAAGGCACTCTCGTCGCGCTCGAAGGCGCCGCTATCCTCGTCGTTATAGTCCCATTCGTCGTGCCACTGGCCGTCTTTCAGAAAACCCATGTCGTATCCCTGTGAGTGTCGCTTGCTGACCCAGCGAAACGCAGGCCCAAGCGTTCCGCGATCCTGTTCGTCATGGCGAGCCGCCGCAGGCGGCGTGGGAATCCAGGGACGCCGGTGCCCGCGAATTGCGCAGCAGTGTTGGCCCGCGACGGTCCGCCCTGGATTGCAGCGTCGCTGCGCTCCTCGCAATGACGACGGGGGGAGGCCTCCGGCCGAGCCGGGGCCAGGTTGGCCACTTTCGTCACCCCGGGCTCGACCCGGGGTCCCGCTGCCTTCGTGCCGAGAGGCTCGACACCGGCAGGCGCGCCTCCGGGGACAAACCCATCCCCTCGTCATTGCGAGCCGCCGCAGGCGGCGCGGCAATCCATGACCGAAGCTTGCCGCCGGGCACCAACGCAGTCGCTCAGCCGCGACGTGACGCGCTCGATTGCTTCGCCGCTGCGCCCCTCGCAACGAGGAAAGCGGGACCCCGGGTCGAGCCCGGGGCGACGCGGGGGGCAGTCCCGGACGGGTTTGCCAATGCCGCGAGGTTATCGATCCACGCGGGGCCGCTTGCTGCTATTCTGTACCAAAAGTTGCCTGTCGGCTAACGACCCACTAGCCGCCACTCGGACATGAGCATTGATGGGTCAATGAAGCTTGCCATGCTCTGCCAAGAGTCGATAGTTGCTCCATGTTTGAGAACTTTCCCTCTGGCGAGTTGAAGCAGCTAGTCCACCTGCAACTGGCTTTGCGCCACAAGCAGAAAGAAAAGATGGGCAGAGCAAGGAAGCGGTTGGACATGGCTCTCGCTTCCACTCCTAAACCTGCGCCGTTCATTCTGGCCTTCGATGGGCTTGTTATGGTTGGAGAAGACCGGCTTGATTTCGCGCGGACCCGCCTATCAGAGTGTTTAAGGGTCGTGAAACCAGAAGAAAGCGCGGATGACGACTACGTAGCTAAATTCTGTCGGCTATGGCTCGCCATCTCCGACGAGAACGTAGGGTTTGATGAAATCAAATCCGCAGCAAAAGAGCAAAATGCTGCGTGGTCGCAAGCGTCGAAACTTGTGCAGATATACCTGCCACGCTCACCCATCGACGCACTAGAAGAGATATGCGGTCATCGAACACCGAAGGTCCTAGATAATTGGCAGAGACCTTCTAATCCCCCTCATATTAACACCGAGACTTCCCTCGATTTTTGATTTCGGCTTTCCACCCAATCCCAGCCATAGCCCCCCCGCCAGGTCCCGCGCCGAAAGCCGACAGCCCCGAACCACGCCCCCACCGAGCCGCCCTTCCGGAACCCATTGCGCTCCGGGTGATTGAAGCCAGCAATCGGGTTGCGGGCGGGGCCGGTTTCGCCGCGAGCATGGGGGCGGCCGGGGCTTGCGCGAACGGCGGGTACGCCCCCCGTGTCCGACTTGCCAAGATAGTCGAGTGATCTCAGAAGGGTGTGGATGAACGACACAACGACAGGCCGCGAGCACGCGGCCCCCACACAGACCGGGATCGCGGGTCTCGACCACATCCTGCGCGGCGGCTTGCCAGCGTATCGGCTCTATCTGGTCGAGGGCACGCCCGGCACCGGCAAGACCACGCTGGCGCTCAATTTCTTGCTCGAAGGGCGCAAGCGGGGCGAGACCGGGCTGTATATCACTCTGTCCGAAACCGCCGACGAACTGCATTCGGTCGCCCATTCGCATGGCTGGTCGCTGGACGACATCGACCTGTTCGAACTGGTCGCCGAGAACGAGTTCAGCATCGAGAACGAGCAGAGCCTGCTTCACCCCAGCGAGGTGGAGCTGGGCGAAACCGTCGCCGGGATCATCGAGCAGGTCGAGCGGATCGATCCGGCCCGCGTCGTGCTCGACAGCCTGTCCGAACTGCGGCTGCTGTCGCAAAGCGCCTTGCGCTATCGTCGCCAGATCCTCGCGCTCAAGCATTTCTTCGCCAAGCGCGACTGCACCGTGCTAATGCTCGACGACCGGACCTCCGAACCCGGCGATCTGCAATTGCACAGCATCGCCCATGGCGTGGTCTCGCTGGAACAGAGCGCGAGCGCCTTCGGTTCGGAGCGCCGGCGCCTGCGGGTCATCAAGATGCGCGGGCTGAAATACCGCGGCGGCTATCATGATTTCACCATCGAGCAGGGCGGGCTGTGCGTCTATCCGCGGCTGATCGCCTCGGAACATCACGCCGAGTTCGACCCCGCACCGGTCTCGACCGGGCTCGCGGGCCTCGACCGCCTGCTGGGCAACGGACTGGTACCGGGGACCAATACGCTCATCACTGGTCCGGCCGGGGTGGGCAAGACCACCACCGCGGTGAAGTGCCTGGTCGCGGCGCTCGAACGGGGTGCCCGCGCTGCCTATTATCTGTTCGACGAACGTCTCGCGACGCTGCTGCAGCGCTCCGCCGCGCTGGGAATGGATCTGCGCCCCTATCTCGAAAACGGCCAGCTCACGCTGCGCCAGATCGATCCCGCCGAGCTGTCGCCCGGAGAATTTTCCGGTTCGGTTCAGGAAGCGGTCGAGACCGACGGGGCCAGCATGGTCGTGATCGACAGCCTCAACGCCTATATGCATTCGATGCCGAGCGACAATTTCCTCGTGCTGCAGATGCACGAATTGCTCAGCTATCTCAGCCAGCAGGGGATCATCTCGCTGATGATCCTTGGGCAGCACGGGGTGCTCGGCGATCTGCGCTCGGAGCTCGACATCAGCTATCTGGCCGACACCGTGATGCTGATGCGATTCTTCGAAGCCGAGGGCACGGTGCGCAAATCCGTCTCGGTCATCAAGACGCGCACTTCGGATCACGAGCGAACCATTCGCGAGTTCGATATCAATGCTTCGGGACTCACGATCGGCGAACCGCTGACGGGCTTCGCCGGGGTCCTCAGCGGCAATCCGAACTACATCCCCGGAAACGACAAGTTGCTGAAAGACGCCTGAGCATGCCGGGCAGCAAATACGGCACCACCGTCGCGGTGCTCGCGCCGCGCGGGCGCGATTCGCAGGTCGCCGCGGAATTGCTCGCCCACAGCGGGTTCGAGGCGCTGGTGGTTTCCGATCTGGCCAGCCTGCGCGATCTGATCGAGCAGCATATCGGGGTGGTGCTGATCGCCGAGGAAGCCATCGGCGACGATCCTGCGCTCATCCATGGCGCGCTCGCGGCGCAGCCGGCCTGGTCGGACATCCCCTTCATCGTCCTGACCAGCGGCACCGCGCGCAAGCGCACCCCGGCCGAGGAGGAGCGGATCGATGCGCTCGGCAATGCGGTGCTGCTGGCGCGCCCGATGCATCGCGACGATATCGTGCGCGCGGTCCGCTCCGCGCTCAAGGCGCGGCAGCGCCAGTTCGAGGCGCGCGCGCGGATGGAAGAGCTGCGCGACAATCAGCGCAAACTTCGCAAGAGCGAGCGCAAGTTCCACGCCATCGCCAATTCGATCGATCAGATGATCTGGTCGACCCGGCCCGACGGCTACCACGATTACTACAACGACCGCTGGTACGAATACACCGGAGTGCCGCAAGGCTCGACCGATGGCGAGCGCTGGGAGGGAATGTTCCATCCCGACGATCAACCGCGCGCCTGGGAGCGTTGGCAGCGATCGCTCGATACCGGGTTGCCCTACGAGATCGAATACCGGCTGCGTCACCGCTCGGGAGAGTATCGCTGGGTACTGGGCAAGGCCCAGCCGGTCCGCGACGAAGACGGGCGGATCACCCGCTGGTACGGCAGCTGCACCGATATCCACGAACAGGTCCGCATTCGCGAGGAACTGGCGGCGTCGCAGGATCGGCTCGAAGCCGCAGTGAAGGAACGCACCCAGGAACTGTCCGAACTCTATCGCAAGACCCCGGTGGCGCTGCTCTCGACCGATGGCGAAGGCCGGATCGTGACGGTGAGCGAACGTTGGCTGTCCTTCATGCGATACGATCATGCCGAGGAGGTGCTGGGGCGGTCGGTGACCGAATTCATGACCCCCGAATGCATTGCCGAACACGAGGGCGCCTACAGCGAGCGAATGGCGGAGACCAAGGTGCTCTACGATCTGCCCTATACCGTGATCAAACGCGATGGCGAGCGCGCCGAGGTGCTGGTGTCGGCGCATTCGAGCCTCGGCGCGGCGGGGCAGGTCGATCGGGTGATGGCCTCGGTGGTCGATGTCACCGAGCGCAAGGCCGCCGAGGCGGCGCGCGACGAGGCCGAACACGCGCTGCGGCAGAGCCAGAAGCTGGAGACCATCGGCCAGCTTACCGGTGGGGTGGCGCATGATTTCAACAATCTGCTGATGGCGGTCCGATCGAGCCTCGAGCTGCTGCGCAAGCGGCTGCCCGCGGACGACGAGCGCGCGCAGGGCTATCTCGCCAATGCGCTCGCGGGCGCCGAACGCGGGGCCACGCTGACCCAGCGGATGCTGGCCTTCGCGCGCAAGCAGGAGCTCGATCCCAAGCCGGTCGATGTCGCGGCGCTGCTGCCCGGAATGCGCGATCTGCTCGAACGCTCGCTCGGGCCGGAGATGGATATCGTGCTCGATCTGGGCGCATCGGTCCCGCCGGCGCTGGTCGATGCCAATCAGCTCGAGATGGCGGTCCTCAACCTCGCGGTGAACGCCCGCGATGCGATGGAGGGCAGCGGGCGGCTGACGATCGGGCTGGATTGCGTGCGGATCGAGGATGCGGATGCGGACGGGGGGGCGCGGCTCGAACCGGGCGATTACGTGCGGCTCAGGGTCGAGGACACCGGCGCGGGGATGGATGCCGAAACGCTCGCGCGCGCGGCGGAGCCGTTCTTCACCACCAAGGGGGTGGGACGCGGGACCGGGCTGGGGCTGTCGATGGTCCATGGGCTGACCAGCCAGCTGGGCGGATCGTTCCAGCTGCAAAGTCGGGCCGGCGAGGGCACCGTTGCGGAGATGTACCTGCCCGTGGCGCAGGATGGGGCCGCCGGTCCGGCCCCCGCCTCCGCGCCGCAAGACGAGCCGGGAAATCCGGTCAAGTATTTGAAAATACTGGCTGTCGACGATGACGCGCTGGTGCTGTTCGGGACCGTCGCCCTGCTCGAGGACCTGGGCCACGAGGTCGTCGAGGCCGGCTCGGGCGCCGCGGCTCTCGCCATGCTCGCTACGCGCGATGATATCGATCTTGTCGTCACCGACCAGGCGATGCCCAACATGACCGGAGTGGCGCTGGCACGAGAAATCCACCGCACCCGTCCCGACCTGCCCGTGGTCCTCGCCAGCGGCTATGCGGAGATGCCCGAAGGCGCGAAGCAGGACATCGTGGCCCGGCTGGAGAAGCCTTTCAGCCACGAGGATCTGGCCGACGTCCTGCGTGCGATCTTCGCCGCCTGACCAGACGCCCGGCCGGCAAGCCGCGCAGGTCCGTTCACTCCGGCAAACAAGAAAAGCCCCGATCGGCGGACCCTTATGCGCACGATATGCGTTCGGGCGGCTGGAGGAGTCTGCCGTGCCCATCACCATCAATTCGCGAAGCCACGACCTGCCCGAAGACCCGCGGGTGAGCCTGCTCGACTTCCTGCGCCACGATCTCGGGCTGACCGGAACCAAGAAGGGCTGCGACCATGGCCAGTGCGGCGCCTGCACCGTGCTGGTGGACGGGATGCGGATCAACAGCTGCCTGTCGCTCGCCGCGATGCATGACGGCGACCATGTCACCACCATAGAAGGTCTCGGCACCCCCGCTGCGCCTTCGAAGCTGCAGCAGGCCTTCGTCGAGCACGACGGGTACCAATGCGGCTATTGCACGCCGGGCCAGATCTGCTCGGCCACCGCTATGCTGCAGGAGATCGCCAACGGCTGGCCGAGCGATGCGAGCGAGAGCCTCGAAGGTCCGATGGAGGCCAGCGGCGCCGAAATTCGCGAGCGGATGAGCGGAAATCTGTGCCGCTGCGGCGCCTATGCCAATATCGTCGCCGCGATCGAGGATGTAGCCGCGCAGGAGGATCCGGCATGAGGCCGTTCGATTTCCAGCGCGCCGACGGCCTCGACCACGCCTCCCAGCTCTGCGCCGACCGCGACAGCAAGCCGATCGCCGGCGGGACAAATCTGATCGATCTCATGAAGCTGCAGGTGGAAACGCCGCAGACGCTGGTCGATATCCATCGCCTGCCGATGGGGCAGATCGCCGACACCGACGACGGCGGCCTCAGGATCGGCGCGCTGGCGAGCAACACTGCCACCGCGGTCCACGACCGTGTCCGCAGCGAGTACCCGCTGCTCGCCCGCGCGATCCTGGCGGGCGCGAGCCAGCAATTGCGCAACAAGGCGACCACCGGCGGCAATCTGTGCCAGCGCACGCGCTGCTATTATTTCATGAACATCGACCAGCCCTGCAACAAGCGCGAGCCCGGCTCGGGCTGCGGTGCGCTGAAGGGAATTGCGCGGCTGCACGCGGTGCTCGGCACCAGCGATCAATGCATCGCCACCTATCCCGGCGACATGGCGGTGGCGATGAGTGCGCTCGGCGCCACGGTCGAGATCGCCGACGCCAGCGGCAAGTCCCGCAGCGTGCCCGTGCGCGATTTCCACTGCCTGCCCGGCGACACCCCGTGGCGCGACAATGTGCTGGAGGAGGGCGAGCTCATCACGGCTGTCATCCTTCCCTCGCCGGTCGAGGCGCGCCAGCTTTACCGCAAGGTGCGCGAGCGCTCGTCCTACGCTTTCGCCATGGTCTCGGTCGCTGCCGTGGTGGCACTCGAGGATGGACGTTTCAGCCGCGCCGATCTCGCCTTTGGCGGCTTGGCGCACAAGCCGTGGCACGACCCGCGATTGAGCGAGGTGCTGCTGAATAAGGAGCCGTCTGCGCAACTGTTCGACGAGGCAGCCGATGTGCTGCTCGACAGTGCGCAAGGCTATGGCGAAAACGATTTCAAAATTCCGCTGGCCCGGCGCACGCTGGCTGCGGTGCTGGCCGAAGCGACGGGGATGGAACTGTGAGCGCGCATCTGAAACAGGACGAACCCGACACCCGCAATTTGCTCGACGACATGGTGCAGGGGATCATCGGCAAGCCGCTCGCGCGCCCGGACGGGCTCGGCAAGGTAACCGGCACCGCACCCTATGCCGCCGAATACCCGATCGCGGATTGTCTCGAAGGCGTGCTGGTCACTGCTCCCTTCACCAAGGGCACGATAACGGGGATCCACAAGGACTCGGTGCTGTCGATGCCCGGCGTGGTTGCGGTGATCGACGACAAGCGGCTCACCGCACGAGCGGCGCAGGGGGGCGCGGGCGAAGCCCCGGCGCAGCCCGCACGCGAGGTCGGCTATTTCGGGCAGCCGATTGCGCTGGTGGTGGCGGAAAGCTTCGAACAGGCCAGGGATGCGGCCAAGCATCTGACCTTCGAATACCGCGCCGAAAATGTCGCCGATGTGCCGCTCGACCCGGAGAAGACGGATGCCGAGCCGCAGGACGGCGCCACGCGGCAGGGCGACCTCGCCCAGGCGATGAGCACTGCGGCGCACAGCGTCGATGTGACCTACACCACCGAAGGGCACAGTTCCGCGGCGATGGAGCCGCATGCCGCCATCGCGCAATGGGACGGGAACAGTCTGACCGTCCATGCCTCGCTTCAAATGCCCAACTACAACATCTCCGAACTGGCCGATGCGCTGGATCTCGGGGAGGACCAGGTACGGTTGATTGCCCGCTATGTCGGCGGCGGCTTCGGATCCAAGCTCGGGATCAGCGAGGAAGCCGTTGCGGCGTCGATTGCGGCAATGGAATTGGAGCGACCGGTGCGCGTGGTGCTGAGCCGTCAGCAGGTGTTCCAGACGATCATGCGCCGCTCGGAAACCAGCCAGCGCTTCCGGCTCGCCGCCGACGAGAACGGTCGCCTGACCGGTTTCGGGCATGAGGCACGCGTGTCGCAGCTGCCGGGCGAGCATTTCGCCGAGCCCGTGCTGCAGTCGAGCGAATTCCTTTACGGAGGCGAGAACCGCGTGCTCCAGCTCGAGGTCGCGCGTATTCACCGCATGACCGCAGGTTCGGTCCGCGCGCCGGGCGAGGCCGTGGGCATGCCCGCGCTCGAATCGGCGATGGACATGCTGGCCGAAGAAGTCGGGATCGATCCGGTCGAGCTGCGGCTGCACAACATTCCCGAATGCCATCCCGTCAACGGCTTGCCCTATTCCTCGCGCAAGCTGGCCGAATGTCTCGAACAGGGCGCCGAGGCCTTCGGCTGGGATCATGGCCCGCGCAAACCGCGTCAGCGGCGCGAGGGCGAATGGTGGATCGGCACCGGCATGGCGAGCGCGGCGCGGGTCCACAATATTGCCGAAGCGCGCGCGCGGGTGACGCTCAAGCCCGACGGCACCGCGCTGGTCGAAACCGACATGACCGATATCGGCACCGGCACCTATTCGATCGTCGGCCAGGTGGCGGGTGAGATGCTCGGCCTGCCGATGGACCGGGTGCTGGTCGATTTGGGCGACACCGATTCCCCCCGCGGGCCCGGGTCGGGCGGTAGCTGGGGCGCATCCTCGGTCTGCTCGGCGGTGTTCGTCGCCTGCGAGGACATGCGCGCCACTCTCGCGAAGAAGGCGGGGGTTTCGGTCGAGGATCTGAAACTCAAGGACGGCGGTGTGATCGGCGGCGCTTCGCTGGTCGAACTGCTCGATGGCGAGGAACTCTCGGTCGAGGGGCATTACGAGCCCGGTGCTGTCGAGGACGATTTCACCGCGTCCGGCTATGGCGCGTTCTTTGCGCAAGTGCGCGTCAACCGCTTCACCGGCGAGACGCGGGTCGACCGCATGCTCGGCGCTTACGGCTTCGGTCGCGTGCTCAACGCCAAGACCGCCCGTTCGCAATGTCTGGGCGGGATCGTCTGGAGCATCGGTGCCGCGCTGACGGAAGCGCTGCTGTTCGATCCGGTCGATGGCCATATCGCCAATTGCGACCTCGCCGAATACCATGTTCCGGTGAACCGCGACGTTCCCGATCTCGAGGTCATCATGGTCGAGGAACGCGATCCGGCGGCCAGCCCCATCCAGGCGAAGGGAGTCGGCGAGCTGGGGATGTGCGGCGGTGCCGCGGCGATCGGCAATGCCATTTACAACGCTTGCGGAGCACGGGTGCTCGGCTTTCCGATGACCCCCGACCGGGTGATCGCGACGATGCCCGAGTGACGATGCTCCGGACCGATAGTTCCGCTGCTTTGGATGAGGACCATGCGGCGCTGGCGGCTGCCGGCGAACCGGGCGCCGCGCTGTGCACCATCGTCGGGATAGAGGGCAGTTTCTCGCGCCGGATCGGTGCACAGCTCGCAGTGCTGCCTGATGGCAGCGTTGTCGGCGACCTCGCCGATGGCTGTCTCGAAAGCCAGCTCGCCGCGGACGTGAGGAATTGCAGCAAGCCGGTCGTGCGGCGCTACGGACATGGCTCGGATCTGATCGACTTCCGCCTGCCCTGCGGCGGAGGGCTGGACATATTGCTCGACCCTGCTCCCGATCGGGGAGCGTGCCGCGCGGCACTGAACCGACTGAAGGCACGTCAGCCCGTCGAAGTCGCCCTCCCGGGCGAGGGCGATCTGCGTCACCGCCGATACATTCCGGCGTTGCGGCTGCGCGCCTATGGCGAAGGTCCCGAACTGGCAGTACTGGCGCGGCTGGCGCGCGCTTCCGGGATCGCGATCGAGGCGATCGACAAGCGCGAACTGACTCTGGGCAAGGCGCCCGATCTCGCCCCTTCGGACCGCTGGACCGCCGAGATCCTGCTGTTCCACGATCACGAATGGGAGGCCGCGCTGATCGAGGAGGCGATGGCGGGCGAGGCCTTCTACATCGGCGCTCAGGGCGGTGAGAACGCGCGCGAACAGCGCACCATGGCGCTACTTGCCCGCGGCGCGACCGAAGAGGACATCGCCCGGCTGCGCAGCCCGATTGGCCTGCTCCCAGCCTGCCGGACCCCGCAGACCTTGGCGCTGTCGGTCCTGGCCGAAGTGGCCGGCTCCTATGAACGCTTGCGCTGATCCGCTCGACCCATCGATTGCGGTCGCGCTGCTGGCCGCGGGACGGGGCGAGCGCTTCACCGGCGACAAGCTGGCGGCAGAGCTCGGCCCGTACCCACTCTGGCAATGGGCCGCCGAAGTGGCGACCCAAGCGGGTTTCGTGACCCGCTTTGTCGTGGCGAGCGAACACTCGGCGAGCCTGTTCTCGGGAACCCAATGGCGCATCGCGCTAAATGACCGCGCCGGCGAAGGGCTGGCGAGTTCGGTCCGGTGCGCGGCGCAGGCGGCGAAGGATTGCTCGCGACTGGTGATCCTGCTGGCCGACATGCCGTTCGTCGAAGCCGGGCATCTGCGCCGCCTCGCGCTGGCCGATGGCGCGCTCTTCACCCGCTATCCCGATGGCAGACACGGCAATCCGGCCGGGTTCCCCGCAGCCATGTTCTCGCGTCTCGGCGGCTTGCACGGCGACCGCGGAGCGGGCGGGCATGGCAGGAGCGAAGATGCGGAAGCCCTGTCGCCGTTCTCGCCCGCCAGCCTGTTCGATATCGACACGGTCGCAGACCTCGCGCTTGCCGAAGCCCGACTGCCTGTCGAACCCTGACGCGCCCTACTGGCGCAGCGACAATTCCTCGTCCATGTGGGCCGCCTCGCAATGACCGCGGGCACCAAGGGGGGAAATGCGAATGGGCAAATTATCCGGGATCACCGTGATCGACCTGACGCAGTTTCTTCCCGGTCCGATGATGACCGTGATGATGGCCGATCACGGCGCGCGGGTGATCAAGATCGAGCCGCCCGCTGGCGATCCCGCGCGCGACCAGGGGCCGTTCGAGGCGGGGCACTCGGTCTGGTTCGCCAATTGCAACCGCGGCAAGGAAAGCCGTGCGCTCGACCTCAAGAGCGAGGCGGGCAAGGTCGCGCTCGCCGAACTGTGCCGCGAGGCGGATGTCTTCGTCGAGGGGTTCCGCCCCGGGGTGATGCCGCGGCTGGGGTTCGATCACGAGGCGGTGCGCGCGCTCAATCCGGGGATCGTCTATTGCTCGATCACCGCCTTCGGGCAGGACGGCGCGCTGGCGCAGCACCCCGCGCACGATATGGCGGTGCAGGCGCTGGCGGGGTTCCTCGCGGTCAATGACGGGCCCGACGGCGTGCCGGTGGTGCCCGGGGTGGCGAGCTCGGACATGGCGGCGGGGCTCACCGCGCTCTCGGCGGTGCTGATGGCGCTGCTCGGCCGCGAACGCAGCGGGGAGGGCGCCTATATCGACTGCGCGATGTTCGACAGCCTGCTGCCGTGGTGCGCGCATACAGCGGGCAGCGCGATCGCGGGCGGCGAAAGCCCGCGCTCGGCCAGCCAGCGCTCGCTCGGCGGGGCGGGGTTCTATCAGGTCTATCGGACCGCCGACGGACGCCATGTCGCGCTCGGCGGGCGCGAGATCAAGTTCGCGAAAGTGCTGCTGGCGGCGCTGGGGCGCGAGGATCTGCTGCCCTATGCCGAAGCGCCTGCCGGCGAGCAGGAACCGCTCATCGCATTCCTGCGCGAGACCTTCTCCGCCAAAACGCGAGACGAATGGGTGGAATGGTTCGCCGACAAGGACGTCGCCTTCGCGCCGGTGCTTGATTTTCGCGAAGCGCTCGATCAGCCACATGTTGCCGAGCGCGGGCTGCTGGTCGAGACCAAAGGCGGCGCGCATCATATCGCCCCTCCGATCCGCTTCGCCGGCGAGCAATGGGAGCCGGGCGCGGTGCCCGAACTCCCATCCACTCTTCGCTAGAACCAACTATCAGTCGACGAAATCCTCGACTCGCTCGATTACGATCGCGGGGGCCATGCCGCCCGCGGCGCACATGGTGACGAGGCCGTAGCGCTTGTTCTGGCGTTCGAGCTCGTCGACCATCGTGCCGATCAGGATCGATCCGGTCGCACCGATCGGATGACCCAACGCGATCGAGCCGCCGTTGACGTTGACCTTGTCCCAGTCGAGCCCGAGGTCGCGGACGAATTTGGCCGCGACCACCGCGAAGGCCTCGTTGATCTCGAACAGGTCGATATCGTCGATGGTCAGTCCCGCCTTCTCGAGCACCTTCCTCGCCGCAGGGACGGGAGCGTTGAGCATCAGCGTGGGGTCGTCGCCCATATTGGCGGTGGCGACGATCCGCGCGCGCGGCTTGAGACCGTGCTTCTGCGCATAGGCCTTGCTGGTCACCAGCACCGCCGCGGCGCCATCGACCACGCCCGAGCTGTTGCCGGCATGGTGAAAATGCTCGATCTCGAGATCGGGATATTTGCGGTTGATCAGCCCGCGGAAGGTGGTTCCGTTCTGGTCGGTCGGAACATCGGCGATCTTGGTGAAGGCGGGTTCCAGCTCTGCCAGCCCCTCGCGGGTGGTCTGCGGACGCGGAAACTCCTCCTTGTCGAGCACCACGTTGCCCTCGTCATCGACCACCGGGACCAGCGACTTGTCGAACCGGCCTTCCGCGATGGCCTGCGCGGCGCGCTGCTGGCTGCGATAGCCGACCTCGTCCAGTTCCTCGCGGGTGAAGCCTTCCTTTGTGGCGATGGCATCGCCGCAGACGCCCTGGTGGCTCTGCGGATGCGACTGCTGCAGCCGCGCGTTGTAGCTGCCCATCATCGGCGGCTTCATGCCCGCAGCCATCTTGTCGCGCGCCATTTGCCCGGTGAGGCTCATCATCTCGGTGCCGCCCGCGACCACGCAATCCTCCATCCCGCTCATCACCTGCGCGGCCGCGAGGCTGACGCTGGTGATCCCGCCGCCGCAGAAGCGGTCGAGCGTCGTGCCCGAGCTGGTAACGTCGTAGCCTGCATCGAGCGCGGCCATGCGCCCGAGATCGCCTGCCTGCATCCCGTCCTGCGTGCTGACCGACCAGATGACGTCGTCGATCGTCGCGGTGTCGAGGTTGTTGCGGCTGGCGATCGCCTTGAGCACGGTTGCCGCGAGGTGCTGCGGATGCTGCTCGGCAAGCGCTCCCTTGCCCTGTTTTCCGATCCCGCGCGGGGTGCGGACGGCATCGACGATATAGGCTTCTGACATTTAGTGTTCTCCTCTCCGGGCGCGCCTTTCGCGGCGATTGCCGGTTGACGTAGGCGTAAGCCTGCCGCAGCAAGGGCGCAAGACCAGTTTCACATTGCAATGGGAGATGAGCAAGTGAGCGAAGACGTCCTGATAGAGGTCGAAGACGGCATTCTGATCGTCACGATCAACCGCCCCGAAGCCAAGAACGCCATGAACAAGGCCGCCGCTGAGGGCATCGCCGCGGCGATGGACCGGTTGGACGAAGACGACGATCTGCGCGTCGCGATCCTAACCGGGGCGGGCGGCACCTTCTGTTCCGGCATGGATCTCAAGGGCTTCCTGCGCGGCGAATCCCCCAGCATCGAGGGGCGCGGCTTCGGCGGGATTACCCAGCAGGGCCCCTCCAAGCCGTTGATCGCCGCGGTCGAGGGCTATGCGCTCGCCGGCGGGATGGAGCTGATGATCTCCTGCGATCTCGTGGTCGCCAACAAGGACGCCAAATTCGGCATTCCCGAAGCCAAGCGCGGGCTCGCCGCTGCGGCGGGCGGGCTGATGAAACTGCCCGATCTGATCCCCCCCAAGATCGCGATGGAACTGGCGCTGACCGGCGATTTCATCGACGCTACCCGCGCCTACGAGCTCGGGCTGGTCAACCGCGTGGTCGAAGGCTCGGCGCTCGACGCGGCCAAGGAACTGGCGGCGAAGATCAACGAGAACGGCCCGCTCGCGGTGCGCGTCTCCAAGCAGATCGTCGACCAGTCGCGTGGCTGGAGCCTGGAAGAGCGCTGGGACGAGCAGGCCAAGCTGCTGCCCAAGGTCTTCATGAGCGAGGATGCGCGCGAAGGCGCGGCTGCCTTTGCCGAGAAGCGCAAGCCCAACTGGAAGGGCAAGTAAGCGCGCGGCACAAGCGCGCTACTGCCATCTGACTACCCCTGAGAGAGGATCACCCTAAATGCCCGTCATCGACATTCCGCCGCCCGCCTTCATGGAAGACGAAGAAATCTCGATCTTCGCCGACGCGGTCGGCAAGTTCTACGAGAAGCACGCTCCCGAAAAACGCGTCGCCAAATGGCGCGAGGACGGCCAGGTCGAGCGCGAGTTCTGGAACGAGGCGGGCGAGGCCGGTCTGCTGGGCGTCTCGGTGCCCGAGGAATACGGCGGCCACGGCGGCGATTTCCGCCACGACATGGTGGTGATCGAGCAGCAGGGCAGGCACAATGTCGATGGCTTTGCCGCCAGCCTGCACAACACGGTGATCCTCCCCTATCTGGTCCGCCACGGCACCGAGGAGCAGAAGAAGCGCTACCTGCCCAAGCTGGTCAGCGGCGAGCTGGTGAGCGCGATCGCGATGACCGAGCCGGGCGTCGGCTCGGATCTGCAGAGCATCACCACCACCGCGCTGAAAGACGGCAATGGCTACCGGCTCAACGGCGCCAAGACCTATATCTCCAACGGCCAGATCGCCGATTTCATCATCGTCGTCGCCAAGACCGATCCCAACCAGCGCGCCAAGGGCATCTCGCTGCTGCTGCTCGAAACCGAGGGCGCCGAGGGATTCCAGCGCGGCAAGAAGCTCGACAAGATCGGGCTCGATGCACAGGACACCTCCGAACTGTTCTTCGACGATGTCTTCGTCCCGGCGGAAAACGTGCTCGGCGGCGAGGAGGGCAAGGGCTTCTACCAGCTGATGGGCGAACTGCCGCAGGAACGGCTGATCATTGCCATGGGCGCGATCGCCGGGATCGAGCGCGCGCTCGATGTGACGGTCGAATTCGTCAAGGAGCGCAAGGCCTTCGGGCAGACGGTGTGGGACTTCCAGAACACCCAGTTCGTGCTCGCCGACCTCAAGGCCCGCGGCACCGCGGCGCGGGTGTTCGTCAACGACTGCATCGCCAAGCATCTCGATGGCAAGCTCGACGTCCCCACCGCCTGCATGGCCAAATACTGGGTCACCGAACTGCAGAGCGAGGTGGTCGACAAATGCCTCCAGCTTCATGGCGGCTCGGGCTATATCAACGACTACCCGATCGCGCGGATGTATCGCGACAGCCGGATCACGCGGATCTTCGGCGGCTCGAACGAGATCATGCGGATGGTGATCGCCCGCTCGATGTAGTCGCCGCGCGTTTGTACATGAAACACATGCGGGTCGCCGTCCTCAGGGGAGGCGGGCGGTCTGCTTGCGCGAACGACGGTGAGAAAGAGCCGATGCGAGGGTAACGCGGGCTCTGCATGTAGGAAACCGGATTATGCGCGGGGGTCGACCGTGATCCACCGGGGCCGCATCCGTGCGGCCCCGGCGGCATTTCCTGCGCTCAATATTTGGCGGTCAGCGAGACGATTGCCTGGCGTCCGTTGGCGGGCACCGCGAAGTGCGGGTTGCGCAGCTTGGTAATGTAGCGTTCGTCGCCGACGTTCTTCACATTCACCCGCAGCGCCAGGTTCGGGTTGAACTCATAGGTGGCGAAGGCATCGAAGCGGACATAGCCATCGGCGGAGATCAGGTTGGTGGTATCCGCGAAGCGGCCCGACTGATGGTAGACCCCGCCGCCAAAGCCGAAGCGATCGCTCACTTCCACGCTCGCGGTCAGCGCCAGATTGTGCCTCGGAGTGTTCGGCAGGCGATTGCCCGCGCTGGCGGTATCGCCGGTCAGCTCGCTGTCGACGAAGGTGTAGCCGCCGAACAGCGACAGCGCGCCGACGCGGCCTGTCGCGCCCACTTCGAACCCCTCGATGCGAGCGGCATCGATGATCTCCACCACCTCGCCCAGCGCATCGGTGTCGATGATGTTGTTGCGGTCCACCCGGAATGCCGAGGCCGAGAGCTGCAACGCGCCCCCGAACAGATCGGCTTTCGCACCCACTTCGTAATTCTCGGTTTCCTGGGGTGCATAGGTGTCGTTGCTGATCGCGATATTGCCCGAGCCCGCGCCCACATCGGTGCCGGGAGGATTCTTGGCATTCGCGTAGGAGGCATAGATGCTCGCCCAGGGAACCGGCTTGTAGATCGCGCCCGCCTGCCAGCTGACGAAATCGGTCTCCACGCTCCCGCTGAAGGGCCCGCCCCGACCTGCGCCGGAGCCGGAGGCGCGATAGTCGGTGTAGCGGACCCCGGCAGTGACGATGAGCTCGGGGATGAGGGTTGCCGAATCGAAGGCGTAGATGCTGATGTCTTCGGCTTCCGACAGGCTCGGGGTGCTGGCCGGAGTGATCGCGCCGCTCCACGGATCCAACGGATCGGGGTTCGACAGATCGGTGCAATTGAAGGCGGCGATTGCAGCGGGCGGGCAGCTGCGATTGCCGGTGTCGACGCTGTAGTTCAGGTTGCGCGTATCCGCCCAGCCATATTCGGCGCCGATCGACAGATTGTGCAGGATCGAACCCGTCGCGAACTCGCCCGAGATATTGGCATTGCCGGCCATCGATTGCGTGTCGGAATTGCGGCTCTTGGTGGCGCGCCAGACCAGACCGTCGGCGACGTTTCCGGCGCTGTCGTCGGGATTGGTCACGATATAGTCGATGGCGGAGCTGGAGTAGCGCAGCAGCGCCGAGGCGCTCCAGCCATTGCCCAGATCGTGGTCGAACTGGAAGGTCGTGGTATCGACCCGCGTGTTCTGGAAATCGCGAGCCAACAGCCCGTAGAAATTGTCGTAATCGACATCCGCAGGGACGCGGCGACCGTCGCCAAGCTGGCCTCGCGATGTCAGCGGAATGCCGTAATCGGGCAATTGGTCGCCCTCGAAATGGTAATGGGTCAGACTGGCGATGGTGTCCGTGCCGATGCCATAGGCGATCGAGGGGGAGATGCCCCAGCGGTCGTCGTAGATCGCATCGCGGCCGGGCGTCTCCGAATCGTGGAACAAGCCGACGATCCGCACCGCCACGCGGTCGCCGAGCTGGCGATTGACGTCCGCGGTGACGCGATAGAGGTCCGAGGTTCCCACGGATCCGGTCGCCGAAGCGAAATCGCCTGCGCGGGCGGTCTTGCTGACGAGGTTGATCCCGCCCGCTGCCGCCCCGCGACCGCCGAGCGCGCCGCTGGGGCCCTTGAACACCTCGATACGTTCGACGGCGAAGGTTTCGCGCGTCTGCGAGCCGAGATCGCGCGCGCCGTCGACGAAGACGTCGCCGGTCGCGTCGACGCCGCGAATGAGCGGGATGTCCGCCGCCGCGGTTCCGCCTTCGCCGGCGCCCAGCGTGATGCCGGGCACCATCCGCAGCGCTTCCTCGAAGGAATAGGATGCGGTCTGCTCGAGCGCCTCTTCGGTCACCACGTTGATCGTGCGCGGCGTGTCGAGGATCGGTGCGGTCGCCTGGTCGATGCTCAGCTCGTCGGTCCGTTCGCCGGTCACGACGATCGATCCATCGGGGTCGATGCCGGTTTCGGCCGTTGCCGGGGCGCTGGCGATGAACCCGACACAGCCCAGCGCGAGGAACGGTGCGGAGGTGCGGGTGAATGTCGATCGTGTCATGGCTCTGATGGCCTCCCTGTTTTCGTCGTCGGAGGGGCCTATGCGAAACCAAGGCTGCAGTGTCAATGCAAATGCAACTTATTCGCAATAGCACTGACGAATGCTGGAAATAGGCGCTCTTGCGCTCAGGCGTCCGCCCAGCGGCGCATCAGATTGTGGTAGAGATTGGTCAGTTCGAGGACCGCGCCATCGCTCGGCCCGCGTTCGGAGCTCAGCAAGCGGACGGTCCGATCGAGGCGGTAGAGCTGCTCGCGTTCGCCGGGATCGCGAACCATGCTTTGCAGCCAGAAGAACGAGCCGATACGGGCGCCCGAGGTCACGGGCGTGACGCGATGCACGCTGCTGGCGGGATAGAGCACCAGATCTCCCGCGGGCAGCTTGACCCGGTGTTCGCCGAACAGATCCTCGACGATCAGCTCGCCGCCCCCGTAGCTGTCCGGATCGGCGAGGAAGAGCGTCGCCGACAGATCGCTGCGGATCCGGAAATCGGTGCCGTCGAGGCGGCGGATCGAATTGTCGACATGGGCGCCGAAGGTCTCGCCGCCCTCGTAGCGGTTGAACAGCGGCGGAAAGACCTTGAGCGGGAGCGCCGCCGCGATGAATTCGGGGGTACGGCCGAGCGCATCGAGTACCATCCTGCCCGCCTCCTGCTCGGTCTGGCTGCCCTGCCGCAATTGCCGGTTGCGCTTGGCGGTGCGCGATTGATGCCCCGAGGTCTCGTTGCCATCGACCCATTCGCCACTCTCGATCAGCGCCCGAAGCTCGGCCACCTGCGCTGTGTCGAGGACGCCTTCCACGCGAACCATCATGACCGTCTTGTCCTTCGGGGGTAGGCGCGTCGCGCCGTATCTCCCCTCCCACTGACGCGGATGCGAATGATTGTCAATTGCAGCAGTCGCGGGGCAGCAGGGAGCAAGCAAGGGCAATGCGCCGCCGCTTGCAGTGCTCGGGGCCTCCGGTTTTGCTCCCTCAGCGAGAGAGCGGCATGGTCATCTCTTCGGCTCGATATAGCGATCGAGTTCCTCGAAGGAGGAGCGATCGGTGAGCAGCAGGGCGGCCGGCTTCAGGCCGTCGAAATGGGCCATGACCATCGTGATGAGAACCGTGAGTGGCACCGCTAGGATCGCGCCGACCACGCCCCACAGCACCGACCAGAACAGCAGCGAGAGCAGCACGACCAGCGGAGAGATCGAGAGCCGTTTGCCCATCAGCCTGGGATCGACGAAATTGCCCATGACCTGTTCGATCACCAGCAGGCCCAGCGCGACCAGTGCGGCCGTTCCGGGATCGCGCGTGACCAGCACATAGAACACGGGCAGTGCGCCGGAGACGATCGAGCCGACAGTGGGAATGAAGCCGAGCAGGACGGTCAGGACAGCCCACAGGAGCAGGTAATCGACGCCGAAAATCGCCAGAAAGGCCGCGTAGAGGCAGGCTGTCGCTGTTCCCAGCACGAGGCGCATGAGGAAATAGGCGCGGAACTTCTCGCCCACGGACCGGCCGATTTCCAGCCAGCGTCGGCCAGCGCGATCCCCGCTTCCCCCGGCGCCTCCCTTCGCACGCCCGCGCGTCGCCGCGGCGGCGATCTTGTCGTGCCAATTGCCCGCTTCCAGCAGCATCAGCAGGATCAGGAACAGGATCAGGACGATCCCGCCCAGCGTGCTGGTGGTGATGCCGAGCGCAGTCATCGCACTGGATGCGAGCGCTCCGTTCGACACCAGCGATGTGGAATCGGGATCCGGGCCATCGCTAAGGATGTCGGGCAGGCCGAGATCGGGTAGGCCCAGATTGTGGAGCTGCTGCTCCAGCCGAGGGCCGAGATCGGTCAGCAGATCGTAGACCTGGCTCCCCGCGAGCCCGATACCGAACACGAAGGCACCGAGAAAAAAGAGCACGACGAGCAGCCCCGCGACCGCGCCCAGCCACCGCAGCCTGGACGGCATGCGCTCGGATATCGCCGAGGCAAGCGGCCATACGGCGAGCGCAAGCAGCAAGGCGCAGACCGCCGGCATGACCACGGCATAGGCTTCGCGCAGCAACCAGAACGCCGCTGCGAATGCGATCACCAGGATCGGAATCCTCCAGCGATCGGACGATGGCTGCACGCGGGTGGGGGAAACGGGTCGGGGACCGCTGTTCTCTGCCATCTACGGTGAATGCGTCGGCGGCGGGCTTGTTCCGTCGGGGGGCTTGTCGCGGGGGGGGGTGGGCATGCGCGAGGCTGGCGCTTCGGCCCCCGGCGCTCTAACGGGAGCGCCATGTTGAACGCGACGAGACTGGCAGACGCTTTTGCGCAGGTGACCGAATATTGGTCCCCCAAGGTGATCGGCCGGGTGAACGATCAATTGCTCAAGGTGGCCAAGCTCAAGGGCGAGTTCGTCTGGCATGCGCACGAGGGCGAGGACGAGCTGTTCTACGTCGTCAAGGGATCGCTCGTCATCGAGTTCGAGGATGGCCCCGTGGCGCTTTCGCAAGGCGACTTCCTCACCGTTCCGCGCGGGGTCCGGCACAATCCCGTGGCGGCGCAGGAGTGCTGGGTGCTGCTTATCGAACCCGCCTCGACCAAGCACACCGGCGAGGAGATCACCCCGCGCACGCGCAGCATCGAAGAGCAGTTGCGCTGACGGCTGGCGATTGAAGGCTGGCGGCGAGCATGCGGCCAAGCAATCCTGAGAACAAGACCCTGTGAACCGTCTGCGGCCGCGCCTTGGATGCAGCCCTCTTTGGCATTGCGTCCCATCAGAACCACCGGCTGGCGACGATTGCCGAAACAGCGGAACCTGCCGCAAGCGCCTCCATTGTTTGGATATACGGGAGCCAATGATACAGCAGGAGAGACATTATGGCAGACTATCGCAGAGGCTATCGCGACGACTACGGTCAACAGAACCGGTACAGCGGGAGTTATGGTAACGACCGGGACGACTACGGTCGCAGCTATCGCGGCGACAGGGGCTATCGCGACGACCGCGGCGCGATGGATCGCGCCGGGGACGAAATCCAGTCGTGGTTCGGCGACGACGATGCCGAGCGGCGGCGCCGCATGGACGAACGCCGCGATCCCGACACCAACCACTTCGGTGGGCGCGACCGTGACGATTACGGCCGCTACCGCAGTCGCGGCTATTCCGACGACGACTACCGCGACAGCGGATATCGCGGCGGATACGATAGGGGCGGATATGGCGGCGGCAGCGATCGCGAAGATCGCGGCTGGGGCTATAGCGACCGCTCGGACAGGTATGGCGGCGAGCGCGGCTACGGCTCTTCCTATCGCCGCGATCTGAGCGACGACGATCTCCACGAGCATGAATCGCGCCGCAGCCACTACGGCAAGGGGCCCAGGAACGATACGAGGTCCAAGGAGCGCGTGCAAGAGCGTGTCAGCGACGAATTGCACGACGACCACGATCTCGACGCCAGCGATATCGAGGTCAAAACCAGCGACAATGGCGAAGTGACGCTCGAGGGCACGACCGACTCGCGCTGGAGCAAGCGGCGGGCCGAAAACTGCGCCTACAGGGTGCGCAATGTCCGCCATGTGCAGAACAACATCCGCGTCGAACACCGCGACGACGAGAGTTCCGCCGTGGCCCGCGATCCCGATGCCACCAACCGGCCGACCACCGGCCGCAAGACTGTGACCAAGACGTAACCCTCGCCAGTTGGGTGAACGCAAAACCCCCGCGCCGGCAACGGCGCGGGGGTTTTTCACGTCGGTCCGACTGGTCGCCCGCCAGGCGCGACGCTTCGGGTTCAGATATCGACTACCGTCTGCTCGATCGCGCCGAAGATCGAATGGCCGTCTCTGTCCTTCATTTCCACGCGCACGGTGTCGCCTGCCCGCATGAAGCGGGTGCTGGCCTCGCCGCTACGGATCGTCTCGATCATGCGGATTTCGGCGATGCAGCTGTAGCCGCGCCCGCCATCGGCGACGGGCTTGCCCGGATCGCCCTCGGGACCCTGATTGGAGACGGTGCCCGAACCGATGATCGTGCCCGCGCCGAGATCGCGGGTCTTCGCGGCATGCGCGACCAGCTCGGCGAGGCTGAAAGTGGCATCCTCGCCGGCTTCGGCGCGACCGAAGGGTTCGCCATTGTAATCGACCATCAGCGGCAGGTGGACGACGCTGTCCTTCCAGGCGTCTCCGAGTTCGTCGGGGGTCACCGCCACGGGCGAGAAGGCGGACGACGGTTTGGACTGGAAGAAGCCGAAGCCCTTGGCGAGTTCGCCGGGGATGAGGCCGCGCAGGCTCACATCGTTGACCAGCATCACCAGCTTGATGTGATCGGCCGCCTGTTCGCTGGTGACGCCCATCGGCACATCGTCGGTGACGACCGCGATCTCGCCTTCCATGTCGCAGCCCCAGGCGGGATCGCCCAGCGGGATGTCCGCGCGCGGGGGGAGGAATTTGTCGCTGCCGCCCTGATACATCAGCGGGTCGTGGTAGAAGCTCTCGGGCACCTCGGCATTGCGCGCCTTGCGGACCAGCTCGACATGGTTGATGTAGGCGGAACCGTCGGCCCATTGATAGGCGCGCGGCAACGGCGAATGCGCCTCGCGCTCGTGGAACCGCTCGCAGGGCACCGACTGGTGTTCGACATCGGTATAGAGGTTGCGCAATTTGGGCTCGCACTCGGCCCAATTGTCGAGTGCGGCCTGCAGCGTGGGGGCGATGTTGTCCGCCGGGCAAAAGCGGGTGAGGTCTTTCGAGACGACGACCAGTTTCCCGTCGCGGGTTCCATCGTTCAGCGTGGCGAGTTTCATCTCAATTCCTCTCGGGGTTCATTGGTTTTCCGGGCTGTCGGGCTGGGCATCGGGATGCGCCCGCTGGAATGGTGGCAATGCGAGACAGGCGCGTTCGATCCGCACGATGTGCGGCTTGTCGCCGAAATCGAAGCCGAAGCGCTGAGCATTGTAGACCTGCGGCAGCAGGATCGCCTCGAAGAAGCCGGGCGCGTCGAACAGGAAGTCGCCGGTGCCGAGCTGCGCCAGCCGCGCCTCGACCGGATCGAGCGTGCGCGCCAGCCAGTGGCGGTACCAGCTCTCGACCGTCTCCTGATCGTGGCCGAGCGGGTCCTTGAGGTATTTCAGGACCGGCAGGTTGAGCGGGGCGTGCAATTCGGTGGCGATCGCATAACCCAGCTCGCGCGCGGTGTAGCGTTGCTCCAGATCGGCGGGGAGCAGGGGGTGCTCGGGATAGGCCTCGTCGAGCCATTCGATCAGCGCCATCGACTGCACCCGATCGCGGCCATCGGCCTCGAGCAAGGGTACCGAGCCGAAGGGATTGCGGCTGGTGAAGGCCTCGCCTTTCTGCTCCGACTGGAGCAGGTTGACGGGCACGTTCTCATAGGCGAGCCCCTTGAGCTCGAGCGCGATCCGCAGGCGGTAGCTGGTCGAGCTGCGGTAATAACCGTGCAGTCGCATCATCTTGATTTCCTCGTCATCGCGAGCGGCCGCAGGTCGCGTGGCAATCCATGGCCCACCCGGCTCCGCACGCGCCGTCCATGGATTGCTTCGTCGCTGTCGCTCCTCGCAATGACGAATTCCGGAGACATCAGAACGCCGCGATCCCCGTGACCGCGCGGCCCAGGATCAGCGCGTGGACATCGGCGGTACCTTCGTAGGTGTTGACCGTCTCGAGATTCACCATGTGGCGGATGACCTGATATTCCTCGGAAATGCCGTTGCCGCCGTGCATGTCGCGCGCGACCCGCGCGATATCGAGCGCCTTGCCGACATTGTTGCGCTTGACGATCGAAATCATCTCGGGCGCGAACCTGCCCTCGTCCATCAGCCGCCCGACGCGCAGACTGGCTTGCAGGCCGAGCGCGATATCGGTCATCATGTCGGCGTATTTCTTCTGGAACAATTGCGTCGCGGCAAGCGGGCGGTCGAACTGGTGGCGGTCGAGCCCGTATTGCCGCGCGGCGTGGAAACAGAATTCCGCCGCGCCCATCGCGCCCCAGCTGATACCGTAGCGCGCGCGGTTGAGACAGCCGAACGGCCCCTTGAGCCCCTGGACATCGGGCAGCAGCGCGTCGGCACCGACATGGACGTCGTCCATCACGATCATGCCCGTCGTGCTGGCGCGCAAGCTGATCTTGCCCTCGATCTTGGGCGCGGAAAGACCCTTGGTACCCTTGTCGAGCACGAAGCCCCGGATGCCGCCGCCATGCGCCTCGCTCTTGGCCCAGACCACGAAGACATCGGCGAAGGGCGAGTTGGAAATCCAGGTCTTGGAGCCGTTGAGGACGTAACCGTCGCCATCCTTTTTTGCGACGGTCTTCATCCCGGAAGGGTCCGAACCCGCATCGGGTTCGGTGAGCCCGAAACAGCCGATCAATTCGCCGCTGGCGAGGCCGGGGAGGTATTTGCGCCTTTGTTCTTCCGAACCATAGGCGTGGATCGGATACATCACGAGGCTCGACTGGACGCTCGCCATCGAGCGGTAGCCGCTGTCGACGCGCTCGATCTCGCGCGCGATAAGGCCATAGGCGACATAGCCCGCGCCCGCGCCGCCATATTCCTCGGGGATGGTCGCGCCCAGCAGCCCGGCCCGGCCCATCAGCGGGAACAGTTCGGGCGCATCGATCTCTTTGGAGAAGGCTTCGATCACCCTGGGCTGGAGTTCGGACTGGGCGAAGCCGCGCGCGGAATCGCGGATCATCCGCTCTTCATCGGTGAGCTGGTCGTCGATCCCGAAGGGATCGTCCCAGGCGAAGGGCACCATGCCGGCCATATAGTCTCCTCAGATTGCCTCAGGAGCGATGGCAGGCTTGGCGCAGCGCTTCAAGGCCCGCGCGCGCCTGGGAGCCGGCGGCCGGCTTGCGCCGCGCTGGCTCAGCAAACTCTTTCAGTCGCCCAGCGCCTGATGGACCGAATCGATGATCGCGGCGGGAGGGCAGGGCTTGGCCAACGAGGTCGATCCGGGGAAGCGCTTGTGCACCTCGTCGGGCTGGTAATTTCCCGAATGGAAGATCACCGGAATGTTCTCCGCCATCAGTTTCTCGGCCAGCGGAAAGACATTGCCATCGCTCAGCTGGACATCGAGGATGGCCAGATCCGGCTTGTGTTTCTGGTAAGACAGCATGGCCGAGGAGATGTCGACGAAGGGACCTTCGACAGCATAGCCGGCTTCTTCCACCGTATTGCGAAGATCCCATCCGATCATGGATTCGTCTTCGGCGACAAGTATCGTCGGCTGCCGCATGGACATCCTTTCCGTAATCTCGCGCTGACCCTTTCATTACGAATGCGCGACACCCGGATCGGGTTCCTTGACCTAGAAGCGGTGCCGAAGACGGGTCAGTCGAGCCGACCGAAGCGACCTTCGTATCCCTCGGTGTCGCCCTGGGCGAGAAACCGCGCCTGCTCGACCCAATTGTCGCGACGGATGCGGCCCTGGAAGCGGCCCAGCTCGGCATCGACGCGGTCGATTTCGGCCTCGTCCCAAGCGGCGATCTGCGCGAATCCGGCCACTCCCAATTCGTCGAGACGCGCCGCCAGCTTTGGCCCGACGCCCTTGATCCGGGTCAAATCGTCGCCGGCGGGTTCCACCGTCGTGGTGGCGGAGGCGACCGCCGCTCCGGTTCCCGCCAGACCGGCTGGGGTGGGCGGTACGACCGGCTGGGGGGCCTGGACACGCTCCGCCGGCTGGGCGACCGGCGGTTCCGGCTGGGTGGGGACTTCGGAGCGGGCCGGGGCGACTGCGGCGGGGGTGCCGGAATCGATCAGCGCCTGATTGCGCGCGGCCGGCGAAGCGCCCTCGTCGAGCACATCGCCGGTCTCGCCCGTCACCCGCGTGCGGCGGTTCGCCTTGAACACCAGGAAGGCGAGCGCCAGCCCGATCAGGAAGGCCACCAGCAGCAGCGGCCAATTGGCCTCGATCAATTCAATCACAAATCGTCTCCTTCTTGTGCGTCCACGCTCGGCTCAGCGGCGCTGTTCCAGATCATCCAGCCCAGCAGCACGCCGGCGCCATAGGCGACCAGCATCAACACGATCGTTTCGAACCAGATCGGCATGTCAGCGCGCTCCCGGCGTATCGACGGGAGTGGGTAGCAGCGGTTCGGTGGCGATGACCGAGAATTCGATCCGGCGATTGGCGGGGTCGCTGGGGGCGAACCCTGCGACCGGTTCGCGCGAGCCGTAGCCGCGCGCGCGCAGCCCGTCGCGAGGGATGCCGCGGCGGATCAGCGCCTCGCGCACCGCCACCGCGCGCTCGCGGCTGAGTTCCAGATTGCCGGGCTCGGGCCCCGAATTGTCGGTATGGCCGGTGACCGCGATGATCGATCCCAGACACGGCTGCAGCGCCTGCGCGACTTCGTCGAGCAACACCTGGCTGGCGGGAACCAGTTCGGAGGAACCGCCCTCGAAGCGGATGGTGCGCGAGCGCAGCAGGCCTTCGACGTCTTCCTGGCAGTGGAGCGGGGTGTATTGCGGCGCTTCGGCCTGCGCGGCGGCGCTGCCGTCGGCCCAGAACACTCCGCCCACCCCGGGGACTCGCGCCACCGCTCGCGCCACGCGCGCCCGGGTGGCCTCGTTCAGCGTCTCGGCGTTCTCCAGGACCAGATGGCGGGTGGGCGATCCCGCCCCATTGGTCATCCGCGCCCGCGCCGGGTCGCCCCCGACGCCGGCGATCGCCCGTTCCACGGCCGGCTGCTTGGCAGCGAGAAACGCTTCGCCGTAGCGCGCACCGCCCCAGTAACCGATCGCTGCGACAAGCGCGGCACCTGAAAGCAGGACGATGGGGGTACGGCTGATCATGGCGCCGTCCTAAAGACCGCCACGCCCGAGCGGAAGGCCCCAAGCGCGGGTTTTTCTATCCGCCCGCTGATTGCTCCTGCGCGGCTTCGACCAGTCGGATGAACTCCTGCCGCCAGAAATCCTCTTGCCGTCCGGCGAGACCGACGATGTCGCGATAGGAGAAATCGCCCAGCAGCGTATCGCCGCGCAGCTTCTGGCCGAAGCCCGCCACCGCGGCGGCGAAGGCGAAATCGCCTTGGGGAGCGGGAGGCCGGGCGAGCGCACTGGCGGGCAGAACATATTCGATCAGCGTGGAGCTGTCGCCATCGGGCAGCTTGTAGCGCAGCTTCACATGCGCCGCTTCGGCCGCCAGTTCGCGCGCGCGGCTGTCGGTGGGGGTTTCGTAGCGGCGCGAAGCGATCCAGCCCTCGACCCCGGCCGGAACGACCTCGTAGAGTGCGGTGACCTGATGGCCCGCGCCGATATCGCCCGCATCCACCGCGTCGTCGTCGAAATCCTGCTCGCGCAGCGCGCGGTTCTCATAGCCGATCAGGCGATACTGGCCGACCACCGCCGGATTGAACTCGACCTGGATCTTCACATCCTTGGCGATGGTGAAGATCGTCGCGCCCATCTGCTCGCCGAGCACCTTGCGGGCTTCCAGCGCGCTGTCGATATAGGCGTAATTGCCGTTTCCGTGATCGGCGATCTGCTCCATCATCGCATCGTTCACATTGCCGCGACCGAAGCCCAGCACGGTCAGCGTGATGCCCGACTCGCGCTTGCGCTCGATCAGATCGACAAGCGCGTCCCGATCCGACACCCCGACGTTGAAATCGCCATCGGTAGCGAGGACGACGCGGTTGACGCCGCCCTCGATGCGGGTGCCCTCGGCGATGCGATAGGCCAGTTCCAGCCCAGCGCCGCCCGCGGTCGATCCGCCCGCTGCGAGCTGGTCGAGCGCATTGCGGATCGCGGTGGCATCGCTGGTGGGTTCGAGCACCAGCCCCGCGGCACCGGCATAGACCACGATGGAGACGCGATCCTGCGCGGTCAGCTGGTTGACCAGGCTGCGCAGCGCGGTCTTCACCAGCGGCAGCTTGTCGCGGCTGTTCATCGAACCCGAAACGTCGAGCAGGAACACCAGATTGGCGGGCGGGCGGTCCTGCGGCGGCATCTCGTAGCCCGACAGTCCGATCCTGACGAGGCGGCTGGTGGCGTTCCACGGGCTCGCGGCGACGTCGAGAGCGACCGTGAAGGGCTGGGACGGCGCGCGCGGCGTGTCGTAATCATAGCGGAAGTAGTTGATGAATTCCTCTGTCCGCACCGCGTCTGCCGGGGGCATCTGCCCGTCCTTGATGAAGCGGCGGGCGTTGGCATAGGCGGCGGTGTCGACATCGACCGAGAAGGTCGAGACCGGTTCGGCCGCAACCAGCTTGACCGGCGAAACCGCCTCGCCCTCGTAGCGCTCGCGATCGGGTTCGGTGGGCACGACGCCGGGCGGGACATAGCGATAGCTGGAATCGATCGGTGCAGCGCCCGCTTCGGGTCCGGCGGCCTGCGCGACCCGCGAGCCGGTGACCATTACCATGGCGCTCGGGCTCGGCGGCGGCGGCGGCGGCGGTGGCGGTGGCGGTGGAGATGTCGGCGTAGCCGCTTCTGCGCCTGGCGCAGGACCGGCGGGATCGGTCCGCTCCTGCGATGCCGATGTGGCGCAGCCCGCCAACAGGGCTGCCGCGGCGCAGGCGGTGAAGAGGTGCAGCGGCTTCGTCATGTGGTCCTCCCCCAAAGGTGGAAGCCATCCTTGCAGCGCGTCGTGAATGGGCGGTGAACCCGATCTAGTCGGGCACGGAAGCCGGCTTCACCTCGGTTTCGCCGCCCATGTTGCGGCGGAACAGCACGCGGTCCTCGGGGCCGAAGCCGCGGTGCCAGATGACCCAGCCATAGGTCGCGAGGATCGCCGGGATGCCGAACGCGAGTTCCGCCCATTCGGGCAGCAGGGTCGCCAGGTATCCCACAGCCACTGCCGGCGCGGTGGCCCAGACCAGCGCCCAGCGCCAATTGTTCACCCGATGGCCGAGAATGCGCCCCAGCAGCAGCGCCTTGACGAGGCTCGCCAGAGCCAGCGCCAGCATCAGCGCCAGCGCCGCCGCCGCCGCCTTGTAGGGCTCGCCATAGCCGAGCCGCTCGACCAGCATGATCAGCGCGACGGTGAGCGCGGCCTGGAAGCCGATCGTGGCGATCGAGATCCACAGATTGCGGACCCGGGCGACGTAGATCAGCGCCGCCTCGGAGACGACCGCGGTCGCCGCGACGACCTCGGCCGCGAGCAGGAAGGCGAGCGCGCCGGTCCCGCCGACGAAATTGGGCCCGACCAGCCCCATCACCGCTTCGCCGGGCATCCCCAGCGCCAGCGCGATCCCCGCCTGCGCGGCGACGATCCAGAACCCTACCTGGCACACCTGCTGCGCGATGGCGGCGTAGTTCTTCGCCTTGAGGTTCTTGGTGATGACCGGCCCCAGGATCGGCTCGAAGCTGGTCTTGAGCTTCTGCGGCAGGCTGGCGACCTGCTGCGCGACGTAATAGACGCCCACCGCGGCGGGGGCGGCGAACAGTCCGAGGATGAAGATGTCGATCCGGCGCGTGCCCCATTCGATCGCATCGGCGGTGGCCAGCGGGAAGGCGCGCACGGTCAGCCGGGTCATCGCCACCGGGTGCGGGCGCCAGGCGCGCGGCAGACCATAGCAGCGCAGGAAGGTCCACAATCCCGTCGCCAGCCCGGCGTAGACCGAGATCAGATAGGCCAGCGACAGACCGGACTCGCTGGTTTGGGGAATGAAATAGAGCGTGCCCGCCATGATCGAGATGGTCCATGGTTCGACGATCGCGCGAGCGCGGACCGTGGTGGCGATATCGTAGCGATAGGCCTGCGCCGCCAGCACGATCTCGGTGAGCGCATAGGCGGGAATGGCGAGCACGATCAGCCGGTCGAGCTGCGTGAATTGCCCGCTGGGGAACAGCGGCGCCGGTACGAACCAGAAGAACAGCGCGGCGATGGTCGAAAACAACACCGCCAGGAGGATGCCGTCGAACACCAGATTGACCTCGCTGGTCTCGCCCTCGGTCAGCCGCTGGGCGAGGCCACGCTTCTCGCCCATCGAGCACAGCAGCGCGACCAGTTCGACCACCACCAGCGCCGAGGCGAAGCGGCCCAGCGCCTCGGCGCCGTAGAGCCGCCCGGCGATGAACAGGAAAGGCAGCCGGGCCGCGAGCCGCAGCAGGAAGCCGATGAAATTGGTCTGGCCGCCCTTGGCGAGCGCAGCGATATCGCCGCTGCCGTCGCTCGGCGGTGCGGCGGGTGGGGTATAGGCCATGCCTAGTCCGAGCGCTCCGCGCGCAGGGGCCGCGCCAGCAGGTCCGAGACCACTCCGCGCGCCTCGGCGCCCGCGAGCAGCCGAGTGACGGCAGCGACGATCGGCATGGCGATTGCCATGTCGCGCGCCAGCTGTTCGAGCACCGGCGCGGTGTGCGCACCCTCGGCCACGGTCCGGCGATCGCTCATCAGTTCGGCGGCGCTGCGGCCTTCGCCCAGCGCCTTGCCGAGCGAGAAATTGCGGCTCGAGGTGGAGGAACAGGTGAGCACCAGATCGCCCAGCCCGCACAGCCCTGCGAGCGTCTCCGTCTGCGCCCCGCGCGCCTCGCCGAAGCGCAGCATCTCGGCATAGCCGCGCGCGATCAGCGCGGCGCGGGCGTTCTGGCCCAGCGCCAGCCCGTCGACCACTCCGCAGGCGATCGCGAGTACGTTCTTCACTGCGCCGCCGATCTCCGCGCCTGTCACATCCGCGGAGTAATAGGGGCGGAACGCCGGGCGCGCGATCACCGGCGCGATCCGCTCCCACTGCGCCTCGCCGCCGCCGCAGGCCAGCGTGACCGCAGTCGGCAGCCCGGCGGCGACCTCGTGCGCGAAGGTCGGGCCCGACAGCACCGCGATGTGCGAGCGCGGCGCGGCGTCGCGCGCGACATCGTTCATCAGCCGCCCGCTGCCCGCCTCGATCCCCTTTGAACACAGCACCAGATCGGCGGGATGCGCGGGCATGGCATCAAGCACTGCGGCGGTATGCTGCGCCGGGGTCACCACCAGCGCGATATCGAGCGCGGCGATGTCCGCCAGATCGCCGGTCGCGCGGATCGTCGGCGCGAGCGCGGCGTCCGGAAGGTAGAGGGTGTTGCTGCGGCTGGCATTGATTTCCTCGACCAGCTCGCTCTCGCGCGCCCACAGCAGCACTTCGCGCCCGTCGCTCGCCAGCATCTGCGCCAGCGCGGTGCCCCATGCGCCTGCGCCCACGACGCCGACCGGTCTCATGCCTTGACCCCCGCGCCGCGCGCCGGCTCGGCTGTGGGATCGAGAGGCCAGCGCGGCCGCGCGGCGATATCGAGCGGGTCCGACTGCCCCAGGCGTTCGCAGCCCGCCCACGCGATCATCGCGGCATTGTCGGTGCACAGCGCGGGTGGCGGGGCGACGAAGCGCATGGCGCGGGCGTCTGCAAAACGCTCCAGTGCGGTGCGGATCGACCGGTTGGCCGCGACGCCGCCCGCCACCACCAGCGCGGGCAGGGCTTCGCCGGCGGCGCAGGCGATCCGCAAGCGGTCGAGCACGCAATCGAGCGCCGCCTGCTGGAAGCTCGCGGCGATATCCGCCGGCTGGTGTTCGCCGCTTTGCTGCGCGCGCAACACCGCGCTCTTCAGCCCCGCGAAGGAGAAATGCGGCTCGCCGCTGCCGACCAGCGGGCGCGGCAGCGGCACCGCCTGCGGGTCGCCCTGCAGCGCCAGCCGCTCGACCGCAGGGCCACCGGGAAAGCCGAGGCCGAGAATCTTGGCGGTCTTGTCGAAGGCTTCGCCCAGCGCATCGTCGATCGTGGTCGCGAGCCGGCGATAGCGACCGACACCCTCGACGCGCAGGATCTGGCAATGCCCGCCCGAAACCAGCAGCAGCAGATAGGGAAAACCGAGCTCGGGATCGACCAGCCGCGGGCTGAGCGCATGGCCTTCCAGGTGGTTGATCGCGATCAGCGGCGTGTCGCTGGCCATGGCCAGCGCCTTGGCGCTGACCAGACCCACCATCACCCCGCCGATCAGCCCGGGTCCGGCGGTGGCGGCGATCGCGTCGCAATCGGCCAGCGTCTTGCCGGCATCGGCCAGCACGCCCTCGATGATCGGAGCGAGCCGCTCGGCATGCGCGCGCGCCGCGATTTCGGGGACCACGCCGCCATAGGGCGCGTGCTCGGCATCCTGCGAGGCGATCCGCTGGGCGAGGATGCAGCGGTCGGTGGTCACCAACGCTGCCGCGGTTTCGTCGCAGCTCGATTCGATGCCGAGTACCAATCCCATCCCGCTTTCCCTTAGCGCCCCGGCGCGCTAGGGCAAGGCGACGCAATGCCAGAACCTTCCACACCGCCTCCGTTTTCCGACCGTCCGATCCGCTTTGGCACCCGCCGCTCGCCGCTGGCCATGGCGCAGGCGCATGAGACGCGTGCGCGGCTGTGCGCGGCGCATGGCTGGGACGAGGCGGCGATCGAACTGGTGCCGGTGCAGGCGAGCGGCGACAAGATCCGCGACCGACCGCTGGCCGATATCGGCGGCAAGGCGTTGTGGACGCGCGAGCTCGATCAGATGCTGGGCGACGGCACGATCGACGCCGCAGTCCACTCGCTGAAGGACGTCGAGACGATCCGCCCGCCCGAACTGACCATCACCGCCGTGCTCGCGCGCGAGGATCGCGCCGACCGGCTGCTCGGAGCGCGTTCGCTCGCCGCACTTCCGCCGGGGGCGGTGGTGGGGACCAGCGCCCCGCGCCGTGCCGCGCAACTGCTCAACGCCCGCCCCGATTGCAATGTGGTGAACTTTCGCGGCAATGTCGCGACCCGGATGGCCAAGCTGGCGGCGGGCGATGTCGACGCGACCTTCTTGGCCGCGGCGGGCCTGATCCGGCTGGGCGAGGATGCCGTCGGAGTGCGGCTCGACCCTGAAGACTGGTTCCCCGCGCCCGCACAGGCGGCGATCGGGATCGAATGCAGGACCGACGACGCGGCGATGCGCGCCTTGCTCGCGGCAATCGACCATGCGCCGAGCCATGCCGAGGTGTGCGCCGAGCGGGCGCTGCTCGCGGGGCTGGGCGGCTCGTGCCACAGTCCGATCGCGGCGCTGACCGATTGGGATGGCGAGGCGCTTGTTTTGCGCGCCGCGATCTACAGTTCCGACGGCGAAGTGCGGATCGCGGGCGAGACTCGCCTGACCCCCGGCCACGACGAGCCTCCGCGCGCCTTGGCGCGCGAGCTGCTGGAGCGGGCGCCGGCGCTGGTCGCAGGATCCTTCAGCGGACCGGCATGAGCGCGACCCTGTTCGTCTTCCGGCCCCCGCCGGGATGGAGCGCGACCGCCGATGCGGCCCGCGAGCTTGGCTTGCACGTGGCGGGGCAACCGCTCAGCCGGATCGAGACTGTCGGGTGGGCCGCTCCCGATCCCTCCAGCTTCGACGCGATACTGGTCGGCAGCGCCAATGTCTTCCGCCACGGGGGCGAGGGGCTGGCGCAACTGACCCGGCTTCCGGTCTTCGCAGTCGGCGAGACCACTGCGGCGACGGCACGCGCGGCGGGGTTCGCCGTGGAGCGCGTTGGATCAGGCGGGCTCCAGACGTTGCTCGACGGAATGCAGCCGGCCAGGAGTAGATTCTTGCGCCTTTGCGGCGAACGGCGCGTTCCGCTGGCCGCTCCGTCCGGAACCGCGATCGTCGAACGAGTGGTCTATCGCGCGGTCGATCTGCCGGTGGAACGGGAAACGCGCGATCAGCTCGCGAAGGGCGGGGTGGTGGTGCTGCATTCGGGCGAAACTGCACGGCATTTCGTCGCCGAAAGCACCCGACTGGCGATCGATCGCGCCAAGCTGACCCTGGTGCTGATCGGCCCGCGGCTGCTCGAACGGGTGGGCGAGGGATGGCGCGCGGTTCACATCGCTCCCAGCGCCGACGAAAGCGCCTTGCTGGCATCGGCAGAAATTCTGTGCAAGGAACCGAACGGGGCGGATGGTGAGGCGCACAGCGCCGACCAGGCCGACTGACGGGATCGCAACAAAGGCAATTATGAACGAATTCACCTCACAGCGCAGCAAGCGGCCTTCGATGCGGCCGGTGCTTATCGCGGTGCTCATCTCTTTCATCCTGGGCGGATCGATCGTGGGTTACGGCGTCTATCGCTGGACCCGCTCGCAGGAAGAGCCGGTCGAAGCGGTGGTTGCGGATCCGCAGGTCGAGACGGCGGCGACCGGCGTGCCCTCCGAACCCGTGCCTTCGCCCACGACCACCGCTGCCATCGGCCAGACCAACGAGGCGGTCGAGCGCGTGGCCGAGCAGCAGGGCGGAATCGACCAGCGGCTCGCGGCGGCGGAACAGCGGCTGGCGCGGCTCGATATCCAGGCGCAGGCGGCGGCGGGCAATGCCGCGCGCGCCGAGGGCCTGCTGATCGCCTTCGCCGCGCGCCGCGCGATCGAGAAGGGGGCCGAGCTGGGCTTCCTCGCCGATCAGCTGCGGTTGCGGTTCGGCGATGCGCTGCCCAATGCAGTCCGCACCATCATCGCCAATTCGCGCGACCCGGTGACGCTCGACCAGCTGATCGCGCGGCTCGAGGGCATCGCGCCGCGCCTGTCGGAGGGCAATCGCCAGTTCTCGTGGGATCTCATCCGCAACGAATTGTCGCAGCTGTTCGTGGTGCGCCGCGAGACGACGCCTTCGCCGCAGCCCGAAAGAAGGCTCGACCGCGCGCGGCTGTTCATCGAGAGCGGCCGCGTCGAAGCGGCGATCGAGGAAGTCAGCAAACTCCCGGGTGCGGACAATGCCGCCGACTGGATCGCCGATGCGCAGCGCTTCGCCGCGACCCAGCAGGCGCTCGATCTGATCGAAACCTCGGCGGTGCTCGAGCCGCGGATGCTGCGCGACGGGGTCGGCAACCGCATCGAACAGGTCAGCCCGGCGGTCGCGCCCGAGGCGTGATGCTTCGCGTCAGGCGCGCAGCAATTCCGGAAGATCGCCGCTGATCCCGCGCGCCTCGTCCATGAACCAGCGCTTGAGCACCGGCATCCGCTGCACCCCGGCCATTCCCAGCCGCCGCAGCGCGCTCGCCGGCGTGCCCGGCACGCCGAACAGGCGGGTGAGGCCATCGGTAGCCAACGCCACGGTGAAGCTGTCGAGCCCGCGCCAGCGCTCGTAGCGCGCCAGCCCCTGCGCATCGCCAGGCTCAAGCCCCAGCCGCAGGCCCCCGTCGAGCACTTCGACCAGCGCGCCGACATCGCGCAGGCCCAGGTTCAGCCCCTGTCCCGCGATCGGATGGATGCCATGCGCGGCATCGCCGATCAGCGCGAGCCTCGTATCGGTGATAGTCGCGGTGTGATGGAAGCCGAGCGGCCAGGACGCGCGCGGACCGACGGCAGTGATCGCGCCGAAGATGCCGCCCATGCGTTTCTCGACCTCGGCGAGGAAGGCGCGATCGCCCAGCTTGAGCGTGCCGGCGGCGTCTTTCTCGTCCACGGTCCAGACCAGCGCGCTGCGATGCGCGCCATCGGACCCGTCGAGCATGGGCAGCAGCGCGAAGGGGCCGGCGGAATAGAAGATCTCCCAGGCCACATTGCCATGCGGCTTTTCGTGAGTCAGTCCGGCGATCACCGCGCGGTGGTCGTATTGCCATTGCGCAATCGGGATCCCCGCATCCTCGCGCGTGGGCGATGTGCGGCCTTCGGCGGCGACCATCAGGCTGGCCTCGAGCCGGGTTCCATCGGCCAGCGTCGCGCTGACGCCATGCTCGCCGCGGGTGCGGGCGACGACTTCGGCGCGCGAATGCCAGGAGATCAGCGGCTCGTCGCGCGCCGCCTCGAACAGCGCGAGCCGCAATTCGCGGTTGGCGAACATCCGCCCCAGCGTGCCTTCGTGCGGCTCGGGCGCGAAATCGATCCGCCCCGGCTTCATCTGGTCGGTCACCGCGATCGAGGCGATCGCGCAGCCGAAGGGTTCGAGCCGGTCTTCCAGTCCGATGTGGCGGAACAGCCGCCAGCTCGCGGTGCTGATCGCCGAGGCGCGGCCGTCGAAGCCTTCGGCGGTCAGTTCCGCCGGATCGGCGCGGTCGACGACATGGCTCGAGAGCCCCTTGCGCGCGGCAGCCAGCGCGAGCGTCATGCCCACGAGCCCGCCGCCCAGGATGAGCAGGTCGCGCTTGGTGTCTTGCAGTGCGGTGCCGGGCGTATCGGTCATGGCGTTCGTCGTCCCCTCGTTGCGCGGAGCAGTCCCTCGCCCTAGAGGCTGTCGCGTGAGCGAGGCAAGGATGTTGAACGGGTTGCGAAGCCTGCTGGCGCTATTCGCCTGCGCGCTGTTGTTCGCGACCGCCCTCGATGCGCAGGCGCCGCGCGAGAACACGATCCGCGCCGAATTGTTCGCCGACGGGCCCGCTCAGGCGGGCGAGGAATGGACGCTCGCTCTGCACTTCACCCCCGTCGCTGAGGAATGGCACGGCTATTGGCGCAATCCCGGCGATGCGGGCTACGGGATGGAACTGGACTGGCAGCTTCCCCCGGGCTGGGAAGCGGGCGAGCCGCTTTATCCGGTGCCCGAACAGCTGGTGATCTCCGGGCTGATGAACCACATCTACGAAGGGCCCTACACCGTTCTGGTCCCGATCCGGGTGCCCGCGGGAGCGGATATCGATGATCCGCCCGCGATCTCGGTCGAGGCGGACTATCTCGCCTGCACCGATACGATCTGCGTCCCGCAGCAGGCGCGGCTGACGCTCGATCCGTCGGATGCTGCCCGCGATCCGCGCTTCGATCGCTGGCGGGCGGAGATTGCCCCGCTGCTCGACCGCGAGGGCAGCTTTGCAATCGAGAACGACCGCCTGCGGATCGCCATCCCGGTGCCTGCGGCGCTCGAACTGGCCGCGCCGCATGTCTTCGTCGGCGAGCCCGATCTGGTCGACTACACCGCCACTCAGGCCTTCTTTCGCGACGGCGACACTCTGATCGCCGAGGTCCCGCTGGGGCGAGGCGAGGTCCCGGCGACGCTGTCTGGCATCCTGGCCTTCGGAGACGGCGAGGGCGTGCGCTTCACGGCGCAGCCGGGGGCGGTCCCCGCATCGGGAACCGCGCTCGCGCCCGGCGCAGACGAGCTGCCTTCGGTCTGGCTTGCACTGCTCGGGGCGCTGATCGGCGGTCTGCTGCTCAACATCATGCCCTGCGTCTTTCCGATCCTGAGCCTCAAGGCGCTGTCGCTGGCGAAGGCAGGGAGGGCGGAGGGCGCGGCGCGGCGCGATGCGCTGGCCTATACCGCCGGAGTGGTGCTCGCCTGTCTCGCTCTGGGGGCGGCGCTGCTGGCCTTGCGCGCCGCCGGCGAGCAGATCGGCTGGGCGTTCCAGCTGCAGGAACCTGCGGTGCTGGTCGGGCTCCTGGTGCTGGCAGTGGCGATCACGGCCAACTTCGCGGGCGCGTACGAACTGCCCGGGCTGATCATGCGCGGCGGGACGGGCGGGGCGAGCAGCTTTGCTACGGGCCTGCTCGCCGCCTTCGTCGCCACCCCGTGCACCGGACCCTTCATGGCCGCGGCGCTTGGAGCGGCGTTGCTGCTGCCATGGGAGCAGGCGCTGCTGCTGTTCGCCGCGCTGGGGCTGGGGCTGGCGTTTCCCTTCCTGCTGCTTGGCTTCGTCCCGGCGCTCAGAAGCCGATTGCCCAAGCCCGGGCCGTGGATGGACACGTTCCGCAAGGCAATGGCCATTCCGATGGGCCTCACCGCCCTGGCGCTGTTGTGGCTTGCCTGGCGGCTCGGCGGCGCTCTGTTCGGCATAGGAGCGCTGCTCCTGTGCGGCCTGACGCTCGCCGCGCTCGTCTATACGAGTCGGCGGCGGGCGCGCGGAAAAACTAGCGGTTACATATGGCCCGCGCTCGCTCCGCTGCTCGTGGTCTTCGCCTTCTTCGTGTTGCCGGAAAGTGTCTCGCAGCAGCGTAATGACGTCGAATCACTGCTTGATCCTGTGGAATACAGCGACGCTGCTCTCGCGGAGGCTCGCGCCTCGGGTCAGCCGATCTTCCTCTGGTTTACCGCCGACTGGTGCCTGACCTGCAAGGTGAACGAGAGTGTCGCGATCGAGCGCGATGCGACCCAAGAGGCGTTCGAAGCGGCAGGGGTGATCGCCATGCGCGGCGACTGGACGCGGCGGGACGAGGAAATCGCGCGCTTCCTAACGGCACAGGGCGCGGCGGGGGTGCCGCTCTACCTGTGGTACCCGCCCGAGGGAGAGGCACGAACCCTGCCGCAGGTGCTCACACCGGATTTGCTGGTCGATCTGGCGCAGGCTCGGGGCTCGTCGCCCCCGACTGCTCCTGCCCCTGTTGCGGAATCTGATCCGAGTCCTGCTCCCGAACCAGCGCCCGGCACTGGTTGATCAGCTCGCGCGGCAGGCTGCTGGGGTTCAGGATCACGCTGCCCGCACCAGGGACCGTGGCTTCGACCTGCCGCGGACCGGTGAGCACTTCCAGCGCGGGATCCTCGGCGGGCGTGGCGCCGCGCCAGCGCCAGCCTTCGGCGGTCTTCTCGGCATCGACGAACAGCCGCGTGACGTGCGAATTGCCGATCAGCGCGAGGATCGCCTTGGAGTCGGGATCGGCGGCGACGATCCGTTCATAGGCGATCTGCGCGGTATCTCCGCTTTCGACGCAGGCCAGAGCCAGAAGCGGCGGTTCGCCCGGATTGCCGTAGATGATCCGTCCGGGCTCGCGGCTGGCGACCCATCCGGCCTCCTCGGTGTCGGGCGACTGCAGCGGGGCAGACGGGCCTGATCGCTGCTCCAGACCGATCCGCGCGACATAGTCGTCGGCGGCGGGCGGCTTGCACGACAAGAGCGCGAGCAGCGGAAAGGCGGCGACATACAGGACGAGGATGGAGCGCATCGGCGCAGGTATGCGATCACCCTGCCCATGAGCAAGTCCCGTCAGTTGCAGGCGGTCACCACCCGGTCGATTGCCTCGTCTGCAGGCGTGGTGAGGCTTTCGTTTCCGAGCGTGAAAGTCAGCGGTTCGGAGGCCGCTGCGAGGAAGGCGATTGCGGGGTCGTCGGCGGCAATCTCGCCGTTCCAGATCGCGTCGGGCCCGAGCGCACTAGCGGTGCCGGTCACCGCAAATTCGACCGATCGGTCGCCCGAGGCGACCGTGACGGTTTCCTCGGCGCCCTCCTGCGCCGCCGAAAGCCATTGGAAAGCGACCGTCGCATCGTCTTCGTCGAGCGACAAATTGCAGCTGAGCGACACGATGCCTTCCGAATTCGCGGGGCCGAACAGCGCGGTCTGCGGCGCGGGCTTGTAGAACCAGCGATTGCCCTGCAGGTCGGAGACTTGGGAAGCGGGGCTGCTCTGCGCCACGGACGCTGCCGCGTCGCCGCTCTCGCCCGGATCGTCGGCGCAGGCGGCCAGCGCGAGGGGCGCGAGAAAGACCAGAGAATTTCGCAAGGCGCAGTTCCTTTCAAAGAGGCTGCGCTCGAAACGGTGTCTCGCGCGGCGGGTTCCCCCGTTGATGGTTAACCAACTGTAAATGCTAGGGCTTTCCACCCATCTTCTTGTAGGTGGTCTTGCCGTAGCGCATCTTGCGGGTACCCGGCTTGCCTTCGTTCGAACGGCCGACCTGCGGCGCCTTCTTCTCGCCATCTGGGAGACCAAGCTCGTCGTTCTCGAGTCGGCGGATCTCGTCGCGCAGTCGCCCGGCCTCTTCGAACTCCAGATTGGCGGCGGCGTTGCGCATGCGCTTCTCGAGGTCCTCGATATAGCCGCGCAGATTGTGGCCCACCAGATTGTTGACCGCGGGATCGCCGGTGTCGACCGTCACCCCGTCCTGCGCCGCGCTGTGCGCGACGATATCGGCGATGTCGCGCTTGATCGTGGTCGGGGTGATCCCGTGTTCGTCGTTGTAGGCGCGCTGCTTCTCGCGGCGGCGGTCGGTCTCCGCCATGGCGCGCTCCATCGATCCGGTAATGCGATCGGCATAGAGGATCACCCGACCGTCGACATTGCGCGCGGCGCGACCGATGGTCTGGATCAGCGAGGTTTCCGATCGCAGAAAACCCTCCTTGTCGGCATCCAGGATGCACACCAATCCGCATTCGGGGATGTCCAGCCCCTCGCGCAGCAGGTTGATCCCGATCAGCACATCATAAACGCCCAGCCGCAGGTCGCGGATCAGTTCGATCCGCTCCAGCGTCTCGACGTCGGAATGCATGTAGCGGACCCGCACGCCCTGTTCGTGCATGAACTCGGTCAGGTCCTCGGCCATCCGCTTGGTCAGCGTGGTGACCAGCGTGCGATAGCCCTGTTTGGCGGTCTTGAGGCACTGATCGATGCAATCCTGCACCTGGTCCTCGACCGGCCGGATCTCGACCGGGGGATCGATCAAGCCGGTGGGGCGGATGACCTGCTCGGCGAAGACGCCACCGGTCTGCTCCATTTCCCAGGTCCCGGGCGTCGCCGAGACGGCAACGGTCTGCGGGCGCATCGCGTCCCATTCATTGAACCGCAGGGGGCGGTTGTCGATGCAGCTCGGCAGGCGGAAACCGTATTCCGCCAGTGTGATCTTGCGGCGGTGATCGCCCTTGGCCATGGCGCCGACCTGCGGCACCGTCTGGTGGCTTTCATCGACGAACAGCAGTGCGTTTTCGGGGAGATATTCGAACAGCGTGGGCGGCGGTTCGCCGGGCAGGCGACCGGTGAGAAAGCGGCTGTAGTTTTCGATCCCGTTGCAGCTGCCGGTCGCGGCGATCATCTCGAGATCGAAATTGGTCCGCTGCTCGAGCCGCTGCGCTTCGAGCAACTGGCCTTCGGCGTGCAGTTCCTTCAATCGCTCGGTCAGCTCGAAACGGATCGCCTCGGCGGCCTGCTTCATCGTCGGGCCCGGGGTGACATAGTGCGAATTGGCATAGACGCGCACCTTTTCGAGGCTCGCCCCCTTCTTGCCGGTGAGCGGGTCGAATTCGCTGATTTCCTCGATCTCGTCGCCGAAGAAACCGATCCGCCAGGCCATGTCCTCGTAATGCGAGGGGTAGATTTCCAGACTGTCGCCGCGCACCCGGAAATTGCCGCGCGCGAAGGCGACGTCGTTGCGCTTGTACTGCAACGCGACCAGCTTGCGGATCAGCTCGCGCTGGTCGACGCTTTCGCCTTTCTTGAGATCGAAGATCATCGCCGAATAGGTCTCGACCGAGCCGATGCCGTAGAGGCAGGAGACCGATGCGACGATGATCACGTCGTCGCGTTCGAGCAGCGCGCGGGTGGCCGAGTGGCGCATCCGGTCGATCGCCTCGTTCACCGAGCTTTCCTTCTCGATGTAGGTGTCCGAGCGCGGAACGTAGGCTTCGGGCTGGTAATAGTCGTAATAGCTGACGAAATACTCGACCGCATTGTTGGGAAAGAAGCTCTTGAACTCGCCATAGAGCTGCGCCGCGAGGATCTTGTTGGGCGCCAGGATCAGCGCCGGACGCTGTACGCGTTCGATGACCTGCGCCATGGTGTAGGTCTTGCCGCTGCCGGTCACCCCCAGCAGCACCTGCGTCTGCTCGCCATCCTGAACCGAGGCGACGAGTTCCTCGATCGCCGTCGGCTGGTCGCCCGCGGGCTGGTATTGCGAGACCAGCTCGAACTTGCGGCCGGGCATCGATTTCTCGGGCCGCGCTGGTTTGTGGGGTACGAAGTCCCCGGTGGTATCGGGTTCGTCGAGTCCCCGGCGGATTACGAGTTCGGCCATGCGCGCCGATATGGGGGAAGGCAGGTCGCCGATCAACGGGCGCTGAAACCGAGGGCGGCGTGCCGTGGAACAAGGGAAGCTTGGCAAGCGCGGCGTGGGGGTGCAGGTTGCAGGCCCAGCCAATCGGAATTCAGGGAGAGTTTAATGATGCGAACGTCTGTCCTCGCGGCCCCGCTTGCCATTGTCGCACTGATCGGCTGCGGCGAGGCCGAACCCGATGCGCCCGCCGAGGGACTGAACGGCGAATTGAGCACGTCCGATGTGGCCGCGCTTGCGCGCGACGCCGTCCAACCGCAACCGGGGCGCTACCGCGCGGTGATGGAGGTCATCGAGATCGACATCCCCGGCGCACCCGACGGCGCGGGCGACATGATGCGCCAGATGATGGATGGCCAAGCGCGCGAATACTGCCTGACCCAAGCAGACGTCGACAAGGGCTACGAGGAAATGGCCCGCCAGTCGCAGGATGGCGACTGCAGCTTCGAGCGCTTCGAGGTGGATGGCGGGGACATCGATGCCCGGATGGTGTGCACGGGGCAGGGGCCCGGCGCGATCGAGATGGCGATGACCGGAACCGCGACACCGACTTCCTCGGTGATGAACATGACCATGACCGGCAACATGACCGGCATGGGCGAATCCACGCTGCGGATGAAGGCCACGCATGAGCGGGTCGGCGACTGCGGGTAGGAAGCCCGTGAGCCGGGGGAACCGATCTGCCTCATGCGCCATTCATCTGGCATGGCGACATCCGATCCTATGACGGCACCCGGTTCCTTGGACGGCGAGATCGGCAGCGGCTGGAGCAGGGCGGAGCTCTCCCGGCGCTGGGCGCTGGCGAGCGAGCCGTGCCCCGAGGATGTCCGTTCGCCGCGCGTATGGCTGCTGCTGGCCGAGCTTGGATGGGTGTTCGAGCCGATCAAGCGGTTGTTCCGCAATCTCGAGATCACTACCAGCGAACGACCCCGGACAGTCATGCTGCTGCCCGGCTTCGGCGCGCATCCGATCCGGATGCGCTATATGGCGCGGATGCTCGAGAAGGCGGGGCATACGGCCAAGCGCTGGGGCATCGGGTACAATTTCGGAGCCACCGCGAGACGCTTTGCACAAGTCGAGCACCGGCTGCTCGAGCTTTACGAGCGCGCCGGCGAGCCGATCGTGCTGGTCGGCTGGAGCCTGGGCGGGGTGATGGCGCGCGAACTCGCCAAGCTGCACCCCGAGAAGGTCGCCAAGATCGTCACCTTGGGCTCGCCCTTCTCGGGCAGTCCGCGCGCCAACAACGGCTGGCGCGCCTATCAGGCGATCGCCGGACACCGGGTCGACGAACCCGAGATCGATGCCGAACCCGCCGAGAAGCCGCCGGTCGAGACGATCGCCCTGTGGAGTCCGCGCGACGGCGTGGTCCATCCGCGCTGCGCCCGCGGCAAGCTCGGCGAGCGCGATCGCGCCATCGGCGTGCACTGCACGCACATGGGGTTTGTCTATTCCCCCGAAGTCATCGAAACGATTCTCGGGGAACTCGAAGCGATCTGAACCTTTGTTATGGTGACGGGTACGATCGCTGCGGGCTCCCGCCACTCAAGGCTCGGGCGCGGCGTTAATTGGGGAAACATGGCAACAGGCGAATTTTTCGACGAGATGCACAAGCCCGATGGCAGTGTGCGCGATGCCTATGCGGGCTACCAGGCCTGGTATGGCGAGCAGGAAAAATCCTTCCTCAAGCGCAAGCACAGCGACGCCGAAAACGCGTTCCGGCGCACGGGGATCACCTTCAACGTTTATGGCGAGGACGAGGCCGAGGAACGGCTGATCCCGTTCGACATGGTTCCGCGGATCATTACCGCGCATGAGTGGCGCAAGCTGACCAAGGGAATCGAACAGCGCGTCTCCGCGCTCAACGCCTTCATGCACGATCTCTACCACCGGCAGGAAATCATCCGCGCCGGAAGGGTGCCCGAGCATCTGTTCCGCAACAATGCCGCGTGGCTGCCCGACATGGTCGGATTCACGCCGCCTGGCGGGGTCTACACCCACATCGTCGGGATCGATCTGGTCCGCACCGGTCCGGACGAATTCTTCGTCCTCGAGGACAATGCCCGCACGCCCAGCGGGGTCTCCTACATGCTGGAGAACCGCGAAACCATGATGGCGATGTTCCCCGAACTGTTCATGCGGGTGCCGGTGGAGAGCGTCTCCAACTATCCGCGCCGGCTCGCCAAGAGCCTCGCGGCCTGCGCGCCCGATTGCGCCGAAGGCCGACCGGTGGTCGCGGTGCTGACCCCGGGCATCTTCAACTCCGCCTATTTCGAGCACGCTTTCCTCGCCGAACAGATGGGCGCGGAACTGGTCGAGGGGCAGGATCTCAGGGTGGTTGACGGGCGCGTGGCGATGCGCACCACGAGGGGCTACAAGCCGGTCGATGTGATCTATCGCCGGGTCGACGACGAATTCCTCGATCCGCTCAGCTTCAACCCCGACAGCGTGCTGGGCGTGCCGGGCATCATGGACGTCTATCGCGCCGGTCGGGTCACGATCGCCAATGCGCCGGGCACCGGGGTCGCCGACGACAAGGCGATCTATTCCTTCATGCCCGAGATCGTCGAATTCTATACCGGCGAGAAGCCGCTCCTGCCCAATGTCCAGACCTGGCGCTGCTCGGACCCGGACAGTCTGGCCTATGTCCTCGATAATCTCGCCGAGCTGGTGGTCAAGGAAGTCCACGGGTCGGGCGGCTACGGGATGCTGATCGGACCCGCGGCGAGCAAGCGCGAGCTGAGCGATTTCGCCGCCAAGCTGCGGGCCGATCCCGACGGCTATATCGCGCAGCCCACGCTGGCGCTCTCCACCTGTCCGATCTTCACCAATCGCGGGCTTGCACCGCGCCATCTAGATCTGCGCCCCTTCGTGCTGGTGTCGCCCGACAAGGTCGACATCACCCCGGGCGGGCTGACCCGCGTGGCGATGAAGCCGGGTTCACTGGTGGTCAATTCGAGCCAGGGCGGGGGCACCAAGGATACCTGGGTGTTGAAAGACTGATGCTGGGTCGGACCGCCAATTCGCTGTTCTGGATGTTCCGCTATCTGGAACGCGCCGAAAACACTGCGCGCCTGCTCGATGCCGGGCTGCGCATGGCGCTGACCCGCGATTCGGTGAGTGCCGAGGAGGAATGGCGCTCGGTCATCGAAACCGCCGGTCACCGCCGCGGCTACGAGGCCAAGCATGCCACCTACACGGGCATGCAGGCGTGGAACTACATCCTGCGCGACAAGGACAGTTCGGCAAGCGTCCTCAACACCTTCCAGCAGATCCGTTCCAACGCCCGCGAGGCGCGCAGCGCGATCACCAGCGAGGTCTGGGAAGCGGTCAACGACAGCTGGCTGCAGATCAAGGACATGCTCGCACGCCCGGTCGGCGAGCAGCGCGTCGGCGAGGTCCTCACCGCGGTGCGCCGCGCGGGCACGCTGGCGCATGGCGCGGTGCTGGGGTCGATGCTGCGCGAGGAAGGCTTCCACTTCGCTCGCGCTGGCACCTTCATCGAACGCGCCGACAACATCGCGCGCATCATGGACATCAAATACTATCTGCTGCTGCCCTCGCTCTCCTATGTCGGGTCGAGCATGGATACCGGGCAATGGGACATGGTGCTGCGCTCGGTCTCGGGAGACAGCGCCTATCGCTGGCTCAACGCCGGCCAGATCGAGGCGCGCGGCATCGTCAGCTTCCTCGTGCTGGACGAGCGGTTTCCGCGCAGCCTCGCCTATTCGCACGCGGCTTTGCGCGAAAACCTCGCCGCGCTGGCGCGCATCCACGGCGTCGAAGGGCTGAGCAACGAATTGATGCGGGAATCCGACACGCGGCTATCGGATCTCTCGATCGAAGACGTCTTCGACAAGGGGCTGCACCAGTTCCTGACCGATTTCACCGCCGCCAACTCGGCGATCGGCCAGGCGATCGCCCAAGATTACAGGTTCCTTGCCTGATGCGCCTCGAGATCCGCCACACCACCCGCTACCGCTTCTCCGAACCGGTCGTCCACGCGCTCCAGCGCCTGCGGCTGACGCCCAAGGCCACCCAGGGCCAGGAAATCCTCGCCTGGAACATGGAGTTGGAACACGCGCACGAGGAACTGGCCTATGACGATCAGCATCACAACAGGGTGACTCTGGTGGCCGTGGACGGTGGCGCCAGCGAAGTCACGGTGATCTGCAGCGGCGAGGTCGACACCTCGGATCATGCAGGCGTGATCGGGCGTCACGCCGGCCATCTGCCGCTGTGGAGCTTCCGCGGCCAGACCCCGCGGACCAGGCCGGGGCCGACGATGAATGCCTTGGCCGAGAGCGTCCGCGCGCAAGACCAGCAACCGCTCGACATGCTGCACACGCTGTCGGCACGGATCATCGATGCGGTCAGCTACGAGATCGGCACCACGGATGTGAACACCACCGCCGAACAATCGCTCTGCGACGGTCACGGGGTGTGTCAGGATCACGCGCAGATCTTCATCGGTGCGGCGCGCGCGCTCGATATCCCCGCGCGCTATGTCAGCGGCTATCTGATGATGGACGACCGCGTCGAACAGGATGCCACCCACGGCTGGGCCGAGGCCTATGTCGAAGGGCTGGGCTGGGTCGGTTTCGATATCTCCAACGGGATCAGCCCCGACCAGCGCTATGTCCGGGTTGCCACCGGGCGCGATTACCGCGAAGCGGCGCCGATCACCGGTATTACCTTCGGCGGCGCTTCGCAGGAACTGCAGGTCGAGGTCGCCGTGGCCCAGCGCCAGGTTCAGCAATAGCGCCGGGTTCAACTGAACCGCAGATTCAAGCTAGAGAGAATGCATGACGTATTGCGTGGGAATGATCGTCGAAAAGGGTCTCGTCCTGATGAGCGACACTCGCACCAATTCGGGCGTCGACAACATTTCCGTCTTCCGCAAGATGTTCCACTGGCAGGTGCCGGGCGAACGCATCATCACCGTGATGACCGCGGGCAATCTGGCGACCACCCAGGCGGTGGTGAGCCAGCTTGAAGAGCGCACCAAGGAACCCGATCAGCGCGACAATGTGCTGCTGCAATCGCCGACCATGTTCCAGGTGGCGAGCGAGATCGGCAAGCTGGTCCGCGAAACCATCTCCGAACGCCAGCGCGCCAATGGCGAGCGCGGCAAGGGCCGCTTCACCGCCTCGATCATCGTGGCGGGGCAGATCGCCGGGATGGAGCCGCGCCTGTTCATGGTCTATCCCGAGGGCAATTTCATCGAGGCCAGCGCCGACACGCCGTTCTTCCAGATCGGCGAAACCAAATACGGGCGCCCGATCATCCTGCGCGGCTATGATCGCTCGATGAGCATGGAAGATGCGGTCAAGCTGCTGACGGTCTCGTTCGATTCCACGCTCAAGGCCAATCTTTCGGTCGGGCTGCCGCTCGATCTGATGGTGATCGAGCGCGACAAGTTCGAAGTGACGCACCAGCGTCGGATCGCGCATGACGATCCGTATTTCTTGGCGATCTCGACTAGCTGGGGCGACGCCTTGCGCACCGCCTTCCACTCGCTTCCCGATTACAGCTTCTTCAGCGATTACGACGGCGAATAGCCGGGCCTTGCACGGTCACCGGCAGAAGCTGCCGCGCCCGAGTTCGACATGCAGATGGTCGCGATGCGCTGCGTTGTAGTCGGGTCCGAGGACGGTGCCGAAGCGCTTGCAGGCGCTGCCATGGACCACGCGCAGGAACTCCCGTTCGTCGCGGTCGCGCGACGACCAGCCGTCGATCACGCTGATCCGCCGTCCGTCGGCTAGCACGAATGCCCCGATATCGATCGCTTCGGCGCGGGCGTGCGCCGATAGACGTCCGGTACCGGCGACGTTGCGGCACGAATAGCTGCCCATGGTCTCGATCCGCTCGAGCGGACTGCCGAGCAGCTGGCGCGCGGCGCGATCGACCCCGTAGCGCGCCCAGCCGGCAAAGGTGTTTGCCAGCGGACAGGCGACCGGGCCCAGATTGGAGAGCGCGAAGCCATCCACATCGCCCTGCAACCGGTCGAGCCTGACGCTGTTGGAAATCTGGCAACCGGCGCCATCGTAGCGATCGGGAAGGGGGGAATAGAGCGATCCTGCGCGCGCCAGATCCGCGAGGCATTGGGCGCCTTCGGGGCGGATCGACACCGCGGGCCTGGTCGCACCGCTTACGCCGGGCCGGTCGGGTTCACGCGACTGAGGCACTGCGGAACAACCGCCGAGTGCGATGATCGCAAGGAAGCAGAAGAACGACCGCATGGGCGCGGTTTACCGCAATCATGCTTAACCAATGCCTAAGGCGCAGCGACCCGCCCGTGCGCGGCCTTTATGGCGCCGCGCATTGCTCCCACAGCTCGATCTTGATGCCGTCGGGATCGAGCAGCCAGGCGAACTTGCCATAGCCCTCGTCCGCGCTGTCGAGCACATCGACGCCCTTGGCCTCAAGTTGCGCAACCATGGCGTCGCAATCGTCCACGCGTAGATTGATCATGAAGCCGCCGACGCCCGGCTTGATATAATCGTCATCCTTGAAATGGCTGACGAGCGAATAGGGCTGCTCCTTGGGCTCTTCCGACCACATCAGCTGCGGGCCGTAGTCACCCTCGATCCCAAGCACCTCGCGATACCAGAGGCGCGTCGCTTCGGGGTCCTTCACCACGTAGAAGACCCCGCCCAGTCCGGTAACCTTCGCCATCGCTGCTCTCCTCAGTAGCCGCTTGCCTGCCCGTCCTTGCGCATCTCGGTCGCACCGGTCAGCACGCCCGTTTCAGGGTCACGGGCGATCGCCTGATAACCGCCGAACATGATGCCGTCGTCGATCACCTCGACCTTGTGGCCCATCGCGCGCAAGCGCTCGACCGTGGCCGCCGGAATGCCCGGTTCGACGAACAGCGTGCCCAGCGGATCGGCGGATGGGCCGGTCAGCGGTTCGGTGGGCTGGCGCCCGCCATCGTGGTTGATCCGCGACGCATCGCCCGCTTCCTGCAGGTTCATCCCGTAGTCGACCAGATTGATCAGCACCTGGACATGGCCCTGCGGCTGCATCCCGCCGCCCATCAGCCCCAGCGTCATCCACGGCTTGCCGTCCTTCTTCACGAAGGCAGGGATGATGGTCTGGAAGGGGCGCTTGTTCGGTTCGTAGGCGTTGGGATGCGCAGGATCGAGGCTGTAAAGCTCGCCGCGATCCTGAAACATGAAGCCCAGCCCGTCGGGGGTCAGCCCGCCGCCCATGCCGCGGTAGTTGGACTGGATCAGGCTGACCATCATCCCCTCGCCATCGACTACGGTGAGATAGGTGGTGTCGCCTTCGCCCTCGAGCTTGGGCTCGCCGGGTCCGAATTCAGGGGTGGCGCGCGCCGGATCGATCAGCGCGAACCGCTCGCGGCCGTATTCCTCGCTCAGCAGTTCGGCGGGCAGTGCGGCGAAGTCCGGATCGGCGTAGAAACGCGCGACATCGGCATAGGCGAGCCGCTTGGCTTCCGTGATGTAATGGATCGCCTCGGGGCTGCCGCGCTCCCATTGCGCGAGATCGACATGTTTGAGGATATTGACCATCTGCAGCGCCGCGAAGCCCTGGCTGTTGGGCGGGAGCTCGCACAATTCATAGCCGTCGCGGTAGAGCGCGCAGGCCGGGTCGACCCATTCGCTGTCATGCGCGGCGAAGTCCGCGAGCGTGTAGGCCGAGCCCTGCGCCTGCAGGTAATCGACCATCACCTGGGCCAGTTCGCCTTCGTAAAAGGCATCGCGCCCTTCGCGTCCGATGGTCTCGAGCGTGGCGGCCAGATCGGGGTTGTGGAAGATCTCGCCCGCCTCGGGCGCGCTGCCGTCGGCGAACCAGGTGGCGCGCGCATTGGTGAAGTCGAACGGGATGGTCTGCTGCCGCGCCTCGAAGGATCGCAGGCTGCGCTCGAGATACATGGCGATGACGGGCGCTACCGGATGCCCTTCGCGGGCGTAGCGCACGGTGGGGGCGAGCACGTCGCTCATCGGCAGCTTTCCGAACCGCTCGTGCATCGCGAACCAGGCGTCGACGGTGCCGGGGATGGTGACGGGGAGCGGGCCGACCGGTGGCAGCGCTTCAGCATCGCCGAGCTTGGCGCGCAATTGCGCCAGCGTCTGGCCGCTGGGCGAGCGGCCCGACCCGTTGATGCCGTGGAGCTTGTCTGTCGCGGGATCGTAGACGATCGCGAACAGATCGCCGCCGATGCCGTTGCCGGTCGGCTCCATCAGCCCCAGCGCGGCATTGGCGGCGATCGCAGCATCGACCGCGCTGCCGCCCGCCTTGAGGATGTCGAGCGCGATCTGCGTCGCCAGCGGATGCGCAGTGGCGGCCATGCCGTGCTCGGCGATCACCGGGCTGCGCGACCAGTTCGCGCCGACCGGACGGCCCCCGGCGCCGATCTGCTGTTCGATCGGGCGCGCGCCCGGCGTCTCCTGCGCCTGGCCCCCGGTCGCGGCGAGCGCGAGCGCGGCGATGCCGGCCAGCAGCGTATAAGGCTTCATTATGCTCTCTCCAGATTCCCGCTGGCACTCTGAGGCTGCGTCGCCCTGCTGACAAGCACGATGGCGAGCCAGCTGGCGATGAAGCCCGGGACGATCTCGTAGAGCCCCTGTCCGCCGATGAAGTCGGCGTTGAACCCCAGCGCGATCCACAGCGCGACCGTGCCCGCGCCGACCACCAGCCCGGCCACCGCGCCCGCGCCGGTCATCCGGTCCCAGGTCAGCGCCAGCAGGATCAGCGGACCGAACGCCGCGCCGAACCCGGCCCAGGCGTTGGCGACCAGCCCCAAGACTTCGCTGTCCGGATCGGCGGCGATGACGATCGCGGCCAGCGCGACCAGTGCGACGCAGATCCGCCCGACATTCACCGCCTCGCGCTCGCTGGCGTGCTTGCGCAGGAACAGGCGGTAGAAATCCTCGGTCAGCGAGCTGGAGGAGACCAGAAGCTGCGAGCTGATCGTGCTCATGATCGCGGCCAGCAGCGCGGCGAGCAGGAAGCCGGTGACCAGCGGGTGGAACAGCAGTTCGGACAGGACGATGAAGATGGTCTCGGGATCGTCGACCACCAGCCCGTTGCGATTGGCATAGGCGCGCCCGGCCAGCCCGACGCCGAGCGAACCGGCCAGCGCGACCGCCATCCAGATCAGCCCGATATTGCGCGCAGCCGGCACATCCTCGACGCTGCGCACGGCCATGAAGCGAACGATGATGTGCGGCTGCCCGAAATAGCCCAGCCCCCAGGTCACCGCACTGATGAAGCCGAGCGCGGTCAGCCCCTGCGTGAGGCTGAGGAAGCCTTCCACCGGCACTTCGGCGAGCGAGGCGCCGCCGCTGCCCCCTTCGCCGAACATCACCACCAGCGGCATCAGCACCAGCGCGACGACCATGATGCAGCCCTGGACGAAATCGGTCAGGCTGACCGCGAGAAAGCCGCCGACCATGGTGTAGGCCAGCACCACCCCGGCGGTGATCCAGATGCCCAGCATGTAATCGCTCATGCCGATTCCAGGCAGCAATGCGACGAAGGCGGTTTCGAACAGCTTGCCGCCGCCGACAAGCCCGGCCGCGGTGTAGACGGTGAAGAAGGCGACGATCACGATCGCGCTTACCACGCGCAGCACCACCGCCTTGTCGGGGAAGCGATTGGCGAGGAATTCGGGAATGGTCAGCGCATTGCCCAGATCCTCGGTCTGGCGGCGCAGCCGCGGCGCGACGATGAACCAATTGGCGACCGCACCCAGGAAAAGGCCGATCCCGATCCAGGCCTCGACCAGCCCGGCGGCGAACAATGCGCCGGGTAGCCCCAAGAGCAGCCAGCCCGACATATCCGAGGCCCCGGCGGAGAGCGCCGCCACGCCCGGCGACAGATTGCGGCCGGCCAGCAGATAGCCTTCGCTGGTGTCGGTCGATCGCTTCCAGGCGAACAGACCGATGGCAAGCATCAAGATGAAATAGAGGGCGAGGGTGATCAGGGTTCCGGTTTGCATGAGCCGGCGATTAACAAAGGCGAGGGAGAATTGCCACTCGCACGGCTGCGGGGGGTTTTTCGCGCCGTTTCACCGCACCGCAACATAAGTGTCGTGGCCCTGTCACCACAGCGGCGCAGGGGCGCGGCGAACCTCCAAAAAAAAAGGCCCCTCGACATGCTTGCCAGACGCTCCGCCTTCGCCTTCTTCGTCGCGACGACCGCGCTCGTCCCGTTTGCCCCGGCGTTTGCGCAAGCCGCCGCTCAGCCGGACGGCCCTGCCGAGGATGCAGCCATTCGCGGCAATGAGATCATCGTCACCGCGCAGAAGATCGAACAGCGCGCGGTCGATGTGCCGATCACCATCTCGGCGCTCACCGGCGAGCGGATCAGCGAGCTCGGCGTCACCGATCTCGACGAACTCTCCAACTATGTCCCCGGGCTCAACATCCAGGAGCAGAGCGCCAACAATCCGGGGATCGTCATCCGCGGGATCACCTCGGATTCGGGCTCCTCGCAGCAGGGTCCGCGCGTCACGCTCTATTACAACGGCGTCGATATCTCGCGCTCGCGGGGCTCCTATCAGGCGATCTACGATCTCGACCGGGTCGAGGTGATCAAGGGCCCGCAGGCGACGCTGTTCGGCACCGCCTCGGCGGTGGGCGCGATCAGCCTGGTTTCCGCGCGACCGCGCGAGGGCTTTTCCGCCGAACTGACCGGCGGCTACGGCAATTACGACCAGACGCTGCTGTCGGGCTATGTCAACGCGGGTTCGGATGTTCTCGCCGGACGGATCGCCTTCGAATGGCGCACCCGCGACGGCTATGTCGAGAACCTGGCACCCAGCCAGGAGGAAGAACTCTATTCGCAGGACAATCTGGGCGTCCGCGGCTCGCTGCGCTTCACCCCGAACTCCGACCTCACGGTCGATCTGATTGGCACCTTCGACCGCCAGCGCAACGGCGGCACGCCCTTCATATCGGGCAGGTTTGCAACTCCGGCCGGCCCCGCCGATCCCTTCGGCGACGCATTCCTGGGCGGCTCCCCCTATTCGGAGGCGGCATTGGGCAACAGCCAGCTCGGGCTCGAGCGCGAAATCTACGATGTGAACCTGACCGCCGAATATGCCTTCGGTGACAGCTGGACCTTCACGACGGTGAACGGCTATCGCGAATTCGACAGCGCCGAAGTGTTCGATGCCGATGGCGGACCCGCACCGTTCCTCGAATTCGCGGAGATCGCCGATGGCTGGCAGTTCAGCCACGAAGGGCGCTTTTCCTATGTCGACCGTTCCTGGCGCGCGGCGTTCGGCTGGAACTTCTTCACCGAGGACGGGCGCCAGAACGTGCCCTTTTCGACCGAGGAAGGGACCTTCCTGCAGTGCCTCACCAGCCTGGCGACGCCCAGGCCGCTGATCCCCGGCATTCCCTGCGTCGGCCCCGATGGCAGCGTTCCCGCCAGCCTGGTGACCGCCCTCGCGACCCGCGGTGCCGCCACCGCGATACCTTACACTTCCGCCTTCGAGAACCGCGGCGACAACGACAGCTATTCGGTGTTCGCCGACGTCACCTGGCTCCCGACCGACCGTCTCGAACTGACCGCTGGTGCGCGGCTGCTGATCGAGGAGCGGCGCTCGGCCTATACCACCGATGTGCCCGATTCGGTGCTCAGCGGCGCGCCGCTGATCCCCGGACAGATCGACACCAACGGTCAGGTGTTCACCGCCGACCGCAGCTTCTCCGCCGTCCTGCCGCGTTTCAACGTGCTCTATCGCCTCAACGACGATTTCAACGTCTTTGCGACGGCGTCGAAGGGTCGCCGGTCGCCGGTCGTGCAATTGAGCGCCGCTCGCGCCGGCGGCGTGGCGGTGCCCAACCTGCAGGTCGTGCCCGAGGAAACCGTGTGGAATTACGAGGGCGGGTTGAAGTTCGGGACCGGCATCGTCTCGGGCTCGCTCGGCGTCTATTACCAGAAGTACGACGGCTTCCAGATCAGCGTCATTCAGGACGACGGCAGCTCGCGCACCGAAAGCGCGGGCACGGCGAGCAATCTCGGCGTCGAGGCGGAACTGGCGGTCGATCCGACCGATTGGCTCAGCGTCTTTGGCAATGTCGGCTACATCGACGGCGGCATCGACGAAGGCAATGATTTCGCCCCGCAGTTCGCCGGCGCCCGATTCCGTCTCCAGCCCGAATGGCAGGCGGCGGCCGGGTTTACGATCGACGCGCCGCTTGGCGGCGGAATTCGCTTTTTTGCAACGCCGTCGATCACCTATCGCAGCCGGATATTCTTCGAGGTGCCCAACGATCCGCTGATCTCGCAAGGTCCGGTCACGCTGATAAATGCCCGTGCCGGATTGAGTTTTGCGGACGATCGCCTCGAGGTTGCAGGTTTCATCCGCAATGCGACCGACGAGGATTACCTGCTCGACGCAGGCAATACGGGCGGAGCATTCGGCATTCCGACCTTCATTCCGGCCGAACCGCGCTTCTACGGGATTCAGATCACCGGCCGTATCTGACCGCCGGTTTGGAAGGGCTTCGCCCTCTCGCCAAGCGGGAGGGCGGAGGCTATCGTCGGGACATGACCCGATGTTCCCGTTGTTCGCTGCCAGGTGGGACCGGTCGGATTTGACCGCCTCGCTCACCCTGTTCACCGGCCTCATGGCCCTGGCGTTTTGCCTGGTGCACCTGTTCGTCGGGCAGTTGCGTTTTCTCGACCGGAATCCGCGCAGCCGCTGGCTCAGCTTCTCAGGCGGGGTCGCGGTGGCCTACGTCTTTCTCCACATGCTGCCCGAACTCGGTGCAAATGCAGGCGCGTTCCACCGTGCGACTGGACTCGACGAGGTGATGGCCGAAAGCGCGGTCTATCTGCTCGCTTTGTTCGGAGTGGCGGCCTTCTACGGCACCGAGCGGGCGCTGAAACGCAGTCGGGGGCAGGACAAGGACCAGATCGAGCAGGCGAGGCCCGAGAGCAGCGTGTTCTGGCTGCACATCGCCGTCAGCAGCCTGCTGATGTTCGTCATCGGCTATCTGCTCAACCACCGCGAAGACACCAGCCTGATCGGGCTGGCGCTGTATTTCTTCGCGATGATCCTGCACTTCGTGACCGCCGACTTCGGCACACGCGGCGACCATCCCGAACTCTACGACGATCGCGGCCGCTGGATACTGAGCGCGGCCACACTGGCGGGTTGGTTGCTGGGCACGCAATTATCCGTGCCCGAGATCGCCATCGGCGGGTTGTTCGCCTTCGTTTCGGGCGCGATCGTCCTCGTGGTGCTCAAGGAAGAGCTGCCCGAGGAGAGGAAAAGCTTTTTCCTCCCCTTCGCAGGCGGCACGCTGCTCTATGCGGCACTGGTGCTGAGCGAACAGGCGCTGAGCGCCTGAACGCGGATCACCCGCCTTTGCGCTTGGCTTTCTTGCGCTCGTTGGGATCGAGGATCGCCTTGCGCAGGCGGATCGTCTGCGGGGTCACCTCGACCATCTCGTCGTCGTCGATATAGGCGATCGCCTGCTCCAGCGTCATCGCGCGCGGCGGGGTGAGACGGATGGCGTCGTCCTTGCCGGTCGAGCGGAAGTTGGTCAGCTGCTTGGACTTGAGCGGGTTGACCTCGAGATCCTCGGGCTTGGCGTTCTCGCCGATGATGATGCCCTCGTAGATCTTCTCGCCAGCACCGATGAACAGCTCGCCGCGTTCCTCCAGCGCGAACAGCGCATAGGCGGTCGCTTCGCCGGAGGAATTGGAGAGCAGCACGCCGTTCTGGCGCCCGCCGACCGCACCCTTGTAGGGGCCGTATTTCTCGAACAGCCGGTTCATGATCCCGGTGCCGCGCGTGTCGGAAAGGAACTCGCCGTGATAGCCGATCAGCCCGCGGCTGGGCGCCGAGAAGGTGATGCGGGTCTTACCGCTGCCGCTGGGGCGCATCTCGGTCAGCTCGGCCTTGCGGCGCTGCATCTTCTCGACGACGGTGCCCGAATGCTCGTCGTCGACATCGATGACCACGGTTTCATAGGGCTCGAGCCGCTTGCCGTCTTCCTCGCGGAACAGCACGCGCGGGCGGCTGATACCCAATTCGAAGCCTTCGCGGCGCATCGTTTCGATCAGCACGCCGAGCTGCAATTCGCCGCGACCGGCGACCTCGAAACTGTCCTTGTCCTCGGCTTCGGTCACGCGGATGGCGACATTGGTCTCCGCTTCGCGCAGCAGGCGGTCGCGGATCAGGCGGCTGGTGACCTTGGAGCCTTCGCGGCCGGCCAGCGGGCTGTCGTTGACGCTGAAGCGCATCGCCAGCGTCGGCGGATCGATCGGCTGTGCGGGGATCGGCGTCTTGACCGAAGGCTCGGCGACGGTGTTGGAAACGGTCGCCTTCTCGAGCCCGGCGAGCGCGATGATGTCGCCCGCCTGAGCGGTTTCGACCGGAACGCGGTCGAGCCCGTCGAAGCTCATCAGCTTGGTGGCGCGGCCGACCTCGACCACCTTGCCGTCGACGTCGATGGCATGGATCGGATCGTTGACCCGGACGGTGCCGGACTGGATCCGCCCGGTGAGCACGCGGCCCATGAAATTGTCGCGGTCGAGCAGCGTCGCAAGGAAGCTGAACGGGCTGTCGGGGTCGAGACCCGGCGCGGGCACGTGATCGACGATGAGCTTGAACAGGGGATCGAGATCGCCCGAGCGCGCATCCTTGTCCGCGCTCGCATAGCCGTCGCGGCCCGAGGCCCAGAGCGAGGGGAAGTCGAGCTGCTCGTCATTGGCGTCGAGGCTGAGGAAGAGCTCGAAACATTCGTCGAGCACCTCGTCGGGGCGCGCGTCGGAACGGTCGATCTTGTTGACGACGACGATCGGCTTGAGGCCCAGCGCCAGCGCCTTGCCGGTGACGAATTTGGTCTGCGGCATCGGCCCTTCGGCGGCATCGACCAGCAGGATCACGCCGTCGACCATCGACAGGATGCGCTCCACCTCGGCGCCGAAATCGGCGTGGCCGGGGGTGTCCACGATGTTGATCCGGGTATTGGTGCCGTCATGCTCCCATTCGACGCTGGTGCATTTGGCGAGAATGGTGATCCCGCGCTCCTTCTCGAGGTCGCCCGAATCCATCGCGCGTTCCTCGACGCGCTGGTTCTCGCGGAAGGTGCCGGACTGGCGGAAAAGCTGGTCGACGAGCGTGGTCTTGCCATGGTCGACATGGGCGATGATGGCGATATTGCGCAGATCGCGGGACATGGGGCGGGTGCTTTCGTGGGGGAGTGTGGGGGGTGTCGGGTTCGCGCGCCCCTACCGCAGGTGCCCGCCAACGGCAAGCGCGCAGGGCTCGAAATGCCCGCTGGCGCCGCGGGTGTGAATTGCCTGCAACAATCGCGCAACAATTCGACCAACGACGCAACAATGGGATTGAGCGACCCGAATCCTCCCCCTAAGGGCCACCTCAGAGACGCACGGGAGAGACGCGCGTCGCGTTCGCACAAAGAGGACCTTTCATGCACATTTCCGTTTCCGCGCGCCTGCTTGTCGGCGCCGCTGCCTTTGCTTTGACCCCTGCCAGCGTGTTTGCGCAGGACGTGACCGAAAACGATCCGGTCCGCACCCAGGACAATGATTCCGAACTGACCAACGATGTGGCCGACGTCGCCCCGGCGACCAATCCCAATGTCATCGTCGTCACCGCCACCAAGCGCGAACAGACGCTGCAGGAGGTTCCCGTGTCGGTCAGCGTGACCACCGGAGAAACCCTCGAGCGCGCCGAAATCCGCGACCTGCAGGACCTGCAGACGGTGTCACCCTCGCTGCGCGTGAGCCAACTGCAGAGCTCCGCCAACACCACCTTCATCATCCGCGGGTTCGGCAATGGCGCCAACAATGCAGGCGTCGAGCCCTCGGTCGGCGTGTTCATCGACAACGTGTTTCGTTCGCGGTCGGCAGCCCAGATCAACGATATGGCGAACGTCCAGCGCGTCGAGGTCCTGCGGGGTCCGCAATCCACGCTGTTCGGGAAGAACGCCAGCGCCGGCGTGATCTCGGTCGTCACCCGCGAGCCGCAGTTTGCCTTCGGCGGCTCGGTCTCGGCGACCTATGGCAATTACGACAACATCGTGCTCAAGGGCGATGTCACCGGCCCGCTGACCGACAGCGTCGCCTTTTCGCTCGACGGCAATTTCAACAAGCGCGACGGCTATGTCGATGTCGTCAATCTCGACGAGCAGATCAACGAGCGCAACCGCTACTCGGTGCGCGGCCAGCTATTGTTCGACAACAACGGTCCGCTGCGTCTGCGTGCCATCGGCGACTATTCCAAGATCGACGAGCTGTGCTGCTACGCCGGCAACCTCATCGCCGGCCCGACCGTTCCGCTGATCTTCGCAGTCGGCGGTCAGATCGTGCCCGAGGACGTGTTCTCCGACCGCACTTATCTCAACCAGCTGCCGGTCAACGAGATCGAAAGCTATGGTGGTTCGCTGCAGGCGGATTATGAATTGGGCGCGATCTCGCTGACCTCGATCACCGCCTATCGCGAGCTGCGCAGCTTCAGCGAGCAGGATGTCGATTTCTCCAGCGCCGACGTGGTTTCCGAATTCCGCGACCAGGCGATCGACACCTTCACGCAGGAACTGCGGGTCACTTCCGACTTCGACGGACCGCTCAACTTCCTGCTCGGCGGCTTCTACTTCAAGGAAGACGTCACTCAGAACAGCGGGTTGACCAACGGCCCGCAGGCGCGGCCGTTCTTCGATCTGCTCGCGGGTCGGGGCGTCCCCGGCACGCTGGCGGGCGTCGAAGCGGCGCTCGGCTTCCAGAGCGGTTCGATCTTCGCCACCGGCCCCAGCACCCGCGAGTTCTTCACGCTGGATAACGAAAGCTACTCGATCTTCGGCACGGTCGATTTCGAAGTCACCGACCGGCTGACGCTGACCGGCGGCTTCAACTACACCGACGACAAGAAGGACTTCACGCTGGCGCAGCAGTCGCTCGACCCGCTGGCCAACGTCAATCTGGTGGATGCGGTGATCGTCGGTCAGATCGCCGGTGCCCTGGGCATCGCGCCGGGCCAGGTGACTCCGACGGTGATCGGTCAGTTCGCGCAAGGCAATCCGGCAGCCTTTGGTGCGATCGCGGCTGCGGCAACCAACCCTGCCACCAACCCGCTGCTGGCGCTGCGTCCGCTGCAGTTCCTGCCGCCGTTCCTGAACGTGCCCAATGCCATTGAGCCGGGCCAGACCCGCGACGACGACTGGAGCTACACGCTCCGCGCCGCCTACGACATCACCGACAACGTGAACGCCTATTTCACCTATGCGACGGGCTTCAAGGCGAGCTCGGTCAATCTGTCGCGTGACAGCCGTCCGTTCCCGAGCGACTACACGCCGGGTCCGTTCGGCAGCACGATCCTTGCTCCGTCGTCGCCGATCCGCGATGCCGGATTGGCAGTGCCGAACCTCACCACCGGAACGCGCTTTGCCTTGCCGGAGGAGGCCATGGTCTACGAGCTGGGTCTGAAGGCACAGTTCGACAGGATCGGGTTCAACCTCGCATTGTTCGATCAGACGCTGGAGAATTTCCAGTCGAACGTCTTCACCGGTACCGGCTTTGCGCTGGCCAACGCGGAAGAGCAGTCGACCCGGGGCTTCGAATTCGACGCAACCGTGACGCCCGCCGATCCGCTGGTGTTCACCTTCGCTCTGACCTACCTCGACCCGATCTACGACAGCTTCACGAATTCGACGCTGGGCGATCTGACGGGCCAGCGTCCGGCGGATATCCCCGAATTCACCATCGCCACTTCGGGCACCTATACGCATGAATTCGGAGCCAGCGGCAATCTGTTGATCGGGCGGGTGGACTTCTACCACGAGAGCAACACGCAGATCGTCAACGGCCTGACCGGTTTTCCGACCATCGCGCAGGGCATCGCGGTGGCGCGCCAGTTCCGCCGCGAGGTGAACCAGGTCAACGCCTCGCTCGCCTTCGTGATGGACAATGGCTTCGAGCTTTCGGGCTACGTCCGCAACCTCACCAACGAACGCTACCTCACGGCGGTGTTCGACGGTGTGGCGCAGGCAGGGACGGTGTCGGGCTACCCCAACGCACCGCGCACCTACGGCGTGACGGCTCGCTTCCGCTTCTGAGCGGCAAGCCGCCGATCAAGGGAAACGATGGGAAAAGGGGGCTTCGCGGCCCCCTTTTTTTGTCTGCCGTCGCGGGGAGAAATCGCAAGCGCAGGAAGACGCGGGCGGCTTTGCGCCTGCTGCCGTCGCTCCCTAGAGCGTGCGCAAGGCCTGCGCCGGTTTCGCCCGCAGCAGGGGGAACGAGCCCATCACCGCGAACACCAGCACCACCGCTATCCCCAGCCCCAGCACCGCCAGCACCGTGAGCCAGTCGGGCAGCCAGTCGAATTCGAAGAGTTGGGTGACCACCAGCCAGGCGGTGAGGCTGCCGAGCCCGAGTGCCACCAGCGCCAGCACACCGGCCAACAGCAGATATTCGACCAGCTGCATCGTCAGGATCTGGCGGCGATTGGCGCCGAGCACGCGCAGGATCACGGTGTCGTAGGTCCGCTGCGCGCGGGCAGCGGCGATCGCGCCCAACAACACGGCGAGCCCCGCCAGCACCGCCACGCCTGCGGCAGCGAGCGTCGCCAGCCCGACCTGTTCGAGCAGCGTGCGCGCCTGTTGCAGCACATTGCCGACCTCGATCACGGAACTCGAGGGGAATTCGCGCACCAGCGCCTGCAGCAGGGGTCCGGTCGGGGTGCCTTGTGTCAGCTCGATGGTGGCGGCGAGATTGTGCGGTGCGTCGCGGATGGCGTTGGGGCTGAGTACGAAGACGTAGTTGAAGCCCAGGCTTTCCCAGTCGATCCGCCTGAGATTGGCGATCCGCACGGTTCGTTCGACCCCGAGGACCCCGAAGGTCAGCAAATCGCCGATCTCCAGCCCGGCTGCCTCGGCGAATTCCTCGTCGATCGAAACCAGCGGCTCGCCGCTATGGAACGGTCCCCACCACTGGCCCGCGACGATGGTGTTGCCGTCGGGGACATCGTCGGCATAGGTCAGGCCGCGCTCGCCGCGCAGCGCCCAGGCCCCGTCGGGAATCTCTTCGAGCGTGGCGGTGCGGGTCATCTCGCCTTCGGAGCCGAAGGCGAGCACCGCTCCGCGCAACGCCGGGACGGCACGGATGCTTGCCTGTTCGTCCTCGGCCCAGACCAGCCGTTCGAAATCGCCCACCCGATCGCGCGGGATGTCGAGCACGAAATAATCGGGCGCCTGCTCGGGGACGCGCTGCTCGATATTGCCGTCGATCGCCGTTTGCACCGCTGCCAGCAGGACGAAGGCGGCAAGACCGAAGCCGAGCGCGGTCACCAGCGCGGTGGTGTTCGATCCCGGGCGATGAAGATTGGCGAGCGCATTGCGCGCGATCGGACTGGACGGGCGCGGCAGCGCGGCGGCGAGGCGGCGGATTCCCATGGCGAGCAGCGCGAGCAGTCCGAGCGCGACGGCGGCTCCGGCAAGGAACATCGCCGAGAGTTCGGGGCGGCTGGCGGTCAGCAGCGCCAGCGCGACGATCGCCACGAGACCTGCCGCCACGATCTTCCAGGCCCGGCGGTCGCGGCCGAGCGGGGCGATCCGCGCACGCATCAGCGCCATCGCGGGAAATTGTCGAGCGCGCATCAGGGGCGGAGCGGCGAAGATCAGCGCGACCAGCAATCCATAGGCCAGCGCCAACAGGATTGCGCCGGGATCGATCACCACGCCGCTGTCCACCGGCAACAGGCCCTGCAGCGCGAGCGCCAGCACCGGGGTGACGGCGATGCCCACCACAATGCCGGCAAGGCTGCCGACCATGGCCGCAGCGAAGATCTGCAGCGCGTAGATGCGTGCGATATCGCCGCTGCTCGCGCCAAGGATCTTGAGCGTGGCGATGCCCTGGCGGCGAGCATCGAGATAGGAGGTGACGCCGCCGCCGATGCCGATTCCGGCAATGACCAGCGCGGCGAGCCCGACCAGCGTCAGGAATTCGCTCATCCGGCTGACGAAGCGGTCGGCGCCCGGCGAGGCGCGGTCGGCGGTGCGGAAATCGAACCCGGCTTCGGGGAAGCGGGCCTCCAGCGCCTCGCGCACCTCCACCGGATCGCGCATCGAGTCGAAGGCGACGCGGGTCTTGGTCTGATACATCGAGCCCGGCGCGATCAGACCGGCACGGATCGGCAGCTCTTCGGCGGCGATCACAATAGGGCCGAGCTGGAAGCCTTCGCTGAGCTTGTCGGGTTCGCTGGCGATGATGCCGCCGACCGTGAGCCTCTGCGTCCCGATGGTGACCGCGTCGCCTGTCGCGATGCCGAGCCGGTCGGCCGCACCCTGGCCGAGCCAGACTTCTCCGGCTGGCGGCGCGCCCACCGAGCGCCCGTCCTGGAGCGCCAATTCGCCATAGAGCGGATAAGCGTCGTCGACCGCCTTGAGCCCGACCGGGACCGCCTGCTCCCCTGCGCGCGCCATCGCTTGCATGCGATAACCGCGCGAGAGTTCGCCATATTCGGCCAGCGCGGCGGTTTCCTCATCGTCAAGACCGCGCTGCCACAGCTCGATCTCGAGATCGCCGCCAAGCAGTTCCTGCCCGCTGGCGGCGATTTCCCGTTCGATCGCCGCGGTCAGAGAGCCGATTGCGGTAAGTGCCCCGGTGCCCAGGAACAGGCAGACCAGCAGCAGCCGCAAGCCGCGGAACCGGGCGTTGAGATCGCGCCGCGCAATCCGCCAGGCGGTCGCCCAGCTCATCCGCGCGCCGCCGCTTCCCCGGTGTCGGCCTTTGTGTCGGTTGCGATCCGGCCATCGGCGAGGGTGATGATCCGGCCGCATTGCTCGGCGAGCTCGGGATCGTGGGTGATCACCAGCAGCGTCGCGCCGGTCTCGGCGCGGCGGGCGAAAAGCAGGTCGACGATCTCGTGACCGGTCGCGGCGTCGAGATTGCCGGTCGGCTCATCGGCGAAGATCAGCGCGGGGCGCGCCGCGGTGGCGCGCGCGATGGCGACGCGCTGCTGCTCGCCGCCGGACAATTGCTGCGGATAATGGTCGAGCCGGTGGCCGAGCCCGACCGCTTCGAGCTCGGCACGCGCTCGGGGCTGGGCATCGCTCTCCCCCGCGAGCTCCATCGGCGTGGCGACGTTCTCCTGCGCGGTCATGGTGGGGAGCAGGTGGAAGGCTTGCAGTACGATGCCGATCCGGCCGCGGCGGGCATGGGCCAGCGCGTCCTCGCCCATCGCGGCGAAATCCTCGCCGGCGACGCTGAGCGTGCCGCCGCTGGCGCGTTCCAGCCCGGACAGCACCGCCATCAGCGAACTCTTGCCGGAACCCGAGGGGCCGAGCAGGGCCACGGTCTCGCCCGTCTCGACCCGCAGGTCGATCCCGCGAAGGATTTCGACCGGGGCCTGCTCGGTTCCGAGTGTGAGGGTGAGGTTTTGGGCGAGGATCGTGGGGGAGGGGTTTGTCACGATCCTGCGATGGCATAGGGAAGGTGGTCGCACAAGGAAGCACACCGATGAACATACGAAACTGGTCGACTGGCTGCGCCGCGCTGGCGCTTGCCGCCTGTTCGGGCGAGGCGACGCAGGCCCCTGCTGTCGCCGACGAAGCGAGCGTCGAAGCGCCTGCGCTCGAGGTGGCGGTCAGCGGCGAGGAGCGGCGAATCCTCGCCTTCGGCAACAGCCTGTTCGCAGGCTATGGTCTGGGCGAGACCGAAGGCTATCCGGAACAGCTCGAGGCCGCGCTGCGGGGTCAGGGCTTGAACGCTCGCGTGATCGACGCCGGGGTGTCGGGCGACACCAGCGCCGCCGGGCGCCAACGCCTTGCGTTCACTCTCGATGCGCTGGAGACACCGCCCGATCTGGTGTTGCTCGAGCTGGGCGGAAACGATCTCCTTCGCGGGCTCTCGCCCGATCAGACCCGCGCCAATTTCGCGGCCATGCTGGGCGAATTGCGCGAGCGCGACATTCCGTTGCTGATCATGGGAATGCGCGCGCCGCCCAATTACGGGCCCGAATACCAGCAGAGTTTCGACGCGCTTTATGGCGAGCTGGCCCGCGAGTACGATGCGCCATTGGTGCCGTTCTGGCTGGAGAGCATCTACCAGAACCCCTCGCTGTTCCAGTCCGACCGGATCCATCCGACGGCAGCGGGGATCGAGGCGCTGGTGGCCGACACGCTGGACGAGGTTCAGGCGGCGCTGCCGCAAGCCGAATAGGGCGCGCGCCTATCGACGTTCCACCGACCCCTCGGCGACGGCCCAGACCGCGGCTTCGTCGGCGATCGCCTCGAAGGGTGCGAGCTCGGTTCCGGTGATCCAGACCTGCGCGCCGCCCGCGCGCAGCCGCTCGAACAAAGCCTCGCGCCGCGCGGGATCGAGATGCGCGGCGACTTCGTCGAGCAGCAGCAGCGACGCGCGCCCCTTGGCCGCCAGCGCGGCGTGCGCGATGGTGATCGCGAGCAGCAGGGCCTTCTGCTCTCCGGTCGAGCAGCGCGCGGCAGGCACCCGTTTTGCGGCGTAGAGCACCTCGAGATCGTCGCGATGGGGGCCGTCGAGCGTGCGCTGCGCTGCGCGGTCGCGGCGGCGATGGTCGTGCAGCGCCTGCGAAAGGCCTTCGTAGCCGAGCGGTCCGCCGGCTGCGTAGCTCAGCGCGGGGCGGGGGAAGGGCGCTTCGGGCTGCGCCACGATCTCCGCCATCAGCGCATCGACCAGCCGCGCGCGCCCCTCGCTCAGCGCGGTGCCGTGCTCGGCCAGCTGCGCCTCGATCGCATCGAGCCAGCGCGGATCGGGCTCGCGATCGTCGGAGAGCAGCCGATTGCGTTCGCGCAGCGCGGTCTCGTAGCGCCCCGCATGGCGCGCGTGGATCGGATCGATCGCCAGCGCCAGCCGGTCGAGATAGCGCCGCCGGTCCTGCGCTGCGCCGGTGAACAGGCCGTCCATCGCCGGGGTCAGCCAGCCGATCGCCAGCCATTCGCCCAGCGCGACCGCGGCGCTTTCGGCACCGTTGACGCGCACCCTGCGACGCCCCGGCTGCGCGCCTTGCGTGTAGGTGCCCAGCCTGACCGGATCGTCCGCGCCGGTGTCTGCTCCAACAAGGCTCGCGCCCACCGCGAACCCGTCGCCGGCGCCGCTGCGCACCATGTCAGTCAGCGCCGCGCGCCGCATTCCGCGCCCCGGGGAGAGCAGCGACAGCGCCTCGAGCACATTGGTCTTGCCCGCGCCGTTGGCGCCGACGATCAGGTTCATCCGCGCCGCGCCTTCGAGCGTGCTCTGGGCGTGGTTGCGGAAGTCACGAAGCGAGATGCGGTCGAGCGCCATGGGCTTGCCGAGCGATAGCGGGGGCCCCCGAGCGAGGCCAGCCGGAAACGCAGGTTCCAAAACTTGGTGAAAATTCCCAACCTTTCGGAAGGGTGAGGGGTGTATTGGGCGGCGGAATGGTGAACAATGGCTGAATTGAGAGGTTTTCGCGAATTGGCACGGGGGTTGCAAACTACCCGATGTCCCCGGAATGGCCGGGGTTCAGGAATAGAAAAGGACCAGCCCCATGTCGTTCAACACCGTCAACAACGCCCTCGCCGCCGTCGCCGCCATCGCCTTCTCGGTCGTCGTCATGGCCGCCGCGATCGTCCCCGCCAGCCCGACCGGCTTCATCGCCTGATCCAAGCATCGCACAATAACCTCACTCAAGCAGGAAGGAAATCATGCTCAATTTCTCAAGCAGCAAGCTGTTCGCCGCCGGTTTCTCGCTGGCGCTCTCGGGGATTTTTCTGGCCATGGCCATCGTCCCCGCTTCACCCGCAGGAGTGATCGCATGAGCGATCTGCGCCAATCCGGTCCCGGCGGTCCGCCATCGAAGAGCTTCCGGCTCGACCGCCAGAGCGGCAAGCTGATGGGCGTATGCGCCGGCATCGCCAACTACTTTGGGATCGACGTCATGCTGGTGCGGCTGGGTTTCGTGCTCGCCACGCTGGTCGGCTTCGGCAGCCCGATCCTGATCTACCTCGCGATCGGCCTGATCGCGGATTGAGAGGCGCGGAGCGTTCCGCGCCTCTTCTCGTCACCAAGTTCGATCACATGGCCGAGATGCCGCCGTCGAGCTTGAGCTCCGCGCCGGTCATGAATTTGCTCTCGTCGCTGGCGAGATAGACCACCGCATTGGCGATATCGTCGGGCTCGCCGACCGTCTTGAGCGGGATCTGGCGCGCCAGCTTCTCGAGCAGGACCGCCTTGTCGAGATTGTGATGGCGCGCGGTCCCATCGAGGATGGGCGTGTCGACGAAAGTCGGATGCACCGAATTGCAGCGGATGTTCATCCGGTTCTTGGCGCAATGCAGCGCGATCGATTTCGACAGCATCCACACCGCCGCCTTGGACGAATTATAGGCGGGCATGGTGTCGCTGGCGATCAGCCCGGCGATGCTCGAGATGTTCACGATCGATCCGGGCGCGTGCTCGCGCATCAGCGGCAGCGCCTTTTGGCAGCCGTGAAAGATCGAATCGACATTGACCGAGAAGCAGCGCTTCCACTCGTCGAAATCGCAGGTCTCGATATTGCCGCCCACGCCGATCCCGGCGTTGTTGACCAGCACGTTGAGCCCGCCGAGATGGTCGCGCGCGGCTTCGACGGCGGCTTCCCAAGCTTCCGGATTGGTGACGTCGTGGACGATGGCAAAGGCGGTGCCGGCGCCGAGCTGCGCATTGATCAGCGTCGCGGTTTCCTGCGCGCCTTCGCCGTTGATGTCGGTGCACAGCACGCGCGCGCCTTCCTCTGCCAGCCGGGTCGCATGCGCGCGGCCCAGCCCCTGCGCCGCGCCGGTCACCAGTGCCAGCTTGCCCGCGCAGCGATTGCCTCTGGTTTTTGTCATGTTTGCTCTCCCGCAATGATGCTGTGTCCCAGCAGCAAGAGCAGGCGCACATCCACGCCGCAACCTTCGAAGCGCTTGCGCTCGAGGAATTGCGCAAGCTGGGTGCGGGGCACGCGGTGGACCGTGATGTCCTCGCTCTCGGTGCCGCCGCCTTCGCCGACCTGTTCCAATTGCGTGGCCCGAACGAGGGTGAAGCTTTCGCTGACCATGCCAGGCGAAGAATAGAAGGTGCCGCAATCCTCGATGTTTCCGGCGCGATAACCGGTTTCTTCCTCGAGCTCGCGTCCGGCGGCGGCCAGATCGTCCTCGTCCTCCCCACCGTCCGCGTCGCCGATCAACCCGGCGGGCAGTTCGATGCAATTGCGCCCCATAGGCACGCGGTACTGCTCGACCAGGATCACGTCGTCGTCGATCAGCGCGAGGATCACCGCGGCGCGGATGTTCCGCGTACGGCCGACATATTCCCAGCGCCCCCGTGTCTTGGCGACGACATATTTTCCCTGCCAGACGATTTCTTCCGGCGCGTCGCGGTCGACGGTCATGCGGTCGTTCTCATTTCGTCATTGCGAGCGGAGCGAAGCAATCCAGAGAGCCATCCGCGCCGCTTCTGGATTGCCGCGCGGCTTCGCCGCTCGCAATGACGAAGTGTCGGAAAATATCCCGGGGAGCATCAAACCTCGATCAGTCGGTCGGGCAATTCGTTCTCGTCGTCCGCGCTGCGCGGGAAATGCTCGGCCAATACCTGTCCGACATCGCGGACCCCGGCGGCCAGCCCTTCGGCCACGCAGCCGCGCCTGATTTCAACCAGCATGTCGGCCATCGCCTCGCCCCAGACCTCGGCGGAAACCTGCTCCGCGATCGGACGGTCGGCGACGATCTCTGCGCGGTGCTCCTGCATCGAGAGGTAGATCAGCACCCCCGTGCGCCCATGCGTGCGGCGCTCGGCGCCGACCTTGAAATGGGAGATCGCGCGGTCGTGGACGCGTGCGGTCTTGACCGGTCCGGGGACCACGCGGAACTTGAGCGCATCCCATGTCAGCAGCAGCCAGGCGAGCGCGAATGCGATCAGCCCGAGCATGATCGTCATCGTCGCGATCTCGCCCGTGGTCCATTCATGCGTCCAGCCGCCGATCAGCGAATCCCACAGATCGAGGAAGGGCTGCGGCAGAAGCGCGAACAGGCTCATCGCAGTAAAGGCGATCCCGACGGACCACATCAGCACCACATCGGTATAACCGTCCGAGCGATCGGCGAGCACGGTAACGATCTCGCCGCTGGTGGTGCTTTCGGCCTGCGCCACTGCATCGGTGACGATGGCGTGTTGGTCTTGCGTCAAATAGGCCATCTACCACCCCCCGGAGGCGCCGCCGCCCCCGAAACTGCCGCCGCCACCCGAGAAGCCACCGAACCCGCCGCCGCCTCCACCTAAGCCGCCGCCGCCAAAACCGCCGCCATCATGATCGGACAATCCGCCGATCACCGCTTTGCCGACTTCCCACAGAATGATGTCGCGCGCGAAATTGCCGGCGCCGCTGCCGCGATAGCGCCGCTTGCCGCGGCGGCCGAACATCGGCAGCACGAAGAAGAAGAGAATGAAGCCAAGCCAGATCAGAGCGCCGATCGGGAAACCGCCTTCGCCTGCGCGCTCGCGCTCCTGCGCGGCCTGCTGAGCGATCGCTGCGGCCTCTTCGGGGGGTAGCTGGAGCTGGGTCAGAATGCGCTCGGCACCCAGCGCGATCCCCGCGGAGAATTGCCCGTCGCGGAAGAAGTCCTTCATTTCCTCGATATATTCGAACGCCAAGCCATCGGGCAGGATCCCTTCGAGCCCGTAGCCGACCTCGATCCGCATCTGCCGTTCGTTGGGTGCGACGATCAGCAGCACACCGTCATCGCGTTCGGAGTCGCCGATCCCCCATTCGCGGCCCAGTCGATAGCCGTAATCGGCGATCTCATAGCCCTGCAGATCGGGGAGAGTGACGATCACGAACTGGCGCTGGTTGCGCTCCTCGAACGCGTCGAGCTGCTGCGTCAGCTGCGCTTCGGTCGCTTCGTCGATGATGTTCGCGGCATCGACGATCGGCGCGGTGCCGCGCTCGGGAAAATCCTGAGCCAGCGCGGCGGGCGCCAGCGCGAAGGCGGTCAGCAGCACGAGAAGGCGGCGAAGCATTCCGACCGGGTGGGTCATGCGGGCGATGTCGGCCCCGCTCAATTGGCGGCGGGGGCGGTGTCGCTGCGACCCATGTCGAGCGTAGGCGCGACCTCGGCGCCCTCGGTCGCGGCCTCATAGGGCACGAGCGGCTCTGCGCCATGGATGATGTTGGCGCCGATCGTGTCCGGGAAGGTGCGGATGGTGGTGTTGTACTGACGCACCGCCTCGTTGTAGTCGCGGATCGATGTCGAGATGCGGTTTTCCGAACCTTCGAGCTGCACCATCAGACGACCGAAATTCTCCTGGCTGCGGAGTTCCGGATAGCGTTCGACCGAGACCAGGAGCCGCGACAGCGCGCTACCCAGCTGGCTCTGCGCCTGCTGATACTGTTGCATCGCCTGTGGGTCGTCCAGATCATCGGCGTCGATCTGGATTTCGGGACGCGTAGCGGCGGCGCGCGCTTCGATCACGCTCTGCAAGGTGCCGCGCTCCTGCTCGGCGGACGAAAGCACCACCTGCTGGAGGTTGGGGATGAGATTCGCGCGGCGCTGGAACTGGGCCTCGACATCGGCCCATTTCGCCTTGGCGTTCTCTTCCGCGGCGGGGACCGAATTGATGCCGCAGGCGGACAAGGTCAGCGCCATGGCGGCGATGCCGAGTGCCTTGCCTGCGGTGCGGATGGTTGCGATGCGATTCATGGCGTACCCCTCGATGGAAAACTGTCTTAGCTAGATAGCACGGCTGCCGTCGCTTTCAAGCGGGAGCGGCTCCTTCGGTAAGGCTTGAGGCGGATTCTCCGCCGTGGCAGGGGGACGGCCACGATACGCGAAAGATAAGCCAACCGGGGGGCTACGCCATGAAACTGGGATCCGAGTTCAAGAAGTTCATCGCGCGCGGAAACGTCATCGATCTCGCGGTCGGGGTGGTGATCGGCGCGGCCTTCAGCGGGATCATCACGCAGCTGACGCAAGGCGTGCTGATGCCGCTGATCGGCTGGATCTTCGGAGACATCGACTTTTCGAACTGGTTCCTGCTGCTGGGCGAGGTGCCCGACGGGTACGAAGGTGCGCTCGACAATTACGAACAACTCAAGGAAGCGGGGGTGGCGATGATCGGCTATGGCGCGCTGCTGACCGCACTGATCAACTTCCTGATCGTCGCCCTGGCGCTGTTCGTGCTGGTGCGCAGCGTCAACCGCGTGACCGAGGAAATGCAGCGCAAGCAGGCGGCGACCGAGGACAGTTCGCAGAATCCCGAAGTGCCTACCGATCCGCAGCTCGACGTGCTCAAGAAGATTCTCGCCGAGCTCAAACGCGAACCCGCCACGCCCTCCGATCCTTCGTCCACTTCACATTAAGCTTCGCATCGCTATATGGGGCGGGTCGGTTTCGGCCGACTATGGCGATAAAGTGCTGCGTACAATAGGCACAACGGACCCGGGGGCAGTACCCGGCGGCTCCACCACCAGCGGCGAGAAACCGCCTTTGATGCTGGGGCCGAACTAGGATCGACGTGTGTTGAAAAGCGCAGTTTTTGCTCGGGCTGAGTAACCCGTTCAAGGCTCAAAACCATAAGTGCCAATGACAATGAAGCACTCGCTCTCGCTGCGTAATTTGATGGCCTAGCGGCCTGAATTTACAAAGCCAAAGCGCGGTTGGACCCACCGGGCAACAGAAGGGATTCCGGGGCTCCGGGGGTAGCTAGCAACAGAAACCCCCACCTTCTTCATAGTGTCGGCAGATCGCAGCGCGCAGCCTACCGGCTTTGCTCGGCTCGTCTGGCTGCCTGTTCGTAGCGGATGGCATCGAGGATCTTGGCGCCGCCCAGGAATACGGCACCCGCGGTTGCGGCCCACAGCAGATAGCCGCCGATACCCGGATATTGCACCGTGTATTGCACGCCGCGGGTCATCGCGCCCAGAGCCAAGGCGAAGATGATCAGATACGCTTCGAAGCGCGTCTTGATGACAAACAGCCTTTTGATCCTGCGCAGCACGCCTGCTCCCTTGGGTTAACCGCTAGGAATGCAAGCCTTATACCAATGAGGCATAGCGGCGGTTCCAAGGGTTAATTGCATGCTGGGCTGTAAGGTTCGCCGACAGGCGGTGTCCAGCGCGGCTCGCCGGAAATCAGCGATCGTTTTTACCCTGTCCCGCCGCGGGTCATTGCGGCTCTGCCGTCTTGCTCCCGGGTCAGGCCAGTTCGTCGAGTGCCAGCACTCCAAGCAACGCCTCGCGCGCCTCGATCACGGTCTTGGCGAGCGCTTCGCTACCGATATCGACGGGGTCGATCTGTTCGGGCCACATCTCGGCGATGACGGATTCCGCCCGCTCGATCCGACCCTCGTCCAGCAGGAAGCGGGGATCCACCGTCGCGGGATCGGCGACCACGCGCAGCCGCAAACAGGCCGGACCGCCGCCATTGGCCATCGATTGGCGAACATCGACGGGAAGGACCTGTCGGATCGGTCCACTGCCCGCGAGTATGCGCTCGCACCATGCCCAAACCGAAGCGCTCTCCTGGCATTCGTTCGGCACCACCAGCGCCATCTCCCCATCGGCCAGTGTGAGCAATTGGGCGTTGAACAGATAGGTTCGGATCGCCTCTTCCAGGCTCACCGCCTCCTCGGGCACCTCGACCACTTCGAGGGCGGGGAAGGCGCTGCGCATTGCCTCATAGGCACCGTGCTGATCGGCAAAGGCGCGCGCATGGGTGAACAGCACATGTTCGTTCGCCACCGCGACGACATCGTTGTGGAACGCGCCCGCGGCAATCGCCTCGGGGTTCTGTTCGATGAAAACGCAGCGCGCCGGATCGAGCCCGTGCTTGCGCGCCACCGCACGGCTGGCCTGCTCGTGCTGGCGGGCAGGGAAGCGGCCGCCCTGCTGGCCATAGACGAACACCTCGACACCCGTGGCGGAATGGCTCTCGCACAGCCGCATGTGGTTCGCCGCGCCCTCGTCGCCGAAGCTGGCGGGTACCGCGTCGTGAACTGCGAAATGGCGCTCGTCGGCAAAGGCCAATGCCAGCTGCCGCCTGGTATCGCGCCATTCCTGGCCGCGATGGATCATGGTCACCAGATTGGCCGGGGTCAGATGGCAGCGGCCATCCGCCGTATCGGGTGCGGGACTGACCGTGGCGGCGTTGGCGGTCCACATCGAGCTCGCCGACCACGCCGCTGCGATCAGCGCCGGCTCGCTCGCCGCATCGAGCGCGAGTTCGCGGATCAGAGCGAAATTGGGGCGCGGCAGCGGCAGCAGGAAGCCCTGCGCCAACCCCAGCTCAAGGTTCGACCGCATCTTGGCCATGCCCTGCAGCGCGGCGGCGCGTGGATAGGACGGTTCGCCCTTGTGGCTGGCACTGGCGATATTACCCAGGCTGAGGCCGGCGTAATTGTGGCTAGGACCGACGATGCCGTCGAAATTGATTTCGACGAGGCTCATTGCATGGGTCTCGTCGCCCCGGACTTGATCCGGGGCCTCGTTCCGCAAGCTCCGTCCCTGCGAAGAGGGATCCGAGCTTCCGCCGGGATAACGCGATGCAGTTTCGTCACCGCGGCACGCTCCACACCTCGTCGCCCGCGACGACATCGAGCGTCCGCGCGCAGGCTTCGTCGATCGCCATCGTGCCGTCCTCGGCGATCTCGCACTGGCCATAGGCGCAGCGGAAGCTATCGAGCGTTCCGGTGGCGATCAGCGCGCGCTGGCCGATGTCGAGATCGGTCGCGCTGAGCTTGCCCGGGCGCGCATCGCGAACGCTGTGCACCCGGTCGATGCGAGTCGACATGGTCGGGCCGCCATCGAAGATGTCGACATAGCCTTCATAGGCGAAGCCTTCGTGTTCCAGCATCCGCATCGCCGCGCGCCCGGTGGGGTGGGGCAGGCCTATCACCTTGCGCGCTTCCTCGTCGAGCATGGCGACATAGACCGGATGCTTGGGCATCAGATCGGCGATGAACTGGTTGCCGTTGATGGCGTTGAAATAATCGGCTTCCTGGAAGCTCATGCCGAAGAACCGCCCCGCTACCCCGTCCCAGAAGGGGGAACCGCCGGCATCGTCGATGATGCCGCGCAATTCGGCGATGATCCGGTCGGCGAAGCGCAGCCGGTGCATGGCGATGAACAGATAGCGGCTGCGCGCCAGCAGCAGACCGAGCCCGCCGGCCCTTTCGTTGGGATGCAGGAACAGGCCCCCGACCTCGCTCGAACCTTCCAGATCGGTGGTCAGGCTGAGCAGCTCGGCCCGGACCGTACGGTCCAATTCCTGCGAATGCTGGGTCAGCGTGGTGAGGCGGTAGGAATAGAACGGCCATTGCTGCCCGACCTGCGTGAACAGCTGGCAGGTGCCGCGCACCTGACCGGTTTCGGTGTTTTCGAGCACCAGCACGAATTGATCGTCGCCGAGGCGATCGTCGTCGCGGGCGAAGGCAGTGGCGGCGCGTTCGAGCTTGGCGCCCAGCGACTGGCGATCCGCGGGAAGGTTGGTGAACCCGCCCCCCGTCAGCTTGGCCATTTCGTAGAGCGGTTCGATATCCTCGAGGCGCGAGGCGCGCAGGCGAAAGCTCACTTGCGCTCTCCGGCAGCAGCGACGGAGGCGAGCGGATCGCCCGATGCCAGCCTCTCAAGCACCATCGCCGACAGGGCGGCGCGTTCGACCAACGAAGGAACGATCATGAACTCCTCGGATGAATGAATCTTGCCGCCGCGTACGCCCATAGTGTCCACCACCGGCACGCCGGAGGCGGCGATGTTGTTGCCGTCGCACACCCCGCCGGTCGGCTGCCAGCCGATCTCGCGCCCCAGCTGCGCGCCGCAGGAGCGGACCAGATCGAACAATTTCTGCGCGCGGACATCGACCGGCTTGGGCGGGCGGGTGACGCCGCCGTGGCGCGCGACCGAGACCCCGTGCTCCGCCTCGATCGCGCGCAGCTGCGCATCGAGCTCGCTATCGAAGCGGTTCATCGCCGCTGTGGTCTTGGGGCGAATGTTGAAGCGCAGGATCGCGAGATCGGGCACCACATTGTTCGCCGCGCCGCCCTCGATCTTCGCCGGATTGACGGTGATGTCTTCGCCCGCCAGCGACGCGACGCGCAGGACCAGATCGGAAACCGCCACCACGGCGTTGCGCCCGTCCTGCGGATTGCGCCCGGCATGCGCCGAGCGGCCGCGGACGGTGATCGAATAATTGCCCGTGCCCCCGCGCGCATGGGCGAGAGTACCGTCGGGCAGGGCGGAGGGTTCGTAGGTCAGCGCGGCGTATTTGCCTCGCGCCAATTCGTCGATCAGACCGCTGCTGGCGAGGCTGCCGGTCTCCTCATCCGAATTGATCATCACATCATAGCCCAGTTCGCCGGCCTGCGCGCTTTGCTCGAAGGCCAGCAGCGCGTGGAGCATCACGCAGAGCCCGCCCTTCATATCGGCGGTGCCGGGCCCATTGAGCGTTTCCTCGTCGAGCCATTCGACCGCCTGGAACGCATGATCGGCAGGGAAGACGGTGTCCATATGGCCGGTCAGCACGACGCGGCGCGCCGCCTCGGGCCGCACCCGCAGCACCATGTGGTGCCCGTGCGGCTTGGCGAATTCGCTGCCGTCCGCCGCGATCGCGGTAACTTCGGCAGGTTCGACCAGCTCGACCTCGCCGGGAAGCCGCGCGAAGGCCGCGCCCAGTCTCTCGGCCATCACCGCCAGGCCGGAAAGATTGCCGGTCCCGCTGTTGACTGCCGCCCAGTCGAGCACCTGTTCGAGCATCGCGTCGCCATCGATGCGGGCGAGTATTTCCTTGGTGGGAGCGTCCATCGTCATCGCCAAGGCCCTTAGACCGCGGGCGCGACATGTCCAACCCCGCCCCGCAGGCCCATCCGCTTGCCAAGCCTGGCGCAGCCCGCCATATGCGCGCCATCTCCTCCCCGGGATTCACACAGCAGTCTGACCGCCTCCCTGTGCGGTCGCCAATACGGGTGAGCAGATTCCATGAATGATTATACGACACGCGCCGGTATCGAAGTCGATACCGCACTGGCCGAATTCCTCGAAAACGAGGTGCTCGCCTCGCTGGATTGCGATGCCGAGGCCTTCTGGTCGGGTTGTGCAGACCTGCTGGGCAGGTTCGTGCCGCGCAACAGGGAATTGCTGGCGAAGCGCGAGGAACTGCAGGCAAGGATCGACGCCTGGCACCGCGAGCGCGCCGGCCAGCCGCATGATGCGGACTCCTATCGCGCCTTTCTTGCGGAGATCGGCTATCTCGTACCCGAGCCGGGCGAATTCCGGATCGGTACCGAGAATGTCGATGCCGAAATCGCGACCATGGCCGGCCCGCAGCTGGTGGTGCCGATCCTCAACGCGCGCTTCCTGCTGAACGCGGCGAATGCGCGCTGGGGCAGCCTCTACGACGCGCTTTACGGCACCGATACGCTCGATGCGCCGCCTGCGCTGCCGGGTGGCTACGACGAATTGCGCGGCCAGGCGGTGATCGCCGAGGCCAAGCGCTTTCTCGACCAGACGCTGCCGCTCGCGAACGGCAAGAGCTGGGCGGCACTCACGGCAATCGGGGACGATCACATTCCTCTGGCCGACGAGAGCCAGTTCGTCGGCAAGAGCGAGAACGCGCGGCTGTTCCGCAACAACGGGCTGCATATCGAGGTCCAGTTCGACCCCGCCAGCCCCGTCGGGCGGCAGGACAGAGCGGGGATCAGCGACATCCTGCTCGAGGCGGCGCTTACCACGATTGCCGATCTGGAAGATTCGGTCGCCGCGGTCGATGCCGAGGACAAGCTGCTGGGCTATCGCAACTGGCTCGGCGTGATCCGCGGCGATCTGGAAGAAAGCTTCGCCAAGGGCGGCAAGAACGTGACCCGCAGGCTGGCCGAGGATCGCCGCTACAGCGATCCGCAGGGGCAGACCTTCACGCTGCCGGGGCGCAGCCTGATGTTCGTTCGCAACGTCGGCCATCTGATGACCACTCCGGCGATGCGGTTCGCAGGCGAGGATATTCCCGAAGGGCTGATGGATGCGATCGTCACCGGGGCGATCGGGGCGTTGGACGTGGCGGGCAAGACGCGCCTGGGCAACAGCCGCAGCGGCTCGATCTATATCGTCAAGCCCAAGATGCACGGGCCCGAGGAATGCGGTTTCACGAACGATCTGTTCGATGCGGTGGAAGACCTGCTGGCTCTCCCGCGGCACACCATGAAGGTCGGCGTGATGGACGAGGAACGCCGCACCAGCGCCAATCTGGGCGCCTGCATCCATGCGGTGAAGCACCGCATCGTCTTCATCAATACCGGCTTTCTCGATCGCACCGGCGACGAGATCCACACCTCGATGCAAGCCGGTGCCATGCTGCGCAAAGGCGCGATGAAGGATACTGCTTGGCTCAGGGCCTACGAGACGCGCAATGTCGGCATCGGACTGCGCCACGGCCTGTCGGGTCGTGCGCAGATCGGCAAGGGGATGTGGGCGGCGCCCGATCTGATGGGCAAGATGATGATCGAGAAGATCGGCCATCTGCGCGCCGGCGCGAACACCGCCTGGGTCCCGAGCCCGACTGCGGCCACGCTCCACGCGATCCACTATCACCGCGAGGATGTATTCGAGCTCCAGCGGGGGCTGGGCGAGGTGCCCGGGCTCGACGAATTGCTCACCATCCCGCTCGCCGAGGGGGTGAACTGGTCGGACGAGGAAGTCCGCGAGGAACTCGACAACAATTGCCAGGGACTGCTCGGCTATGTGGTCCGCTGGATCGATCACGGGGTGGGCTGCTCCAAGGTGCCGGATATCAACGATGTCGGGCTGATGGAGGATCGCGCCACCCTGAGGATTTCCTCGCAGCACGTCGCCAACTGGCTGCTCCATGGCGTGGTGAACGAAGGTCAGGTGATGGATTCGCTGCACCGCATGGCCGCCAAGGTCGATGAACAGAATGCAGGCGATCCGGCCTACGAGCCATTGCTGGCGAACGAGGACGGCGCCGCCTTCAGCGCGGCCAAGGCGCTGATCTTCCAAGGCGTGGAGCAGCCCAGCGGTTATACCGAGCCGCTCCTCCATGCGTGGCGCGCTCGCAAGAAGGCGGAATAGGACCTAGGCCGCCGCCGAGGAGAGCGATCGCCGCTCGCCATCGCCATAGCGCCCCAGCGTCAGCTGGCCCAGGTCCTCGGCGTGCCCGAACAGGAACCCTTGACCCAATTCGCAACCCATCTGCTGCAGCAGGCGGCTTTGGGTGGCGGTTTCGACCCCTTCGGCGATGACGCTCAGTCCCATGCTGCTGGCCATCCCGATGAGCGCGCGGACGATCTTCGAGGCGTGCTGATCGTTCGCCATGGCCTGGATGAAGCTGCCGTCGATCTTGACCTTGTCGATGGGAAAATCGCGCAGATGGCTGAGCGAGGAATAGCCGGTGCCGAAATCGTCCAGCGCGATGCTGACGCCGTTGTCGCGCAGCTCGGTGAGGACCCGCCGCACCGCCTGGGCGTTGTCGACCAGCAGCATGGTCTCGGTCACTTCCAGCGTGATCCGCGACAGGTCGATCCGCTTCTCGCGCATTTGTGCCATTAGCTGGGCGGCAAAGCCGCTGGCCAGCAGATCGGCTTCGCTGGCGTTGATGCTGACGAATTCGAGCGCCGGTTCGGAGCGCTTGAGCGCGACGAATTCGTTGGCGACCTGCTCGATCATGCAGGTGCTGACCTCGCGCGACAGGAACGGGTCGATGAGCGCGGGGAAGACTTCGGTTGCGGTGATCCGACGACCCATGCGGCTGGTAATTCGCATCAAGGCCTCGAACCCGACCAGCCGCCCGGTGCGCAGTTCCACTACGGGTTGGTAGGCGGGAAAGATGCGATCCTCGCGGATTGCCGTGCGCACTTCGTTCAACGCGTATTGGCGCGCCACATTGCCCTGTTCGAGACCGGCCTCGTAGACATGGACCTTACCCGGATCGCGCTTCTTGCCGTGATAGAGTGCGGTATCGGCGCGGCGGACGAGTTCCTTGACGCTGGTTCCGCTCGTCCCGATCGCCAGGCCTGCTGTGGCGCCCATTTCGATGAGATGGCCCGAAATGTCGGATTGGTACCGCAATTGCTCCAGCAGCTGTTTACCGATCGCCCTTGCCTGCTTGCTCCCGGTCTGGGGCGGAAGAACCACGGCGAATTCGTCGCCACCCCAGCGCGCTGCGAAGCCGCCTTCGGGCGTAGCCTTGGCGATGTGCTCGCCGACCTCCTTGAGGATGATGTCGCCAACGATATGGCCGACGACGTCGTTCACGTCCTTGAACCCGTCGAGATCGATCAGCAGGACTGCGACCTCTTCGCCGGTTCCGTTCGCTTCCGACAGCCGTTGCTGCAGCGTCCGGTCGAAGGCGAAGCGATTGTACAGTCCGGTCAGACTGTCGTGCTCGGCGGCATGGTGGAGCGCCATGCGCGCGCGGTAGGATTCGGTTACATCCTGCACTACCCCGACCAGCCGTGCCGGGTGCATGCCATCGGCCTCGACCCGTTCGGCGGCAAGTCTGACTCGCTTCCGCTTCCCCTCGCCGAGCAACAGGTCGGTTTCGATATCGAATGGTGTTCCCGATTCGATCGCTTTCTCGCAGCGCTCCTCGATTTCGCGCCGGTCAGCAGGCTCGTAGCCCTTCATCGAGGCCTTGAGAGTTCCGCCCCCGGTTCGCGAGCTTTCGAAGACGGCCTGGGTCCCCTCGGACCATTTCATCTGGTCGGCTTCGATGTCCAACTCCCAGGCCCCCATCCTGGCGACAGCCTCGGCCTGTCGCAGGATCCGGTTCGAGGTGAGCAGGCGATGATTCTGATCATGCACCTCCCTGGTCAGTTTCTGCCCTTCGAGATGAATGGTGTGGAGTTCGAGGATGTCTTCGACGACGCGCGCAAAGATTTCGAGACGAGGAAGATTATCAGGCGCGAAGCGGTCCGGACGGCTGTCGATCACGCACAGCGCACCCACGAAGGCTCCACGCGAATGTCGGAGCGGGTAGCCCATGTAGGAGCTGATATGCGGTTCTCCGACCACACATTGATTCTCGCGGAAACGGGCGTCGTCGCGGGCGTTGCCGACGACCAGCGGCTGCTGCGTATTTACCACATGGGCGCAGAACGAGGCAGCGAGAGGCGCGCTGTCGATTTCCATACCCACACCTGCGAGGAATCTCTGCTCGGTCGATTTGACCAGCGAAACCAGGGAGATGCGACACGCGAACTCATCTGCACAATGGGTTACGATCCGGTCGAGCGAGGCACGGACCCGATCGGCGACATTCTCAAAGGAAGATGCGAGTTCTCCGCGCAGGGTTTCCTCGCGAGATCCGTGTTTCAAAACGCTTCGCTCCGTGAATTGCGATAGGTTGTCATAATAGATCAATTTCGTGCTTTTCGGATCGCGGGTGTCGTCAAAAGGAACGGCGCTCCGCTAGCGCGGGTTCGACGCAACGGGCGGGTCCAGTCGAAATGCAAAGTCTCGCTGCTCACAATCATCCGATCTGTTGTCGGCACAGTCTGCGCAGCAATAATCTTGTTTCTCGTTCTGCCCTCTATAATACGCCTCTGCAGCAGAGACTTATCTTTGATCCGCGCGCCTTCCCGCCCCATCGCTCATTTTGCTAACTAAATCTATGTATATAAACGGGGTCATTAACGTGAGATATATGGCCGAAGCTATCTTACCACTGGCAGGTGTGAGTTCGCCGCAGAATCGCAACGGTTCGGCCTGAGGGAAATCTGCGTGTCGCTTCAGAAATTCATCGACCGGCTAAGAAGGCATTCCGAACTCGAAGAAGGTGATATCGCCAGGCTGAAGGCGCTCGAGAGCGTAGCACGGGTTGTGGCGCCAGGAGATTTTTCGGTCCGCGACGGAACCAGTCCGACCACCTGCTCTTTGCTCACCTCTGGCGTCGCCGCGAGCCACAAGATCGTGGGTAACGGTGGGCGCCAGATCGTCGGCGTTTTCTTCGCCGGTGAATTGCTGGATTTCGACGGATTGTTCCTGCCGTCGATCGACTTCAACGTGCAGGCGATTTCCGAATGCACGATGTCTCGGTTCCATTGCGAAGACCTGATGGAGGTGGTTTTCGAACATCCCGCCATCGGCAAGGCATTGTTCCGCGAAACGGCGTTGAACGCTTCGATATCGCGCGAGTGGATGGCCAATCTGGGCAGGCGGGACTCGCGCACCAAGATTGCCTATCTGCTGTGCGAACTCTCCGTTCGGCTGTCGCATTCACAAGGTGCCGAGGGGCATGATTTCGTCCTCCCGCTGACGCAGGAACAGATTTCGGACATCATCGGGGTAACTCCGATGCATGTCAGCCGGGTGCTGAAAGAACTCGAGAACGATGAACTGATCTCGCGCAACCGCCGCATGATCGAGGTGATCGATTGGGAGATGCTGACCTCGGTCGGTGATTTCACCCCGCGCTATCCACAAATGCCGGACGACCAGTCTACGGGCAGCTGAGACCGGAGCCGGCGCGTCTTCGCGTCAGCCCAGCAGGCGCGCGATCCCGACGAAATCCTCCACCGCCAGCGTTTCCGCACGGCGCTGCGGGTCGATCCCCATGGCTTCGAGCGCGCCGAGCGCACCGGGCACGCCCTTCAGGCTCTGGCGCAGCATCTTCCGACGCTGGCCGAAAGCCGCCTCGGTCAGCCGCTCGAGTTGGCGCGCGCTCACGCCCGAAGGCATCGCAGCGGGCTCGACATGGACGATTGCACTCATCACCTTGGGGGGCGGGGTGAAGGCGCTGCGGTGGACCTTCATCGCGAGACGCGCGCTGGTGCGCCACTGCGCGAGAACGGCGAGCCGGCCATAGGCCTTGGCGTCGGGCGTGGCGACGATGCGCTGCGCGACCTCCTGCTGGAACATCAGCGTCAGCGAGGTCCAGCGCGGCGGCCAGTCCTGCCCGCCCAGCCATCGGACGAACAGCGCGGTGCCCACGTTGTAGGGCAGGTTGGCGACAACCGCATGGGGTTCGCCCATGATTGCGTCGTGGTCGAGCTTCAGCGCATCGCCTTCGATCACCGTCAGCCGGTCGGGGAAGGCGTCTTGCAATTCGCCGAGCGCGGGAAGGCAGCGGCGATCCATCTCGATCGCGGTGACCCGCGCCCCGGCGCGCAGCAGCGCGCGCGTCAGCCCGCCGGGTCCGGGGCCGATCTCGAGCACCGCAATGTCCTGCAGCTCGCCCGGAACGGCAGCGATCCGGTCGAGCAGATGCTCGTCGAACAGGAAGTTCTGGCCGAGCGCCTTGGAGGCGCTGAGCCCGTGGCGAGCGATCACTTCGCGCAAGGGAGGAAGGTCTGGATGCATATCGCACCCCCTTAGCTCGTCATCGCGGGCGAAGCGAAGCAATCCCTAGCAAGAGGGACGTGGCTCGCCGCTAGGGGTGGATTGCCGTGCCCCCTGAGGGGGCCCGCAATGACCGATGCAGAGCTCAGGGCTCGCGCCGCGTGCGCCGGGTCGCGCATTCGGTGGCCATCCGCAAAGCAGCGAAGGTCGCACCCGGATCGGCGATGCCTTCGCCCGCGATTGCGAAGGCGGTGCCGTGATCGGGGCTGGTCCGCACGATCGGCAGTCCGAGCGTCACATTCACCCCCTCGTCGAAATCGAGCGCCTTGAGCGGGATCAGCGCCTGGTCGTGATACATCGCCAGCGCGACATCGTAGGTCGCGCGCGCGCGGCGGGTGAACAGGGCGTCGCCGGGATGCGGTCCGGTGGCCTCGATCCCTTGCTCGCGCAGCGCGGCCACGGCGGGGGCGATGATGCGAGCCTCTTCGCTCCCCATCCGTCCGTCCTCGCCCGCATGCGGGTTGAGCCCCGCCAGCGCGAGGCGCGGGTGCTCGATGCCGAAATCCTCGCGCAGCGCCCGCGCGACTATCTGCGCCTTGTGGATGATGAGGTCCACTGTCAGCCGCTGGGGAACCTCCGCCAGCGGACAGTGGACCGTGAGCGGCACCGCGCGCAGGCTCGGCCCGGCCAGCATCATCACCGCATCGCGTTCGGAGACGCCGCATTGCTGCGCCAGGAACTCGGTCTGCCCGGGGTGGCCGAAGCCAGCGAGCGCCAATTGCGATTTGGCAACCGGCAGCGTCACCAGCGCCGAGGCCTCGCCCTCGCGCACCGCGCGGCAGGCTTCGGTGAGCGAGTGGAGAGCCAGTTGCGCCCCTCCGGCGTCGGGCTTGCCGGGCGCATAGACGCCATCTCGCGAGGACAACACCGGCAGGCCGCGGTCGAACAATGCCGCATCGACCGCAGCCATGGTCTCGACTGCGACGATCGGCACTTCCAGACCACGGCTGCGCGCCGCGCTTGTGACGATGTTCGCCCCGCCGACAACCACGAACGGCGCCAGCCCCAGCGAGCGGCGCTGGAACCACGCCTCGGCGATCAGCTCGGGACCGATCCCGGCCGGATCGCCCAGCGAGAGCGCGAGCGGCGGGATCTCACCGGGCGGGTGCGATCCGCTCACCCTTCGATCTCAATTGTAGACGATATAGGCATCGTTGCGCAGATCGCGCAGATAGCGCTGGGCGCGCTTGTTGACGCGTTCGTCCTCGATCTGGCCCATCAGCTGGTCGAAGTCGGGACCCGCTTCGGCCTCCGGATCGTCGCGGCCGCACAGCATCAGCACGCGGATGCCGTCTTCCACCGAGCCGAAGGGCGGGGTGGTCTGGCCGATCTGCAACTGCAGCACCGCATTCTGGAGCGATTCGGGAAGCGAGCGTGCGCGGATCTGGTCGTTGGTGACCACCGTGGCGCCGATCGCGCCGGCGGCGTTCTCGGCATCGCCGCAGCCGCGGATCGACTGCATCGCCTGCGCGAATTCGCCGGCACGGGCGGTAGCCTGCGCTTCGGTGGTGGCCGGTTCGAAGCCGATCGAGATCTGCTTGAGGCTGAGCAGCGCATCGCGCGGATCCGCTGTCAGCACCTGGCGCTTGTCGATCAGATAGAGGATCGAGAAGCCCCCGGGGACGGGAACCGGGCCGACCAGCTGACCGGGCTGCATCTCGCGCGCCACGGTAGCGAGTTCGGCGGGCAATTGCGCCAGCCGCACCCAGCCCAGATCGCCGCCGACCGCAGCGGTGGAGGCTTCGGAAAACTGCCGTGCATAGCCGACGAAGCTGCCGCCCTGACGGATCTGCTCGATGATCCGCGCGGCGTTCTGCTCGACCGCGGCCCGGCTCTCGGGGGTTGCCGAAAGGAAGATTTCGCCCAGCCGATGTTCTTCGGTTCCGCGCGACGCCTCGAGCCGTTGGAGCAGCTCGTTCACCTCCTCTTCGGAGACATTGACGAACGGCGCCACATTGCGGCGCAGCAGCCGCTGCCAGGCGAGTTCGCCCTGGATCTGGCGCTTGAGCGAGACCGGCGAGGAGCCGATGCCGATCAGATAGGCATCCATCGCTCCGGTGTTCTGACCGAAATTCTGCTGCGCGAGCCGCGCATAGGTCTGGTTGATCTCCTCGGGCGCGATGGCGATTTCCTGCGCCTCGGCTTCCTGGATCTGCAGCGTCTCGTCGATCAGATTGCGCAGCACCTGCATCCGCAGGCGTTGCAGCTCTTCGCCGCCGATCTCGTTCTCGCTCGCCGCGGTGACCAGCGCGACCCGGTGATCGATGTCGGTCCCGGTGATCACCGCTCCGTTCACCACCGCGGTCGCGGTGCGCAGATTGGGCGTCTGCGGCCCGACGATGGTGATGTTCTCGGGCAGGTCGAGCGCATTCGCGGTGGACGCGGAAGCCTGCGCCGAAGCGGCGGTCGGCGCCGCGACGAGCCCGGCCAGCGCGAGAGTGGAGACCAGATTGGAAAGCGTTTTGCGCATCACGTGGTTATCGTCCCAATGCGGCGTCGTTTGCCAACGCCCGGATATGGCTGTGGTCCCTGCCAATCGCAGGCTGAACCGTAGCTGATTGGCGCGCCGGATAGCGCGTTTGCGGCGCGCTGCCAACGGGGCCGCGCACGGCGTCGCGGCGCAGGCCCCGGCGCGGTGCCGAGGCTTTCAGCGGAAACCCAGATTGCGCAGGCTGAAGTAGAGCTGGAAGGTATCGCCGCGTTCGGCATCGCCGCTGCTGACATAGTCGCGCCGCCAGGTCAGCCCCATCTCGATGCAATCGTCCTGATAGGCGATGCCCAATCTGGTGCGGATCGCCTCGAAACCGTCGGAATCCAGCGTCGGGTCCTCGAACCGATCGGTGAGGTTGAACACGCCCGAGCCGAACACCGACCAGTAGTCGAGGAAGGCCACGCGCACTGCCGCGCGCAATTCCTCGCGGTCCTGCAGATCCTCGACCTCGGTGATATCGCGATTGAGCCGCAGATAGCCGATTTCGGCATAGGTCCGCGCGGAGCCGACGGTGGCGTCGATCTCGTTGCGGCGGATCGCCAGGCTATCCTTGTCGAGCCGGAAGCGGTGGGTGAATTTGACGAAGTCGCGAAACCGCACCTCGGTTCGCCCGACCACGTCCGAAACCCGCTCCGACAAGCCGGTGCCGTCGATCAGGATACCGGGATCGCGGTCGAGGGAGTAGGACTGGCCAAGCGTCGATTTGACCTCGAGCCCGGGCCGCCGCAGCTGCCAGTCGAAACCATAGGTCAGCCGCACCCCGTCCTCGATCCGGTCGTAGCCGGGAAAGCGGTTGAGCGCGAAGAGGTTGGAATCCTCCAGATCGATCGCGCGGGCATCCTCGTTGGGGATCGCGAGATTGCGGATCGGCGGGGTCGCGACCAGTTGCAGGCGCGGGGTGAACACCTGTTCGCCGCCCGCCAGCGGCCCGATCAGTGGCCATTGCAGATCGACCGCCGCCAGCGCGATCCCGCGCCCCTGCCAGCCTGGCTCGCCGCGGTAGAGGGGGGTTGGGGTGAGCAGATTTTCGTCCGAATGATAGACGTCGCCGCGCAGCATACCGGTCAGCTGGACCACCTGGCCGAGCCCGGTGATCCGCCGCAGATCCCAGCGCGCGCGGGCGAAGGCGCGCTGCGTGTCCTGCCCATCGCGGCGCAGGATCGCGAGGCTGTTCGCCTGCAGTTCGACCTGGCCGCCCAGCAGCGGATCGGTGAGCCGCTTGCGGTAGTCGATCGCCGGCAGCGCCAGCGGCACCTGTCCCTGATCGGCGCCCAGCCGCAGCGTTTGCACTGCCCAGCCGGCGATCGAAAGGTAGGAATCGCGGTCGATCCGTTCGAGTTCGACCATCGAGCGCAGCCGGTCGTCGCGGCTGATGTCGTAGCGTCGCAGGAAGGTGCGGTCGCTCGCCACCCGCACCGATCCGGTCAGGCTCCAATGCGGGGTGAACTGGAACTTGCCATTGGCGAACAGATAGCCGCGCGGATCCCGCTCGGTGGTCGGCGCGCCGGTGAAGCTGGAGATGCGGCTGCTGTGGGTGGCGTAGCCGGTGATCTGGAACGCGCCCTCGTCGGCGAGCTGGCGGTATTGCCCGCTCACCATCGGCGGCGCTCCGGTGAACAGATAGGCGCTGGCGGTCAGGTCCTTGTTGGGTGCCAGCCGCCAGTAGTAGCTGCCGCTGACCTCTACCCCATTGCTTTCCGAGATCCGCAGGTCGGGGACCAGGAACCCGGCCACCGCGCCCCCGTCGGTGCGGATCGCCAGTCCCGGCAGCGGCAGGATTCGCGCGCCGAACAGTTCGAGATAGGCGTTGCGGAACCGCACTTCGCTGTTCTGCGGATCGTAGCTGACCCGTTCGGCGGTGATCCGCCAGCTGGGCGATTTGTCGCATCCTTCCGGCGTCGTCACCGCGCAGGCGCTGTAGGCCGCCCGCGAGAGCGTGATCGTGCCATCCGCCTCGCGCAGGCCGGATTGCGCCGCCAGCCGCCCTCCCTGCCGCAGCGCCAGCAGCAGATCCTCCATCGCCCCGGTCTCGAATTCGTCGGTCAGCGTGACCGTGTCGGAATAGAGTTGATTGCCGTTCTCGTCGACGAAGCGGACCCGACCGGCGGCGAGAATCTCGCCGCTCTGCCGGTTCCAGGTGACGCGATCGGCGCGCACCGAACGGTCGCCGCTGCGCAGCACCACATTGCCCGCCGCGGTGACGGTATCGCTGGGCTCGTCGTAGCTGAGCGTCTGGGCCTCGAAGTGGATCGTGCGGCCATCGTCCGCTTCGCTCGGGATCGGTTCGGCTCCGGGGACGGGTGCGATCGCCTGGGGCAGGCCCTCGTTCTGCTCACCTGTGAAAACCGGGTCGGCCGCGTCGGGCAGATCCACCGGCTCCTGCGCGGTGGCCATTCCGGCGGCCGCGCCTTCCTGCGCCGCCAATTGGGCGGGGGCGAGCACGAAGGCGAGCGAGCAGGCCGATGCCGCCAGACGCGCCCAAGACGAGCCGGCCCCAAGCGAGCGGGCCTGAAGCGAGCAGGAACGGGTCGCACGGCGGCGGGGCGAGGGCATGCCTTGCCTATCGCATTGCGTCGGCCTAATCGCAATCGCCATCCGAAAGGGGGCGTCGCGGCCCGGAGCCGCAGCGTCCCGATCCAGAATTCCGGGAGATCCCATGAACATCGAATTTAGCCAGTCCCGTCCTGAAGGGCTGCGGCTCATCGCCCAAACCGCCGACAAGGGCAAGCTTCCCGACGGCCTCGAACAGGCCATGACGGAAGGCGCCCAGGCGGCGCGCTTCAAGGGTCGCACCGGCCAGCTGTTCGACGGTTTCGTCGAGCGTGGCGGCGCGGTGATCCGGCTCGCCGTGGTCGGCGCGGGCGATCCGGGCGATGCCAAGCGCTCCGCAAATCTCGAGCGCGCCGGCGCGGCTCTGGCGGCGAAGTTCCAGTCCGCCGGGGCCGAGACGATCGGCGTCGACGGTGGCAACCTCAAGGTGCAGGAGCTGGCGCATCTGCTGCTCGGGCTGCGGCTGCGCAATTGGCGCTACGACGTCTACCGCACCAAGCTCAAGGACGAGCAGAAGATCACGCTCAAGAAGGTGGTGGTGTTCAACGCTCCCGACGGCGGCGAAGCGGCGTGGAAGGCAGTGGAGCCGGTTGCCGAGGGGGTCGAGTTCACCCGCGAACTGGTCACCGAGCCCGCCAATGTGATCTATCCCGAAAGCTTCGTCGAACGCTGCCAGCAACGCTTCGAAGGCACCGGGGCGGAGCTGATCGTCCTCGACGAGACGCAGATGCACGATCTGGGCATGGGCGCTCTGCTCGGCGTCGGCCAGGGCTCGATGCGCGAATCGCGCATCCTCGCGATCCGCTGGAACGGCGGCGAACAGGGCGGAGCGCCGGTGGCCTTCGTCGGCAAGGGCGTGACCTTCGATACCGGCGGAATCTCGATCAAGCCGGGTCCCGGCATGGAAGACATGAAATGGGACATGGGCGGCGGCGGCGCGGTTGCGGGCGGGATGCTCGCGCTGGTCAAGCGCCAGGCCAAGGCCAATGTCATCGGCGTGGTCGGACTGGTCGAGAACATGCCCGATGGCGCGGCGCAGCGCCCCGGAGATATCGTTACCTCGATGTCGGGCCAGACGATCGAGATCCTCAACACCGATGCCGAAGGGCGGCTGGTGCTGTGCGACGCGCTCCACTGGGTCCAGCAGGAGTTCAAGCCCGCCCGGGTGGTCGATTTTGCGACGCTGACCGGCGCGATCATCGTGTCGCTGGGTCACGAGCACGCCGGGGTGTTCTCCAACAACGACGATCTTTGGGCCGATCTCGAACAGGCCGGCAAGACCAGCGGCGACAGCGTCTGGCGGATGCCGATGGGCCCCGCCTACGACAAGATGCTCGAATCGCCGATCGCCGACATGAAGAACATCGGCGGCAAGGCGGCCGGATCGATCACCGCGGCGCAATTTCTCCAGCGCTTCATCATGGACGAGACCCCTTGGGCGCATGTCGACATCGCCGGCACGGTCTGGACCGACAAGCCGGGCGCGACCTGGGACAAGGGCGCGAGCGGCTTCGGCGTGCGGCTGATGAACCAGCTGGTCGCCGATACGATCGAAGGCTGAGCCACGCAGGTGGCGGGCGGCACGGGCAGGATGCGGCAAAAGGGCGACCTGCCATCGAAGACCTGTGCCGCCTGCGGTCTGCCCTTCGCCTGGCGTAAGAAATGGGCCCGCGATTGGGAGCAGGTGAAATTCTGCTCCGAGCGCTGCCGCCGCGCGCGGGCGGCGTGAGGCGATGCGGGTCGATTTCTACCAGCTGAGCCGCGATCCGGTCGAACAGGTCGTGCCGCTGCTGGCGCGAAAAGCGCTGCAGGCCGGGCAGCGGCTGCTGGTGGTGAGCGAGGACGAGGAACGGCGTGCCGCCATCTCGCGAGCGCTGTGGAGCGAGGGCGGGGCGCATTTCCTCGCCCATGGCGAGGCGGGCGAGCCGCACGCGGCGCGCCAGCCGATCCTGCTCTCGGAGACCTGCACCGCACCCAACGAGGCGCGCATGGTGGTGCTCGCCGATGGCCGCTGGCGCGAGGAAGCGGGCGGTTTCGAGCGCGCCTTCCTGCTCTTCGATGCTGCGGCCACACAGGATGCGCGCGAATTGTGGCGCAGTTTCCGCAATCGCGAGGCGATCGAGAGCCATGCCTGGAAACAGGAGGGTAACGGCTGGACCGAAGTGGGGTGATCCCACGTTGGGTGGATAAAGGAGACTCCCATGCGCCCCGTCGGCACCGCCCTTCTCGCCACTCTGACCACTCTCGCCCTTGCCGCCTGCAGTCCCGAAGCCGAGCAACCGGTCGAGGAGCAGCCGCGCCAGGAATTCGCGCCCGGCAGCTATGAGGTCGATCCCGCGACGGGCGAGACCCGCGCGGTGGTCAACAATGAAGACGGCACCACTATCATGCGCGCGGGCGAGACGGTGCCCCCGCGGCTGCCGGAGGGGTTCTCGATCTATCCCGGCGCCGAGATCCGCAACACGATCCAGATTGGCCGCGACGATGCGACCGGGGTGGTGGTTTCGCTGGCGAGCGAGGACAGTCTCGCAGATCTGGTCGCGTTCTATCGCCGCCAGGCCGAGGCCGCCGGGGTCGATGTTGCGATCGACCTGAAGACCGGCGCGATGACCACGATCGCGGGCGAAGCGCCGGACGGCACCAGCTTCGCCTTCCAGGCCAGCGGCGCGACCGGCGAGACCACCGGGCAGCTGACCCTGAGGCGCGGCCTCAACTGACGCTCGCTCAACTGACGCTTGCCCGCGCGCGGGCGCGGCGCTAGGGGCGCGGCCAATTCCACGACATTTTCATCCCTGCGACCCATCCCTGCGACAACGAGGATATTCCCCATGGCGACCACCCGCACCTTTTCGATCATCAAGCCCGATGCCACCCGCCGCAACCTGACCGGCGCGGTTACCAAGATGCTGGAGGAAGCCGGCCTGCGCGTCGTCGCCTCCAAGCGCATCCTGATGACCGAGGAGCAGGCCAAGGGCTTCTACGAAGTCCACAAGGATCGCCCCTTCTACGGCGAGCTCGTCAGCTTCATGACCAGCGGCCCGGTGGTGGTCCAGGTGCTCGAGGGCGAGGACGCGGTGAAGCGCAACCGCGACGTGATGGGCGCGACCAACCCCGCCGACGCCGCCGAGGGCACGATCCGCAAGGCCTATGCCGAGAACATCGAGGCCAATTCGGTCCATGGTTCGGATTCCGAAGAGAACGCCGCGACCGAGATCGCCTTCTTCTTCAACGACGACGAAATCGTCGGCTGATCCGGCTGGCGGGAGAAGGCGGGGCATCTCGCCTTCTCCCCCGCCGGTTCGCGAGCTGCTTGAATTTCAGGTCTGGCGAGCCGTTCCGGTTTGGGTGCCCGGTTCCGCACCCTGCGATTTGAAGCCGGCGATCTGCGCGCGATGTTGCCCGTGGCCGTCGCGCGAGGCGCGCGCGCTTTCGCGGCGCATGGCAATCCGGGCTTCCGGTGAAAGACCGATTCCCAGATCTTTATAGATGCGTTCCACGACCGCCTCGCTGTCGATGTCGAACTCATCGAAGTCCACTCGGGCAAGCGGACCGTCGAATTGGGCCAGCGCGGCCTCGATCCGGGCCTTGCGCAGCGCGATTTTCCGCCGCCATTCCGCTCGGATGGCGGCAAGATCGGCATGATCCGACTGGAACGCGAACTGGCTCGCGACCATCGAAACCGAACTCTCCAGCACCGCCTCCTCGTCACGCCGGGCGACGATGATGCGGGCGTCGGGAAACTGATCGAGCAGCGCCGGCAGCGCCTCCGAAAATTGCGGAACCTTGAGCACCCGCGGCAATCCGGCATTCCCCGTCGCCGCGGCATCGCTGCGCAGGATCCGCGCAAATTCGCGATAGATCGGGGTCGGATCGCTCGCTTCGTTGAAGGCGACGAAGCTCGGTATGCGCCACTGCGCCTCGTATGTGCAGGCGTCGAGCGCGTAGGACAGCCAGCTGATCTCCTCGTCCACCCGCGTCGCGCCGAACGGGTGTAGCGTGTCGAGCCAGGGATTGATCCGTCGGCCAATCGCCAGCGCGAAACCGCTCTTGATCGGGCGCCAGTCGGGCCTTCTCGGGACCGGGTCGAACGCATTGCAGAAGCGTGTCCCGGCATGCGCGGGATCGGCGGACAGCAGCCGATGCAGCCGCGTCGTCCCGGCGCGCATCTGGCCCACCACCACGATCGGCGACGCGATCCGCGTCGTCGCCAGTTCGGGCCGCTCGCGCCACAGCCGGCCGAGCGCATGCCGCTTGCGGATCGCTGCGGTGAGCTGGCCATAGGCTAGGGTGTGGCCCAACGCGTTGAGCCGTGCTTCGTCGCGCAAGGAGCGGCACAGGACCTCCAGGCGTTGGCGAAAATCGGCGATGTCCTGAGGTTCTCGGAGCGAAGTCTCGTCTTCCGCGCAGAAGCCTGCGCTGCCCTTTTCCCACAGGAACTCGGGCTCAAGCGGCGGTTTCGGCGTCACGTGTTCCCACAGCAACTCGACCATGCGCGTCGCCAATTCAGCCGCTCGCGAGCGGGCCAGGGGATGCGCGCGGGGGGGCATCAGAATTCGTCCGCCGCGTCCCGGAACTTCGTCGCGCTCTTGGGTGCTACCTGCCGCCAGCTGTGCTCAAGCCGGTCGGCCACTCCCTCCCAATCGACCCCGGCCCGGTTGAGGATCAGCCCGATCCAGCCGCTCGCGCCGTAATAGGCGGGCTTGTAATAGGCCATCGGCTGCGCTTCGACGAGAGCCTCCAGTTCGTCCATTCCGCTGCATTTCACCAGCAGCGAGATATGCGGCGTCCCGTGATGTTGGTCGGAGAAATAGGCGAAATACTTGCCGGTCTTCGCGCTCCCCGCGCGCCAGCCGGGCGAGCCATGGCTTTCGCGCTCGTGCGTCTCCGGCAGCGCCAGCGCCAGCGCGCGTACCCGCTCGAGCAGCCAGGCGGCATCGTATGGCCGCGACACATAATCGGCGAGCACGCGCGGATAGAGCTGGTGTTCGGCCAGCCGCACGCGTTCGGCCAACCCGTCTGCGGTCTCGTCGGGGCGAATGGCGACCGGGATTCGGCCCAGAACCTCGCCCATATCGAGGTCTTCGGTCACCAGATGGACCGAGGCACCGCCCTCGCTGTCGCCCGCCGCAATGGCTCGGGCATGGGTGTCGAGGCCGGGATATTTCGGCAGCAGCGAGGGATGGATGTTGAGCATCCGTCCCGCCCAGTGCGCGACGAAGCTAGGTGTCAGAATTCGCATGTAGCCGGCGAGCGCGATGTACTCCGCTCCGGCATCGCGCGCCGCCTGCTCCATCGCGGCATCGTGATCGGCGCGTGCCATTCCGCGATGCGCGAGCGCGAAGGTGGGCACGCCTTCCGCTGTGGCGAGCGCCAGCGCTTGTGCGGCGGGATCGTTGCTGGCGACCAGCACGACCTCGTAGGCAGCATCGGGAAGGCGGGAGGCGTAGAGCAGCGCCGCCATATTGCTGCCCCGCCCGGAGACGAAGACGGCGACCCGGGCCTTGTCAGCCACTATGCGTCACTTCCCAGGCCTCGCTGGCGGACCACACTCCGCCGCCCCCGCGCACGGTGCAGCCGCGTGTCCCGGAAACTATCTCGCCCACCGCAAGCACGATCTCTCCCGCATCTTCGAGGCGAGTGCGGACGATTTCGACTTGCGCCGGTTCTACCGCCAGCACCATGCCGATGCCGCAATTGAAAGTGCGCGCCATTTCTTCGGGCTCGATCCCTCCCTCCGCCTGGAGGAAGGCCATCAGTTCCGGCTGCGCCCACAGACCGGCATCGACCCTGGCGTGCGCGCCTTCGGGCAGCACGCGCGGGATGTTTTCCAGCAAGCCGCCGCCGGTGATATGGGCAAGCGCATCGATCAAACCGTCGCGCACCAGCGGCAGCAAGCTAGCCACATAGATGCGGGTCGGCTCGATCAGCGCCTCGATCAGCGTAAGTGCGGCGTCGAAAGGGGCAGGCGCGTCGAGCTGCCAGCCTTTGTCTTCGGCCAGCCTGCGCACCAGTGAATAACCGTTGGAGTGAACGCCCGAACTGGCGAGGCCGAGCAGCACATGGCCGGGTGCAACCCGTTCGCCGGTGACCTGTTCGCCGCGCTCGACCGCGCCGACGCAGAAGCCGGCGAGATCGTAATCGCCCGGCGCATACATTCCCGGCATCTCGGCGGTCTCGCCACCGATCAGCGCGCAGCCGGCCTGCTTGCAGCCTTCGGCGATTCCGGCGACCACGCGTTCGGCGATGCCGTTCTCGAGCTTGCCGGTGGCGAAATAATCGAGGAAGAACAGCGGTTCGGCGCCCTGAACGATGAGATCGTTGACGCACATCGCGACCAGATCGATGCCGACGCTGTCGTGGCGGTCGTGATCGATCGCCAGCTTGAGCTTGGTTCCAACCCCGTCGTTCGCGGCGACCAGCAGGGGATCGTTGTAACCCGCCGCCTTCGGATCGAAAAAGCCGCCGAACCCACCCAACTCGCTGTCGGCGCCGGGGCGGGCGGTGGCCTTTACGAGCGGTCCGATCGCCTTGACCAGCGCGTTGCCTGCGGCGATCGAAACGCCGGCATCGGCATAGGTGTAGGGGGAATTCTTGCCATCCATGCCGGGTGCTTTAGCATTCCCGCTTGGATTCGCACGGGGCTTTGGGCAAAAGGCCGGTGTTTTCCCCATGATGCGCTTTGCTCTTCCATCCCTCGGCCGATCGCGGGCCCTGCTGATCGCCGCTCTGGCGCTGCTTGCGCTGGGCGCGGCGGCGCTGGTCGCGCAGGTCGCCGGCGAGCGCGGGATCGCCCCGATCGCAGCTTCGCGCGACATTTCGGTAACCGGGGTGGAGGTGGACGTCACCGGCGACAATGCCCAGGACGCCCGGGCGAAGGGTTGGGAAGTGGCCCAGCGCAAGGCTTGGGAGCGGCTCGAGGGGCCGGAACTGTCCGATTCGCAGATCGCTGCGGTGGTCTCCGCAATCGTGATCGAACGCGAACAGCTTGGCCCGCGGCGGTATATCGCAAGGCTGGGGGTGATCTTCGACCGCCAGCGCGCGAACGCCTATCTCGGCGGCGAGGAGCAGGCGCAGCGTTCGGCGCCGATGCTGCTGGTTCCGGTCACCGTTTCGGCGGGGACGCAGCTGGTCTACGAGATGCGCAATCCCTGGCAGCGCGCCTGGGCCGAATATCAGGCGGGCTCTAGCCGGATCGATTACGTCCGACCTTCGGGGGCGGGAAGCGATTCGCTGCTCATCACCTATGGCCAGACCGGGCGGCGCAGCCGGCTGTGGTGGCGCAATGTCCTCGATCAGTTCAGCGCTTCGGATGTGCTGATCCCGATCGCCAATCTCGATTATTCCTATCCCGGCGGTCCGGTAACCGGCAAGTTCACCGCGCGCTACGGCCCCGACAACCGCTTTCTCGCCAGTTTCGCGATGACAGCCCCCAATCCCGAAGCGCTGCCGGCCATGCTCGAGAAGGCGGTCATGCGTTTCGACGCGATCTTTGCCAAGGCTCTGGCCGACGGGCTGCTCAAGCCCGATCCCACGCTAAATCTGGGCACCCCGGAAATCGACCCGGCGCTGCTGCGGCTGATCGAGGCCGGGCAGGCGGCGGATGCGCGCGAGCGCGAGGCGCGCGCCGCCCGCGAACGCGCGGATCGCGAGCGTGAGACCGCCGAGACCGATGGCACGATCAGCGCCGCGCCGATCAATACGCCTCCGCCCGAAGGTTCGGTCGGGCTCTATACCGTGCAGGTCCAGACGCCCGATGCCGCCGCCTTCAACGCTGCGCTCGCGGATGTTCGCGGGTCCTCGGGCGTGCGCAACGCCGGGATCCGCAGCACTGCGATCGGCGGCACTTCGGTGCTGACGGTAAGCTATGCGGGTTCGATCCAGGAGCTTGCCGCTGCACTGCGCGCGCGCGGCTTCACGGTGCAGCCGGGCAACAACGCGCTCCTGATCAGCCGCTAGGCAGAGGCGCGCCGCCGATGTCCCAGATCGCGCTCCCTCTCGAATCCGGCGACAACCTCCCTTCGCGCATCGTCGTGGGCGCGGGCAACCGCAGCGCGGTCGATGCGCTTGCCCGGCCGCAGGACTGGCCTTTTCGCACCGCAGTGCTGCTGGGGCCGCCGCGTTCGGGCAAATCGCTGCTGGCGCGCTGGTTCGAAGCCGAGGGCCGCGGCGAGGCGATCGACGGTGCGCAGGATTGGGACGAGACCGAGTTGTTCCACCGCTGGAACCGCGCGCAGGAGGGTGGTCGTCCGCTGCTGCTGGTCGCCGATGACGCCGAGTGGGACATTGCGCTGCCCGATCTGCGCTCCCGGCTGGGCGGATCGCTGCAGCTTGCGATAGCTCCGCCCGACGATGCCATGGTGGCCGAGCTTATCGCCGCGCATGCCGAGCAGCGCCGCCTCGTGCTGGCCGATGGGGCGGCGAGCTACCTCGTGCCGCGCCTGACCCGCAGCTATGCCGCGATCGAGCGAGTGGTCGCCGAGATCGACCGGATTTCGCTTGAACGCAAGGCGCCCGCCACCATGTCGATCTGGCGCGATGCGCTGGATGCCGTGGAGGGGCCCGAGCAGGCCCGCTTGCTTTGATTCGCCAATAGTGGAAGAATCCCGACCGATGATCGACCGTCTGTTTGCCTATCTCGACTCGATCCGCGCCCGCGATCCCGCGCCGCGCTCGCGTTGGGAAATGCTGCTCTATCCCGGCGTCTGGGCGCTGTTCTGGCATCGGGTGGCGCATTGGCTGTTCGAAGCCGAGCTGTTCTTCCTTGCGCGGCTGGTCAATCACACCAGCCGCTTCCTGACCGCGATCGACATTCATCCCGGCGCGAAGATCGGGCGCAATTTCTTCATCGATCACGGCTTTTCGGTGATCGGCGAGACCGCCGTGATCGGCGATGACGTGACGATTTATCAATGCGTCACGCTGGGGGGGACGAACCCGACCAATGGCGTGGGCGGCAAGCGTCATCCGACGATCGGCAACAATGTCATCATCGGTTCGGGGGCGCAGGTCATAGGGCCGATCACAGTCGGCGATCGCGCGCGGATCGGTGCCAATGCGGTGGTTACCGACGAAGTGGCCGAAGGCGCGACGATGGTCGGTTTCAAGGCGCGCAGCACGCTGGTGCCGGTTGAAACCTATATACGCGAATTCATGCCTTATGGCACACCCTGCAATGAACCCTGCGAACCCGATCCGGGCCGCATCGCCGCGCTCGAAAAGCAGCTCACCGAAATGCGCACCGAGCTCGACAGCCTGCGCAGCGCCTTGCCTAAAGCCGCCGCAGGAGCAGAGGACGAGAGCCTGCGCAGCGGTACGCAGGACTGATGGGGCACCCACCTTCGGTTTCGGGCACGGTGCTGCCCTTTCCGCAGCGCACGCCGCTCCAGGTCGCGTTCACCCGTACCGAGCTGGTCCGCATCCTCGATCTCTATGGCCGCATGGTCGCGGCGGGCGAATGGCGCGATTATGCGATGGATTTCGCGCGCGACATGGCGAGCTTCGCCGCGTTCCGCCGTGCCGCCGAACGCCCGCAGATGCGGGTCGAGAAGCGCCCCGCGCTGCGCAACCGCCAGGGCATGTGGACGCTGTTCGGCGAACACGGCCAGGTGCTCAAGCGCGGTCACGAGCTCGTCGGCGTCCTTGCGCCGATGGAGCGGCGCCTGCTCAAGGCGGTCGAGGACTGACCCTCAGGCGGTGGCGGGGAGCCGCGCCGTCATGGTGGCCGGCATGGCCGTCACCACGGCGCGGCGGATGGGCGTCCACATCGCGCTGAGCGTCAGCAGGGCGGAGCCGATCACCAGCGCGGTGAGCGCAAAGCTCAATTCCACCGCGCCGAAGCGATCGAACAGCATGGTCAGCGCGATCAACACGTAGGCGAGGGCGGAAACCAGCAGTGCTCGCCGATCGACGGCGAGTGCGACCAGCCCGAAAGCGACGTAGATCGCCAGCACGGCGAGCGCCGCGCCCAGTCCGAAACTGCTGCCATCGGTCACGCCGATCAGCGAGAACACCGGATGCGCGATCATCGGCGCCGCGAGCAGGTGCAGCCAGAAGGCGACATCGCTGCGACGGGTTCCGCGCGTCGGATCGCTCATGTCCCAGCGCATGGCGAAGGCGAAGACCACCAGCCCCACTAAGAACACGATGCCCAGCACGACATCGCCGACACTGTCCGAATTCGGTCCGATCGCCGCAACGATCAGCGCAACCACCGTGGCTGCGAGCGCGGCGGTGCCCGCAGCGATCGTGATGGGCACCATGAAGCGCTTCCAGTGCAGCCAGGCCGCCGCAGCTGTGATCAGGCCGGCCAACGCAATGAGCAGCACGCCCACGGTCTCGCGGGCGGGGTCGTTTCCGATGAGTTCCAGCGAGAGTCCGACCAGCGTGGAAAATACTCCGCCGACGAAGGCGAGCAGGAGGATGATGGAGGGCAGCGCCATGCGTTTCTTGCGGGTGAAGAATTCGGCAAGCAGCCAGGAAGTGCCCGCCACCAGCGCCGCGCCGGCCGGGGAAGGCCCGGCATTGCTTTCATAGATCGATCCGCCGATCGCTGCCATGGCGACGAGCAGGATGACCACGCCGATCGAGACGAAGACATCGTTGAACCCGGTGATCAGGCGGAAATGCTCGGCATCGGCCGGTACGGAGTCGTTCTGCGCGGCGACATGGGCGCGCAGTGCATCGGCGGCCTCGGCGCTGATCGCGCCCGCCGCAACTGCGGAATTGAGATCCTGCTGGCTGTACACGGCCTATTCTCCCCATCCTGAAGACAGGGAGAATAGGCTCGGTGTATTACGGCGTCAATACGCCGCATAAGCGGATGGCAGGATCAGCTGCGCGCGGAGGACGGGCCGGTGCCGGTGACCTTCTGCATCGCGGTCAGGATATTGCCCGACTGTTCGGAACCCGACTGCGGCGCCTTGAGATTGGAGAAGTCGGAGATCGCCTTCCAGTTCTCGGCGAAACCTTCGACCGTGCGCTGGTCCTCGGGGAGCCAGACCGCGTCGTTCATCACCACCCAGGAAGAGTGGAACCCGCCCGCACCCGCGCCGACGATGGCGTTGCTGGGCGCATCTTCGCTGACGAGGAACAGCGCTGCGGGGACGACATTGACCGGGTCGAACAGCTTGAAGGCTTCTTCGGGGAACAGGTCCTCGGTCATCCGCGTGCCCGCCACGGGGCTCAGCGTGTTGACCTTGATGTTGTACTTCGCGCCCTCGAGCTGGAGCGTCTTGGTCAGGCCCGCGAGGCCCAGCTTGGCCGCACCGTAATTGGCCTGGCCGAAATTGCCGAACAGTCCGGTCGAACTCGCGGTCATCAGCACGCGGCCATAGGCCTGCTCGCGGAAGGTCTCCCAGCACGCCTTTGTGGCATAGGCCGAGCCGTTGAGGTGGACGTCGACCACGAAGGCGAAGTCTTCGGCGGTCATCTTGGCGAAGGTCTTGTCGCGCAGCACGCCGGCATTGTTGATCAGCACATGGACGCCGCCCCATTTCTGCTTGGCGTCGGCGACCATCTTTTCCATCTGCTCGGGCTCGGTGACCGAGGCGCCATTGGCCATCGCGGTACCGCCGGCCTTCTCGATTTCCTCGACGACCTTGGCGGCCATATCCGAAGTGCCGGTCCCGTCGCGCGATCCGCCCAGATCATTGACCACGACCTTGGCGCCGCGGCGACCCAGTTCGAGCGCGTATTCGCGGCCCAGACCGCCGCCTGCGCCGGTTACGATGGCTACCTTGTCCTTGAAATCGATGGTCATGCTGGTTCTCCGATAGGGTTTACGTGAACGTCAATCCGAGCGGCGGACTGACATGTTCGCCATGCGCTTGCAACCGTCAGTTCGGCGCGCCGCCGCGCCGTAGGGTCCGAAGGTGGCTCAGGCGGGCCTCAGGTCCTCGAGCGCCGGGATCAGTGCGGCCAGCGAATCGATCTCGACATCCGCCCCGAGCTCGCCTGGTGGCTTGTCGCAATAGCCATAGCGCGCGCCGATCACCGGTACCTGTGCGGCGCGCGCCGCCATGACGTCATAGGTGCTGTCGCCGACGAAGGCAAAGCTGCCGCCGCCGCAACGCGCCCGCGCCTCGATCAGCGAATCCGGCTCCGGCTTCGCGCGGCCCTTGCCCATGGTGTCGCCCCCGATGATCGTCTCGAAACGATCCGCGAGCTCCAGCGTGGTGAGGATCCGGCGGGCAAAATCCTCGAACTTGTTGGTCACGACCGCCATCCTCGCCCCGCGCCCGGCGAGCGCGTCGAGGCAGTCCTCGGCGCCAGGATAGGGCCGCGAATGCACCGCATTGTTGGCGGCGTAATAGCTCAGCATCTGCTTGTAGAGCGCGTGGAAATCGTCGGCGGGCATGCCGCCCTGGCGCTCGACCGCGCGCGCCAGCATGACTTTTGCGCCACCGCCGATCAGGTCCTTGCTGCTGTCCACCGGGATGGCGTCGAAGCCGCCCAGTGCCAACGCGTGGTTCACCGCCGCGCCCAAATCCCGAAAGGTGTCGAGCAGGGTGCCGTCGAGATCGAATGCCACAATGTCGAAGGGGAATTTGGCCATGTCGAGGCGGTGGCGGATGCGACTTCAAACCGCAAGCGAATGGTGGCAAGGGCTGATCATGATCCAGAAACGCGAATTCGCCGCCGTCATTCTCGCCGCGGGCAAGGGAACGAGGATGAAGAGCGACCTGCACAAGGTGCTCCACCCGATCGCCGGTCGACCGATGCTCCATCACCTGATGGCCGGGGTCGATCTCCTCGAGCCCGCCCGTAAGGTGGTGGTGGTCGGTGCCGGTCGCGAACAGATCGAGGCCGCACTTGGCGATACGGCGCGCACCTGCCTGCAGGATCCGCAGCTGGGTACCGCCCACGCTGTTCAGCAGGCCGAGAGCGAACTCGATGGCTTCGAAGGCGATGTGCTGGTGCTCTATGGCGATGTGCCCTTCGTGCGCGCGGAGACCATGCGCGCGATGCTCAACCGGCTCCACGCCGAGGATGCGCCGCGGGTGGTGGTGCTAGGCTTTGAGCCCAAGGATCCGCTCGCATACGGTCGGGTGATCGCCGACGGTACGGGCCGGATCGACAAGATGGTCGAGTTCAAGGACGCCAGCGCCGAAGAGCGCGCCTGTCGGCTTTGCAATTCGGGGCTGATGGCGGGGCGCGCGTCCGATCTCTTCGCGCTGCTGCGCCGGGTCGGCAACGACAACGCCCAAGGCGAATATTACCTGCCCGACGTGGTCAATATCGCGATTGGCGATGGCGATGCCTGCGCGGTGGTCACCACCGATGCGCCGGGCGAAGTCGCCGGGATCAACAGCCGCGCCGAACTCGCTGCCGCAGAGGCGCAATGGCAGGCTTTCCGCCGCGAGGAAGCGATGGCCGAGGGCGCCACGCTCAAGGCCCCCGAGACGGTGTTCTTCAGCTACGACACACAATTGGGCCGCGATGTCGTGATCGAACCCAGTGTCGTGTTCGGCCCCGGCGTGACCGTGGCGGATCGCGCGCGCATCAAAGCCTTCAGCCATCTGGAAGGCGCCAGCGTCGGCGAGGGCGCACAGGTCGGCCCCTTCGCTCGCCTGCGCCCGGGGGCGGTAATGGAAAGGAACAGCTTTGTCGGCAATTTCGTCGAGATGAAGGCGGCGGTGCTCGGCGAGGGCGCGAAGGCCAGCCATCTGACTTATCTGGGGGATGCCGAGGTCGGGGCAGGCGCCAATATCGGCGCGGGTACGATCACCTGCAATTACGACGGCTATCTCAAATACCGGACCGTCATCAAGGAAGGGGCCTTTATCGGCTCCAACAGTTCGCTGATCGCCCCGGTGACGATCGGTCGCGACGCGATCGTGGGCGCGGGAAGCGCGGTCAGCGGCGATGTCGCAGATGGCGATCTGCGGATGGTGCGCGGAGAGCAGATCGTGAAGCCGGGCTGGGCCGACCGCTTCCACGATGCGATGAAAAAGAAGAAGGCGGCTGCAAAACGCGAGAGGTAAGCTGCGCGCCCGACCGCCGGGGGCAACGAAGCTTGCTGTTTCGGTGCCGGAAACGAAAAGGGCGACCCGCCGGGGTCGCCCTTTGTCGTTTTAAGCGATCGTTTCCCAACGATCATAGGCCAGATCAGCCCTCGACATGCTCCGCCAGCACGGTGAGGCCGTTTTCGCCCACTTCCGCAAAGCCGCCCCGGACCTCGATGATCTCGGCCGCGGCACCTTCGGTGCGGTAAATCTGGACCGCACCGTCACGGATCGTCGACATGAAGGGCGCATGCCCCTCGAGAACGCCGAATTCGCCGTCCGTGCCGGGGACGACGACCATGTGGACGTCCTCGCTGCGGACCTGCTTTACCGGGGTGACGAGTTCGAAATGCAAGGGCATGCTAGGGTCTCCGCCCTCCCGCGAGCGGGAGGGAAATGCGTCAGGATTCGTCGGCCATCTTCTTGGCCTTCTCGACCGCCTGATCGATGCCGCCGACCATGTAGAAGGCGCTCTCGGGCAGGTGGTCGTATTCGCCGTCGACCACCGCCTTGAAGCTCTTCACCGTGTCTTCGAGCTGGACGAACACGCCCGGGATGCTGGTGAAGACCTCGGCCACGTGGAACGGCTGGCTGAGGAACTTCTGGATCTTGCGCGCACGGCTGACCGTCAGCTTGTCCTCTTCGGACAACTCGTCCATCCCGAGAATGGCGATGATGTCCTGCAGGCTCTTATACTTCTGCAGCGTCTCCTGGACGCGGCGAGCGGTCTGGTAATGCTCCTCGCCGACGACGCGGGGTTCGAGCACGCGGCTGGTGGAGTCGAGCGGATCGACCGCCGGGTAGATGCCCAGCTCCGAAATCGCGCGGTTCAGCGTGGTGGTCGCATCCAAGTGGGCAAAGGAAGCGGCAGGCGCCGGATCGGTGAGATCGTCCGCGGGAACGTAGATCGCCTGGACCGAGGTGATCGAGCCCTTGTTGGTCGAGGTGATGCGTTCCTGCAGATTGCCCATGTCGGTCGACAGGGTCGGCTGATAGCCCACTGCCGAAGGAATACGGCCGAGCAGCGCCGACACTTCCGAACCGGCTTGCGTGAAGCGGAAGATGTTGTCGACGAAGAACAGCACGTCCTGGCCTTCGACGTCGCGGAAATATTCCGCCATCGTCAGACCCGACAGCGCCACGCGGGCGCGGGCGCCCGGAGGCTCGTTCATCTGTCCGAACACCAGCGCGACCTTCGATCCCTCGGAAACCGCTTCGCCAGCCTCGTTCTTGGCGATGACGCCCGCATCGAGGAATTCGTGGTAGAGATCGTTGCCCTCGCGGGTGCGCTCGCCGACGCCGGCGAACACCGAGACGCCGCCGTGGCCCTTGGCGATGTTGTTGATCAGTTCCTGGATCAGCACGGTCTTGCCGACGCCCGCGCCGCCGAACAGGCCGATCTTGCCGCCGCGCGCATAGGGCGCGAGCAGATCGATGACCTTGATCCCGGTGACGAGGATCGCGGCTTCGGTCGACTGGTCGACGAACAGCGGTGCCTCGGCATGGATCGGCATGGTCATGTCCGCACCGATCGGACCGCGCTCGTCGATCGGCTCGCCGATGACGTTCATGATCCGTCCCAGCGTCTTGGGACCGACGGGAACCGTGATCTGGTTGCCGGTGTTGACGACGTCCTGCCCGCGGGTGAGCCCGTCGGTGCCGTCCATCGCGATCGTGCGCACGGTGTTTTCGCCGAGATGCTGCGCGACCTCGAGGACGAGCGTGCTGTCGCCGTTGCGGGTTTCCAGCGCGGTCAGGATCGCGGGCAGTTCGCCTTCGAACTGTACGTCGACGACGGCGCCGATGACCTGGCTGATGGTGCCGGTCGTGGTCTGGTTGAGTACGGGAGCGGTGGCCATGATCTGGATCCTGCCTTGGGAGTTGGGCGCCTTAAGCGGCGGCGCACACGTTTTCGGGATCGGCGAGCGTCCATTGACCATCGCCGGGAGTAAGGGTGGCGTCGTTGCGCAGATATTCGTCCTCACCGAGACCGAATTCGCACAGCACCTCGTCCGAGCCCAGGCCGGCGCGGCGGCACACTGCGGTGTTGACCGGCTCGGCTTCGGGACAGGCGTCGGCATAGAGCTGCGTGAACAGCGCCTGGTTGGGAGCCGGCAGCGTCGCTACCGGCTCGGGCGTCGCGACCTGCGTCTGCGCCACCTCGGCGGCGGGCTCTTCTCCGCAAGCGGCCAGAGCGAACAGGGGAACGAGAAGGAAGGCGAGTTTGGTCAAGAGATTGGCTTTCATAGGGGTCAGAGCGCTTCGGCGCCCGCGATGATTTCGATCAGTTCGGTGGTGATCGCAGCCTGGCGGCTGCGGTTGTACTTGATGGTGAGATCCTTGATGAGATCGCCGGCATTGCGCGTGGCATTGTCCATAGCGGTCATCGAGGCACCCTGTTCCGAGGCCTCGCGCTCGAGCAGAGCGCCGAACAGCTGCGTCTTGACGTAACGCGGCAGCAATTCCTCGAGAATTTCCTCTTCGCCGGGTTCGTATTCGACGACCGCGCCGACATCCTTGCTGTTACCCGAAACCTCGGGCGAGGGAACGGGGATCAGCTGGTCGATGGTCGGATCCTGCGACAGCGCGCTGCGGAAGATCGGATAGACCAGCTCGGCGATGTCGTACTCGCCCCGGTCGAACCGTGCGATCAGATCGTCGGCGATCGCCTCGGCTTCCTCGAAGCCCGGCGTACGGACCTCGCTGGTGTCGAAGTGCTTTTCGATCCGGTCGGCATAGTCGCGCTTGATCGGCGCGCGGCCCTTCTTGCCGACGAGATAGAACTGCACGTCCTTGCCGCCCGCGATCAGCTCTCGCGCCCGGGCCTTGGCGGCCTTGACGATGTTCGCGTTGAGACCGCCGCACAGGCCCTTATCGGTGTTCACCACCACCAGCAGGTGGCGCTGGCTGGAGCCGGTGCCCGCGAGCAGCCGGGGCGCGCTGTCGCCGCTGACCTTGCCTGCGAGCGAGGCCATGACGCCCGACAGGCGCTCGGCATAGGGACGCGCCTGTTCGGCGGCCGCCTGCGCACGGCGCAGCTTGGCCGCCGCGACCATCTGCTTGGCCTTGGTGATCTTCTGGGTCGATTTGACCGAGTTGATACGGCCCTTGAGTTCTTTGAGCGATGCCACTCTCTTAACTCTCCAATTCGTCACCCCGGCGCAAGCCGGGGTCTCTATCCACTAGGTCGCACCTTGCGGCACGAGATCCCGGCTCTCGCCGGGACGACGGCGAAATCAATCAGGCGAACTGCTTGGCGAATTTCTCGAGCGCAGCCACGACCTTGGCCTTGGTGTCGTCCTCGAATTTGCCGGTGGTGCGGATGGTCTCCAGCACCTCGGCATGCTCGCTGCGCATGTGGCTGAGCATCGCGCTTTCGTATTCGTTCACCCGATCGACCGGGATCGCGTCGAGGAAGCCGTTGGTGCCGGCGAAGATCGACACGGTCTGCTCTTCGAACGGCATCGGCGAATACTGCGGCTGCTTGAGCAGCTCGGTCAGGCGCGCACCGCGGTTGAGCAGCTTCTGCGTGGCGGCATCCAGATCCGAACCGAACTGGGCGAAAGCGGCCATCTCGCGATATTGCGCGAGGTCGAGCTTCATCGAGCCCGAAACCTTCTTCATCGCCTTGGTCTGCGCGGCGCCGCCGACGCGGCTCACCGAGAGGCCGACGTTGATCGCCGGGCGGATGCCCTGATAGAACAGCTCGGTCTCGAGGAAGATCTGGCCATCGGTGATCGAGATCACATTGGTCGGGATATAGGCCGACACGTCGCCCGCCTGCGTCTCGATGATCGGCAGCGCGGTCAGCGAACCGCCGCCTTCGGCCTTGTTCATCTTGGCCGCGCGCTCGAGCAGGCGGCTGTGGAGATAGAACACGTCGCCCGGATAGGCTTCGCGGCCCGGCGGGCGGCGCAGCAGCAGCGACATCTGGCGATAGGCGACCGCCTGCTTGGAAAGATCGTCATAGACGATGACCGCATGCATGCCGTTGTCGCGGAAGAATTCTCCCATCGCGCAGCCGGTGTAGGGCGCGAGATACTGCAGCGGAGCGGGCTCCGACGCGGTGGCGGCGACGACGATGGAATATTCCATCGCGCCGTTTTCCTCGAGGCTCTTGACGATCTGCGCGACGGTCGAGCGCTTCTGGCCGACCGCGACATAGATGCAATAGAGCTTCTTGTTCTCGTCGTCGCTGCGATTGGCTTCCTTCTGGTTGATGAAGGTGTCGATCGCGACGGCGGACTTGCCGGTCTGGCGGTCGCCGATGATCAGCTCGCGCTGGCCGCGGCCGACCGGAACGAGGGCGTCGATCGCCTTGAGGCCCGACTGGACCGGCTCGGAGACCGACTCGCGCGGGATGATGCCCGGCGCCTTCTTCTCGACGCGGCGACGCTCGGTCGCCACGATCGGGCCCTTACCGTCGATCGGGTTGCCCAGCGCATCGACGACGCGGCCCAGCAGACCCTTGCCGACGGGCACGTCGACGATGGTCTGGGTGCGCTTGACGGTGTCGCCTTCCTTGATCTCGGTGTCGGCACCGAAGATCACCGCGCCGACATTGTCGGCCTCGAGGTTGAGCGCCATGCCCTGAACGCCGTTGGCGAATTCGATCATCTCGCCGGCCTGGACCTGATCGAGGCCGTGGATGCGGGCGATGCCGTCACCCACCGACAGGACGGTGCCGACTTCGCTGACTTCGGCTTCGGTGCCGAAATTGGCGATCTGGTCCTTGATGACCTTGGAAATTTCTGCGGCGCGGATATCCATGAGTAACGTCCTTTGATCAGGCCTTCATCGCCTGGGCGAGGGAATTGAGGCGGGTGCGGATCGAGCCGTCGATGCGCTTCGATCCGATGGTAACGACCAGACCGCCAAGCAATTCGGGATCGACGGCGGTGGAAAGCTTGACGGTGCGGCCCTCGCGCGCGGTGAGCCGCGAGCGGATCTGTTCCAGCTGCGAATCGCTGAGCGCATGCGCACTGCTCACCTGCGCGGTGACTTCGCCTCGCTGGGCGGCGGCAATGGCGCGGAAGGAACGGATCACCTTGGGCAATTGCGCCAGCCGCCGGTTGTGCGCGAGCACGCCGATGAAATTGCGCGTCAGTTCGGCGAGGCCGAGCACATCGGACACGCCGGCAAGCGCCTGTCCGGCGGCGCCGCGCGAAACCTTGGGGTTGGTGGTGAGCTGGGCCAGCGCGTCCGATTCGGCCAAAGCGGTCTCGAGCTTCTCGAGGTCCGATTCGACAGCGGTCACTGTGCCGTTCTCGCTCGCCAGGTCGAACAGGGCCGACGCATAGCGCCCTGCCAGGCTAGCCTGAATACCGGCGGAATTCTCCACGCGTTGTCGTCCTCTCGAGGTCCGGAAAAAAACGATGCTGTCAGCCTGGCGTCGCGGGTGGGCGTATGCCACCCCGGCAAAGCTGTCGCGCGCCTAGCATCGGGTCTGGGGAAGCGCAAGCCGGGTGCCCGTCGATCCGGTCGCAAATCGCAGGTCGGATGATGGACTCCGTCCTTTCGCCATGTAGGATGCCGACGAGGCGCCGCAAGGAGCGCAGGGAGAGATTCGATGCAGATCGTACCGCTCGCGCCGTCATGCGGCGTGGAAATAACCGGCGTCCAGCTCGCCGACGCTGCGGGTGCGACGCTCGACGATGTGCGGGAGGCGGTCTATGCGCATGGCGTCGCGGTGCTGCGGGGTCAGGAGCTCTCGCCGCAAGAGCACATCGCGTTCGCGCAGCGCTGGGGCGGGATCGACATCAACAATTACTTCCCGCTGACCGACGAGCATCCCGAGATCGCGGTGGTGCGCAAGCGCGAGAACCAGCAGACCAATATCGGCGGCGGCTGGCATACCGATCACTCCTACGATCAAGTGCCCGCGATGGGCTCGATCCTGGTGGCGCGCGTGCTGCCGCCGTCGGGCGGCGATACGCTCTATGCCCATATGGGAGCGGTCTATGATTCGCTGTCCGACGATCTGAAGCGCGAAATCGCGGGGCTCGAAGCCTTCCACACCGCCGATCATATCTATGCTGCCGATGGCGCCTATGCGCAGACGGATATCGGAAGCGAACTGCGCGGTCAGGGGATGACCACCGGCGCGAGCCATCCGGTCGTGATCCGCCATCCGGCGACCGGGCGCAGGCTGCTCTACGTCAATCCGGCCTTCACGGTGAGCATCGTCGGTCGGAGCCGCGCCGACAGCCGCCCCTTGCTCGACCGGCTCTATGCCGCGGCAATGGACCCAGCGCATCAGTGCCGAATCGACTGGGAGCCGGGCTCGGTCGCGATCTGGGACAATCGGACGACCTGGCATTATGCGATGAACGACTATCAGGGGCACGCCCGCGAGATGCACCGCATCACGTTGAGCGGCGAGGCTCTGGCAGCCTAGTCGCCTTCCGCCACCTCGCAAGAATAGACCAGCCTTTCGTTGGGCTGGGTGGGCAGGCTGGAAACCACCTCGGTCTGCATGTCACCCAGCGAGGAAGCGGCATCCTCGGTCCCGCAGGCTGGCGCCGAATATTTGCTCCGCGCCGCGCGCGCCGTGTTCATGGCTCCGCGCGAGAGCAGATAGCGTTCGGTGCGGTAGATCCGTCGCGCCGGGTCGAAGCTGTTGACCGCGACCGCCTGTTCCTCATTGGGCACGAAGACGCGCGACCAGGTTCCGGCCGAGAGCCCGTATTGGGTCCGCCCGTTTACGCAGCCCTGGGCGCTCCACTCGAAGCTGACCTGCTGCGCCTGCGCGCTGGTGACGCGGCTGCGCTGCGGATCGAGCGTACAGACGTAATCTGTCTTCCCCGATCCCGAGCCGTTCGCGCGGAGCTCGCCGGCACCGTCGCTCTCGTCGGCTTCCCCGCCCATCACCGCGGACACACGGCGGTCGATCTCGTCGATCCCCGGTCGGCTGACATGCAGCATCAGCGCCATCAGCACCGCGCCGATCCCCAGCGCCAGCACGATCCGGTTGCGGACCGGCCAGGCGACCGTGCCGAATTCGCTTTCGACCGGCTCGCGCTTCTCGAACGCCCACCAGATCAGACCGGCGCCGAGCAGGAGCAGCAACACGCTGGCGAGCATGCGATCGTCGCGCTCGTCGCGGACCTGCATCTCGGCCTCGAAGCGCGCCCGCTCGCGCCGGACCCGCTCTTCCTCGCTGCGATTGTCGAGCGCCGCGCGTGCGGCGCTTTGTTCGCGGTCCAGACGGGCGCGTTCCTCGGCTTCGAGGTCGTCGAGGCTGCGGCATTCGGTATCGTTGATCCGCGGCGCCACGCCGTTGTCGCGCAGGAAGGCGCGCAATTCCCGGTTCGAGACGGCGAAGAAGAACTCCGCATCCGATCCACCCGAATCCGCCCCGAAGCTGTTGACCCCCAGGACCCGGCCGCAACCATCGAGCAGCGGCCCTCCCGAATTGCCGCGCGCGATCGGCGCGGTGTGGAGCACGGTGTCGAAACTGCGGCTGGGCCGCGTTCCGGCGAGAAACCCGCGGCTCTTCACAGGGGGCTGGCTGCGGAAGATATCGCCGATATCGAGTCCCTGCGCCTTGTCGACATTCATCGGATAGCCGACCGCATAGCTCTCGCCGCTGTCGGCCAGCGGCCCGCCCACAAGCGTCAGCGGCGGCAGCCGCAGATCGCCGGTCAGTTCGACCAGCGCCAGATCGTTGCGCGAGGAGATTGCGACCGCTTTGCCATAGACCGCGCCTGCGCCATCGGAGGGGACAATGCCGATCCTGAGGCTGTCGTCGGCCAACGCGTCGCGGATGACGTGGGCGTTGGTGACGATCTGCGTGGGACTGACCGCGAACCCGCTGCCGTGGCTGATCGGATAGACCTCCTCGCCATCGCTGCCCAGAATAACCACGCGCACCACGCCGCGTGCCGCCGCGTCGATATCCGCCGGCTCGGCTTGCGCGGGCGAGGGTGCGACAAACATGCCGAGCAGCAGCACCAGAAGAGTAAGGAGACGTCCCATCCGGCGGCGCTTCTATCGCGTCCGTGTCATTGACCGCAAGCTTCGGGACGCCGCGCGTGGCGAAATGGGTTAGCTGACGCTTGCAAGCCCACGCGAAGCCATGAAGGATGAACGGCATGACCGCAGCCGAACCTGCCGATCTTAGGAACGCCCGATTGCTGGGTGCCCAGGCGTTGAGCGACGACGAGTGCTGGCGGATCGCGCTGGCGAAGGACCGGCGCTTCGACGGTGCTTTCGTCACCGGTGTCCATTCCACCGGCATCTATTGCCGCCCATCGTGCCCGGCGCGCGCGCCCAAGCGGTCGAACGTGCACTTCTACGCCGACCCCGCCGCGGCCGAGGCGGCGGGCCTGCGCGCCTGCAAGCGCTGCGCGCCCGATCGCCAGAGCGGCGAGGAGGCGGCGGTGCGCGCGGCGATCGACGCGATCGGGGCGGGCGGGAGCGCGAGTCTTGCAGAGCTGGCGCGGCTGACCGGCTATGCGCCGAGCCATTTCCAGCGCCTGTTCAAACGCGCCATCGGGCTCTCGCCCGCCGCCTATGCCCGCGCGCTGCGCGAGGAGCGCGCCAAGGATATGCTGGCGGGGGCCGGACGGGTGAGCGATGCGATCTACGATGCAGGCTTCGCGGCACCCAGCCGTTTCTACGCCGCGATGGAGGGACGGATGGGGATGACGCCGAGCGACTGGCGTGGCGGGGGCAAGGGCCGGACGATCCACTGGGCCGTAATCGAGACGACGCTGGGTTCGATGCTGGTCGCCGCGACCGAGACGGGCGTGTGCTGCCTCTCCTTCGGCGAGGGCGAGGCGGATCTGCGGCGGCGCTTTCCCGGTGCTATGCTCGCCGAAGGCGGCGAGGAGTTCCGGGAGTTGTTCGAACAGGTGACGCAGGCGGTCGAGGAGCCCGGGCGCGGCGCGGACCTTCCGCTCGACGTAAAGGGCACCGCTTTCCAGCAGCGCGTCTGGCAGGCGCTGTGCGAAATCCCGCCCGGCGAAACGCGGAGCTATGGCCAACTCGCCGCAGCGCTGGGCAATCCCGGCGCCAGCCGCGCGGTCGGCGGCGCCAATGGCGCGAACAACATCGCCGTGCTCATCCCCTGCCACCGCGTGATTGCGGCGGACGGCGGGCTGGGCGGCTATGCCTATGGCACCGCGATCAAGCAAGAGCTGCTGCGCCGGGAGAAGTGTACGGATCGGCGGTAATCCCGCGGGATCTTCCGGACGCCTGCCCCGGTTTTTGTGCGCACCCAGCGGATAGCCGCACTTCTTGGTGACAAGCACATGACCGCGCGGTAGCGGGACCGCGTGGGCAGCTCGATCATCCATTATCTCGGCCAGTATTCGGCCGCCAAGGAATCCCTCGGGACGACTCTGGGGGCGACCGAGGATCTGCTGCACCTCCATGCGGGCCTGATCATTTTCTTCGCCGCGGCGCTGTTCCTGGGGCACCGCATGCGCTCGCGCGTGCCGATCACCCTGGTCTACGTCTTCGCGTTCGGCAATGAGGTGATGGACGCCTATTCGCCCGCCGGCGGCGCCACGATGACGGGGTCGGTGGTGGATATCCTCAACACCATATTCTGGCCCACGCTGCTGTTCCTGTTGGCGCGTCGGCGCGGCAAGGCCGGAAAGCCCAACCGGACGAATTGATCCGGAACATCCGGGCGGGGCGCCGGGCGCTGTCGGCTCACTCGACGCGGATACTGACCAGTTCGAAACCCGCGGGCGCGGTGGCGTAAACTCCGTGTCCCCTTGCGGCGGTCGAGCCGAAAACCAGCCCGAGCCGCGCGGAATTGGTGAGCGCCTCGCGGTATGCACGCGTGTTTTCGCTTGCAGGGCGACCATAGACCGAAATCCACGCTGGATCGTCGAGCGAGAGCGTCATCTGGTGCTCGCCCGGCCTGATTTCCTGGACCTTTGCTGCCGGAGAGTACCAGCGGTAATGTTCGAACCGTCCCTTCGCCTTCCAATTGTCGCCGCGCTGCTGGATTACCATCGAGACCGTGCCGGGCAGTTCGGGATGCTCCTGCGGCACGAAACGCGTGCCGGGCGCGGCATCGACGCGGTAGTGCACAACGATCCGGGATTTCCCCGCGAGCGAACCGGGGTCGTAGGTCACGTAATGGACATGCCCGGCGGAGCGGTCGGGGTAGGGAAAGGCGAAGGCCCAGCCGTTGCGGGTGGGCGCGGGCTGCAACGGCATCCCCACCGAGTAGTTCTTGCCGCGGATGTGCGGGCCGATGGTCCAGTCGGAGGCCATGGTGCTTGCCAGAGCGGCGGAGCCTGTGATCGCCAGAAGCGCGCCCAGCCCGAGAAGTATTCTTGGTCTCATCCAGCTTGAATAGCCGACGCTATGCTTCGTAGTCTGAACGCCGGCGTTAGGTCGCTGCAATGTAACGGCTCGGCCCGAGCGCAGGGTGCTTCGTTTCGCTCACCCGAGAATTCGGGCCTCGCGTACATAGGCGAACTCGCCTTCGCCCGACCAGGCCTGCCCATCGGGAAAGCGCAGTTCGACGCCCGCCAGATCGCGCTCGTCCGCCAGCAGCATGTTCGCGCCCATCATGGTGTTGCCGTATTTCGCCGCGGCCTCGGCGGTAAGAATGAAATGGGTGGTCGCGCCGCAGCTTTCGCAAAAGCGGATTTCGGCGGCGGGGTCGGGCTTGTCGCCGCGGCTGTAGCCCTGGGATGCGCCTGTCACGCTGGCTTCGGAGGGGTGGAAATAGCCCCAGCGCGCGCCGGTCTTGCGGCACAGAGTGCAATTGCACTCGTGGACGAAGTCGGGACGCCTGGCGAGTTCGACGCGGAGCTGGCCGCAAAGGCAGGAAAGTTCGATCATCGCCGCCCTCTATCGCTAGAATCGCACCGGCGAAAGCGGATCGAAATCATGGCTCGCGCCCAGCGATCCTTCGGCGGAACCAGCGTCTTCGGAAAGCCTCCGCGCGGGGTCGGGCATCGCCGCGGCGAGGCCCGACCCTTCGCATCCTAGCTAGAGCTTGGCGATCTCGGCCTTGGCGGCGGCGAGCCCCTCTTCGATCGCTTCGGGGCCGAAGCCGGTCTTCTCGACGCGGACGAAGCTGAGATCGTCGACCCCCAGGAAGCCGAACATGGTCGCGAGCAGGCTTTCCTGGTTCTCGGCCATGTCGTCGTTGGAATAGGCACCGCCGCGCGCCGAGGCGATCACCACCTTGCGCCCGCCCGCGAGCCCTTCGGGGCCGGCTTCGGAATAGCGGAAGGTCACCCCCGGCACGCCGAGCCGGTCGAGCCAGGCTTTGAGCTGGCTGGGGATCGAGAAATTGTACATCGGCGCACCGACGATCACCACATCGGAGGCGAGAAACTCGTCGAGCACCGCGCGCTCGTCGGGATAGGCGGCGGCGACCGCTTCCTCATGCGTTTCAGGGGCGGTGCGGATCGCCTTGGTGGTGATCGGGTCGATATGCGGCAGCGGATCGGCGACCAGATCGCGCTCCACCACCTTGGCGTCGGGGTGCTTCTCACGGAAGTGGCGGGTCAGCTCATCGGTGAGCTTGCGAGTGACGGACTGTTCACCGGTGGTGGCGCTGTCGATACGTAGGATTTGCATTTCGGAACTCCATAGTTACTGTCGATAACCTGGAGGCCATATGGAAACCGCTACCCACATCGCGCAAGAAGGCACTGCGATGTCCGCTAGGGACACCGGTGTAACCCTCGGCGTCGAGAGCCCGCCGCAATGCAGCGCGGTGAACGACATCCTCGCGCGGGTCGGCGACAAATGGTCGGTGCGCGTGGTGATGAGCCTCGCCGAGGGCTCGCAGCGGTTCAACGTGCTGAGGCGCGGGATTCCGGGCATCTCCCAGCGGATGCTGACCCGCACCCTGCGCGGGCTCGAACGCGACGGGCTGGTGAAGCGCACGGTGACGCCAGCGGTGCCGCCCCGCGTCGATTACGAACTCACCGGGCTCGGCACATCCTTATGCGATCCCGTGGCTAGATTGGGAAATTGGGCGATCGCCAACATCGGCGCGGTCGAAAGCGCGCGGGCCGAGTTCGACCTGAAGCTGGATCACACGAAACTATAGGGATCGACATCGACATTCACCCGCACCCCGGCGGTGTGGTGCAATGCGCCGAGCCAGCGGCGCAGGATCGCCTGGAGTTCGACGCTGCGTTTTGCGTTGATCAGCAGCCGGTAGCGGTAGCGCCCGCGCAATAGCGACAGCGGGGCGGGGGCGGGGCCGTAGATCGCCATGTCGTCGTGGCGCGGGCGCGCGGCGCCGATGCGGTTGGCGGCCTCGCGCGCTTCGTCCTCTTCCTCGCTCGAGACGATGATCGCCGCCCAGCGGCCGAAGGGCGGGGCGCCCGCCATCCGCCGCGCCTCGGTCTCCGCCTCGTAGAACCCGTCGCGATCGCCCGAGGCCAGCGCGGCAATCACCGGGGCGTCGGGATGGCGGGTCTGGATCAGCACCTCGCCCGGCTTGCTCGCCCGGCCCGCGCGCCCCGCGACCTGCGCGACCTGCTGGTAGGTCCGCTCCGCCGCGCGCAGATCGCCCCCCTCGAGCCCGAGATCGGCATCGACCACCCCCACCAGCGTCAGCTCGGGGAAATGGAACCCTTTGGTTACCAATTGGGTGCCGACGATCACATCGATCGCGCCCGACTCTACCTGCGCCACGAATTGCGCCGCGCGGCCGGGCGAGTTGAGCGTGTCCGACGTCGCGACGAACACCCGCGCCTCGGGCAGGCGGTCGGCGACCTCGTCGGCGATTCGTTCGACCCCGGGGCCGCAGGCGACGAGGCAGTCGGGCTCGCCGCATTCGGGGCAGGTCGGGGGCGGTGCGGTCTCGTGGCCGCAATGGTGGCAGGCGAGCCGGCTGCTGAAACGGTGCTCGACCAGCCAGGCGCTGCAATTGGGGCATTTGAAGCGGAACCCGCAATTGCGGCACAGCGTCAGCGGCGCATAGCCGCGGCGGTTGAGGAACAGCAGCGACTGTTCGCCGCGTTCCAGCCGTTCCGCGATCGCAGCGATCAGCGGTTCTGCGAGCCAGGCGCCGCGGCCAGGTTTCTCCTGCGTCAGATCGATGGTGGTGATGCTGGGCATCTGCGCTCCGCCGAACCGGCGCGGCAGCTCGACGCGGGTGTAGGTGCCGTTCTCGGCCATGGCGAGGCTTTCGAGCGCGGGCGTGGCGCTCGCCAGCACCACCGGAATGCGCTCGAAATGGCCGCGCATTACCGCGACGTCGCGGGCGTTGTAGCGCACCCCGTCGTCCTGCTTGAAGCTGACCTCGTGGGCTTCGTCGACCACCACCAGCCCGAGCTTCGCATAGGGCAGGAACAGCGCCGAGCGCGCGCCGACCACCACCTGCGCGCCGCCCTCTGCGATGGCGCGCCAGGCGCGCCTTCGCTCGGTCGATTTAAGCGCCGAATGCCACAGCACCGGCGCCGTGCCGAAGCGCTCCTCGAAGCGGGTCAGGAAGGCCTCGGTCAGCGCGATCTCGGGGAGCAGCACCAGCACCTGCCGCCCCAGCCGCAGTGCCTCGGCGATGGGTTCGAAATAGGTCTCGGTCTTGCCCGAGCCGGTCACCCCGTCGAGCAGGAAGGGCGCGAACCGTTTCGCCCGCACCGCATCGGTAAAAATATCCGCCGCTGCCTGCTGCTCGGCGCTGAGATCGGGCTGCGCATGATCGGGAGCGGCGCGCGGGTAGGGGCGGTCGCAATCGACCCCGACCGGCTCGAGCACCCCGTGACTGACCAGCCCGCGCAGCACCGCTTCGGAGACCCCGGCGATTCCCGCCAGTTCGCGCACCGTCGCCTGCTCGCCCTCGAGCGCCTCGATCGCCGCCTCGCGCTGCGCGGTCATCCGCTCGGGCATCCCGCCCGAGAGCCGGTATTCGGTCATCGTCGCAGGGCCGCGCAGCGCCCCGCCGGAGGACAGCGCCATCCGAGCCACGCTGGCGAGCGGGGCGCAGTAGTAGTCCGCGGTCCATTCGATCAGCCGCCGCAGGGCTGCGGACAGCGGCGGGATCGGCATCGCGGCCCGCAGCGGGCGCAGCTTCTCCGCCGGAACCTCGGCACCGGGGAGCCGTTCGGCCTCCCAGACGATTCCTACCACCGTGCGCGGGCCCAGCGGGCACTCGACCACCTGCCCGGGCTCGGCCACCATCCCCTCCGGCACGCGGTAGTCGAGCGGGCCGAGTGCGGCGTTGAGGACGAGGCAGCGGACGCGGTTCATCTGGTAACGCATATGGGCGGCAGCCCGCGCCCACGACAAGGGTATGCTACAAGAGGATGCACGATATGACCGATATTCTCGCCGCCCCGACCGCCGCTTTCCTCGGCCGCCGCGCCTTCATGACCCGGACCTTCGGCGGTCTCGCCGCAGGCACTGCGCTGCTGGCGCTGCCGGCCTGCCAGAGCATGGGGAGCTACAGCCTCGTCGATGCGGTCGAGCGGATGCTGTTCCTATCGAGTGAGCGCGCCTTCGCGCGGATGCTCCAGGGTGATGGCTATTGGGACAGCCAGGTCGCGCAGCTCGGGCTGGGCAATCTGCTCGGCACCCGAGGCGATGTGCTGAGCCGGATCCTCACCTCGGCGCTATTCAAGAACCGGATCGAGAGCGCCTTCGCCGATGTCGCCTATCGCGGTGCGCAGCGAGCCGCGCCGTTGGTGACCGATGCGGTGCGGGTGATCGGGTTCCAGAACGCGGTCGATCTGGTCCGCGGTGGACCGAGCGCGGCGACCGGCTATTTGCGCGGGCAGATGGGCGGGAGGCTGGTCGAGGCGATGGTCCCCGAGCTCGGGACTGCGATGCGGGTCGCGCAGGATCCGCTGGTGGGCGAGCTGATCGCGGGGCTTTCCGGAGTCGATGTGGGCGCGCTCGCCGGGCGGGTCGCGACCGGGGTGGACGACATCATCTGGGGCGAGATCGCGCGCGAGGAAGCCGCCATCCGCGCCGATCCGGGTGCCACCCGCGACCCGCTCATCATCGGCGTCTTCGGCACCGCTGCGGCGCTCTAGCCCGTCACTGGACGCCCACTAGCCCCTGCGCCTGTCGGTCGCTAAGGCTGGCCGTGACTCGCAAACCCCCGGAGCGCACAGCATGAAATTTTTCGCCGACACCGCAGAGATCGACGCGATCAAGGAACTGGCCGAAACAGGCCTGCTCGACGGGGTGACCACCAACCCCTCGCTGATCGCCAAATCGGGGCAGGATTTCCTCGAGGTCACCAGGCAGATCTGCGCGATCGTCGATGGCCCCGTCAGCGCCGAAGTGGTCGCGCTCGATCACGCGACGATGATGAAAGAGGCCGAGATCCTGCGCAAGATCGCCGACAATGTCTGCATCAAGGTGCCGCTCACCATCGACGGGCTCAAGACCTGCCGCAAGCTCACCGAGGACGGCACCATGGTCAATGTGACCCTGTGCTTCTCCGCCAATCAGGCGCTGCTCGCGGCCAAGGCTGGGGCTACCTTCGTCTCGCCCTTCGTCGGGCGGCACGACGACAACGGCGCCAACGGGATGGAGCTGATCCGCGACATCCGCACGATCTACGACAATTACGCCTTCGACACCGAAATCCTCGTCGCCAGCGTGCGCCACGCCACCCATGTGCTCGAAAGCGCGCTGATCGGCGCCGATGTCGCCACCATGCCGCCCAAGGTGATCATGTCGCTGGCGCAGCATGTCCTGACCGACAAGGGCATCGAGGGCTTCCTGGCCGACTGGAAGACCACCGGCCAGACCATCGGATGATGCAGCCGAACCCGGGTACGCGATGACCGACCAGACCCCTCTCGACCGATTCAAGCAGGCGCTGACCGGCACCGCGCGGGCGCTGGCGCGCGAGGAAGAGGTGGAGGTCGCCTGGAGCGCGGACAGCCCGTCGTCTGCGGGCAAGAACTTCCGCGTGCCGCTGCCAGGGCGCAATGTCCCGCCGGACCAGGCGCGCGAGGCGCGCGGTTTCGCCGACAGTTTCGCGCTCAAGCTGCGCCACCACAACGAGCGCGTCCACGAGAAATCCGCGCCGCCCGAGCCGATCGCACGCGCCTGCTACGACGCGGTCGAGCAGGTCCGCTACGAGGCGCTGGGCACCACGCAGTACAATGGCATCCGCGCCAATCTCGATGCGGCGGTCGAACTGCGCACCGCTTCCGATCCGATCGTCCGCGCCGACAGCGCCGAGGATGTCCCGCTCCCCACTGCGCTGTCGCTGATGCTGCGCGAGGCGCTGACCGGCGAAGCGATCCCCGAGCGCGCGCGCAAGGGCGTGGACATGGTCCGCGATCATATCGAAGCCAAGGCGGGCGGCGACATGGCGGCGCTCGCCGACAGTCTCGACGATCAGGCCTCGTTCCAGCGGCTCGCGCTCGACATGCTGCGTCACCTCGATCTCACCCTGCCGCAGGATGCCCCCGACGAAGGCGGCGAGGACGGCGACGAGGAGGATGGCGAAACCCCTGAGGACGAGGACGGCGCCGACGAGCAGGACGAGGGCGACGCCGAGCCGCAGGCCACCGAAATGGCGGGCGAGACCGCCGAGGGCGACGCCGATGGCGAGGCCGAGGAAGACACCGAGGGCGAGCAGGAGATGGGCGAGGGCGACCCCTCGGACGAGGGCGAGGAAGGCATGCAGCCGGTCCGCCCCAACCGCCCCTGGACCGACGATCCGCTCGATTTCAACTACCGCCCCTACACCGAAGCCTTCGACGAGGTGATCGAGGCAAGCGAGCTTTGCGACCGCGAGGAACTCGAACGGCTGCGAACCTATCTCGACAGCCAGCTCGCCGGGCTGCAGGGCATCGTCACAAGGCTCGCCAACCGGCTGCAGCGGCGACTGATGGCGCAGCAGAACCGCAGCTGGGATTTCGACCAGGAAGAGGGCATGCTCGACGCCGCGCGCCTCACCCGCGTGGTCGTCAGCCCCGGCCACGCGCTCTCCTACAAGATGGAGCGCGATACCGAGTTCAAGGATACGGTGGTCACCCTGCTGATCGACAATTCTGGCTCGATGCGCGGGCGGCCGATCTCGATCGCGGCGATCAGCGCCGACATCATGGCGCGCACGCTCGAGCGCTGCGGGGTCAAGACCGAGATCCTCGGCTTCACCACCCGCGCCTGGAAGGGCGGGCAGAGCCGCGAGGCCTGGCTCGCCGACGGCCGTCCCGCCGAACCGGGCCGGCTCAACGATCTGCGCCACATTATCTACAAGCAGGCCGACGAACCCTGGCGCCGCGGGCGCCGCAATCTCGGGCTGATGATGCGCGAGGGCCTGCTCAAGGAGAACATCGACGGCGAGGCGCTGCTCTGGGCGCACGACCGGCTGCTGCGCCGCCCCGAGGATCGCCGCATCCTTATGGTCATCTCCGACGGCGCGCCGGTTGATGACAGCACGCTCTCGGTCAACCAGGCGGGCTATCTGGAAAGCCATTTGCGCAAGGTGATCGGCTGGATCGAGAAACAGTCCCCGGTCCAGCTTGTCGCGATCGGCATCGGCCACGACGTCACCCGCTATTACAAGCGCGCGGTGACGATCATGGATGTCGAACAGCTCGGCGGAACGATCATCGAACAACTCGCGGGGCTGTTCGAGGAGGAATAGGCGGCCGCTTAGTCATTGCCTCAATCCTTGAACCTGCCTCTGGCGCAAGATCCTCTCATGCGTTGCTCAAGTCACACATCGTATGATAATGTAGGCCTATGAGTAAGCTAGAACGCATCACCGTCACCATGCCCGAAGAGATGGTCGCCCGTCTCCGGGCTGCCGTCGAGCGCGGCGAATACGCCACCACCAGCGAGGTCGTGCGTGAAGCCTTGCGGGGTTGGGGCGAGGACTACGATCACCGCGAAGCCGAGAACGCCCGCATGCGTGCGATTCTCGATCGGGCAAGATCGGGTCCGCGTTTCTCGTCCGATGAAGTCTTCGCCGAGGCTCTCGACACGATCGATCGTGTGGCGCGTCGAAAGTCTGTAGAGCAAGGCGAGTGAAGCTCGAATATACCGAGCAAGCCCGGACCGATATCGTCGAAATCGGTGAGTATATTGCCGAAGACAATCCTCCGCGAGCGAGGTCGTTTCTGGCCGAACTCCGCGCATTCATCGAGCAGATCCCCGAAAATCCTCGAAGGTACAGGCTCCGGGAGGAATGGGGCGGTGCGGTCCGCGCGGCAAGCTTCGGCCGGTATCTTGCGCTCTTCGAGGATACGGGCGATCGCGTAACGATTCTCCGGGTGGCGAGTGGGCGGCGCAATGTCGCGGACCTGCTCGATAGCAAACCGCAATGAACGTTACCCAAGCCGTCCAGACGCGCCGCTCGGTGCGCGCCTTTACCGACCAGCCGGTAGATCGCGCGACACTCACCCGCGTTCTCGAGCAGGCGCAGCGTTCGCCCTCGGGGGGCAATGTCCAGCCGTGGAACGCGGTGCTGCTGACCGGGGCGCCGATGCAGGCGCTGTTCGACCGAGTGGCGCTCGAGTTTCCCAAGGGGCGCGCGGCGCTCCGGCCCGAATACGATATCTACCCCACAGATCTCGACGGGGCCTACGAGCAGCGCCGCTTCGGGGTGGGCGAGGACATGTATGCCGCGCTGGGCATTGCGCGCGAGGACAAGGCCAAACGGCTGATGTGGTTCGCGCAGAACTTCCGCGCTTTCGGCGCGCCGGTGCTGATGCTGGTCCACACGCCCAAATACATGGGTCCGCCGCAATGGTCGGATATCGGCATGTGGCTGCAGACACTGATGCTGCTGCTGCGCGAGGCTGGGCTCGATAGCTGCGCGCAGGAAGCCTGGGCGGCCTATAGCCCGCAGGTGCGCGAGATGGTGGAGATCCCTGCGGATCACACCTTCTTCTGCGGCATGGCGATCGGCTATCGCGATCCCGAAGCCCCGGTGAACCGCTTCGATGTCCAGCGTGCGCCGCTGGAGGAGACCACGCGCTGGGAGGGGTGGTAAACCGCCCCGTCATCCCGGCGCAAGCTGGGATCGCTCCCGGAATTGCTCGAGGCCGCACCAGATCCCAGCTTGCGCTGGGATGACGTGATTGTATCAGGCCCCCCATGACCGCACCCACCTTCACGCTGTTCAACTCGCTCACTCGCGCGCTCGAGCCCTTCGTCCCCGTCCACGAGGGCGAGGCGCGGGTCTACAGCTGCGGACCGACGGTCTACAATTACCCCCACATCGGCAACATGCGCGCCTATGTCTTCGCCGATACGCTCGGGCGCGCGCTCGAGTGGCGGGGCTACAAGCTCACCCACGTCATCAACATCACCGATGTCGGCCATCTCACCGACGACGGCGATGCGGGCGAGGACAAGCTGGAGCAGGCTGCAGCCAAGTCGGAAAAATCGATCTGGGACATCGCGCGCCACTACACGCAAGCGTTCAAATCCGATGTCCGCGCGCTCAACATCCGCCAGCCCGCCGAATGGTCGGTGGCGACCGACTACATCGAGCCGATGATCGAGTTCGCCAAGGGCATCGCCGACAAGCATTGCTACGAGCTCGACTCCGGGCTCTATTTCGACGTCTCGACCGTCGCGGATTACGGCCGCCTCGCGCGCGCCGTCACCGAGGATGGTGGTGAGGGCCGGATCGACACCGTCGCAGGCAAGCGCAACGCCGCCGATTTCGCGATCTGGCGCAAGACCCCGGCCGGCGAGACGCGCCAGATGGAATGGGAATCGCCCTGGGGCCGCGGCGCACCCGGCTGGCATCTGGAATGCTCGGTGATGGGCGAGAAGCTGCTCGGCTTCCCCTTCGACATCCACACCGGGGGGATCGATCACCGCGAGATCCACCACCCCAACGAGATCGCGCAGAACCAGGCCTTCTGCGGCTGCGGCGGGCTCGACGAGGCCGCGCATTCGGGTGCGAAGATCTGGATGCACAACAACTTCCTGATTGAGCGCAGCGGCAAGATGAGCAAGTCTTCGGGCGAGTTCCTGCGCCTGCAATTGCTGATCGACCGCGGCTATCACCCGCTCGCCTACCGGATGATGTGCCTCCAGGCGCATTACCGCAGCGAGCTGGAATTCAGCTGGGAAGGGCTGGGCGCAGCGCTCACCCGGCTCAAGCGGCTGGTGATTCAGATCGACAAGCTCAAGGCCGAACTCGCCGCCAGCAAGCAGCCCGAGGGCAGCTTTCCGCTGAGCGCGCAGGAGCGGGCGATGTTCGACGAGGCGATCTGCGGCGATCTCAACACCGCCGTGGTGCTGACCCAGCTCGAGACGCTGCTGGCTGCCAAGAAGATCCCCGCCGCCAAGCGCATCCAGGGGGTACGGATCGCCGACCGATTGCTCGGGCTCGGCCTGCTCGAGCTGACCCGCGAGGACCTGCGGCTGAACCCGGTCGCGGCCGAAATCGACGAGGCCGGGATCGATGCGCTGATCGCCCGCCGCCAGCAGGCGCGCGCGAACAAGGATTTCTCCGCCTCCGACGCAATCCGCGACGAGCTTGCAGCCAAGCGGGTCGAGGTGATGGACGGCGACCCGCTCGGCTGGGAATGGAAGCTGGGCTGAGGGAATTTAGGCACGGGCTATTCCGTTCGCCTCCAGCGTAGCCGAGAGGCGGTCGCGCGAGGTGTCTCGATTGCACTCGAACGGGGGGTGGTTGCGACAGTCCCAACCTCGTCATTGCGAGGAGCCGCAGGCGACGCGGCAATCCATGGCGCAGTTCCATGGATTGCTTCGCTACGCTCGCAATGACGAAGATTGATACCCCAAAGCCGTTCGCCTCGAGCGAAGTCGAGAGGCCCCGCACGAACGGCTCGACTTCCCTCAACCCCAACGGATAGGGTGCGCCCAGAGGAGCCTTCCCGCATGACCACAGCCGTCCTTTCCGCCATGATCCGCCCGCTGGTCGAGCCGCGCCTGCCCGACTGGGTGGAGCCGCACTGGTTCATGTCCAAGGAAGAGGCGCTGGAACTCGCCCCTCGGGCCGAGATCGGCTGGTTCGACTTCGCGCAGCACGCGCCGATGGCGGAGGTCGTCACCGCTGCCACTAACCTCAAATGGCTCAACTCGATCTACGCCGGGCTCGATTTCCTGCCGCTCGATCTGCTGGCAGAGCGCGGCACGGTGGTTACCAATGGCGCGGGCATCAATGCGCTGACCATCGCCGAATATGTCGTCCTGCTGATGCTCGCGCACGCCAAGGGCTATGCCGAGGTGGTGCGCGCGATGGATCGGCACGAATGGCTGCTCGACAGCCCCGGCAAGCGCGAGCTTGCGGGCGAGCGGGTGCTGTTGCTGGGGATGGGGGCGATCGGCGGGCTGGTGAAGACCCGGCTGGAAGGTTTCGACATGGAGGTCGTGCCGGTTCGCCGCTCGGGAGCGGATGGCGCGCTCAGGCCGGGTGAATGGCGCGCCAGGCTGGGCGAGTTCGACTGGGTGGTGCTGGCGGTTCCTTCCACTCCCGAGACCCGCCACATGATCGGCGCGGAAGAACTGGCGGCGATGAAATCCAGCGCGGTGCTGGTCAATATCGCGCGCGGCGACGTGGTCGACCAATCCGCGCTGATCGAGGCGTTGCGTTCGAAATCGATCGAGGGCGCGCTGCTCGATGTCACCGATCCCGAGCCGCTGCCCGAAGACCATCCGCTGTGGACGCTGGAGAACGCGCAGATCACCATGCATCTCTCGGGCCGCGCGCAGACCAAGATGTTCCAGCGCAGCGCCGACCGCTTCATCGCCAATCTGGAGCGCTGGAAACGCGGCGAGCCGGTCGAACCGCGGCTCGATCTCGAACTGGGTTACTGACGGAACGACCTCCCCGCTCGAACTTTCTTCCTCCGTCACCCCGGACCCGGTCCGGGGTCCCGCTTCTCTTCTCGCGGCGGGTCAGAAGTAAGCGGGTTTCCGGCATGGTGGCCGGGATGACGAGGACGATGCCGTGCCCAAGCTCAAGGATACCTACCCGCTCTATCTCAACAACAAGGCGCAGCAGCCCAACACCGATCTCGCGGTGACCGACAAATACTCCGGCGAGATCGCGTTCCGCACTGCGCTGGCGACCCCCGAGATCATCGACGCGGCGATAGCCGGCGCGGTCCGGGCGACCGAGCCGATGGCGCGGCTGGCGAGCTTCGAGCGCAAGGCCGTGCTCGAGCATTGCGTGGCGCGGTTCGAGGAGCGCGCCGAGGAGCTGGCCTATTCGCTCTGCGTCGAGGCGGGCAAGCCGATCGGCGATGCCGAGGGCGAGGTCGACCGGCTGATCGACACCTTCCGGATCGCCGCCGAGGAATCGGTGCGGCTGGGCGGCGAGGTGATGCCGCTCGACATCTCCCCCCGCGCTGCGGGCTATCAGTCGATCTGGAAGCGGGTGCCGGTGGGCCCCTGCAGCTTCATCAGCCCGTTCAATTTCCCGCTCAACCTCGCCGCGCACAAGATCGCGCCGGCGATCGCGGTCGGTTGTCCCTTCGTGCTCAAGCCCGCCAGCAAGACCCCGCTGGGCGCGCTGATCATCGGCGAGGTGCTGGCCGAGACCGATCTGCCCGAGGGCGCCTTCTCGATCCTGCCCGCCAGCCGCGACGGCGCCGATCTGTTCACCACCGACGAGCGGCTCAAGCTGCTGTCATTCACCGGCTCGGACACGGTCGGCTGGGCGCTAAAAGCGCGCGCGGGCAAGAAGAAGGTCGTGCTCGAACTGGGCGGCAATGCCGCGGTGATCGTGGACGAGGATGCCGATCTCGACGACGCGATCGAACGGGTGATCAAGGGCACCTATTACCAGTCGGGGCAGAGCTGCATCAGCGTCCAGCGCATCCTCATCCACGCCGCGGTCTACGACCGGTTCCGCGACATGCTGGTCGAACGCGCCCAATCGCTGGTGGTGGGCGACCCCAAGCAGCGCGACACCTTCATCGGCCCGATGATCGACGAGGGCGAGGCCGAGCGCCTCAAGGGGTGGATCGACGAGGCCGTGGCGAACGGCGCCACGCTGCTGTGCGGCGGTGGGCGCGACGGCCAGATGATCGAGGCGACCCTGCTCGAGGATGTCGATACCGCCGCCAAGATCGTCAACGAGGAAGCGTTCGGGCCCGTCGCGGTGCTGATGAAGTTCGATGACTTCGATGCGGCGCTCGAAGAGGTCAACCGCAGCGAATTCGGCTTGCAGGCGGGGATCTTCACCCGCGATCTGTTCAAGGTGCTCGACGCATGGGACCGGGTCGAATGCGGCGGGATTTGCATCAACGAGGTCCCCAGCTTCCGCGTCGACAACATGCCCTATGGCGGGGTCAAGAACTCGGGCCTGGGCCGCGAAGGGGTGCGCTTCGCGATGGAGGACATGACCGAGATCCGCAATCTGGTGATTCGGCGGACCTGAGTGGTCATATCACCGTCGCCCCGGACCTGATCCGGGGCCGGGCTGTCTCCAGCACGCCGCCGGAAGGAAGCATTGCCCCGGCTCGGGGGCCGGGGTGACGATGGTTGTGATATTGGTTGGAGGCCGGGGGTGTCGACGCATCTGACACGGGCCTAGGCCTCCTCCAGCAGCAGCAATTCGCACCCCACCACCAGCAGCGGATCGGGCAGCAACCGGTGCTCGACCTCGCTCACCGTCGCATCGGCGACCAGCTGGCCGGGGATGGCGAATTCATGCTCGGGAAGCGCGGCGACGAAGCGTTCGCCCGCGGCCACCGCCTCGCTCCCGGTGAAGCGCAGCGAGAGGGTGTGACGCGTTCCCGCGAAGGTGATGCTGGCCCAGGCCTTTTCGCGGTGAACCAGCACCTCGCCGCGCTGTTCGGCGAGCGCCAGCAGCGCTTCGCGCAGCCGGTCGGTGGTGGATCGCCGCACGGTTCGCAGCCCGCTTCGGGGCGGATGGAGGGGAGGGCCGTCACTCGACATGCGCAGCCTCCCGACCGGCGCGATAGCCGTCCATGAAGGACAGCACCCGCGCCGCCATGAAGCCGCGCGGTTCGCGTCCCATCCTCAGATCGAGCACGAAGCGCGGATCGCTCGCCGCGAGGCGACCGAATTTGGTGGCGGGCATCTCCTGCTCGCGGAGGAATTTTTCGACGGATCGGATCAGCATGGCACTCCCTCGGCTTGGCGATTCGCGGTCTGTGTTCGCTATTTGTTCCAGCCGAAATCCAACTTGTCTAGGAAAAATCCTATGGTATAGGAAATGTCGATGTCGGGTTCGACGAAGTGCCGAGGAACAGCTGTTGGTCGAAATTCATGACGCCGCCGCGCCCGAACGCGCCCGCCTGCTCGAACTGGCGCAGGCCAGCCGTTCCAGCCTCGCTTCGCTCTCCGCCATGCTCGGCCGCAACCCGAGCTACCTCCAGCAATTCGTCCGCAAGGGATCGCCCCGTCGCCTGGAGGAGAACGACCGGCACAAGCTGGCCGAATTCTTCGGGGTTTCGGAAAGCGAATTGGGCGCGTCGTCAGTGCCCTTGCGGAAGACTTTGAGTGAGGATTTCATCGCCGTTCCGCGACTCCCGCTCGATGCCTCGGCCGGACCGGGAGCGCTGGGATCGGCGGAAATTTCCCTCGACAGCTTCCGCTTCTCGCGCCGCTGGCTGCGCGAAATGGGGCTGGAGGGTGCGGATCTTTCCGCCATCCGCGTCGAAGGGGATTCGATGGAACCCGTGCTGCGCAGCGGCGACGAGATCTTCGTCGATCGCAACAAGCGCGCCGGCGAGGGCGTCTTCGTCCTGCGCATCGGCGATGCCTTGCACGTCAAGCAGGTCCAGGCCAGCGGTTCCGAGCGGATCCGACTGGTCAGCGCCAACGAGGCCTATCCGCCGATCGAACTGGCGCGCGAGGAGATCGAGATCATCGGCCGCGTAGTCTGGAAGGGTGGCCGGTTGTGACGGTTGCCGGGTGAGCGAGGGCGCTGGCCTCGAATGGCTTCCGCCGCTTTCGATCCTAGCTCAGAACCAGTTCCGAGACGTCGCGAAAGCTCCCCAGCTGGCCTTTCAGAAAGGTGTTGAAGGCGATCGAATGCCGGGTTTCGCTCGACTGGTTGGGCTCGACGAAATGCAACAGGCTCGAAGAAAAGAGCACCAGATCGCCCTTCTTGGGCTGGATGGCGTTTTTGGTCGTGTTGTAGATGTTCGCCTTGCCCTCCTCCGGCGTCAGCGCAAGTTGCTGGTACATGCGGTGGCGGTCGAAGATCATGTTGGAGCCCGGTTCCGGGAGATCGCAGTAATAGAGCGATCCCGAGACGATGGAATTGGAATGTGCGTGCCCGTGCATGCCCACACCAGGTGGATTGGCCAGCGCCCATGACTGGGTCACATAGAGATGTTGGGCGATGCCCATTATTTCGCTGGCATAGGTGTCGAGCGCTCGCTGCACCGCATCCGCGATGGTCCTGAGTTCCGGTCGCTTGAAGATATACAGGTCCTCGGAAATGAGATTGACCTGGTTCTGGAGCATCTTCAGCTCGTTGATGAATTCGACCTGCCGCGGACTTATCGCATCGGCGATGTTCGTCACGAAATAGGGTTCGGCGAACAGGGGTTTTACAGAGTAGTCGCAAGTTTCCATCGCTTTGCCTCCCTTTCCGACCCGGTCGTCACAATGCACAAATGGGCCGTCGTTGCAAACCGGGCGCTCGGGAGTTGCTGCAGCGCCGGTTGCGCAAATGCATCGGACGAGCCATGTCCAGCCGATGACCCAGACCGCTCCCACGCCTCCGACGAAAGCCGGGCCCCCGATGAAAGCTGGCATCGTGCCCGTCACGCCGCTGCAGCAGAACTGTTCGCTGATCTGGTGCACCGCCACCAACAAGGGCGCGCTGATCGATCCGGGCGGCGATCTCGACAAGCTCAAGGCGGCGGTGAAGCAGAGCGGGGTCGAGCTCGAGAAAATCCTCATCACCCACGGCCATATCGACCATTGCGGGGAGGCGGGGATCCTGGCCAAGGAACTCGGCCTGCCGATCGAAGGGCCGCACGAGGCCGACCGGTTCTGGATCAGCCGGCTCGACGAGGACGGCCGCAAATACGGCGTCAACGGCCAGGTGTTCGAGCCCGACCGCTGGCTGGTGGATGGCGACACCGTGACCGTCGGCGAGCTGGTGCTCGAGGTCATCCACTGCCCCGGCCATACGCCTGGCCATGTCGTGTTCTTCCACCGCCCGAGCAAGTTCGCTGTGGTCGGCGATGTGCTGTTCCAGGGGAGTATCGGGCGGACCGATTTCCCCATGGGCAATCACCAGGATCTGATCGATGCGATCACCGGCAAGCTGTGGCCGCTGGGCGACGAAGTTACCTTCATTCCCGGTCACGGACCGACCAGCACCTTCGGGCAGGAGCGCAAGACCAACGCCTTCGTCAGCGACTACGCGCTGTCCTGAACAGGGCGGCCCCGAACGGGGGGTCAGATCACCCGCAGCGCCACCAGCGTCGCGGCGATCGCGAGGCCGAGCAGGGTGAGCAGAGTCACCACGGTGCCGATCTTGCGTGGTAGAGTGGCGGTTTCGCCATCCATCCCGATGCCGTGCGCGATCCGGCCGAGCATATAGACCGCGGCCACGATGGCGAGCCACTGGCCGCCCTTGCCGGCCAGTTCGATGGCAGCAATCAGGATCAGCACGAAGCCGGTGTTCTCGACGAAATTGAGCTGGGCGCGCATCCGCCGGGTCAGCGGCCCGCCCGCATCGTCGCCGTGGACGATGCTCGTGCTGCCGCGAAGCTGGCCGATCCGGATCGCCAGCCACAGATTGATCAGTGCCGCGGCCGCAGCGGCGCTCAGCGTCACCGGCAGGAAAATCGTCGTGCCGTCCATTCGTGCTCTCCCCCTCGTTTCATTCTCACGATAGGCGCGCCCGCGGTTTCGAACAACGCTGGCACTCCCGCTATCAACCGCTTGCAAGTGGAACGAATATCGTTATAGCGCGCTTCTTCACCGTCACGGGTTGGATTTTTCGGTCTGACGCACCCTTGTGCGTTGCCGGGCCGTCCCCTAGGGCGGCCACCAACCATCTAGAATTTATTGAGGAACAGGTGCCGCCATGGCCGTCCCCAAAAGAAAAGTATCTCCCCATCGCCGCGGCAACCGCCGTTCGCATGATTCGCTCAAGGTCGAAGCTCATCACGAGTGCTCGAACTGCGGCGAACTGAAGCGTCCGCACAATCTGTGCAACCATTGCGGACATTACAACGGTCGCGAGATCGTCGCCGTCGGTCTCTGACCGTAACCAGCCGGAGCACGTCATGAATCTTCCGCGTATCGCCGTCGATGCGATGGGCGGCGATGAAGGCGTACGCGTGATGATCGAAGGCGCGGCGCTAGCCCGGCGCCGCCACGACCGTTTCAAGTTCCTGCTCGTGGGCGACGAAGCCCGGATCAAGGCGGCGCTCGAAAACCACCCCGGCATGAGCGGCGCTTCCGAGATCCTCCATTGCGAGGATGTGGTCGGCGGCGAAGAGAAACCGAGCAAGGCGCTACGCCGCGCCAAGACCACCAGCATGGGCCTCGCGGTCGATGCGGTGAAGCAGGGACTTGCCGGAGCTGCCGTCAGCGCGGGCAACACCGGCGCCCTTATGGCGATGAGCAAGCTTGCCTTGCGCACCATGCCAGGTCTCGACCGCCCCGCGCTTGCAGCCCTGCTCCCCACGCTCACCGACGACGATGTCGTCATGCTGGATCTGGGCGCGAACAGCGAAGGCAATTCGCGCAACCTCGTCCAGTTCGCGATCATGGGCGCCGCCTATTCGCGGATAGTCAGCGGTCGCGAACGCCCCCGAGTCCGGCTGCTCAATATCGGCACCGAGGAGACCAAGGGCACCGAGGATATCCAGGACGCCGCCAACCGCCTGCGCGCCGAAACCGGGCTGGCGATGGATTTCGAGGGTTTCGTCGAGGCCGACAAGATCAACCGCGGCGAATGCGACGTTGTGGTCTGCGACGGGTTCTCCGGCAACATCGCGCTCAAGGCGATCGAAGGCGCGGCGCGCTTCGTCACCGATCTGCTGAAACAGGCCTTCGCATCCTCGATCCGGTCGAAGGTCGGCTTCCTCGTCTCGCGACCCGCAACCGAATTGCTGCGCCATCATCTCGATCCGAACAATCACAATGGCGCGGTCTTTCTCGGGCTCAACGGCGTGGTGGTGAAAAGCCACGGCAGCGCCAACGCCAAGGGCGTGGCCAATGCGGTGGAAGTCGCCGCGCGGCTGCTCGAGGACGATATCACCAACCGCATCGCTCACGATCTGGCGCAGATCGGCGATCTCGGCGGCAGAGCTAGCGGCGCGACGGCCGGGCTCGCGGCGAAATGATCCGTTCGATCCTGCGCGGTACGGGCTCGGCGCTGCCCAGCAAATGCGTCAGCAATGCCGAACTGGCCGAACGCGTCGACACGAGCGACGATTGGATCGTAGAGCGGACCGGTATCCGCCAGCGCTATATCGCCGGAGAGGGCGAGACCACCTCGAGCCTCGCCATCGAGGCCGCGCGCCAGGCGCTCGCGGCGGCGGGCGTCGCCGCCGACGAGATCGGGCTGATCATTCTCGCCACCGCTACCCCCGACTACACCTTTCCCGCCACCGCGACGCAAGTCCAGCGGGCGCTGGGCTGCCGCGGCGGGATCGCTTTCGATGTCCAGGCGGTTTGCTCGGGCTTTCTCTATGCTCTGGCGACCGCCGATTCGCTGCTGCGCACCGGAATGGCCAAGAAGGCGCTGGTGATCGGTGCCGAAACCTTCAGCCGCATTCTCGACTGGGAGGATCGCACCACCTGTGTGCTGTTCGGCGATGGCGCCGGCGCCGTGGTGCTCGAAGCGCAGGACGTGGCGCATGACGGACCCGGCATTCTTGCCACCCGCCTCCACGCGGACGGCGAACATTGCGAATTGCTCCACGTCGATGGCGGCCCCTCGAGCACCGGCACCGTGGGCAAGCTGCGGATGAAGGGACGCGAGGTGTTCCGCCATGCAGTCGTCAATCTCGCCGACGTGCTGAGCGAGGTCCTGAGCGATGTCGATATGACGATCGACGCTGTCGACTGGGTGGTTCCGCATCAGGCGAACGCCCGTATTCTCGACGCAACCGCGCGCAAGCTCGGCCTCCCGAGCGAGCGCGTGATCGTCACCGTGGACCGTCACGCCAACACCTCCGCAGCTTCGGTTCCGCTTGCGCTCGACGTCGCCACGCGCGACGGCCGGATCAAGCCGGGCGATTTGGTGATGTTCGAAGCGATGGGCGGGGGCTTTACCTGGGGCGCTTCGCTGGTCCGCATGTGAAGGGGTCTGCGCTTTTCGCGGGAAAATCAGCACTATCCGTTGCACGGATCGACCGCAGCGGCTAGTCCGATAGCCGGGTTTCGTGCGGGTCGCGCTTGGAATCGAGGAGGATGCGATATGCGTTCGGTGGGTACGCTCACTCGCGCCGATCTGGCGGAAACGATCAATCGCAAGATGGGGTTGTCGCGGGCCGAATCGCTCGAGATCGTGGAATCGATTCTGGCCAAGATGTGCGGTGCACTGGCCGATGGCGAGAATGTGAAGATCTCCGGCTTCGGCAGTTTCGTGCTGCGCGACAAGAAGGAGCGCGTCGGGCGCAATCCCAAGACCGGGGTGGAAGTTCCGATCACCCCGCGCCGGGTGCTGACGTTCCGCGCCAGCCAGCTGCTCAAGGACCGCATCGCAAAGGAATAGCGCAATGGCCGATTTCGACGATGGCAAGGAAAGCGGCGCGCTGCGCACCATCGGCGAGGTCGGGCAGGCGCTCGGCATCAAGCCGCATGTCCTGCGCTATTGGGAGCAGCAGTTCCCGATGCTCGAACCGCTCAAGCGCAGCGGCGGCCGGCGCTATTATCGCGCCGAAGATGTCGCGCTGGTCGAACGCATCGACCGGCTGGTCAACCGCGAAGGCTATACGCTCAAGGGCGCCAAGGCCGCGATTCTGGGTGCGCCCGACCAGCAGGCTGCGGCGCAGGATTCTCCGCCGCAGCCCGTCAGCGAAGATGTCGTGAAGCAACTCAAAGCCATTCGCGACCGGCTGGAGCGCGCGCTCGCGGCCTGATCTATTCGGCGGCGAGCAATTCTTCCGCCGCACCCAGATCCACGCTCACCAACCGGCTCACGCCCTTTTCGACCATCGTAACGCCGAACAACCGGTGCATCCTGCTCATGGTCACCGCATTGTGGGTGACGATGAGATAGCGTGTCGAGGTTTCCTTCACCATCGCATCGAGCAGATCGCAGAAGCGGTCGATATTGGCGTCGTCGAGCGGCGCATCGACCTCGTCAAGCACGCAGATCGGCGCCGGATTGGTGAGGAACAGCGCGAAGATCAGCGCGATCGCGGTGAGCGCCTGTTCGCCGCCTGAAAGCAGCGTCAGCGACTGGAGCCGCTTACCGGGCGGCTGGGCGTAGATCTCGAGGCCAGCCTCGAGCGGGTCGTCGCTGTCGATCAGCGCCAGATGCGCCTGTCCGCCTTCGAACAATTGCGTGAACAGCCGACGGAAGTGGGTATCGACCCGTTCGAAGGCAGCGCGTAGCCGCTCGCGTCCCTCGCGGTTGAGACTGCCGATCGAGCCGCGCAGCCGTGCGACCGCCTCCGCCAGTTCGGCCTGCTCGGCGGAGCTCGCGCCGTGCTCGGCCTCCACCCGGGCGAGTTCCTCCGCCGCCACCAGATTGACCGGGCCGATCCGCTCGCGGCTGGCGGTAAGGCGGTCCATTTCCTCGCTCTCGGCTTCGGCGGAGCTGATCGCTTGCGCGTCGAAGCCGAAGCTGCCCGGCAGGTGCGGGGGCGGGCACCGGAAGCGTTCGCCCGATGTTTGCGCCATCTCGATCCGGCGAGCGTCCTGGCTTTCGGCGCGCGCGGCGAGCCCGGCGCGATTCTCGCGCGCTTGGGCCAAAGCTTCGTTGGCGGCGGCGAATCCGCGATCGGCGGAAACGGCGGCATCTTGGGCCTTGGCGAGCGCAGCTTCGGCCCGTTCCAGGCCCTGGGTCAGCCGGCTCCGCACCGCGTCGCCCTGCTCGATCTCGCGGATCAGCCCCTCGGGCTTGGCGGCCAGAACGGCGCGTTCCTCGCCGATTTCGTCCAGCCGCTGCGCCATACCGGCCATTCGCCGCGCCGCCTCGCCCGAGCGCGCTTCCCAATTGGCCATGTCCGAACGCTGCGCCGCGTTGCGCTCGCGAGCCACCGCCAGCGCCTGGTCGTGAGCAGCGAGTTCGGCCGCTGCCGCCTGCATCGCCGACCGGGCCGCTTCGTTGCGGGCTCTGGCGGTCTCGAGCGTGGCGCGGCCGGTCGCGGGGTCGGGCAGGGCGGCGCGCTTGGATTCCGCTGCCGCAGCTTCCATCTTCGCCGAACCGAGCAATTCATCGAGTTCCGACTGCGCGCGATCAAGCTCGGCGCGCCGCGCTGCCATCCGCTCGCGTGTGGCCTCGGCCTGATCGAGCGCCCGGAGTTTGTGCCGCTCATCTTCCGAGGCCTGCGCCAGCTCGCGTTCTGCGGCCACAAGGTCGCGCTGCAATGTGGAGAGTTGCTCCTGCGCCTCCGTCTGGGCAGTCTCGGCCCGCTCGACCGCAGCGCGTAACGCCGGAAGCGTGTCAGCGAGTTCGGCATGGCGGTTTTCCGCTTCGAGCCGCGCAGCCTCGGTGGCGCCTTCGCCGCGCGCGACGAACCCGTCCCAGCGTCGCAGATAGCCTTGGGTGGTTACCAGCCATTCGCCCGGTTGGAGCAGCCGGCCATCGTCGGACCCGGCGACATGCACCAGCGCCAGCCGCGCTGCGAGTTCGGGGGGGCAATTGTCTACCTTGGCGGCCAGGCTGTCCGCGACCGGTGCGGGCGCCGCTTTGCCAGTCCAGAAACGGCCCTCCTCGCTGCCGGCGGGATCGCCGAGCAGTGCCTTGCTGTCGCGTCCGAGCACTGCGGCAAGCGCACGCTCATAGCCCTTGGCGGCGCGCAAGCCGTCGATCGCCTGCTTGCGGCCCTGACGCTTTTGCGCCGCCTTTTCGCGCGCCTCGCGGTCGCGGTCGAGCGCGGCGAATTCGCGTTCGATTCCCGATAGCTCCGCCCGCGCCGCAGAGAGCGCGCTCGCGGCATCGTCGCGCGCCTGCTGCAACTCGCCCTTGCGCGCCTGCATCGCGGCGATGTGCTGCTGGCGCGCTTCGCGATCCTCGGTGGCCGCTTCGGCGGCCTTGCGCGCCGCGTCGATATCGAGCTCCGCATTCTCGCGCTCTGCTGCCTTGCGGCTTTCGTCGAGCCGTTGCCGATCCGCTTCGTGGCGTTGGAGCCGCGAGCGTGTCTGCGCGATCTCGGCCTCCACGACGCGCCATTCGGCTTCGGTTCCGGCATTGTCTGCGGTGGCGCGGGCGAGCGCGAGTTCGGCTGCGCGGGCGGCACGTTCGGCATCTTCGGCGCGCGCGGCCAGCGTCGGTCGCCGCTCCTCGTCCGCGGCCAGCGCCTTGCGGCTGGCCTCCAAGTCGGCCTTGAGCTTCGCCAGCGCTCCGGCGGCATCGCGGGTCAGCCGGTCGGCATCGCCGCGATCCTCCTCGAGCCGCTCCTTCTGGCGATCGAGATCGCGCAAGCGCTGCTCCGCCGCATCGAGCTGTTCGGTTAGCGCCGCCATTCGGTGACCGTGCGCCGTGGCGTCGTCGCGGCGGTCTGCGAGTTCGTCGCGCGCAGCGGACAGAGCCTGCGCTGCGTCGTGCTGGGCCATCTGGCTTGTGTCGGCGGCGCGTTTGCTCGCCTCAACTCGCGCCTCGGCCTGTGCCGCTTCGGCTTTCGCTGCCTCGGCGGCGGCGGCGGCATCACGCCAGCGGGCGAAGACCAGCCTCGCTTCGGCGGTGCGGATCTCCGCCGATAGCGCGGTGTAGCGATCGGCTTGTCTGGCCTGGCGACGCAGCGAGGCGATCTGGCTGTCGAGCCCGGCGGCGAGATCCTCGAGCCGCGCGAGATTGGCCTCGGTCTGGCGCAGCTTGCTCTCGGCATCGCGGCGGCGCACGTGCAGCCCGGCGATCCCCGCCGCCTCTTCGAGCATCTGGCGGCGTTCGGCGGGCTTGGCGGCGATCACCTGCGCGATCTTGCCCTGGCTCACCAGCGCGGGCGAATGCGCGCCGGTGGCGGCATCGGCGAAGGTCAGCGCGACATCCTTGGCGCGCACGTCCTGCCCATTGACGCGATAGGCCGAACCCGCGCCGCGCTCGATCCGGCGGATGACCTGCAATTCCTCGCCGTCGCCGGTCCGGCCGTTCAGCACCACTTCGGCGAAATCGCGCGGCGGGCGCGACTGGGTGCCGGCGAAGATGACATCCTCCATCCCGCCCGAGCGCATCGATTTGGGCGAATTCTCGCCCATCACCCAGCGAATCGCCTCGAGCAGGTTGGACTTGCCGCAGCCATTGGGGCCGACGACCCCGGTCAGCCCAGGTTCGATGTGCAATTCTGCCGGTTCGACGAAGCTCTTGAAGCCGCTGAGCTTGAGCTTGCTGAGGAGCATCGCCGATCCGCTACCCCGCGCCGACTGTTACCTGGCGCCGGCGCGCTGGAGCACGGGTTCGAGAGCCTGCCAGGTGTTGACGGTGTCGAGCTTGCTGCCGTTGACGAAGAACGTCGGGGTGCCGGTCACTCCCAGCTCGTTCGACTGCCGGGTCGAATTTTCGGCGATCGCCGTCATCGCGTCGAAATCCGCGAGGCAGCTGCGCGCCTGATCCTCGCTGATCCCGCGCGCTGCGAAGAAGTCGTAGAAGCCCGCGACCTCGGCAGCGGCCACGAAGCGCTGGTCCTCGGGCAGCGCCAGCGCCTGCTGGAACTGCTCCTGCCGCTCGAAGACGGGGCCGAGGACGGATTGCAGGTTTTTCCAAACCTGATCGGACAGCGGGTGATAGGTCTCGTCCGCACCGCACCGCACCAATTGCGCGAGCATGAGATCGTGCGGGGCGTGGATCTGGTTGCGCAATTCGTAGCTCACCCGGCCGGTGTCGACATATTCTTCCTTGAGCTGGTCGGCACCGTTCTGCGCGAATGCGGCGCAGGCGGGACAGGTCAGCGAGGCATATTCCATGACCTTGATCGGCGCATCGGGATTGCCGAGCAGATAGCCATCGGCCTCCGTGACGGTGACGACATCGGACCATTCCTGCCCCTCGGGCGCCGGTATTTCGGCGATCGCTTCGCCTTCGAGGCTGCCGGTCTCTTCCGCGCCCGACCCGCAGGCGGACAGCGCCAGCGCGAGCGGGAAGGCCAATGCGGCGAGAAACGGAGAACGGATTGCGGTCATCGAAGCGGGTCCTTGGTATAGAGTGGCGAGGCTAGCCGAGAGGTGCGGGTGGATGGAAGCGCGGCCTTGCGCTTTTTCACACAAATCGACCCATGGCGGTGGCGATCAGAAGCGGCTGCCGAGCGCCTTCTCGAGCGCCGACCAGGTGAAGACGCCGTCGAGCAGCTTGCCGTCCACGACGAAGCTGGGCGTGCCCGTGAGCTTGTAGGCCGCGATATCGGCCTGACTGGACTGGGCCAGCGCCGCCGCCTTCGTCTCGTCCGCGAGGCAGCGGTCGAGCGCGACCCGCGAATAGCCGCGCCGTTCCATGAGGGTGTAGAAGCCCAGATCGCTCGCCATGGCCTGGCGACGCGCGCCATTGGTGCCGAATTGCCAACGCGAGCGCTGCGCCTGAGTGGTGGCGCGCGCCTTGGCCAACCATTCGTCCTGCGCGTGCAGGATCGCCGAATGGTTCTCGGCGAATTTGGCCGGGTCGCCGCAATGGGTCAGCAGCGCCGCGGTCAGATCGATCGGATCGCGCAGCAGATGGCGGATTTCGAAGCTGACCCTGCCGTTGGGGACATAGGCCAGCTTGATCGCCGGCTCGCCATCGCGCGCGAAATCGGCGCAATGCGAGCAGGTGTAGCTCATGAACTCGACCAGCTTGACCTTGGCTTCGGGATTGCCGAGCAGATGTCCGTTGTCGCGTTCGACGACAGTGGTGGTCCAGTTCTGCCCCGGTTGCGCCACAACCGCGACGGCGCTCCCGGCCAGCGCGGTGACGCCCAGCGCCAGCGCCAGCTTTACACTTCGTTTGGTCATCTCTCGTCGCTTTCCTTGTCCCCATCGCCGAAGCTGCGCGCGAGGGATTCGAGCACGGCGCGCAGTTCCGGATCGCCGATATCGCGCAGGCTGTCTCCCAATTCCATCGGAATCGGCTTGAGCGAGGGCGGCGCTTTGGGGCGTTCGCTAAGGGCGGGCGCCTGAACCGCGCCTTGCCGCATCTTGACCCGCGCCACCGCCTTGTAGCCGAAGAAGCGGTTCACCCGCTCGACGATCTCAGGGATCACATGCTGGATCAGCGGGGCATGCGCGGGCAGGACCACCAGTTGCAGGATGCCCTCGGATTTCTCGCCCGGCGGGAAGCGGATCGATTCGGGCGCGCAGACGCGGGCATGCGCCTCGCCGACGATTTCGGGCCAGCGCGAAACCACGCTCGACTGGACGAAACCGAAGCGGCGAAAGGCGGTGCGGCCGATCTGCGGCATCAGATCGCTGATCGCCTTGGCTTGGCCCCCGCGCGGGCGCTCGTAGGGTTTGACGCGGTTCGAGGGCTTGCCCTTCGCGGGTGATGCTTTCGCTTTGGCGGGCTTCGGGGGCGTGTCGCTTTCCATCTGTGCGCTCCCCATGCCATAGCCGCGCCGTGACCTCCACCATCGCCGACAGATTGCTCGAATGGTACGACCGCCATGCCCGCTCGCTCCCGTGGCGGGCGAGGCCCGGCGAACCGGCACCCGACCCCTATCGCGTCTGGCTTTCCGAGGTGATGTTGCAGCAGACCACGGTCGCTGCGGTGAAGCCCTATTTCGCCGCCTTCACCGCACGCTGGCCGACCGTTGCGGCGCTCGCCGAGGCTCCCGAGGAGGAGGTGATGGCCGCCTGGGCGGGACTGGGGTATTATTCGCGGGCGCGCAATCTGATCAAGGCCGCACGCGCAGTTGCGGCGCGGGGCGGGTTCCCCGACACCGAAGCCGAACTGCGCGAACTGCCGGGGTTGGGCGCCTACACCGCGGCCGCCGTCGCGGCGATCGCCTTCGACCGCCGCGCGGTGGTGGTGGATGCCAATGTCGAGAGGGTGGTGGCGCGGCTGTTCGCGATCGAAATCCCATTACCGCAGGCGCGCAAGGCCATTAGCGCCGCCGCCGAGACGGCAACTCCGGACTGCCGCGCCGGGGATTTCGCGCAGGCGATGATGGATCTGGGCGCGACTATTTGCACCACGCGCGATCCCAAATGCCTGCTTTGCCCTTTGGCAGAGGGCTGTGCGGCACGATCGAGCGGCGATCCCGCCCGGCTGCCGATCAAGGTCAAGAAGAAGGAGAAACCCGTCCGCCGAGGAACTGCCTTCTGGATCGAACGCGACGATTGCGTCTGGCTGGTCCGCCGCGCGGGCAAGGGCATGCTCGGCGGGATGCGCGCGCTCCCCGACGATGGCTGGTCGGCGCAGGTCGACGGCGGGGGTGAGACGCCGCTGGTCGGAGACTGGCAGCCGCTCGGGCGGGTCGTTCATGTATTCACCCATGCCCGGCTCGAACTGTCGGTTAGGCGCTATGAAGGCCTGCAAACGCCGCAGGGCGAGGGCGAATGGTGGCCGCTGGCCACGCTCGATGACGCCGGTTTGCCGACGCTGTTCGCAAAGGCGGCTCGGCTGGCGCTCGCCTAGATAATGCCGCCGCCCAGCGCGAGCCGGACGATCGCGATCGCCAGTACAACGAGGCAGAAATTGCGCCCGCTTCGGTGCGAGGACAATTGCCCCGCGGCGATACCCGCCACGATGATCGGCAGCGCGAACCAATTTCCCCAGCCGAGGAAGGGAATGGTCGCGGGGATGACAATGACGAGCGAGAGGATTCCCAGCAGGATCGAGACAATGTTAAGCATGTGTCATAGATAGGTAAGACAGCGCCGTCATGCAAGCGAGGATCGCCCCGAGGGGCTTTTCCAAGGTTGCAATTTGCAATCGGGTGTTCACAACCGCGAATGCATCGGCGCGGCTTGCACGCGCCACCAGGAGAGGACACCGCATGGCCTACCGCGAATTCGACAGCCACCAGCTATCCCGCCGCAGCCTGCTGCGCGGGGGGGCCATGATCGGCGCCGGAGCCGCTTTTGCCGGGCTGCCGGGAGCGGGGCTGTCGGCTCGGCCCGCTGCGCAGCACGGCCAATGGCCCGCGGTGGCGGCGATGGTCGACAAATACGTCGGCGAGCGCAAAGTCGCCAACATGGCCGCGACGCTGGGCTGGGGCCAACGCGATCCGCTGGTGATCGCCAAGGGTACCCTCGCGATCGGTCAGGCGGCAACCGCGGGAATCGACAGCCTCTATCGCATCTACTCGATGACCAAGCCGATCACGGGCATGGCGGCGATGATGCTGATCGACGACGGCAAGCTGGGTCTCGACCAGCCGCTGGCCGAAATCCTTCCCGCTTTCGCCGATATGCAAGTGCAACGCACCTACGACGGCTCCGTTACCGATCTGGTGCCGGCGGTGCGCCCGATCACCATTCGCCAGGTACTCACCCACACCGCTGGTTTGGGCTACAACATCGTCCAGAAGGGCCCGATTTCGAAACTTTACGTCGAGCGCGGGATCGTGCCGGGCCAGGTCAGCCGCATCCCCGTTCCGGGTCTCGGTCGGGCCGAGGCGGTACGCGGGCTCGACAATTTCGCCGACCGGCTGGCGCAGGTGCCGCTAGTGCTCCAGCCGGGTTCCAAATGGAGCTATTCCGTCGGGCTCGACCTGATGGGCCGGGTCATCGAGGTCGCGAGCGGGATGAGCTTCGAGGCCTTCCTGCGCGAGCGATTGTTCGAACCCGCAGGGATGACCAGCACCTTCTTCCGCGTTCCGCAAAGCGAAGTGGGGCGCTTCACCACCAATTACGGAATCGTCGCTTCCGTCCCCGTACCGATCGATCCGGCGCGTGCCTCGATCTATCTCGACGAACCGTCCTTCCCCTATGGCGGCGCAGGGCTGGTTTCGAGCCCGCGCGATTACGACCGCTTCCTGCGAATGCTGCTGGGTTACGGCATGCTCGACGGCAAGCGGATCATGGGCGAGCTGGCGGTCCGGGTCGGGACCTCCGACCTGCTCCCCGAAACCGCCATTACCAAGGGCACCTGGATCGAAGGCCAGGGCTTCGGCGCGGGGGGCCGGGTGACCGATGGCTCCTACGGCTGGGGCGGGGCGGCGGGCACGGTCGCCTTCGTGAACTACGACGCCAATCTGCGAGCGGCCATGTTCACCCAATATATGCCGTCCGAAGCCTATCCGATCCACGCCGGCTTCCCGGCGGCGGTCGCGAAAGATCTGGCCATGATGCAGGGCGCCTGATGCTGGCGTTTACCGGCTCGCGGCTCGACCGTGCGGACAATGACCGCGCCGACCCGGAGAGGTTGGCGGGATACATGAACTGGCGGGCGCGGCTGCTCGCGCTCGACGGGCTGATGCCCGGAATGGACCAGGCCGGCGCGCTCGCCTGGGGCACGCTCGCCGACGCCCCCGAGGATGCCGAGCTGGTGTTTCTCGGGCTCGACGGCGGCAAGCCCTGCTTCGCCTGCGTCCCGGCGGCGGGCGATGCCGCGCCGCGGCTGGCGAACCCGGCGGTGTGGCAGGCGATGGCCAGTCTCACCCCCGACGATCTGGCGATCTATGGCGGTGCGCGCAGCATCGTCGACTGGCACGCGCGCCATCGCTTCTGCGCCCAGTGCGGCGGTACGACGCGGATCGCCAAGGGCGGCTGGCAGCGCGAATGCAATCAGTGCGCAGCGAGCCATTTCCCGCGCACCGACCCGGTCGCGATCATGCTGGTCGAATACGACGGCAGGCTGATGCTGGGGCGCGGCAAGGGCTGGCCCGAGGGGCGGTTCTCCGCGCTGGCGGGGTTCGTCGAGCCGGGCGAAAGCATCGAGGAAGGCGTGGCGCGCGAGGTGCTCGAGGAAAGCGGCGTGAAGGTCCGCGATGTCACCTATATCGCCAGCCAGCCCTGGCCGTTCCCCTCGCAATTGATGATCGGCTGCCATGGCTATGCCGATGACGATGCGCTTGTGGTGGACGAAACCGAACTGGCCGAAATCCGTTGGTTTACGCGCGAGGAAGTCGCCGCCTCGCTCGCCGGCGACGGCCCCTTTGCCGCGCCCCCCGCACAGGCGATCGCGCATCACCTGTTGACTTGGTGGAGAGACCGATGACCGAACCGCGCAAGCTGACCATCGACATCTGGTCCGATGTCATGTGCCCATGGTGCCTGGTCGGCTGGGGCAATCTGCGCCAGGCGCTCGACCGGCTCGACGGCGAGATCGCGGCGGACATTCGCTGGCACGCCTTCGAGCTCAACCCCGACATGCCGGCCGAGGGCGAGGAGCGCACCGCGCATATCGCGCGCAAATACGGGCGCACTCTGGAACAGTCGAAGGAGGTGCAGGGCCAGATGCGCAGCGCGGCGCAGAGCGCGGGCGTCTCGCTCGATTACGAGGGCGAGGAGCCTGCGCCCGATGCGATGATGTGGAACACCTTCGAGGCGCACAAGCTGCTCACCTGGGCGGGCGAGACGCATGGCTATGAACGCCAGACCGCGCTCGAGCTCGCGCTGTTCACCGCTCACTTCAACCAGCGCCGCCGGATCGGCGAGCGCGTGGTGCTGCTCGATATAGCCGAAGAGACCGGTTTCGACCGCGCCGCGGCGGAGTCTGCACTCGACAGCGAGGAAATCGCCCGCAAGACCCGCGCCGAGGAACGCGCGGCATGGGATCTCAACATCTCCGGGGTCCCGGCAATGGTGCTGGCGGGCAAGTTCCTTATCCCCGGTGCGCAGCCGCCGGAAGCCTACGTCGATGCCTTGCGCCGGGTTGCGGAGAAAACGGCGGAGCCGGCGGTCTAGCGCGGCACTGCCGCGGCAATTTCGGTCCCACAAGCGAAACGCCGCCCGAAGGACGGCGTTCGTTGATCGATATTGCGTCGATCCGGGTTGGGCGGATCAGCTGCTGCTGTTGTTGCGCGCTTCCTGGATCGCGGCGCGGGTCTTGGGGCCCTTCTTGGCGTCCTGTGCGGGATTGTCCGAGCCGATCTCGGGCTCGCGATTGTCCGGGTCGGTGGCGCGGTTGAGTTCGCCGCGCTTGCCGACGTCGCGATTGACGTTGCCGCCCGCGCTGCTCTGCTGCGAGGGGGTGGGGTTTTCGGTCAGCCCGTCGATCAGCTCGTTGTCGGGATGCCTGGATTGGCGGTCGGGCATAGAAATTCTCCTTTACCGTACAACGCCTGTCCCCCCGTCACTGTTCCTTCCATCGATGTCCCGCCCACCGACGTATGGGTCAGATCAGCCCGAGCTTCTGCAAACGCCCCGCGAGGCGGCCGGGCATGACATCGCCGATGTCCTCGCCCTCCACCAGATCGCGCGGGGGATCTCCCTTGAGATAGCGCCAGCCCTGATGCGCGCGCTTGGGCTTGGGCAGCACCGGGATCAGCCGTGGCTCCAGATCGATGAACCAGCGACCGTTGTCCTGTTCGGTGAAGCCGGTGATCGGGCTGCGTGCGACCAGATTGTGCTCGTGGATCCAGAACAAGGATCCGCCGATGCATTCCTCCCACCGGGTCGGCCGATAGCGGGTGTTGACGCTCACCCGCGGGCGGTTGGCGTACCAGCTTTCGATTCCGGCGTAGGATTTGGCGCCGAATGCGATCTTGGTCAGGTGAAGCGGCATGGCAGCCTAGATAGGGGGTGGGGCGCGAGCCTCAAGTCAGCCGTTACTCTAGCCGGACCCGTCAGCCAACCACGCCGCTCGCCACCGCGAGCCCGAGGAATGCGAAGAAGCCCATCGAATCGGTGATCATGGTGACGAAGACGCTCGAGGCAACCGCCGGATCGGTGTCGAGCCGGTCGAAGATAACCGGCACCAACACCCCGGCCAGCCCGGCGATGATGACGTTGATCACCATCGCCGCGGCGATCACCAGCCCCAGCAGCGGCGTGAAGATCAAGCCCGTCGCGAGGCCGATCAGCAGCGCGATCGTTGCGCCGTTGAGCATCGCGACGCGCATTTCGCGCAGCAGGATCCGCCCGGTGTTGGAGCGGGTCAGCTGGTTCATCGCGATCGCGCGGACGGTGACAGCCATCGTCTGCGTCCCGGCATTGCCGCCGATGCTGGCGACGATCGGCATCAGCACCGCGAGCGCCACCAGCTGCTCGATCGCCGCGCCGAAGGCCGCGATGATCAGGCTGGCGATCAGCGCGGTGCCCAGATTGGCGACCAGCCAGCGCACCCGGCTGTAATAGGCATCGCGGATCGGCTCGTTGATGTCGCCTTCGCCCGCGCCGCTCATCAGCAGCGCGTCCTCGCCCGCCTCCTCGGCGATGATGTGGACCACATCGTCCACCGTCATCTGGCCGACCAACCGTCCGCTCTCGTCCACCACCGCCGCCGAGATCAGCGCGTATTTCTGGAACATGTTGCCGACCTCTTCCTGGTCGAGCGTGGCGGGGATCAGCGTCTGGTCGCGCTTCATCACGTCGACCAGCGGGATGGTGCGCGGGGTGCGCAGGATCCATGACAGCTGGCAGGTGCCGACCGGATGGTGCCGCTCGTCGACCACGAAGATCTCGAAGAAGTCGTTGGGCAGCGCGCGATCCTCGCGCAGGAAATCGATCAGATCGCCGACCGTGAGATGCTCGGGCACCGCCACGAAGTCGAGGTTCATCAGCCGCCCGGCGGTCTCGTCGGGATAGGCCAGCGCGCTTTCGATCGCGTGCCGGTCCTCGGCATCGAGTTCGGCGAGGATCGCCCGCTGATTATCGCGGTCGAGATCCTCGATCAGCTGAACCGCGTCGTCGGTATCGAGCTGCTCGGCGATCGACGCCACCCGCGCGGCGGGCAGCGATTCCATCATGTCGTCGCGGACGAAGTCGTTGAGCTCGGCGACGACATCGCTGGTCATCAGATCGGTGATCGCGGCGGCGAGCTGATGGCGCTCGTCGCGTTCGAACAGCTCGAGCAGATCGGCGATGTCGGCGGGGTGGAGCGGTTCTACCAGTTCGTAAACCCGCGCGTCGTCGCCCGCTTCAAGCGACTCCCGGACGCTGCGGACGTATTCGGGCTTGAGGATATTCTCCTCGTCCATCCGCTCGTCGTCGATCCGGTCGTCTGGGCGACCGTCGGCGCGGTCTTCGTACCGGTCTTCGTGGCGTGCGGAGGCCTGCCGGCGCTCGCCCGGCATCGCTTCGTCGTCGGGGCGCTCGCGCTTGGCCATGGCGCCGCTCTAGGGGAGGAGGCATCAAAAGCAAGGCACCAAAACCCGGGCCGGGGTGGTGACATTGCGCGCGCATCGCCTATAGCGGCGCCGCAACTTCAGGAGACGATATCATGGCCGACGAAAAGCTCACCCTTACGCTCGATTGCGGCGACGGAAAGGGCGGCGATGTCGTCATCAAGCTGCGCCCCGATCTGGCGCCCGGCCATGTCGAGCGGATCACCGAACTGGCGAAGGAGGGCTTCTATGACGGCGTGGTGTTCCACCGCGTGATCCCCGGCTTCATGGCGCAGGGCGGCGATCCCACCGGCACCGGCATGAGCGGCAGCGACAAGCCCGATCTCAAGGCCGAGTTCAATTCCGAGCCGCACACCCGCGGCACCTGCTCGATGGCGCGCACCCAGGTGCCCGACAGCGCCAACAGCCAGTTCTTCATCTGCCTCGACGATGCGCGCTTCCTCGACAAGCAGTACACCGTCTGGGGCCAGGTCGAGAGCGGCATGGAACACGTAGACGCGCTCCCCAAGGGCGAACCGCCGGCCAATCCGGGCAAGATCGCCAAGGCGACCGTGGGCTAAACCTGCAGGATTGAGCCCCGCTCGTTCGGGGCTCAGTCCGGCAGTCGGTCCCGCAGGCCGAGCAGGACGCCGCGCAATTCGCGCTTGGCGCGCTCGGGATCGGGCGGCACGCCCTCGAATAGCGCCACCACGACGAAGTCTTGGCTGCGCACCACCGCGGTGAAGTGACCGCGCGTGGTCAGCCAGCCGAAATGCGCCAAAGTGCCATCCTCCCCCACGCCCCATCCCAGGCCGTAGGGCGTGTCGCCGGGGCGGGGGAAAGGGTGGCCTGTCGTGGCCGGGTCAATCGGTCGGCTGGCGAAGCGGTGATAGGCGGCTGCGGTGCCCGACCAGCCGCCCGCCGGACCCAGCAGTCCGTCGTAACCCATCGCCTCCGCCTCTGGGAAACCTGCGCGGACCGCTTCTGCGTAGGACCGCCCGGTCGCCTCCTCCAGCGCCGCGCCCAGCAGGCAGTAGCCGGTGTTCGAATAGGCGTAGCGGGTACCCGGAACGAATTGGCGGGGCGGGACGGGCAGGGCGATGCAGGGCGACCCGGCCTCGCGCTCCGCGACGGCATCGCCAGCGGTGGCGGAATCCCACCCGCCGGTGTGCTGGAGCAACTGCCGCAGGCTCGCCCCGGCGAAGCGGTCGTCGAGCCGCATCGTCCCCGCCTCGACCTGCGCCAGCACCGACGCCGCAGTGAGCGGCTTGGAGAGGCTGTAATAGGGCATTATCGCGTCGGGATGGGTCCCGATGGCGAGCCGCACCGGCTCCGCTCCCGCGGGTCCATAGGCGATGCTGGCAGCGGAGAGGCCGTGCCGCTGCATGAAGTACTCGACGGATGTATCACCATATCGGTTAGCCTGCCACGAGAACAGTGCCAAAAGCGCTCCGATGGCGACGAGCAGCAGCAGGATGCGGGGTCGGAGCAAATGGTTCTCGATGGCGGTGGAACCATTCGGGTCTAGCACCCGGCTGCCGTGCCGCAAGCGGCAGCTCGTCCGGCATCGCCCGGCATTGAAACGGCGCCGCCTTTCCCGTAAGGCGCATCCCTCCCATGAAACCGACCACCGCCCCCCGGACCTACAGGGTCAAGAGCTTCGGCTGCCAGATGAACGTCTATGATGGCGAGCGCATGGCGGAGATGCTCGGCGAGCGCGGCATCACCCCCGCGCCCGAGGGCGAGGAGGCAGATCTGGTCGTGCTCAACACCTGCCACATCCGCGAGCGGGCGGCAGAGAAGGTCTATTCCGACATCGGCCGGCTGGTGAAGGCGGGCGCGAAAGCGGGCAAGACGCCGCTGATCGCGGTCGCGGGCTGCGTCGCGCAGGCCGAGGGCGACGAGATCATGGCGCGCGCGCCGGCGGTGTCGATGGTGGTCGGCCCGCAGGCCTATCACCGCCTGCCCGACATGATCGACCGGGCGGTGCAAGGCGAGCGCAACACCGACACCGACATGCCCGCGATCGCCAAATTCGCCGCGCTCCCCGAGCGCCGCAAGAGCGCGCCCGCCGCCTTTCTCACCGTGCAGGAAGGCTGCGACAAATTCTGCACCTATTGCGTCGTCCCCTACACCCGCGGCGCCGAGATCTCGCGCCCCTATGCCGATCTCACGCTTGAGGCGCGCAAGCTGGTCGATGCCGGCGCGCGCGAGATCACGCTGCTGGGCCAGAACGTCTCCGCCTGGAGCGGAGAGGACGAGCGCGGCCACGCGGTGGGCCTTGCGGGCCTGATCCGCGCGCTGGCCGAGGTCGATGGCCTCGCGCGCATCCGCTACACCACCAGCCATCCCGCCGACATGGACGATGCGTTGATCGCCGCGCATGGCGAGATCGACAAGCTGATGCCCTATCTCCACCTCCCGGTGCAGAGCGGCTCGGACCGGGTGCTGAAGGCGATGAACCGGAGCCACACTGCGGACAGCTATCTGCGCCTGCTCGAGCGGTTCCGCGCCGCGCGGCCCGATCTGGCGCTGAGCGGCGATTTCATCGTCGGCTTCCCCGGCGAAACCGAGGCCGAATTCGCGGAGACGCTCGCACTGGTCGATGCGGTGGGTTACGCGCAGGCCTATAGCTTCAAATATTCGCCGCGCCCGGGGACGCCGGCCGCTACCATGGCGGATCAGGTGGCGATGGAGGTGATGGACGAGCGGCTTCAGCGCCTGCAGGCTGCCATCAACCGCGACCAGCACGCCTTCAACCGCGCCACCCAGGGGCGCGATTGCGAGGTGCTGGTCGAGCGCAAGGGCAAGCTCGCCGGACAATGGCTCGGCAAATCGCCCTGGCTGCAATCGGTCTGGTTCGAGGGCGATTGCGCGATCGGCGATCTGGTGGAGGTTCACCTTGCCGAGGCGGGTCCCAATTCCCTGCGCGGAGTCATCCGCGAGAACGTCGCCGCCTGAGCGGCTCTACGAGACCAGATCATCCGAGCCAAACCATTGCGCCGGCGTGACAATCCACCGCCATGCCGCAGCAGCGCTTGCACTGCGCCCCCGCGAGCCTAATCTTGCGACTCGCCCGGCCGCGCATGGCCGAGTTGCAAAGGACCCTATGGCTCGAAAATCCGTCAGCAGACCCCGCAACGGCGCCGCCCCCGCGCTGTCGCGTCCGCCCGTTCCGCAGCGCGAGATCCGCCGCGCGCAGACCGAGATCACCTTCGACAACCAGAGCCTGCTCGGTGCGCTGTTCGGCCAGTTCGACGCCAATCTGGTCCAGGTGGAAAACCGTCTCGGGGTGTTCATCTCGGCGCGCGGCGACCAGATCCATGTCGAAGGGCCGGAGGACAACGTCGCCCGCGCGCGCGATGTCCTTCAGGCGATGTACGATCGGCTGGCGCTGGGCGAGGATCTCGACGCGGGGACGATCGAATCGGTGATCGCGATGTCCAACGAGCCCACGCTCGACGGGATCATCGAGGGCGAGCCCGACCTGCCGCCGATCATGATCCGCACCCGGCGCAAGACCATCGTCCCTCGCAGCGTGGCGCAGGCGACCTATATGCGCTCGCTCAGCCGCGACGACATCATCTTCGCGCTCGGCCCGGCAGGTACCGGCAAGACCTATCTCGCGGTCGCGCAGGCGGTCAGCCAGCTGATCAGCGGCAGCGTCCAGCGGCTCATCCTGTCTCGCCCCGCGGTCGAGGCGGGCGAGAAGCTGGGCTTCCTGCCCGGCGATATGAAGGATAAGGTCGATCCCTTCCTGCGCCCGCTCTACGATGCGCTCTACGACTGCATGCCGCCCGAGCAGGTCGACCGGCGCATGGCCAGCGGCGAGATCGAGATCGCGCCGATCGCCTTCATGCGCGGGCGCACGCTGGCGGACAGTTTCATCATCCTCGACGAGGCGCAGAACACCACCCGCGAGCAGATGAAGATGTTCCTCACCCGCTTCGGCCAGAACAGCCGGATGGTGGTCTGCGGCGATCCGAAGCAGGTCGATATCCCGGGAGGCATCGGGATGAGCGGCCTCGCCGATGCGGTCGAGAAGCTGGAAGGCGTGGAAGGCTTCGGCACCGCCCGCTTCAGCGCCGCCGACGTCGTGCGTCACCCGATCGTGGGGCGGATCGTCGAGGCTTACGAGGGGCCGGACGCTTGAGGGGATGGGCGGTCGAGCAGGGCGGGGAATATCGCGCGGCTTTGAATTTGACGACATCCGACCCAATTGCGGACGTTTCTGAGGTTTAGTAGTCTCATCTCAAGCATGGGCGCGACAGCTTACCCTTCGCGAGGAATTCGATGGCATATTGGAGTGAGTAACGAAGTCGACGATCACCTCAATGAACTGCGCCGTCAAAGCGCATCGGCGTTAGATTGGATTGCCAACCTGACGGATGCACAAAAAGGTACGCCGCAAGTTTGCTGGACCATAGGATGGCGACACGACCTATACAAAATCCCTGTCGATGATGAGGTCGTCCAGAAAGCGGCATCGGGCGCGAACAGAGAACTGATGGCAACCGGGCTCCCCTTATCGGATCCACCACTTGAATTGTGGTCTCTCGGTGGAGAAATCTTCGAAAGGTCATTACCTACAGCCGAGTGGCTAGAAGATCGTCTTGCAGTGTTGCCAGAACTACTCGAGCATCATGGCCTCTGGATTCAAGGTTGGGCTTATGAACCCCGCGATATCCAGCCGCTCCACAACTGGGTCCCACAAGCCTGGTCCTACCGAGAGGATGATTTTGATGCCCAAAAACACTAGCATGTCCTCCATCCGCGCCATCGGGATATCTCGTTTGAGCAAGCTCTGAGGACTTTCATACCCCACGTCAGCTTCTCACCCATTCTCGGACATTCCCTTTTCACCGCGACCGCCGTACGCAGATTCGTCACAGGGACCCTCCAACCACAAGCCGAACGCAATGCAACTGGACACCGAAGTCGAGCCCCCTTGGCCCAGCGGCGACTGGACGGGCCTTGCCGCGCACACGGCGCAGGCGGTTGCCATGATTGCGCCCGAGCTCGGGAATCCGCGGCTCTCGACCAGCCTGCTGTTCACCTCCGATGCCGAGGTCCACGCACTCAATCGCGAATGGCGCGGGCGCGACAAGCCGACCAATGTGCTGTCCTTTCCGATGCTGGAGCGCGACGATCTGCTGGCGCTTGGCGCGGACGGGCCGCCCGAACTGCTCGGCGATATCGCGCTGGCGCATGAGACCTGTGCGCGCGAAGCGGCGGAAAAGGGCGTTCCGCTGGCCGATCACGCCGCCCATCTGATCGTCCACGGTCTGCTTCATCTGGCGGGTCACGATCATGTCGAGAGCGACACGCAGGCCGAGGCGATGGAGCGGCTGGAAATCGCGGCGCTTGAAAAACTGGCGATCGCCGACCCATATGGGGATCGCGTTTAAAAGGAGTGCGTTCGAGGGCCATGCCCGATTCTTCATCACCCGCGGGAGACGCGGAAAGTAGCGGCGGGCTCTGGCCCGCGATCCGAAAGCTGTTCGACTCCGATCAGGGCGACCGTTCGCTGCGGGCGCAGCTCGAGGAAGCCATCGACGAACACGAGGGCGAGAATTCCGGCACCCCGGAGACGATGGAAAGCCGCAAGGGCGATCTCTCGCCGGTCGAGCGTCAGATGTTGCGCAATCTGCTGCATTTCAGCGAGCACGACGCCGACGACGTCTCGATCCCGCGCGGCGAGATCATCGCCGTCGAGGCGAGTGCGAGCTGGGACGAACTGGTCAACACCTTCGCCGAGCACGGCCATTCGCGTCTGCCGGTATATCGCGAGCAGCTCGACGAGGTGGTCGGTATGATCCACCTCAAGGACGTGTTTCCCTTCCTGGCGCGCGGCGACCGGCCGCCGGCCGACTGGACGGTGCTGATGCGCCAGCCGCTCTATGTTCCGCAGACCCGCAACGCGCTCGACGTGCTGGCCGACATGCGCGCTCAGCGGATGCATCTGGCGATCGTGCTCGACGAGTTCTCCGGAACCGACGGGATCATCACCATCGAGGATCTGGTCGAGGAGATCGTCGGGGATATCGAGGACGAGCACGACGAGACCCCGGTCGATCTGATCCTCCCGATCGGCGAGGGAATGTGGGACTGCGACGCCCGCGCGGAGCTCGACGAGGTCGCTGAACGGATCGACCCGCGGCTGGCCGAGGTCGAGGAATCGGTCGACACGCTGGGCGGGCTGACCTTCGTGCTGGCCGAACAGGTGCCCCCCGTCGGCGCGGTGGTCGACCATCCCAGCGGCTGGCGAATCGAAGTCATCGACGGCGACGAGACCCATGTCACCCGGCTGCGGCTCCACGAGCCCGCGCGCGAGGCTGCGGACTGATCGCCTACTCGACAGGACCCCTTGCGGACGCCATGGAGTAGGCGATGGTCATCCGCCGACTTCCCCCGCTCCGCGCGCTCGAAGCCTTTGCTCGCACCGTCCGGCTCGGATCGGCTCGCGCCGCCGCCGACGAACTGGGACTGAGCCCTTCGGCGCTGTCGCGCCGGATCGGCAATCTCGAAAGCTTCGTGGGCAAGAAGCTGTTTACCCGCGCGCGCCAGTCGATGAAGCTCACCGACGAGGGGCAGGCGTTCTACGAATCGGTCAATCCGCATCTGGAGGCGCTGGCGCGGGCGGTGGAAAGCCAATCGGAGAACATGTCGCTGCTGCGGCTACGGCTGGGCGTGCTGCCGCTGTTCGGCAGCCAGCGGCTGTTCCCCCGGCTGAGCGAACTGCGCGCTTCGCATCCCTTGCTGCATATCGATATCGACACCGGACCGCATATCGAAGATCGGGTCGGAGACACGCTGGATGCCGGGATCATCCTGTCGCGTGGACCCGCCAGCGGGTTGCATGCAGTGCGGCTCGATTACAACCGCGTCCACGCCATCGCCAACCGCGCGATCGCCGAGGCGCTCGGAGCCGAACCCGATCGCGACCTGCTGGCGAAGCAGACCTTTCTCATCCATCAGGAACTGCCCGCCAGCTTCGAGGCATGGAAGGCGGCACTCTCGCTCCACGATCTCGAGCCGGCGGCGATCGATCACTACGATTCGGGCCAGCTGATGCTGGCGGCCGCGGCGCAGGGCCTCGGGATCGCCATCATGCACGACGATCATCTGCGCCGCGCCGCGGATCCGCGGCTTACCAATCTTTACGGGGTCGAGGTCGAAAGCCCCTACAGCTACTGGTTCGTCTGCCGACCGACTGCGCTGGAGGAACGCCCGGTGCGGATATTCCACGACTGGCTGGTGCGTGCCGAGCTCTAGTCTACAGGCGGGGATCTGCGATCGGCGGGCGCGACGTAGCGGATCGGCGCCACGGTATGGGCGAAATCGCGCGAGGGGTGGCCGAGCGCGGTCAGCAGTGCCTCCTCGATCGCCTCGCGGGCCCGTGCGGCGATCGCCTTGCGTCCGCGGTGCTTCTCGGGGCTGAAGGGTTCGAGAAAATGAATCCGCACCCGAAAGCTGCCGCGCCGCGACAGAATCCGCTTGGCGTTGTCGAGCCCGCTTTCTTCGCCGATCCAGCCGATTTCCTCGCCCGCAGTGCCATAGTCGAGCATCACCGGCTGGACGAGCACGCCCGGCGGCGGCGGTTCCAGCACCGAGAGCATCGAGGATTTGAACGGCAGCAGCGAATGGCCGTCGGTGGTGGTCCCTTCGGGGAATACCGTCACCGACCAATTGTCGGCCAGCGCCTCGCGCAGCGCGTTGATCTGTGCCGCAACCCCGAGCCGGTTCTCGCGCTGGACGAAGACGGTCCGGTTGAGCGAGCACAGCCAGCCGATCACCGGCACCTGCGACAATTCGTATTTCGCCACGAACGCCGTCCCGCTGGCGCCTGCGAGCGCCAGTATGTCGATCCAGGAAACATGATTGGCGATGAAGAACACGTCGCGCCGAAGCGGGGTGCCGACGATCTCGACCTTGGCGCCCGATACCCGAGCCACATAGCGCAGGAAATACATCGGGAAAGGCGAGCCATAGGCGAAGATGCGGAACAGGTAATGCAGCGGCACGAACACGATCAGCAGCGCCATGATGCCCGCGGCGCGCAGCGCGAGCCGGAGCCTGTCCGACCAGTCGAGTTGGGCGGGCTCGCCGCGCATCGCGGCCAGCCGCGCGGCGCTGCGGGTCTCAGTCCTCGCGGTCGAGCCGGACGCCATAGAGTTCCATCCGGTGATCGACGAGTCGGTAGCCCAGCTTCTCGGCGATCTGCTTCTGCAGCGCTTCGAGTTCGGGATCGACGAATTCGACCACCTTGCCGCTTTCGACATCGATCAGGTGATCGTGATGCGCCTCGGGCGCGGCTTCGTAGCGAGCCCGACCGTCGCCGAAATCGTGGCGGTCGAGAATGCCGGCATCCTCGAACAGGCGAACGGTGCGATAGACCGTGGCGATCGAGATCTTGGCGTCGATCGCCGCGGCGCGTTCGTGCAACATCTCGACATCCGGGTGATCGTCGCTTTCCGAGAGGACGCGCGCAATGATGCGGCGTTGCTCGGTGATGCGCAGCCCTTTGTCGGCGCAAAGCTGTTCGAGGTCGATCCGCTGCTGCAAGTCATGCTCCAATACAAAAACGCCCCGCACCCATAGGGGGGCGGGGCGTTTTGCTCAAGCTTCGGCCTCGGCTCAGTCGGCTTTCTTCTTGCGGCCGCGCTGCTGGCCGGGCTTGCGGCCCAGACCGATCTTCTTGGCGAGATCGCGGCGCGTCTCGGCGTATTCGGGAGCGACCATCGGATAATCGGCCGACAGGCTCCAGCGATCGCGATATTCGGCCGGGGTCATGTCGTGCTCGGTGGTCAGGTGGCGCTTGAGCATCTTCATCTTCTTGCCGCAATCGAGGCAGACGAGATGGTCGCGCTTGACCGAAGCGCGCACCGAAACGGCGGGTTCGGGCGTTTCCTCGACGGGCTCGGCATGGTGGCCGAGATCAGCGAGGGCTGCGTGAATCTTGGAAATCAGCGTAGGAACTTCGTCCACGGAGACGCTGTTGTTGCTGACATGGGCAGCGACGATGTCGCTGGTAAGGGTGATGAGCATTTCGCTCGTGTCGTTCTCAAAATTATCCATTTTCAATCCTTGGCGATCCGATCTGTCGGAGGGGCCTCTTGTCGACGAGGCTTCTGCCGCGGCCCTTGAACCGTTCGGTTCACAATTGCAACTCCACTGTCATCGTTTTCAAGTAAAACTCGACAGACGACCGGCTCAATTGGTTAAATTTCTTCCGAAAGTGATCGCATCGAGCTTCTCTCCATCGGCAGTGCGGTAGTAATCCTTGCGCATTCCGATCCGCTCGAAGCCCGCGGCACGGTAAACGCGGTCGGCGGGATTGTTGGCGCGCATTTCGAGGAACAGCCGGGTCGCGCCGCGGTCGCGAGCCGCGCTGGCGGAGTGTTCTATCAGCCGTTTGCCAAGTTGCTTGCCGCGATATTCGGGGGCGATCGCCACCAGCAGCAACTCTTCTTCGTCCAGCACGATGCGCGACAGCACGAAACCGATCGTTTCTGCGGGATGGTGGGCAATATTGCCCTGGGCATCGATTAGCAGCGCATGCGTCGAAGGCAGCGCGAAACTGTCGGTCACCTGACGCCGGTTCCAGGCTTCTCTCCAATAGGGATCGAAAGCCCGTTCCATGACCTGCATGATGGCGTCGATCGTCTCGTCCTGCGTCATGCCGGAAGCTTGGCGTCCGGGTGGCGACCATAGATCGGAGAGAGACGGTCGGTGAGCAGCGAGACGGGGAGGGCAGGGGCGTAACGCGCGTCGGGCAACAGGTCGAGCGCCTGGCCCGATCCCCGCAGGCCGACCAGTTCTTCCGCCCTGCTGCCCGCGACCAGCGGCGTGTCGGCGAAGCCCGCAGCCGCCTCCGGAGTCAGCGAAGCATGGTCGGCGAGTGGCAGGCCGCGATCGCCGAAGAGCTGAACGAAATATTCGCCGTGCCCGCCGGTCATCGCCACCAGAATTTGCGGCTCCGCCGTGTCGGCGAAAGCCCGCGCGGTCGCGCCGACCAGCGCCAGCGTCGGGAAACCAAGCACCTCGGAGCCCCAGGCAATTGCCAGCGCCCGCGCGGTCGCCAGCCCGATCCGCGTGCCGGTAAAGCTGCCGGGGCCGAGCGAGACCAGAATCCGCTCCGCCCGCCCGCGAGCGGGCAGTTCGGCGATCATCGGCACCAGCCGCTCGGCATGGCCGCGCCCGATCACCTCGTGGCGATGATCCAGCAAGTGCGCATCCGCGTCCGCGCCCTCGAACAGGGCGACGGAGCAGGCTTCGGTGGCGCATTCGATCGCGAGCGTTCGCATCCGGGTGCGATGCCTCAGCCTTGGACGAGCTTCAAGCGGCGGGCCTCAGACGATGCGGGTGAATTTGTCGAAATCGGGGCGTGGGCTGCGCTCGAAGATGCTCGTGGGATCGCCATAGCCGATCGAGCAGACCCAGTCGGCGCGGTGGCGCGGCTGGTCGGCGAAGAATTCCTTGGTGATCCCGTCGAGATCGACTCCGGACATCGGCCCGCAATCGAGCCCGAGCGCGCGCGCGGCGATTATCATATAGGCGCCCTGGAGCGCGGAATTGCGCTTGGCGCCTTCGATCCGGCCCGCCTCGTCGCCGGCGAACCAGCTCTTGGCATCGGTATGCGGAAAAAGCCAGGGCAGTTCCTCGTGAAAATCGATGTCGTAGCCGATGATCGCGGTGACCGGCGCGGCGCGGATCTTGTCCGCATTGGCATCCGAAGCCAGTTCCGCCAGCCTGTTCTTCTGTTCCTGCGACTTGACCCACACGATCCGCGCGGGCTGCATATTGGCCGAGGTCGGTCCCATCTTGAACAATTCGTAGATCGCGTGAAGCTGATCCTCGCTCACCGGCTTGTCGAGCCAGCCATTGTAGGTGCGCGCCTCGCGGAAGATCTGGTCGAGCGCGTCGGCGGACAGCGTGTTGTCGTGGAACTGCTGGGGCATGAAAATCCTATGGCTGTGCAAGTGGAGTGGAAGTCAGGCGGCGCGGACTTCGACGACCTCGGGCACGTAATGTTTCAGCAGGCCCTCGATGCCGTGCTTGAGCGTGGCGGAGGATGAAGGGCAGCCCGAACATGCGCCCTGCATGGTCAGGAAGACGACCCCGTCCTTGAAGCCGCGATACTGGATGTCGCCGCCGTCGCCAGCGACGGCGGGGCGCACCCGCGTGTCGAGCAGCTCGTTGATCTGGGCGACGATATCGGCGTCTTCGGCGTTTTCCTCGACCAGCAGTTCGCCGCCTTCGGGCGGAACCGCGATTCCGGCGGCGGTGCCTGGTGCGAACAGCGGCGCCTCGGCGACGAAATGGTCGAGCAGGATCGAGAGCACCTGCGGCTTGAGCGCGGTCCAGTCGACCCCGGGCGCTGCGGTGACGGAGATGAAATCGCTGCCGAAGAAGACGTTCACGACCTCTCCGGTGTCGAAGATCGCCTGCGCCAGCGGGCTGGCCTCGGCGGCTTCGGGATCGGCGAATTCGCGCGTCCCCTGGGCCATCACCTGCTGGCCGGGGAGGAATTTCAGGCTCGCCGGGTTGGGCGTGGTTTCGGTCTCAATGAACATGGGTCTGGATGTAGGGTGGACAGAGGACCGGGACAAGGCGGCACTTGAGGGCGCAGCGGACTGCGTGTTCACTACCGCTTCACCCAATGCCACCCTATATGCCGCGAATGACCATTTTCGCGCGCGCCACCCGGCAGCTTGCTCTCCTCGCCCCGATCGCCCTTCTGTCCGTGCACCCGGTGCTGGCGCAGGAGATCGTGGTCCCGGTCTCGACTCCCGCTCCTGCTCCGGCACCCACCGCGCTGCAGACCGGCGACGAGGTGCCGTGGATCTACCGCGGTTCCGATGTCCCGCGCGACGAGGAATGGCTTTTCGGCGAGATGGAGAACGGTCTGCGCTACGCGGTGCGCCGCAACGGCGTGCCGCCCGATCAGGCTTCGATCCGGGTCCGTATCGATGCCGGTTCGCTGCACGAGGCCGAGAACGAGCGCGGCTACGCCCATCTGCTCGAGCACCTGCTGTTCCGGGAAAGCAAATATCTCGGCACGTCGGAAGCGATCCCGACCTGGCAGCGGCTGGGCGCGACCTTCGGCAGCGACACCAATGCAGAGACGAGCCCGACACACACGGTCTACAAGCTCGATCTGCCCAATATCGACCCTGCCAAACTCGAGGAAAGCATGAAGCTGCTCTCGGGCATGGTCCGCGAACCCGTGCTCAGCGACGCCACCGTGGGCGCCGAAGTCCCGATCATCCTCGCCGAGATGCGCGAACGCGGCGGTGCGGCACAGCGCAGCGCCGACGCCAGCCGGGCGACGCTGTTCGCCGGCCAGCGGCTTGCCACCCGCAATCCGATCGGCACGGTGGAAACGCTGCAGGCGGCGACGGGACGCAGCGTCAACGCCTTCCATCGCCGCTGGTATCGGCCCGAGAACACCGTCATCGTCGCGGTCGGCGATCTCGATCCGATGCTGCTCGCGGCACAGATCGAAGCCAAGTTCGGCGATTGGCAGGTCCGCGGCGAACCGAGCGCGGCTCCCGATTTCGGCGATCCGCTCGCGCCTCCGGGCACCGATCCCGCCAATCCGGTGGGCGAGACGGTGACGATCGTCGAACCCGATCTGCCGCGCAGCCTGACCTACGCCGTGCTGCGCCCGTGGCGTCCGGTCCAGGACACCATCGCCTACAACCAGGGCTTGCTGCGCGATTCGCTGGCGCAGGCGCTGATCAACCGGCGGCTGGAATCGCGCGCCCGCGCCGGCGGCAGCTATCTCTACGCGCAGGTCCGGCAGGACGATATCAGCCGCTCGACCGATGCCACCTTCGTCAGCTTCGCGCCGCTCAGCGAGGATTGGGAAACTGCGCTTACCGATGTCCGAGCGGTCATCGCCGATGCGCTCGCGACCCCGCCGACCGATGAAGAAATCGATCGCGAGATCGCCGAATTCGAACAGGTCTTCGAAAGCTCCGTCGCGGAACGTTCTGTGATGGCGGGGGGCAGGCTGGCCGACGATATCGTCCAGGCGGTCGATATCCGCGAAGCGGTCGCCGCGCCCGAGACCGTGCTCTCCGTTTTCCGCGGGATGAAGGATGCGATCACTCCGCAGCAGATCCTCGATCACACTCGCGCGCTGTTTTCCGGGCCGGTGATCCGCGCCGCCTATGTCACGCCCGCTGCGGGCGAGGCGGACGCCGACCGGTTGCGCGCCGCGCTGTCCGCTCCGGTCGAGCCCGATGGCAGCGCCCGGCTCAGTGCCGCCACGATCGCCTTCGACGAGCTGCCCCCCATCGGCGAGCCCGGAGATGTCGTGCAAGCCGGGCCGATCGGAGTGCTCGATGTCGAGCGGGTCGATTTCGCCAATGGCGTCAAGGCGCTGCTGTGGGACAATGATGCCGAACCCGGCCGCGTCTCGGTCAAGGTCCGCTTCGGCGGCGGCTATCGCGCGATCGACCCGGCGCAGGCCACCTATGCCCGCCTCGGCGAGATGGCGCTGATCAGTTCCGGCGTGGGCGAACTGGGCGAGGAAGAGCTCGACCGGATCAGCACCGGGCGCAAGATGGGCTTCGATTTCTCGATCGACGAGGGGGCCTTCACCTTCTTCGCGCAGACCCGAGCGGAGGATCTGGCCGACCAGCTCTACCTTTTCGCCGCCAAGCTCGAGATGCCGCGCTGGGACGAAAGCCCGGTGCTGCGCGCGCAGGCTGCGGCCCGGCTGGCCTATGAAAGCTTCGCCACAAGTCCCGCGGGAGTGCTCAACCGCGACCTGGAAGCGCTGTTGCGCGATGGCGATGCCCGCTTCGCCACCCCCGATCTCGCCGCGCTGGCCGCGAGCGATCCCGCCGGCTTCCGCGCCTTCTGGGAACCGCTGCTGGCGCAGGGTCCGATCGAAGTGCTGATCTTCGGCGATTTTCAACGCGACGAGGCGGTGGCGGCGCTGGCGCGGACCTTCGGGGCGCTGGAACCGCGCGAAGAACTGCCCGCCGAGATCGCAGCGCGCGTGCCCTCCTTCCCCGCCGACGAGGACACCACGATCCGCTACCACCGCGGCGATGCCAATCAGGCTGCGGCGGTGATCGCCTGGCCGAGCGGCGGCGGGGTGGCGGGCCTGCGCGAATCGCGCCAGCTCGAAATCCTCGTCCAGCTGTTCAACAACCGGCTGTTCGACGCGATGCGCGAGCGGGCGGGGGCGAGCTATGCCCCGGTCGTGCGCTCCGAATGGCCCAGCGACATCGCCGGCGGTGGCCGGATCAGCGCGCTGGCGCAATTGCAGCCCGAGGACGTTCCGATCTTCTTCCAGGAGGCCGAGCGGATCGCCGACGAGCTCGCCACCACCGCCCCCGATGGCGACGAGCTCGCGCGGGTGACCGAACCGCTCCGCCAGTCGATCTCGCGCGCCTCGAGCGGCAATCTGTTCTGGCTGTATCAGCTGGAAGGTTCGACCGTCGATCCGCGCAGGATCGCGCTGCTGCGCTCGCTGCTCACCGATTATTCGCGGACCACGCCCGAGGCTATGACGCAGCTGGCGCAGAAATATTTCGGCGGTCGCGACGGTTGGCGGTTGGCGGTGATCCCCGAGGATACGCAACTTGCTGGCGAGATCCGCCCCTCGAATGCGCCTGCGATCATGCAGGGACGCTGACGCTGAGGCGGTGACGCCGGGCCTGAAATCCCGATCGCGGCAATCGGGTTTTTGCGCTGGCCAAGCAAAACATGCTTGCGGCATGCTGGCGGTTCCGCTTGCGATAATTGCGCAACGCGACGGCGATACTGCCGTGTGGCCGATGAATGGATCGATGATGACGAAGGCGTGGACGCCCGACAGCTGGACGCAATTCGAAGCGCGGCATCTGCCGCACTACGAAGACGCTGCGGCGCTGGCGGCGGCTCAGGAGACGCTCACCTCGCACCCGCCGCTGGTCTTTGCGGGCGAGGCGCGGGCGCTAAAGGCGGATCTGGCGCAGGTCGCGGCGGGGGAATCCTTCCTGCTCCAGGGCGGCGACTGCGCCGAGAGCTTCGCCGAATTTCACCCCGACAATATCCGCGATACCTTCCGCGTGATCCTGCAGATGGCGGTGGTGCTGACCTTCGCCAGCAAGCATCCGGTAGTGAAGGTCGGGCGGATGGCCGGGCAGTTCGCCAAGCCGCGCTCCTCGCCCACCGAGACGCAGGGCGACACGACTCTACCAAGCTATCTCGGCGACAATATCAACGGGATAGAGTTCGACCCCGAAACCCGCCGAAACGATCCCCAGCGGATGGTGCGCGCCTATTCGCAGGCCGCCGCCACGCTCAACCTGCTGCGCGCCTTCGCGGGCGGGGGCTACGCCAATCTGCGGCAGGTGCACCAGTGGACGCTCGACTTCATGGGCCGCAGCCCCTGGGCCGACAAATTCGCCGATATCGCCGACCGGATCGGCGAATCGCTCGATTTCATGGAAGCGTGCGGGATCGATCCGCACACCATGCCGCAATTGCAGCGCACCACTTTCTACACCAGCCACGAGGCGCTGCTGCTGCCCTACGAGCAGGTGATGACGCGGCGCGATTCGCTGACCGGCGAATGGTACGACACCAGCGCGCACATGGTCTGGATCGGCGACCGCACCCGTTTCGAAGGCAGCGCGCATGTCGAATTCGCGCGCGGGATCGGCAATCCGCTGGGGCTGAAATGCGGGCCGAACCTGGAACCCGATGCGCTGCTGCGGCTGCTCGACACGCTCAATCCCGCGCGCGAGCCGGGCCGGATCACGCTGATCAGCCGCTTCGGGCACGACAAGGTCGAGAAGGGCCTGCCCCCGCTGGTGCGCGCCGCGACGCGCGAGGGCCATCCGGTGGTGTGGAGCTGCGATCCGATGCACGGCAATGTCGTCAAGGCCGAGAGCGGCTTCAAGACGCGCCCCTTCGACCGGATCCTGAGCGAGGTGAAGGGCTTCTTCGCGGTTCACCGCGCCGAGGGCACGCATCCCGGCGGCATCCATGTCGAGATGACCGGACAGGATGTCACCGAATGCGTCGGCGGCGCGGTGGCGATCACCGACGAGGCGCTGGGCGATCGCTATCACACGCATTGCGACCCGCGGCTCAACGCGGCGCAATCGCTCGAACTGGCGTTCCTGCTGGCCGAAATGCTCAACGCCGAAGCGCAGGTGCGCCGCGCCGACGCCGCCTGAGCGCTGACCGCGCAACCCGCGGTCCGACAGCGCCTCTGCAAAGGGTTTTTTCCGGAACCCCTTTCGGAAACGGCGGTTTCTCGTCATTGTGAGGCTCGCTCGCCGCGCATTGGCAGCTGCATCTACAAGGGGGTCTTACCGTCGCACAGCTACAGACCAGATCCGGGACCGCCCCGACCGCAGGACTTACCGAGCGGTTTCGCGCGACCCGCGCGCTGAGCGAGGCGCTGGTCGCGCCGCTGTCCGATGCAGACGCCACGATCCAGTCGATGGAAGACGCCTCGCCCGCCAAATGGCATCTGGCGCACACCACCTGGTTCTGGGAAACCTTCCTGCTGCGCGAGCACGGGGCGGACTATGCGCCGTTCGACGAGCGCTGGGCCTTCATCCACAATTCCTATTACGAGACCGAGGGCGAGCGGATCGCCCGCTTTGCGCGCGGGATGCTCTCGCGCCCCTCGCTCGACGAGGTTCTGGCCTATCGCGCGCATGTGAGCGCGGCGATGGAGCCGCTGCTCGAGGATCTGCAGCACGCCGACCTGATCGCGCTGGGGATAGCGCATGAGCAGCAGCATCAGGAACTGCTGCTGACCGACATTAAGCACGCATTGTTCCAGAACCCGCTGGGTCCGGCGATGTGGGAAGACGCGAGTCCCCGCGAAGGCGGGGACCTCAGCCAGCCGACGGACGACCAGGCAGCCGCAGACGCCCGCCTGCGCGGCGGATCGGAAGGCTGGCACCGCCACCCCGGCGGCATCGCGCGGATCGGCCATCAGGAAGAGGGCTTCGGTTTCGACAACGAGGGCCCCGCGCATCGCACGCTGCTCGAACCGTTCGCGCTGGCGAGGCGGCTGGTCACCAATGCGCAGTGGGACGCCTTCATCGCCGACGGCGGCTACGAGACGGCGACGCTATGGCTCTCCGACGGCTGGGGCTGGGTGAAGGATAACGCCATCATCGCGCCGCTCTACTGGCGCGAGGGCGAGCAGTTCACGCTCGCTGGCTGGCAGCCGCGCGATCCCGAGGCGCCGGTCACGCATATTTCCTATTTCGAGGCCGATGCCTTTGCTAGCTGGGCGGGCGAGCGGCTGCCCACCGAGGGCGAGTGGGAAGCCATCGCGCGCGGGCAGGAAGGCGCGGCGGCGGCCCATGATGCCGCCGCGGGCAACCAGCTCGACAGTGCCGGCCCGGTCCAGCCGCGCGGCAGCGAGGGGCTGTTCGGCGATTGCTGGCAGTTCACCCGCTCGGGCTATCTGCCCTATCCGCGGTTCAAGCCGGCTGCGGGCGCGGTGGGCGAATACAATGGCAAGTTCATGAGCGGGCAGTTCGTGCTCAAGGGCGCGAGCTGCGCCACCGCACGCGGCCATTCGCGCGCCAGCTACCGTAATTTCTTCTACCCCCACCAGCGCTGGCAGTTCACCGGCCTGCGCCTCGCCAGAGATCTGTGATGAAGACCAGCGAAGGAATAGCTCTCGTCGATCGCGACGAGGACGGAGTCGACCGCGCCTTTCGCGCCGATGTGCTCGAAGGGCTCCGCGCGAGACGCAAGGCGATCCCGGCGCGCTGGCTCTACGACGATGCCGGCTCGCAATTGTTCGAGGATATCACCAAGGTCCCCGAATATTACCCCACCCGCGCCGAAACTGAAATTCTCACCGAACGCGCCGGCGAGATCGCCGCCGCCGTCGGCCCCGACCGCGCCGTGGTCGAATTCGGTTCGGGCAGCTCGGTCAAGACCCCGCTGCTGCTCGACGCGATCGCGCCGTCCTCCTACGTCCCGCTCGACATCGCCGGCGATTTCCTGCGTCAGGCGGCGATCGAGCTCTCGGCCAAATTTCCCGGGCTGCCGGTCTATCCGGTCGAAGCCGATTTCATGGCCGAGGTGACGCTGCCTTCCGAAGTGGAAAAGGCGGCAAAGCTCGGGTTCTTCCCCGGCTCGACCATCGGCAATATGGTCGCCTGGACCGCGGTCGAGCTGCTGCGCTCGATGCGGCTGACGCTGCAGGCCGATCACGGGGTCCAGCCGCTGCTGCTGATCGGGATGGATCTGGTCAAGGATCGCGCGGTGCTCGAGGCGGCCTATGACGATGCGGGCGGGGTGACGGGCGAGTTCAATCTCAATCTGGCGCGGCGGATCAACCGCGAGCTCGAGGGCACGATCCCGGTCGAAAGCCTGCGCCATGTCGCGCGCTGGAACGACGAGTACGCCCGCGTCGAGATGCATCTGGAAGCCATGCACGGGATCGAGTTTTCGGTTTCCGGCGAAAGCTTCGCGATGGCGGAAGGCGAGACGATCCACACCGAAAACAGCCACAAGTTCACCCGCCGCAGCGCCGACATGCTGCTCCACGCGGGCGGCTGGTCGCCGCGCAAACGCTGGCTCGACAGCAAGGAGCGCTTCTCGCTGATCCTCGCCGAGGCGACCGATCCGCGCAAGGCGCCCTGACCGGGCGGTGCTGCCATGACTGTCGCGATCATCGGTGCCGGGATGGCCGGGCTGTCCTGTGCCCGCCCGCTGGTGCAGGCCGGTCTGACCGTCGAAATTTACGACAAGGGTCGCGGGCCGGGCGGGAGGATGTCGACCCGGCGTGTGACGGTGGAGGGGCGCGGGCTGCGCTTCGACCACGGAGCGCAATATTTCACCGCGCGCGACGAGCGCTTCCGCGCCGAAGTTGCGGCGTGGCAGCAGGCGGGCAGGGTGGCACCATGGCCCGCCGCGGGCGACGAAGCGCTGGTCGGCGTGCCCGGCATGAACGAGCCGGTCCGCGCCATGGCCGAAGGGCTCGATGTGGGCTGGGGCGCGCGGATCGACCGGCTCGATCGGGTCGCGGGTGAGTGGATGCTGCATGGCGACGGGTTGCTGGAAAGCCATTCCACCGTCGTCGTCGCGGTTCCGGCCGAGCAGGCGGGGCCGCTGGTCGCGGGCTTTTCGCCGCAGTTCGGCGATCGCGCCGAGCGGACGGTCTCGGAGCCCTGCTGGACGGTAATGGCCTGTTTCGCGCAGCCTCTGCCGCTGCCCGATACGCTCGCCACGGGCGATTCCGTGGCTTGGGCGGCGCGCGACGGTGCCAAGCCGGGGCGCAGCGGCAGCGAGAGCTGGGTTCTTCAGGCGCGCCGCGATGGACGCGAGATCGGCTCGACGAAGCTCCCGACGCAATTGCCGCAAAGCTGCTCGCGGCTTTCTTTACCGAGAATGCTGTCGCCCCGGTCGCGCCGACCTACGCAGCCGCGCATCGCTGGCTCTATGCCAGAGCGCAACCGGTCGCGGGAGAGCCCGCGCTGTGGGATCCGTCCTTGCGGCTGGGGCTGGTGGGCGACTGGCTGCTCGCGCCGCGGGTGGAAAGCGCGTGGGTTTCCGGGCGTGAACTGGCCGATCGCATGATTGCCCATTTGGGGTGACCCTGCACGCCAGCGCGACAATCCGCCGCGGTTCATGGACCCGCAGGGGTCGCGTTCCTATATCGCGGTGATGGACTTCGCTTCCGCTTTCGCCCTGGCCTTCGATGCGACCGCTGACATCGTGCGCTCGATCCCGCGTTTCGAACTGCTGATCGCCGCCATCGTGGCGATGGTCGGTGGCTGGATCGGCGCGGTGATGGTGCATCGCCGGATCGCCGCCGGACGCGTGGTCCGCACGCTGAGCACGCTGGCGCTGGGCGCCATTCTGATCACCGTGGTGCTGCAGCTGTCGCGCTTCGATTCGCGGATCGATCTGGCGGTGCCGCAGCTCGGCCTGCCGGAGCAGGTGGTCGAGGGCGGCGAAACGCGGGTGCCGCTGTCGCCCGATGGCCATTACTGGCTCGAGGCGCGGCTCAACGGCGTGCCCGCCAATTTCCTGGTCGATACCGGCGCCACCGTGACCGCCGTCTCGCAGGAGGTGGCGGATCGTGCCGGTCTGGCCGCGCGTACCGGCGGCATCCCGGTGCGTATCACCACCGCCAATGGTGCGGTCAGCGCGCAGATATCCACCGCCGACACGCTCAGCTTCGGCAATGTCGAGGCGAGCGGAATCGATGTCGTGATCGCCCCCAATCTGGGCCGAACCAATGTGCTGGGCATGAACGTGCTGTCGCGGCTGTCGGGCTGGCGGGTGGAAGACCAGACGCTGATCCTCGTGCCCGCCGAGTCGGACATCAGCGAATAGGTCGTGATTGCCTAGACTGGACTTGTTGCCCGGCCTGCCTGCTGCCACGCTCGCGCGCATGATTCGAGAACCCTTCGTCCCCACCCAGGGCATCCACAATTTCCGCGACTACGGCGGCTGGTCGGTTTCGGGCGGAGGGCATGTCCGCACCGGCCTGCTGTACCGCTCCGGCCAGCATGTCGGTGCCAGCGATGCCGATCTCGCCGCCATCGCCGAACTCGATATCCGCACCGTGATCGATCTGCGCGGAACTTCCGAGCGCGATCGCAATCCCTGCCGCCGGATCGAGGGCTTCGATGGCGAGGTGATCTTCTACGAGGGCGAAACCAGCTCCAGCCCTCCGCACATGGATGTGGATGCGGAAACGACGACCGCACAATACGCCCACCAGCGGATGATCGCGGTCTACACCCGCATGCCGCGCAATCCGGCGATGATCGACATGTTCGGGCGCTATTTCCGCGCGCTGGACGAGCGCGAGGGCGCCAGCCTGGTGCATTGCTTCGCGGGCAAAGACCGCACCGGCGTGGCGGCGATGATGCTGCTGCATGCGCTGGGCGCGAGCGAGGAGGATCAGCTCGCCGAATTCCTGCGCACCAATGCCGCGCCGACATTGTCGGTGCTGCGCGAACAGTCGGTCCCGGGGATCGAGCAGCGGCTGGGTCGCAAGCTCGACGAGGAAGCGATCCGCGCGCTGCTCGAGGTTCACGAGGACTACCTCGCCACCTACCGCGAGGAGGTGGACCGCGACCACGGTTCGCTCGATGCCTATCTCGAGAAGGTCATAGGTGTGGACGACGCCATGCGCACCCGCTTGCACGCGCGCCTGGTGGCGTGACACAGGCGCTTCCGCTTCCCATATAGACGCTTCCCGCAAGCTTTTACCGAGAGATTTCCATGGCGACCCATCGCACCAAGCTGCTCATCATCGGCTCAGGCCCCGCAGGCTATTCCGCCGCCATCTACGGCGCGCGCGCGATGATGGAGCCGATCGTGGTGCAGGGCCTCCAGCCCGGCGGTCAGCTGACCATCACCACCGATGTCGAGAACTATCCCGGCTTTCGCGACGTGGTCCAGGGCCCGTGGCTGATGGAGGAGATGAAGGCGCAGGCCGAGCATGTCGGCACGCGGATGATGTGGGACACCATCGTCGAGGTCGATCTGGCAAACGGTTCGCCGTTCCGCGCGGTGGGCGACAGCGGCGACGAATATATCGGCGATGCGCTGGTGATCGCGACGGGCGCGCAGGCCAAATGGCTGGGCGCGCCGGGCGAGCAGGAGCTGGGCGGCAAGGGCGTCTCGGCCTGTGCGACCTGCGACGGCTTCTTCTACCGCGGCAAGAGGGTCGCGGTGATCGGCGGCGGCAACACCGCAGTCGAGGAAGCGCTCTACCTCACCAACCACTCCGACGACGTCACGCTGATCCACCGCCGCGATTCGCTGCGCGCCGAGAAGATCCTGCAGGAGCGGCTGCTGAACCATCCCAACATATCGGTGCTGTGGAACAAGGAGGTCGAGAGCTTTGCGGGCGATCCGCTCGCGGGCGGGCTGACCCATCTCAACCTGCGCGACACCGTCGATGGATCGGCGAGCGAACTGAAGGTCGACGGCGCATTCGTCGCGATCGGCCATTCGCCCGCCACCGAGCTGTTCAAGGGCAAGCTGCCGATGGACGATGGCGGCTATCTGCTGGTCGAACCCGGCACCCCCAAGACCGAAGTTCCCGGCGTCTTCGCCGCGGGGGACGTCACCGATCACGTCTATCGCCAGGCGGTCACCGCCGCGGGGATGGGCTGCATGGCAGCGCTCGACGCGGAACGCTTCCTCGCCAATCTCGAGATCGACACCGACGGCCATGCGCATGCCGCGGAATCCGCCGAGCAGGAAGCGGCGGAGTGAGCGCCTAGAAGTGGATGTCGAAAACCCCGATCGCGGCGTGGAAGACCAGCGCGATCAGCACGAGGCTCGATAGCGCGAACAGCGCGAAGCGCACCGCTACCGCATTCACGGTCGCCTGCACCAGCGAGTGCGCCACCCTGAGACCGACATAGGCCCAGGCAAGCCACGCGTTGAACCCGTCGCCCCAGCCCACCATCGCGAGCAGCAGGCAGACCGCGTAGAACACGGTCGGCTGCTCGTGGAGATGGTTGTAATTGTGCGCCTTCCACTGGACCTGCGCGGGCAGGCGCTCGTCGAGGACGCCGGTCTTGCGGGCATCGTTCGGCGCGATCCCCGCCTTTGTCATCGCAGGCAGGCGGGTGGCGTACATCCACAGCCACATCACCATCGTCCAGGCCAGCAGCGCCACGACCGGCTGGAGGATGGCGGACTGGGCGATCGCGGTTTCCATCAGTTGGGCGCCAGACCCGGATCGAACAGCAGCGTCGCCATCACCGCGCGCACCGCCAGCACCAGCAGCGCGAAGGTCGAGAGCATGAAGAACAGGAACCGGATCTTCACGACGTTGACGGTCGCCTGATAGACCGAGTGGACGATCCGCAGCGCGACGTAGATCCACGCCAGCACCACATCCAGCGCGCCAGCGCCCATCACCGCCAGGATCAGCGCGGTGGCATAGAAGATGGTCGGCTGCTCGTGCAGATGAATGTAATTGTGCGCCTTCCACTGGACCTTGTCGGGAATGACGCCATCGAGATCCTGACCTCGGCCGCCGGGCTTGGCGTCCTTCAACCCGCCACCCAGGCCCTTCATCGCGGGCAGGCGGGTGAACGCCATCCAGAACAGCATGATGAGAGTCCACAGCACCAGCACGGCGGCCGGCGCGAGCATTTGAGCTTGCATTGAAGTTCCTCCCTGTTGCGCGCGAAACTAGGCGGCGGCGGAAGATTGTCAAACGCGCTGTTTACGGTGCGCCGGTTCCGGCAATCGTCGCGGCGAAGCTGGCGGCATCGGTGTTGCCCCCGGTCAGCATCACCACGCTGCGTTCGTCGAGCGTAACCTTGCCCGCCAGCGCCGCCGCCAGCGCCGCCGCGCCGCCCGGTTCGACCACCAGCCGCAGCGTCGAGAACGCGAAGCGCTGAGCCGCGCGAACTTCCTCGTCGGTGACGGTGATGCCCGGCTCGGCGCGGTCCTGCAGCACCGCCAGATTGATCGGCTTGGTCGCATCGGGCTGGAGCGCGTCGCAGATCGTCGCGGGCGGATTGGCACCCACGCGGACGATTTCTCGGCTGGCGAGCGCCTGTCCGACCATGTCCCAGCCTACGGGCTCGACGGGCACGATGGCGCTGCCCGGGCAGGCGAGTGCGAGCCCGGCCGCCAGCCCGCCGCCGCCGCAGCACACGAGGATCCGCGACGGCTCGCCGCCCAGCTGGGCCGCGATCTCGATCCCCGCGCTGCCCTGGCCCTCGATCACCCATGCATCGCCGAAGGCATGGACCAGCACCGCACCGCGCCGCTCGACCTCGCGCGCGGCGACCTCGTCGCGATCCTCGCCGGGGCGCTCGTAGAGCACGATCTCCGCGCCCAGCGCCCTGGTCGCCTCGAGCTTCACCCTGGGCGCGTTGCGTGGCATCACGATCGCTGCGGGAATTCCCAGCCGCCGCGCTGCCCAGGCCACGCCTTGCGCGTGATTGCCGCTCGACACCGCCACCACGCCGCGCTTGCGCTCCTCGGGCGTCAGGTTCGACAAGCGCCACCAGCCGCCGCGGATCTTGAACGCGCCCACCGGCTGCAGCGTTTCGGCCTTCGCGTGGCAGCGCACCCCGGCGATCTCGACCGGGAGCAGCGGGGTGGGCGGCAGGATCGCGGCGATGCTCTGGGCGGCGGCAAGGACGCCTTCTCGGGTGGGCATGCGGATGGTTTCTCGGATCATGTTGCGGGGCTAGCGCATTTCCCTATGTGAGCAAGCATCACGGATCGGCCCCGCGAGCGCGCCGGTCGGGCAAGCAATGGAGTTATTATGTCGACAGTCCTGGTCATCGGCGCGGGCGGCGTCAGTTCGGTATGCGTGCACAAGATGGCGATGAATGCGGATATCTTCGCGGACATCCATCTCGCCAGCCGCACCAAATCGAAATGCGATTCCATCGCCCAGAGCGTCAAGGAGCGCACCGGCCAGAACGTCGCCACCTACGAGATCGACGCCGAGGAAGTTCCGGCGATGGTCAACCTCATCCGCAAGGTGCAGCCCAGCCTGGTGGTCAATCTGGCGCTGCCCTATCAGGACCTGCCGATCATGGACGCCTGTCTCGAGGCCGGTGTGCACTATCTCGACACCGCGAATTACGAGCCCAAGGACGAGGCCAGGTTCGAGTACAAATGGCAATGGGCCTATCACGACCGCTTCAAGCAGGCCGGGATCATGGCGCTGCTGGGATCGGGCTTCGATCCCGGCGTCACATCGGTGTTCACGATGTGGCTCAAGAAGCACAAGCTGAAGACCATCCGCCAGCTCGACATCCTCGACTGCAATGGCGGCGACCACGGCCAGCATTTCGCCACCAATTTCAACCCCGAGATCAACATCCGCGAAATCACCGCGCCCGCGCGCCACTGGGAAAACGGTGCCTTTGTCGAAACCCCCGCTCTGGCCAAAAAGGTCGAATTCGACTTCGAGGCCGTCGGCCCCAAGAACATGTACATGATGTATCACGAGGAACTCGAAAGTCTCGCGCGCTTCGTCCCCGAATTGGAGCGCGCGCGCTTCTGGATGACCTTCGGCGACCAGTACATCACGCATCTCACCGTGCTGCAGAACGTCGGGATGACCAGCATCGAGCCGGTCAAATACCAGGGCCGCGAGATCGTCCCGCTGCAGTTCCTCGCCGCGGTGCTGCCCAAGCCCGAATCGCTGGGCGAGACCACCAAGGGCAAGACCAATATCGGCGTCATCGCGACCGGCGAGGCGCTCGACGGGCCAAATGGTGAAAAGGGGGGCGAGAAGACCTTCTACATCAACAATATCTGCGACCACGAGGATGCCTATGCCGAGACGGGCAACCAGGCGGTTTCCTATACCACCGGCGTTCCCGCGATGATCGGCAGCGCGATGGTGCTGCAGGGCGCGTGGAAGGGCCCGAATGGACAGGGGGGCGTGTTCAACATGGAAGAATTCGACCCCGATCCCTTCATGGAGATGCTCAACGCGCACGGCCTGCCGTGGAACGTCGCGGAGCTCGAGGGGCCGGTGGGGTTCTAGGGTTCGGTTTGCGCAGGGAACGCTGAGGAGCAGAGAGCGCGGGGGGGGGTGAATGTCGATCGACGAAATTTCCTCTGCCGTGATCGAAGAGTCGATAGGGATTCACCGCGAGCTTGGCCCGGGATTGTTCGAGAGTATTTACGAAACTGTGCTCGCGGGCCGCTTGGAGAAACGGGGCCTTCTTGTGCAGAGGCAGGTGCCGGTGCCGATCGAATTCGATGGCCACGCCTTCGGCGCGGCATTCAAGATCGATATCCTGGTGGACGAACGCTTGATACTGGAAATCAAGTCGGTCGAGCAGCTGAGCAAAGCGCACGCAAAGCAGCTGCTGACCTATCTTCGATTGACCCAACAGCCCGTAGGGCTGCTGCTCAATTTCTCCGCGGCGACCATGCGCGACGGTATCCGGCGGATGGTCAACAACTACCGGCCGGACTAACTCGGCGTGCTCTGCTACTCTGCGTTCTCTGCGCGAAACGACTGACGGGATAACAAAGATGGAAACCAAAGCCGGCGATCCGGGCGCCTTTGCGCAGTTCGACCTCTCGCGCGTCGACAGCCCCGCTTTCGTGGTCGATGCCGCGAAGCTGCGCGCGAATTGCCAGGTGCTGGCCGAGATCCGCGACGCCGCCGACATCAAGGTGCTCTCGGCGCTCAAGGCCTTTTCGATGTGGTCGGTCGCGCCGCTGATCGGCGAATATCTCGACGGGGTCTGCGCTTCGGGGCTGTGGGAAGCGCGGCTCGCGGGCGAGTTCTACGATGGCGAGATCGCCACCTATTGCGCCGCCTACAAGCCCGAGGATCTCGAGGAGATCTGCCGGCTTTCGGACCACCTGATCTTCAATTCGCCCGCGCAGATGCGCCGCGCGGCGCTGATCATGGACCAGGCGCGGGCGACCGGCGGCGATTTCGACGTCGGCCTGCGCATCAATCCGCAGGTCCCCACCGGCGAAGTGCCGCGCTACGATCCCTCCAGCCCCGGCTCGCGGTTGGGCTTCCCGCTCGACCAGCTCACCGAGGAGCATATGGAGGGTGTCGAGGGAATCCATTTCCACAATCTGTGCGAACAGGATTTTGAGCCGCTGGCGCAGACCTGGGACCGGGTATTCGATGCGATCGAACCCTATTTCGGCCAGCTCAAATGGATCAACATGGGCGGTGGGCACCATATCACCCGCGCCGATTACCAGCGCGATGAGCTGATCGAGTTCCTGCGCGACGCGAAAGAGGACACCGGCGCCGAAATCTATCTCGAGCCGGGCGAGGCGGTGGCGCTCGATGCCGGCATCCTGGTCGGGACGATTCTCGACACCGGGGTCAACGAGGTCCCCTTCGCGATCACCGATGTCTCCGCCACCTGCCACATGCCCGATGTGATCGAGGCGCCCTATCGCCCGGCCATGCTGAACGAGACGGGGCTCCACGAGACCGGCGAGGGCAGTGCAGTGCGGCTGGGCGGTTCCTCCTGCCTCGCGGGCGACGTGATCGGCGACTACCGCCTGCCGGTGCCTGCCGAACCGGGGCAGCGGATCGCATTCCTCGACCAGGCGCATTATTCGATGGTCAAGACCAACACATTCAACGGCGTCCCGCTGCCCTCGATCTGGCTGTGGGACAGCGACAGCGATGCGCTCGAACTGGTCAGGAGCTTCGGCTATGAGGATTTCCGCAACCGGCTGTCCTGAAATGTCGCTGCGACCGGCCGTTGCTGGCCGCGGGGAATCCGCTTGCTTTTGCACGCGCAGGCCCTACATGCGCTCCTCCGCTGCCGAAGCCCCTTCAACAAGGGTGGGACTCACGACCGCTAGGCAGTGTCACGAAACCTAACCGTTTTGGGGGTCCCTTGAATTGCTCACCTATCCCGACGCCCGGTCCGTAGTTCGCGCTCTCGCGCCTGACGAACCCGTCATTCTCAACCGTCCGCACGCTGCCACGCGTGCGGCGCGCTTCTTCGTCGAGAAGTTTCCGGGCAAGTCGCTCTATGCGGTGAAGGCCAATCCTTCGCCCGAGCTGCTGCGCGTGCTCTGGAACGCCGGGGTGACGCATTACGACGTCGCCTCGATCGCCGAGGTGCGGCTGGTGCGCGGCATCCTGCCCGAAGCGGTGCTGTGCTTCATGCACCCGATCAAGGCGCCGAGCGCGATCCGTGAGGCCTACCGGGTCCACGGGGTCAAAACCTTCAGCCTCGACAGCGTCGAGGAGTTGGAGAAGATCGTCGCTGCCTGCACCGACGATGCCGGGGAAGCGGCCACCGATCTGCGGCTGTGCGTCCGGCTGCGCGTGTCCTCCGAATTTTCCGAGCTCAGCCTTGCCAGCAAGTTCGGCTGCGACCTCACCGAGGGGCCGCTGTTGCTCCAGCAGGCGCGCCAGCATGCGGACTGGCTGGGCGTGTGTTTCCACGTCGGCAGTCAGGCGATGAGCCCGTTCGCCTATGTCCAGGCGCTCGACCGTACCCGCGCGGCGATCGCCGAGGCATCGGTGGTGATCGACATGATCGACGTCGGCGGAGGCTTCCCCAGCGTCTATCCCGGGCTCGAGCCGCCGCCGCTGGAAGACTATTTCACCATCATCCACCAGCATTTCTACGCGCTGCCGATCGCCTACAACGCCGAGCTTTGGTGCGAGCCGGGCCGTGCGCTGTGCGCGGAATATTCGTCGCTGGTGGTCAAGGTCGAAAAGCGTCGCGGCGAGGAACTCTACATCAACGACGGTGCCTATGGCGCATTGTTCGATGCCGCGCATGTCGACTGGAAATTCCCGGTCCGCGCGCTCGAGGACGACCTCATAAAGCCCGAAGCGGAATTCGCGTTCTACGGGCCGACCTGCGACGATGCCGACTACATGCCCGGTCCCTTCGCGCTGCCCGAGGACATCCAGGCGGGCGACTATATCGAGATCGGCATGCTGGGCGCCTATGGCGCGGCGATGAAGACCGATTTCAACGGCTTCGGCGCAACCCAGAGCCTGATCGTCGAGGACGAGCCGATGGCCAGCCTCTATGACGGCAGCCGGGCGCGCAAGGTCAGCGACAATGTGGTGAGCCTGCGATAATCGCGAGCGGGGCGGGAGTTCGCTCCCGCCCCGCGTCGTTCTTATTGCTGGCGGATCATTCGTCGATATCGACCTCGGTCCGCTGACGCTCGACCTCGAAATTCTCGACGGTTTCCTCTCGCGTGCGGCGCAGGTGAATCTCCTCGACCAGCACCTGTTCCACCACCACCCGGGCGCGTTGCTCGACCACCGGGATCACGGTCAGGTCGCCTTCCTCGCGGACCGAGGGCATTTCGCTGACCACCTGGCCGATGGGGACGCGCTCCACGGTCACGCGTTCGTGCGCCAGCTTCTGGCTCAGTGTTTCGGTCTCGGTTACCGGGCGGGTCGTCACCGTTACGGTGCGACCCTGTTCGACGGTCTTGTCGATCCGTACGCGTTCCTCCACGACCGGGAGGACCGCTTCCTTCACGACCGTTCCGCGGGCGGGATCTGTCTTGTCGGTTCTTGTCATCTCTGGGGCTCCATCCTGAACGGAAAAGGGCCGGGAGCGGGGTCTCCGCTGCCGGCCCATTCCTTACCTATCGCACGCGGTTAGCGGCGGCGGGCGTCGTCGGTGTCGACGTCGACCTTGGTTTTGCGGACGGTTTCATCGACGTGTTCGACCTTGTCGCCGGCGGTCTTCTTGACCACGACTTCGTCGGTGACGACGGCGTCCTTGGCGACCACGGCTTCTTCGTTGCGCTCGGTCATGGTGACCGACTTGCCGTCGAGCATCGCATTGGCATCCTTGGTGGATACGCGGCGATCATCGACCGGTCGCTTCTCGACCGAGACGTTCTCGGTGCGCAGGTGCACGTCTTCGCTGACCTTGTCGGTGACGACATCGGTGTGGACGTTGATGACGCGGCCACGATCGGCAACGCGTTTGCCCACGGCCACGCGCTCTTCGACGACGGGGACGACTTCTTCGTCGACCACATGGCCTTCCTTGACGCCGCGATCGGCATAGGCGACCGCTTCTTCGCCATAGACGACGCAATTGTCGTGGATGTCGAGCGGTTCGACCGGGGTGACGCGGCCATCTTCGAGGCGAACGGCCATCACGCGTTCGTTGTCGCGATCGACGAGCAGATCGTCGATGATGCCGAATTGTTCACCTGCGGGGCTGACCAGCGGCATGCCGCGGATGTCCTGCGATTTGTGCTCGAGCTTCCAGTCGCCGAGGGCGTCGAGCTTTTCGTATCGTTTGTCGTGGCGCATGATGTTTCTCCTGAGTTGATTGTGAGGATCGGGGGGTCGTTACGGCAGAGAACCGCCGCCGGTATCAGCTACCGACCATCTCGATCGAATTTGCGAAAATGTAGTTCTGCGAGGTGCCGAGGATCGACGGATCGGCATTGGCCGGAAGCGTATCGGTCGCCGAGCGGACTTCGCCCTCGATGTTGAGGATCGAACCGGGGTTGATGTCGTATTCCCCTTCGGTCGCGTCACCGGGAGTCGGGACCTGATCGAAGAACACCGGTACGCGCTCGCCGTTCATTTCGATGTAGAACGCCATGTCGCCGGCAAGTCCAGTCACTTCCACCGCGTCCAGATCGACGCTCTCTCCGACAACCAGCATGCTGGTTGCTACGGGTACGGTGTCCGCAACTACGGTTTCGTCTGTGTATTCTACGACGTCGTCGCCGTCGTTATCCAGAAGCCACCAGGCGATAAGGGCCAGCGCAAGTAACGCCAGCAGGATCCAAAGCCATTTGGATCCGGATTTTTTCTCGATCGGAATCTCCGCCATAGTATCTCCATTCTTGACTGCGTGTATGGTCAATGAACGGAGCCGAGTGGATGGCGTTCCGAGAATTGCGGATATTCCTGGGATATTTTACGCCACGCAAATCGGACAATAGTTAAGTTAACAATTGTTATTCATTGCGGCCTTTGGGTATCTGGGCGCTGTTGCGGTTTTTTGCCGGGAAATCTCGGCCTTTCAGGTCACTCTTGCCGATCGTCGAAGCCGACGAACCGCGCCGCTTCCTCCAGCGGCTTGCGGGTGCTCACCACTGCGTTCGCCGGGAACTCCTCGTCGGGCCAGCCCATCGCCACCGCCTTCAGGATCACCTGATCGTCGGGAATGCCGGCGTGCTCGCGCACCACCGGGCTCTGCATGATCCCTTGCGAGTTGATCACGCAGCCCAGGCCGCGCGACCACGCCGCGTTGACGAGGCAGGTGGTCAGCGCGCCGCAGTCGAAAGCGGTGTCGTCGCTTTCGGAGAGTTCGCGGTCGTACGCCACGATCACGCAGACGGGTGCATCGAACTGGCGGAAGCCGCGCAGCACCCAGTCCTGACGTGCTTCCTTGTCGTCGCGTTCGATACCCATGGCGCCGAACAGCTGCTTGGCGACGCCGATCTGGCGATCGCGGTGGACGCCGGCGAAGGGCTGACCGCGGCGAAACTCGCGGCTGTCGGGCTCGCCCGCGAGAATGCGCTCGGTATTGCCCTTGCGGATGCGGTCGAGCGGTTCGCCGGTGATGACGTGCAAATGCCACGGCTGCGTATTCATCGAGGATGGCGAGCGCATGGCTAGGGCAAGAACTTCCTCGATCAGTGCCCGCGGAACCGGCTTGTCGAGGTAGCCGCGCGTCGAGCGACGACCGCTCACGATTTCGGCATAGGTCTGTTCGGGCGTCCCGCTCATACTCTCTCCTGCGTTATTGCAGGCGTGGTAGCGCAGCGGCGGGTTTGCGCAAATCCCTTGCAGGTCAGGCAGCGCGGGCTAGGCGGCCTTGGCGAGGTCCATTTCCAGCCGCGTCCAGATCTCGACCAGCGCTTCGCCCAGTTCGTGCATCATCTCGACCGTATGCGCCGGGCCGGGCGTAAACCGCAGCCGCTCGGTCCCGCGCGGCACGGTGGGGAAGTTGATCGGCTGCACATAGACGCCGTATTCGGCGAGCAGAATGTCGCTGATCTTTTTGGCGCGCACCGGATCGCCCACCATCAAGGGCACGATATGCGTGGTCGAAGGCAGCACCGGCAGCCCGCGCTCGCCAAGGATCGCCTTGAGCATCGCGGCATTGGCCTGCTGCGCCTCGCGCTCCTCGCTCGACCCCTTGAGATGCCTGACCGACGCGAGCACGCCCGCAACCAGCACGGGGCTTAGCGAGGTGGTGAAGATGAAGCCGGGCGCATAGGAGCGGATGCAGTCGATCACGCGGTTGTCGGCCGCGATATAGCCGCCCATCACCCCGAAGGCCTTGCCCAGCGTGCCTTCGATGATGTCGATCCGATGCGCCGCCTCGTCGCGCTCGGTGATCCCGCCGCCACGCGCGCCGTACATGCCCACCGCATGGACCTCGTCGATATAGGTCAGCGCGTTGTATTTCTCGGCGAGATCGCAGATCGCGTGGACCGGGGCGACATCGCCATCCATCGAATAGACGCTCTCGAAAGCGATCAGCTTGGGGGCGGACTCGTCCTCGGCGGCGAGCAGTTCCTCGAGATGCTCGAGATCATTGTGGCGGAACACCCGCTTCTCGCAGCCCGAATTGCGGATGCCGGCGATCATGCTGGCATGGTTCAATTCGTCGGAGAAGATCACGCAGCCCGGCAGCAGCTTGGCCAGCGTCGAGAGCGTAGCGTCGTTGGAGACGTAGCCGCTGGTGAACAGCAGCGCGCCATCCTTGCCGTGAAGATCGGCCAGCTCGCGCTCGAGCTCGATGTGGAAATGGGTGTTGCCGCCGATGTTGCGCGTGCCGCCCGAACCGGCGCCGACATCGTGCAGCGCGTTTTCCATCGCCTCGATCACCTTGGGGTGCTGCCCCATCGCGAGATAGTCGTTGGAGCACCACACCGTGATCGGCTTGGGACCGTTGTGGCCGTGGAAGCAGCGCGCATTGGGGTAGGCCCCCTTGTTGCGCATGATGTCGATGAACACCCGATAGCGGCCCTCGGCATGCAGCCGGTCGATCGCCTGGTCGAAAACCTGTCCGTAGTTCACGCGTCACCGCTTCGTCGCGCCGCCAGCGGCGGCAATTTCGGAGGTCGATCTAGGGAGAATTCGGGCGATTTGCCACCGCGATCTTTGCGAATGACTCGCAAGGGTTCAGAAGCTTTCGAGCCGGGTTATCTTCTGCGCCGCGAAGGCCGCGGCCAGCTTCCTGAAATCCGCGAGGTCGCCGGTGGTGACCGCGAAATCGGAGCGGCTGCGCTCGAAGCGCTGGCCCTGCGTCAGCGCGACGATCCGCCGCGCGATGCCTTCCGATCCGTCGAGCAGGGTGACGTCCTCGCCGAAGGCGGCGCGCAGCTCCTCCGCCAGCAACGGGAAATGGGTGCAGGCGAGCACCACCGTGTCGATCGCCTCGCCGCCCTGCTGGAGCACCAGCCCCTTGGCTTCGTGCGCCACCGCATCGACCGACACTGGCTCGCCGCGCAGTTTCGCCTCGGCCAGCGGCACCAGCCCGTTGGCGCCGTGGCGCAGCAGCACCTTGCCCTTGGCGAACTCGCGTTCGAGTTCGTCGACATAGGCTTGCCGCATGGTCGCTTCGGTGCCGAGCAGGCCGAAGGTGCCGCTTTTGGTGAGCGCGGCCGCGGGCTTGATCGCGGGCACCGTGCCCACGATCGGTGTCTCGAGCACTTCGCGCACCATGCCCAACGCGATCGTGCTGGCGGTGTTGCAGGCGAGGCAGATCAGCCGCGGCTGGTAGCGTTCGGCCATCCGTCCGAGCAGCCCCGCGACCCGCGCGGCCACCTCGGCCTCGCTCTTGGCGCCATAGGGCAGCCCGGCCATGTCGGCGGCATAGATCACCGGCGCCTGCGGCAGCAGCTTGCGCAATTGCGCCAGCACCGTCAGTCCGCCGACGCCGGAATCGAACACCAGGATCGGGGTATGCGGCTCGGGTTTGTCCAATTCCGTTTGTCCTGAGCTTGTCGAAAGGGCCTTGCTTCCGGTAGATGCGGTAGGCGAAAGGGCGGCGTTTGGACAAGGGGCGCCCGAACCGATTGTGGGGGATCGCGCAGACATGGGTACCGAGTTCACGATCGCTACACTCTGGGCCGCGCTGCTCGGCTACGGGCTGGGCTCGATCCCCTTCGGACTGATCCTCGCCAGGCTCGGCGGCAAGGGCGACATCCGGCAGATCGGCAGCGGCAATATCGGCGCGACCAATGTGCTGCGCACCGGGAGCAAGGGGCTGGCGGCGGCGGTGCTGCTGCTCGATCTCGCCAAGGGCTTTTTCGCGGTGTTGCTCGCCTGGCGGCTGTTCGCACAGCCCGAAGGCGCAGCGGCTTATTTCGGCCCGGTCCCCGCCGCGGCGCTGGGAGCGGTGCTGGGGCATTGCTTTCCGGTCTGGCTGGGCTTCAAGGGGGGCAAGGGCGTCGCGACCAATGCGGGGGTCTGCTTCGGCCTCGCCTGGCCGTTGGGGCTGGCCTACGGGCTGGTCTGGTTGGGCGTGCTGGCGGCATCGCGGATCAGCTCGCTGGCGGGGATGTGCGCGGTGGTCGCTGCGGCGCTGGCCGCGGCGCTGCTCGGCTACCCCGCCTTCGTGCCGGTGCTGGCGCTGATCGCGCTGCTGGTGATCTGGCTCCACCGCGCCAATCTCAAGCGGCTGGCTGCCGGGACCGAGCCTCGGGTGGGCAGCAAGGGGTGACGCCCAGGGCCTTTCCGTCATCCCAGCGAAAGCTGGGATCGCTCTCCTCCCGGCGCCCGACCTGCGGGAGATCCCAGCTTCCGCTGGGATGACGGGATGGCCGGAGCGCTCGACCAGGCCGAAGCCTTCGCCCGCATCCGCCTGCTGCGCTCGCCCAATATCGGCCCAGTCAGCTACACCCAGCTGCTCGCGCGGTTCGGCAGTGCGGTCGAGGCGCTCGCGGCGCTGCCCGAACTCGGCAGCCGCGGCGGACGCGCCTATCGCGCCGCTCCCGCCCAGAGCATCGAGCGCGAGATCGAGGCGGTGCGCAAGGCGGGCGCGAAATACCTGTTCCACGACCAGCCTGACTATCCCGCGCTGCTGGCCCAGCTCGAAAGCGCGCCGCCGATCCTGACCTGGCGCGGCGACCTGGCGCTGTCCTCGCAGCCCTGCGTCGCGATGGTCGGCGCGCGCAACGCCAGCGCCGCGGCGGTCAAGCTGGCGCGCGATTTCGCCTCCGCGCTGGGGGAGGCGGGGTTCACCGTCGTCTCGGGGTTGGCGCGCGGGATCGACGGTGCGGCGCACCAGGGTGCGTTTCCCCGCACCATCGGCGTGATCGCCAGCGGTATCGACATCGCCTATCCGCCTCAGCATGCCGCGCTGCAGGAACGGATCGCGAGCGAGGGCCTGCTGCTCGCCGAACAGCCGCCGGGCACCGAGCCGCGCGGCAGCCATTTCCCCAGCCGCAACCGGATCATCGCCGGGCTCGCGGCGGGCACGCTGGTGGTGGAAGCAGCGGTCAAATCGGGCAGCCTCATCACCGCGCGGCTGGCGGGCGAGGCGGGGCGCGAGGTGATGGCGATCCCCGGCAGCCCGCTCGAGCCGCGCAGCCATGGCGGCAATCACCTGATCCGCGAAGGCGCGGTGCTGGTGCAATCGCCCGAGGACGTGATCGAACTGCTCTCGGGCTTCGACGGCGTGCCGCGCTCGACCTTCCGCGAACCCGCCGCGGCGTTCGATTGCGCGCCCGAGGAACTGGCCGAGGCGGAGCCAGCAAAGATCGAAGCGCTGCTCACCACCGCCCCGGTCGCAGTGGACGAGCTCATCCGCCAGTCGGGGACCAGCGCGGCGGCGGTGCAACTCGCGCTGCTCGAACTGGAGATCGCCGGCCGGCTCGAGCGCCACGCAGCGGGGCGGGTTTCGTTGACGGCCTGAGCAGAGCGCTCGTTCGGGCAGCGAACCGCCGGAGCGAAAAAGGAGTGGCCGTCGGGGGATCCGGGCAATAGTAATCGCTCCCCATGAGCAAGACTCTGGTTAGCCGCTATCTTGCCTCGATCGTGAAGCGGGGCACCCTTCAGGTCACCTTCGCCGACGGCACAAGGACCTCTTTCGGTGACCCGGCGGAGGGTTTCCCCGATGTCGCGCTGACCTTCGCCGACAAGCGCGTGCCGCGCGACATCGTCATGGATCCCCGCCTCGGCGCTGCCGAAGCCTATATGGACGGTCGCCTGACGCTGCAGCGGGGCGGGATCATGGAACTGGTCGAGCTGCTGCGCACCAACGCACCGTGGGATCGCGGTGGATCGATCGGCGAACCCAGTCCGCTGCGCCGTTTCGGCAACCGGATCGCCTTCGCCCGCGAAGCGCTCAACGACCGGTTGCGATCGCAGCGCAATGTCTCGCATCACTACGACATCGGAAACGATCTCTACCGCCTGATGCTCGATCCCGAACATATGCAATACAGCTGCGGCTATTGGGGCGAGGGGGTCGAGACGCTGGCGCAGGCGCAGGAGGCCAAGCTCGCGCATATCGCCGCCAAGCTGGCGCTACGCGATGGGCAGACCGTGCTCGACATCGGCTGCGGCTGGGGCGGGATGGCGATCTACCTCGCGCGCAAGTTCGATATCCAGGTGACCGGCATCACGCTATCGCGCGAACAGCTGGCCCTGGCCGAGGAACGCGCCGGACAAGCGGGCGTGGCCGACCGGGTCGCCTTCGAACTGGTCGATTACCGCGAACTGCCCGAACGCGGGAAGCGCTACGATCGCCTGGTCTCGGTGGGGATGTTCGAACATGTCGGGCGGCCGCAATTCCCGACCTTCTTCAAGGCCTGCGCCAATCTGCTCGCCGACGACGGGGTGATGCTGCTGCACACGATCGGTCGGATCGGATCGCCCGGGACGACCGACGCCTTCACCCGCAAATACATCTTTCCCGGCGGCTATATCCCCGCGCTGTCGGAGACGGTCGCCGCGAGCGAGAAATTCCGCCTGATCGCCAGCGACACCGAGATGTTGCGGCTGCATTACGCCAAGACCCTGCGGGCGTGGTACGCCAATTGCATGGCCCATCGTGACGAGATCGTCGCGATGTACGACGAACGCTTCTTCCGGATGTGGACCTTCTACCTTGCCGGGGCGACCTCGAGCTTCGAAAACGGCGGCATGTGCAATTACCAGATCCAGTACTGCCGCGACCGCCGGGTTCTCCCGCTGACCCGCGATTACATCGCGCGAACCGAAGCTGCGCTGGCAAACCCCTTGTAAATCGCGCGCGAAGCGAGTCAGGAGCGGATCGCCTCCGCCGCCCGGCTCAGCAATCCATCCTCCTGTCCACCCGCCGCCGCTCCTGCATCGTTCGCGAATATCGCGCTTGACGCCTCGCGAATCCCGACCCCATTTTCGCGCGTATACGCATACGCACACGTAAGGGACGTTCCAGACACTCATGCAACTCGTCATCGTCGAATCGCCCGCCAAGGCGAAAACCATCGAGAAATACCTCGGCAAGGACTTCAAGGTCCTGGCTTCCTACGGCCATGTCCGCGACCTGCCGCCCAAGGATGGCAGCGTCCGCCCGGACGAGGATTTCGCGATGGACTGGGAACTCTATCGCGACAAGCAGAGCCGCTTCAAGGAGATCAGCGACGCCGCCAAACAGGCGACGCGGCTCGTGCTCGCGACCGACCCCGACCGCGAGGGCGAGGCGATTTCCTGGCATGTCCGCGAACTGCTGGCCAAGCGCAAGACGCTGCCCGCCAAGGTCGATCGGGTGACCTTCAACGCGATCACCAAGACCGCGGTGACCGAGGCGATGAAGGCCCCGCGCGAGCTCGATCAGCCGCTGATCGACGCCTATCTGGCGCGCCGCGCACTCGATTATCTCTATGGCTTCACGCTCAGCCCCGTGCTGTGGCGGCGGCTGCCGGGTGCCAAAAGCGCGGGCCGGGTGCAGTCGGTCGCGCTGCGGCTGATCTGCGAACGCGAGCGCGAGATCGAGGTTTTCCGCGCGGACGAATACTGGAGCGTGCTGGCCAAGCTCCAGCACGACGGCACCGCGTTCGATGCGCGGCTGGTGAAGTTCGACGGCAAGAAGCTGGAAAAGCTGACGCTGGGCGACGAGGCCAGCGCCGCGGCGGTGAAGCAGGCGGTGGACGACGGACGCTTCACCGTGGAGGACGTCGAGACCAAGCCCTTGAAGCGCAACCCCGCGCCGCCCTTCACGACCTCGACGCTGCAGCAGGAGGCCTCGCGCAAGCTCGGCTACTCCGCCAGCCATACCATGCGGCTGGCGCAATCGCTCTACGAAGCAGGCGCGATCACCTACATGCGGACCGACGGCGTGCAGATGGACATGAGTGCCATCATGGCCGCGCGCGATGCCATCGTGGAGCGGTTCAGCGACGATTATCGCCCCGAGAAACCGCGCTTCTACAGCACCAAGGCCAAGAACGCGCAGGAAGCGCACGAAGCGATCCGCCCGACCGATTTCCGCAAAGATCGAGCGGGCAGCGGGGACGAAGCCAAGCTTTACGACCTGATCTTCAAGCGCGCCATGGCCAGCCAGATGGCGACCGCGCAGCTCGAACGCACCACCGTGACCTTGCGCGATGCGACCGGCCGGCACGAGCTCCGCGCCACCGGCCAGGTGGTGAAGTTTCCGGGCTATTTCGCGGTCTATCAGGAAGGCTTCGACGACAAGGCGGAGGACGAGGACGAGGGCCTGCTCCCGGTGCTGCGCAAGGGCGATGCGCCTGCCAAGACCGCTGTGGAAGCCAATCAGCACTTCACCCAGCCGCCGCCGCGCTTCTCCGAAGCCTCGCTGGTGAAACGGCTCGAGGAACTGGGCATCGGCCGCCCGTCCACCTACGCCAGCACGATCCAGACGCTGCGCGACCGCGAATATGTCCGGATGGAGAAGAACCGTTTCTTCGCCGAGGAAAGCGGTCGCTTGTTGACGGCGTTCCTCGAACGCTTCTTCCCGAACTACGTCGCCTATGATTTCACCGCCGGGATGGAGGACGATCTCGACGAGGTGTCCGCCGGGAACGAGGCGTGGAAGACCTTGCTCGAAGCGTTCTGGAAAGACTTCAAGCCCAAGACCGAAGAGGTGATGGAGAAGAAGCCCTCCGAAGTCACCGAGGTGCTCGACGAATATCTCTCCGACTATCTCTTCCCCGAACGCGCCGACGGCAAGGAGCCGCGCTTCTGCCCGCTGTGCGACAAGGAAGGCCGTGAGGGCGGTCGCCTCGCGCTGCGCGGCGGGCGCTACGGCGCCTTCGTCGCCTGCGCCAATTACCCCGAGTGCAAGTTCACCCGCCGCTTCGCCCAGCCGGGCGGGGAGGGCGACGAGGCCGCCGAGGATGCGGTGATGGGCGAGGACCCCGCCACCGGCCTCCCGGTCGAGCGCAAGACCGGGCGCTTCGGACCCTATATCCAGCTCGGCGAGGGCAAGGAGGCGAAACGCGCCAGCATCCCCAAGGATCTCGACGATTTCGATCTCGAATGGGCGCTGAAACTGCTCGCGCTGCCGCGGATCGTCGGCACCCATCCCGAGACCGGCAAGGAAATCGAGGCGGCGATCGGGCGCTACGGCCCCTATCTGCGCCACGACGGCAAATACGCCAAGCTGACCAGCACCCGCGACGTCTTCGACACCGGCATGAACGCCGCGGTCTCGCTGCTCGCCGAGGCGGCCAACCGCAAGGGCGGCACCCGCGGCAAGGCCGAGCCGATCAAGACGCTCGGCGTCCACCCGGTCAGCGGCGCGGAGATGAAGGTGATGCCGGGCCGCTACGGCCCCTATGTCACCGACGGCACCACCAATGCCACCATCCCCAAGGACGCCAAGCCGGAGGATCTGACCGACGCCGAAGCGATCGCGCTGATCGACGCGCGGGTCGCCAAGGGCCCGGTCAAGAAGAAGCGCAAGGCCTCGGCCAAGAAGGCTGCGCCCAAGAAAGCCGCCGCCAAGAAGGCCCCTGCGAAGAAGAAGGCTCCGGCAAAGAAGGCGGCTGCAAAGAAAGCGCCCGCCAAGAAGGCGGAAGACTGATGGCGAAGGAGCATTTCGAACGCCACAAGCAACCCTGGCGCGCCGACGAGGCGGGGATGCTCCGCACCCTTGCCGCCAAGGGCAAGGGCCTCAAGGAAATCGCCAAATCCCTGAACCGCAGCGAGGAATCGACCAAGGACTTCGCCAAGAAGAACAAGATCGAGATCATGAAGAAGCGGTAAGGCACCAATGCGGCCAATGCGCTCATTGCGTCATCCCAGCGCAAGCTGGGATCTGTCTCGGGCTGGCGCTAAGCTGGCGAGAGATCCCAGCTTTCGCTGGGATGACGAGGGGAGGGCTGGATGTCCAGAGGCGGCTACACCTACATCCTCACCAACAAACCGCGCGGGGTTCTCTATCTCGGCGTGACGGCCGATCTGGCGGCGCGAATGGTGCAGCACCGCAGCGGCAAGGGTTCCGCCTTTGCGCGCCGGTACGGCCTCGATCGACTGGTGTTGATCGAACATCACGCCACGATCGAAGACGCCATCGCCCGCGAGAAGGCGCTAAAGGCCTGGCGTCGCTCTTGGAAGATCGAGCTGATCGAGCAAGCGAACCCCGAGTGGCGCGATCTATTCGAAGAGATCAACGGCTAACGCCTATCCCACCCATCGTCATCCCAGCGAAAGCTGGGATCTGCTTCGTGGAAGCGCTGCGGTCGGGTCAGGCCGACGGAGATCGCCGCTTCCGCTGGGATGACGACCTTCTCTGGGATGCCGGGTAGACGCTGGAATAACGACGTTCAGCCCGCGCTTTAATCGTGCTTGTCCAGAATCGGGCTGCCCGTGCCGATCACCGCCCGCCGCGCGCGCACCACGACGTCGAGATAGGTGGTGTCCAGCGCCATGAACTGGCGCGCCGTCATGCCCAGGAAACGCTTGCAATCGCGCAGGAAATGCGAGGTGTCGAAATAGGCGGCGTCGATCGCGGCATAGCCTTTGGTGGCGCCCGCTTCGGTGATCGCCATCAGCGAGCGCATGAACCGCGTCCGCGCGATCAACGTCTGTGACGGGAAGCCGAAATGGCGGTTGGCCAAACGCCTGAGGGTGTGGGGCGGCAGGCCCAGCCGGGCACCGAAATCGCTCGCCGTTTCCAGTTCTTGCTGTCGCAACGCCCGGTCGAAGTCCCGGATGCGGCCCTCGCTCCGGTGCGGTCGAGACATGGCCTGCAGGAAGAATGCATCAAGGATGGGTTTGGCATCAGGTCCCTGATCCGAAGCGCGCAAATCGGCGACAAGCCGTGCGGCGGCGTGCGCATCGACGATCCGCTCGAGTTCGACGATGCCGTCGCGATGGCGCGACAGGTCGAGATCCGCCAGCCGGGCCACCCCCGCTGCTGTGAGCCCCGCGCCGATGGTCACCCCGCCGTTCGTGCGCACCCGGCGGGCCCGGGTCGCGGGACCGTAGAAGGCAGCGGTCGGTCGCCGGACCCAGCTGTCCTCGCCCATTTCGACCAGAATGGGTGCCGAGGTCAGCGTCAGCCGGATCACCGGATCGGTCGGCAGCATCCAATTGGTGACGTTCTGCGCCTCGGGTCCTTCGGAATCGAAGACGAAATAATCCGAAACGAGGCCGCGCAATGTCGCCGCCGGACGCTCGTATCGGATCGCGGCAAATGGCGGCACTTTGAAGAGGCCTGGGTCGACTCCGGGTGTGTGGCTTCCACTGGTAATCATGATGCCCCGGTCTGGAGCGATTTCGGCACCTCCAGTCCAGTCCTAACATGCTAGATTCCGGACATTTACCCGACCCAGTCGAGCCCCATTTCCTCGTAGATTTCCTTGTCTTCCGCCCAGTTCTCGGTCGCCTTGACGTGGAGGAACAGGTGCACCTTCTGGCCCAGCAGCTCGCTCAGCTCCTGGCGCGCGGCGGCGCCGATCGACTTGATCATGCTGCCGCCCTTGCCGAGCACGATCATGCGCTGGTTGTCGCGCGCGACCACGATCTGCTGGTGGATCTCGAGGCTGCCGTCCTTGCGCTGGATGTATTTCTCCGGGCGCACCGTGCTGTCGTAGGGCAGTTCCTCGTGGAGCTGCTTGTAGAGCTGTTCGCGGGTGATCTCGGTGGCGAGCAGCCGTTCGCTGGCATCGCTGACCTGGTCCTCGGGATACATCCACTCGCCTTCGGGCATCAGCCCGGCGAGTACGTCCTTGAGCTCGGCCACCCCATCGCCGGTCAGCGCGGAGATGAAATAGATCTCGGCGAAATCGCCCAGTTCGCCCAGCTCCTGCGCCAGCGCCAGCAGCGGTTCCTTCTTGGCCCTATCGACCTTGTTGAGCACCAGGAACTTGCGCTCGGGCCGGTTCTTCAATTGCTCGAGCATCGGCAGCAGCTCGTGGCGGCGCTGCTTGAGCGGATCGACCATCAGCAGCACCGCATCGGCAGCCTCGGCGCCTTCCCAGGCGGCGCTGACCATCGCGCGGTCGAGCCGCCGCTTGGGCGCGAAGATGCCGGGCGTGTCGACCAGCACCATCTGGGTCGCGAAGCCGTCGCTCTCGTGCAGCGCGATGCCGAGCATCCGGGCGCGGGTGGTCTGCGCCTTGGCGCTGGTGATCGCGACCTTCTGCCCGACCAGCTGGTTGACCAGCGTCGACTTGCCCGCATTGGGCGCGCCCAGCACCGCGACCACGCCGCAGCGGGTGGGCAGGGCGGGGCCGCTTTCGTTCTCTTTCATCGCTTCGTCGGTCATTCCGGTAAAGTCATCCGTATTTCTCCATGAATAGGCGCGCGGCCTCGCGTTCCGCCTCGGACTTGCTGCCCGCGCTCGCTTCGGCCTCGCCGACCTTGTGGACGCTCACCCTGACGGTGAACTGCGCGGCGTGGTCGGGGCCGCTGCGACCGGTAACCTCGTATTGCGGCGGGCGGCGCTGGTTGCCCGCGGCCCATTCCTGCAGCGCGCTCTTGGGATGCTTGCGCTGGCCCGCGCCGCTTTCGAGCGCCGGACGCCACAGCTCATGCACCAGATCGCGCGCCGAAGCGAAGCCGTTTTCGAGGAATTGCGCGCCGAGCAGCGATTCCATCACATCGCCCAGGATGTTGTCGCTGTCGCGCCCGCCATCGGCGCTGGCCTGTTTGGAGATGCGGATGTGCTCGGCGAGGCCCAGCCCGCGCGCGATCTCGGCGCACATCTCGCGGCTGACCAGCGCGTTGAGCCGCTGCGACAAGCGCCCCTCGGGGGCCTCGCTGCGGGCATAGAGCCAGTCGGCCACCGCAAGCCCGAGCACCCGGTCGCCGAGGAATTCGAGCCGCTCGTAATCCTTCGCCTCGCCCAGGCTGCCATGGGTGAGCGCGGCGCGCCACAGCCCCTCGTCGCCGACCGCGAAGCCCGTGCGATCGAGCCATTCGCGCGCCGCGGGGTCGAGGCTCTCGCCGCTCACAACCCCTCTCCGATCCGGTCCCAGCGCGCGGCGGTGAACCAGGTCCACGGTTTGATCCATTCTGCGCCGCCATCGGTCGACCACAGCACCATGCTCGCACGGCCGACGAGGCGGTCGGTCGGGACCAGCCCCACGCCGCCGCCGGGCGCTGCGTCGAAGCGGCTGTCCTGCGAATTGTCGCGATTGTCGCCCATCACGAACAGCCGGTCGCGCGGCACCACCACCGGCCCGAAATCGTCCTGCGGCGTCAGCCCGAAGTCGAGCACATGGTAGCTGCGCCCCGAAGGCAGCGTCTCGCGCGCCATGCGATAGCGACACACCATGCCCGCCGCGGTCTGCATTTCCAGCCCCCCGCGCACGCATTGGGTGTTGGCCGACAGCGGCAGATCGAACTCGCGCACCACCTCCTGCTCGAGCAGTTCGCCATTGAGCACCACCCGTCCGCCGCGCAGCGCCACCGTATCGCCGGGCAGACCGATCGCGCGCTTGATGTAATCGGTCCCGTCGATCGGATGCTTGAAGATCACGACGTCGCCGCGCTCGGGCAGGTCGGCGAGGATCCGTCCCGGCACCAGCGGCGCCTGGAACGGCATCGAGACGTCGGAATAGCCATAGGGCCATTTCGCCGCGACCAGATAATCGCCCTTCCACAAGCCGGGCAGCATGCTCTCGCTGGGGATGGTGAAGGGCGCGAACAGGAAGGTGCGGAACACCAGCACCGCCAGCACCACCTTGAGCACGAATTTGGCGAAGCTCCACCAGTCCTCGCGGTCTTCGCTCTCGGAAGGCCTTTGACCTTCGGACGGGGTTTGCGCCCCGCTGTCGCGCGCGGATGCGATCGTGGCGGCGAGTGGGGGTTTGCCATTCATGGGGCGATTCCCTAGGCGCGCAGGGCTGGCCATTAAAGGACTTTTGCGCATGATTTCGCCCGCCGATCTGTGGACCCGTCTCGCAGCCCTGCCGCGCCCCACCTTGCGCGAATTGTTCAGCGCCACCCGCGATGGCGGCGAAGGGACCGACGAACCCGGCGATGCGGACCGCGTCGCCATGCTCTCGGGCCGGATCGAGCTGGGCAGCGGGACCGAGGGCGCAGAGGATGAGAGCGCGATCCTCGATGCCGGCGGGATCTTCTTCGACTGGTCCAAGACCCATCTCGATCGCGCGGTTCTCGCCGGTTTCGAGGAACTCGCCGAGGCGATGGATTTCGCCGGCATGCGCGCGAAACTGTTCGCGGGCGAGGTGGTCAATCCGACCGAAAACCGCGCCGCCGATCACGCCACGCTGCGCGGCGTCGGCGACCCCGCCAAGGTGGAGGAGGCCGAGGCGCTGCTCGAGCGGATGGCTCTGCTGGTCGAGGCGATCCATCAGGGCGCGCTGGGCGATGTCGACCACCTGATCCACATCGGCATCGGCGGCTCGGCGCTGGGCCCCGCGCTGGGCGTCGATGCGCTCAGCCGCGAGCTCTCCTATTGCGACGTCCACGTCGTCTCCAACATCGACGGGGTCGCGCTCGAGGCCGCCTTCGCCGCCTGCGATCCCGCGAAAACTCTGATCGCGGTCGCCAGCAAGACCTTCACCACCATCGAGACCATGACCAACGCGGCTTCCGCGCTCAAATGGCTCTCCGACAACGGCGTCGCCGATCCCTACGGTCGCGTCGTCGCGCTCACCGCCAGCCCGGAAAAGGCGGTCGAATGGGGGATGGACGAGACCCGCATCCTGCCGTTCCCCGAAAGCGTCGGCGGGCGCTATTCGGTCTGGTCGAGCATCGGCTTCCCCGTCGCCATGGCCGCAGGCATGGAGGATTTCCGCGCCTTCCTCGCCGGCGCGAAGGCGATGGACGAGCATTTCCGCGACACCGACGGCAGCGCCAACCTCGTGCTGCGCGCCGCCTTCGCCGATCTCTACTACACCCGCATCCGCGGCTGCCAGACCCGCGCGGTCTTCGCCTATGACGAGCGGCTGGGGCTGTTCCCCGACTATCTCCAGCAGCTCGAGATGGAGAGCAACGGCAAGCGCGTCACCGCCGAGATGCAGCCCGTCGATGGCGCGACCGCGCCGGTGACCTGGGGCGGGGTGGGCACCGATGCGCAGCACGCGGTGTTCCAGCTGCTCCACCAGGGCACGCATCTGATCCCGGTCGATTTCATCGCCAGCGTGGCGCCCGGCGACGCGCTCGACCCCGCGCATCACCGCATCCTGCTGACCAATTGCTTCGCGCAGGCCGCGGCGCTGATGGCGGGCGACAAGGGCGAGGACCCCGCGCGCCACTCCCCCGGCGACCGCCCCAGCGCCACCATCCTCGCCGACGATTTCGACGCCGCGACGCTTGGCGCGCTGATCGCCTTCCACGAACACCGCGTCTTCGCCGGCGCGGTCCTGATGGGGATCAACCCCTTCGACCAGTTCGGAGTCGAACTGGGCAAGCAGATGGCGAAGGCGATCGAGAAGGGCGGCGGGAGTTTCGACGCGAGCACGACGGGGCTGCTGGAGCGGGCGGGGCTGGGGTGAGATTGGCGAGCGGCTTCAGCGCCCGTGATTGACTGTGCCGTGACGACCGGCTGAATTTCGGCGCCCGGGGGCGTTCGCTGGGCAGATCTCGGCACAGAACCCGTTCATAGCCGACGGTCAGCTTTTAGAGTGCGGCTAACTAAGCACGAACGTCTGGTGATGGGTGGGGAGCGGAATGGCGGCTTCGAAAGGACAAGATAGCCAAACGGTCGTTGTTCTAGCTTGCTTCGGAGAAGAGGCGTGGTCCTGATATGCTGCGATCAGTCTTAACGAAACGGAATTAAACGGTCAGTACACGGGGGGCTGAGATGCCGCTGAAAATGCACCCACGGGATCGAGTCCGAACGGCCACCCTCCTAGCCTCGGTCGCAGTTCAGTGATCGCAGAGGCTCCGCTTGTTCGTCGAAAGAATAGCTCGAACTAACTTCAACTAGATACGAGATTTTGATGCCAGGACATACTCGCCTGCTTTTTCTAGATGATTCTAAGCAAAAAAATAATGCGCGCGACGGCATGGATGATTTGGTCGCTATCGGAGGAATCAGTGTCGCCGCTGATAGAGCCAGCGAACTTAACAACCGCCTCAACCAAGAGTGTTCATCGGAGTTCGGTCTACCGGAAGGTGAAGCATTTAAATGGTCGCCGCCGAAGAAGAGCTGGTTCAAAACGAATCTGAAAGATTAACAGAGAGGGCAGCTCATACGAGCCGTTCTAAAAATCGCTCTCGAATTCGATCCGTTCGCTTTCGTCTCTATGTGTGGAACGCGTACCGCGCCCATAGATGGTACGGATAGTCATGAAATGTCAGCTCTGATCCTGACATTGGAGCGTTTCCAGAGACGGCTGGGTCACGATCAAACTGGCATGGTGATTATAGACCGACCTGGCGGAGATAAGGTCGGGGAAGCACGGTATCTATCTGTGTGTGCGGACATGGTTGCCACAGGAAGTCGGTACTCCGAATTTGGAAAGCTGGCCTGCCCAATTGTCAGCATGCCGTTTCACCTTTCTCGTATCCTACAGCTAGCCGATTTGGTGGTTTCAATCACGACGGCGCATTTCGCAGGACGTCGCCAAGCAGCGCCATTCTTTCCCTACGTTTTGCCGTTTTTCGGTGAGGACAAAGGCCGGCGGGGAGGCGTTAGCGTTAAGATACATCCAGATATCAAATACCGGAATCTATATCATTGGCTGCTCGAAGATGAGCATTTTGTATGGGGAAGCAGTGGGTATCCGATGCCCCTCAAGGAATCTCCTTACGCATCGTCAGCCGATGTTCGGTGATTTCCCAGGTTTTGCTTTCGCCTTCACACATACTCCCGAACCTCTCGGAAGTACGGCTCACAAACACAGCCGTCCACCTCACAGTGAAGCCGAAGAATTTCGGTATCCACAGGCCGGTAGCAAAAAAAGCGAAATAACATCCTTGCTTCCTCGCCTGAAACCGGCCTACGAATCGGGGCAGGGGAAAGCCCCCTAAATGAATCTCACCACGGAATGGCCTTCGAACCGCAATGACGGCGGTAACGAAATTGCTATTTTTCGTGTGAGTGGATTCTATGAAACGCAGACCTCCAAAGAGCCAAGTACCAGCGCAGCGTAAGCCTGTGCGGCTAGAGCGCGTGCCCGATCCTCCACCTAAGCCGAACAAGCAAACGGTCGTTGTTCACAACTTCCAATGGCACCTTATCGTGACCGCGCTCACGGGGTTGATCCTTGCTGTGGGATTGGTGGTTTGAGCCCACTTGAGAGCACCTTGCTCAGCGCCCCAGCCGTTTCACGCTCAGACTTGGCCTTTTTGCGAAGATGCTCTTCTTCTTCCAGCATCTGGAAGATCACGGCTTTCATTAACGGGAAAAGCTCTCGGCACTTTTCTTCGTCCAGCTCGTGTAAGCCGAGGCTAAGCACAGCGAACACGCCCTTCTGGGAAACTACCGCACTGGGCAACTCATCGGCAACGGCCGCCACTTTCTCTGCCATCTTGAGATTAGAGAATTCTTCTACAGCCCGCCCTTGGTCCACCATCCGCTGCTGGGCACGATCTATCATTCGCTCAAATACGCGCCGGAGGTAAGCAAATCCTCCTAGAGCGGCGCCATGCGCGTAGAGGCCCAACGCCTTGCCAAGTTCCTTTCTGTCACTCTCTTCAAGCCCAGCCTCAATGCCGCGAAGCTCAGTGAAGGCAATGTCCGCAATCGAAGGAAACTGGCCAATCTTAGTCATCACGCCTTGCTCGTATCGAAAAACGTAGAAGTACGTTTTCAAGCATCTCTGACAGACCGAACGTAAAGCAAATACGGGAGGCGGATTGATTAACGCATTTCCTTTTTGAAGGCCTCCCCCTCGGTTCGGCGTGTCATGCTCCTCACAGATGAAAGGCGTCTCCCTTTTGCATGCGATACAGTAGCAGTCGAAGGTCCCTAGGTTTGCCGACTCTATCCTTTTGAAGGTCTCCTCTGGACACTCTTCGGCTTTGAGTTCGTCATACAATCCACCCTCTAGGGTTCGGACTCATTCACAGCCAGAAGGCGACGGCAGTGGCGAGCGCCACACTGGATAGGAAGTTGGCGGCAA